>NZ_JAZHOU010000010.1:0-5350 GCF_036553625.1 Winogradskyella poriferorum
AAAACCGTTATATATTTGCACCCCCGAAACGGCCAAACAGGCAGAGATATCGGGACGTTCATTAACAGTTTAGGCATCTCGAAAAAAATAAATTTAATTTTTTTCAAAAAGATGTTGTGGGAATGAAAAAAGGGTTTTATATTTGCACCCGCTTAACGAAATAAGGTTAAGAAAAAGTAAAGAAATAAGTTCATTAACATATTGAATTGACAGCGTAAAGATCAACTGGAAACGGTTGATGAATAACAAGAGAATAGATCATTTAGAGTACTGAGATAATTCCTATTAGTTGTTAAGAGAGTAAGTCGAAAGACTTAAAAATTTAACGATGAAGAGTTTGATCCTGGCTCAGGATGAACGCTAGCGGCAGGCCTAACACATGCAAGTCGAACGGTAACAGGAAAAAGCTTGCTTTTTTGCTGACGAGTGGCGCACGGGTGCGTAACGCGTATACAATCTACCTCTTACTGGGGAATAGCCTTTGGAAACGAAGAATAATACCCCATAGTATCTAAATTTCGCATGTTATTTAGATTAAAGCTTCGGCGGTAAGAGATGAGTATGCGTTCTATTAGCTAGATGGTGTGGTAACGGCACACCATGGCAACGATAGATAGGGGCCCTGAGAGGGGGATCCCCCACACTGGTACTGAGACACGGACCAGACTCCTACGGGAGGCAGCAGTGAGGAATATTGGACAATGGGCGAAAGCCTGATCCAGCCATGCCGCGTGCAGGAAGACTGCCCTATGGGTTGTAAACTGCTTTTATACGGGAAGAAACCCATCTACGTGTAGATGGCTGACGGTACCGTAAGAATAAGCATCGGCTAACTCCGTGCCAGCAGCCGCGGTAATACGGAGGATGCAAGCGTTATCCGGAATCATTGGGTTTAAAGGGTCCGTAGGTGGATTAGTAAGTCAGAGGTGAAAGCCTGCAGCTCAACTGTAGAACTGCCTTTGATACTGCTAGTCTTGAATTATTGTGAAGTGGTTAGAATATGTAGTGTAGCGGTGAAATGCATAGATATTACATAGAATACCAATTGCGAAGGCAGATCACTAACAATATATTGACACTGATGGACGAAAGCGTGGGGAGCGAACGGGATTAGATACCCCGGTAGTCCACGCCGTAAACGATGGTCACTAGCTGTTCGGATTTCGGTCTGAGTGGCTAAGCGAAAGTGATAAGTGACCCACCTGGGGAGTACGTTCGCAAGAATGAAACTCAAAGGAATTGACGGGGGCCCGCACAAGCGGTGGAGCATGTGGTTTAATTCGATGATACGCGAGGAACCTTACCAGGGCTTAAATGTAGATTGCATTAGCTAGAGATAGCTATTTCTTCGGACTATCTACAAGGTGCTGCATGGTTGTCGTCAGCTCGTGCCGTGAGGTGTCAGGTTAAGTCCTATAACGAGCGCAACCCCTGTTGTTAGTTGCCAGCGAGTAATGTCGGGAACTCTAGCAAGACTGCCGGTGCAAACCGTGAGGAAGGTGGGGATGACGTCAAATCATCACGGCCCTTACGTCCTGGGCTACACACGTGCTACAATGGTAGGGACAGAGAGCAGCCACTTCGCGAGAAGGAGCGAATCTATAAACCCTATCACAGTTCGGATCGGAGTCTGCAACTCGACTCCGTGAAGCTGGAATCGCTAGTAATCGCATATCAGCCATGATGCGGTGAATACGTTCCCGGGCCTTGTACACACCGCCCGTCAAGCCATGGAAGCTGGGAGTGCCTGAAGTCCGTCACCGCAAGGAGCGGCCTAGGGTAAAATCGGTAACTAGGGCTAAGTCGTAACAAGGTAGCCGTACCGGAAGGTGCGGCTGGAACACCTCCTTTCTAGAGAAAGACGACTGATAGGAAGCTATCAAAATAAAAGAAATAAATAGGTTTATTCTCTTGCTGTTAATTTAAGATATCAATAATTAAGTAGAGTCTCATAGCTCAGCTGGTTAGAGCGCTACACTGATAATGTAGAGGTCGGCAGTTCGAGTCTGCCTGAGACTACTAATTAAAGGAAATTCTAGAAGTTGAGAGGGTAGTTTGGTAAACTACTAACTACTATGTACTAACTACTAGTATATGGGGAATTAGCTCAGCTGGCTAGAGCGCCTGCCTTGCACGCAGGAGGTCACCGGTTCGACTCCGGTATTCTCCACAAGACCGAGAGGTTAAAAGTTCATTGACATATTGAAAAAAGATACATGATAATTAGATAGAAATATTTAATAAAATTAAATTATTGTAACGAGCAATAATTGTAACTCATTAAAAAGACAAAAGTACAATAAGCTAAATAAGAGCGTATGGGGAATGCCTAGGCTCTCAGAGGCGATGAAGGACGTGATAAGCTGCGAAAAGCTGCGGGGATTGGCACATACAAATTGATCCGCAGATATCCGAATGGGGCAACCCACTATATTGAAGATATAGTATCCTTTAAGGAGGCGAACCCGGAGAACTGAAACATCTAAGTACCCGGAGGAGAAGAAAACAAAAGTGATTCCGCTAGTAGTGGCGAGCGAACGCGGAATAGCCCAAACCAGTATTGTTACGGCAATGCTGGGGTTGTAGGACTGCAATATTCAATCTATAATGAACTAGAACTGTTTGGAAAGACAGGCCAAAGACGGTGATAGCCCGGTATAGGTAAAGATTAGAGAGATAGCAGTATCCTGAGTAGTGCGGGGCACGTGTAACCCTGTATGAATTTGTCGGGACCATCCGATAAGGCTAAATACTCCTGAGAGACCGATAGTGAACTAGTACCGTGAGGGAAAGGTGAAAAGAACCCTGAATAAGGGAGTGAAATAGAACCTGAAACCATACGCTTACAAGCGGTCGGAGCGGATTTATCCGTGACGGCGTGCCTTTTGCATAATGAGCCTACGAGTTACCGTTGCTAGCAAGGTTAAGCACTTCAGGTGCGGATCCGTAGCGAAAGCGAGTCTGAATAGGGCGCTTAGTTAGTAGTGGTAGACGCGAAACCGTGTGATCTACCCATGGGCAGGGTGAAGCTGTGGTAACACATAGTGGAGGCCCGAACCGGTTGACGTTGAAAAGTCTTCGGATGACCTGTGGGTAGGGGTGAAAGGCCAATCAAACTCGGAAATAGCTCGTACTCCCCGAAATGCATTTAGGTGCAGCGTTGATTTAGTTTTATAGAGGTAGAGCTACTGATTGGATGCGGGGGCTTCACCGCCTACCAATTCCTGACAAACTCCGAATGCTATAAAATGATGATCAGCAGTGAGGGCATGGGTGCTAAGGTCCATGTCCGAGAGGGAAAGAACCCAGACCATCAGCTAAGGTCCCCAAATGTATGTTAAGTTGAATAAACGAGGTTGAACTGCTTAGACAGCTAGGATGTTGGCTTGGAAGCAGCCATTCATTTAAAGAGTGCGTAACAGCTCACTAGTCGAGCGGTTCGGCATGGATAATAATCGGGCATAAACATACTACCGAAGCTATGGACTTGTAAAAGTGGTAGGGGAGCATTGTAGTGTCGTCGAAGGTGTACTGTGAGGTATGCTGGAGAAGCTACAAAAGAAAATGTAGGCATAAGTAACGATAATGCGGGCGAGAAACCCGCACACCGAAAGACTAAGGTTTCCTCAGCTATGCTAATCAGCTGAGGGTTAGTCGGGACCTAACGCGAACCCGAAAGGGGTAGTGGATGGACAACGGGTTAATATTCCCGTACCTGCTCACACTAAAAGTGACGGATCTCCGTGGTTGCTGCGTACTGACGGAATAGTACGTTGAAGCGCAAGCGATAGTACACTGAGGCTACGGCCAAGGTGATAATGCAGCGAAGGAGGTTCCAAGAAAAGCGAGTGAAGCAGCCCGTACCGTAAACCGACACAGGTAGTTGGGATGAGAATTCTAAGGTGCTCGAGAGATTCATGGCTAAGGAACTAGGCAAAATAGACGCGTAACTTCGGGAGAAGCGTCGCCTGTAGTAATACAGGCCGCAGTGAAAAGATCCAAGCGACTGTTTATCAAAAACACAGGGCTCTGCTAAATCGAAAGATGATGTATAGGGCCTGACACCTGCCCGGTGCTGGAAGGTTAAGTGGAGGGTTTAGAAGTTTACTTCGAAGATCTCAAATGAAGCCCCAGTAAACGGCGGCCGTAACTATAACGGTCCTAAGGTAGCGAAATTCCTTGTCGGGTAAGTTCCGACCTGCACGAATGGTGTAACGATTTGGATACTGTCTCAGCCATGAGCTCGGTGAAATTGTAGTATCGGTGAAGATGCCGATTACCCGCAGTGGGACGAAAAGACCCCGTGAACCTTTACTATAGCTTAGTATTGGCTTTGGATAAGTAATGTGTAGGATAGGTGGGAGACTTTGAAGTGGCGTCGCCAGGCGTTGTGGAGTCATTGTTGAAATACCACCCTTTGCTTATCTAGAGTCTAACTTCTTGCGAAGGACAGTGCTTGGTGGGTAGTTTGACTGGGGTGGTCGCCTCCAAAAGAGTAACGGAGGCTTCTAAAGGTTCCCTCAGCACGCTTGGTAACCGTGCGTAGAGTGCAATGGCATAAGGGAGCTTGACTGAGAGACATACAGGTCGATCAGGTACGAAAGTAGAGCATAGTGATCCGGTGGTTCCGCATGGAAGGGCCATCGCTCAAAGGATAAAAGGTACTCCGGGGATAACAGGCTGATCTCCCCCAAGAGCTCACATCGACGGGGGGGTTTGGCACCTCGATGTCGGCTCGTCACATCCTGGGGCTGGAGAAGGTCCCAAGGGTTGGGCTGTTCGCCCATTAAAGTGGCACGCGAGCTGGGTTCAGAACGTCGTGAGACAGTTCGGTCTCTATCTACTGTGGGCGTTAGAAATTTGAGTGGATCTGACTCTAGTACGAGAGGACCGAGTTGGACGAACCTCTAGTGTACCTGTTGTTCCGCCAGGGGCATTGCAGGGTAGCTACGTTCGGAAGGGATAAGCGCTGAAAGCATATAAGCGCGAAACCCACCACAAGATGAGATTTCTTTAAAGGGTCGTGGAAGATGACCACGTTGATAGGCTACAGGTGTAAAGGCAGTAATGTCATAGCCGAGTAGTACTAATAACCCATAGGCTTATTGTACGCCGCTCTTTTTATAAGTACAAATCATGCAACTTTTTTCAATATGTTTATTATACGGTTTAAACAACCGAAATAGTTTAAGGTGGTTATAGCGACGGGGCTCACCTCTTACCTTTCCGAACAGAGAAGTTAAGCCCGTTAGCGCCGATGGTACTGCATCTGTGGAAGAGTAGGTCGCCGCCTTTTTTGAAAACCCTTACTAGTTAATAGTAAGGGTTTTTTTGTTGTTTATTATTTCTT
>NZ_JAZHOU010000011.1:0-4439 GCF_036553625.1 Winogradskyella poriferorum
GTTTTGTAGAGTTTACGTTGAGTGATCGCGATGCCGAGGTGATAGGAGCACAGACGGGAGTAGTTGTGACGTATCATTCCACACCAGAAGGAGCTATAGATGGCACAGGAGTATTACCAAACGCATATGTCAATACAACGGCAAATACTGAAGAAGTATATGTACGTATCGAGAACGGAGCCGGTTGTTATGACACCACGACGTTACAATTAATCGTCAATCCATTGCCAAGCACTGTAGAAGTAAGTCCATACGAACTATGTGACGACAACGCACCAGGAGACGAGCAAGAGCAATTTGATCTTACGGACAAGGAAGCAGAGATACTCAACGGACAAGGTAATGTAACAGTAACCTATTATACCGACGCGGCCAATACCAATGAGATTACAGGATTGTATACAAATGTCAGTAATCCAGAAACGATTTATGCAGTACTTACCAATGACAACACAGGCTGTAGCACACAAGTCGAGTTTGAGCTGATCGTAAACCCGTTACCAGCCTTGGTAGCACCAACACCATTAGAGGTTTGTGACGATGGTACACCAGATGGCTTAACAGAGATAGATCTTAATGCGAAGAATGGAGAGATCAGTGGAGGTAACCCAAATTATTCAGTGAGTTATTACTTTGATTTGGATGATGCAGAAGCAGAAGAAAATCCATTAGCGATACCATACACCAACATCAGTGATCCACAAACAATATATGTTCGTGTTGAAGATATCGAAACCGGCTGTTATGATACCACGACACTGGTATTAGATGTACAGCAGGCACCAGCGGCCAACACACCGACACCGTTGTATTACTGTGATCCAGACAACGATGGCTTTGGGATATTCGACCTGACCGAAGCAGATAATGAGATTACAGGAGGAGCAGCAGGATTAACGGTAACGTACCATGAAACACCGATCAATGCATGGAATAATGTAGATGCAATAGACACAACGGTAGCCTATACTAATATTTCTGAGGATGTCCAGACGATATATGTAAGAGTAGAAAGTGCTACCATCGCAACAGAATGCGCAAGTTTTGTAAATCTAGAACTTGTAGTACAAGACACACCACAGCTTATAGAGCCAACACCATTAGAAGCGTGTGACGATGCATCGGCAGACGGTTTTGCACAGTTCGATTTAACGAGCAAGGAAGAAGAACTATTAAATGGTGCAGATCCGACGCTTTACAATATCAGCTACTATGAAACGGAAGAAAATGCCAATGATGCAAACAATCCAATAGCCAATCCAATGGCCTATATAAATACGGTAGCCAATGAGCATGAGGTGTGGGTACGTGTAGAAGACCCAAATACGGCAGAAGGTTGTTATAAAGTAGTACGTTTAGAGTTAATCGTAAACCCATTACCAGTATTGGTACAGCCAATGCCATTAGAGGAGTGTGATGTCAACAACCCAGGAGATGAGCAAGAAGCCTTCATGTTAGAAGACGCTAATGAAGAGATCCTGAACGGTCAGAACGGAATTAGCCTAACCTATTACGAGACAGAGGACGATGCAAATAACGCAGAAAACCCAATATCAAGTCCATATGTCAATACGATGAATGCTCAGACAATCTATGTAAGAGCAGAGAATGATGTGACAGGTTGTTACAGTACCATAACGTTAACCTTACGTGTAAACCCAATACCATCACCAGAAGAAGATCCAGATCCAATCGAAGTTTGTGATGATGACAATGATGGTTTTGCAGAGTTCGATTTAGAGATCCGTACGGTAGAGATCATCAATGGTGAGACAGATGTGGTTATTACCTATCATGAGACCGAAGAAGAAGCAGAGCAAGGGACCAATGCTATCACAGGTTTGTATACCAATATTGTGGCAGGCAGCCAAATGATCTATGTAAGATCAGAGAATACCATCACAGGCTGTTACAGTTTAACACAAAACACTTTGGAATTAATCGTGGTGTCAGCACCAGAAGTTCCAACCAATCTAGAAGCACTAGAGGTTTGTGATACCGATAACGATGGCTTTGCACCGTTTGATCTAACAGAGCGCAATGACGACATCTTAGGAGATCAAGACCCATCGGAAGTGGTGTTAACCTATCATGTTACAGACGATGATGCAGAAACAGGAGATAACCCAATAGTAAACGTAGGAAACTATACCAACACGATGAATCCACAGACAATTTATGTGAGGTTGTACAATCCAACCACAGGATGTCAGGATACAGGCGCGTTTGAAATTATAGTACAATTACCACCAGAGCCAGTACAGCCAACGCCATTAGAAGTGTGTGATGATTTAGATGAAGTACCAGGCGATGAGATCACAGAATTTGATCTAACGGTAAAAGACTCAGAAATCACAGGAGGTAATGCCAGTTGGTCTGTAGCATACTATGAGACCAGTGCAGATGCGCAATCTCAGACAAATGCAATACCAGACCCAACAGCGTATACCAATACATCGGTAAATGGACTTGCGGCAAACCCACAAACCCTATATGTAGTGGTCACCGATACAGACACAGGTTGTACAGCCACAACAACGATGACCATAAGAGTGTTGCCAAACCCAACACCAACACCAAGCGATCAATTACCAGATTTAGAACTGTGTGATGATATCAATACAGGAGATGGAGTAGAAGTATTTGATTTAACGGAGAACGAAATATTGATTTTAAATGGTGAAAACGGAGTAACGCCAACCTATCATGAGAGCTCAGAAGATGCCTATGCAGGAGAGAATGCCATAGCAGACCCAACGCAGTATACCAATATAGACACACCAGAACAAGAAATCTATGTAAGAGTGACCAATGATGCAACAGGCTGTTATGCTGTAGTTAACTTTACAATATTTGTACATCCATTACCAGAAGTAGTGGCAGTAACCGATTTTATACAATGTGAGTTAAATACAGACGGATTTGATAGTTTTGATTTAACAATAAAGGACGACGAAGTTTTAAACGGACAAGACCCAACCCGTTATATCGTAAGCTATCATGAGACACTAGCAGATGCAGAGTCAGAGATGAACGCACTGGTAAGTCCGTACACTAACATCAGCAATCCACAAGAGATCTATGTAACAATTACAGATAACGAAACAGGTTGTTCTATCAGTACACAGAGATTTAACCTTCAGGTAGATGAAGCCGCACAGGCCAATCCAGATATGTTGGATATAACTTATGAAGCCTGTGATGATGATATAGAGAATAATGGAGATCCAAGTGATGACAGTACGCAGTTTACATTATCAACACGAGATGAGTTTGTATTAGATGGACAAGATCCGGCAAACTATATAGTGACTTACTATGCAACAGAAGCCGATGCCAACTTAAACGTAAACCCATTACCAGACCTTTATGAAAACGTGGTCAACCCACAAGTGATTTACGCAAGAGTAGACAACAATACTTTAGCAGTTATACCAATCGCATTAGATTTAACTGCATTGACCGCAGGATTAGATTTAGATGCAGACGGTACAGTAGACACCTATGACACCGATGCAGACGGAGTATTTGATTTAATAGACGTTGATGGAGATGGTCTATCAGACGGTATCGATGCCAATGCCGATGGACTGTATGAGTTTGTAGATATAGATGGAGACGGAAACGGAGACCCAGTAGATCTCAACAACGATGGAGTATTTGATAACCAGCAAGACGGCTCTATCTGTTATGAGGTAGCACCACTAACGCTTCAGGTTAATCCAAAGCCAAACTTTGATTTAGCAGAAAGTTACATTTTATGTATCGATACCAATGGCACGGAAATTTTAGATCCATTAGTGCTAGACACAGGATTATCAGAGGCAGATTACAGTTTTGAGTGGACCTTCAATGGAGAGGTTATCGCAACAGAGACGGGTTCAAGTATGATGCCGACCCAAGGAGGAACCTATGGAGTATTGGTAACAGATATGACCACATCAACAGAGACCTATTGTGAGACCTATGATGAAACTATCGTAATCGAAAGTGCACCACCAACGTTAATAGCAGACGTAGTAACACAAGTTTTTGGAAATAGTAACGTTATAGAAGCACTAGCCACAGGAATCAGTGAGTATGAGTACAGTCTGGACGGAGGTCCATGGGAAGAGCCATTAGAAGATGGATCTATACAATTTACAGGAGTATCCCAAGGGTTACATACGGTAACGGCTAGAGACAAGAACGGTTGTGGAATAACAAGTATAGAGGTATTTGTAATAGATTATCCGAAGTATTTTACACCAAATGGAGATGGTATCCATGAAACATGGAACATAGAAGGTATTGGAAGTAATGCCAAAATTTATATATTTGACCGCTACGGGAAACTGCTCAAGCAGATCAGCCCGACAGGTCAGGGATGGGACGGAACGTTCAACGGTAACAATATGCCATCGAGCGACTACTGGTTTACAGTAGAATACGAAGAACCC
>NZ_JAZHOU010000012.1:0-3268 GCF_036553625.1 Winogradskyella poriferorum
TCTTACAACGGCAATCCTATGCCTGCTGGTGATTACTGGTTTGTTGCTAAAGTGAGACAAGATGACAACGTCTTTGAGATAAAGGGGCACTTTGCTTTAAAGCGTTAATTTCTTATTCTCAATAAATTAATATTTAAGATCTGAAAATTATAAGGTTTTTCCTATATTTGGTGGTAAGAGTGCAATACCATCAATCCTGTTCTCTTAAAAAAAAGCTATGACAAGGAATAGAACACGTACTCTTCTCCTCTTCTTGTTGTTTGTGAATTTTTTGTTTTCACAACAGATTATCACAGACAACACGCTAACTCCGCAACAACTTATCCAAAATTTAGTAGGCGATAATTGTGCTACAGTCAACAGTATTTCTTCACCTTATAATGGTAGTGTAAACAATATTATAAGCTATGGAAATTTTGACAGAGGCTCTTCCAGTTTTCCTTTAGAAAGTGGTATCGTTTTATCTACCGGAAGCATAACTAATGCTGGTAACTCAGTTATAACAGATAACCTCAATGATGGTAATATCAATTGGGAAACAGATCCTGATGTGTTGAATGTTCTTGGTATAGACCAAACCCTCAATGCGACTTCTATTCAGTTTAACTTTAGTACTGCCAACAACTTTGTTGCCTTTAAATACCTCTTTGCTTCCGACGAATATCAGCAAGAATACCCTTGTAATTTTAGAGATGTTTTTGCCATTCTTATCAGACCTGCTGGTAGTGCGGATCCTTTTGTAAATATTGCTTTAGTTCCAGAAACCACAACAGAGGTGAGCACCTACAACATTCACCCAAACATCAATGGATTTTGCGAGGCTATTAACGAAGATTATTTTCAAGGTTACAACTTACCTGGTACAAACTTCAATGGTCAAACTACTGTACTAATGGCCAATGCAGAGGTTATTCCTAATGAGGTTTATGAAATTAAATTTGTGATTGCAGACCACATCGACCAACGTTTTGATTCTGCTGTTTTTATTGAAGCTGAAGGCTTTGGTGGTTCTATAGATCTTGGTCCTGACCAATCGGTTTGTGGTAGTAACTTAACCTTAGATGCTGAGATCGATAATCCTTCTGCCGTGTATTCATGGTTTTTAGATGATAATCTAATTACTGGTGAAACAAATCCAACGCTTCTGGCTGAGCAATCTGGTACTTATAGTGTTGAAATCTCAATTCCTAGCCCTACCAACAACTGTATCTTAGAAGATAGTATTGAAATTGAAATAATTCCTTATCAAGAAGCAGCTCCTATTGAAGATCTTTCGGTTTGCGACCCTACTCCTAGCGATGGAATTTATCAGTTTGATTTTCCGTTATTGAAAAATGATGAGATTTTAGCAGAATTGCCTTCAGACAATTACAACATCTCTTACCATCTAAGCTTGGAGGATGCTCAAAACAACGTTAATCCTCTGGTTGGCATATACCAAAACACGGAGCAGGATGAAATCATTTTTGTTAGAATTGAAAGCTTAAATGGAGACTGTCTCCAAATTGGTAGCTTTAATGCTTCGGTAAATGAAACTCCAAGTACTGCAAACGCTTCAGTTTATATTTGCAATGGCAGTTTTGCTGATCCTGGTATTTCTAACTTAAATATGTTTAACATAGTAATGGCTGATGGCGAATTTGAAAGTACCGTTACTTATTTTATGAACGAAGAGGATGCCTCTAATAATGTTAACCCAATTTCAGAGTTTCCTAGTTTTAGTGAAGAACCACCATATATTGTAGCGAGAGTTGAGTCAAACAACCAAGTTAATAGTTGTTTTTCTTTAGCATATATATACTTTGATTACATTACACCTCCAGACTTATATACGGACACTCTAATCTTAGATGCATGTATTGATCCAGATTTTGAAGGAAATATTGATGGTATTGACTATACTTACAGCACATTACCTGTGTTTTTTGATATCGACGGTTATTTTGATCTTATTGAAACATCCATATTCCCTGGATCCACTGTTAGATTAAATGCTTTAATGTTTTTAGGCAACCCAATGTCCTATACACTAGAACAAAACTCTACATTTACTATTCCGCTGGCAGTATCTTTTGATAATGGTAACTGTTATAGTCCTGTAACTCTTAGACTTTACAAGAATTATCTCTATGAAGTTGTAGGACCTGAAAACACAATTTCTAAATGCGACGATCAGTCTAACGATGGTATTGAAGATTTCAACTTTGACGATATACGACAAGAGCTTTTAGAAAATATTGATGAAGACTATTCGTCAAATGTACATTTAGCATACTACCTCACCGAAGACGACCGAAGTAATGGTGTTAATGCTATAGACCAATCTATTCCATTTACTGCAACCAGTGAAGATGAATTGTTTATAGATGCTTATTATACATTTGATGGTAATGTTGCTTGTAGTATTTATTCAAAATTAAATTTTGATGTAATTCCTACAATAAATTTAGATCCTGTTTCAATAGATTATTGTGGTAACACAGATCCTAATACGAACACAACAACAGTAATTTTAGAAACCATTACTGATAACATTAGAGAAGATTTTGCTAATACTTACAATATTATTGCTAATGTAAACATATATGAAACATTTGAGGATGCTGAAAATTTATCTAATCCATTAGATGAAACCTATAATTTAAGTTTCGGACAAATTTTATATATAAGAGCCACAAATACTTTTACTGGCTGTTATGACATTACAACATTAGAGTTTAATATTACTTCTGCTATCGAAGCAAGTAATCCAGAACCCATAATCATTTGTGATGAAGATCAGGATTTATGGTCTACAGTTAACTTAGAAGATGTATTAGCTGAACTTTCAGCGAATAATCCAGATGTTACTTTTTCTTTTTATGGGTCTTTTGATGATGCTATAGATGAGCTACATGATAGTTTAGCGATAACAAACCCAAGCGATTACAACACCTCAAGTAAGGAGATATTTATAAGAGCTGAAATTGAGTCTGAAAACTGTTTTAGTATTCTCAATTTCGACGTCCTCATCTACGCAGACCCACAGTTAGATGGCGTTTCCAATTTTATAAATTGTGAAGTCAATCCTAATGTGCCATCTGAGTTTATTTTTGAAGATAATGATGCCTCCATCATAGGCAACCAACAAGGTATGCAAGTCCTCTATTTTGAAACTGAAGACGATGCTATTGACAGAGAAAATGCCATTAATAAAACAGCACCTTATTTCAATACTTCAAATCCTCAGACCATTTATGTTAGACTTGAAAATGAAGCTAAAAACAGT
>NZ_JAZHOU010000013.1:0-1900 GCF_036553625.1 Winogradskyella poriferorum
ATAAAACAGCACCTTATTTCAATACTTCAAATCCTCAGACCATTTATGTTAGACTTGAAAATGAAGCTAAAAACAGTTGCTACAAAGTAGCTCCTATGGTAATCGAAGTGAGAGAAACACCAGACTATAATATTCCTACCGATATTTTTGAATGCGATGTTAATAATACTGGTCTGGCAACAACTGACCTTAGCAATACAATCAACGAAATTGAACTTGGCAGTACCACACCTCTCAATGTGTCCTTTCACCTAACACCTCTAAATGCTGAAGTTGGCACTAATGCCATTGCCTTAAATTATACAGCGACATCGAATCCTCAGATGATATATGCCAGAATTGAAAATGCCAATTCCGGTTGTTATAATGTGGAAACATTTAATCTCAATACGCTTTCCTTGCCTGAGGTGACCTATGGACAATCCTTGGTGGCTTGTGGTAATAATTATGATACTTCTGTAGAGTGGAATTTAACCGAAATTGAACTCAACATCTTAGATGGCAGACAGTACAATATTGATTTCACTTATTTCAATTCTGAAGATGATGCGCAGAATAATGTGAATGCTATCGACAATCCTACGGCTTATACGAATACCAGCAGTCCAGAAACAGTATATACCAGAGTTCGTAATGCCACAACGGATTGTTTCTCGGTTGTTCCTTTTGAACTGATTATCAACTCACCTCCTGCTATCAATCAGTTTGGTGTTTATGATATATGTGACAACGTTGACAATACTGTGGATCTTCACGATATTGATTTGATTTTGGTTGATAACACCTTTAATGTTTTGATTAGCTATTATCAAACTGTAGACGATGCCGAAAATGATAATAATGCTTTAAGCACAGATTACATCTATACAAATAGTATTGAAAACTTGGTCGCTCGAGTTGAATATACCACTACTGGTTGTTATGCGATATATCCTTTTGAATTGCATATCAATCCGCTTCCTGTTGCCAATCAGCCTGACAACATTGTTGATTGTGACGATGATTTTGATGGACAGTTGGCTATTGATTTATCGCAACAAGATGCTTCTATTCTTTTAGGTCAAAATCCGGATGAGTTCTCGGTGAGTTATTTTACTTCTGAAACTGATGCTATTGAAAACAGTAATGGTTTAGCCAATTCATACATAGCGTCAAACAACGAGGTTATTTTTGCAAGGGTTGAAAATAGTGTGACGGGTTGTTTCAGTATTACGCAATTCTCGGTCATTATCAATAGCAAGCCTTTTGTGGATATTGAGGACCAGGTGCTTTGTCTTAATGATTTTCCTTTAGTGGTCTCTGCGGAAACCAATAATCCTTTGGATAGCTATGAGTGGTCTACTAATGAAACTACTGCTGCTATTGAGATTACTGCTATTGGGTCCTATTCTGTAACGGTTACCAATGAATTTGGTTGCCAAACCACATCTACATTTTCTGTAACAGAATCTGACTCTGCTGAAATTGATGTTGTAGAAACCGTTGATTTTGCTGATCCTAATAATATTGTTATTACGGTAACTGGTATTGGTAATTATCTTTATCAATTAAACGATCAGCCTTTTCAGACTTCTGGAACTTTCTACAATGTACCTATTGGCTACAATACCGTAACCATTATTGATCAAAATGGTTGTGCTCAGATTACCAGAGAGGTCTTGGTGATTGATACTCCTAAGCACATGTCTCCTAATGGTGATGGACAGTACGACACTTGGCACATTACTGGTGTAGAAACGCTTCCTGGTACAGTCATCTATATTTTTGACAGGTTTGGAAAACTCATAAAAACGCTTCTGCATACCTCTCCTGGTTGGGATGGATCTTACAACGGCAATCCTATGCCTGCTGGTGATTACTGGTTTGTTGCTAAAGTGAGACAAGATGACAACGTCTTTGA
>NZ_JAZHOU010000014.1:0-1868 GCF_036553625.1 Winogradskyella poriferorum
AGAAATATCGATATGAAAATGGCGTTTTTTAGCATTATGTACAACGGTCTCGGCTATGAGTAGTTGCGTGGTTTAGCACTTAACTTTGCAAGTACACACCAAACTGAAAATCCGCGAGGATTTTCAGAAGTAGACGAGAACAAGCAATTACTTATAGCCAATGTTGTGGCTAGTGTTTTATTCTCCGTTTGGTATATTATATTCTTTACAATATTTTTCAATTTCCGTGTCGTTTTCAAAATAGTCATCACAAAATCCGTCAAGCTCTTTTTCAGTCGATTTGTAATAACGTTCCTGTGCTGTCATTAATCTGTCGGTTTGTTCAATAAATTGCTCAAATTCTTTATTTATTTTACAAAGTTTGTCGATTGTCTTAAAATCAAGGTCTCTGTAAGTGGCTGGGAACAAAATTTTACTTTGATATGGATTAGCATTCAGTTCAATTATTCCAATTCCGAAAGATTGATTTAGTCTTTCCATTTCGTCCGATAAGCTGTCGCTAAATTCAAAAGCGACTAAATAGCCATAATTCGCCCAACTTGAATTTGAAACTGCTTGGAAATAGGCTTTTTTCAATTCAGAGTCCGAGTTAATTTCTTTTTTTATTTCGTAAGAGCTCAATTTAAAAGTGTCAACTCTATTTATGGACTTTAAAAAGTTTTGGCTGACTTTAGTTTGTAAATTCAAGAATTTAACGCCAACCATATCTGGGTGTGTCCAAATTTGGTTGTTGTCTTTTCCATATTTTGATTGCTCGTGAAAAATGGTTTTTGAATAGATTTTTGTGTTTTTTAAGTAACTACTCAAAAGTTTATGTAAATCTCTTTCGTTGTATGTTTTTGCTTTAACTTTTGGAAGTTTTACAGAAGTTGTTTCGGTCGAGCCTGACAAGATTTCAATTCCGATATCTTGTTCGTTTTTGGTCAAATAATACGCATACGAACCGCCTTCTTGTTTTATTCTTTTAACACGGGAATCTCCATTTCTTATAAAGTCTCCTAAAAGTGCAGAAATTGTCGCAGGTGGTGTTTTAGCCGAACCAAAGTCATAATAACCATTTTTAACAATGTGGTCGTGAACTTCCATATAGTTTGTCAGTCCGTTTATGTCATCAAGACTTTTTAAAATGGCTTCTTTTATTGTCATATTTTAAATTTCATTTTCGGCTTTTCTCACATTAGCCACAACGGTCTCGTATAACCGTCAGTTACGGGATTAAAGTTAATGATTTTCGGTTAAGCACTGACGTTAGCAATTCCGAGTGGATTCGGACGTAGTCGAATCCGCCGTAATTGCGGTTATACATTGTTGTGTGCAGTTTTTTATTCATCCGATTTTTGTAAAAGTCCGATTGTATCAGCTTTATAAAGGTCAAAATCTACTTCAGTTCCAGTTTTAGCTAAAAAGTCAACAGCTCTTTTATTCAGTCCGAAATAAGGTGTCGAAGATTCTGGATTTATGTCGATGTCAACTACAAATTGTATTCTAGTTGTTAAATCATATTTGCTTTTCAGTCCGTTTATGATTTCTACTTTAGGTTCAAAAATGTTAATTAGTTGTTGAAGATAACTTTCCAAATCAATTTTGTTTCCAGCATCAATTCGGTATTCCCACGCAGTTGATTTTGGAACAGGTTCTTTTTTTATCATTACGGAAGTCGGTCCAATATTCAATTCCGCTGTGATTTTTTCGGTATCGAAATATTCCGCATCAAAAGATAAATACAAATAATTATTGCATTCTGTTCCGCTATATGTTAGTTTCTCGTAACTCATTTCTCAAATTGCACACAACGGTCTGGGCTATGGTTTCGTTACGGAATGGTACGCGAGTATCATTCCGCCGTAACCATAAATTTAGCAAAAAGG
>NZ_JAZHOU010000015.1:0-909 GCF_036553625.1 Winogradskyella poriferorum
AACGGTCTGGGCTATGGTTTCGTTACGGAATGGTACGCGAGTATCATTCCGCCGTAACCATAAATTTAGCAAAAAGGCTTGAAATTCCGATTAGGAATTTCAGCCGTAATGAACTATAGCCGTTGTTGTACATAGTGCTTTTTAATAATATTCAATTTCGTATTCAAACTGCTCCTCATTTTGGAAAATGTACTCCAATGATTTTTTGTCAGCTAACTTTTGCAATTTACTGTAGTCAAAAGTCAGTATTGTATCTCGATAAGTTCCTTTCGTTTGATATGTATATGTTTTTTTTGAGTAATCATAAAGTTCAATTACTGGTTTTTTCTCACGACTGCTATAACTCACACGCCTTATTTTCCGATTCTTTTTGTCATAGAAAATTGTGTCTATTAAAACCAAAGCCTTTTCATAATTCGGTCTTTCAACTGGCATAAATTCCCAAGAGTGGGTTTTCGATGTTTTTACTCGTTTTTGCTTTTTCGTTTGTTTTATAAAACGAATTAATGAATCAGACTCATATTTCGTTTGCTTTTCAATTCCGCTGTCTTGGTCAAATTCAAATGTCGAGAACGAACGAAGCACGCAAGTGTCTTTGGCAACAAAATCTTCACAAAAGTATTCGGAAATCCGTTGTCCATTTTTGTATTCAAATGTTCTTATTTTGTTTCTGAACGTTTTTAATCTCGAATCATATCTACCATATTTTACTTCTCGGATTAGGTTTCCAGATTTGTCAAATTCAGTCAGTCTGTTTTTGGTCAAACTATCTCCAACTATTTTAAACTCGGTTATAGACTTAATGTTTTGAGAATAACCCAAAATTGAAGTTAGAAATATCGATATGAAAATGGCGTTTTTTAGCATTATGTACAACGGTCTCGGCTATGAGTAGTTGCGTGGTTTAGC
>NZ_JAZHOU010000016.1:0-806 GCF_036553625.1 Winogradskyella poriferorum
TGTGGTAATGACACTGTGCATACTCAGGTAATCACAGTTCAGGATACGACGGCACCAACCTTTAACGAAGCACTTCCTGCGGATGTAACTGTTGAGTGTGATGCTGTTCCTACAGCTGATACCTTAACAGCGAATGACAACTGTGGTGATGCTACGGTAACTTTTGAGGAAACCACTACTGCTGGTACTTGTGATAATGACTATACATTAACACGTACTTGGACAGCTACGGATGCTTGTGGTAATGAAACAATTCATACGCAAACTATAACTGTTCAAGATACAACGGCACCAACCTTTAACGAAACACTGCCTACAGATCTAACGGTTGAGTGTGATGCAGTTCCTACTGCTGAAACCTTAACTGCTAATGACAACTGTGGTGATGCTACGGTATCTTTTGATGAAGCTACTACTGCTGGTACTTGTGATAATGACTATACATTAACACGTACTTGGACAGCCTCTGATGCCTGTGGTAATGACACTGTACATACTCAGGTGATTACTGTTCAGGATACGACAGCACCAACATTTAATGAAGCGCTGCCTGCGGATGTAACTGTTGAATGTGATGCTGTGCCTACAGCTGAAACGTTAACTGCTAATGACAATTGTGGTGATGCAACGGTAACTTTTGAAGAAACCACGACGGCTGGTACTTGTGATAATGAGTACACATTAACTAGAGTTTGGACAGCTACGGATGCTTGTGGTAATGAAACTGTTCATACGCAAACTATAACTGTTCAAGATACAACGGCACCAACCTTTAACGAAACACTGCCTACAGATCTAACGGTTGA
>NZ_JAZHOU010000017.1:0-774 GCF_036553625.1 Winogradskyella poriferorum
ACCGTTGTAGCCAATTAGAAAAATGAAATCACGAATGGCAATTGGAATAGGAATTATAATAGCATTGTTCGCTTTGATATATTTCACAAAGTCGAATACCAAAACTGAACATTCGGAGTTGACAAAAACGGAATACAGAGCAAAAGGAACAATATTTTATCACGAAGACGATTTCTGCCAAATAGAAATTGTACCAAAAGAAAATCTATCTGACTTGCTAAAACAAGCGGATAATATATCTGACTTTTCTGCCGAAAACGGATATTCTGACCTATATGTTAGAGAAGAAAATAAAGTCAGTTTAAAAAGTCGAGAAATAGACAAAACTGAACTAGAAAAACTATTGACTGAACTTGGAACTGAAAAGCACACAGAAGTAATAACTGGATACGGAAGCAATTATCGAGTAAAAAGTGAAAACACTATTGGATTTGGAAAAGAATATTCAGCGGTTTATTTCGATTTTGAGAACGATAAAGTCAAGAACATATGGATTACTAATCTATTCGGACTGAATCACGACAAAGTTGTTGAAGTGCTTTCCAAAATTGGAGAAAAATGGAATTTGGTTTTGATGGACTGGAATCGTTCTGAACTGATTGATTTGTCGAATAAAGAGATGATTAATAAATATATAAAATAACTGGCTACAACAATGGCTATAAATAATTGCTTGTTTTCGCCTACTTCTGAAAATCCTTACGGATTTTCAGTTTGGTATGTACTTGTAAAATTAAGCGCTAAACCACGCAACTACTCATAGCCGAGACCGTT
>NZ_JAZHOU010000001.1:0-1370018 GCF_036553625.1 Winogradskyella poriferorum
CCTTACGGATTTTCAGTTTGGTATGTACTTGTAAAATTAAGCGCTAAACCACGCAACTACTCATAGCCGAGACCGTTACCTGCAAGCTGAAAAAAAGCCACCGCACGGTCAAGCACATTTGGTTTTTCCGACACACAAAACCAACGCTAAAAAACCAAAAGAGCTTGCCCTTCCACACCACCACCCAAAAAAAATATTTGACAACTTGATATAAAATTCGCAAATTATCTTTACATTTGCTAAAAATAGGTCAAATTAATAAAATGGCAAGTTTCGGAAATTTCATAAAGACAGAAAGAGAAAAACGAGAATGGACTCAAACTGAATTCGGTGCAAAAATCGGAATCAACACTAGTGCCATCAGTAGAATAGAAAACGGAAGTCAAAAGTTTAGTAAATCTAAACTAAAGGAACTTTCAGAATTATTTGAAATTCAATTACAACAAGTAACTGACTTATTTTTCGCAGACAAATTTGCTAGAGAGGCTTTTAAATATAAATGCTCGGAATCAGTATTTTCTGTTGCAGAAGACACTGCAAATTATTATCGCAACACAAATGTTAAACAAGGGAAATTAGAACTATGAGGAGAAGTTTAAAATATATTGACCTGTTCTCTGGTGCTGGAGGCTTTTCGCTTGGATTTGACAATAAAGGTTTTCAAAATGTCTTTTCAGTGGATATTGAACCTAGTTTTTGTGAAACATACAATCATAATTTTCCAAATCATAATTTGATACAAAAGGATATTTGTGATGTTACAGATGGCGAATTGAAATACTTAAAAGAATATGATAAAATTGATGTTGTTATAGGTGGTCCACCTTGTCAAGGATTTAGTATCGCTGGTAATATTGGAAGAAAATTTATTGATGACCCAAGAAACAAACTATTCAAAGAATTTGTTAGAGTAGTTCAGGTTGTTGAGCCTACATACTTTGTCATGGAGAATGTTGCTCGATTATACAACCATAACAAAGGAAATACTAGAAATGAAATTATAAATGATTTTGAAAATTTAGGTTATAAAGTGGAATGTAAAATTCTAAATTCCGCAGATTATGGAGTTCCTCAAGTTAGAAAACGTGTAATCTTCATTGGAACTAAAAACAGTCAAAAAATACTTTTTCCTAAAAAGGAAGTTGATAGATATGTAACTGTAAAAGAGGCTTTATCTTCTTATCCAAAGTTGGAATCTGGTCAAGAATCAAAAATTCCAAACCATATCGCAATGTCTCATTCTGAACAAATGTTGCATAAAATGAGCTTTGTTTCAGATGGTGGAGATAGAAATGAAATCCCTGAACAAATTAGACCAAAATCAGGTGATGTTAGAAAATATATAAAATATTCAAGCGATAAACCTTCTGTAACCGTTACAGGAGATATGAGAAAAATATTTCATTATGAACAGAACAGAGCACTGACTGTTCGTGAATTAGCAAAACTGCAATCTTTCCCTGATGATTTTGAATTCAAAGGCACAAAAATTTCTCAACAACAACAAGTAGGAAACTCTGTTCCACCAAGAATGGCAGAAGCTATCGCAAGTGTAATTATTAAAATGAGTGAAAATGTTTAAATATCCCAAAGTAAATTATATAGGCAATAAAGAAAAAATTGCAAAGTGGATATGTGACCAATTTCCAACGGATGCAAAAACACTTTTTGATGCTTTTTCTGGTGGTTGTTCTTTAAGTTATGAAGCAAAATGTAGAGGTTTAGAAATTTACACAAATGATATTTTGAAAGTTAATTATCACATTGCCAATGCTTTAATTAAAAACAATGATACTCTACTTGACAAAAATGATATAGCGATAATTTTTAAAGGAGAACCGTTTGAAGGTTTTATGTTTAAAAATTACTCAGAAGTCTATTTTTTCCCACAAGAATGCAAAGAACTTGATTTGTACAGACAAAACATTGAACTGCTTGAATCAGAAGAGAAAAAATCATTAGCTTTTGCTTTAATGAGAAGAGCCATGATTCGTAAAATGCCCTACTCTAGATTTACATTAAATTGGGATAAAATAGTCCAATTAAGAGATGAGGAATACAGCTATAAAAAATACAAACGAAGAAGAGCATATCACAACCAATCATTTAAACATCATTTCCTTCAAAATCTAAATGAGTACAACCAAGCTGTTTTCAACAATGATAAAAATAATATTGCATACAATGATGACATTTTCAATTTGTTAGAAAACGTAAAAGCTGATATTATTTATTTAGATCCACCTTATACAGGGACTATGAATAATTATTTTGGTTTTTATGGTTTAGTAGATGACTTCATAACATTAGAAGTAACAAAACCATTTGAAAACAATTTTGTAAATAAAAATTCTGCAATAGAACTTTTTGATAAATTGTTTTCTAAGCTAAATAATTTCAAATATTGGTATTTGAGTTACAATAACTCTTCTTTTCCGAGTAAGGAAGAACTACTTTATCTGTTGAGTAAATATTCAGACAATGTTGAAGTAATTGAGCGTAAACACAACTATCAAATTACTGGTAAAAACAAAAAAGAAAAAAATAAAGAATTTTTATTCATTGTAAAAAATGAAAATTATAAAGAAACTATTAAAGAAAATTATGCCACAGCAGAACTATGAAGAATATTGGAAATTAACGTTAGAGTATACTGATTTTAACGATGACAAATTCCTAACAACACTACAACTACTTGTAAATAAAGTTGATGAACTTAATGCTAGTGGTAGTTACACATACAATTCTCAAGATTATAAAGATTTACAACAGGCAGTATTAAGAGCTGTACCAAAAAGTTCTACTAATATAAATAATCAACTAGGTTCAACTAGAAAAGCTATTAATCAATGTATTAAGTTAGGTTTTGTGAACCCTGAGTTAAAATCTTATCATCCAAACACTAAAGATTATCTAGCTGCTCGTTCTAGCAGGAGACGACAAACCATATTCTCTAAAATAGTTTATTCGAATGCAAAATTTAATAGTTCAATAACAAACACACATAATTGGAGTCAAATAAATTTTCTTTTAAAAACTCTTGAAGAAATTGGTAAGCTTTCTAAAAAAGACATTATTGCTTTAATGACAATTGATATTTCTAATTATGAAAGAGAATATGTAATTGAAAGTGAATTATCTGCTATAAGACGTGAAGCTGAAAGCAGTGGATTTATTGAGCGAAAATACAATCAGATTGGTTATCTAAATAATATTCTCAACAAATTAGATGATGTTGTTTTTATAAAAAGAGGACGTAGTGATTATGAACTTTATTTTGAAGAAGATGCTGCTATTATTTTCGGTGATGATTATAAGGACAAAGCATACCTAAAGCACATTGAAAAGAAAAGAGATCCTTATTTACATAGACTTTACAAAAATCAACTACAAGAAGAATGTGAAGAATTATATGGCAATCCAATGTGTGTTTTAGAACATCTTTCATACCCTGTCTTAATTGCTAGTCATATAAAACCTTTTATTGACTCTGATGAAAATGAAGCTTATGACCCAAATAATGGATTGTTATTAAGTAGAACAATTGATTCATTATTTGACTTAAAATACATTTCGTTTACAGATGAAGGAACTATGATTTTCTCAAATAGAATATCAGATGATGTAAAGGAGTTTTGGGAAAATTATAAACTCGAAGAAAATATTTTAAATGAAAAGAGAAAAGAATATTTGGCTTATCATAGAAACCTAATGACAGAAATTGATGCCCGAGCTTAAGACCATACACATTTGCAATTCGCACAAGCCAACGCTGCAACCAAAAATTACAAAAGAGTATGTCTTTGCCAACGCTGACAGACAGAAAAAGAAAAAAAGCCAGCAGGTAACATTGTGTATAAGCAATAGCGGGTTCAGTGCTATTTTGAAACTTAAAACAATAAATCAAAGGTCGGTGCTATCTGACAGTTTAGTGGCTTAAAATCCGCTACTGCTCATACACGAGACCGTTGGCAGTAATATAACGGACGAAAATGGTAGTTTTCAACAGATTGTTTATAATTTATTTTTTTTGTACTTTTGCAATGTGGAAAAAATGTCTTACATAAAATTATCGAACGACCAAATAGACAAAGTTGGAAATTCAATTATTTACCTTTCTGAAAAAATTGGTGAATTATCTAAAACGAAAGCATTAAAACTTATTTATATTTTAGATGAATTATCAATTAAAAAAAGCGGAATCCCTTTCTTTAATTTAAAGTATAAAGTTTGGAAATTTGGACCTGTTTCAGAAGAAATTTTCATTGATTTATCTTCAGAAACTACACTGCTTAAAGATTACATAGAAAGAACTTCTGAAGAAGGTGTTACGGTAATAAGACCAATTGTAGACTTTAATGATGATGAATTTTCAGATAATGATATTGATTTATTAGATTTTGTTATTGAGAAATTTGGAGATAAAACAGCTA
Organism: Winogradskyella poriferorum; assembly: GCF_036553625.1. Taxonomy (NCBI): domain Bacteria; kingdom Pseudomonadati; phylum Bacteroidota; class Flavobacteriia; order Flavobacteriales; family Flavobacteriaceae; genus Winogradskyella; species Winogradskyella poriferorum. The sequence continues at coordinate 4,434 of NZ_JAZHOU010000001.1, forward strand.
AAGATTTAGTTTATTACACTCATCGTAAAAATTCACCTTGGCATAATACAGCTAAAGAAAATTCTGTTTTGGAATTATTAGAAAAAGAAGAAATCAATAATACAGAGTTATTAATTGATATGGCTTCTTTAATAAACCACGATGAAAGGAAAAAAGTTGTTTATAGTGATTATATAGAATCAAACTAAAATGTTTGAAGAAGGAACTATAATTTACTTTGACCCTTTTTATTTCAAAAATGGAAATACTGCAAAGCCAAAATATTTTGTTGTTTTAAAAAATCAAGATGGACAAAATATTTTAGCATCACTTCCAACAAGAACAGATTCAATTCCTCAAAAAGAAGAAATAGACAATGGTTGCATTGAACTTCCTTCAATAAATCTGAATTGCTTTGTTATTTCTAATGAAATTGAAGTAACTGAATGTGGTAAAATGTTTGATTTTAAAACCCATATTTATGGGCATCAAATAGATGTTTATGAGGTGGAATTTTTGAAAGAAATTTATCCTCTAGAAAATACCGACTATGAAATATGGGGAAAAATGAAAGAAGAACTTTTTGTTTCACTAATTGAATGTCTTAAGAACTCTAAATCTGTAAAAAGAAAATACAGAAAAATGTTAGAGAATTAAATACTACTGCCAACAACGTATATAATCCATTGCTATTACTAGCCTACTTACGAAAATCCTCGCGGATTTTCTATTCGGTTTTTATTTGCTAAATTAGGTGCTTAAACCACGCAACGTATCATATACAAAACCGTTGTGCATAATTTGAACGGAACTAAATGAAACTAACATTAATACTATTTTCAACACTATTTTTTCTAATCAATTCTTGTGAAAAAGGAAATGAAAAGACATTAATTTCATCTGAAAAAGGAGTAGAAAAATTATTCGTTGCGGAAGATATTTTTAATCAGAAATGGGTTGACACTTTAATGCCAATCAGAAATGCCATTTTTTATGAATTTAAAAGTGAAGATAAAAACTTAAAGAAGTACTCTTACCTTTTAGATTATAGTTCTGACCAAAATCAGATTTATGGAAAAATGGAATCAAATACTTATATTTTCGAGAACATTGATATTGTACTTATTGACAAACTAATTGCTGAACATAATAAAACGAATTTAAATGGAATTAAATATTTGATTGAGGAGACAGATGAATTTAACTTACCTTTTGAATCGTGTAAGACATATGCTCTCTTAAATCCAAATAACAGGGATTTTAAAGGATTTACAATAAATTATATTAAAGAAAATAAACTGATTCAATCAAAGATTTTATTCAATAAGTTTTTTCCAATTGATTGGGACATTGCTGTGGATAAACTGAATGAATTATAAAAAAACTAGGCACAACAATGGCTATAATTCATTGCGGTTGAATTCCTAATCGGAATTCAACGCAAATTTGTTATCTTTCGGCTACGGCGGAAAGAATCCTGCGGATTTTTCCGCAACGAAATCATAGCCAAGACCGTTGGCAACCATTGCTCGCTAAAGCACAAAAATTAGAAACCATATATTATGAAATACGATTTAATTGAACTAAAAACCGCAAACAATCAAAAAGTTTTAATCAATAAAGCTTTTATATCGAATATTGTTGAAACAAGTCCAAACTCAAAGCAATGCGTAATTGCTGTAAATGATATTCATATAAAGATTAATGAATCTTTTGATGAATTAAAGTTACAAGTTTACGGTAGAGTTTAAATCCATAAATCTAATAATTGAATTAAGAGCCTTCTTAACGTCTTGACAATTTTTGCCTTTAATTAATGGTTGAATACTCGAAACAATGTTTTGTTGATTTTCTGATAAATGTTCTTCGTGAACATCAAAATTTACTTTAAAGTTTGACATAATATTTTTATTAATTGGATTCAATCACTTAAAAACGGTGGACTGAATAAACCGTAATCTGAATCATAAAAGCGCAACTGTTACGCTGGACTGACAATCTGTGTGGTTAATAAAAAACGGTTGCCAACAACGCCTATAATTAATTGCTAGGTCACTTCCGACTTACGAAAATTCCGCTGGAATTTTCTATCTGTGATTTATTTGCTAAATTAGTTGCTTAACCACGCAACTAACCATAGCCAAACACGTTGTAGCCAATTAACTGAATGAATAGAAGAGAATTTTTTATAAAAGTTTGGAATACATTAATTTCTATTTGGAAAAAGTGGATAAGACCAATTTTACTCATTGGTATCATTTTTTTATGTGTAAAGTTAATATTCAAAGCTATTGTGGAAAATGGAAGCGAAAGAGTTGTTGTCATTGTTGCGTTTGTAATTGGATTAGTGATATTAACAGCTCATTTAATGAAAATACTCTTCAATTCCTTTACAAAAAAACTAAACTCAATTTTACCTGAATCCATTAAATTTTGGTTACGGATATTAAGTAAAATATTGAATTATATAAGTCCAGTAATCTTTGGAATAATTATTTATCATTTCTGGAATGAAAACTCGATAAAAACAGTAATAATATTGAGCTTATTGCTTGTATATAAAATTGGAGAAATTATAAAAGAAGAAAAACTAGCTACAACATAGGCTATAATCCATTGCGGCTGAAATTCCTATCGGAATTTCATTGCAATTTACTATCTTTCGGCTACGGCGGAAAGAATCCTGCGGATTTTTCCGCAACAAATCATAGCCAAACACGTTGGCATTCATTGGCGGAATGAAATATAAATCGAAAAATATAGAGAATGAAAAAAGGTGTGAAAATTATTTCTGAAATATCAATTATTTTATTTGCTGTTTCTTTAATTGTAAGCAGATTTAATGAATCAATTGAATGGAATAGTAATGGATTGAGAAATGTTCTTGTTATAATTTACTTAATTACAAGCTTATATTATTCTAAAATGGAAATTAAAGATAAGAATAGGGAAATTCAAGAACTGAAATTAAAGCTGAAACAAAGCAAAAAGGAAATTTACTAAGGAATTTAGCCAATTGAGAAATTACGCACTCAATTGGAATTGAAAATGTTTGGGGAATTGGAAACTGAATTGAAAAGTAAAACCCGAATTGAATGCGGAATTTAGCTAGTTGCGGAATTACTCAATTAATCGGAATTGAAAAAGTTTGCGGAGTAAAACGCTGACCGAATTCATTCAGACGCTGGAAAAAATAAGAAAGGAAATTAGCCGAATAATTAAAAGTTTGAATAAAAACAACGAAATGCCAACACCGTATAAAATTAATTGCTGGTTCTAGCTTGCTTACGAAAGTCCTCGCGGACTTTCTATCTGTGATTTATTTGCTAAATTTAGTGCTTAAAACACGCAACTAATCTTATACAACAACGTTGTACAACATTATGAAACTGACATTTAAAAAAGCATATCAAAATTTCTTAAAGACAATCAATGTTGGAGAACTCAATGTAGAGGACTTGAATTTGAAAGCAATTATGAAAAGTGTAAAAATGGATTATTTAGAAGTTGAAATTTCAGGACTTGACTTGGATAACCCCGATTGCGATATGTTACTATTTGAATACGGAAATTATGATTGGACCGGAGAAGGCGAAAAATTTAATTTATCGGTAAAAAGACAACTGTTTTTTGAAAACCTTGACGAGTGTGGATATTATGGATTCACGATTTATTTTGACAAAAATTATGTTGGAGAAATCGATGAATTTTCAAAATGGTGTGAAAAGAAAAGTGATGCTGATAAATGGTTAACTGAAATAGAAAAAACGATTGGAATAGAAAAAGTGGAAGGAAAACCAGCAATGAAATTTGAAGTTGAACTTGAAAAACCTAATTAAAAAACGTTGTACAACAATGGCTATAAGTAATTGCTTGGTCTCGACTACTTCTGAAAATCCTCGCGGATTTTCAGTTTGGTGTGTACTTGCAAAGTTAATCGCTAAACCACGCAACTACTCATAGCCTAGACCGTTGTGCGTAAGTTGACCAAAGATTATGAAAAAAGGATTCATATACATATTATCGAATAATTCTCTAAAGGAAAATCTTCTCAAAATTGGGAAGACAAGTAAAGAAACTGCTGACAGAACAAAACAGTTGTCTTCATCGACAAGTATTCCTGAAAACTTTGAAATCGAAGAAGAGTTTGAATTTTCCGATATAAATTGGGCTGAAAGAAAAATTCATTCACAACTTGCAAAATACAGATATAATAAAAGAAAAGAGTTTTTTAATTGCAAAATAAGTATTGCTAAACAAGCCATAATTGAAACGCAAATTGAAGATAAAAAAAGAGAAATTTCAACTTTAAAAAATGATTTAAAATCAGTTAAAGATATTTTAAGTAATTCAGAATTTTTGGAACATAAATGGAAAAACTTCTTTCAGAACCTAAATTGGAATTTTAAGGTAGTTGACAGAAAGGTAGATTACTTACAGCCTAATTTTATTCTTGAAACTAAAAGTTGGGATATCGGACCAAAAGGAGAAATGGAAATTTCTAATAGAAACTCTAAAGTTTTTGTTTGCCCAGAATTATCCGAAAATCCAGATAGAAGTAATCTTCCATACGAGATAACCGAATTAATTGAACAACCTGATTTAGACTCAAGATTAATATTTGTGAATATTCAACCAAAAGAGGAAATGACAGAAATTATCTTTGGTTGGGAATACATTCTGGAAAATGAAAAATGGGAAAAAAGAAAATTTATAGAAACTAAAAGCGGTTTTGGACTTTTTGACGAGGATAGAACTTGGTTTGATTTTGTAAATGGAGAGTCTGTAGAAAGAGATGGTTTATATCCAAACAAATCTGAAATAATGAAACTTTGGAATGAATAAAAACCTACGCACAACAATGGCTATAAGTAATTGCTTGTTCTCGCCTACTTTGGAAATTCCTACGGAATTTCCAACTTGGTGTGTACTTGCAGAGTTAATCGCTAAACCACGCAACTACTCATAGCCGAGACCGTTGTAAAACATTTAACACAAACCGTACTACGAATTGAAAAAAAGATATTTAATAATAATTTCAATTATACTGATAATATTCTCATTTTGGTTCGGAATGAAAGCTGAACAAGAATTTACTGTATGGGATGAAACTTTTAAACCTACATATATAATTGAGCAAATTAACTTTCCTAAAAAAGAAGAATCATTATATTTAAAAAGAAAAACTTGGGGAATTACAGGTAATCATCAAACTACAGAAATATCAACGAATAAGGAATTAAAATTTGAGACGGACACATTATCAAATTACGTTTTTAACGGATTCTCTGAAATAATTTATAAAGTTGAAGACAGTACATTGATAATTTACTCTCATCACAAACCTAAAGTCCCAATAAAATTCGAATCAAAAATAAAAATAGATTTGCGAGAATATAAGAACAACGCTGAATGGAAAGATTTAAGAAAAAAAGCCGAAAAAAGCTATCAAATATTTGAATAAAAAAACGTTTTACAACACCGGCTATAGTTCATTGCTGCGGAATTTTCTACCGAAAATTCCACGCAAATTTGTTATATTAGTTGCCACAGCGGAAAATCCTAGCGGATTTTCACGCAACGAAACCATAGCCAAACACGTTGTGCTTAATGCCGAAACGAACTTTATGAAAAAAATAAACATTCTGATTTTATTACTAATTCCAATAGTCGGATTTAGTCAAAACGATTATCTATCCGAATATCAGAAAGCGGAAAGTCTTTTACAGACTAATGAAATTGACTCTGCATTTGTGAAATTTAATGAATTAGAGAAGAGTCTTCCGAAAAACGATACTTTGTATGAATATGCTCTTTGGTACAAAGTTGGAACTGCAACACATTTACAAGAAATAAATCGTTTCCAAGAAAATTTTGGCAAATCTCTTGAATATGCAAAAGAAGCACTTGATGGAATAGAAAAAGGAATAGAAATATTCGACGAGGAATTTGCCAAAAGAAAATATTTTATGATAAAAAATATAATCGTTTCACATTATGGATTAGGGAATTTCGAAGAAGGAAAAAAATGGAAAAAGAAAATGTATGAGGCTAGGGAAAATGATATGCTTCCAGAGGGAATTGATGAATTTTTCAATTATGACTTTTTTAAATTCGAGGATAAGAATATTTGGGGCTATGAATGGTATGCAGAATTACCAAAAGACCGATTTTCAAGTAGTTTTACCAAAGTTGTTTATTATATATATAGTACAAATCCAGATGGTTCAGATAAAGACCAGCTTTACCGATTGCACGTTTTAATGTTTCACGGAAATAATGAGAATTTTGATTATGTAATGGACAAAAGATTGGAAACAGCAACTGAAGATGTAAGCGGAACTTTATACGCTTATACATACAAAGAGGATATTGACTTTGAGAAGTTAAAAAATGATGTGAAAGAAGTTTTAAAAGGAAATTTAGAACCTGATACAAAAAGAACCACGACTAAAGACAAAGATGGTAAAGTTAAGGTCGATATAAAAATGAAAAATAAAAAGCACTAAGCACAACAATGGCTATAAGTAATTGCTTGTTCTCGCCTACTTCTGAAAATCCTCGCGGATTTTCAGTTTGGTGTGTACTTGCAAAGTTAACCGCTAAACCACGCAACTACTCATAGCCGAGACCGTTGTAGCTCATTAAAAAGAATGGAGAAAAAACTACTAATAATGTTTCTATCGTTGACCAGCTTAAGTCTTTATAGCCAAGATTGGCTTGATGATAACCTATATCCCTTTGATAGTAATTACGTTCAACTTGAACAGGGCAAAATGCACTATGTAGATACGGGAAAAGGTGATGTTATCCTTTTCGTACATGGAACACCTACATGGTCATTTTTATATAGAAATTATATTAAAAAATTATCTGAAAATTACCGATGTATAGCCATAGACCACATAGGTTTCGGTTTGTCTGAAAAACCGGAAGATTTTGATGGCAAGCCTGAGACACATTCTAAAAATTTAACAGAATTTATTCAAAAACTAGACCTTGACAGTATAACCATGGTTGTACACGACTTTGGAGGTCCGATAGGTTTATCATCAGCAATCAGCAATGATTCCAGAATCAAACAGATAATAATGTTTAATACATGGCTAGGAGAGACAAATAGTAATGAGGAACTAAAGAAGGCTGATAAAATCATCAATAGTACACTTGGAAGATTTCTATATTTAAGATTAAACTATTCGCCAAAATCTTTGCTAAAGAAAGGTTTTCAGGACAAAAAGAATTTAACAAAGCAAATCCATCGGCATTATTACAAGCCTTTTCCTTCAAAAGCATCCAGATATTCCCTTTTGAATATTGCAAAGTCATTAGTTGGATCTTCGGACTTTTATGAGCTAAAATGGAACGAATTAGCCCAAATTGAAAATAAACCCTGGTTGATTCTATGGGGCAACCAAGATGACTTCATTTCGATCGATTACTTAGAAAAATGGAAAAACAGATTGCCTCACGCTAAAGTGGTTGAATTCGAAGCTGGACATTTTTTGCAAGAAGAAAAATTTATGGAAACGCTGAATGAAATCAAGTTGTTCTTAAAATAAAAAACGAGCTACAACAACACCTATACGCAATGCGGGCTGAAGAGACAAAAGAAAGGTTGGTGCATTTAGCCCGCCAAAGCTCCGCTTTGACGTTTTTGTTGAATAAATTTAAAAACACAAAACGCAGCTTTGGCTACCGTTGGTGCAAGATTGAAAGTTTCGGCTTTTCAATCCCGCACTGCGCATAGCCAAACCGTTGTAGCACATTTGACTAAAAATCTATGAAAAAGAAAACTATTCTACTCTTATTTTTATTCTTTTCTCTTATATCATACAGTCAAATTGACTCAACCAAAGTTTCATTTGTTGCTTATTGGTCAATTGGTGACGATTATGATTTCAAAGTTTCAAAAGTCAAAAGAGAATGGAAAAATGATGTGTTAACAAAAAAAGATTCATCACAGTATATTGCTAATTTTAAAGTCCTTGATTCTAATGATAAATCATATAAAATCCAATGGACATATAAAAACAATATTGTAAGCACATTTCAAGAAAAAGCTGAAAATATTTTTGACGATAAAGAAGCTGTTAATCAAATTCTCAAAAAAAATGACTTATCCAAAGTAATTTATAAAACGAATGAACTTGGAGAATTTCTTGAGATTTTAAACTGGAAAGAATTAGGAGAATCTACAAAATTATTGCTACAAGAAATGCTGAATAGTTTTGAAAAAAAGAATCCAGAAAAAGTTAGCGAATTAAGAAATGCTATAAACCCAATTATTGAAATATATAGTTCTAAACAAGGTATTGAACAATTAGCTATTAATGAACTTCAATATTTTCACTTTCCATTTGGATTGGAATACGACATTACAGAACCAATTGAATACGAACAAGAACTTCCTAATGTTTTAGGAGGCAAACCAATAATAGCTGATGCTACACTAACATTTGAGGAAGTGGATTTTGAAAATAGTTTTTGCTCATTAAAAGAAGAAACAGTAATAAATCCTGACGACACCAAACGAGTCGTTAAAGAATTATTTACTAAAATGAAAATTGAGGAATCAAAAGCTAAAGAGACTATCGACAATGCTATTTTTGATATTACAGATTTAAACTATTATCAATATTATTACAATCCAGGAGTTCCACATTATATATATGGAGGTCGGAAATTTATTCTAAAAATGGAAAAAACAAATATTGAAAAAATTGAAGAACTTTACATTGAATTAATTTATGATGAATAAAAAAACGTGCTACAACAATGTATAACCGCAATTACAGCGGATTCGACTACGTCCGAATCCACTCGGAATTGCTAACGTCTGTGCTAAACCGAAAATTATTAACTTTAAAACCGTAACTGACCGTTATACCAGACCGTTGTTTGCAATTTACCCAATTAAATGCCTTATGGTATAATTATTGAATGATTTTCGAAAACCAATTCATGAAAACATCTAAGTCCATTCTATTTCTGACATTTTTTTTAGTCACATTTTTATCTTGCAATAATGAAACTGTAGATTTCACTTTAGAAGAAGGTTCTACTTCTGAAAATAATATTTTAAAATGGTGGATTCTTGTACATCCATCCTATGGCAATCCTGGAATATATCTATACAATGAAACTGAATCAACTATTGAAAAAATTTTACCCTTACCTGAACCTGAAGGCTCACCTCATGCATTAGATTTTGACGGAACTTCTTTATGGTTAGGAGGTGCAAGTTCAAATAACAATAATGGAATAATTACTTATAATCCGATTTATGAGATTAATCCTGACACAGGAAATGTAATTTCAATAATCGAGAATATAAGAACTGAAGGAATCGCTATACATGGCGACCATATCTACTACTCTACTTACGGACAAATTGTAGAAATAACAAAAACTGGAACTCTTGTTAATTCAATTCCCGTAGAAGACTCTGGCATCACAGACTTGGCCATTTATAACTCAAACAAATATTATGTCTATAATGGAGCAATTGACCCAATTATTAAGATAAACGAAACAACAGGACAGAATGAATTTATTTTAGAAACTGATATACCAAATCCGTATACCTTAGCGATTGTAGACAATAATTTTGTAGTTGTGAGTAACAATCATTTTAGAAGATTCGACCTGAATACAAAAGAACATTTATCTGATATTAAAATAGAAATAGATGGTTGGATAACAGCCATAGCACCTTACAACAGATAGTCTTAATAAAAAAAATTATACAACAATTTATAACCGCAATTACGGCGGATTCGACTACGCCTAAATCCACTCGGAATTGTGATTATATATTGTTGTGCTTTCGTTATTTATTTATTTCTAGCTCAATTTCTTTTAGTTGAGATTTCATATCTTCTATCGCATAACTTAAATTTCTTTTAGCAATTGGGATAAACCCTCCTGAAAGGATAAGAAAATCATCAAACTCATCTTTAAGCATTACCTCTTGATTGATAAGGTAATTAACATTTATACCATTTATTGAATCAGATTTTACTTCTTTTTCAAAAGTTGTTGATACCAAATCACCTTTCTTGTACAATTGTCTCCTGATAAATTCATTCACCCAAAATTCAACAGCTTTTAATTTTACCTCATATAAATTGGTGATACTATTTCTAAGTTTCGTATTCGATATTTTATCTAGACCTGTAGACTTTAAAGATTCATATGGACTATAGTTTATAGCAACAGCTATACCACCTCTTCTTACCTCAGTGAAATGATAATCCAATGAGTCTTTTGGATAATTAGGTTCGTTTCGAACTAAAGCTAATTTGATAACGCTTTGTTTTAGCTCCTCAATATTCTTTAATCCTCCTTCCATATTTTTGATGTCTTTTTCCATAGCATCTTTAATTTCATTCAACATTGTTAACTCATACTTTCTATTTATTTTTTCTTGATTTTTATTGTTGATTTGCAGCGCAATTAAGATTCCAATAACTACAAGCACAATTTCCCCAATTGCATAAAGCAGATATTTGCTGAATTTATTTTCAGTGATTAGTTTTTGCCGAATTTTCCTAAAGAATTTTATCATTGGTTATTGATTGGTCATAATGAAGTCCAACGGTCTCGAATATGATTTGTTATGTGCCTTAGCACTTAGCTTTTCAAGTACACGCCAAAATGAAAATCCGTGAGGATTTATAGAATTTGCAGAGAACAAGCAATTACTTTTAGCTTTTGTTGGCAACTGAATTTTATTTAAACGAATTTTAAATTATACTTTCCGCAAATAGCTGTAACTTTTTCCATGTCAGGTGGTCCTGCAGGTAATTCCGCTAATTCCTTAAACATACCTTCTAAACCAGCGGGAAAAATACTCAACATGGCTCGGGCTTTTTCTTCTCCGATAACTTTCCATGAATGAGGAACTCCTTTAGGGCAGAAAATCAAGTCACCAGCTTGTAAAGTTTTGATTTGATTACCAATGATCATTTCTACTTGACCAGACAATACTTGAAAAACTTCATCCTCATTTTCATGAACATGAGTCGGAATTCCGACCCCTGGTTCATTATTTTGCTCAATTAAAGTGTACTGTCCATTAGTGTCTGCACCGCTCAATTTGATGTTTTGATTATCTCCCAGAACATTCAATTTGTTTCCCTCGTTCTCTTTAACAATTTTGGGTTTTTGTAATTCTGTAACTTCTGATTTTGAAGATTCGTTAATAACCTCCTGCTTTGATTCGGATTTACAAGCATTAATCATAGATATAAATGACAATGCTCCAATTCCGATTGCTGACTTTTTTAAGAAATCTTTACGCTCCATATTCTTGAGTTTTGATTGGTTAGTCTATATTGTTGCCTCCGTTTATGTATAAAGAATGGTTCTCGTTTACTAGTTTTGGTTTAGCTAAAGCTAGCATTTTTTTTATGTTGTTAGGCAAAATTATTTTAATACATCACTGACAATACCTCTCGCCCACAGATTAAAATTTTCTCTTTTGTTCGAATTTGGAAAAGGGTCAGAAGGTATTTCGACTTCTAGAAATTTGCAAAGTGGACCCCAACCGTCACTTGGTTGAAAAATTAACAACCTCTCTTTAGGAATCGATTTTTTCACTTCTTCTATATGATCTTTAAATTTCTGAATAGTATAATTTTTATCCTCAAATTTTCCTTCAAAGTATTTTCCCCATATAGATTTTTCGTTCAATTTAATTACTTTAAAAAGGTTTCTTGCTTTTGATGAGAAAAGCATTGAAAAAAGCATCTTTAATTTTATTTTAGGACCAGGATCAAAACTAAAAATAGTAGAATAGGCGCTTTTGTACCATTTCTCTGGATCTCTAATAGTTAATATTATCTTTGAATCTGGATAGAAATCCGCCAATTCTTTATAGTACATTGAACTCGGGAAATCTACAGCAGATTTATAATTTTTAAATAATGAATTCCAGTCGGTTTCTTTTTCTAAGTAAGCATTTTCCCAATGAGTTACATCACTAGGATTTCTAAACAACGCTTCCATATGATAACAATTGTCAAACCCTAATTTTTCTAGAGCAATTTGAAGAGACTTTGTTCCTGTTCTTCCAAATCCTGCTCCAATTACTTTTAATGCCATAATTATCGTTTTTTTGAAAATTTTGCCTAACGGTCTTGGCTATGCGTAGTTGAAGATTTTACTCCTATACTTTTCAGTTAAGCACCGACCTTTGTTTAATGTTTATATTTTTGTTTGGACAACTAAGCCCCAATTGATTATAGCCGTTGTTGTACATAGTTAATGTTTATGATTAATATGATGTGTTCTTAAAAGGTCTTCACCGAAATCATTGTCTTTTTCCCTCCAAATAGAATGTATGTGGTTTCCTGTATTATCATATTCAATTATGAAATTAGGACCATTAATGATATAGTAATTTGGCTCTCTTTTTTTATAACTTCCTATCCATGCAAAGTAAATCTCGTCTAATCCCTTTTCCTCAATTTCTAATAAATATTTATTAGATTTTTCATACTCAAGATTATTTATAAATTCCTTAATGAGTAGCATTAAAATTTTCTTCTGATCTTTAGTTAGTGCATTGGCTTTGATGCCTTGATATTCTGTAATTCTTTGATTATTTGAAGGGTTAGTGATTATGTCTTTTGGAACTTCTTGACTCAATGTTGCAATCTTTTGTTGAGATTCATCAAATGAGTTTATAAGCTTAATTCCGTAATCTTCTTCTTTGCTTAAAACTCTTAAACCAACATGCTTTGTTGATGGTATTAATGCTGGATCAGCGCCTACGAACATAGGTGTAAAGGAAATCTTTTCTTTTATGATAGTGAGATTAATTGAAAGATGGTGTCCTTCAAACTTTATACTCCAAGGGATTTGTAAGTTTGGATTTCCCCAAATAGATATAAAATAATTGTTGTAGTCCCAGTCTAATGCTTTAATTTTTGGAATATTTTCTTTTTTAATTAGGTTTTTTTCGATTGCTTCATCAACTCTTGCGTTCAACATATCGTCAAGTTGCATAATACTAGTTGTTTTTAAATAGCCTTGTGAACTAAAAATAGTTGTTAAAACCTCATGAAATTTAATTTTTGCCTCATCTGATAAATCACCAAATTTCTTACCAGGCCGTTTTGCTAATCCTATTGGTAGATTTGTCCATTTAGTTCTCAATGAATCATTGAAATCTCGTAATACTTCTTTTTTTTCGTCTTCGCTTAAAGTCAATAAAAATTCGTTACTGATATTTACTATTTCTTGAGACGTTTGAGAAAAGCCAATAAAAGAGTAAAAGGTAAGTATGAAACTAAATAGAGTTTTCATTACAGATTGGTTTTATTATGTACAACGGTTTAGGCTTTTAGTAGTTGCGTGGTTTAGTACTTAACTTTGAAAGTACACACCAAACTGAAAATCCGCGAGGATTTTCAGAAGTAGGCGAGATCAAACAATTACTTATAGTCATTTTTGTACGCATTAATTCAGCAGTTTAAAATTATAATAGGTTCTATATCGTCATTATTACAAGAATTACATTTTATGCTTTCGTATCCATCCCAATCACTAAATGCCATTCCAGATTCTTTTGCTGTTTCATATGATACACTACCACAATTTGGACAAATTTGCCCAATGGGTTGATAAGTACAATAATCATCTTTACTGTCTTCTTTGTAATCTTGATAGGTAACAGGTAGACCAGAAAATTGTGTCTTTGTCCAAGCGCACACAAAATCAAATGAATTATGAGGTTTATTCTCAGGAATGAACTTGTCAATTTTATACGGTAGCTTTTTAAGTTCTTCGTTTGAAATTCTTCTTTTTTTCTTCGGGTCTTTGCTAGGGACGAAAAATCCAAAAATTATAGTTCCAATACTAATTAAGAGTACTATTGGATACCATTTATTTAATGCAAGAGCTGAACCAAGATTAGCAAGTAAACCCATAATTCCCAATGCAAATGCTGTGGTTTTCAATTCCTTATTAGTCATAACCGTAACTTTTTATGATGCAATCAGAATTATTATCCCTATAATAACCCAAATTATCGACCAATACTGCATTGGTATCCAAAATAATGAGTGATTTGGCTTATACCAAAACTGTTCATTTGTTTTCTCATCAACACCAATTTTTGGTTTGTTCCAGTAACTCCCAATAAAGTAAATAAATGGTGCTCCGATAAAAGCTGAATATGCCATCGCGCTTTCATCTGAAACATTTAGGTTTAAAACACTTAATATGGCGTAAGGTATTCCTATAAGTGCTAAAACCATCATTCCTCTTCCTGTGTAAAATATCATATCTGGTTGGTTTTTATTACATACAACTATTTCACATAATCGTCTGTTACGGGTTAATATGCGTTAATTTTCGATTTATCATTGACGCTATTAATGTCGGGTGTACTCGTACATAGTCAAATCCACCGTAATTGCGGTTATTATTGTGTTCAGTTTTTAATGATTTTGTAAAGTTTCAAATACTATTTTCCATGAATCATCTGATTGTCTTTTCCAATTAATAATATAGGTTCCAACATTTTTAATGGTATCAGAATTTTCTTTATTGATGAATATTTCGTTGAAAGTATTATAAGAAATTGCCATATCTTCCGATGGTATAATGGTTGGTCTTCCACGATGGATGAGTTTTACGTCATATTTAGCGTAAATTTGTTTCCATTGTGCTATTAATGAATCTTTAGTCAAATGTCGAATAGGTGAATCAGGATAAATAGCTGTATAGTTGTCAGCGTAAAATTCAATCCAATCGTAATCAAATCTTTCATAAACGGAATAAAGACTATCAACTTGTTCTATTATCATGGCTGTTAGTACAGAATCCGAAGTTTTCGTCACTACTTCTGTTTTTTTGTCATTTTCACACCCAATGAGAATACAAGACAAAATGACCATTATTTTCAAACTAAATATTAAATTTTTCATATTGGCTAGTTTTAATTTCGAACAACAACAGAATATAGATATAACTATATCCATTATCTTTCTAAAAAGATAAAACCCAAAACATCAGGAATTTACTTTATTGGCTAAAAGGTAAAAAAAATCGTTGTAATAAGCTGAATTACAAAATATTAGAAAGCTCTAAATAATGAGTTTTCTCTAAAATGGTATCAACATTACTATTGACCTTTGGACTAAACAAATCCTTACTTACAGTATAAGTCTCTAATTTATCTTCTGGAAAATTAAAGTGCAGGATATCTTCTACATCTGTCTCCTTTAAATCAACCGATAACCAATTATGAGTTAACTCTTCATCTAGGATTAAAGGCTGTCTCTTCTTCTTATTATGAATTTTAGCAAATAATGGTGACGCTTCTTTTGTCAGAATGGTAAAAG
Source organism: Winogradskyella poriferorum (assembly GCF_036553625.1). Lineage (NCBI taxonomy): Bacteria > Pseudomonadati > Bacteroidota > Flavobacteriia > Flavobacteriales > Flavobacteriaceae > Winogradskyella > Winogradskyella poriferorum. The sequence continues at coordinate 19,769 of NZ_JAZHOU010000001.1, forward strand.
TTATGTAAGTGTCAATTACAGTATAAAGTCCTGCTAAGGCTAGAGGTTTATCTGCTTTGTCTTTAAAACAAAAAGGATATTTTCTTCCTTTATGGTCATGCGGTTCAAAAAAACCAGAAACAGGTATTATGCATCGATTGTCCATAATCGCATCTTTATAAATAAAATGGTCAAATGCCTTTTCTGAACGAGCATTTAGACCGCCTCCATAACGCACAGCTTCCTTATGATATTCCTTTATTTGATCCTTGGTTTTATAGCTTGGTACTATACCCCAAATACCTGGAGCTAAAACGTCCGAACGCTCTTGAGGTATAACAAGCATATTTGGATGAGAAAATCCATTATGATGATAGGTAGGACTATTAAAATAGGGCTCCATTGAAGGATCCACTATTTTAACTTTAAAATGCTTTTCTAATTTATTTACACTATGCGTAGTGCTAGTATGAAAACACATATTCTATTTTTGATTAAAATTAATCAAATATTAATAATCATTTGGTTTCAATATGTTTACGATTTCGACTAATGGTTAGTTACTTTATACGTATACACGCCAAAATGAAAAAAATAAAAAACGATTTTGAAATATGAATGAAAGTCTCTCTTGATGAAGAATTTGGAATTGTTATTAAATCTGAACTTGACGAACCAAATTCTTATGGAATGATTTGATGGGATTCTAAATCAAAATCTGACTTTCAAAGTTGAAATGGGATGTTTGGTTCTTTTATTCATCAAGGCGGTAAAATCATTGATTCATCTCACCAATTCAAATTCATTAACGATGATGGAACACATTTAGGACAAGCTGATCAAAGTGGCTACACAGCTGCGTTTTCCAGATTTTATAAATTACTAGACGTACAATGAGCTCGTAGGGGTTTTTCACTCCTACATGAATAAAATAAGGGCTAACGAATAGGATATCATTTAATTTGAGATCATATAGAGTTTTGAATCCCTTGATATTATGAAAGGGTTCGTTGAATAATTTGAAAACATCGATCTTAAAATGTATCTGTCAAAGGAGCTTTCCAAAAAATGCCCTTCAGGAATTTCTAATATGCTATTGACGGTTCGATCTTAAGAGAGAATTGGCTTAGGTTTAGGGTAAAGGGCATAAAAAAGATTGCAGAAGAAAGACTGAAACACAAGACTCAAATACAGGTTCAAATTAAATGAGATTACCCAGGTACTAACAAGAGTACATATCATTTTTAAAAGCATATTGTAATACAGATTAAGTGGAACTGTAACGTTTAGTTTAATTGTTGTTACTGTCTTTAAACAGTTTAAATAGCCTTGTTTTAGAGTGTTTTTTTGAGATTTGACTATAAAAATAATCGTAATTTAATTTGTGATAAAATATTAATATTTATTTATCACAAATTTTATTATAATTATATTACAGAATAAATCAATACTTATATTTTTTATCAGAGAAATGCTGATCCAGTCCAAAGCCCAAGAAAAAGTCCTCCAGCTTCTTATAGTTCAATCTTTTATCGTCCGCATAACTGTCCACAAAACGGTAATATTTTCCATCAATCCCAATTGCCGTTCTTATCCTGAGCAAGTCCATTAGAACCTTGTCGAGCTCACAGACCACATCGCTCGGTAGGTACTTTCCGACACCCTTAATTAGATCTATGTAACCATCGATATCATCGTCTTCCTCCCTATTGTTGTCCTTTAGTTTACGGTATATCCAGAAAACGAACCGAACAAACTCCTTAGAAAAAAGATAGTCCTTCGTTTCACTAAGGAATTCTTTTGGTCTTTCTTCCAAATCACCGTGGATTTCCTCTAGGGTTTCTCTAAGGTACTTGGAAATGGTAATGTTTCTGACCGAAGCCTCATTTATGATCTTTGCCTTTAGTGCCCTCGGTATCCTGAAATTTATAGATACGTCCTCGTTCTTTATCTTGTTCCTTTTCATTCGGTATGGTTTTTTCTACTATCTTGTTTCATATTGAATACCCTTTCCAGTATCAGTTCGTCGGCATAACCCTTTGTGAAATCTTTCAACTCCGTGATCTTTTCCCTTCTGCTTTTGACTGTCCTTTTTCTTTCTATTTCTGTTTTGGGTATCATGATCCGTTTCATCTCTTCAAGGTCTTTTGACGGCTCTGCTTTATTTGTCCCATTTAACTCAAATCGTGTCATAGGCAATCCACCAATCTTGAACATTTCCCTTCTGAACATCCTCCAGAGTTCCTCCTTATGTTTGCTAAATATTTTTCGCTGGTCTCTAAAGGTACGCTCAGCATCCTCATCACAATCAGTAATATGGGTCTTCAGGTTGTCGTCTAGCCATTCCACCAGCCATAAGTAAAATGCAAATTGTTGGCAGTACTTTTTGAATATATAGGCAAACGTTTCTGGAAGATAACTGTCCCTTTTCTGCAATAACAAAAACAGGTTGTCTTCCAAAAGAATCTTTTTTCCGACAACGTGGCTCGGGAGTTCATGTTTCTATGGGACGAAATTATGGCCCTTTTGGTCAAGCACGAATACGGTGTCCGCATATTGCTGAACGTCGAGGTCATTTGCGCTTTTCTGAACCCTTTCTATTTCCTCTGCAAGAAAACGCGGAAGGTATAGTGCGGAGCAGCACAAAAAGTTTTTGTATATACGATCATAAAAATCACCTATACTCTCCATTACCTTTATTTTGGATGTTCAACATGTCTGAGTAATCTTCCGGAAGCTCCACGTCGTTGTCTCTAAGATAGGCCTCCAGTGCTTTCATAGAGGTGTGTCCCGTGATGTGCATCAACCTGCTTTTGGCCTCGAAAGGCGAGTAGGTTTTCCGCAGCTCCCTATAGAGTTTTGTAATAAACGTGTGCCTAAAACTGTACATAGTGTGCTCGAGGTCAAGCTCAAATCGGCCCTTTACTCTTTTCTTAAATCTATTAGTAAAGTAGCTTCTACGGTTCTCAAGTTTAGTTTTGGTGAACTTCCCCATCCCTTCTGCAGTGAACAGAAAAGCTTCACTTTCCATATCGGATAGATCGGGAAGCTGTTTTATCAATATCTCAGGAATGATCTTTGTCTTTCTTGAACCGTTCTTTGGCTTAAAACTAAGGGTCTTTTTTTCTAGATCGACATCACCAACCATTAGCCTACAGACTTCCAACGGCCTCATAAATGTATATGCCATAAACTTGATGTAGAGCAGGATATAAGGATCTTCTTTTTTGAGAAACTTGAATATTGCACCCTGCTGCTCTGCTGAATATCTGGCATGTTGCTTTGGTCTTGTTTTTAGCTTTTTAATCTGTTTAACGATATTGCTGTGTACCACCTCCCTCTCAACAAGGGTTTCAAATGCACTGCTGAGACTAGCTCTGTAGTTATTTCTGTTTCGCGCGGAAGATTGAGCATGAATATTATCTAGAAATGCGTGGATTGTTTTCCTATCGACATCAGAGATATATTTTATGTTACACCTTTCTTTATCCATCCAGTCAATAAAAACATTCAAATGGCTCTTGAACGACCGAATACTACTTTGCCTTAATCTTCGTTCCTTGGTCTCCAGTACAGACTCTAGTGCACCCTGTACAGTTTCACCTTTGAATACATCCGTGGTTTCCATTTCCGTCCTTGCCTTAAGTTCATCTTCATTTTCAACTAAGGGAACATCTGCTGGCTTCTGACTAACATGTTGTTCGAATGATGTATCCAAAACTGTTTTTTCGAGAGTATCTCCATAAGGACTATATCCTTTTCTAAGGTATTTGTAGATTATGTTCTTGTAAATAGTTAACACAGCCATGCGCTCCTCTTTGGTCTTATATGTATTGGCATTGCCGTAAAAAGGGTTTTGGCGCTTCAGTCTTCCCGTATCAGGATTACGATATGAAAAGTAGACATACCATCGCTTGGACAGATCACCTTTGGCGGTATAGATTTTGGGTTTTGAAAATTGTTTCTTCAATGACAAATCGTATGCATTTTCGTATGCACTTTCGTATTCATTTTGGATTAAAGTATTAAAATTAAGCATAAAAAAACGGTTTGGCAACACCAAACCGTTAACATACCTAACTTTGTACTTAGTAGCGGGAACTGGACTCGAACCAGTGACCTTCGGGTTATGAGTTTGACAAATCACCCGAAAACTACCCCTAAAATGGCTTTTCGCTTAAAAATCGTGTACTGTATTGTGTACTCTGATTAATAAAATTTATAATCAAATATATTATATTTTTTTCTCGCGTATTAATCTACAATGAAATTTTCAATTTTAAATCTACTGTATTGAAACATTTGTAGAAGATCAATCGATCAAAATTTACAAATTCAGGCAAAAAAAATCAGTGAAGATTTTTGTTTTTAGAGTATAACTATGATTAAAACACTTACATGGTTGCTAATAGTTTTTACTCTTTACCGTTTTGACTATCAATATATTCAAACCAAGAGTTAAATATTTTAATTCTTTCTGAACCGCTAAAGTCATCATCTTCTACATAAAGATTATATGATTGCCCTGCACTTCGAATCATTTCTTTACCCCAATATGTATTACCCAAAAACAAGAATTTGTTATCCAATAAAATTCCATAAAAAGAAGGCATAAAAGTATATTCAATTAGCTCAACATTGCACTTACAAGTTCTATCCTTACCTTCATAAGTATTTTTAAATAATTCAATATCATTTTTTGTAGCCTCAGCTTGCTTTAGAAATTTTTGCTTAAAACTTTCATCAATGAACTCAAGTTTGTTATAAGATTTAGTATCTAGCATTGCTAAAGTGACATTAAATTCAACATTTTTATCTTGTATCAAATATTCTTCCATGAGATTCTTAATGTAATACCAATGAAATCTAAGTGATATTCCAATTACCTTGATATAAATAACTTTATCATCATGTAGTCTTTTTTTAAAAAGTTTTGAAAAGTCACCTGAATTAATTACGTCCCCCCATTTACTATAAAAAGGTAATGTCTTTTTTGGTTCATTGATTTTTTTATAGATATCAAAAAAAACTCTCAGAATAATAATTCCTAATGTTACCATAAAAGGCCAAACAGTTACCTCCTTAAATTCTTTAGAGATCCATGAGTCTGGAAGAAATTGAACACTTGTTATATAAATAAACAAAATATAAGCTGTTGGTATTTTAGATTTGTTCAAAAAATCCGCGATTTTTTCATAAACATTTTTCTTCTTATCCATTTAAATTTCAGAATTATTGCTAATTGTTCAGCGTAACAATTAGTTGTGGTTAGTTATTATTTTTCTGTTAAACACTAAAACTATGATTTCCTAATAAGTTCGGATGCACTTGAATCTATCAATTATGGTGACAATTATTATCAAAGCATTATTCTTCCTTATATAAACCATATTCCATTTGTATTGATTCCTTACCCTGTGAATATAATACTGCATTGGTATCCAAAATAATGAGTGATTTGGCTTATACCAGAACTGTTCATTTGCTTTCTCTTCAATACCGATTTTTGGTTTGTTCCAGTAACTCCCAATAAAGTAAATAAATGGTGCTCCGATAAAAGCTGAATATGCCATCGCGCTTACATCTGAAACATTTAGGTTTAAAACACTTAATATGGCGTAAGGTATTCCAATAAGTGCTAAAACCATCATTCCTCTTCCTGTGTAAAATATCATATCTGGTCAGTTTTTGTTGCATGCAACGGTCTCGGCTATGAACAGTTGTGTGTTTTGGCATGGACTTTTGCAAGTACACGACAAGCTGAAAATTCTGCAGGAATTTTCAGGATAAGCCTGTAATAGCAATTGTTTATAGCCATTGTTAGCAACAGATTATTTTCGCACACAGTCCGCTTCCATTCCAAGTTCCACGCTTTTATCCGTAAAACCTTCTATGAAATTCGAGATATATTTATAATTCCCTTTACAACTCTCTTTACGAAAAACTACATTTCCTTCAGCGTTTTTTCTTTTACAAACAACACAATGCTTTTTAATATTTATTAAGATAGGTTTTTCAATATCAGCTTTTGTAAAAGTATAAAGAGTATCAAGCGCAATACTTTCATTTTTCAATTTGATAGAAATATTGCTATTTAAAGTCGAACTCAAAGGTGGAAAATTAAACTTACCAAAATCATCAGTAGAAGTTTGCTGATTGGTTTGCATTATTTTTAATTCAATATTTTTTAATGGTTCTGAACCATAAAGTATATTACCAGAAACCGTTAATTCATTACAGCTTTTGAAATCCGTTAATTCAGCTGGTTTCAAAAAAAATACTATTACAAAAACGGCTAGTGCTCCACTTGCTGTAATAATTTGTCTATAACGAATATCAATCAAGCCTGGAATTACTGTTGCAAATGCAGCTGCTGCAAGAGCCAATATGGTTGTAAAAATTGTGCTTTGAAAATTCGTAGGACAATCAATGATTAGAGTAATAATTAATAATGTTACTAAAAGTACTAAACCGGTTATTGCGCCGAATGTAACTTGTTGTTTTTTAGTCATATCACAAAATTTTTTATTTGAGTTAAACCCACTTACAGGTAAATTTATTTCTTCAAATCGTACTTTTAGTTTTTTTGCAGCTTCGCTATCAAAGGTTTTTAAAAAAACTTGGATGTTGCTATAAGCTCTTTCGGAAGGAATTGGTTTTCGAATTTGAAATTTCTCCTCTAAAGAGTTTATAAGTTTCCAGTACTTGATAATAGTATTAGAGATATTTATTGTATCATCAACTTTACTGTCTCTAATTTCTTGACCATAGCTTTTCTTTTTACATAGAGCATTTAATGAAAGGCTGAAAACATTAAAATATTTTACACCTTTTGAATGAAGGTCAGTCAAACAAATTTGGATTTTTGCAGAAGTAGTATCTGTAGATTTTACTAACGATAACATATTTTTAAATTCACGAAAGAAATCCTCTTTTGCTTGTGCTAAATCTTCATCAAAATCCTGTAAAGTTTTTTTCGGCATCTAACTTCTATTTCTTAAAGCATCTTCTATCTGGTCTATAATATTATCTAAATCACTATTGTCAAACGACTCCTTAATTATGAAAATGTCAATGTCGATGACAGATTTTACAATCTCTTGAACTTTTTCTCGTGTTCTCCCCTCTCTTGGTGTAGATTTTAATTTTTGAACTAATTCTATAAGTTCAGAATTGGTTAAACTATGACCAGTTATTCCTAATTCTTCTTGAAGCCTTTTCTTTAGTAATTCTAAATTCATATTTATTGTTTTTATATAATTGACCAGCCAATAGCTGTGTTGACTGTAGTTTTAATAACATCTAAAGCAGCATTTATAGCTGACTCAACAGCTAAAATACCTAATCCTTCAATTGTTAAAAGTACAATTCTGACACTACTTTTTTGAATTTCAACATAGTATTTTGCTTGCTCTTCATTAATTTTCCCTTTGACTTTTAGTTGAGCAATAAGTTTTAAGTTTTCCGCTAATGATTTTAATTCTTGCTCTGCAAAAGGTTTTGCATCTTCCCAATGATTTTCTAGAACACCTTTAGCTGCATTCAACATCTCTTCTAATATTTCGTTTACATTTATATCTGCCATAGTGATAAAATTTAATTGTTTTCAGATTTGTCTTCTTTCGTTTTCTCACCTCTTTTTAAGGCTAATTGAAGTTTAATTATTGCAGTAAATGCACTATTAAATGAATTCAGATTTGGTTCAATTAAATCATAAGATTGATAGCCATTTTCTCCAAAAGATTTATGTAATTTTTCTAGGTTGGCTATCATATTTTGTAACTCTTTGACTTGTTCAATTACAATTCTATTTTTATCAATTGCTTTAGCGCGAACTTCTAGTGTATTTAGGTCTATTTTAATTTGCTCGAACTGTTCTTTGTAATTGTCATAACTCGATTCTTTAGTTCCGACAGAATTTTCCAATTTCACAAAGTAACCACTAACTTTTTCTTGAACAGCAGTAACAGTTTTATCTGTAATTTCATCATATTCGCTTATCAATCTTATTGATTTGCAATTTTGAAATAGAACTAATGTTAACATTAAAAATGTAGTCAGTCTAAAAGTTTTTTTGATTTGAATTTGTCTCATATGTTTCTTTTAATTTGTTGCTAACAATTGGATATACGTATTAACTATATCCAGTTTATAGGAGTAAAAAGATAAAACCCAAAACATCAGGAATTTACTTTATTGGCTAAAAAGCAAAAAAAATCGTTGTAATAAATTGAATTACAAAATGTTAGAAAGTTCTGAGTATCGAGTTTTCTCTAAAATGGCATCAACATTACTGTTCACCTTTGGACTAAACAAATCCTTGCTTACTGTATAAGTCTCTAATTGATCTTCTGGAAAATTAAAGTGCAGAATATCTTCTACATCTGTCTCTTTTAGATCAACGGACAACCAATTATGAGTTAACTCTTCATCTAGGATTATTGGCTGTCTATTCTTCTTATTATGGATTTTAGCAAATAATGGTGAGGCCTCTTTTGTCAGAATGGTAAAAGTTATGTAAGTGTCAATTACAGTATAAAGTCCTGCCAAGGCTATAGGCTTATCAACTTTATCCTTAAAATAAAATGGATATTTTTTTCCTTTATGGTCATGAGGTTCAAAAAAACCTGAGACTGGAATTATGCAACGGTTGTCCATAATCGCATCTTTATAAATAAAATGATCAAATGTCTTTTCTGAACGAGCATTTAGACCGCCACCATAGCGCACAGCTTCCTTATGATATTCCTTTATTTGATCTTTGGTTTTATAGCTTGGTACTATGCCCCAAATACCAGGAGCTAAAACGTCCGATCGTTCTTGAGGTATAACAAGCATATTTGGATGAGAAAATCCATTATGATGATACGTAGGATTATTAAAATAGGGCTCCATTGAAGAGTCGACTATTTTAACTTTAAAATGTTTTTCTAATTTGTTTACACTATGCGTAGTGCTGGTATGAAAACACATATTCTATTTTTAATTAAAATTAATCAAATTCTAATAATCATTTGGTTTCAATATGTTTACGATTTCAACTAATGGTTAGTTACTTTAAACATATACACGCTAAATTGAAAATCCGTAAGAATTTACTAAAGAAGACGAGAACAAGCAATTACTTATAGTCATTGCTGTGTTATTCTTTATTTTTTTATGAATCGTTTAATTAGTTCGGAAAATCCGTCTTTGTTTTTGATAATGCTAAAAATTCTATTGTATCCGATTATTACTTGTCCATTTGGTCTAATGCAATATCCACAGTCATTTTTCCATTCCTTTTCTGAAACATCGTCATAGTCCATAATAGTGTCGAATATGCTTTTACCTTCGCTAACAATAACTTTAGGATTTGTTAATTCGATAAGTTGTCCAGTCCATTCATAGCTTTTTTGCCAAAAATCGTTGAAAGAATAATTGTCAAGTTCATTGATACATTTACTAATATCTGTTTGATTTTTGGTTATCAGATAATAAAAATTTGTCTTAATAGACTTTTCGTTGAAAAGTTTTTTAATCTCTTGAATTGAGTAGCCAGCCATCTCAAATGATTTGATGGTTTCTTTGGCTAATCTATAATTTGGATTCTCGCCATCAAGAAATTCCATATATGAAATTTGATGTTCTGGCTCTGTTATAACTTTTCCTGAATTGTTGGGATTTCCGTTTCCTGGATTAATTCCAATGAACATAATTTCAGGGTTTTTTATGTACTTGCTATCCCAAACATAAAATCCACCATATAAAGATTTTGAGATTTTGTTTTGGTCTATTTTACTTTTCAAGGCTGTTAGACTCTTTTTAATATCAGCACACCAATTTTGATAAGTCAATAGTTCCATTTTATAAAGCTGGTGAATGTTGGCCTTTATTCATTCCCTTTGGATGACGTGCACATCTATTCACGGTCATAGATGAGATGCTGTTGTATTTAGTTCCGCAATATTTACATTCGTAATGGGATTTTTCACTTCCTTCGTAAAGTTCGTGCGAACCTTTGTTTGTGCCGTTAGGATGTCTTGCACATTTATTTAGTGTCAAGGTGGAAATACTTGAATATTTCGTTCCACAATTTTTACAATAGTAATTTGACATATTTTCTGTATTTACTGATTATTTCGTTGGTTTTTTCCATTATATATAACGATCTTATATAAGAGTAATGGTGGTTTAAGACCAGAATCTTTTCAGTTTAGACCAAAGTTTATTTTTATCTTTTTCATTGGGTTTAGCACTATTCCCGCCATTACTTTTATACGTTGTTGGGCTTAGTATTTTTTCCTCCGTTTCTTGTTCCTTAGTCGTCTCTTTTGCCGATTTTTTTGGTTCGACTATTAGTTCTGATTTAATTTTTTCGTCTTTTATTTTGTCAAGTAATTCCTTTTCTTCTTTTAAATCAGTTATTCTTTTTCTAATCAAGTCTTTCTTTTCCTCTACGCTGGTTTCTTCCGGTTCCGGAATTTCAGGTTTTTCGCTTTGTTTAATTTGAATTTCGTTTTCTACAAACGAATTCCAATCTTCATCCGATTTTGATTTTTCAGTCTTTTCTTCCTCTGTAAGTTCAGTTTGCTTCTCGATTTTCGTTAAACCTCTAAATTCAAAATTTATTGGTTTGGTTTTTCCCGTTTCTACAAACTCAATTTGATATTCTCCCTTTTCTTCGTTTACTTCAATTACTTTGCCTTGTTTCCAAATCAAGTGATATACCAAATCTCCAACGTCAAATTTCTTTTGGATTAATTGTCTGCTTGCATCAAGTTTAAGTTGTTCTTTAGCCTCATTTATGATTTCTTGACTTAATTCTCCTTTTCGCACAAAATAATTGTCGCTTATTTCAAATAAAAAACGAGAAGGATATTTATTTAGACCTGTGCTGAAATTGAAACCTTCTGATTCAGTCATATAAAATGCTTTTTCGGCTCTTGTAATTGCAACATAGGTTAAACGTCTTTCTTCTTCAATTGCTTTTGCTCTTCTTTCTTTAATTGACATTGCACTTGGTAATACACCTTCTGTGAAGCCACAAAGAAAAACGTAAGGAAACTCTAAACCTTTAGAAGTGTGGATAGTCATTAGTTTAACTCGGTCATTTCTATCATCTTCAATATCCATATCCGTGTAAAGTGCAATTTCTTGCAAATATTCAGTAAGGTTTATTGGTTCTTCGTCTTGTGTTTCTAATAAAACTATAGAGTTCTGAAGTTCTTTGATATTATCTAATCTATCTGTATCTCCATCAGTTCTATAATAAGCAGACAATCCACTTTCGTCCATTATTTCTTTTATTAAATCTGAAATAATTAAATCTGCTTTTGATTTTTTATACTTTTCTATAAGTTCAATAAAATCAATTGCTCCTTTACGACTTAAAGCTTTTTGATTTATATTTTGTTGCAAAGCTGAGTAAAGAGAAATGTTATCTTTTTCAGCAATTTTTGCTACATTTTCAATGAACTTTTTCCCTAAACCTCTACTTGGTGTGTTCACAACTCTTAAAAATGAAAAATCATCTTCAAATTCAATCAATCGTAAATATGCCAAGACATCTTTAATTTCTTTACGCTCAAAGAATCGAATACCGCCAAAAACTGAGTAAGGTATATTTTCTCGAATTAGCGATTGTTCAATGCTACGTGAAATATGATTTGCTCTGTATAATATTGCAAAATCTGAATATTTACAGTTCTCATCTTTTACAAGTCTTTTGATTTCATTTGCGACCCATAATCCTTCTTCATAATCATTTTCTCCGTGAAAGTGAACAACTTCAACACCTTCTGGATTTTGAGTAAACATATCTTTTTCTACTCGAATTTTGTTGTTTTTAATTATATGATTGCCGAGACTTAAAATATTTGGTGTTGAACGATAATTTTGATTCATAATGATTGTTTTTGAATCAACAAATTGTTTGTCAAAATCAACCAAAATTTCAGGTTTTGCACCTCGCCATTCATAAATGGTTTGGTCTGGATCGCCAACAACGAAAAGATTTTTATGGAACTGAGAAAGCATCTCAATTAACATAAACTGTTTTTGAGAACTATCTTGAGTTTCGTCAACTTGAATGTAGTGTAATCTCTTTTGCCACTTTTCTAGAACGTCAGGATTATTAACGAATATGTAAAGAGCAAAATTGAGTAAATCGTCAAAGTCTAAAGCGAAATTCCTTTGTTGCTTTTCTAAATACCTAATAAAGATTTTTTCTATTTCATTATCAGTTTCTTTTTTCTTTGATTCAAGGATATATTGTAAATATTCTTGCGAAGTTTTTTGTTTGCTTATATATCTTAGGACTTGTTTGAAAGTGAACACTTTTGATGTTAAACCCAATTCATTATAGACTTGTCGAAGAACAGTTTTTTGGTCTTCTACGTCCATTATGATAAAGTTTTTAGGATACTTAATTTTGTTTATATCCTCTCTTAAAACTCGAACACAAAATCCGTGATAAGTAGTTATATAGCTTAAATCTGAATTTTCTCCTACTAAGCGTTTTACTCTTTTTCGCATTTCTTGTGCAGCTTTGTTGGTAAAGGTTACACAAAGAATATTAGAAGAGTTAATTCCTAATACTTCAACAATGTAGGCGTATCTTTGAGTGAGTGCTTTAGTTTTTCCCGAACCTGCACCTGCGATTACTCTAACAAAACCTTCGGTTTCTGTTACAGCTTTCAACTGTTGTTCGTTCAAATTTTTTTTTAGCTTCTGAACACTATCCATTATCTTCTTCTAAGTCTAATAAATTATCTGTTATTTCCGGTAAGATTGCTTTCGCTTGTCCTTCGTCAAGTGTTTCAACATTTTTTAATTTTCTTTGAATAGCTCTTGTTCTTTTACCCATTACATCATCTAGTTGGTTCAATCCGGTTTGGATATTTTTTTGAGCTTTTTGCATCATTCCACCAAAATTTTCAAATTCCTTTTTTACTGCGCCTAAAACTTGCCAAACTTCACCACTTCTCTTTTGGATAGCTAAGGTTTTGAAGCCCATCTGTAAACTATTCAAAATAGCGGCTAATGTTGTTGGACCTGTTACAATTATCTTATAATCTTTTTGTAAAGTTTCAAGTAAAGATGCTTTTCTTACAACTTCGGCATAAATGCCTTCGAACGGTAAAAACATTATTCCAAAATCAGTCGTATTTGGTGGGTCAATATATTTTTCGCTGATATCTTTAGCCATTTTTTTAATGGTGTTGTCTAGCTCTTTTTGAGCGAACTGAATTTTATCTAAATCCCCATCATCATAAGCCATTTGAAGTTTTTCATAAACATCTTTTGGGAACTTAGCATCTACAGGAAGCCATACTACAGAGTTGTCGTCATTTTTTCCTGGTAATTTTATGGCAAATTCAACAGTAGCTGAACTACCTTTTTTTGTCTTGACATTTGCTTCATATTGTTCGGGTGCAAGTATTTGTTCCAATAGCATAGCAAGTTGAACCTCTCCAATACCACCACGCATTTTTACATTACTCAGAACTTTTTTTAATCCACCAACATCTGTAGCCAAATTTTTCATTTCACCCAAGCCTTCTTGAACAGACTTTAATTGTTTACCAACTGTTTCAAATGATTGGGTCAAACGTTCATTTAATGTTTTTTGTAATTTCTCATCTACTGTTTTTCTGACCTCATTAAGTTGTTTCGTATTATCTTCTCGGATTTCTTTTAGCTGGTTCTCAACTGTTTCTTTTACCTCTTTAATTCTTTTTTCTGATTCTTGGTTTATTTCGATTTGTTGTTTGCTAAAGGCATCAAATCTCTCTTTTAATAAATCATTTAAGTGTTTGGTATTATTGTCAAACCCTTCTTTAAAACTATTAAGCGATTTAGTCAATTCTTCCCTTTGATTTTTAGCAGAAGTATTTGATTCTTCTCTATTTCTTTGAAACTCATCTCTCATTGACTTATCGGTTCTTTCCAATGTTGAATCAAACTTAACTAAAGAATTTTTTGTTTCATTAAAATTCCCTTCAATGTCAAAATCAAGTTTTATCTTTTTAACTAAAGTTACGATCAGATTTATTGCAAGTAACGATATCAGTATTATCAGTAGTATTATCTCAGTGGTCATGTTGGTTTTTTAAATTTTATTCTATTGTTTGACTATTAAAAGTCACATCTATTATTACTTAACTCTACAAGAGCACAGCAAACGTAAAATCCGTAAAAATTTTTAGAAGTAGCAAGAACAAGCAATTAGTCATAGCCACTGTTATCAGTAGCTTTTGTGTAAATTCTAGTTGTTTCTGATCTATTGTCAATTAGTATTTGATGTGATTTTTCAAAACCAATTTTAATTTGTTCAATGTCATCAAATATTATATCCTTATCGCTTAAATTCTGTTCTAATCTTGTGAAATTTTCAAGTATTTCAGTTGCTTTTGACTCAATTTTACTTTTAGTCATTTGGCTATTTGCTTTATAGATTTCGATTTCAGATAATAGATTTTCCTTTAATTCCGAATTCAGTTGCTCCATTTCATCATAAATACTGTCTTCGTAATTAAAATCTACTATTGATTTATAAAGTTCCTCAATTTTTCCAATTCGGTTATGGTTTGGTTTTTTATCAGATAAATTTATTTTTAATTCCAATAGCTTTAAGAGTTGGTATAATTGCTCCGATTTTAAAGCGATTTCTGAATAAAAAAAGAATTTACTATTATTTACTTTTTCTGAAAGTTTTTCAACTTTTTTATGTGAATTTTCAGTTTTAGATTTTAAATAGTTTATTCCAGATTCGATTCCAGATTTTTTATAGGTTGATGAAAAAAAGGAAGATATTTTTTTGGCATTGCTTTTTATTGAAATAAAAGCTTTCTCAACTTGATTACTATCTTCTGATATTATATCAATTATTTCTTCTTTATTTTCTTTTCCATTTTGTATCTCAAAAGTGTTAATGATTTCTTGTTGAGCAGAAAGTAAGTATTCAAACCTAATAATTGACAAGTCATATTTTAATCTATCGACAATAACATAATCCTCGGTTGTGAAATAATTCCGATTATTTAATTCGTTTGTTTTAGTGTTTATATATCTCAATTTTGCTAATCTTTCATTATGATGCAAACTGATAAGTTCGTTTATCCCTTTTTGAACTGATGTTAATTGTTTTGTTAAACCTTTAAAATAATATTGACCAGTAAGCATTGAAGCAAATTGGACAGCTAAAATTGGTGTAAAAACAGCAGGATTTGCACTAACAAAACCTGCGTGACTTCCGAATTGAGAACCATTCATTGTTATTGAACTTAAAGAGCCATTTCCATAAGTCATTAAACTCCCTGTATTCGCAGTTGCAGTGTATAATCCATTTGCTGAATAAGCGACTGAACTACCTATTGATGAAGTTCCAGCAATTTGAGAAAGAAAATTCGATTTGTTGTTTTGAGTAGTAATTAAAGACCAACTATTATCTAAACTAATATTATTATTTAATTTGAAAGTTAAATTTGAAATATCGTTTTTCATTTCAAAACTATTAGCAACCTCAATAAGTTGGCTTTTGGTCATAGAATTGTTTTCAACAATATTTTTGTCGATAGTATTAATTCCGAGTTTTTTCCTTAACCATTTTATCATTCTATGTTGTTCGTTTTAAATTATGTCAACGGTAACCGTATAAGAATAGTAGCGGTGTTTTACGCACTTACTTTTTGATTTGTCACTGTCTTTTGATTTATATATTTCATTTTGTTTAGGCGATTAAACCGCTATTATTTTTATACAATGTTGGCATTTCGTTATTTTTTCATTCGTAATTTCCAATGTGTACGTTTCCGATTTCCATTAGTCTATTTCTGTATTTATTGATAAAGGAATTCAATTCCCTTTTTAATCTAGGCTTTTCAAAATTAGATTGGTGATGTTCGTCTTGGTTGTAATGACACAAAACGCATACACATTTCAAATTGTCTCTATGAGTATTTATTAAATCATAACTATCTATATGATGTGTATGTAAATATCTTTTATCGTAATTATTATCAAGGTCGTTACCACCAAATCCACATTCTTCACAAGTATAGTTTTGTTCTTCTCTATAAGCTTTTGAAATACTTCGCCAATTTAAAGGTCTTTTATAAATATCAGTTTCAACTTCTTCTAGTTTTTCCTTAATGTTTTGGTCATTTAAGTCAAGTAAATTATGAAAGTCTTCTGTATCATTTATACTCTCAAGGTTTCTGTCGTGTAGAATTGCTCTACATTTTGAGCATAAATTTAGATTTTGGTCTGGATATTCTTTTTTAGTTCCTCTTTGTGTTACAGTTACTAAATCAGAGTTCGACCAAAAATAATATCTTGACAAAATTCCTTTTTCTATAAACTTTTCAATAACAGAACACTCAAACAAATGAAATCTAGGATTCCCATAATCAGACCTTTTATAGTCTTTATTAAACATAAAACCTTTTTGAAAATTACCACGAACATTTAAATAAACTCCATCTTCTCTCCATTCTAAATTTCCATCATTTTCTTGTTCAGTAAAATCAATTCTATCAATGATTACATTACTATTGTACTCCTCTAAACGAGGAACTCCAATCGTATCTAAATAATTATGTGCTCTATTAAACTTTATTAATGGCATCTATTTTTCTAATTCTTTAAGGACTTTATCAATTAACTTATCACTTGTTGTTATTATGCGAAATTCTACTCTACGAGACTTTTGATTATTAATAGGTTGATTACTATTTATGGTTAATTTTCCGTTATCATCAACTGTTCTTCCATAAGACAATCCGTTTGCAGTAAGTAAATATTCTATTAAAATGATTTCTTTGGAAGATAAACTTTTAAAATAGTCCATTTCACGAAAATGCTTAATTACTTCTGAAGACCTTTCTTGGGATAGCAATGTATTGGCAATGTAAGGGTCTTGGTCGTATCGTGGTGCAGGAACATTATCTGTATGTCCTTCAACTCTTATTTCTGAAATTTTATCCTTGTATTTTTCTTGCAAAATAACGTCAAAATATTTGGGTAAAAACTTGTTCAATATTTCTGAAAAATATGGTCTTATATTTGTTCTTCCTGATTGAAACAAAACATCAGGGTTTGTAAATTTTATAGACAAGTCTTTATCTAGTTTAACATCCCACTTTTGAAAGTCATCTTTAAAAACTGTATTTAACTCATTATAAAGCTCCTCTTTAGTTGCTTTAAATTCCTCAAATATTTCATCTCTCTGTGCTTGCTCTTTTTTTACTTGCATCATATATGAAATAGAGATGAATAGGAAGATAATCATCAATACAGTCATAATGTCGGAAAATGAAACCCAATTGTTGTCTGAACTCTCTTTCATTATCTATTTGCTTGTTCGATTAGGCGTTGAATAAGTTCATCTAAACTCGTTAAAGTTTGATTTAACTGACCTGTAAACTCTTCTGAAATATTATCGAGATTATTTCTTAATTCTAATGAAGAGTTACTTATAATTGAAACTCCTTCTTCCATTTGAGTTTTTGTATTGCTCCAAAATTCTCCGTTAATGTCTTTTATGTCTTCTATTTCTTTTAATCTGCTAATTAGTATATCAACAGATTTTTTGAAGCTATGCTCTTTGCCAATCCAATCATTTAATTTATTAGTTGTTTCGTCAAATGTTTCTGTATTTGTTTTGATGGTGTCAATAGAACTTTCAAGTTTTGTAACTATTTCTTGGAATTTTGTGTCATCAATTAGCACCTTTTGTAATTCCGCAATTAATTTCGATAATTGACTGTTATCCTCTGTTAGTTTTGTTGTGTTTTCGGTAATTTCTTTAATGGAAACTGATGCAATTTCAAAGTCTTTAGAAACAGATTTAAACTGCTCTGTTAAGGATGAAATCATTTCTTTATTGTCTTTTTGCCAATCGTTTAAACTCTGAACACTATTGTTTAATTCTGCAAAATTTTCTTGAACCAATCTTTGGATTAATTCTGTCATTTGAGCGTTGAAAGTTTCTGTAGCACTTTTCATTACTTCCACTAAAGCCTCTGTATTATTCTTTTTTAGAATTTCCGCAAATTCATCAAACTTGCTTTCTAATGTTTTGTTATTTTTATTTTGGTCGGTTTTTAAATTTTTAATTTGTGATAATATACTGTTCTCGTTTTTAGACCCAAGAGTTTCATTTATTGCAGTAAGTACTTTTTTATGTTCTTTTTGCTCTTTGTAGTTGTCAGTTGCTTGACTTCTTAATTTTTCAAGTTGAGTAAGTAAGCTTGTTTCTTCGTTCCCGATTAACGATGTCTGGATTTTTTCAAGTAAAATGTTTTGTTTTTCTTGTTCTTTTTGGTTGTCAGTTGTTTGATTGCGAAGTTTAACTAATTGAGTAGATAGGCTTGTTTCTGTTTCTCCAACCAGCGAGGTGTTTAGTTTATCAAAATTGGCTTTTGTTTCTGTTTTAGATGATTTTAAGACTTCGAGTATTTCGCTTAATGCTGATAATTCATCTGTTTGCTTTGGTGGTTCATTTAGTTCAACTGTTCGCAAGATTAGTTGTCCAAATACTCTGAATATTAATGATAGAATAATTCCAACAATTGAAGTAAGAAACGCAAGTTTCATTCCTTCTAATAGCATTGGAATACTATTGTCAATATCATCAACATCAAAATTTCTTAATCCGAGATAAATTCCGCCAAAAGTTCCAAGTATTCCAATTGTTGTAAAAACAGAAGGAATTGAATTATATAAATATTCGTTATAAGATTTTGTGCTTTTTCGATACCAAAGTCGGATTATGTAATATAGAGAGAATAGTAGCCAAATTATTAATGCACTATAAACTATGTTTGCCAAAAATTCTTTATTCATATTCTGTTGTTGGTTAGTTCAAATGTTGATTGTTTTTTCTGTCGTTTGTTGATTCGTCATAATGAATGCCAACAATTTGATATACGTATTATCTATATATCTTTTATATAAACAATAATAATACAGTCTCCAACTTGTATTAAATTATCAGTTCATTTTAAATCAAAATATACCGATAGATTCAAAGATCCATGGTTCATCTTTTATTAATAAAGGGGGTTGAAATTAATTAAGGGGGATTTAAAAATAATAAAAATTAATAAAATCCAATTACGTTTTACCGTATTAGGGTAGATATTATTTCATCTACTACATTCTATAGCAATACCAAGCTGAGATAGCTTCTAAATTTGTTGAATGAAGTTTACAAAGTATTTTTCAGGTGTAATTAAGAACCAAGGTATTCCGCACATTGAAGTCAATGAATATCAAAAAGCGTTTAACATTGTATCGTTAGAAAGTCGATTAGATGAGCTGTACCAGTTAAGAGACAAAGAAAGGAACAACGACAGAAAGTACAGTTACAACATTCACATATATGATTTAGAAAAAAAACTAAATCGACTGACTATGGAAAATACTCCTAAAAATGTATTGAAATATATGCTGAGTAAATCTAGATTTGATAATTAGCAAAAATTAACTCGAAACAGATTTCATTTTACCCTGACATAAGAAAATTAATTAACGAAAAGGATACATTTTTTAACAAAATGACTTTCCATAAATCCTAATTTTTTAATTAAAAAGATTGTTATACATTAACTCCTAACCATTATAAATCAAGCCAATAAATGAAAGTTAACAATCCACCAAAACATTACTTAGGTCATATTTACCTAGAATATACAGGAAACAATCTGGCTTTAATAAACTCTCTTGAGGATAAAAAGTTAATCAATGTTACCTTATTTGATTATTTCTCAAGCAGTATTGAAGGGGAATTAAATTGCTGTTTCAAAATAGAGCTATTGAATGATCTCTATTTTATAGAGTTTAGAGAGCAAACTGTATATAAATTAAAGAAAGAAATAGGAAAATATCAGCTAGACGAGTTATCCTATTTAATTGAATATTCAACCTTTGAAAATAGAAATCTTTTTCTGATTGCTGGTAAGTTATTGATTTACAACCAAATTTCTGAATCGGATGCGAGAAATGAAATGTTTAATTTCAATCTCATCTTTGAAAATAAGGAAGAGATAATAAAACTATTTAAACATTAATATAGCATGAGCCTGACTATTACATCAGAAGTGATAAAAAACATTTGGAAAACGATTGAATCGGATTTAAATGCACAACAAATAGTAATTTCATCTGAAAAAACTTTAGTTTTCAAATTTGCATGGCTTTTAAATACAATAGATGATTTTAAAGTATATAATATCGATTTTGAAAAAAATCTTTTTAGAAGAGATTTTAAAGACGGGAAATTTCTCGACCTGTATTTTGAAGTTGAAATTGAATCAATCAAACATCGTGTGGGCATAGAATTTAAATTTCCCCATAAAAAAAAGAGTAATTCAGGCCAGACTCAGAATATTCAGAAAATCATAAACGATTTAAAGAAATTAGATAGCTTATTTCAAGATGACAAAATTGATCTTGGAGTTTTTCTGTGTGCAACCAACGAACCTTATTATTTAAACATTAAAAAGAAAACTAGAAAGATTAAGGGTAGTTTTAAAACCTTTAACGGTAAAAAGTATCTTAAAGACACAGAATATCCATACAATGAGAAATATAAACATAGATTAAAAATAAGTAATGATATTATTTTTAATTGGAGGAACACAGATAAAATATCAGAATCTTATTTTTCTTTTTTAGATCCTATCTTCATTAGAAATGATATAGAAAATGAAAAAATGAAGCTAAATGAAAATCTCTGATTTTGATAGTTTTACACCTAAAAAACAATTGTTATTAAATTGTCTCACAGATAAATAAAAAATCAAACTAATATATCTGCAAAATCAGAACCATTAGCGACATTAAGTTGCTCCAAAAGGACATTGCAAGATATTTTATATCCCATTTTTCTATAACTAATAGCTTTAGTATTCCAATCCTCAAACTCCGATTTATCTGGTAGTAAGACAATGTTATAATTTTTTAGGGGTTTAATTAATTCATATTTTAGGTTTGATTTTGAGCCAGTAGCCAACCACAAATATTCAGGATAGAGCATACTCATAATAACAGCTGTTTTCTCTGACTCTACAATACAAATTAGGTCATCTGTTTTGTAATCGCATAAATTATGTATGCCAAATAAACATTGCTGTAAGACAAAGTTGTCTTTTTTTAATAAACTATGCATCCATGTAATATGTGAATAAGGCTCCTTAACTCTTTTACCGTTCTCTTTGTTGTACAACATTATTTTGCCTGTCCTTATATTCATAAACTGATCTATTTGCCAAAACACTGTCGCACCTGGCCAATAATGTGAGGTTCCTAAAAAGTACCTTCTAATAGCTGACTTAATTTCATTTACAGTAAAATGTATCATTAAGTACTTTATAAAACAATTGTTGTTATAGTCATTTCCATAAGAACCCAATAATTCGTCATTCATAAATGTGGGTTGTATGTCCTTTGGAGCCATATAGGTGTGACTGACAATTGTATTACCACTAGGACTAGAGTGATAACCGCAGCTACTTTCCCTATCGCACCGACCATAATTATAGTCCAGATAATTATTCGAAATAATATCTACATACCGAACATACCGCTTTTTGTTGCATGACGGACAAATAAATTTTTTACTGCTCTTATCAAGTGAATACTTATACATTTTAAAATGCTTTCCTTTTGATTCGTAATATTCGTAACAAGAATTGATTACGAATATTACGAATCGTCTTGTTCTCTATTTTTATCAATAATATTCTCCAACAAATACCTAAGTCCATCATCTATTGTAAATCTTGGCAAACATTTTCTGCGTTTCTTAATTCCAGAATCAGGAATCGACATGACTTTTTTACCTAGCATATTATATAGCAAACTAAGCTCCTCTGATGGAAGTGCAATGGCTATATTATATACATCGGTAGCTTTCAATTAAATACCAAGTTTTTTTCTACGAATACGAATAGTTCCTTCTGAAACTCCTAATTGTTCTGCAATTGCCACGTTACTGAGACCATCATTAAGAAGTCTAACCATTTCAGTATCCCGTTCTTCAATACCCATTTTGTCATAACTCTTCAAATGAGTCAATTCGTTATCATAATCAATAAAGCGGAACTCTAAAAAGTTGAAATCCTTATTTATATCACATACCACAACATTACCACCATGATACAAATGCTCTATGTTACGTTGTTTTATTTGTTTCAAATATCTACGATTGGCAGCCTCTGTACTATTACCAATGGCGAACGCACTATCACAAAAATTAACAATCATTTTACTGCCTGATATATCATTTTTAGAAATTGGCTTGGACTCATCACGTTTAGGTGTATGGGCAAGTACTAAAATCGAAATCTGGTATGTTTTTTTGATTTTATTTAGTTTTTTCATCAAATCCAATGCATCCTTCGCCTTTTCGTTATCGTTCTTTAAGTAGGTCATATTATCCACAATAACAACCGCAACGTGGTGCTCTTTAATACAGGTCTCTATATAAGTACATATATAATCTTCAACCGATTTGAATTCCTTAGGCAATTCGTGATACGGATTTAACTCCGCTCGCAGTAAATTTTCAGAAAATACAAAGTGGTTAGTATATTCCTCTGAATAGCGTTTCTCAAACTGCTTGTCTGACAATTCAAAATCCAGATACAATGTTTTTCTTGGAGTAGATTCCAATTTAAAACCATCAATAGGAACACCACTGCTTATACTTTGCGCTATTTGAACAGCTAAAATGGACTTGCCTAAATTGGTGTCTGCAAATAGAATGCAGAGTTCATTCTCATACCAGAATTCGCTAAATAGCATATTTGGTATTGGAGTTGACTTAGCTTTATCAAGCCATTGGTTAGCTGTCTTAATTATTAGGCCTTCATTGTGATTGATGTTTATCAACCTTTGTTCTTTGGCTGATTTTAATTGCTCACCCAACTCAGTTCTTAAGTTACCATTTAAAATATTCCTGTTCATAACATTAATATTTTACGCTCCACACTTCACTCATTAGCAAATAATAATTAAAACTACCTTGATGGTTTGCTATTGAAAAGTAAAACTGTTTTGATGAATTATTGGCTTCTACCAAAACCCTATTTATATCATTAAGGACTTTGACAAATTCCATTTTTAGCTCATTAGAAAACGAACTAAACTCGATAACTGATTCAACTAGAACTTTTAAATCCCTTAGATTATCCTTGCTACATGTGCATGTATTATTCATACCTTTAGCAAATAACCAAGTTAACAAAAACGTAAAGCCATAAGACTTCTCAAACTCAGGTTTAATATCAATACAATACTCTTTTGGATATTCGGATGGTACATATGATTCTAATACCTCATACTCATCTTCATATAAATCTAGCCTTACATGGTCATTAAGTAATTCCCTAACATAAGTCGACAGTGTCTTACTCTCGTTTTGCGCGAAAGTTTCTAGTTGATTTTTGGTGAATTCGTCTACTCTAATACTGATTTTTGTTTCCATATACATAATGTTTTAATTATGTGGGACATTGTCCTACGGAAGCAAAGATTACAAACAAATTGTTGTTTTCGAACAGGTCTCGGAAGTTCGTCGGATTCCGACACACAAACAACAACTAATTGATATTCAGAATTTTAAAACACTTTTTTAAGGTCTAAAATGTGCTAACTATGTTATTATGTCGGAAGGAAAATCGTATTTATTTTATATTTCGTAATTGCTTTTCGATAAGATATAGAAAATCGTCAATGCCTAAATTAATTAATTTCTGTTGGAGAGACCGTAGTAATTCCCTCCTTGTGGCTCCAACAAAATACGAGGGGCCTTCAAGCGCCTTTTTATATAACGTATTAGTATTAGTTTTTTGATAAAATAGGGATATACTATTATATCCGCCCATTATTTTAACAAGCATTAAAAATCTATTTAAGTCAACTGACTTCTTATTGGATTTTATAATATTATAATATACTAAATGACTAAGAATTAATCTTTCATCATCAGTAAAGTCGTTAAGTTTTTCTTGAATTTCAGAATCCTTGTCATTTTCAGAACTAATAGTTTTTGAAATGTTATCTTCCTTTGGTAATTTAATTTCAATATTTAACTCGGCTGCTTTTCTATTAGGATGTTTCAAATCTAGCATATCATTAAATTCTTTAGAATCTCTGAAATAAATATTACCAGAGTCATCAAAATAAATATTTTGGTAACTTTTAGTGTCATAAACCAAGCTATAATAATCTCGATGGTTATACAAGTGCCTAGATAGATAATCCAAAGCATCACGTCTCGCTAGATCTACAATAAAATTCAATAATTCCTTTTTAGAATATTTCTCATAGAGAGAAAAAATATGATTCTTAAATACTAATTCAATTACTTCATATTTACTTCCCTCATAAATCATTTTATTACGATCAAATACATTCATAGAATTTGAATATTTACCCTTGTAAAGATCATAGTAATGTATTTTACGACCCTTAAACTCTTCTATGATGTCGTTATAAAAAGAACTAAAGGTTCTTTTTATAGATTTATTACTCTTAAAAATAGTAACAACTAAATGCTTTGATCTTTTAATTATTGCTTCGTAATGATATTTATATAGTAAAGTTACTTCCATTGCTATTTCAATAAATTAGAGTAATCCTTTGGTAGTTGGGCATCAATACTCCTTAGATAGTTTTCCAATCCTGACATTGAGGTATGACCCGTAATCAACATCAAATCACTCTTAGCTTTGTGAGGTGAGCCTTCTCTTGCCAGTTTCCTATACATTTTGGCGATATAAGTGTGTCTAAAACTGTATAGTCCATATTCTGAATTAAAACCTAACTTATCCTTAACTTCTTTAAATTGTTTTGTGTAATAGTCCTTACGACTACTTTCCTTTGCTGACCATTTTTGCCCTAGGGAATCCTTGGAGAACAAAGGATGATTTGGATCAAAGTCCTTCAAGTTTGGGATTTCCTTCAATAAAATCTCAGGGATTATTTTAATTTTTACAGGTTGGTTTTTTGCCACCACATAGAGTTTTTTGTCTTGGATATCGATATCCTTGATTTTCAAGCGACATATTTCTATAGGTCGAAGTAGTGCATAACAAATAAACTTAATGAACAGTAATAAAGTTTGGTCTGACTTTTCTAAATAGCTAAAAATTTCATTTTCCTGCTTAGGTGAAAAAGACTTATTTCTTTTAGGTATAGCTTTTAGAATATTAATCTCTTTTATAAAATTTTGTACAATGATATCATTGTCCTTTAGTGTTTGAAAAAATGAGGATAAATCCGTTCTTGCATTGTTTCTATTTCTAACACCTGTTTCTTCTAATCTTTGATTTAAATAAGAAATAACAGTCTTTTTCTGAATGCTCGTGATATCAGACTTGTTGTTAAAACCGTTATTAAGTAGCCATGTATTAAACTTATTAATCCTACTCCTGTACTTAACAAAAGAGTCATGTGTCATAACATTCTCTTTTAGTTTCAATACCAGTTCGAATGCCTCTTTCAACTGAACCTTTGTTGCAAGTTCATCCACTGGTTCAACTTTTGATTTAGTCGAATTATTTAATGGTACAGAGTTATTCTTTGCTCTCTGTTTATTTTCAAGTCTTTCTTCTAGATATTGTTTCAGATCAGTGTTATCCTCATAAGGGTTAAAGCCTTCCCTTAGCACGATTTCTAGGCTTTGCTTTATAATCTTCAGAATATGGTATCTTGATCTTTTGTCTTTAAATCTATTTGCACCAGCCTTGATGTTTGTTTGTCTTGTTAAAAGACCTGTTTCAGGGTGTCTAAACCTGTAATGTATGTACCAATCTTTCTTTAAGGCTTTGGTTCGCTCTGATTTAGTGAGTTTAGACCATTGATTGATATCCACCCCACCTGTGTAGATTTTGGGCTCAGAATAATTGGCTTTCATTGATAAAACGTGTACGTTTTCGTGTACTTTTTGTAAAAGTAAGAAAATAGAAGACATAAAAAAACGGATTGTGAGACACAATCCGTTGATTTTACTGGCTTTCGCCTTAGTAGCGGGAACTGGACTCGAACCAGTGACCTTCGGGTTATGAGCCCGACGAGCTACCTACTGCTCTATCCCGCGATATTGGACTGCAAATATACAACGCTTTTTAGTTTTAGCAAGTTTTTAGCATAAAAAAAGTGTTCAAATAATTTGAACACTTTTTTTAATATATAATTATATGGTTAAAAACAAATATTAGTCGTCGTTCTCTTCAGAATCTAATGTTGCTAATGCTCCCTTCATGTTTGCATCATCTAGATCAAAATCTACAATATTAGGTAGTTTATCTTTTAAAGCGGCGTAGTTTCCTTTAAAACCATTATTACTTAACAACAGCGTTTTTAAATTTGACAACTGAGCTAATTCACCAGGTAAATTACCATAAAAAGCATTATTAGATAATACTAATTCCTCTAACTGCGTTAATTCGCCGATACTAGCCGGAATTGTACCTAATAAGCTATTATCAAATAAGCTTAATACTTTTAAGGATTTAAGATTAGATATACTTGCTGGTAATTTCCCTATTAATTGGTTACTACTAAGTATTAAACTTTCAAGCTTGGTTAAATTACCTATAGAGCTAGGAATCTCACCAAAAAAATTATTATTGTATAACTCGACTGTCTTAAGATTGGCCATGCTGCCAATGTCTGATGGTAAGGCACCTGAAAAATTATTAGAGAACAATTGTAAGGTCTCTAGATTAATCATACTCGTTAATGTCTCTGGTAATTTTCCTTCTAGTTTATTGAATGCTAAATTCAAAGTCTTTAAAAAGGTTAATTGAGATATTTCACTTGGCAATTTACCAGATAGATTATTGAAGCTTAAGTCGATGGCTATCACGTTATCATCCTCAATGGTTAAACCATACCATTCAGTTATAGGTTGGTCTAAATTCCAAGAGGTATTCCAAGTGTCACCATCAGTTGCGTTATAAAGTGCTACTAGTGCGTCTTTTTGACTTTGAGAAACGTTGGCATATGTAAAGACAGAAAGCAAGCAACATAGTAGGGTTAATTTTAAAGTTTTCATAATAGCTAGATTTTGTGGAGGGGCACATAAACTATTCAAAAATAGGGTCTTACACCTTAAACTGCAAATTTTTTCGATGAACTACACTACTAATTAACATAAAAACTTAATTTTTCGTATTTTACACTTATCTCATTGCTCTATATTCTCTGCTTGAAAATTGACTATTTGTTGTGCTTCTGTGACTACAGAAATTTGAATAGGATTACAGCAAATTTCACAATCTTCAATATAAGTTTGCTGACTTTGAGACACATCTATTAACATAGATATTTGCTCCCAACAATAAGGACATTGAAAAAAGTGTTCTTCCATTCTTTAGCGGTTTTTAGAATTGAACATTTAACAACTCGCCACTAATTTGAAGCAAAGTTAACTCAGCTAATTTTGCATCATATTTTGCTTGACTTCTGCTTAACTCTGCATTCAATAAATTGATTTGGGCTTGTCTAAACTCAATTGAATTGACTTGACCTATCTTGAACTTTTCTTGAGTTCTATCAAAGTTATTCTGAGCTGTAATGATATTTTTATCTTGAATGTTATAAATATCGAGCTTGTTCATATAGTCATCCCAGGCATTATTAAAATCGCGCTCAATGCTCAATAGGATATTTTCTTTTTGAAGCTGTTGCGTTTCAAGATTAATCTTTGCATTTCTTACTCTATTAATGGTTGCTCCACCATCAAACAAATTCCAACTCAGATTAATGCCTCCTGATAATCCTGTATTGGTTGAAGTGGTTAAAAACGATGCTGCGTTGTTGTTGTTTTTGTTCCAGCCGTAAGAACCTGTTAAACCAATAGTTGGTAAATATGCGGATTGACCAGAATTAATATCTAACTTGCTAATTGCAATGTTTTTTTCGGTTTGAAGTAAAGCAACATTTCTTCGTTTTGCTTGTTGAAATAAGCTATCCTTTTGAAATTGTAACGTGAAGTCCACTTCGGTTTCTACATTGTAATCTTCCGTAAACGTTTCTCCCAATACCAATTTTAAATCGCGCTTTGCATTTTTTAACTGCTGTTTTGTATTGATGATGTTGATGCTGTCGTTATTAATATCAACTTCAGCATTTAAAACTTCAAGCTTTGTGTTTTGTCCATATTCAAATTGATATTCTGCTCTTACTAATCGGTCTTTGGTAACGGTTAGCGTTTCTTCAAGAGTGTTTAAATTATCGGACAATTGCGCCACATTGTAGTACACCGAAAACATTTGAATAATCGTGTTTTCTATCGTTTCTCTTGCTTGCAATTCGGTTAATTGGTATTGCTCTTTTAATCGTTTGTAATTGTAACGTCTGCCTAAACCATCAAACAAGGTGTAGTTAAGATTTACACTAGCATTATATCTAGAACTCTCAGCACCATTTAAGACTGTAACCTCTCCGTTAGAAAATTCAGCTTCAGTATTATCTAAATTATACGTTGCGCCTGCACTACCAGTCAATGTTGGCAAATAACCTGAATTTAAAATACTGGTATTATTCTCTGCAACAGCTACATCATTCTTGGCGATTTGTACACCATAATTATTTTCTAAAGCCTTAGAAACAGCCTCTTCTTTTGTTAATATATTTTGGGCTTGCAGATTAACACAACATAAAACGCCCAAGACAATCAATATCTGTTTAGTGCTCTTCATTACCTTCATTTTGTTCTTTTATAGCGCGTTCTACTTCTTCCTTGGTAACATCGTTTCCGGTTACCAGCCATTTGGTATTCTTCTTAATATTATTGCTGAATGACAAAAACAACGGTAACACCAACAAGGTTAAAATGGTTGCATAAGCGATACCAAAGGAAATGGAAATTGCCATTGGTTTTAAAAATTGTGCTTGCCTACTTTTCTCTAATAGTAAAGGTGCCAAACCTGCTATTGTAGTCAATGAGGTTAAGAAAATAGCTCTAAAACGCGATTTACCGGCTTCGGAAAGTGCCTCGTCAAATTTCATTCCTTCTTTTAGATTACTATTGAATTTCCCAATGAGCACCAATCCGTCATTAACCATAATACCTATTAATGCAATGATTCCTAAAAGGGATAAAATATTAACAGGAAAATCTAATAACCAGTGTCCCCAAGCTACAGCTGTTAAACTGAAAGGAATCAATAAAATCAGCAATAGCGGTTGCGAATAACTTCTAAACGTAAACGCAATTGTAATGTATATTAGTAATAGGATGATAGGTCCTGCAATTGCTAAAGAGCTTGTTAGCTTGCCTGCTTCCCTATTTTGTCCTTCGTAAGACGTTGTAATTGTTGGGTATTTTGATTGTAACTCTGGAATAAAATCTTTTCTAATATTGTCTATAATATCAGTAGCACTTGTACTCGGGTCTTTTAAATCTGCATACACTTGAATTTCGCGTTTACCTTCCAAGTGATTGATGGCCACATCACCACGCTCAATGCTATAGGTTGCGATATCCTTTAGAGTAACACGTTCGCCAGTAGGCGTTACGATTCGCATATCGTCTAAATCATTAATAGAACTTCGGTTGTTTTTGTCGTAACGTACCCAAACTCTAATTTCGTCTTGTCCTCTTTGGAAACGTTGCGCCTGAGCACCAAAAAAACCTGAACGCACCTGAGACATTACACTTCTTAAATCTAAGCCGAGTAAGTATGCGCTTTCTTTGAGCTCTAAGCGTATTTCCTTAATTCCGGCTGGGTCATTGTCTCCAATATCTTTTAGCAAAGGATTAGATTGCAAATGCTCTTTTAATTCTAGTTTAGCGGCTTTTAATTCCTCGATATTATTACTCAGTAAGGATACTGAAACTGGATTACCACCAAAATTTCCACCAGAACCATAGATTAATCGTTCTGTACCAATTACTGGACCAACCAATTCTTCTAACCTGTTGGTTATTAAAAACGATTGAACTTCATCTGGTCGTTCTTCGCCTGGCAATAAATTGATTCTTAAATTGGCTGAAGAACTGCTGTTAATAGACACGATCGTATTTTCAAACAATTGTTTATCTGTGCCTTTTAAATACTTTTCTGTAAGCTCTTGGTTAACGATGAAAGATTTTTCTTCAATCATTGAAATGATAGAATCAGTGATCTTTACATTGGTTCCTGCAGGCATTACTAACTCAATATTAGCTGCATCACTTGCAATTCTTGGAAAAAGGGTTACACCAATAATTCCACCTCCAAGAGAGCCAAATGTTAGCACTAAAAGCGCAACAAAAATACCAAGTGCCAATAGTTTAAATTCCATTACAAATCGTAATGTAGGTGCATAAACCTTATCTCTTAAATATGACATAAAGCGGTCTCCAGAACGATTTAGTCCTCGCATAAAGGAAAAGAACCCATTAGATGACTTTTTGTTATGCAGCTCTTCTTTTTTAATTCTAAGAGCTTTTGAATGTGCCAAATGCGCAGGCAAAATGATTAATGCTTCAACAAGCGACACAACCAATGTTAATATAACGATGACTGACACTTCACTAAAGAACTCTCCTATTCTACTTTCTAAAAAGAAAAACAATGAAAAGGCTAATACCGTTGTTGTAATTGCAGAAACCACAGGTGGTATTACCTCCATAGTACCATCAATAGCTGCTTGAATTGGTTTTTTACCTTTCTCGTAATGCTGATAGATATTTTCGGCAATAACAATACCATCATCAACCAGAATACCAATAACGATAATCATTCCGAAGAGTGATAATACATTAATCGTCACATCAAATTGACCGGCAAAAATGAACATTCCCAAGAATGAAATTGGTAAACCAAAAGCGACCCATAATGCCAATCTTGTATTAAGAAAAATAGATAAAAACACTAAAACTAACAACATACCAACAATGGCATTTTCTGTTAATAATTGTGTTCTTTGATTTAGTGTAATTGATAAATCTCTAACCACACTAAGGTGTACGTTTGTGTACTTTTGATTATACGCTTCGATGTACTCTTTTACCTTATCTGCTGAGCTAATTAAATCCTCATTATTAGTACTGGTAACCGAAATATTTACAGCTAATTCTTGATTAAAATAGGTAGCATTTGGTGTTTCAGAAAAACGATCTCTTATAATTGCCACATCCTTAAGGCGAACAACTTTTCCATCAGCAGAGGCTTTTACAATAATATTGGACAGCTCTTTTCCGTAGTATTCTCTATTATTTGCTCTAATTAAATATTCTTCTGCAACGGTTTTTACATTACCACCTGTAACTAAAATATTTGAGTTACTTACTGCAGTTGCCACGTCGTTAAACGTGAGATTATATGCTAATAAATCTGTTTCATTAACTGCAATTTCGATTTCCTCATCAGGAAAACCAGAAATTTCAATCTGTGAGATTCCGTCTATAGCTCTTAAATCGGTTTCAACCTGTCTGGCTAATTGCTTTAAAGTAGCCAGAGGAATATCATTGCCACTAATTGCAAATGATATGGTTTCTCTTATGGCTTCTTGCTTAGAAACCACCAAAGGTTCCATTCCTGTAGGGAAAGATGGCACACGATCTACCGCATTTTTAACTTCAAGAAGCATAAAGTCTAAACTTTCGCCTTTTTCGATTTCTACAGTAATACTTCCACTATTTTCTCGTGAAGTTGAAGTAACTCTATCTATACCTTTTAAGCCTTTTAGATTATCTTCAATTTGAAGTACGATTCCCTCTTCTATCTCTTGTGGCGAAGCACCAGGATAAGTAATGGCTACATTTATTATTCTTGATTCGGTTAATGGGAAAAACGAAGATTTCAGCGACAAATAACCTATAATACCAAACACAAAAAATGCCAGTATAAATACATTTACTGCAACATGGTATCTTATAAAGTATTCTATTAACTTTCTCATTATTCGGCAGAATCTGTTGTTGCAGCTTTAACTTGCATACCTGCATAAGCACCAGGTACTGGTTTTCTTAAAATGATGGTTCCGTTTGGCACCTCTTTTAATACTACAGTTGCATCAGAGAAATGCACAGGTTTTACAGGAATAACATCCAAAAGACTATCCTTGACTATGTAAATTTCTTGGCTGTCCAGTAGCAGATTTCTATCAATTTCTATAGCATCATTTACTTTTTCGGCATTAAGGTTTGCCTCTAAGTACATTCCTTCTTTTAAATCTTAGTGCTTTACTTCAACAAAAGCAGTGATAGTTTGCGTAGTAGCATCAATACTTCCGTTTACTCTAGAAACTGTTCCTTGATAGGTTTTTGTTTTTTCTAAATTAGAAAGGGTTACAGCTTCGCCTTCCTTTAGCACATCTGCATAAGATTTACTTACGGCTACTTGCATTTCGTAAACCGATGGATTTATGAATTCGCCTAATTTTTGTCCACTTCTTACAAGCGTACCTTCTGTAACTAGAGCTTCGGTTAATATACCTGTAAAAGGCGCAGTAATTCTATATTTTGCTAAACGCTGTTCTAAATTTTTAACGTTGTAATACGCACTGACTATTCCACGACCTGTGATAAAATAGTTTTCCTTTTCACCAGATATTTCTGGTAATTGTGGTGTGCTTTTATTTAAATCAAAACCATTAAGGTAGGCTTGCCATTTCGGATAAACATCTGCAAAATCTAACCTCAAATCTGGCATAATTGCAGCAATACTATTGTAAAGATTGCTCTTTGCAGATTGCACACTAGCATAATATTCTGAAGCATCTAAACGAATAAGTGTTTCGCCTTTATTGAATTTTTGACCAGCTTTAAAAAGTTTATTTCCGGTTTTAAAAACACCTTGCACCTCAGAATACAACTCCACACGTTGCTTTGCTGTAAGATTTCCATTTGCTGAAATTACAATAGGTACTGTTGAATTTTCAACCGTATCTACCAAAACTGTTTTAACCACTTTTGGCACTACAGGTTTAGGCTTGTTTTTATTCTCAATAAGATATTTTGCGAAAAAGTATGCTCCAACAATTAAAGCGATACCCAAAACGGAAAGGATAATTTTTCTGGTCATAATGAAAGCGGTCATCAATAACGTACAAAGTTATTGTTATCATTATGCGCAGTCGTTAAAATAATCTTAATGTTGCTATGAAATTTCTTCAATTTGAATGGTAACTTCTTCCCATTCTTCCATCAACTGTTCTAAATTCTTCTTTTTTTCTTGATAATCGTCAAAAAATTTAGGGTCAGAAGCCGTGTTATCGTAATCTGTTTCCAGTTTAAAGTCGTCTTCTTTAATAGCTTTTTCCAGCTGATTTATTTTAGCTTCAATATTACTCAGCTTGTTATTGAGCGACTTTACTTTTTTCTGGTCTTCGTAACTTTGCTTATTGCTTTCTTTAGGCTTATCCTCTACAATGGTTCGCTTTTCGGCTTCTCTTAGATTTTCAATATTACGTTGCTCTAAATAGTAATCGATGTCTCCAAGGTATTCCTTGATGTTTTGGTCTTTAAACTCGTAAACCGTTTCGGTTAATCCTTGTAGAAAATCCCTGTCGTGAGATACTAAGATCAGCGTACCTTCAAACTTTTTGAGCGCATCTTTTAGTACATTTTTAGACTTAATATCTAAGTGGTTGGTAGGCTCATCCATTATTAAAACATTCAATGGCTGAAGCAATAGCTTTGCCAATGCCAAACGGTTACGCTCACCACCAGACAAGACTTTTACGTACTTTTCTACCTCTTCGCCTCTAAATAAGAATGCTCCTAAAATATCACGAACCTTACTTCGATTGGTTTCATTTGCTGCATCAATCATTGTATCTAAGACGGTTTTATTACCGTCTAAATATTCTGCTTGGTTCTGTGCAAAATATCCTATCTGCACATTATGACCGAGATTGACGTTACCATCGTGCTTTAAGTCACCAACGATGATTTTAGCTAAGGTTGATTTTCCTTGACCATTCTGGCCAACAAATGCAGTCTTTACGTCTCTTGGCACAGTTAAATTCACATTATTCAGAACTTGTAAATCACCATAATTTTTTGAGACATTTTCAATCTCAACAACCACTTTTCCTGGTGTAATAGACACAGGAAAATTTAAAGTCATTACACTATTATCATCTTCATCAACTTCAATGCGATCAATCTTATCCAGCTTTTTAATTAACGATTGTGCCATTGTTGCCTTTGAGGCTTTGGCTCTGAATTTTTCTATCAGTTTTTCGGTTTGCTGAATTTGCTTTTCCTGATTTTTTTGCGCTGCCAATTGTTGCACTTTCATTTCTTTTCTTAACTCTAGGAATTTCGTATACGGTTTATTGTAATCGTAAATTCTTCCTAATGAAATTTCAATAGTTCTGTTGGTTACATTATCTAGAAACATTTTATCGTGCGATACAATTACAACTGCTCCTGGATATGTTTTCAGAAAGTTTTCTAACCAGATGATAGATTCAATATCTAAATGGTTTGTAGGCTCATCTAACAACAGCAAATCGTTATTTTGAAGCAATAGCTTTGCTAATTCAATACGCATTCGCCAACCACCTGAAAAGGTATCTGTTAACTTATTGAAATCTTCGCGCTTAAATCCTAAACCTTGAAGAATTTTTTCGGTATCACCTTGATAATTATAACCACCTAAGATTTCGTACTGATGTTGAATGTCATTCAAATCAATCATTAACTGATTATAAGCTTCACTTTCGTAATCTGTACGTTCTGCTAATTGAGTGTTAATATTATCTAGCTTAGCTTCACATTGTTTAATCTCTTTGAAGGCTTCGTAGGATTCTTCTAAAACGGTTTTACCAAAATCGAAATCTATATCTTGTTTAAGGAAGCCTATTTTTAAGTCCTTATCTGCGGCTATTTGACCGGAATCTGACTCTTGTTCTTTGGCCAAAATCCTTAGCATTGTAGATTTACCAGCACCATTTTTACCAATTAAACCAATGCGGTCGCCTGCACCAAGTTTAAATGTAATGTCTTCAAAAAGATATTCTCCTTGAAAGGATATGGACAGATTATGAATATTGAGCATATATAGTTTTCTTAAAAATACAACTGCATAAAATGTTACAATTGTTACAAATACAGACTTACAAAAAAGTTATCTTTGTAGTTCAACAAAACGCAAAAGTAAAGGTTTTAGCTATGATTAGAAAAGGAATGAAATTATATAGCATTTTATTTGGCGCCTGCCCAAAATGCCATCAGGAATCTATGTATGTTAACAAGAATCCTTATGCCATTTCAGAAGTTTTAAAGATGCACGATCATTGCTCGCATTGTAAAACGAAATACCAGATGGAACCTTCATTCTTCTATGGCTCTATGTATGTAAGCTATGGTGTTGGAATTGCGTTTTCGGTAGCCGCTTTTATTATTAGTTATGTTATTCTTGGCTTTTCTGAAACGGTAGGCTTCATTAGTATTGTTGGAACCTTATTAGTATTCTTTCCAATAATTATGAGGTTATCACGTAATATATGGATTAACATATTTATGAAATACGACAAATCTCTAGTTAAGAAGTAAAGACTTTTAATTAAAACGTGAAATATTAATTTCAAAGTCTAAAGCTGTGTTATTTTCTATTAATTGATAAAGCTTTTGCGCTACATAAGGTGCTATCATAACACCTCTGGTACCAAGTCCGTTTAAAACATATAAATTTTGATATTCGGCATGTTGCCCAACCAAAGGTCTACGGTCTTTCACTGTAGGACGAATTCCAGCTAAATGTTGAACAACTTCAAATTCACACTGTAAAAACGTTTTTAGCTTATTGATTAACTCTTGTTTGCCTTCTTCAGTTGGGATATTACTTTTGTCGGTCCAATTGTATGTTGCTCCGACTGCGTATAAGTCATTTTCTAGTGGAATAATAAATACCGAAGACTTAATACCATAATCGATATTAAGTTGAGGAGCTTTGATTATTAATACCTCACCCTTTGTTCCATTAAGCGGTATGTCTTTAAAATAAGGATTGTTTTTAACTCCAAATCCTTCAGCAAAAACTACCTGCCTTGCATTTATATCATTATAAATTAACCCATGAGGTGAAACTTGAAGATTTTGATACTCAAAACGCGCTTCTACAAAACTTTGATTTTCTTTTAAAAATGTCTTGTATGCATGTATAAGCTTTTCCGTTTCTATCCTGCCTGCGTGTAACACCTCACCAAATCCGAATGGTGCATCTATAAATTCATTAGTGTTCTTAACTAGTTGCGTAGAAAGGTAAGGCTCTAGTTTTGGTTTATCAGAAGCGTTAAACCATAAATTCTGTTCTTTTATAGACGTAAACCTTCTTAGTATTCTAAGTTTATAATCTATTTTAATTTTTAGATCTTGTTCAATTCTTTTATAAACTGGTAATGCCAGATTTAGTTGCTCTTTTGCTTTCCAGACCTCTGAAAATCGTTTTAAAATAACAGGATTATATAAGCCTGCCGCCACAATAGATGACTGTTGTGAATTATCATCGAAAACTATAAATGATTTCTTGTTATTTCTTAACAACTCACAAAATGCAATACTTGCCAAACCACAACCAACAACTATATAATCAACACTTTTCATCATTGTACAAAAATAAAAAACGCCCACTTTAAAGTGAGCGTTTACTTTTACATTTTGAGAGTTATTAGTAACTCCACATATCTTGTTCAAAATCTCTGATCTTATCTTTGATACGCTCAGATTCTAATAATTGCATAAGCGCATTTTCTGCAACGTACTCCTTTACTTCTCTGTCACCATAAACGTTATCTTCTTTATAAATAATTCCATGAAAACGACGGCTATT
The DNA here is from genome assembly GCF_036553625.1 of Winogradskyella poriferorum. Classification (NCBI taxonomy): domain Bacteria; kingdom Pseudomonadati; phylum Bacteroidota; class Flavobacteriia; order Flavobacteriales; family Flavobacteriaceae; genus Winogradskyella; species Winogradskyella poriferorum. Next base: position 56,515 of record NZ_JAZHOU010000001.1, read on the forward strand.
AAGTAAATGATCAAAAGAAATTGGTGACGCACTGTTATCGTTGTTAAAAGCTTTAGCTTCGTGCAAAATGTCCCTTACTTCTGGATAAAAGACCCAAAACATAGGTATTGGCTCTTTCTGAGCTTCGTCTTCAGAATCAATAAAGTTAACATCTGGTGCCGCAGGTGCTATACCCAGAATTCTATATTTTAATTCACCTTGACGTTTATCAAAATACCAAAGGCCTTTGATTAAATAAGAACTAATATCAGCAGGTTCTATATTTCTTTCTATCACAAACTCTTCTGGTACTTCGTCTTCACCCACCCCATTTTCATTCATGTAATCATAACCTGGATCAGTGATTTTTCTCATTTTTAAAGCAGCCTCAATATCTTTCAGCGTACGCTCTTCCGTGAAATACGAATCACCGTATATCTTAGAAATCATTCCGCTTTCAATATTTTCCATCAAAACCTTGTATAAAGATTTACGATCATCACCTAAATTACCCTCAACCGGGAAGTAAAGTGGAAAATTAACACGTTCATCTAATACAACTTTCTCCCAAGTCATTTTTGAGTATAAGATGTCTCTATCTCCTACATAACCGTATTCTAATGGCTTATCGTTGTCTAAAAGCAATTCTGCTTCTGTTTTCATACCTATTTCTTCAGGTATTTTTGCATTTAGAATATTAGCCTGCGAAAAAGCACTGTTTGCGACTAATGCTACTAAACCTGTGTATATAAACCTTTTAATTTCCATCTTATTAATTAATTTGGGTTTCTTTATTTTTAACGTTTGTAACTGTTAATTATTGAATTAATTAGTTACTTGTAACTTCTACAATTACAGGTGAAACGTTTTTAAGATTGTATTTTGAGTTTCCTTGAATTTTTGCTCTAATATCAAAAATTGTAATATTGTCTCCTCTTCTAGCCTTTTTGATTGCAGCCTTTGCTTGTGCATTCATTTTTGTACCTGATACACTAATCGTAGGTTGACCTGGCACTCTAATTTTAAAAGATGTAACTTGGATTGGTAAATCGAAAACAAAATCATCTAATTTTGCCGCAACAGTACCTATCTCAACGTTACGCTTAGGCAACTTTACTACACCTGTTTGACCAGCTATTACACCTGTTGGTGCAGGAATATCTTTTATTCTAAATGTTTTACGGTCGCTTACTCTTGAACCATCATCTAGAGTACCCGTAACATTAATGGTTACTTCTTTCCCCGTACCAGGATTCATTACATATTTACCTTGACCTGATGCTCTAGATAAACCAGCACCAGAAGCAGATACTTTATTGTCTGCTATACCTGCAAAAGAAATAGTCATTGGATTAGCAACACCACGATAAACAACATTCATCTTATCAGCTGATATAGTTGCTGAATTAGGTCTTGGCACAACAACGTACTTACCACTAAAATCAATCGGTAACTCTTGGCCTTTTTCTAAGAACGTGAATTGTCCGTTAATATCATGCTCACCAACGTTACCTACAGTGAATTCTATTCTCGCTGCTCCAGTAGAATCAATAGCTCCTTCTCGGTTCATATCTAAATCTTTATCTCCTACTTTTAATTTTGTTGGAGTTACATTAGCATATTTACCTAAAACAACTGAACCTGTAAACTTCTCTCCAGCAAAAAACGCATTCTTGTCTGGGATAACTATAGCTGTATAATTCTTTAAAGAAGTTACTGTATCTACAGTATTACCTAAAAACACGTTATAAAGGTTAGCTTCCGTTGCTTTAATATCGTTTTGCATAGCTGTAAGCTTGGTATAGGAAGCTACAGCTGGAAATCCTTTAAAGTTGTAATCTAACCAATTTTGAGGTCTTCCGTCTTTATTAGTAACTTCAGAAGTACTAAAACGACGCTCTAAAGTTTCTTTAGCTGGGTTGTATGCCACATCGTTACCTAATACTTCATTGATGTCTGCTTTGTATTTATTAACTCTGTCAACAAATGCCTGTCCTGCTTTTGTAAGACGATCTCCAGTAAACCAATGCTCATCTAAAGCATCACCTTTATCCATCTCTTCAGCTGGTAAACCACCTTGCTCTCTGAATTTTTCAGCATAGTTTCCTTTTTCTAATATCATCTTCTTTTGACCTTCTAGGTATGTAAAGAATTCATTAGAAATAGAGCTAATTTTTTGAGCATTATTGAATGCTACACCAAAATCAGCTGGTTTTTCACTAGCTTGAGTTTCTAATCCCTTTAATAGGTTTGTATTAGAAGCTACTGCTAATTCATTTGCGTTTTCGAATTTTTTGTTGAATAAGCTAAATGCAGATAGTATCTCTTTACTTGTAGTCATTGCAATCATAGCAATAAATACCAAGTACATTAAGTTAATCATTTTCTGCCTTGCAGATAATTTTCCTCCTGCCATTGTAATTAGTTTTTTTGAATGTTAATTAATTAAATTGATTATAAAAACTAATTAGTTTTTGTTCATTGCAGATAACATTCCACCATAAACACCATTTAATGATGAAAGGTTTGATGCTAAAGATGCCATTTGCTCTTTTAATTTCTGTGCATTTTCTACAGCTTCTTCATTGATTGCAGCTTGACGGTTTGCACTTTCCATTTGTACTTTATAAAGACTGTTTAAAGACTCCATCTGAGCTGCTGCTAAAGACATTTCTTCGCTATATTTCTTTTGTGCCGCCATAGAATCAACTGTTGGACTGATCCCCTTAGCTGCACCTTCAAAGTTTTTAATACTGTTACCTAAGCTAGCCATTAATTCACCATCAATTTTAGCTTCTTTCAGTAAGTTATCTAATTTTTTAGATAATAATCCTTCAGCATCTTTTGGCTCTTCTTTTTTAGCCTTTTTACCTAGTGATTGTCCACCAGCTAATTCTGGGTATACTAACGACCAATCTAAGTCTGCTTGTTGTCTCTCAAAGGCTGAGTATATGAATACCAAGGCTTCCACAACCATACCTAGTGTTAAGATCTCTGAACCAAAAGGCCAGTGCTGAATTTTAAATAATGCTCCAACGATTACGATTGCTGCTCCTAATCCGTAGATCATGTTAGTGATTGTAATTTTACCTTTCTGTGCCATAATTTTGTTTAGTTTTTTAGTTTAAGTTAAATGGATGATAACTTAAGTAGGTTAATTTAATTTGGGTTATTGATTTAAGTTTTTTTTAGTTAGTTGCTGCGTTTTTGGTTACTTCAGTTCCCATGTAATCTTGTACGGTTCTAAAACCGATATAACTTCTTGCTGAGTCCGCATACTCATAATCTCTAGAACTTACCTGTAAGAAGTAAGCAACATCTTTCCAAGATCCACCTCTTACTACTTTACGTGAATTCTCAGTATCATTCACGTTTGGATTAATGGTTGACATATATTCATAAGAAGCAGGGTCATAAGAACCATTTACCCATTCTGAAACGTTACCTGCCATGTTATATAAGTTAAAATCATTAGGATCGTAAGCATCCGCCTCTACAGTATATAATGCCTGATCTGCTGCATAATCACCTCGTAAAGGCTTAAAGTTTGCCATAAAACAGCCTCTATCGTTTTTGGTGTAAGGCCCACCCCATGGATATGAAGCTCCTTGTAATCCACCACGTGCAGCATATTCCCATTCTGCTTCAGATGGTAATCTGTAAGAGTTAACTGGTTGTTTTCCTTTACTTTTTTGGTAACTATTGTGGTGTAATGTTCTCCACTGACAAAATGCCTGAGCTTGTTTCCAAGACACACCTACTACTGGATAATCACCGTAAGCATCATGCCAAAAATAATCGTTGTGCATTGGCTCATTGTAAGAGTAAGCAAAATCTCTAATCCAAGCTGTAGTATCTGGATAAATCTCTACTTCTTCTTGCTGAATAACTTCTGAACGCTTAAGACTTCTATCTTTTGCTGCCTTTGCGATATCCATATATGTATACTGAAATTTAAATTGCTTTACATCCCAAGTACGCTGTCCGTTATAAGACTCTTCTAATGGTAAATACATACCATCCATAACCTCGGCATATAATTCATCAGGATAATCATCAGTATCAAATATTAATTCAACGTCGTAGTTAATTTTTCTCTGCTCATTACCGTAAGTATTTTGCATATAACTTTCGTAAGCGTTCAACTCTTCTGGGTTGGCATCTAAATATGCAAACTCACCAATATCACCATTACCTGGAGTCTTACCTTCAAGGTCAGCCATTTCAGCCAACTTATGTCTTAGTATGGAATCACGAACGGCAAATACAAATTGTCTGTATTCACTATTTGTAATCTCAGTTTCGTCCATGTAAAATGCACGTACAGTAGCCGTTTTTGTAGGAGCATCTTTTACACCAGCGATATCATCGTCTGATTTACCCATAATAAAAGCACCTCCAGGTACTAAAGTCATACCATAAGGTTTCTCTGGGTGCCATTTTTTACCTTTAACACCTACTAATTGTCCGCGGTCTCCAGAATTACAACTGGCAACCAAAACCAATACAGTGGTAAGTAAAATAAATCTCTTAATATTCATAGTAACTCGAGGTTAAATTAGTCGTCCTTAATTTTAAGGTCGTAAACATATTTATATATTTTCTAAAAAACAACTTTTTTCGATTTTTTTTTACAGTTAATCCTTAAAAATTGCATTTCGTCGATAGTTTAAATGTTAAATTATCGACTAAGTGTACTTTTTAAAAGCTGTTCTTCCTAAAGGCTTTATACCAACGTTCGGGTATTTCGCCCTGAGTAGCAAGTACATAATCGGCATGCATGCATGGTAATAACGTATGCTTTTTTAATTTATTATTAACATCTGGCAAAAAAGGTATTTCTATCCACCAGCGTCCAGTTTTTAAACTTTTATAAAAAATGAGCTCGTCATCTTCAACCAAAACATTGTACTTCTGAAACTCATTTTCGTTATTAAAATTATCGTCCTTAACTCTGCAATTAACACCTTCTATAAAATACCATATCATTTGCGCAATGAGCATAGAGGAAGCAGAATCATTTTTTGAATTGTAATACTCATAGATTCCAAATGAAGATACCTTGTTACTTATACCTGCATAACGTGTAATGGCACAAATCTCTTTTCCTGAAAATCCGTTTGGTGAATACTTTAAATTATCACTTACTTCCGCAGCTCGTATGGACTTTAAATCTATAGAGACTATATGTGCATCTCTCATTAAAGGTTCTACTTTATGAATATCTGCAGATATCTCACCTAAACGATACGACTCAAAATAGAGCTTTTCCATAAGATCTATCTCTTCTTGAGAATTAAAATACGTTTGATATCCAATAGTAGAATAATTAAAAAGATTGTATGGCTCTTCTACAATGATCTTACCAACATAACTATTATTCTTGATTGGTAGATTAGCGTCTCCTAAATCGAAATTAGTATCTACATTAACGATATTTACCATTGGCATCAAATTATCATATGCACGGTAATTAGAATAGGTTAAGTCTTGACTACCTCCTATAATAATAGGTATAATATTCTTTTCAACTAGAACTGAAATTGCTGTACGAATTGCGTAATACGTATCTTCAACAGATTCGCCAGGAAGTATATCTCCTAAATCTGCAATAGTCGTGCTCCAATTTCCCGGAAATAAAGTGTAGAGTGTTTTTCTTATAGAATCGAAATTAATATCAACTCCTATATAGTTCACATCGTTGCGATTCTCTACGACACCAATAATAGCTAGGTGAACTCCTTCTAAATCTGGAATTCCGTTTTGCTTTGAATGAATCTTGATTTTTTTTCCGAGCGCTTGCTGCGCTAATAGTTCTGAGTGAGCTAAAACCGCATCTGAAACAGGCGTTAGAAAATTAAAATTCATAAAGTATTACTTCTTTTTGGTGGTCGTTTTCTTCTTTGTAGTTTTTCTTGTTTTCTTTTTTGGGGCATTTTTCTCTAGAATAGCTTTAGCTTCTTCCAAGGTCATATCAGAAACATCTACAGTCTTAGCCAACTCAACTTTCTGCTTACCTTTTATAACGTTGTGTCTTCCCCAACGCGCTTTTTCTACCCTAATACCTTCATCTTCCCAAACATGAATAAGCTTATCCTTTTCTTTTTGGATTTTCTCTTCGATCAAAGTTACGATGTCTTCTTCAGATAAATTGTCCCAATCGTATTTTTTATTCACATTTATAAACATATTGTTCCATTTAATAAATGGTCCAAAACGTCCTTTTCCTTTAGTGACTTCTAAATCTTGGTAAATATATATTGGAGCGTCAGCTTTTTCCTTCTCCTTAATATATACAATAGCTTCATCTAACTCTACACTAAGCGGATCTACTCCTTTTGGTAAGGAGACAAACTTTTTACCATATCTTACATAAGGTCCAAAACGTCCATTGTTAACTTCTACCTCATCATCCTTGTAGTGACCTAAAGCTTTCGGAAGCTTAAACAAATCCATAGCCTCCTCATAGGTAATAGTATTAAGTTGCTGATCTGGAGACAAACTAGCAAACTGTGGTTTTTCTTCCTCGTCTACTGTACCAATCTGCACCATTGGACCAAACTTACCCAAACGCACACTTACCTGGCGACCCGTTTTTGGGTCTGTACCAAGAATACGCTCTCCGGTTTCGCGCTCAGCATTTTCCTGAACATCTTCAACCTGAGGATGAAAACCTTTGTAGAAGTCTTTCATCATTGCTTTCCAGTCTTCTTTACCTTCAGCTATATCATCAAAACTCTCTTCTACTCTTGCTGTAAAATTATAGTCTAATATGCTTTCAAAATGATTTACCAAAAAGTCTGTAACGATAAATCCAACATCTGTTGGCACCAATTTACCTTTATTAGAACCTACTTTCTCTGTAAGATTCTTTTCTTTTATATTTTGGTTTGAAAAGACTAATTGCTTGTAAGCTCTTTCATCTCCTTCATGCGTACCTTTTTCTATATAATTTCTATTTTGAATTGTTGAAATTGTTGGCGCATATGTTGATGGTCTACCAATTCCTAATTCTTCTAACTGCTTTACTAAAGACGCTTCTGTAAATCTTGAAGGCGGTCTAGTAAAACGTTGCGTCGCAGTAATGTAGTCATTAGAGAGCTCCTCTCCTACCTTTAGATCTGGTAAAATACCATCTTGCTCTGCATCTTCATCATCAGTTCCTTCTAGATATACTTTTAAGAATCCATCAAAAGTTATGATTTCTCCATTAGCTGTAAATTGCTCACTAACCTTTGCCGAACTGTTAATTTGAATTTTTAGGTTTGTACGCTCTAGTTTGGCCTCACTCATCTGTGATGCAATGGCGCGTTTCCAGATTAAATCGTAAAGTCTTGCCTGGTCGCGTTCTACATTTACTGAATGATTAGCAAAATCTGTTGGTCTTATAGCCTCGTGAGCCTCTTGAGCTCCTTTAGATTTTCCTTTATAATTTCTTGGCTCACTATATTCTGAACCATATGCAGAAATAATTTCTTTTTCTGCTCCTTTTCTTGCCTCATCAGATAGATTAACACTATCTGTTCTCATATAGGTTATAAGACCAGCCTCATACAAGCGTTGCGCATTACTCATTGTTCTACTTACAGAGAATCCTAATTTTCTTGACGCTTCCTGTTGTAATGTGGATGTTGTAAAAGGTGCTGCTGGAGATTTTTTTGCTGGCTTTTTTTGCAAATCAGCCACCTCGTATGTTGCTCCTTTATTATTGTTTAAAAATTCTAAGGCCTCTTCTTCTGACCCAAAGTTCTTTGGTAATTTAGCTTTAAATGATTTACCGTCCTCTGATGTAAATTCTGCATCTACTCTATAAGATGCTTCTGGTGTAAAATTTTGAATATCACGTTCACGTTCTACAATTAATCTTACAGATACAGATTGCACTCTACCAGCCGACAATCCTCCTTTAACTTTTCTCCATAAAACCGGAGACAACTCATAACCAACAATTCGATCTAAAACACGTCTTGCTTGCTGAGCATCTACCAAGTTATAATCTATGCCACGAGGATTCTCAATAGCTTTCTTTATCGCGCTTTTTGTAATTTCATGAAATACAATACGCTTCGTCTTTTCTTTATCTAAATCTAATGCCTCTGCCAAATGCCATGCTATAGCTTCTCCCTCACGATCCTCATCACTTGCCAGCCAAACCATTTCGGCTTTCTTCGCTAATTCCTTTAATTTTTTTACGACATCTCGCTTATCTTTAGACACCTTATACTTAGGCTCAAAATCTCCTTCGACATCCACACCTAATTCCTTGGAAGGCAAGTCTGAAATATGTCCAAAACTAGACTCAACTTTATAATCTTTTCCTAAAAATTTTTCAATGGTTTTAGCCTTTGCAGGTGACTCAACAATAACTAGATTCTTCGGCATTCTTTCTTTTTTTGAGGTTACAAATGTATGCGAAAATAAATTTACAATCCTAATTTGGTTTTAAATAGCCATTACTTTACTATGGTATTTTCAGATTTCAAACTAAAAAAAGCCCTGTAAAAACAAGACTTTAATTTATTTAATTTAACGCTTTCTTTAATAGGTATATGTAATAGGGTTTGGATAATCATCCACGTTTATTATAATTTCATTTTCACCTTCTACTTGCAAGGGTGTAAGATCAAACGAACGTGCTCTGTCTACAACCGTTAAACAATCTTCTGTATTTATTAAAAAGAACTTTACAAATCGTTCTGGTGGGTTAGACTCTGAAACAACGTCAGAATCTATTAACTGCATATCCCAAGTATTACCATCGCAGCCAGAAGCAGAAATCTCAATTAACAAACAGTCTTCGGTAATTGAAACACTATTTATAGAGTAAGGGCTTGTTGCAGAATTACCATAAGAAAAACCATCTATCGCTACAAAACTAGCACAGTTGGTTTGTGGTAATGATGTTTCGTCGTCTTCACACTGCATATTTAAAAACAAAGCAACACACACTAAAGCCATTATAATTTTTGAATATTTCATAAGTTTATTTTTTATATAAGATGTAATTAAATGAAATGGTTGCACACCAAAATCTAAAAACTTTGTAAAAATAATAATTTGAAGCAATTATAAATTACTTTTTAAAACTGCCACTTTGTCACAGTCTACAAAATAATACTATCTTTGCATGTTTATTGACTATTTGAAAAAACAATAATTACTCACTTCAGTGAGCTTTGAATAGATGGAGAAAATAATTGACGAAAACAAACAAGGTGAAGCCTTGATTTTAGACCAAAAAGACGGCAACAAAAAAAAGTTGTTTATAGAAAGTTACGGTTGCCAAATGAACTTTAGCGACAGCGAAATTGTAGCGTCTATATTGTCTAATCAAGGATACAACACAACGCAAAACCTGGAAGATGCTGATTTAGTTTTGGTAAATACATGTTCTATTAGAGACAAAGCTGAGCAAACTGTTAGGAAACGTCTTAAATACTACGACAAAATCAAGGATAAAAACCCATCAATGAAAGTTGGTGTTTTAGGCTGTATGGCAGAGAGACTAAAAACTAAGTTTTTAGACGAAGAGAAAATTGTTGACTTAGTTGTTGGTCCAGATGCCTATAAAGATTTACCAAATCTTTTAGCAGATGTTGATGAAGGTAGAGATGCTATTAACGTTATCTTATCTAAAGAAGAGACTTATGGAGACATTTCGCCTGTAAGATTAAACAGTAATGGCGTAAGCGCTTTTGTATCTATAACCAGAGGTTGCGATAACATGTGTACGTTTTGTGTGGTTCCTTTTACCAGAGGACGAGAGCGCAGTAGAGACCCTCAAAGTGTTATAGAAGAAGTAAACGACTTATGGAGCAAAGGTTATAAGGAAGTTACCCTTTTAGGACAAAATGTTGATAGCTACTTATGGTATGGTGGAGGCCTTAAAAAAGATTTTGAAAAAGCTTCTGATCTACAAAAAGCTACCGCTGTAAATTTTGCTAATCTTCTTGAAATGTGTGCCAAAGCACAACCTAAAATGCGTTTTAGATTCTCTACATCTAATCCTCAAGACATGACTTTAGATGTTATTGAGACTATGGCTAAATATGAAAACATCTGTAACTATATACACTTACCTGTACAAAGTGGAAGTAATCGTATTCTTAAAGAAATGAATCGTTTACACACTCGGGAAGAATATTTTGAACTTATTGATAATATCCGTCGTATAATTCCAGATGTAGCCATAAGCCAAGATATGATTGCTGGTTTCCCAACCGAAACAGAAGAAGACCATCAAGACACCTTAACCTTAATGGAATACGTAAAGTACGATTATGGTTTTATGTTCGCCTATTCTGAACGTCCAGGAACACTGGCTGGCAGAAAAATGGAAGACGATGTACCTGCTGATGTAAAACAACGACGTCTTAACGAGATACAAGCTCTACAACGCAGACACAGTTTATACAGAACACAGCAACATGTAGGCAAAGTAGAAGAAATCCTAATAGAAAAATCTTCTAAAAAATCTGACAAGCACTGGTCTGGTAGAAACAGTCAAAATATGGTTGCTGTTTTCCCAAAAGAACATTACAAACCAGGTGACTTTGTTAACGTAAAAATATTAGACTGCACGAGTGCTACACTTATTGGCGAAGCTGTAGGCTATTCAAAAAACAACTCTTAATCAATCTTATTCATGAAAAAAATCTTATTACTTCTTTGCGCATTTACTTTAGTAACCGCTTGTGAAAACGAACCTTTAGACTCTGATTTAACAGGAGGCCCAAGCAATGGAGGTGGCAATAATGGAGGCAGTAACAGTGCAGATCTTACACTATCTATGTATGAGCTAGACACAGACACTTCTATTAATTTCTTTGGTCTTCCTATACGTACAATTACCAATTCTGATCTTAATATTTCAGATAATAAAGTTGTATCAAGCACAACGGTTTTTGAGTTTGAAGGAGCACCAAGCGAAACAGAAAACCAAACCTTTACTCGTAATGCTCAAGGACAAATAACAAGTAATGTATCTGTAAACTCAAATGGTACAACAACCAATGAATATATCATTACATACACCAACGGACAAATATCACAAATCACGTATGACTATTTTGAAGATGACTTTGAAGATTACGTCTACAACTTTACATACGACGGCAACTTAATTACAAGAACTGTTGTAGGTTCAAACATTTCTACAGTATTTACAATAGATGGGTTTGACAGAGTTATAAAAAAGGAATCTTTTGATGGCACTACCTCTATACAAGTAGAAACAATTACCTACAATGGACTTGGTAATATTAACAGTAGTGTAGGAACAGGTGAGTTGGACAGCAATTACACTTATACTTTTGACGACAACACAAACCCATTACAAGTTGTATACAATGACAATTACCTATTAAACTTTTTAAGTGATGATTATTCTGACGAAATAGGACCTTTAATTGCTCAGTTTCACTCTACAAACAATTGGAATGGAGCTACATTTAACGGAGACACTTTCACTTTTGACTTAGCATACAACACAGCCGGAAGAATTACAAGTCGTGATATTGCTTACGATTTCGGAGCTGACTTAATGGTAGAAATTAACGAAAGATTCAATTACGTTAATTAAACATGGAATCAGTACAAGCCATAAAACAACGCTTCGGCATTATTGGTAACGACCCTAAACTCAATCGTGCCATAGAAAAAGCTATTCAGGTTGCTGCGACAGATATCTCTGTATTGGTAACCGGAGAAAGTGGTGTTGGTAAAGAGAGTATTCCAAAAATTATACACCAACTTTCTCACAGAAAGCACGGCAAATACATTGCTGTAAACTGTGGTGCTATACCAGAAGGCACTATAGATAGTGAGCTCTTTGGTCATGAAAAAGGTGCGTTTACAGGTGCTACACAAACACGTTCTGGTTATTTTGAAGTTGCTGATGGTGGAACCATCTTTTTAGATGAAGTTGGTGAATTGCCGTTAACAACACAAGTACGCTTGCTTCGTGTTTTAGAAAATGGAGAGTTTATTAAGGTAGGTTCTAGTAAGGTTCAAAAAACCAACGTAAGAATCGTGGCTGCTACAAACGTTAATATGTTTGAAGCCATTAAGAAAGAAAAGTTTAGAGAAGATCTTTACTATCGTTTGAGTACTATAGAAATCAATCTTCCTGCTTTAAGAGAGCGCAAAGAGGATATTCATTTATTGTTTAGAAAATTTGCAAGCGACTTTGCTCTAAAATATAAAATGCCAACAGTAAAGTTAACCGACGATGCTGTTGCTCTGCTTTTAAAATACCGCTGGAATGGTAACATTCGTCAATTAAGAAATGTTGCTGAGCAAGTTTCGGTTTTAGAGCATAATCGTACTATTAATGCAGTTACACTTCAGAATTATTTACCAAATACAGGTTCAAATTTACCTGCCGTAATAAATAATACTAAATCTGAAAGTGACTTTAGTAGTGAAAGAGAAATACTTTACAAGGTTTTATTCGACATGAAAAGCGATTTAAATGACCTTAAAAAGTTAACCATGGAACTAATGAAGTCTGGAGATGTCTCTGATGTTCAAAAAGATAATGAGCATCTTATTCAGAAAATTTATGGCAACGACAATGATGAGGATTTTGAAAATACAGTTGAAGATTTAGAAGTTCTTTCTATACCTGAGCATTCTGAGGTTAACGAATCTGTATCTACTGATATAGACGACAAATACCACTTTGCAGAAGAAATTGAGGAAGAAGAGACTTTATCGCTTCAAGACAAGGAATTAGAACTTATAAAAAAATCCTTAGAACGCCATAACGGTAAGAGAAAACTTGCAGCCGCAGAATTAGGCATTAGTGAGCGCACCTTATACAGAAAAATAAAGCAGTACGATCTTTAAGAAAAGATTAGGACAACTTAAGCACTATAAATAGTACTTAGACGTTCAGATAAAAAAAAGCTACATGAGATTATTAAAATATATTAGTATATTATGTTTTTCGCTAACAGTTACAGGTTGCGGCATATATTCTTTTACAGGTGCAGACACAGGTGATGCAAAGACATTTCAAGTCAATTTCTTTCAGAATAATGCAGAACTAGTAGAACCTGGTTTAGATATAGATTTTACAAATGCCCTACAAGATTTGGTACAAAACCAAACAAGCTTAAGTTTAGTAACAACAGGAGGTGATTTACTTTTTGAAGGTGAAATTGTTGAATACAGAATTGCTCCAATGACAGCAACATCAGACAACAAAGCAGCACAAAACAGATTAACCATAAGTGTTAATGTTAGATATTTCAACACATTAGATGAGGAAAAAGATTTTGAAAAACGCTTTTCATTCTTCTATGATTTTGATGCTAATGCACAACTTATTGGTGGCACTAAAGATGAAGCTTTTGAGGTTATTTTTGAACGATTAACTCAAGATATATTCAATGCGTCTTTAGCCAATTGGTAATATATGCAATTAAAAGAATTAACATATTTACTTCAGCATCCTGAGGCTGTTACAGCATCTCAAACAGATGCACTATTGGCAAAGATTATTGAGTTTCCTTATTTTCAACCCTTACGTGCTTTATATCTAAAAGGTTTAAAGCAAAAGGAAAGCTACAAGTACAATAATGCTTTAAAAGTAACTGCAGCTCATACCGCAGACCGTAGTGTATTGTTCGATTATATCACATCTGAAGTATTTAACCAGAATGAAATTTCTAATCAAATCAAGCAAAACTCTGAACATATAAAATCATTAGAGGTTAATGAGGCTGATGATATTTCAGTTAATAAAAGTGTTACCATTGACGATGCGTTAAAAGAACATATTAAAGCTACCGAAGGTGTTTTAGACCCAAATTTATTTGAAGTAAAACCTCAACAGAAACAAACCTTAGAAGAAGAAACTCTAAAAATTGAAGATTCTATAATCTCGGTCGATGTTAAAAATATAACGCCAGAAGAAAAGCTCAATATCGGAAAACCTCTAGAGTTTGATAAAAATGAAAGTCATTCTTTTACTGAGTGGTTAAAAATTACAAGTTTTAAACCCATTGAAAGGGAAACAGAAACTAAAACCGAAGAGACTCAAACAGAAGATACAACACAACCATTAGCTAGTAAACTAGATCTTATTGATAAGTTTATAAGCGAAAATCCTAGGATAAAACCAGTTGCCAGTAATATACCAAAACCAAAACTGGTAAACAATGATGACGATGTTTCTGATAGCTTAATGACAGAAACTTTGGCCAGAATTTATTTAGAACAGAAAAACTATGACAAGGCTATTCAATCTTATAAAATTTTAAGTTTGAAATATCCAGAAAAAAGTAGTTTCTTTGCAGACCAAATAAAATTGGTAGAAGAATTAAAAGATAATACTATATAAAATGTTTACAATATTTTTAATCTTAATCGTAGCAGTTGCCTTTCTATTGGTAGTAGTAATTATGGTACAAAACCCTAAAGGAGGAGGTTTATCATCTTCTTTTGGTGGTGGAGGCACACAACAATTAGGTGGTGTAAAAAAGACAGGAGACTTCTTAGATAAGAGTACTTGGTTTTTAGGTACAGCATTAATTGTTTTAATCCTTGCATCAAACTTAACCATAGATTCTGGTAACGATATTGATTCAAAAGCTTTAGATGAAAATGAAGCTATTGAAATACCTGCATCAGCTCCAACAAACACAGATGATGCTGGTACTACTGATGGTACAGATGGGAAATAATAATTCCTAAAACAAACAACTTATTTAGCCAACTTTTAGAGTTGGCTTTTTTTATGTCTAATATTTACGACAGGTATATCTGCAAGTTTGTCAGTCTATTTGTCTTGGCATAATTTTCGAATAACGCTAAAGCGTTAAAACAAATTTTAATTAATCAAAAATATTATAACAAATGGCTTTAAACATTAAACCTTTAGCAGACAGAGTTCTTGTAGAACCTATGGAAGCTGAAACAAAAACAGCTTCTGGTATTATTATTCCAGATAATGCAAAAGAAAAACCGCAAAAGGGAACTGTAGTTGCTGTTGGCAATGGTAAAAAAGACGAACCTTTAACTGTTAAAGTTGGTGACACAGTTTTATACGGAAAGTATGGTGGCACTGAATTAAAGTTAGAAGGTAAAGACTATTTAATGATGCGCGAAAGCGACATATTAGCAATTGTTTAATCTATTCTGTAATTCCGTAAGATTTACGGAATCGCATTCAAACAAAAACTAACATTAATAAGATTCCTGCATTCGTAGGAAAAACAAAAACATAAAACAAAATGGCAAAAGATATAAAATTCGATATTGAAGCACGCGACGGACTAAAACGTGGTGTTGATGCTTTAGCAAACGCAGTAAAAGTAACTTTAGGACCTAAAGGGCGTAACGTAATTATAGGTAAATCATTTGGCGCGCCTCAAGTAACCAAAGATGGTGTTTCTGTAGCAAAAGAGATTGAACTAGAAGACGAGCTTGAAAACATGGGAGCTCAAATGGTAAAAGAAGTTGCTTCTAAAACTAATGATTTAGCAGGTGATGGTACAACAACTGCAACCGTTTTAGCACAAGCAATCGTAAAAGAAGGTTTAAAAAACGTTGCTGCTGGCGCTAACCCAATGGACTTAAAACGTGGTATTGACAAGGCTGTAGAAACAATTACTGCAGACTTAGAAAAGCAAGCAAAAAAAGTAGGTAACTCTTCTGAAAAAATTCAGCAAGTAGCTTCTATTTCTGCTAACAATGACAACACTATTGGCGAGCTTATCGCAGAAGCTTTTGGTAAAGTTGGTAAAGAAGGTGTAATTACTGTTGAAGAAGCAAAAGGAACAGATACTTATGTAGACGTTGTAGAAGGTATGCAATTTGACAGAGGTTATTTATCTCCTTACTTTGTAACTGATGCTGATAAAATGATAGCTGATTTAGAGAATCCATACATTTTATTATTCGATAAGAAGATTTCTAACTTACAGGAAATCCTTCCAATCTTAGAACCAGTTGCACAATCTGGTCGTCCGTTATTAATCATCGCAGAAGATGTAGAGGGACAAGCTTTAGCAACATTAGTAGTCAACAAATTACGTGGCGGTCTTAAGATTGCTGCTGTAAAAGCACCAGGTTTTGGTGACAGACGTAAAGCAATGTTAGAGGATATTGCAATCTTAACTGGTGGTACAGTAATCTCTGAAGAAAGAGGTTTCTCTTTAGAAAACGCTGACCTTTCTATGTTAGGTACTGCTGAGTCTGTAATGATAGACAAAGACAACACAACTATCGTCAATGGTAACGGAAACACTTCAGACATTAAAGCTAGAGTTAACCAAATCAAAGCTCAGATAGAAACAACTACTTCTGACTATGATAAAGAAAAACTTCAAGAGCGTTTAGCAAAATTAGCTGGTGGAGTCGCTGTACTTTATGTAGGTGCTGCTTCTGAAGTTGAAATGAAAGAAAAGAAAGATCGTGTTGATGATGCTTTACATGCTACACGTGCTGCTGTAGAAGAAGGTATTGTTGCTGGTGGTGGAGTTGCTTTGGTAAGAGCTAAAAAGACTTTAGAAAAAATCACTACTGATAACTTGGATGAAACTACAGGTGTACAAATCGTTAATAAAGCGATTGAAGCGCCTTTAAGAACTATTGTTGAGAACGCAGGTGGTGAAGGATCTGTTGTTATCAATAAAGTACTAGAAGGTAAAAAAGACTTTGGTTACGATGCTAAGTCTGAAGAATATGTAGATATGCTTAAAGCTGGTATTATTGATCCTAAGAAAGTAACTCGTATTGCATTAGAGAATGCAGCTTCTGTGGCTGGTATGATCTTAACTACCGAGTGTGCTTTAGTAGACATCAAAGAAGATGCACCTGCAATGCCACCAATGGGTGGAGGCGGAATGCCAGGAATGATGTAGTCCGTAGCACGGACAGGCAAAGATCTCACTCTTGCATAAAATATTAGTGAGTACATATCTTATAAAATTGAAAAGCCTTTGATTTTCATCAAAGGCTTTTTTATTTTATATAACTTTAAAATTTGATGTGTTTTTAAAAAATAAAAACCACCTCTTTAGGAGGTGGAATCTCAATCAGATTTACCAAAAAAATTAGGCTTATTTATAATAAGCCAACCACAAAATTACTTCTTCTTTGGAGAAGCCTGTGGAGTCTTCTTAGGCGCTTGTTTAGACGCAGAAGACTTGCCTTTAGACTGTGTTTGTCCCATAACTTATATGTTTTAAAAGAACAGATTAAAGGTATAGAAAAAGCAAATCGATGATATTTTCGTTGGCAAATATTTAACTAAAATTGAATTAAATATTATTTGTTAGTTTTAAGAGACTAATTCGTACCAAAATGAAAAAGAAACTAACCTATGCTTTTGGAGAAATACTTATTGTTATAGTAGGTATATCCATTGCTTTTAGTTTAAACAAATGCTCCGAAAATCAAAAGAACAAAGCACAGAAAGAGCAATATCTAGCAAGCCTCAAACAAGATATTGAAGAAGACAAGGCCCAACTAGAAAATAACATTAAAGACATTGACAAAAAAGTAAAAATAAGCACAGAGTTACTACCCATACTTAATTCTAAAGATCCTGAAAAGGGCAAAAAACTTCGGCAAGTTTATTTATTAGCTCAACTTACCAACTTTACACCAAAAGACTTTACCTATCAAGCTTTAGTAAATTCTGGTGACCTAAAACTTCTTGATGATTTAGAACTAAAAAAGGCAATAGAAAGACATTACGCCAACTACAAAATGATTAACGACGCTTATAAACGCCAAGAAATCATTAATAAAGATTACTTAGGCAACTACTTTATATACAATACAGATTATGATTTGATGCGTGATGGAAAATCACCTTTTAAGGATGAAAAATTACTTAAAAACATGATGCAGGCTATTCGAGGTTCTTTCATGTTTAAGCAAATAGCTACTGAAAATGGCATCAAAAGCTGTGATAGTATTTTAAAAATATTAAACAAAAAAGCCTGAAATATAATTTCAGGCTTTTTGATTAATTTTTGCTTTCTGCTTTCTTTTCTCCATCATGATCCTTAACGACATCTTGATCACGATATCTACAACAAGGATGAACGGAATCGTAAGCCTCATCTGTTGCTTTTATTTCCTTTGTATCATGACCAACTGCAGCTATATTTTTAGAAATAGTTTCTAGGTTGGTTTTGTTTTCATCATAAATTAATTTCAATTCATGTGTCTCAATACTCCAAACCGCAGACTTTACCCCTTTGGTTTTTATTGCTGCCTTTTCTATGCGCTCTTTACACATACCACAAACTCCATCAACTTCCATAGAAGCTTTTGCATTCTTGTTCTGTGCAAATGTCATTGTGGTTACTATTAATGCTAAAATTAAAGTTAATTGTTTCATTCTGTTATTGTTTTTGTCATTCTGAAATTGTTTCAGAATCTAATTATTTATTCTTTTAATGTGGCTTCCTGCTTTCGCAGGAATGACAGTTTAATTTATTCTAAATCGTAATCCTGCATAGTACATACTTCCAAATATTGGGCCATACACATAATTACTATCAAAATTTGCTCCAAAAGGATCATCTGCACTAATAATAGGATTGGACTGCCTAACATTAGTTACATTTTCTCCACCTAAATATACTTCAAAATTAGGAGAAAACACCTTTGTTACCTGCAGATTTAATGTTCCTACTGTAGGCGAATAATCATCTAATTGATATTCTGAAGGGCTTAAATCTGTACTAGGAAAGCGTTGAGCATCTAACCAGTTGTACGTTGCATCAAACTTCCATTGCTTTGCATTATCCTTTACGTGTGTTTCGTATGAAGCATTTGCAAAAAAACGATGCGTTGGTACTAAAGGCTTTTCTAACTTACCCGAATTGTAATCTGTTTTAACATCGTAGTATTTGTATGCTGTACGAATATCAAAGTGTTCAAAAGGATTATAGTTAAATTCGAACTGAAAGCTATTAGCATAGCTATCTCCTTCAAGATTATAGAAATTAATTTCATAAGGGTTTTCCCAATCTACAACAACTTGATTCTGAAAATCTGTTCTGTAAAAATCAAAGGTTACGTCTGCTTTTCTTCCAAAGAGATTAAATCCTTGTAAGTAACTTACTCCATAATTCCATGCCACTTCAGGATCTAAACCATAAATTTTCCCTCCAGAATTTAAAATATTAATCTGTCTAGAACTAGAAAACATATTTTGGTTTTCGGCAAAAATATTAGCACTACGCTTTCCTCTTCCGACAGAAAAACGCAACGCTGATTTTTCCCATGGTGTGTATCGCACATGCAAACGAGGTGTTACAAAAAAGCCTAGTCTATTGTGCTGATCTACTCTTACACCTGCTGTCATAGATAATTTATCTAAATTATCGTAAGAATACTCGAAGAACCCTCCAACAGAATTCTCTGTACGCTCATAAGTTGAAGCATTTACCAATTCGTCATAATGATCGTAAGTAAAACTTAAACCTGTTTTTACTTTGTGTCTCGAGTCTGAAATTATACTGTTATAGACCACATTTGAATAAAAACTATTATGCTGAATGTCATACAAATTAAGCCCAAAATATGAATCTTGATCGTGATGGCTAAATGCTGTTTGAAAACCAATACTTTGATGAGGAATTTCGGGATTAACGTAACCTAACTTTGTAGTGACCTCAAAACGCTCTGTATTAATCTCACTTCCCCAAAAGTTAGTAGTTCCTTTATCTGTATCTGGATTAAAGTCTAATTGGCCTGCTTGAGTATTGTCATTTAAATATCTTAAGTTAATAAAACTAACAACTCCCTTTTCTGCATTTGTATACTGCCAACGGTTCATTACGTTAATCTGCTCTTTTAGAGGTACATCTAAGAACGTATCGTCATTTTTATCAAACTTTTGATCTCTCATATTGCCATGAACATACAAACCAGTACTCCACTTATCAGATACTTTCTGATTAATGTGTGTATTAAGCTCATATCTACCATTAAGACCAGCAAAAGCATTTACAAACAATCTATCGTCAGTGTTAGGTTTAACTAACTCTGTGTTTATTTGGCCTGCAATGCTCTCAAAACCATTTACTACGCTACCTGCGCCTTTAGTAATCTGAATACTTTCTACCCAAGTACCAGGAATAAAACTCAGTCCATAAGCTTGTGATGCACCGCGAATAGCCGGAATGTTTTCGGCAGCAATTAAGATATATGGGGTTGTAAGTCCTAGCATTTTTATTTGCTTTGTTCCTGAAACAGCATCGGCAAAATTAACGTCGATTGAAGGATTGGTTTCAAAACTCTCAGAGAGGTTACAACAAGCTGCTTTTAGCAATTCATCAGAGCTAACTGTAAAGGTGTTGGTCGCTTGCAAATAAGACTTAACCGTAGCTTGTTTTCTAGAGGTTATTGTTACCGCATCTAACTCTTCTGATGCTTGTAACACATGTTTTATGTACTTATTCTCTGTAACATCTATAGTATCTGTTTTAAAACCTACATAGCTTATTACTAACTTAGTAAAAGAGAATTTATATGGTAATGCAAATGTTCCGTCATCATTTGTAATAGTTCCTACAGAAGAGCCTAACCAATATACATTGGCGCCTGGCAAAGGCATTTGCTTACCTGTGCTTGTTTCTAAAACAACACCTTCTAGTTGTTCTTGTGAAAAACTTATAAAAGGAAGAATAAAAATTATAACTATTAACTTTTTCATACATCTAAAGTTTTAATAATCATAAAAATGGCCATAACTATCATTATCGCATTTTCAATAAAGGTTGCTTTGGTCATTGGTAATTTAAGAGCTGTTCCTAAACAAGCACATTGAATGGATTTTTTATCCAACAATGTTTTGGTAACGCCAAAAGTTGTAATACCTAAAATTACCAAAGTAACTATCAAAGCAATATTAGTTTGAAATCGCATAAGAAACATTAAGCCTAGTACAACTTCAATAAATGGGTATATCCAACCATATGCAGGAACGGCCTTTGCCAATGGATCGTACATACCAAAACTTTGTGGAAACCCTTTAAGATCTAGCAACTTAAAAAAGCTAAAAACAATATAAAATAGACCCATAAAATCTAGCATGAAACCATTAATATTCCATGGTTTTATGTTCAAAAGAGTTGAGGCTATTAATATATAACCAAGAATTAAAAATAATGGAAACAGCTGTTTCAGTTCACTTTTTTCCTCTTTAACAGTTTGAGTTGAACTAAAAACATTTTTAGTGTCTTTTTCTGAAATCGTGTATTTATCAGATAAAGCATTTTGAAGTGCATCTACTCCAACATGTTTGTGCATTTTTATGGTTGCAGTGCCGCTATTGAGATCTACCTCAACATTCTCTACGTCTGACAATGCAGATAAAGCCTTTTCTACAGAAGCTTTGCAACCGTTACAGGTCATTCCTGTAACATCGTATGTGTGTGTCATGATTTATTTAATTTAAAATTATCTTTAATTAGTATTCTTAGTGAATACAAAATCTTGAAAATTTTAAATCATCTAAATAAGGTAAGTCTCGTCCAAAACGTGTATGTCTTTCACTATTTCG
The DNA here is from genome assembly GCF_036553625.1 of Winogradskyella poriferorum. NCBI lineage: Bacteria > Pseudomonadati > Bacteroidota > Flavobacteriia > Flavobacteriales > Flavobacteriaceae > Winogradskyella > Winogradskyella poriferorum. The sequence goes on from NZ_JAZHOU010000001.1 coordinate 78,029, forward strand.
GGAGGTGAATAATCTCTGTTTGGTATTGCTTTTTTGGGTAAACTTTCAAACAGGTAGATATAACTAAAGCTATAAGCAATAAGTATTTACTTATGTATACTTGCTAAATCATCTATTGAGGTAATCTTTAATGCATCTTGCCCTTTGATGATTTCTGTTTCATCTTTACAACAAGACTTTTTGACCATTTCCGATTGATCTATGTCTACCACCTCCATACCACACTTTTTTGCTTTGGTAAAAATAGCAACGTCAACTAAGGTATCTCCACAGAAATGTTTTTCTACAGTTAAAGAAAACGTAGAAAATAGCACTAAAAAAGATAATGCTGCCGCAACAGTTCTATTTAGAAATGAAAGTTTCACATTGCAGAGTTACAAAAATAACACAAACAGAAATGCTTTTATAAAATCATTAACGATTAAGCTTGTAATAGTAAAATGCTGGCAATAGTAGTATTAAACCTATTGGTTGAATTAAAAATCGTCTGATATTGAAGAATAAATAGTAATCTTCTTGCCTTGGACTGACAACAAAGTATAGAAAAGGAATTAGTAATAACACATAGGCAATCACATACAATAAAACTGAAAATTTTATCATTACTTTATCATTAAAAATAAGGTATAAAATTCCTAATGATGCTAATGTATTTAGCAAATATCGCAGACTTGTGTAGAATACTAATTTGGCTACTTCGCGTCTTGGGTTATCCATATAGAGGTAGTCATTTTCAAAAAACCTGAGATATGGATCGTAAAACAAATAATCTTCATAACCTCTGATTGCAACCAACACCAGTAACAACAAACCAGCTAATATGTAGCGCGTTAGTTTAGGCATTTGCTTTTACATTTTTAGAAAATCTATTGACCCAAAACATCCAAAGTAAAAATACTGTGCCGTAGATTAACATAGGAAAAACAACACTATGTAATACCTCTTTTCTCCATGGATAATGATACAGTCCTACAGACAAAATAACAATACGAATAAGATTAAAGGCATAGATAATAATACTACCAGCAAAACAATAAAATAATGTCGTTTTAAACTTACCAGCAAATGCCAAAATAAACGACAAGAATAAAATAATAATACTTACAGCATTACAACCCTCTATAACTCTGGCTACAAATTTTCCGTTAATGATTACTTTCATAGAAGGTTCATTGGGATGCGGCAAAACTTGAGCATCATAACCTATACTATTGATTAAAGAGTTGGTCTGTTTAGCAACCAAATTGGTCATGTAATCTGGATAGTATTTAGAACCATCTGATAATTTTAAATACATAGTATAACCAACAGTTAGCACTCCATACACCAATAAAAAGGTGAAAATGAATCTTATAACGAGTTTATATTTTGTTAAGAGTTCTCTCAAATAAAACATTATTAGTTGCAGGCTGTTAAATTTATGAAAACCCTAATTCAAAAGTTCATGCTTTTAGATATTTTTGCCAAAAACTTGCAATTATGACTTTTGAAACTCTAAAACCTGAAATAAAATCAATAGTATCAAACACGAACTTTACTATAGACGAGCGTCTTTTTAAAATTTGTGAGCTTCTTGAAGCTAATATAGACTATTACAATTGGGTTGGTTTCTATTTTAAGAATGGAGATAAAAACGAGTTGAAACTTGGACCGTATGTTGGTGAACCAACAGACCATACCATCATTCCATTCGGAAAAGGGATTTGCGGACAAGTTGCTGTAAGTAACAAAAACTTTGTAGTTCCAGATGTGTCTGCTCAAGATAATTACATAGCATGTAGTATTACAGTAAAAGCTGAAATTGTAATTCCAATTTTTGTAAATGGTGAAAACATTGGACAGATAGATATAGATTCTAATACTCCAGATCCATTTACAGAAGCTGATGAACGCTTCTTAGAGTTTGTTTGTGCAGAAGTAGCTAAAATTATTTAGTAAAGTAATTGATGATTTGAACCAAGATTTTGGTAAGTACATATACCATCAGAAATATAACAGTTAAATAAATTATTAGTTCTAACCAAAAAACAAAGTTGGTAAAATCCCAAGCCCAGTTTACAGTTTTATTTATACCTACTATTCCTTCAGAAAAGTAGAAACAGCTAAATAGTACCAGAATTAAAGTTATAATTACAAAAAAATAGTATTTCCAAAACTGTTGCTTCATAAAGATCTTACATTCCAGTTCTAATAGCTTCAACAGGATCTAAACGAGATGCTGAAAACGCAGGTATTACCCCAGAAATTAAACCAATAAGTGTAGAAAGTGCAAAACCTAAGAACATGTTTCCGAAAGAAAGCACAAACTCAAAACTATCTCCTACTACACCATTCATTATTAAAGCTGTTATATAAACAAGCAGTAGACCTATTAAACCTCCAACAACCGCTAAAATTACAGCTTCAAACAAAAATTGAAATAGAATAAAACGATTTTTGGCTCCTAAAGATTTCTGAATTCCAATAAGGTTAGTACGTTCTTTTACACTCACAAACATAATATTGGCAATACCAAAGCCTCCCACTAATAGTGAAAATCCACTAATAACCCAACCAACAACATTAAGTGTACCTATGATTGCATCGACAAAAGACACCAATCCAGATAATTTATTTATAAAAAAATCATCATCCTCATCAGCTTTAAGCCCTCTGTAGGTTCTGAACTTTTGTTTTAAAACACTCTCAAAAGCACCAATATCTACATCTTCTTTTGGCTTTATTACCACAGCACCTGGCAAGCCATCTACTCCACCATTTCTAAATTGTCTAACGAAATTTGCTGGTACAAACCCCTTAACATCTGGTGAATCACCCAATCCAGAGCCATATTTTTTAAGTACACCTATGACTGTGAGTTTTCTTCCATAGACCCTAACTACTTTACCTATTGGATTAGTTTGATCAAATAAACTTTCAGCCAACTCAGAACCCAAAACAATAACTGACGAACCTGTATCTGACTCGAGCTCAGAATAAAACCTGCCTTTTTCAATTTTTAAATCATCTATAGTGTAGATGCCATGCGAAATAGGTGTAATTTCAATGTTAGTTAATGTTTCTGCTTGATAACGTATAGTTTCTCTTCCTCCAAAAATCACATAAGCAGACTCTTCAATATCTGGTACATTACGTCTTATAAATTCGTAATCGTCATAGTCTACCTGAGGATAATTATCGCGTTTCCATCTCGGAACATCTGTTGGCCCGAATGAAAACTTAGTAAGGTACATTGTGTTTTTGTCTAATCCTGATAGGTTTTCTTTAATATTCCTATCTAAAGAATCTACAGCCGCCAAAACTGCAATAATTGAAAAGATACCAACCGTAACCCCTAAAAGTGATAAAAAAGTACGTAACTTATTATTCCTAAGGGCATTTAGCGCAAACGAAAAGCTCTCTTTGAATACTCTTAAATAGACAAGCATGTGTTGGTTGTTTTAAAACAATTTAAAGATAGGACGTTTTCAACAATTTATTGTTACAAAAAACTTAAAGAAACTAATATAAGCCCTAAGATTATACTATTGTTTATTTTATTTTTGCAGCATCAAAATCACAACACAACATTATGAGCAACAAAACCATATCCTCAGCGCTAATTTCGGTATTTAGTAAAGACGGATTAGAACCAATCGTAAAAAAATTAAACGACCTTAACGTTACCATTTATTCAACAGGTGGAACAGAAAAATTCATTAAAGATTTAGGCATTAATGTCGTACCTGTAGAAGACGTTACATCTTACCCATCAATCTTAGGTGGAAGAGTTAAAACTTTGCATCCAAAAGTTTTTGGAGGCATTTTAAATCGTCAAAATCATGAAGGTGATGTAGCTGAACTTGCTGAGTTTGAAATTCCGCAAATAGATTTGGTTATCGTTGACTTATATCCTTTTGAGAAAACGGTAGCATCTGGAGCTAGCAATCAAGATATTATAGAAAAAATTGATATTGGAGGTATTTCACTTATTAGAGCTGCTGCTAAAAACTATGCAGATGTTACCTGTGTATCTTCTGTAGATGATTATGCTGAATTTTTAGAATTACTTGAATCTAAAAATGGAGAAACTTCTGAAGAAGACCGTAAGCGTTTTGCTGCAAAGGCTTTTAATGTTTCTTCTCACTACGATTCTGCTATTTTTAACTATTTTAATAAAGATGAAGAAGAAACCGTTTTAAAGATTAGTGAAACAAAAGGAAAAGTATTACGCTATGGCGAAAACCCTCACCAAAAAGGATTTTTCTTTGGTGATTTTGATGCCATGTTCACAAAACTTCATGGTAAAGAATTGAGCTACAACAACCTTTTAGACGTTGATGCTGCTGTAAATCTTATTTTAGAATTTAAAGGTGAAGACCCAACTTTTGCTATTTTAAAGCATAATAATGCTTGTGGTTTTGCTCAAAGAGATACTATTCACCAAGCGTATGTAGATGCATTAGCTGGAGATCCTGTTTCTGCTTTTGGTGGTATTTTAATCTCAAATACAGAGATTGATAAAGCAACTGCAGAAGAAATTCACAAGTTATTCTGTGAGGTTGTTATTGCACCTTCATTTAGTGATGATGCTTTAGAAATTTTAAAAGGAAAGAAAAACAGAATTCTTTTAATCTTAAATGATGTTGAACTATCTGAAAAAACAGTTAGAACTTGTTTAAATGGTGTTTTAGTTCAAGATAAAGACAACAAAACTGATGGTTTAGAAGACTTAAAAACAGCTACAACAAAAGCACCTACTGATGCTGAAAAAGAAGATTTAATTTTTGCTTCAAAACTTTGTAAGCATACCAAATCTAACACGATAGTTCTTGCAAAAAACAAACAACTTTTAGCAAGCGGAACAGGACAAACAAGTCGTGTAGATGCACTAAACCAAGCTATTCACAAAGCAAAATCTTTCAATTTTGATTTAGAAGGAGCTGTTATGGCAAGTGATGCGTTTTTCCCGTTCCCAGATTGTGTAGAGATTGCAGATGATGCAGGTATTACAGCTGTGATTCAACCTGGTGGCTCTATAAAAGACGAATTAAGCATCAATTATTGTAACGAAAATAATGTTGCTATGGTCTTTACAGGAACACGTCATTTTAAGCACTAAAAAATATATTGAGTTAAGACATCTATAAGGGCAGAAATAACGTATAATTTATTACATTTACGCTTAGTCATAAACATATGACAAGAATAACCCGAATAATATTATAAACGCGCATGGGATTTTTTGATTTCCTAACGGAAGAAATAGCCATAGATTTAGGAACCGCAAACACACTAATTATACACAATGACAAAGTTGTTGTAGATAACCCTTCAATAGTTGCAAGAGACAGAATTAGTAATAAAATAATTGCTGTTGGTAAAGAAGCCAACATGATGCAAGGTAAAACACACGAGAACATTAAAACCATAAGACCGCTAAAAGATGGTGTAATTGCAGATTTTGATGCCTCTGAGCAAATGATAAGTATGTTTATAAAAAACATACCTGCGCTCAAGAAAAAGTTTTTTAATCCTGCGTTGAGAATGGTTGTTTGTATTCCTTCTGGTATTACTGAAGTTGAAATGCGAGCGGTAAAAGAATCTTGTGAGCGTGTTAATGGCAAAGAGGTCTACCTTATCCATGAACCAATGGCAGCTGCTATTGGTATTGGTGTAGATATTATGCAACCAAAAGGTAATATGATTGTAGATATAGGTGGGGGTACTACCGAAATTGCAGTTATAGCACTTGGAGGTATTGTTTGTGACAAATCTGTTAAAGTTGCTGGTGATGTATTTACCAACGATATTATCTATTACATGCGTACACAACATAACTTGTATGTTGGTGATAGAACTGCCGAAAAAATAAAAATTCAAATTGGTGCTGCTACTGAAGATTTAGAATTACCACCTGAAGACATGAGTGTTCAAGGACGTGATTTATTAACTGGTAAGCCTAAACAGGTTCAGATTTCATATAGAGAAATCGCGAAAGCATTAGATAAATCTATCTTAAGAATCGAGGATTCTGTAATGGAAACCTTATCTCAAACTCCACCAGAATTAGCTGCAGACATATACAACACAGGTATTTATCTTGCAGGTGGCGGATCTATGTTACGAGGATTAGACAAGCGTCTATCTCAAAAAACTGATTTACCTGTTTATATTGCTGAAGATCCTTTAAGAGCCGTAGTAAGAGGTACAGGAATTGTGCTGAAAAACTTACCAAAATTCAAAAGCGTATTGATAAAATAAAAGAGAAATAAATGCAACAAATCTTCAATTTTGTTATTAGAAACAAAACCTTTCTGTTGTTTTTATTTCTCTTTAGTATTGGCTTAGCACTTACCATACAATCGCACTCATACCACAGAAGTAAATTTATAAATTCTGCAAACGCCTTGTCTGGTGGTGTTTATGGCACCGTAAATTCTATTGATAAATATTTTGATTTAGAAAAGGAAAATGAAATTCTGGCTGAAGAGAACAAACGTTTAAAAGAACAACTTTTTAATTCTGTAAACTCAGAAAACAATGTAGTTATAGATACTACAATCTCTAGAGAAAACTATAGAATAACAACTGCAGATGTCTATAAAAACAGTTATTCTTCAACCAATAATTTTCTTACCATCAACAAAGGTAAGAACGATAGCGTAAGACAAGATTTTGGAGTTATAACATCAAAAGGCATTATTGGTATTATTGATAACACCTCAAAAAATTACGCTACTGTACTTTCCATTTTAAGTAAAAAAAGTAGAATTAATGCCAAATTGAAAAACTCAAACCACATAGGTTCATTAACCTGGAATGGAAAAACACCTGAGTTGGTTCAACTGATAGATGTTTCTAAATTTGCTCCAGTAAAAGTAGGTGACACTATTGTCACAGGTGGTCAATCCTCAATTTTTCCAAAAGGAATTAACATAGGAAGTATTGAGAGTTTTGAAACTGACATTAGTGGTGATACATACACAATTCAAGTAAGACTTTTCAATGACATGACCAACATTGGTACAATTTATATACTTGAAAACCGAGACAGAGATGAAATATTAAAATTACAAAGAAGCAGTAATGAGTAGTGTTTTAGGTATAAATAGCATTCGTTTTATCTTACTGCTCTTGTCACAGGTTATCATTTGTAGTCATATTAATTTTTTGGGTTACATCAATCCATACATTTATATCATTTTTATATTTCTTTTTCCAATTAAAGAAGAGCGACTTATCTTGCTAATAGTTAGCTTTTTACTAGGCATGTTAGTTGATATGTTTTTAGACTCTGGAGGTGTACATGCAGCAGCCTCAGTCCTTCTAGCTTATGCTAGACCGGTGTTTTTAAAAACATCTTTTGGGATGTTATACGAGCATCAAAGCATAAAATTTAGTAATACAGAGCTTGGTAGTTTAATTACATATATTACCCTCGGAACTTTTACGCATCATCTCATGTTATTTTCGTTAGAAGTTTTTAACATTTCTGGTATACTTTTAATCTTGAAAAAAACGTTATTCTCTAGTATTTTTACTATAATTCTAAGTATCCTAATTATCATTCTATTTAGTAGAAACAAAAAATGAGAAAACTTTTACTCTTAACTACTGTTATTCTTGTTGGTCTTATTTTTATAGCACGCCTGTTTTATCTACAGATTTATGGCGGTTATGAATACGATATCTTTGAAGATTCAGCTATAAAAAAAGAGTACACCTATCCTAAAAGAGGTTATGTATATGATAGAAATGGCAAATTACTAGTTGCTAATCAACCATCTTATGATGTCATGGTTATACCTAGAGAAGTAGAACCTATGGATTCGTTAGATCTTATTGAGTTTTGCAACCTATTGAAGATTACAAGAGAAGACTACGACAAAAAATTAGAACGTGCCAAAAACTACTCTCCAAGATTACCTTCTCCATTTGTTCCGCAATTATCCAAATCAGATTACGCTGTTCTTCAGGAAAAGATGCGAAAATATGTTGGTTTCTACATTCAGAAACGCTCGTTAAGATCATACCAAACCTCTATTGGAGCCAACGTTTTAGGTGATATCGGTGAAGTCAACAGAAGGATTATAGAAAAACAACCTTATTACAAATTAGGAGATTTAATCGGAAAACAGGGTGTAGAACAATCTTATGAAGAAATTCTTCGTGGCACGAAGGGTATAAAATTTATTCAAAAAGATAGGTTTAATAAAACTATTGGGCCTTTTCAAGAAGGAAAATTAGATACGTTACCTGTACCTGGTAAAGATATTACCATTACCATCGATTCAGAATTACAGGCTTATGGAGAACTTTTAATGCAGCATAAGCGTGGCGGCATTGTTGCTATAGAACCAAGTAGTGGCGAAATTTTAGCCATGGTAACTGGTCCAAGTTACAATCCTAATATTTTAGTTGGCAGAAATAGATCTAAGAACTACACAAAACTACATTACGATAGTATTGCAAAACCTTTATTCGATAGAGGTCTCTTGGCGCAATATCCTCCTGGCTCTCCGTTTAAAGTTATCAACGCATTAATAGGTTTGCAAGAAGGAGTCGTTGATGAGCACGACACTTTTAGTTGTAGAATGGGCTATTACTATGGCAGTAGAAAATTAACAGGTTGTCATCATCATAGAAGTCCTGTTGATATGAATATGGGAATCGCGCAATCCTGCAATGCTTATTTTGTAAATGTCTACAGACGAATTATTGACAAATATGATGATGCTGGTGACGGTATGAACAAATGGGCTGCACACGCCAAGAGTTTTGGTCTGGGAGATTTCTTAAATAATGATTTATCTGTTGGTAGACCTGGTCGTATTCCAGATGGAGATTATTATGACAGAGCTTACGGAGATAATCGCTGGGGCTCAACCTACATCGTTTCTAATGCTATTGGACAAGGAGAAGTTGAGGCCACACCAATTCAGTTAGCAAACATGGCTGCTGCAATTGGAAATCGTGGTTATTACTACACACCTCATATCATTAAAACCATCGAGGGAGATACAATACCATCAAATTTTACCACGCCAAAATACACAACCATAGACAGACAACACTTTGAACCTGTAATAGAAGGTATGTTTGATGTTTACAACGATGGTACTGCTAAAGCACTAAAAGTTGAAGGAATAGAAATCTGTGGAAAAACAGGTACTGCTGAAAACTTTGCAATTATTGACGGTAAAAAAACACAATTAACGGACCACTCAATTTTTGTGGCTTTTGCACCTAAAGATAATCCCAAAATTGCAATTGCTGTTTTTGTAGAAAACGGATATTGGGGAAGTCGATTTGCAGGAAGAATGGCAAGTTTAATGATTGAAAAATATATTAAAGGAAAGATAACCAGAACGGATCTAGAAAATTGGATTCTAACTCACAGTCTTGAAAATGAATATGCAAAACCTCATTCTGGTGAACCTTTCAAAATCAATGGTGAAACCACACTTCAGGTTATAGATAATTATGCTATTAAACTTGAAGATCAAGAGACCTTAAAACAATAGTTAATGCTCAGAGAAAATCAAAGACGTTTTAAGTTCGACTGGATAACCATTATTCTTTTTCTTTTACTGGTAGGTTTTGGCTATGTTAATATTCTATCTGCATCTCATGATGGTGAGGTAACGAGTTATTTCAACATGACCGAACTTTACGGAAAACAACTTGTTTTTATAGGGCTAACCTTTGTAATCATTGTTTTAATCTTATCGCTAGAAGCAAAATTTTATGAACGGTTTTCAAGTATCATATATTTAGCCGCCATTTTATTGTTAGTTGGTCTATTTATATTCGGTAAAGATGTAAATGGCGCACGTTCTTGGTATGGCATAGGTAGTATGACTATTCAACCAAGTGAGTTTGCCAAGTTTGCAACGGCTTTGGCAGTAGCAAAATATATTAGTGATTTGCAAACCAACATGAAAACCTTAAAAGATCAGATACGTGTTGCTGCTATTATATTTATTCCCGCTTTATTAATATTACTACAAAACGATGCAGGAAGCACTATAGTTTATGCCGCTTTTTTCTTTGTTTTTTATAGAGAAGGTTTACAACAAATTTATTTAATTGTAGCCCTATCGCTTATAATTTTAGCTGTACTTTCTTTAAAATTTGGAATTGCAATTACTGCAATCGTTTCGGCAATAGCACTTACAATTCGTTATTTTATAAGAAAAAAGAAACGTGCTTCTAAACTTCAATACGTTCTCGTACTTTTTGTAGCAATAGGGTTTGCGTATGGAGTAAAATTATTTTACAAACATGGCTTACAAATACACCAACAAAACAGAATTAGCCTTTGGTTACGTTTAGAAAAAGACCCTGTAAAGCTAGGAAACATGAGAAAGTCTGAGGCTTATAATCTCATTCAATCCGAAGAAGCTATAAGCTCTGGTGGGTTAACAGGCAAAGGTTTTCTTGAAGGTACTAGAACAACAGGTAAGTTTGTTCCTGAACAAGAAACAGATTATATCTTTAGCACTGTAGGTGAAGAATGGGGATTTGTTGGAAGTAGTATTGTTGTTTTCTTATTTGTCTTTTTAATTATTAGAATATTGTATTTGGCTGAAGCTCAAAAATCACAATTTAGCCGCGTGTATGGCTATGGTGTGGCTTCTATTCTTTTTATTCACTTTACTATTAATATTGGTATGGTAATGGGCTTAATACCTACAGTCGGCATTCCTCTACCTTTTTTTAGTTATGGTGGCTCAGGACTTTGGGGTTTTACCATTTTACTATTCATTTTTGTGAAGTTGGATAGCAACAAAATAAATGAGTGGTAGTATTCTCAATGAACTAAAACTTCTATAGTGAGAGATTTCACGCAACCCTTTGCATATTTTTTCATCTTTCATAAAAAAGACCAGTCATCGCAATTGACTTTTGTATGAAAAACATTGTATTATTTATTTTCCTCACTATATTACTATCATCCTGCGCGACAATATCACACGAAATTGAAGGAAATATTCAGCAAATAAATATACACACTAACAAACCAGGCATTGTAGTACACAACGGAGATAGCTTATCAACTTCTAAAAACAAGGTTTCCATTATTGTTGAAAGAAAAAAGGAAGACCTTAATATCAAAATCTTAGACGACACAATAGAAAAATCAGTAACAATCAATTCAAAGAATTCTTTTGAATACTGGCTAAACATTCCAACAAATTATGGAATTGGAATGTTGATTGATAAAAATAGTCCTAATAGATATGCATATCCAAAAAACGTCTATCTAGATATATACAATAGCAAAAATGAATACTATTTAAGTGATCGCACTAACAAAACCAATGAAATATTTTTGCACGTGTCAATACCCTACATGAATCACTTTTATTTTCAACCTGAAAATATTGAAAGTAAAACTAACACAGGATTTTGGGGTCTTTCAACTGGTTTAGAATATTATTACAGCTCAAACAAATTTTTAAGTTTTAAAGGGCTAACAGCATTTGATTTTTTTGTACCTGTTCCAGCGCCAGTGACTCTAGATGATACCAGAGAAAATATGAGCACCTTCAACCTAGAGTTAACAGACAATTACAAATCTGGGAAATTTAGCTTTGGTTATGGAATTAATTACTCATGGAATAATTGGAAATTTGTTGATACATCACAACCTGACAGTAGAATTGAAATTAATAGAAGAAGCCAAAACTTAGGTCTAACTACAAACATTTATTACCAAATTGGCAGAACATTAAATATCGGAATAATATACAGACCAACATTTTACAGCGTTACACCTATAGCGGATTTCAATTATGAGCATTTATTAAGTTTAGACTTAGCTTGGAAAATAAGACTGAAAGACTAATTTATGTAAACTAAAAAAACGATGAATCTCAAATAGTTAAAGATTCATCGTTTTTTTTATTCTTCAGAAATAAAATTAATTCAAACTCGCTAAACTTGCTTTAATCGTTTCAATCTTAGCTAAAGCATCAGCTTCTTTTTTCTTTTCTGAAGCTACAACTTGCTCTGGCGCATTGTTTACAAAACGCTCGTTAGACAACTTCTTTTGAACCGATTTTAAGAATCCTTCAGTATAATTCAATTCTTCTGTTAGCTTTTTAACCTCAGCTTCTACATCTATACTTCCTTCCATTGGAATAAAGTATTCGTTAGATTTTACTCTAAAGGTTAAAGCACCATCTACAGGTTCGTTCACATAATCAAAGCTACTTAGATTACCCATTTTTGCAATAACCTCATCGAACGAAGGTTCTGCTTTTTCGTTATTTACAACCGAGAATCCAATAGCATCCTTAAATGCAATATTCTTTTGTTTTCTGATGTTTCTGATTCCAGAAATCACTTCAGAAGCAAAATCGAATTGAGCAATTAACGCTTCATTCGCCTCTTTTTGAGCTGGCCATTTTGCTATGATTAAGGCTTCTTCTGGTGTACGCGATTTCATAGTTTGCCAAATCTCTTCAGTAATAAATGGCATAAATGGATGCATGATTTTTAAGTTGTCTTCAAATAATGCAATTAACTTATTATATGTTATCGCATCAATTGGCTCACCATAAGCTGGCTTTACAATCTCTAACAACCATCCACAGAAATCATCAAAAATTAATTTGTAAATAGCCATTAATGCATCACTAAGACGGTATTTACTAAAATGATCTTCAATCTCTACTAATACTTTTTGAAATTTAGCTTCGTACCACTCTAGACCAATTTTACTCGATTGAGGTTGTTCAATTTTATCAGATACTTCCCAAAGTGTTGTTAAGTAAAAAGCACTCCAAACTTTGTTTCCTAATCCTTTACCTTGTTGACATAAAGCTTCATCAAATAACAAATCATTACCTGCTGCAGAACTCAATAACAAGCCTACTCTTACACCATCTGCACCATATTCTTCAATAAGCTTTAAGGCATCTGGCGAATTACCTAGCGACTTAGACATTTTTCGTCTTTGCTTATCTCTTACCAAGCCTGTTAAGTAAACATTTTCAAATGGTCTTTGGTCTTTGTACTCATAACCTGCAATAATCATACGTGCTACCCAAAAGAACAAAATGTCTGGACCTGTTACCAAATCATTGGTTGGGTAGTAGTATTTTATGTCTTCGTTTTCTGGATTTCGTATTCCATCAAAAACACTCATTGGCCACAACCAAGATGAGAACCATGTATCTAGTGCGTCAGTTTCTTGCTTTAAATCTGAAGCTTGAAGCTCTGAATTAGATGTCTTTTCTTGAGCTAATTTTACAGCGTCTTCAATAGTTTCTGCAACTACAAAATCTTCTTTTCCATCACCATAGTAATACGCAGGAATTTGTTGTCCCCAAAGTAACTGACGAGAAATGTTCCAATCTCTGATATTTTCCATCCAGTGACGATACGTATTTTCAAATTTCTTTGGAAATAATTTCACCTCACCATTTGTAAGAACTGCATCTAAAGCTGGTTTAGCCAAATCTTCCATTTTCAAGAACCATTGGTCGCTTAAACGTGGCTCTATAATAGCTTTTGTACGCTCTGATATACCAACACGATTGTTATAATCCTCAATCTTTTCAATATGACCGAGCTCTTGTAATTCTTTTACAATAGATTTACGAACAGCGAAACGGTCTTTCCCTTCGTAATGCATACCGTAACTGTTCAAGGTAGCATCTTCATTAAAGATATCTATAACTTCAAGATTGTGTTTGTCACCAAGAACCTTATCATTTTCATCGTGTGCTGGTGTTACTTTTAAGCAACCAGTACCAAATTCTACATCTACATAATCATCTTCAATAATTGGAATTACACGATTACAAATAGGTACAATTGCTTTTTTACCCTTAAGATTTTGATGTCTTGGATCTTCAGGATTAATACAAATTGCTGAGTCTCCTAAAATAGTTTCAGGTCGCGTTGTAGCAATAGTTAAGGTATCATCAGAACCTTCAATTTTATAATTTACGTAGTAAAGCTTTCCTTGTTTTTCAACATATTCTACCTCTTCATCAGAAAGTGTTGTCTTAGCTTCAGGATCCCAGTTTACCATACGGTAACCACGATAAATTAAGCCTTTGTTGTATAAATCTACAAACACCTTTATTACAGCTTCAGACATATCATCGTCCATTGTAAACTTGGTTCTATCCCAATCACAAGAACATCCTAATTTCTTTAGTTGCTCTAGAATAACGCCTCCATATTCGTGCGTCCAATCCCAGGCATGTTTAAGAAACTCTTCTCTTGTTAATTCGTTTTTATCTATGCCTTGCTCTTTTAACTTGGCAACAACTTTAGCCTCTGTAGCAATAGATGCGTGGTCTGTACCAGGAACCCAACATGCATTTTTTCCTAATAAACGTGCACGACGAATCAACACATCTTGAATGGTGTTATTCAACATATGTCCCATATGCAAAATTCCTGTAACGTTAGGTGGTGGAATTACTATGGTGTATGGTTCTCTTTCATCTGGTGTAGAATGAAAATAATTGTGCTGCATCCAGTAGTCGTACCACTTTTTTTCTACTGACAATGCATTATATTTTGATGGAATTTCCATATTTGGTATTGTTTTTGCTAAGTAACTCACAAAAGTACTTATATTTCTTTTTTTGAAAAATTATTAGATACTTAAAGTGTATATAACACCTTAAATTCTGTTAAATAGCATGTATTACATCTAATTAATTTTGATGGGAATTAAAAAGTAAGTAGTTTTGGTAGTATCAATTTAAAAATTTAAATGATGAAAAATTTAATAGCAATTCTATTTGTAGGTTTAATCAGTTTAGGATCTTTTGCTCAAGAAAAGAAAGTAGCTAAGATAGAGTTTAAGACCACTGTTATCGATTACGGAACAATTGAAAAAGGTTCTGATGGTGTAAGAACATTTGAGTTTACTAATACAGGAAACGCTCCTCTAGTAATTTCTAATGTAAAATCTACTTGTGGATGCACAGTACCAAAAAAGCCGAAAGATCCAATTATGCCAGGAGAAACTGGTGAAATTGAAGTAAAATATGACACTAAGAGAGTTAATCCTATTAGAAAAACTATTACCGTTTATTCTAATGCTGAAACACCAACAGTGGCTCTAAAGATTAAAGGATTAGTTATAGATCCTGATAAAACAAGTGTTTTAGACAAGAAAGAAAAAAGTATGATTGAGCAATAATCTCAATTAAAATAAAAAACTAATGAGCTCTCAATCTGAGGGCTCATTTTTTTTAAAGGCATTATCTAGTTTAAATCTAAAAGTTTTGACCTCTCCATTACGCTCTACTTTAAGCTTTATGGGTCTACCTGTTTTACCATGTAAAATTTCATTGATTTCGTTGAGTTTTAAATTATAAACCTCTTTGCCGTTTATGCTCAATAAAATATCTCCAACTCTTAAGCCTGAAGCATAGGCATTAGAAGATTTTCGTAATTCTACAACACGGTACATCGGCTTTAGCAGCATTCTATGACTAAAAGAAAGGTCTATTTTAACCGAATTCATTTCGTCATTAAGGCTATATCCATCGGTTTTAGGAATTTTAATCTCTTCTTTTACAAACATGGTTCCGTTGTATTCCAATACAATACCACTGTTATTATATGTAAAAGGCTTTTTGTAATAATGATTCTTCTTAAAATGCAATTTCTTATTATTATAATCTATAAATAAGTTAAAGCGTTTTAAAATGTCACCTCCTACGCTTCCATCCCTTTCTTTATAAATCTTGTTAGTATCTACTGAAACTGAGTCAGGGTAAGCCACATTTACATTCTTTAAATTAAAAGAACTTAGTTGAAAACCTTTAACCTTAGACCTTTTTCCATAAACAGAACCACTTAATCCCTTGCCTAGATAATCTCTAAAGAAGAGCGAATCATTTGGCATTATACCCTTAGTTTTATTTTCAAACAACCACAAAGCATCACTACTACCAGTATCTACAAGTAATTTTACATCTTTTGAGTTGTATCCAAAATCTATTTCAGCACCTAAGTACGGTTTACTTTTATATACTTCTAGAGGAATGGTTCTCCACTTTTTAGATGTTTTAGGTTTAAATAATTCTGGCTTATGTAGTCTTATATATTTAGAACTGTAATTAATTTCTACAACAAAATCTTTAAATACATCATACCCAATAATACCATGCACAACAACACCTAAACGCGGTGTAAAGTTTATATCTGTATCAAAAACCACATACAAATCTTGGTTGTTTCCTACCGCATTACCAATTTTAAATCTGTTGTAGCTAGACTTTAAAGCTTCAATTTTTCCGTCAGCGCCTAAACCGTGTAAATAAAACGTTTTTGTATTTTTTAAATCTAGTGAATCATTGGCTGTTAGATTAAACAATATGGGTTTACTAACACCTGTATCTAGTACAAAAGACAGTTCTACGCCATTTATCTCTAATGGAATAATAATAAGGTTAGCCGCAAATTCAAAATTAATTTTTTCACTGACCTTATCCTTTAGAAAAAACTGGCCTTGAGCAATGACAAACCAACTATTAAGGCAAAAAAAGAGTAAAATTATATATGCGTAAAGTCTTTTCAATAGGTATTAGATTTTACTGAATTTACAAATCTTTGTTTAACTATACATTTTCAGCGTTATTTTTTGTAGAAACTTTAAGAAATTTCAGAACTTAGCACTCTAAAATTTTTACCATGCCGAAAATTTCTGAGAAAGGCATTAATATGCCAGAATCCCCAATAAGAAAATTGGTTCCTTTTGCTGAAGAAGCTCATAAACAAGGAAAAACAGTTTATTATTTAAATATAGGACAACCAGATATCAAAACACCTACGGTTGCTTTAGATGCTGTAAAAGTACACTCGTTAGATATACTTGCTTATTCAAGATCAGAAGGATCTGAAGAATACAGAAAAAAAATTGCTCAATATTACTTGCGTAACAATATTGATGTAACCCATAGTGATATTATAGTAACCACAGGTGGTAGTGAAGCTTTGCTTTTTGCTTTTGGTAGTATTATGGATGAGGACGATGAAATTATTATTCCTGAGCCTTTTTATGCTAATTACAATGGTTTTTCAACAGCTTCTAGCGTTAAAGTGGTCCCTGTAATTTCTAAAATTGAAGACAATTTTGCACTTCCTCCTATAGAGGAATTTGAAAAACTCATCACACCAAAAACTAAGGCCATTCTTATTTGTAATCCTGGTAATCCTACAGGTTATTTATACTCTAAAGAAGAAATCAACAAACTTGCTGCTATTGTTAAGAAACACGATTTATTCTTAATTGCAGATGAAGTTTACAGAGAGTTTGTATATGATGGTATAGAGCATTATTCCATATTACAAGAACCAGGCTTAGAAGAGCATGCAATAGTTATAGACTCAGTTTCTAAGCGTTACAGTATGTGTGGTGCTCGTATTGGCTATTTAGTTTCTAAAAACAAAGAGGTTATAAAAACGGCACTAAAGTTTGCCCAAGCAAGATTAAGTCCACCAACCTTAGCGCAAATTGCTAGTGAGGCTGCTTTACAAACTCCGCAAAGCTACTTTGATGACGTTAAAGAAGAATATGTAAAGCGTAGAAATACTTTAATTGAAGGCTTAGAAAACATTCCTGGTGTAAAGGTTGCTAAACCTAACGGAGCTTTTTATTGTATTGCAGAATTACCTGTTAAAAACTCAGATGATTTTGCAAGATGGCTGTTAGAGTCTTTTGATTATGAAAATAGCACTATCATGGTAGCACCTGCAGCTGGCTTCTACTCTACACCTGGAGTTGGTCGTAACCAAATAAGGATTGCGTATGTACTTAACGAAGATAGTCTTAGAATAGCCGTTAAAATATTAGAGGAAGCCCTAAAAGTATATAAAGACTAATATGGTTATAGAGCACAATGTTTCATTACAACCTTTTAATACTTTTGGCCTAGATACCAAAGCAAAATCGTATTGTAATATTACAACTGAAGCAGCTCTAATTGAGGTTTTAAAAACCAAAGGTAACGAACCAATATTTATTCTTGGTGGAGGAAGCAATATGCTCCTTACAAAAAATATAGAAGCGCTAGTGCTTCATATAAACCTAAAAGGAATTGAAGTAACCAATGAAACTGATGACGCTGTTTTTGTTAAAGCTATGGCTGGCGAGAACTGGCATCAGTTTGTCCTTTGGTGCATAGAGCACAATTATGGTGGTATTGAAAACCTATCTTTAATTCCTGGTAATGTTGGGACATCTCCTATTCAAAATATAGGAGCTTATGGTGTAGAATTAAAAGATGTGTTTGAAAGTTGCGAAGCTATTAACGTTAATAGTCTAGACACAAGAACTTTTACAAAAGAAGATTGCAAATTTGATTATAGAGAATCTGTTTTTAAACAAGATTTAAAAGGCGAATACATCATTACAAGCGTTACATTTAAGCTTAGCAAACAAAATCACCAACTGCGCACAGATTATGGTGCTATTAAGCAAGAACTCCAAACATCTAATATTGTAAAACCAACAATTAAAGATGTATCTAATGCAGTAATTGCTATTAGACAAAGTAAACTACCAGACCCAAAAGAAATAGGTAATAGTGGTAGTTTTTTTAAAAATCCTGTAGTTACTATTGAAGTGTTCAACAACTTACAAACCAATTTTCCAGATGTACCATCTTACAAAGTATCGGATACTTTGGTTAAAGTTCCTGCTGGCTGGCTAATAGAACAAGCTGGTTTTAAAGGAAAAAGATTCAATGACTATGGTGTACACCAAAAGCAAGCTTTAGTTCTAGTTAATTATGGTAATGCTAAAGGAAGTGATATTTATGAACTGGCACAATTAATTCAAAAAACTATTAAACGAATTTTTAATATTTCAATAGAGACAGAAGTAAACATTATATAAAACAAAAGTCGTAACCCTCGTTACGACTTTTGAGTTTAGAATAATCTTTTAAATGCTATTAACCAATCTCTCTGAAAAAATGACTATTCTAACTTTATAATATGAAATACTTATATTACCGTATTTAACTATATTTACGTTTGTAAATCCATTTTGGATGTTTTAAAAATCTAAAAACTAAGATTTTAACATTTTGAGCGTTACACCAACCGAACAGAAAATAATCGACTTACTTGATAAAAGCGACAAAAGAGCGTTAGATTTATTGTATGAGAACTACTCTAACAGTCTATACGGTGTTATTTTAAAAATAACTATAAACGAAGAAATTGCTCAAGACGCTTTACAAGAAACTTTTATAAAAGTCTGGAAAAACGCTCATAAATACGATCCAAAAAAAGCAAAACTATTTACTTGGCTATTTAGAATTGCAAGAAACACAGCTATAGATAAATTAAGAAGTTTTAATAATCGATATCAGAAAGAAGTCCAAATCGATACTTCAAACGTATATATCTTACCATCAAGCAATTTAAACCAAGATGTATTGGATATTAAAGAGCATGTTGGACGACTCGAAGAAAAGTACCAAATTGTGTTAGATGCCTTATTTTTTCAGGGTATGACACAGCAAGAAGCTAGCGATGAGTTAGACATTCCACTTGGTACCATAAAATCGAGATTAAAAATAGGATTACGTGAACTTAAAAAAGTTTACGACCCAGAATAACAGAATTATGGAAACAAAATTACATACCTTTTTAAATTCTGACTTACTAAACAAGTACTTAGTAGGTGAAGCCTCCTATGAGGAAACCAAGGAGGTAGAATTTTTTATTAGTAATTATCCTGAAGCAGCCGAAGCTTACGAAAAGCTTCAGAATAATTTAGAAATTATTGCTAAGTCTGGCGCTGTAGATGTCCCAAAAAATATTTTAGGAAACATCTTAGATGCCTTAGAAGAAAAAAATGATACCAAAGTAATTCAGTTAGTACAACACAGAAAGACACCTTGGTATACTATAGCTGCAACTGCCGCTGCTGTTTTATTTGCTGCGTCTACATTTTTCTTGTACCAAAAAAACAAGAATCTCTTAGATGAAAATAATGTGGTAATAGACGAAATTTATGACCTAAGAAGTGATATTGAAAAAAATAACAGCAGGCTATCTGAGTTATCTTCTGAATTAAACAAGTTAAACAATCCTAATGCCAGAAAATACATTATCAATGGTAATGACAGAGCTAAAGATCTTAAAACTGTAGCCTACATTAATCCTGTAGATAAAACATCATTGATAGATGTAATTAAGTTGCCTGAGCTACCTGAAGATCAGCATTACCAAATTTGGGCCGAACTTCAAGACCGAATGGTAAACTTAGGTATATTGGATGAGTCTGACCGTAAGATGAAACAAATTCCGTATATGGAAGATGCTTTAGCCTTAAGTATTAAAATAGGTAAAGACGGAGAAGAAACTAATGAAAATAATACTGAAGTTGCAGAGATTTCTCTTAAGGAAAAATAAACTTCAAAAAAAAATTAGGATAAAGAGACACGGTTTGTGCCTCTTTTTTTTATTTGATGAATAATATTTTAGATTTTACACCTCTAGAAATCCTCTAGCTTAAAGCTTACAAATTTTATATTAAAGCCTTATCTTTGCATCAAATTATTAAGTCTGATGAAATTAATACTTCTTACTTTAGGAATGCTTGCTTTAGCAGTTGCCGGAATTGCGATTAAAATCTGGGCAAAAAAAGATGGAAAATTTGCTGGCACCTGCGCCAGTCAGAATCCTATGCTAAACAAAGAAGGAGAAGCTTGCGGTTTTTGTGGAAAAACTCCAGATCAATTCAAAGATTGTAGCGAACCTCAACATTCTTAAATTTAAATGAGCTTTACCACTATACTATTTATAGTATTTGTAGTTATAGTTAGCTTACAGCTTATTTATTATTTAATCTATCTGTTTTCTTTTTCCTTACAACGTTCGGAAACCAAACTTAAAAAGCACATACCACTTTCTGTAATTATCTGTGCTAAAAACGAAGAAGAAAATTTAAAAAGAAATCTTCCTTATATCTTAGAACAAGATTATAGCAATTTTGAAATTGTATTGGTTAACGATAGTTCTTCTGATGATACACTAGAAGTTATGGAACGTTTTGAAGCCAATAATAAAAACGTCAAAATTGTAGATGTAAAATCTAATGAAGCGTTTTGGGGAAATAAAAAATACGCATTAACCCTTGGTATTAAAGCTTCAAGCAACGATTTCCTTGTTTTTACTGATGCCGATTGTAAACCAAATTCTAATAATTGGCTTGCACAAATAAGTAGTAAATTTTCAAACCAAAAAGCTATTGTGTTGGGTTATGGCGCATATGCCAAAAAGAAATATTCAATCTTAAATGCCCTAATACGGTTTGAAACCATTATTACCGCACTACAATACTTCTCTTATGCCAAATTAGGTTTACCTTACATGGGAGTTGGCAGAAACATGGCTTATAGAAAAGAATTGTTCTTTAACAATAATGGCTTTAACGGCCACATGTCTATAAAATCTGGTGATGATGATTTGTTTATAAATGAAGTTGCTAATGCAAATAATACAGACATCTGTTTTTCAAAAGAAAGCTTTACAATCTCAGAACCAAAAAAAACGTTTAAAGATTGGATATTGCAAAAGCGCAGACACGTAAGTACTGCCTCATTTTATAAAACAAAACACAAAATCCTTTTAGGTTTATTTTACGCATCTCAACTTTTGTTTTGGGTTTTTGCTATAACACTCATAGTCCTTGGGTATAAAATGCAATGGGTATTAGCCATTATTGCCCTTCGTTTTATGATTCAGCTATTATGCTTTGGGCTTACCGCAAAAAAACTAGACGACGCTAATCTTATCTTTTTTGCACCTTTTCTAGAATTATTTTTAGTTAGCACACAATTAAGTATCTTTATTGCTAATCTTATATCTACACCTAAACATTGGAAATAACAGACGCAATTAACAGAGCCAAACAAAATGACCAGATTGCGTTTAATTATCTTCTTGACACTTTTTGGAATGATGTGTATTCTTTTCAGCTAATGCGTACTCAAAATGAAAATGATGCTGAAGACATTACCATCCAAACCTTTTCTAAAGCTTTTGATAAAATAAATACTTATGATGAGAATTATAAGTTTAAAACTTGGCTAATTACTATATCTAAAAATATCCATATAGATTTAGTAAGAAAGCAAAAAAAGACCATACAAAACACCTCAAAAGACAACGAAGACAACTACTTAGAGATTATAGATAACTCGCCTACTCCCGAAGATAAAATCATTACTGAACAAAATCTTGCCAAACTACTTAGAGATATTAAAAAGCTGAAACCGCATTACCAAGAAGTTATTAATCTAAGGTATTTTCAGGAATTGAGCTACAAAGAAATTTCTGAGGAACTTAACGAACCTATTAACAATGTTAAGGTAAAACTATTACGAGCAAAAAAACTATTAGCTGCTATTATTACTAAAACGTAATGCTTTCTCATATCAAAAAATTAGGTCCTGGTTTACTATTTGCTGGTGCAGCAATTGGTGTTTCGCACTTGGTACAATCAACAAGGGCTGGTGCTGATTTTGGTTTAGGTCTTTTATGGGCATTATTACTTGTTCATCTATTCAAATATCCATTTTTTCAATTTGGTCCTAGATATGCTGCAGCAACGGGAGAGAGTTTGCTAGAAGGATATCACAAATTAGGTAAGTCCATTTTAATAACCTATTTCATTTTAAGCTTAGCCACTATGTTTACAATTCAAGCTGCTGTAACTATCGTTACGGCAGGTTTGGCCAATTCGCTCTTTGGTGATATTTCATTTTTGAATTTTGGTATTGAAAGTATAAGCAGTGTAGAAATCTGGACGATTATCTTACTCTTTATTTGCCTATTTATTCTATTGATTGGGAAGTACAATACCTTAGACAAGCTTATTAAAGTGATTATAATTACACTTACCATAAGCACTTTGGTTGCTGTCTATTTTGCTTTTACTGAATTAGATAGGTCCATAGATTTCAATCAGGTATTACCAAACAATAAAATTGAAATTGCTTTTTTAATCGCCTTTATGGGATGGATGCCAGCACCTTTAGATATTTCTGTATGGCATTCAATTTGGGCATTAGAAAAGAAAAAAAACGAAGGGTCATTTAGCCCAAAAAATGCGTTGTTAGATTTTAACGTCGGCTTTTTTGGTGCTATACTTTTAGGAATTGCTTTTGTCAGTTTAGGCTATTTTGTAATGCACGATTCAGGAAATAACTTTAGCAATAAAGCTGGTATATTTTCTAACCAACTTATAGAATTATACACCAAAAGTTTAGGTGATTGGGCTAAAATTCTTATTGGCATTGCTGCATTTACAACTATGTTTAGTACCACTATTACCACACTAGATGCTTCTCCTAGAGCTATGAACAAAAGTTTAGAGATACTCAACAATAAAACCTACAAAAAAGGTTACCTCAACTGGATACTAATTTTAACCTTCGGAACCATAATTATCTTTTTATTTCTGGCTTCTGAGATGGGATTACTCATTAAAGTCGCTACAATTCTATCTTTTGTAACAGCACCTTTCTATGCTATTATAAATTACAAACTGCTCTGTAGTAAACATACACCTAAAGCCTGGAGACCGAGTTTAGGCTTACATATTTTGTCTTGGTTGGGTATTGCTTTTCTAATAGGTTTCAGTATTTGGTACCTAAGCATGTTGTAGATTGAAATCATCTTTAAGTTCATAATCAAACAGAGAACTACAATCCATAACATTTTTGACACCATCCAACTCGCATAAAGTCGCAACAACAGCATTTAAACCATTAAATAAAATATCTTGATTTTTATAATAATCTGGCTTATGGCAATAGGTTTTACCCAAACGATAACCACAACCTTCTAAAAAGGAAGCTTCAATTGTTAATAATTCTATTGGTGCATAGCCATTAAAACGTCTTCCTAAATTTTGGTGAACTAAGCCTACATAGTTTAAGCGTTTGGAGCCATGCAAGTCCGTCATATATTGCCAACTATCGTTGTTATCAAGAATATTTCCGACAGCGCATTGTTTACAGTTTTCAGGATTGAGTGTTTTATTATGAAAGGCGGCATAAAGCTTTTTCAAAGCTTTATCAAATCTCTTACTTGTAGTATTCATAGCTTTTCTTTTTCGCTATAAAAGATACTAATTATTTAATTTACTTGTATTCAACAATCAAAAAAACAGCTGTGGTTTCACCAATATTTAACACTTCATGAATAGTTTTAACATCATTAGAAAAGTGGTAACCTTTTGGCACATCTACTTCGCGAGTACCTGTTGTATCAGTAATTCTGAATTTACCTCCTGATAACGTATAACCAAAATGTGGACTGTGATAATGCTTCTCGTGACCAACATTTGGCGGAAATGTACATTTTAAAACACGTACAGATTTGTTTTCTTCAACAACTTCACAAACTTTCTCTCCTTTCCATCCTGCTTGTAATGGATCTGGTAATTTTTCAACTGACTTACAACCAAAAAATAGTAGGCTTAAAATCAAAAGATTTACAACAAATATTGGTTTTACGTTATTAAAATTCATAATTGAATCTTTTAAAATATTAGTGGCAGAATATACTGAAACATTAAAATTAATAAGAGCACAGAGATAATATTTAATATCACACCTACCCTTGCCATTTGATGCACTTTTACAAAACCACTTGCAAAAACGATAGCATTTGGAGGAGTTGCCATTGGTAACATAAATGCACAACTACTTGCCATTGTAACAGGTATAAGCAAATACAATATTGGCACTTCTAAACCAATAGCAACACCTGCAACAACAGGCGCTAAAACGGCTGTAAGTGCTACGTTACTCATCAACTCTGTCATAAATAACATTAAGAAGATAAGTAACGAAGCCGTGAATAAAACACTTATTTCACTTTTAGAAATCGTTTCTGCAACTAGATCTACTATACCGCTTGCAGACATGCCTTTTGCCAAAGCCAATCCGCCACCAAATAGAATTAAAATTCCCCAAGCTAACTTTTGGGTGTCTTTCCATTCTAAAATAAACTCACCTTTGTTAAACTTATGTGGTACTGAAAACAGCACTAAAGCTCCCAAAATACTAATCATTGTATCTGTTAAACTAAGCTTTGGTAATATACCATTAATGACTGTTCTAAAAATCCATAGAGACACTATTACAGCAAATGTTATTAGCACTTGTCTTTCCTTGGGTGAGATTTTACCCAACTTATTTAATTCTTCAACAATTACAGTTTTTGAAGCGCCGAATTTTATTCCATCATTTGGAAAAAGCTTTATTAAAACAAAATAGATTACAGTGATTAATATTATTGAGAAAGGCAGTCCAACAATCAACCAATTCAAGAAGGTTATCTCCATGTTATATTCATTCTCTAGTAAACCAATTAGAATTGAATTAGGAGGTGTACCAATAATTGTTGCTATTCCACCAGCATTAGCAGAAAACGCAATACCAAGCATTACACTTAGTGCAAAATTTTGATCCTGCTTTGTAAAACCATCAGCATCATTTATAAGCAAGTTTATTACAGACATGGCTATTGGCAACATTACTACTGCACTAGCTGTATTACTTATCCACATGCTCATAAAAGCTGTAGCAATCATAAAACCCAATACAACCTTATTTGGTGTCGTGCCAGTAAACTTTATAATATTTAGAGCAATACGTTTATGAAGATTTACTTTTTCTAAGGCTAAAGCCAAAACAAAACCACCAAAAAACAGAAACACCATTTTGCTTCCGTAGTTAGCTCCAACCTCATCTATTGGCATCACTTTAAATAAAGGAAATAAAAACAGAGGCAATAATGCAGTTACCGAAATAGAAACCGCTTCTGTAATCCACCAGATTATCATCCATAATGCAACTGCAATAACAATATCTGCTTTGTCTGAAATTAGACTAAACTGAAAAACCTGAAGAATTACAAATAGTAAAGGCCCAAAGATTAAGCCCAAACGTTTTGATAGTGGATACATAGTCATTTTAAATAAAAGTAGGAATATAATACGAAATCTTTAAAAAATAACGTTTATCAGTTATGAAGAAACTAATACTCCTCTTACTTATTATCGGTTTAATTTTTGTTGCTTTTCAATTTAAACCTGTAGAAAAAGCTTACGACACGGTAAAAGCTGTAATTGAAACTCCAAGTTTAATCAACAAAGATAGCTTAACCATAAAATCTAGAGTTAATATACCTGATGGTTATAAACGTGTTGAATATCCTAAAGGTAGTTTTGAAGCTTACCTTAGAAATTACAAACTCAAAGCCTTTGGCAGCAAAATCATAAACTACGATAATACAGAGTACTTTTGGCAAAGAGGTCATATCGGCATACTAGAAGTTCCTGTACCCAAAAATGGTTTGCAACAATGCGCAGATGCCCTTATTAGAATACGAAGTGAATATCTATGGGATAACGACAGAAAGGATGAGATTGGCTTCAATTTTACTTCTGGTCATTACTGTTCTTGGAAAAAATATGCAGAAGGTTATAGACCAAAAATTAGTGGAAACAAAGTCTATTTTCACAAAACGGCAAGTGCTAATCACACTAAAGAAAATTTTTACAAATACCTAAACCTCATTTATACTTATTCTGGTACGTTATCACTATACAATGAACTAAAATCTGTAAAAGCCAAAGATTTAAAAATTGGCGATATGCTAATAAAAGGTGGTAGCCCAGGACATATTGTAATGCTTTGTGATGAAGTTATTAATGACAAAGGCGAAAAATTATTTCTTCTACTTCAAGGCAATACACCTGCACAAAGTGTTCACCTCGTTAAAAACTTAACCGATTCTTCTATTTCTCCATGGTATAAATTAGAAGATGATGCTATTACACCTGTTTCCAATTACACGTTTAGTAGCGCAAAATTTGTTAGATTTAAGTAAGTATTGTCATTCCTGGGAAGGCAGGAATCTTCTTCAGATTAATAATTCAATGTTGTATTTTTGCCAAAACTAAATAGACTCTCAGTTTCAAGGGAAATAATATGAGCAAAGCACTTACAAAACAAGAATTACACAACTTAGCCATGAATCATGTTGGTAAAGATTTAGAATCTCGTGGTTTTGAATTTGTCGCTATAAATAGTAAGCTAAAAAGACATCCTCAATTTGTTTGTATTGATAAAAACAGCCAATACTATTTTGTAATTGTAAGAGCGGTAATGTTACCCGAAAATCCTAATAATTATGATGTGGTTTGGATGGAAACCTTTAAAAAACATGCCTTCGAAAAAAACGCCAAGGTTTTATATGCTGGTGTTGGATTAGGAAATCCTGAAGGTGAAAATTTACCAATCTACCTCAATGAAGAATACCTTATAGAGTATAATGGCATTCAAGTCATTGAAATGAACCTCAACTAAAAACAATGAAGAATTTTTATTTATTAGCCTTTCTTTTAACGATATTCTCTTGTCAAAAAGAACCTAAAAACATTAAAGTTTCAGGACCAGTTTTTGGCACTGGATACAATATTCAATTTTATTCTGAAAATGGTGAAAACTATCAAAAACAATTTGACAGCCTTTTTAATGTGGTGAATAAATCGCTTTCTACCTATATTCCAGATTCTGATATTTCAAGAATTAACAAAAATGAAGATGTAGAAGTTGATGAACATTTTAAACGTGTGTTTAAAAAATCTAAGGAAGTGTATAGATATACCGAAGGTGCATTTGATCCAACAATAGGAAATGTAGTTAATGCTTGGAATTTCGGAGCAGACACCAATAAATTTTTAACCGACAGCACTACCATAGATAGTCTTATGAAGTTTGTTGGTCTAAACAAAGTAGGATTAAAAGGCTCTAAAATTATAAAACAAAAAACATCTTATCTAGAGTTTAATGCCATTGCCAAGGGCTATGGTGTAGACGTTATCGCTGAATTTTTAGAAAGTAAAAACATTAAAGATTATTTGGTTGAAATTGGTGGTGAAATTAGGGTAAAAGGTATAAACAATGAAAAACAAGCACCTTGGAAAGTTGGCCTAGACGAACCACGTTTTGATGGAGAACAATCTGTTTTTAAAGCTTTAGAACTAAAAGATGAAGCTATGGCAACTTCTGGCACATACCGTAAGTTTAAAACCGATGAAAACGGAAACAGATATGCACATATTATAAATACAAGAACTGGTTACCCAACAAAAACCAACATTTTAAGTGTTTCGGTTATAGCACCAGATTGTATGACGGCAGATGCTTATGCCACAGCTTTTCAGGCTATGGGAATAGAAAAAGTTGAAGTATTACTAGGCAGACATCCTGAGTTAAAAGCCTATTTTATTTTTGAAAATGAATCAGGAGAATTGGAAACTTTGAGTCTTAATGGCTTTCCGGAATAACACATGTGACCTAATTGATATATGCGTGTCTTATAATTGACTATTATAGTCAGCAACTATATGAATTGGTCGCATCTTTGTTCGTTTTTGATGCGACTTTTTTATTACCAAGCTCGCAATACTATGAGCAACCAACCAATTACAAAAAGTAAACCACCAATAGGCGTAATTGGACCTAAAAATTTTAGTTTTTTCCCTTTAGCATCACTTAAAATTAAGCCATAAATACTAAAAGAAAATAAAACAATTCCAATAGTAAAAAACCAATACATAGCTGGTGTAGAGAATTCTTGATTACAGCCAAGTACTAATAAAACAATAGCATGATACATTTGGTATTTTACACCTGTTTCAAAACTCTTAAGTTGGTCTTCAGATAAGATTTTCTTTAAAGCATGAGCACCAAACGCGCCAAATATTATAGATAACATTCCGAATAATGCTCCTGTAATTATAAATATCTGTTGACTCATTTCAATCTATTTTTTATAAACAACTGGAATTACCTCCCCTTTGGCTAAACGGAATCTATCAATTTCAGAGTCTGATAAAGTCGCTGTATAATCCACTTCTTCAACCGTAAAACCAATACTTCTCAGTTTATCAAAGTAATCTCTACCATAAATTCTAACATGGTCGTATTGCCCAAAGATTTTAGCACGTTCGGCTTTATCAGTTATACTATCATCTTCAAATGTAACATTGCGATTTAAATCTTGAGGAATTTGAAAAATTCCCCAACCACCTGGTTTCATAACACGATATAGCTCTTGCATAGCCTTAGTGTCGTCTGGTATATGCTCTAACACATGATTACAAAAAATAACGTCGTAACTGTTATCTTCGAAAGGAAGATTACAAATATCTGCCTTAACATCTGCAATAGGAGACAATAAATCTGTAGTAGTGTAATCTATATTCTTTAGTTTTCTAAACCGTTTTAAAAAACACTGCTCTGGCGCAAAATGAAGCACTTTAAAATTGTTTGAAAAAAAATCGGTTTCATTTTTAAGATATAGCCAAAACAGACGATGTCTTTCTAATGAAAGTGTTGATGGTGATAAAATATTTTCGCGTTGTTTTACATAACCATACGCTAAAAAAGATCTAAAACTTTTACCATCTATAGGATCCGTGTATTTATTTCCTTTTAAAAAAAAGGCTAAAATTGGTCTTACGATGTAGCTTAACCTAATCAATATAGGTCTTGGTACTAAGTTTAATATGATTTTAAAAAGTCGTTTCAAAAGTAATTAAACTTCAACTGTTTTGTTTGAAGATATCAATTGATATATACCATCCCAAAGGGCAATCCTATGTTGTAATGCTAACTTTGAAATTTCTAAAGTTTCCTCCCATTTTTTAGCATCATTTCCACATAACTCTTCAATCATTTTAAGAGATAAAGGACCATGCTCATCGCCATCCAACTCAATATGTCTATTTAAATAATATGTTAGCTTACTGTATGTGTTGTCACTAGTTTTAGACTGATTTATAATCTGAAAAAACATATCAGGAATGACATCTTCTCTTCCAAATGTAAAAGCAGAAGCTATTTTGTGAGTTGCTTTAGTGTCTATAACATTAAAAGTAAACTCAATAAACTTAGATGTAGCCTCATTTAAACCTACTAAAACCGAAGCCTCTTCAATAGATCTTCCTTGCTTTATTTCATTAAGAAAACTTTCAATCTGTAAAGTGCTAGAACCTATTTGATGCATCGCATCAATATACATCTCATAATGACTTTTAGGTTGACCTAGCTCATTAACATCACTCTCTTCTCCTAGAACAATTTCGTTTATAAAACGAGAGGTTGCAGAATTACCGACAGGTGTCCACGGAACCGATGTGTTTGTTAAACTATTTTGGAGTGCTTTTAACAAAGACATAAAATCCCACACTGCAAACACATGCTGCTCCATAAATACTTTAACATCTTCAATGGAGTCTAAAGCTTTGTATAATTTGTGATTATTTAACGCTGTTCTAAGCGGAGTTAATTCAGATTCTAATTGTTCAATATTCATTGACTATTATAATACTAGTGCTTTTTGTCTAAATTTATCTTCTTCGTCTGACGTTATACCTAAAGCCTCGTGCACATAAGCAAAAGTAGAAAGTATCTCTGGCTTACCATCTACAATGGCGATATCGTGCTCAAAATGCACGCTAGGCTTACCATCTTGGGTAACGATTGTCCAACCATCTTTAAGTTGCTTTACTCTGTGCGTTCCCATATTAATCATTGGCTCTATAGCAACGACCATACCCTCTATAAACTTTTTACCTCTGCCACGTCTTCCATAGTTTGGCATTTCTGGATCTTCATGCATTTTTCGTCCTAAACCATGACCAACCAACTCTCTAACAACGCCATATCCTTGAGCCTCGCAATATTGTTGTATTGCAAAACCAACATCTCCTACTCTATTTCCTACTCTAAGCTGTTCTATACCTACGTATAAAGACTCTTTAGTGGTTTTAATTAATTTCTTAGTGTCTTCAGCAACATTTCCTATTTCAAAAGTATAGGCATGATCTCCATAAAAACCATTCATAAGCGCCCCACAATCTACAGATACAATGTCTCCATCTTTTAATGGGATATCTGTTGGCAATCCATGTACTACCGCTTCATTAACACTACATAATAATGTAGAAGGGCAATCGTATAAACCCTTAAAACCTGGCAATGCACCATGGTCTCTTATAAATTCTTCTGCAATAGTATCTAAATGATTGGTGGTTACACCTTCTTTAATCTCTTTTGCAAGCATACCTAATGTTTTAGAAACAATAAGTGCGCTTTGTCTCATTAACTCAATTTCTTCTCTGGTTTTTACTATAATCATGTTTCCTAAATTGAGCTGCAAAGATAGGCATTTATAACTATTAAATAATTTTAGAAAAACATGATAAAAAACAGTTTTTTTCTATCTTTTGAGCAGTAAGTTTGTAATCTAAATTTTAGCAAATGTTTAAAACAGTAAGTGCCGAAGAAGCGGTAAAAGTCATTAAATCTAACGATAGAGTATATATACAAGCAGCAGCAGCGGCTCCTCAACAATTAATAAACGCCATGTCGGCTAGGCACGAAGAGCTTAGAAATGTTGAAGTTTGTCATTTACATATAGAAGGTGAAGCACCATATGCTAATCCAGAGCTAAAGGATAGTTTTCATGTTAATTCCTTTTTTATTGGTAAAAATGTGAGACATACATTACATGCTGGTAATGGCTCTTATACACCTGTTTTTCTTAGTGAATTACCTACATTATTTCACCAAAACATTCTAGATTTAGATGTTGTTTTAATTCATGTTTCTGAACCAGACAAACATGGTTACTTATCGTTAGGTGTATCTGTTGAGGCTACATTGGCTGCAATAGATAATGCCACTACTGTTATTGCTCAGGTTAATAAAAATATGCCACGTACGCATGGAGCAGGAATTATACATTATTCTGAAATAGATTATTTTGTAGAGGCTGATGATGAGATCCCTACAATGCTCGCTTCTGAACCATCAGAGATTGAAAGCAAAATAGGAGATTATGTTGCAAGCCTAATTGAAGATAGAAGTACGCTACAAATGGGAATAGGCAACATACCTAACGCTGTATTGTCTAGATTAACTAACCACAAAGATTTAGGTTTGCATACCGAGATGTTTTCTGATGGCGTTATAGACTTAATTCTAAGCGATGTTATAAATGGTAATTATAAAAAAATAAACAGAGGACGTGCTTTAACTACATTCTTAATGGGATCTAAGCGCTTATATGATTATGTAGATGACAATCCTTTTGTAGAAATGAGAGCTTCTAATTACACTAATAACACATCGTACATAAAACAAAATCCTAAAATGGTAGCAATAAATTCTGCTATTGAGGTAGATGTAACTGGCCAAGTCTGTGCTGACTCTATTGGCTCTAAAATGTACTCTGGTGTTGGTGGACAAATGGATTTTATCAGAGGTGCATCTTTAAGCAAAGGCGGAAAGGCTATTATCGCCTTACCTTCTGTTACCCGAAAAGGTATTAGCAGAATTGTACCTGCTTTAAAACCAGGTGCTGGTGTTGTTACAACAAGAGCCCACGTACACTATGTGGTTACAGAATACGGTATTGCTAATTTATTTGGAAAAACAATAAAGCAACGTGTAAAGGCACTTGTAGATATTGCCCACCCAGACCATAGAGAGGAAATTGACAGAGCTTATTTTGAATTAACTTAAACCAACTGCTTATTTAAACCAACCAAAAAGGCCACCTTTTCTTTTGGATGGCTTAATATTTGGCTCTTCATTGGTAATCATTTGATAAATTTCGCCCCAACCAAGTATGCCTCCTATATTTCTGTCGTCTATAAATAAGTCTGCATGAATTTTTCGGCTACGGCTGTAATCATATTTTTCTTCTGGAAAACTAGCATTTACAGCATAGAATTCTATACCATTTTCTTTACAAAAATCTACAGCTTCTTGCAATTTCGCACCATTTCTATAGGTCCATAAGATAAGTCTATGACCATCTTGTTGAAGACGTTTTAAGGTCTCAAAAGCAAAGATTCTTGTTTTCCCTATTTTGGGATACGCATCTTCTACTATAGTTCCATCAAAATCTACTGCTATTATTAATCTATCCTGAAAATTCATGCAATCAATCAATTATTAGTCGACAAAGTTAAAACAATGAGTCATTTATACAAGGCTATGCTGCGTCATAGCATCAGGCTGCTCTACACCAATCAACTTTAAAATAGTAGGCGCAATATCTCCAAGTATACCGTCTTTTATTTCTTTTAGGTCTTTATCAATTAAGATTACAGGTACAGGATTAGTTGTATGTGCTGTATTCGGTGTTCCATCAGGATTAATCATGGTTTCACAATTACCGTGATCTGCAATTAAAATAGTAGTGTAATCATTTTCTAAAGCTGTTGTTACAACATCTTTCACACATTCGTCTACAGCTTCACAAGCTTTTATTGCAGCTTCCATAACACCAGTATGACCAACCATATCGCCATTTGCAAAATTAAGACAGACAAAATCTGTTTCACCTTTATTGAGTTCTGGTATAAGAGCATCTCTTAATTCATAAGCACTCATTTCGGGCTTTAAATCGTAAGTAGCAACTTTTGGTGAATTTCTAAGAATTCTTGTTTCACCTTCAAAAGGCTCTTCTCTTCCTCCAGAAAAGAAAAAAGTAACATGAGGATACTTTTCTGTCTCTGCTATTCTAATTTGCTTTTTTCCATGTTTTTCTAGTACTTCTCCTAGAGTTTCAGATAAATTATCTTTATTAAAAATTACGTTGATACCTTTAAAATTATCATCATAATTAGTCATGGTAACATAATGTAAATTCAATTTGTGCATGTTGTACTCATGAAAATCTTCTTGAGATAATGCTTGTGTTAATTGACGCCCACGATCTGTCCTAAAATTGAAGAACAAAACAACATCGCCTTCCTTTATAGTTGCTATTGGCTTGCCATTTTGATTAACTACCAGTGGTTTAATAAATTCGTCTGTAACATCTTCTTCATAGCTTTGCTGTATATCTTTTAGAACATTAGTAGTCTGTTTTCCTTCTCCGTGCACAACAGCATCATAGGCTAATTTAACACGCTCCCAGCGTTTATCTCTGTCCATGGCATAATAGCGTCCTGTAACGGTTGCCAGTTTACCTGTTGTTTTGGCTAAATATTCTTCTAACTCTGAAATGAAACCATAACCAGATTTAGGATCTACATCTCTACCGTCTGTAAAAGCATGAACATAAACATTCTCCAAATCATTCGCTTTTGCGGCGTCTAAAAGTCCGTATACATGATTTATATGAGAGTGTACTCCACCATCACTCACCAAACCTAATAAGTGTACATCTTTTCCATTCGCCTTAGCATAATTAAAAGCATCTTTTAGTACTTGCTCTTCTTGAAGGGTTTTATTTTCTACAGCAAGGTTAATTTTAACTAAATCCTGATACACAATTCTACCAGCACCAAGATTCATATGTCCTACCTCGCTATTACCCATTTGTCCTTCTGGCAAACCTACGTGTAAACCGTCTGTTCGCAAACTAGCATTAGCATATGTATTGTACAACTCATCTATAAATGGAGTTTCTGCATTATCAATTGCTGAAACTTTTGGGTCTGGTGATTTTCCCCAACCATCTAGTATCATTAAAATAACCTTCTTATTCATGTTTTTCTGTTTATTACTTCAAATATAAGGCATAGAATACGACTATAATTCTGTATTCAAAAAATTTTGAATGTTATTTAATTTTAAAGCTATATAACACTGATTGTTATATAGATACGCGATTTTATGAAAGCCTTAACAGATTTGTTTTCAAAACGTTAAATGTATGTTATTTAAAATTTCAAAGTGTAACATTATAGAATTAATGTCGTCTCTTTAGTATAATCAAAAAACAAATCAATTAATTTTTAAATCTTTCATCATGAAAAAAACAGCAGTAGTTTTAGCCTTGGCATTGGGCTTTTCAATCACAAATTTAAATGCATCAAACGATCTTTTAACTTCAACAAGTGAAGTAACTGTAAAAACTTTTGAAGTAAGTCCACTTTGCAAAGCAGTAGCCACAGGAGACGTGGAGCTTGCAAAATCCTTAATAGAACAAGGTGCTGATGTTAATGCCAAATCTAATGGTATGAGCCCTATTCACTACGCAGCAAAATATAATCGTGTAGAATTAATTAAAATATTATTAAAAGCTGGAGCTGATGTACACAAATCTTGCGACTTAGGTTACACTGCATTAAACCATGCAGAACAATCTAAAGCTAAGGAAGCGGCACAGTTTTTGAAACGCTTTAAAAAGAAAGTGTCTAATTAAAGACAATTATTTGAGTTAGTTAATTGAAAAAGCGTCTTACATGTTAAGACGCTTTTTTATATTTTCTTATAGCTTCTCTAATTTTTTCAATTCGATTTTCTGGATCGGGATGTGTACTTTGAAATTCTGGAACACGATTAGGACCAGCTGCAGCTTTAAGTATTTCCATTACTCCTATCATCTCTTCAGGATTGTAGCCTGAATCCATCATAAATTTCACTCCTAACTCATCACTCTCTAACTCATCTCCTCTTCCATTTTTTAAGAGTTGGCCTTGCCCATATTGTTGTGCAATACCACCAGCATCAATAACAGAACTGCCCATAATTAAAGTCTGCCAATACTTAGAATTTGTAATTCTTTCGTTTGAATGTTTTCCTAATACATGACCTATTTCATGACCTAAAACTCCTGCCAGCTGATCTTGGTTTTCTAATTTTGAAAATAAAGCATAGGTAATAAAAATTTGACCACCTGGTAACGCAAATGCGTTTATTGTATTTTCATCTGCCAGTAAATGAAACTCGTACTGATATGGTGTATCTTTTGCAACACTATTATTTACAAGTTTGTTACCAACATTATCAACCAGCGCTTGATATTGGTTATTTGGATGCAACCCACCATGCTGCTGGGCCATACCAGGCGCACTTTGTAAACCAATAGCAATCTCTTCTTGTGGAGACAATGAAATAGCTTGTTTTTTTCCTGTGTATGGATTAATTTCTTCTTGACTACACTTTCTTAGGTAGGCAAATGCTGCTATTGCTATGAATATAAAAATTCTAACTTTAAAATTACCTCTTCTCATATTGATTGTCTTAGTATGATAAATTTACAAAAGTTTGACACATAATTTATTGAAAAGTCATCTTGTGTAGTTTCAAATTTCTAAAAACATTAATTTTACAGCCTTTAACTATTAAAATGAACTACGATTTTAAAATTCTACCTAACTCTCAGCTAGAGTCTATAGTACCATTAGTTTTTGAACTAAACGAAGGTAAAATAGAAGCATCCGTTTTATCGTCTCGATTTAACGAAATAAAAAATCAAAATTATGAATGTGCTATCATAACTCTGAAGAATGAAATAGTTGGTATTACTGGTTTATGGTATTGTACAAGGCATTATTCGGGCAAATCTGTAGAAATAGACCATGTTTACATAAAACCTCAACACAGAAATAAAGGATTGGGCAAATCATTTATGAATTGGATTCAAGAGTATTGCAAAGCAAAAGGCTATGAATCTCTTGAGCTAAACACCTATGTTCAAAATCACCCTTCTCATAAATTCTACTATAATGAAGGCTTCAAAATTTTGGGCTACCACTTTCTAAAAAAAATATAACCTACATTAAAAATTTTAAATCAGAGTTGGTTGGTATTTCGTAAGGCGCCTTGCCGTACTCAAAAATTCTGGCTTCTAAATTACCTTTTAAAGTTACGTTTTCTCCATTCACTTCTATCCAACTCCCTTCTCTTAAACCAATAACAGGTTGCGTATTAAACGCATGAAACTCTTTAATTCTGGTTTCTCGGGTTTCACCCATATGCGTACTATTTGGATTCGGATCTAAATAATGTGGGTTTATATTAAACGGCACCAAACCTAAAGTTTTAAAACTTGGTGGATACACAATAGGCATATCGTTAGTGGTATTCATTGTTAGGCCACAAATATTACTTCCAGCACTTGTTCCTAAATATGGCGTTCCATTATTTACAGCCTCTTTTATTGAAGATAACACATCTTTTTTATACAACTGATTTACTAAAACAAAAGTATTTCCACCTCCTGTAAAAATACCTTTAGCTTCTAAAATAGCTTTTTTAGGGTCATCAAAAGCATGAATCCCTCTCACAGTCTTACCTATTTTTTTAAAAGGCTCAGCCACTTTAGCTGTATACTCATCATGCGTAATACCACCTGGTCTGGCATATGGTATGAATAAAATTTCGTCTGCAGATTTAAAATGAACTTTTAATTCATCTAAAAGATACTCTAAAGAACCACTTCCGTGAACGGTTGATGTACTAGCTATAATAATTGATTTCATACTGCAAATTTATAATTTAAAGTTTTATTAACTAAAAGAGTTTCTTCGCACTTTAACAAAGATTTATTAAGCTTTTTTTATGAAAATTGATGAATAAGCACGAACTTTATATGACAATAATACCAACATGAAACACATACTATTTATAATAAGCTGCTTTTTAACCATTTCAATTTACAGTCAGGATATCGAGAGAGTCTCAGTAAATGGAAAAATATCGGTACCGTCTGAAGATAAAGAAGGAGTAACTGTATTTAATACAACAACCAATAAAGGCACTATTACAGATGAGAATGGAGAATTTACAGCAATGGTAGCAGTAAATGATATTCTTGAATTTAGTGCTATTCAATTTAAAGATTTTAAAGTCACTATAACTGAAGACATTATTAAATCAAAAAAATTAACAGTTATACTTGTTGAAGAAGTCAATAAACTAGATGAAGTCGTCATTCTACCCTTTGGTTTAACAGGAAACCTTAATACAGACTTAGAAAACGTAAGAACTTATAATGTAAGTTTAGACTATGTGTATCTCGGTTTAGACCATATCGAGGATTTTGAGTTCTCTGCAGATTATAAGACTAAAGCAGAAAATTTAGCATTTAATGAAAACAATCCAAGAGTAGGTAATATGCTCAACATTGTAAATCTAGCAGGATTTATTGTAAGTCAGGTCGTAGATATTGAAAAGGAAGACAAAACAAATGCCGAAAAAGCAATTAACAAAACCCCTTTTAAAGAGGCGTTAGATAAATATAGTGTTAACTATATTCACACTAATTTTAATATTCCATTAGAACAAGTAGACGCCTTTATAGACTACATTGAAGATAAAGGTATTGATGAAGACCTTCTTGCTGAAGACAGAGAAATGCAGTTTTTAGAGCGAATTACACAACTAAGCAAAGCTTTCCTTAAAAATAAAAGTGAAAAAGACTAAACTCTTATTTAGTCTTGTAACACTTCTTTTATCATTTTTGTTGCAAGCCCAAAGGCAAGAAATCAAAGGCAAATTAATTGCCAACGATGATGTAGAAGGTATTCACATCCTAAATAAAACAGCATCAAAATATACTGTATCTGATGATAAAGGCTTATTTAGTATTGAAGCTAAAGCCACTGATACATTGTTCATTTCCAGTCTAATTTACAATAACAAAGAAATTATTGTTTCAAAAGAACACGAAGATTCTAATTCTATTGAAATTAAATTAGATGAAAAAGTTAGCGAACTCGATAAAGTTATTGTAGGCAAAATACTTACCGGAAGTTTACAATCTGATTTAGAAAACTCAGATGCCAAAACCGAAATCAACTTCTATGACCTTGGCATACCAGGCAACACCAAACTACCACTTACTCAAAACGAAAAAAAACTACACGATGCAGATGGTGGACCAACAGGCTCTATAATGGGCGGACCTTTTGGAGGAGGTGTTGTTCTTAATTTACATAAAATACTCAATAAAATAAGTGGCAGAACCAAAAAGCTAAAAGATGTTGTTGAGTTAGATGACAGAGACAAATGTATTAATAGACTCAGAATTGATTATGAATCTATAATTTTTGAAAACGACACACTACCCAAAAACCTTAGAGACGAATACTTTTTATTCTCTCAAGAAGACGAAAATTTTCTAAACCTATGCAAAAAAGATAATGACATTGAGCTGCTAGAATTTTTACAACAAAAATTAAAAGCTTACAGAGAAAACCTTGATAGTTCTAATAATGATTAACTTTGGAATACTTTTTGGTTTTATAAAAAAGAAATAGACAATACTGATGAAATCTATATACTTTATTTTCACTTTACTCATTGGCTCAATATTAACTTCGAGCACAACCAAACACGAATATTACGTAAGTGTTACCAATATTGAGCATGCTAAAGAGCAACAATCCGTTCAAATCATAAGTCAGGTTTTTATAGATGATTTTGAAAGACTTATTCGTCAGCGTTATGATGAAACTATAACTCTTGCAGAGGAAGATGAACCTGAAATTGTTGATGAATACATGAAGCGTTATCTAGAAGACAAACTTAAAATCTCAATTAATGGAAAAGCCTATAAATTTAATTTCATAGGTAAAGAATATAAGGAAGATATTACTTACTGCTACCTAGAAATAGAGAACATAAAAGACATAAAATCAATTAAAGTTGTAAATCGCCTACTTTTTGATATTCTTCCAGAACAACAGAACATTGTAAGATTAAAGTTAAATGATAGAAACAAGAGTTTCTTACTCATACCAGAGAATGATGAGTGCATGTTAAACTTTAACTAAAAATTCTGTTAAAACGCCCTAATTTCTCTATTTTCGGAATCATTTTTAAATAACACTAATTGCAATGAAAATTTTCAAGTACTTCTTTGGTGCTATGCTTTTTGTTTCTGCAAGTGCTTTTGCACAAGATGACATTAAGCCAGAGCGCAAACCTGGTCACACTAACCAAAACAAATTCAAACAATTATATGATGAATTTGCAACTCCAAACATGTTTAGAACAGGTTCTGGAGCACCTGGTCCTGCTTACTACCAACAACAAGCGGACTACAAAATGGATATAGAAATAGATGATGTTAATGCCAAATTATACGGTGACGAAACTATTACTTATACCAATAATTCACCAGATGAGCTCACTTACCTATGGGTACAATTAGACCAGAACATGAGAGCTAAAGACTCCAAAACACCTTTAATAAGTAGTTCTGGTATTGGTCCTGCTACTTCAGCTTCAAGAGCAACAGGAACATATTTAAAAGAACGTTTTGATGGTGGTTTCAATATCGAACACGTTAAAGATGTTAATGGTAAAGACTTACCTCATAGCATAAATCGCACCATGATGCGCGTAGAATTACCAAAACCAATGAAGACTGGAGATAAGTTTTCTTTCAAAATAAAGTGGTGGTACAAAATCAATGATCACGTAAATGATGGTGGACGTTCAGGTTATGAGTACTTCGAAGAAAATGATAACAGATCTTATGTTATAGCACAATTTTATCCTCGTATGGCAGTGTACAACGATGTTGAAGGATGGCAAAACTCTCAGTTTTGGGGTAGAGACGAGTTTGCATTACCATTCGGTAACTTTGATGTTAACATCACAGTACCTGCAGATCATATCTTAGACGGAACAGGTTATTTAACCAACAGAGAAGAAGTGTTTTCTAAAGACATGATGAAGCGTTACAACCAAGCCAAAAAATCTTACGACAAACCTGTATTGATTGTAACTGAAGACGAAGCTCGTAAAAATGAAAAGACAAAAAGCACAAAGAAAAAGACATGGAAACTTTCTGCCCAAATGGTTAGAGATTTTGGTTTTGCTACGTCTAGAAAGTATATATACGATATGATGGCCGTAAAAATTGGAGACAAGGATGTTATGGCTGTTTCACTTTATTCTAAAGAAGGAAATCCGCTATGGGAACAATGGTCTACAAGAGCTGTAGCAAGTACTTTAAAATCATACTCTCGTATGACTTTCGATTATCCATACCATAAAGCCATTTCTGTTCATGCTCAAAGACAAGGAATGGAATACCCAATGATTTGTTGGAATTACGGAAGACCAGACGAAAATGGCAACTACTCAGACAGAACTAAATACGGAATGATTAGTGTTATCATCCATGAGGTTGGTCACAACTTCTTCCCTATGATTGTAAATAGTGATGAGCGCCAATGGACATGGATGGATGAAGGTCTAAACACTTTTGTTCAGTATGTAGCTGAGCAAGATTTTGGTGAGTGGAATCCAACTGCTTTATCTCCAGGTCACGATAAATATCCTTCTCGTAGAGGTCCTGCAAAAAATATCGTAAGGTATATGGGAGGCGATCAAGATTTTATTGCACCTATTATGACCAAAGGATTAAACACATATCAATTTGGTAGTAACGCCTACAGTAAACCAGCAACTGGTCTAAATATTCTTCGTGAAACCATTATGGGACGCGAGTTATTTGACTATTCTTTTAGAGAGTATGCAAGACGTTGGATGTTTAAACACCCAACACCTGAAGACTTTTTTAGAACCATGGAAGATGCCTCAGCTGTAGATTTAGATTGGTTTTGGAGAGGTTGGTTCTACACAACAGACTATACTGACATTGGTATTAAGGAAGTAAAAAAATATGGTGTAACAACTAATCCTACCGAAGAAGGAAAAAAACTTGCCGAGCGTTACAATATAGACCCTAATTCACTTGTTTATTTTATAGGTGAAGATGATAAAGGTTTCGATGAAGCCATAAAGAATGGTCAGTCTATGGAAGATTTACCTACCGTAAAGGAATATATAATGGATAATTTCACGCCAGAGCAACAAAAGAACATGAAGAAATCACCTAAGTATTTCTATGAAGTAACCTTTGACAAGCCAGGCGGATTAGTAATGCCATTAATTGTAGAATATGAATATTCAGACGGTTCTAAAGAAAAAATAACGTATCCAGCACAAATCTGGAGATTCAACGACAAGGAAGTTAGTAGAGCTGTAGCATCAGATAAAGAAATTGTAGCTATAACCGTTGACCCAGATTTAGAAACTGCAGATATTGACACCTCTAACAACTCTTGGCCAAGAGAAACTAAAGAGAGTGATTTTGACCAGTTTAAGAACAAAATTAAAGATTAAGAAAATTAATTATAAAATTAAAGCCGACTTTAACGAGTTGGCTTTTTTTATTACATAAAGTCACTATATATTTGCATTGTGATACAATTAGCAACATTATTATTTATCGGAGGAACCGAAATTGTCTTTATACTGTTTATCCTAGTATTAGTTTTTGGTGCTGATAAGCTACCAGAAATTGCTAGAGGACTAGGAAAAGGTATGCGAACCTTAAGAGATGCTACCAACGACATAAAGCACGAGGTTACTAAAAGTGCTAAAGAAAGTAACATCGTAGATTCTGATACTACAAAAGAAATTCAACAAGAAATTAATAAGGTCAAAGACGATCTCGAAAACTTTACAGGTTCAGTAAAACGAAACATGTAAAATAAGATATTCACTATATTTATATGGTTTTTATAACATATCCTTAATTTTTAATGTAATTTTTATAGAATAATTTAATATATTTAGACAATCACGAACCATCTAAATCATATTAAATGAAAAAAAACTTTTTCAAACTATTACTTTTAGTAGTAATGGTGTTGGTATCATGCTCTAAAGATGAACCAAACATTGAAAGCCAATCAGGAGCTGTTCAATTTCCTAAAGACCCACTTACCATTGAGCAAATTAATTCACGAATTTCCGAAACTATAGAAAATACAGGTGATTTTGACTGGAATGCCGTTGATGAACACTTTTTGTGGAGCGCTGTTGTTCACGGACAAAATGTACTAACTGTAGGATATGGAAGTCCGGATCAAAGTTTCAGTGAAACTGAAGATCCTGTTTTAGAATCTAAAAAAAACGCGCTGATAAACATTGTTCTTGAAAATGAAGATTTTGACGAAAGGAAATTAAAACTAATAGAACACGAAATCATTACCGTGTTTGATATAGAAGTTACAAAAATTGAAACCATTATTGAACTAAGAAAGAGCGATTTTGTTCGCTATCTTGAACCTAATGGTTATAATCATTACTCAAATTTTACAGCTAAAAGTAGCTCAGGTTGCGACAAAAATCCTGACAATATAAATTCTGCGCACTACACCACAATTAGTCCAAACAA
Source organism: Winogradskyella poriferorum (assembly GCF_036553625.1). NCBI lineage: Bacteria > Pseudomonadati > Bacteroidota > Flavobacteriia > Flavobacteriales > Flavobacteriaceae > Winogradskyella > Winogradskyella poriferorum. The sequence continues at coordinate 121,043 of NZ_JAZHOU010000001.1, forward strand.
TGCGCAAGTGTCTTGGCATTTTAACGAGCATAACATTCCTCAGGCTTGGAATCACAGTACTGGTTCTGGTGTTACTATTGGTCTTATAGATACTGGTGTTTCAGCATCGCAATATTTATTAAACGCATCAGGAATTAACGATGGTGCTTCAACAGGTAGATTTGTTCAGAAATACGGAACTTTTATAGACTCTGCTTGGTGGTGGAGCAGCAACTATGATGGACCTCATGATAAGTGTGGCCATGGTACTGCAATGGGCTCTACTATGGCTGCTCCAAGAAACAATGATGGCATGCCAGTTGGTGTGGCTTACAACTCTAATTTAGTTGCCTATAGAGCAACTGAAGATGTTTTGTTAAATGATTACCACGAACGCAAAGGTGTTTCGGCAGCTTTAACACAACTAGGTAATAGAAGTGATGTTAAAATCATCTCTATGTCTATTGGTTACGTTTGGTCTATAGGTAACATTAAAGATGCTGTGAAATATGCTTATAGCAAAGGAAAATTAATCTTTGCTGCTGGTGGAACGTCAACTAGCTTTACTAATGGTTTTGGAGTCATTTTTCCTGCTACAATGAGCGAAACTGTCGCGGTTACAGGAGTTAATGATGGCTCTAATTATGAGCGTTGCGAAACCTGCCACAGTGGTAGTAAAATTGATTTTACAATTATTATGGAAGGCGACAACAATACAAGTAAAGCACCACCAGTATTAGGATTTAACACAGGTCAAAGACGTTATACAGGAGGGTCTTCTGTTGCAACAGCTACAACTGCTGGCATAGCTGCTTTAATATGGTCTAAATATCCTAGTTGGTCCAGAACTCAGGTATTAAATAGATTAAAACAATCAGCTGAATTCTACCCTAATAAAAATGGTAGCTTTGGCTACGGAAATATCGATGCTTTACAAGCTGTACAATAACAATAACCAATCAAAAATCGAAAAGAGCTTTGCAAATTAATGCAAAGCTCTTTTTTATTTCTTTCTACTAATAGTCAATCCGTCTCGTATTGGTAACAACACGGTTTCAATACGTTCATCTTCTTTTAAAAGTGTATTATAGTCTAAAACAGCTTTGGTAGAAATATCCTTTTCGTTAAGTTCTTCTACAACTTTCCCATGCCATAAGACATTATCGGACAATATAATTCCGCCTGGATTTAACTTATCTATGATGAGATGAAAGTAATTACTATAATTAGGCTTATCAGCATCAATAAACACTAAATCAAACATTACATCTAATTCAGGTATGATATCTAATGCATTACCTGTATATTGATTTATTTGTTCACCGAATCCAGATTTATCAAAATATTTTCTTTGAAAATCGTGAAGCTCCTCATTAATATCAACGGTGTGAATAATTCCGTTTTTTTGTAAACCTTCGGCTAAACACAATGTCGCATAACCTGTAAAGGTTCCTAACTCCAAAATAGATTTAGGATTTACCAACTTAGAAATCATACTCAGTACTCTACCTTGGTAAGGACCACTAAGCATGATTGGTTGCAATACTTTTTGATATGTTTCTCGTGTTAACTGTTGTAATAACTCTGGCTCTTGCTCAGAATGTTCCACAACATAATTGTCTAATGCCTCTGGCAAAAAATACATATCAAAATAATTTTAAAATAAATATTAATTTATTCAGCTTTTTCTGGCTCTTCAGGAAGTTCTAATTCTACCTCTCCAGCCTCTGGCTTACCTAAAAAGAATAATGCAGCACCTATAACTACTAAACCTATTTTTATAGCCCAAGCCACACCTTCTCCCCATTCATATATCCAATCAGTAAATCTAATTGTTAAACCTATAAAAGGTAAAACAATTAAACCTATACCTATAATTGCCATATAAGAGCCTACTTTTTTCATGATATTGATTGTTTGATTAGATTCTAAATATAGACAAAAAAATGAAGATGAAAATATTAGGAAGTAATTCTGGCAACTAAATCTTGTTTTGCCTTTTCATCGTCACCACACAACCATTTAATAACATTGTCTTCCCAAATAGCATCACGTTCGGTTTCATTTATGATTTTTCGATCCATTGCTAAATCTAAAATTTTACCAGGATATGAAGACTGTTGTGCACTTTCCATTTCGCCAAGAGGATAAGGGTCATCTAGTCCCATAATAACTTGATTTGAACCTTGATTCTTTATTAGTAACTCTAAAGAACCTGTGTCGTGCACTAAAGTATCAAAGAAAATATTTTTATGACCTACCGCTTTACGAGGATGCTTTTTACCTTCAAACAAATCTGGTCTTCCATCAAACCCTTGAATACGACGACCAAGATTAATCTGTGCTAACTGTCCACCATGAGCAAAACAAATCCGCATATTAGGATACTTTTCATAATAACCATTTAAGGTTAAAAAATGGTATGCATCTGCACATTGTGCCAACATCCAAATTAAGTGAAAACGCCATGACGTATTTTCTAGTTTAATAAATTTTTCACCATCGTAAGGGTGAATTTCAACAGCCAAGTTATATTTATCGGCAAGCTCAAAAATAGGTTCGTTTTCTTCATCAAAAATACAACGCCAAGTTCCAATAGTGTCCATATAATGTGTTGGCAGACATAACAAGCGCATTCCTAAAACCTCTACACAACGCTCTATTTCCCAACAAGCACCTCTTACAAAACCAGGATGTACCACAAAACCCGTTGTAAATTTACTCGGATGATCGTGCTGAATACGTGCATTAAAATCATTCTGAAATCGTAACGCTTGTTTCATTTCTTCCAACCTTAAACCATTACCATAAAGTTGAGATAAATTCAGAACAACAGCATGGTCAATTTTAAAGTGCTCCATCCATGCTAACTTTTCATTTAAGAAAAAACTAGAATCTGTAATTGGTCTGTTCCAATCTTTTTGAAGCATAAATTTTCGATCTTTATCTACCCAGAAAATCCCTTTATCTTTCATAAATTCAGGAATTTCTTCAGGATAAGGAAGAAGATGAGAATGACCGTTAATTCTTAGTTTGTGTTTACTCATGTGCTTTGAATCTTACCAAAATTTAATTTTGGTAATTGTGTTGTAGTGGTTAGATATTTTCTGATTTATTTTTTAAAAGCACCTTTTTTAACCATATCGTTATAACGGTCAAAAATAGCAGGCATATCAGTTTCTATATTGTCCAGCATAAACTCTTCTTCATAAATCAAACTTGTATCCTCATCAGAGTACCATTGCAGTTTATCCTTTACACCTTCTGGTCTTGGATATTCTATAACCAAACCAACAGTGTTTGCGCTTCGTTGTGGTGAGTGTGGTACTTTTGGTGGCAAGACAAAAATTTCGCCCTCTCTTATATTAATATCTTTGGGCTCACCATCTTCAATCACTTTTAAGACCATATCACCTTCTATTTGATAGAAAAATTCTGGAGTTTCGTTATAGTGATAATCTTGTCTGTCGTTTGGTCCACCAACAACCATAACAATAACATCTGCATCTTTCCAAACCACTTTATTACCAACTGGTGGCTTTAGTAAATGACGATTTTCTTCAATCCATGCTTTAAAATTAATAGGCGGAAATAATTTGCTCATTGTATACTATTTTGGGCGTTACCCTATCGGGTCAGGCTTTACGCTATATCTTTTTTACTTGTTTTCGATACATTTTGCTCATGCTTCGCAAAACACTCAAACTGACGTAAAAAAGGATGTCGCTTCAATCCTTAACGCAGATTCATCAATTCAATAAAATTAAGAATAATATTTTTGAAATATTAGGCTTATAAACTTTTTGTTCTACCACCATCAACCGGAAGGTTAATTCCGTTAATGTAACTCGCTTTTTCACTAGCTAAAAAGGTGATCGCAGCAGCTAATTCTTCTGGTTTTGCAAAACGTTTTGCTGGTACAGCACTTTTCATGGCGTTAGCAGATTCTTCTTCTGTTTTGCCAGTTTTAGCACTTTTGTTTTTTATGATTTCGGTTAAACGTTCTGTACCAGTTGCGCCAGGTAAAACATTGTTTACAGTAATCCCAAATTGTCCAAGCTCGTTAGCTAAGGTTTTACTCCAATTAGCTACAGCACCACGAATGGTATTACTTACACCAAGTCCGTCTAACGGTTGTTTTACTGACGTTGAAATTACATTAACAATACGCCCATAGTTTTTAGTTTTCATAAACGGAACAACAGCTTGTACTAATACATGATTACATTTTAAATGCTGCGTAAAAGCGCTTTCAAATTCTTCAATTTTTGCATCAAAAACTGGTCCGCCAGCTGGTCCGCCAGTATTGTTTACCAACACATGGAATCCGTGATTGTTTTTAATATAGTTTTCAACTTTTTCTTTTAATTCCATCGGATTAGAAAAATCGGCTACTATATAATCATGGTTTCTGTGTTTTGGTAATTCAGCTAAAACAGCTTTTAGCTTGTCTTCGTTTCTTGCTACTAGTGTGATGTTTGCACCTTCTTCAGCTAAAGCTAAAGCAGTTGCTTTACCAATTCCTGCTGTGCTACCACATACTAGCGCGTATTTGTTGTTTAAGTTTAGATTCATAATTCTGTCTGGTCGAGCGCAGTCGAGACCTACTTAACTGTTCGGTTTATATTTAGAATGTGTTGCATTTCTACATTCAGCTAGAATTTGCAACAAATTATACTCTCCATTAGCTAAAGCAAATTTCTTTTTTGCACTCCATTTTTTTATTTTCTTTTCAAAATATATTGCTTGTTCTACATTGTTAAACTCTTGATGAAATATTAATTCTAAAGGTCTTCTTTTATATGTAAAACAGGTTTTATTTAATCCGTTTTGATGTTCTTCAAATCGCCTAGATATGTTATTTGTTATTCCAGTATAAGTTAACCCATCTGAACATTTCAATATGTAAACATAATACGTTTTCATAATTGACCTCTCGACTGCGCTCGAGGCGACATCAAATTAATATTTTATACATACATTTTTAGGCTCAGTAAAAAAGCGTAAAGCTTCAAATCCACCTTCGCGACCAACTCCGCTTGCTTTAACACCACCAAAAGGTGTGCGTAAATCGCGCATCATCCAAGTGTTTACCCAAACAATACCTGCTTGTAGTTGGTTGCTCATTCGCATGGTTCGTTTTAGATTATTAGTCCAAAGTGTTGCTGATAAACCGTATTTTACTTTGTTAGCCATGTCTAACACGTCGTCTTCAGTTTTAAATGGCATAATAGTAACTACTGGACCGAAAATCTCTTCTTGGTTTACGCGACAATCGTCTGTTTTTACTTCGATAATTGTTGGTTGTAAATAGTAACCGTTTTCGTAGCCTTCAACTGTAACTTCGTTTCCGCCACATAAAATAGTTGCACCTTCTTCTTTGGCAATTTCGATGTAGCTTTTCACCTTTTCAAGATGTGGTTTTGAAACTAAAGCACCAATATTAGTGTCTATTTCAGAAGGATGACCAACTTTTAACCCTTTTACTTTTTCTACAAAGTCTGCTTTGAATTTATCGTAAATTGATTCCTCAACAAAAATTCGGCTTCCGCAAAGACAAATCTGACCTTGATTAGCAAATGACGAACGTACTGTAGTATTCAGCATATCATCATAATCGCAATCGGCAAATATGATATTTGGATTTTTTCCACCTAACTCTAAAGACAATTTTTTAAACATTGGTGCAGCAACTTTGGCAATATGTGCGCCAGTTGCTGTTCCGCCAGTAAAACTAATGGCTTTGATATTTGGATGCTCTACAATAGCTTGACCAGTCGTAGTGCCTAAACCGTGAACAATATTCAACACACCTTTTGGTAAACCAGCTTCATTACAAATTTCACCTAACAAATAAGCCGTCATTGGTGTGACTTCGCTTGGTTTGGCTACCACGCAATTCCCTGCAGCGATTGCTGGTGCGATTTTCCAAGTGAACAGATACAGTGGTAAATTCCACGGACTTATACAACCAACTACACCAATAGGTTGACGAAGTGTATAATTCACCGCATTCTGACCAACGCTTTCGTGGCTTTCGCTTGCAAATTGTGTAATGGCATTTCCAAAAAACCTGAAATTACTTGCTGCTCTTGGTATATCTACCATTTTGGCAAGACTTACAGGTTTTCCGTTGTCTTTACTTTCGGCTTCTGCAAAACGGTCTAAATTAGCTTCTAATAATTCTGAAATTTTAATTAGAATTCTGCTTCGCTCTTCTAATGTAGTTTGACTCCAACTAGGAAAAGCAGATTTAGCAGCTTTGTAAGCTTGCTCTACATCGTCTTTTGATGAGTTTGGGATTTGCCCATAGACTTCTCCGTTTGAAGGGTTGTAGTTGTCAATCCAACCATTAGCAATGGGAACCAAGAAATCTCCGTTTATGTAGTTTTTGATGTTCATCTTATCCATTCATTTGTTATCTCTTTAACACTCCATCGATCCTCTATCTTTTTAAAAATTATGGTTTCACCTGTAATACTACCTTCAATGTCCATAAAAGCTAGATCTAAAGTTTTATTAAAAATAGGTGTACTGAGATACAAAATTCCATTATCTTTTAATGATTCTTCAACTTTAGCAATTGAATCTTGAGAAACAAAATATTCAATTCCTAAATTAGTGTTTTCAAAATGGTAATCAATTAGTTTATCCCAGTTTAAGCTTCTAAGACCATGAGCAATTAAATTTTCGTTTTTCAAATCTTCACTCAATTGCTCATAAATAAATGAAATATCTTGTATCTTCAATTTAAGAGAAATATAATCTGTTTTTGTGAGGTTCTGTATCTTAGAATTCTCTGTTATAGTATAAATTTTATTATCATCATTAACCATAAACACATAAGGTTCACTATACCTTTTATATTTAGCTAAAGAAGTATCGTTGAGAAATTCTTTAATAAAATCCAGTTTAAATGAATTTGTTATTATTGGAAATCCATTTTCATTATAATATAGTTCAGCCTTCTTTTTTTCGCACGACAAAAAGAAGATTGTTATCAGAATAAAAAATGAAAAGAGTTTCAATTGAAAATGTATTTAAAATTAGATTCCTGCCTGCGCAGGAATGACAAAAACTATTGTTTTTTATACGCCATCACCTTAATCTCAACCAATAAATCTGGATGTGGTAATTGGTGTACAGCAACAGTTGTTCTTGTTGGTCCTGTTTCTTTTTCAAAAAACTCAGCGTAGGCTTTGTTGTAACCTGCAAAATCGTTCATGTTTACCAAAAATGTGGTCACATCAACCACGTCTTTTAGACTTGCTCCAACCGTTTGTAAATTTTTATCGATGTTTTTTAAAACTTCTCTGGTTTGAACTTCGATATCTAATTTTTTGGTGTTCATTTCGTCAATAAGTTCTACACCAGCAATTGTATTGTCTGCGCGTCTTGAACTGGTTCCTGAAACGAAAATGAAATCGCCGACCACTTTTACATGTGGATATGCACCTCTTGGTGTTACTTTAGTTCCTGCGTTTGTGTTCATATTGGTAGTCATTCTGAACTTGATTCAGAATCTATTTTTTGATTATTTTATCTTCCTGAGACTTCTCGACTGCGCTCGAAGTGACAGTTTATTCTTTTTTATGAGATTCCTGCTTTCGCAGGAATTTAGTGATGCATCGTTTTTGCAACGTTGTCATCATCTATAATATCGTTAGTTTTTTCTTGTACTTTTTGTAAAGCCTTTTCTAATTGCTCATAAGTCATATCTGCTGTTATCGATATCTCATTGTCTGCAATCATGTTTAAAATGGCTTTGTCTTGCGCACGACCTTTGGTCATGGCTTCATGATAGCCAATATTTTCATTGAATGTGACCATCGAGTATTTTGAAAAATAGTGCTTTGGAAAATGCTTTTCTAATTGCATTTCTAGCTGGCGCTTTGTTTTAAACATTGGGTTAGCAACATGATCGCGCATTTCGTAATAGTTTTCTTCGGCTAATTCGCCAATAGCGTCTGCATCTGCTTTTCTAACCGACTGATAGGTTTTAAAAATGGTTTCCCAATCGCCTTCATGTTTGTCTATAATGCTATCTAAAACAGCAACATCTTCAAAAGAGGCATTCATTCCTTGACCATAAAACGGAACAACAGCATGCGCCGCATCACCTAAAATTAAGGTGTTGCCTTTATAATACCAAGGTGAACATTTTATAGTCCCTAAAGCGCCTGTTGGATTGTTTGCAAATTCTTCAGCAATGTTCGGAATTAGTGCTAAAGCATCAGGAAATTGCGCTTGGAAAAAGGCTTTTATGTTGTCTTCTGTATCTAAATCTTTGAAGTTATACTCGCCTTCTTCATGACTTAAAAACAGAGTTACCGTAAAACTTCCATCTAAATTAGGTAAAGCGATAAGCATATATTCGCCTCTTGGCCAAATGTGTAAATAGTCTTTGCTAATTTGATGACTTCCGTCTGTTGCTGCTGGAATTTCTAATTCTTTATAACCATGTGTTAGGAAATTCTGTGAAAAACTGAACAAGAATTTACGTTGCAAAAAGTAGCCTTTTCTTAATTCTGAACCTGCGCCATCTGTACCAAAAATAACGTCTGCAGTGACGTTAAACGCTTCATTTGTATTTCGGTTTACAAAATGAACAGTATTGGTATCTAAATCTACTGTTTCACATTCAGTATTAAAATGAATGGTTAGATTATCGTATTTATCGGCTTCGGTTAGTAGCATTCCGTTTAAATCACCTCTTGAAATTGAGTTGATGTATTCGTTATCACGACCAGAATAGTTGGATGCGAAGGTGTTACCTTTGGTGTCGTGCATTAATCTACCTTTCATTGGGATACAAATCTCACGCGCTTTATCTTCAACATTAGCTAAACGTAAGGCTTTAAATCCGCGATCTGATAAGGCAAGGTTGATTGATTTTCCTGCGGAAATGTCTGTTGTGCGTAGATCTGGTCTGCTTTCATAAACATTGACGTTGTAGCCTCTTTGTGCTAAACGTAGTGCTAAAAGTGAACCGCATAAACCTGCACCAATGATTAATATGTTTTCTTTTTGTGTCATTATTTTATCCTTGTTTAATCAAGTGTCTAGATATTATGATTCAATACTTTCTTTATTTTTTGAATTTCTTCATATGATAATCTAAGTCTTTTTAAATTTAATTTTTGTTCTTGATTATCAATGTTTTTATAAGAAAAAATATCGTTTTTAGAATTAAATTCTAAGGTTGAAAAATCACTGTATTCAGCAATTTTTATTAATTTATCTTTTATTACATAAACTATTTTTTTGTCAGTTATTATAAAATAGTCAAAGCTTAAATTAAAAAGATAATAGAACAGACCTAAAATTTGATATTCCCAAAAACTTGCTTCTGATTTTTTCTTGATTTTGAGTAAAATATTTTCATCCTTTATTAGTGAAAAAATATTTTTCATCTACAAAATTTCTTTCAACTTTTCAACCATTCTAAATACATCTACAAAACTGTTATAAAGTGGTACTGGTGCGCAACGTATTACATCAGGTTCGCGCCAATCTGTAATTATGTTGGCTTCGGTTAATTTGTGATGTAAGCTTTTATCGGCATCTTTAACTTGAATCGATAATTGGCAACCACGTTGTTTTGGATCTGTTGGTGTGATTATTTTTATTTTATCGTTGTTTAATTCATTAATTAAAAACTCAAAATAACCTGTTAGTTGTTCTGATTTTTTGCGTAAGGCATCCATGCCAACCTCGTTAAACATGTCTAAAGACGCTTTTATGGCAGCCATAGATAAAATTGGCGGATTACTAAGTTGCCAACCTTCAGCTCCAGGTGTAACGTCTAATGGTTGACGCATGTTAAAACGCGTGTCTTTATTGTGACTCCACCAACCTGAAAAACGTTTTAAATCTTTATTGTGCGCATGTTTTTCGTGAACAAATAATCCACCTAAACTTCCTGGTCCAGAATTTAAATATTTGTAAGTACACCAAGCTGCAAAATCAACTCCAGAATTATGTAATTCTGGTTGAATATTTCCTGCGCCATGAGCTAAATCGATACCAACCATACAGTTTTTGGCGTGACCTAATTCGGCAATTCGTTTTAAATCTAAATATTGACCTGTGTAATAGTTAACGCCACCAATTAAAAGCAAAGCAATCTCGTCGCCTTGTTCTTCTAGGATTGTTTCTAAATCTTCAATGTTTAGTAATTCTTCGCCTTCGCGAGGTTTCCATTCAATTAAACCTTCATTAGCATCAAAACCATGAAAATCTAGTTGTGTTTGCACAGCATATCGATCTGACGGAAACGCATCACTTTCAATTACAATTTTATATTTGGTTTTTGTTGGTTGATAAAAACTAACCATTAGCAAGTGTAGATTGGTGGTTAGCGTATTCATCACTACAACTTCTATAGGCTTTGCACCTACAATTTTCGCCATACTTTCGGTTAAGAATTCATGGTATGGCATCCATGGGTTTTTGGCTTCAAAATGTCCTTCTACACCAAGGTTTGCCCAATCGTTTAACTCTTGTTGAATGTATTTTTGCGTGCTTTTTGGTTGTAGTCCAAGCGAGTTTCCTGTAAAGTACAACCAATCATTTCCTTCTTTGTCCTTTGGAATATGAAATTGGCTTCGATAATGCGCTAAAGAATCGTTTTGGTCTTGTGTTTTTGCGAAATCAAGACCGGTTTTATAGTTGGTCAATTGGATAATTTTTGCGTTCCAAACAAAAATAAGAATAATTTTATCTAAATATGTCTCCAAAACCAAAGCATAAACACTTAGATTTGAGTAGATTTGTTTTAAACACCTGCATCCATCATCAATCAAAATCCAAAAAAAATGCTGAAAAAACTTTGGCTTTCCTACAGACAATGGTATGTTAAATACCTTGGTTTACAAAACCATAAAAATGAAACTGATCGTTTGTCCTATTACAGAGATCAACTATTTATTTCCATTTTTACTTTAACAATGGTTTTGGGATCTATTTCGTATTTCCCGAGTATAATTGCGGCAATAATTCTAGACAAATGGTTTGTTTTTTATGCTGATACTATTGCTATTTTGGTGTTGTTTTTTGGTTTCCTATATAGAAAACTAAGCTTAGAAAACAGAAAAGTAATATACAGTGCAACATTTTTAGTGTTATCCTTTGGTCTTGTTTATGACCTTGGTTTAGGTGGTAATGGTACGATTTTACTGTTCATGTTAAGTATTTTAATTACACTATACAGCAGTACACGATCGGGTATAAATTCTATTATCATAACTGCTGTTTTTTATTTAACCCTAATACTAATTAAGTATTTCAACATTATTGATATTCAGTTTTTTGTTGAAGGTCCGCTAGAAGGTTTAACAATTGTTTTTATAAATAACATTATTTTTTGCTTGCTCACTGTTTATGCAGTTTCTTTTTTAATTCAGCAGTTACACAAAGCACTTGTAAAAGAAAATGAATTGCAACAAATGCTAAAAAAAGAGCATAATAAAACAATTAAAGCAAAAAATGAAGCTGAGCAGTCAAACAAACTTAAGACTGCATTTTTAAGCAATATGAGTCATGAAATAAAAACACCACTTTATGGAATTACGGGAAGTGCTCAATTACTTAAATCTGATTTGCAACTGGATAAAGCGAATAACGAATACTTTCAGATAATAGAAGACAATAGCAAACTGTTGTTAGCTGTTTTTAATGATGTATTAGAAATATCTCAGCTTGAAACTGGAAATGTACCCATTGATATCTCCAAAGTCAAAATTTCGGACTTATTAGATGAGATAAAAAGTGAGTTTACTGGTAAAGTACAAGAAAAAGACATTCAGTTTTCCACAACCATAAATTTTAAGACAAATAAAACCTTTAGAACTGACCAAGATAAACTACATAAAGCACTTAACCACATTATAGACAATGCGATAAAATTTTCGCCTAAAAACGCCATAGTAAATATATCATGTAGTCCTATTGATGACGACACCTTACAGTTTAAAATAAGTGATAATGGTATTGGCATATCAGATATACACATTGATAAGGTACATCTGCCGTTTTTCACTATAGATTTAGAGAATAAAACTGGTACGCATGGTGCTGGACTAGGATTATCTATTGCTAAATCTTATATAGAGCTATTAGGTGGTACATTGCAAATTGAAAGTGAAGTTAATAAAGGTACAACTGTAACTTTTCAATTAACTAGCCTATAAAAAAAGCGCTTTTTACAAAGCGCTCTTGGATATATATAGACGCCGTAAGGCGGAAAATGTAAGCTATACGTTTTAAGTCGAATGACCTACGTGAAACTTACATTATAGATTACAAAAGTAATGCCAAAATTTTAAAACTCACCTACTCCAGTATTATACTAACATCTGTGAAGTTTAAATTCCAATTGCCATTATCTTTCTTATGGTCTATTGCTATTTTAATCCCATTAAAATCTTGATAGTTTTCAAATGTATTAGACAATGATGGTTCTGGTGAATTTCCTTGTCTATACGTCCATTCTCTAATTAAATAATCTTCATCATAATAAATATCGTAAGCATCACCAGGTGTGTAACCGCCTTCATTAGGATAGATAATAGTAATCATATCTAATTGTTCTTTATTAATTGGCGATTCTACTTTTTTAGGTTCAGAAATGGTTGCAGATGCATCCCAAACTAACTGAAATGGCACCAAAAGCCAAAATTTATCATTAATAAAAGCTTTGTCTGCATTAGCAGGCACACTATCTAGATTGCGTCTTGAATATTTAATATTGTGCGATCCTGATTTCATATAAATACTGTCGCTTTTTGGAAACCAAACCCAAGATCGTCCACTACTCTTCACATTATCTCTATCAACTTTAAAAGTAAATGTTACTTTCTCTACGTTCTCCCATTGTTTATATCCATGAGCATTGGCAATTTTTTCAGCAATACTTAATTCCGTTTCTTTTGTTTTTTGGGGAGTTTCTTTCTTTTCAGATTTACAAGAAAAAACGAAAAGCAAGCAAATGAAACTAAGATATAAAGACTTCATATTAAAAAGATATTTTAAATTACATCAAAATTAAGGAGCACACCAAGCTTCGCAAAAGGAAGACACAAAAAGTTATTAAGAAGATGGAAAATTTTGAAAACTACTTTAACACAAATAAAGAAACCTGGAATAAAAAAGTAGCTATACATGCAGAAAGCGAGATGTATAATATGGAAAATTTTAAGTCTGGAAAATCTTCTTTAATGCCATATGAACTAAAGGCTTTAGGCAATGTTAACGGAAAATCTTTATTGCACTTACAATGTCATTTTGGGCAAGACACCTTAAGTTGGCAACGTATGGGAGCGGAATGCGTTGGTGTAGATTTGAGTGATGAAGGCATAAAACTTGCCAAGAAGCTTAATAACGAATTGCAGCTTGATGCTGAGTTTATATGTTGCAATGTTTTGGATACTTCTGAATACGTAAAGGATAAGTTTGATATTGTTTTTACAAGTTATGGTACTATTGGATGGTTGCCCGACTTGAAACCTTGGGCTAAGATGATTTCGGAACGTTTAAAAACCGGAGGTATTTTTTACATAGTTGAATTTCATCCTATTCTTTGGATGTTTGATTATGTTGATGGTAAACCAAAAATGAAATATCATTACAGCCAAGATGAAGTAATTTACGAAGAATATGAAGGTACTTATGCCAATCAATCTTCTAAAATGGTGAGTAAGGAATATGGCTGGAATCATGGACTTTCTGAAGTCGTAAATGCACTTATTGAAGCTGGCTTACAAATAGACTATCTAAATGAGCATGACGAAAGCCCTTATGATGTGTTTCCTGATTTAATTAAAGCAGAGTCTGGAATGTATAAGATGAAAGATCAGTTATTTCCTATGATTTTTGAGATTAAGGCTACTAAAAAATAAGAAGTTAACTAAAAAACACTGTTCTGTCAATCTGAACCCGTTTCAGATTCTGAAATAAATTCAGAATGACAGGTTTTTAGAATCTATAATCTTTTCAAGTTTTTTGTAAAGCTTTAAAACTTTCTTTTTTGACAGTCCTTTTTGTCTATAGTTAATTCTAACAGTTTTCGAATTAATTTTTATTTCAAATTTCGGCTCTTCAATATATTCATCTGAAAGTGCTGATAGTTGGGTGTTTGAAATATCGCAAGTATGAACTATTAGACTTTTAAAATACTTTTTTTCGACTATTTTAAAACTTGGATTATCAACATCTATTGATATAGAAACAATATGTTTTTGTATTAAAAATTTGTAGGTCCAAAAAATAAGCAATCCACATGCAAATATTGAAAAGAACTTAAAATCTATCCAATGACTGCCCCAAATTTTCGGAATTGAAAAGATTGCATACATCAAAACTAAAGCTATAACATTTGAAAAAAGATTCCAAAGCAAATCACTCCAATCGTTAAAATCAGTTTTATTATCAAATATTACTTTCTCCATTTATTTAGTTCTAACGACAGATAACTAAATTAATGTTTTTCTTCGTCTTTTAATAATTCAGGAAATTTTGCTTTAAAACGATTTAATCGAGGAATAGAAACCGCTCTCACATAACTTTGATTTGGATTTCGCTTTTCAAAATCCTGATGATAATCTGAAGCCTTGTAAAATTTTAAGAATGGATATACTTCAGCTGCGATTGTTGCATCTAATTCTTTTGCAAGAGCAGCTTTCTTATCCTCTATAATTTCTTTTTGCTCATCATTTTGATAAAATATGATTGAACGGTATTGAGGACCTTTATCTGGCCCTTGACCATTAACTTGTGTCGGATTCTGAGAACCAAAATAGACATCTACCAGCGTTGAAAAACTCACTACCTCTGGATCATAAATAACTTCAACGGCTTCCGCATGTCCTGTTGTACCGGAGTGACTTTTCTCGTACGTAATATCATCTGTATGTCCACCAGAAAAACCGCTGTAAACTTCCTCTACACCTTTTACACTTTCGTAAATTGCTTCTACACACCAAAAACAACCACTTGCAAAATAGGCTTTTGCCTTACCATCTTCTATAGGAACTTCTACAGGTTCTGCATTAATTATTTCTTGTTGTTTTGGATTGGTTTGCGCCTGGTTATGACAATTAAAGCAAAGACTTATGCTTAAAATAATAAGTAATTTTTTCATCTGCTAATATTTATTTGTTCTTTTAAGGTCAGATGTAATACCCAGTTTATCATTTTTCGTTGATTTGCATATTCTTTTTCTGGGTATTTCATGAATTTCCTTTTTTCTTTTTCTATAGACGTATAAAAATACAATTCCTTAAAAAGAAATCTTTTAAAGTTTTATTAAATAAGTCTACAAAAAAATTTTAGACTAATAGTTAATAATCCAATCATTATTTAAGTAATAATAAAAACTTATAGGCATAGAAAGACAAGAATATGGCATGTTATCTATTTGTATAAAAACTGTATCCATTGATTTATTAAAAAAGGGCTTTGATAATGTCATAAATCCTTTAGGACAAAGTGAGTCCATAACCTGAATCCTTTCGTCTCTATCTTTAATCCTAACAATTGAATCTGCCAATCTCGCTGATATTAATTTATAACCACTTTTAATTATTGTTGTGTTAAGATTAACTTGTTTTGAAAGTGTATTGAGACTATCTTTTACTTCTTGTGATTTTATATTAGTCCATTTCATAATTACCTTTTCCATATTGCCAGTTGGACGTTCTATTTTCATATAGTCCAACAAGGTATGTCTGGGTTCGATTACACAATTACAATTAAAATCTTGATATTTTAGTAATGTAGCCACAAACTCATTAGCCTTTTGATTATAGAGATTTTCAGGTAGTACACTTTCTTTCTCAGTACAACTTGTAAAGACAAAAGCAAGAAACGCACTTATGAAATATAACTTATTCAAAATTGTTAGTTTAATTAATATAGAACTACTTTAAGTAGTTATTATTGCTATCAAACAAAAAGCCCTCACAGTTTGTGAAGGCTTTTTTTGAATATTATTTAATGGTAATTACTTTGCTAGTTTAGCAAATAACTTATCCATTTTTTCTTTTTCTTCATCTGCTAAAGCAGCGTCTACCAAGATACGACCACTGTGCTCGTCTGTAATTACTTTTTTACGAGAAGCAATTTCTACTTGTACTTGTGGTGGAATAGTAAAGAAAGAACCACCTGATGCACCACGTTCTATTGGCACAACAGCTAAACCATTCTTTACGTTATTTCTAATTCTTAAGTATGCTTTTACCAAACGCTCATCAATTTTCTTTTGGTATTCTTCAGACTTACCTATAAGCGCTTCTTCTTCTTTTTCAGTTTCCTTTAAAATTTCGTTTAATTCACCTTTTTTGTGTTTAAGGTGCTCTTTACGATCTTTTAAACGGTCTTTAGTTTCAGAAATAACATCTTTTTTCTGTTCTATTTGAGCCTTAAATTCTTTGATGTGCTTTTCAGCTAATTGAATTTCTAATTCCTGAAACTCAATCTCTTTTGTTAATGAATTGTATTCTCTGTTATTTCTAACATTGTTTTGTTGCTCGCTATACTTTTTGATTAAAGCTTTTGCTTCTTCGATTAAATTTTTCTTTCCTTTAATCTCATCATCTATAACAGCAAGGCTATCATTTAATTTCTCTAGTCTGGTATTTAACCCTTCTACCTCATCTTCTAAATCTCTTACTTCTAAAGGAAGTTCACCTCTAACATTTCTTATTTCGTCTACTCTAGAGTCAATTAACTGTAAATCATAAAGCGCTCTTAAACGCTCTTCTACAGTAGCTTCAGCTTTTTTCGCCATAATTATAAATACTTTACCGGATTTGTATTTGTCTTTGATAAAACGACTGCAAAATTAGTAATTTTTTTCGAGAGATAGTCTACTAAAAACGATTTTGTGAACTGTTCGCTCTCATAATGACCAATATCTGCTAATAAAATACTGTTTTCTGCACTAAAAAAGTCGTGATACTTAAGATCTGCTGTTACTAATAAGTCTGCGCCAGAGGCCTTAGCTGCTCCTATAGCAAAACTTCCTGAGCCTCCTAAAACCGCAATCTTTTTTATGTGTTTATTGAGGAATTTTGAATGTCTAACGCATTCGGTATTCATTCTATCTTTTACGTATTGCAAACAATCTAACTCTTCCATCTCTTGTGACAACTCACCAATCATTCCCATACCAATATATTGGTTGGTATTGTCTAAAGTTGTGACTTCATAAGCTACTTCTTCATAAGGATGTGTATTAAAAAGCACCTTTAAAACCTTTGATTCTATGTGTTTTGCAAATACTACAGAAATTAAAATTTCATTTTCGGTGTGCAACTCTCCTTTTTGTCCTAGAGTTGGATTTGATGCTTCATTTCCTTTGTAAGTTCCTTTACCTTCAAGATTAAAACTACAAGAATCGTAATTACCAATGTTACCAGCACCTGCATTAAATAGTGCTGTTCTTAATGCTTCAGCATTTTCCTTTGGCACATAGGTTTGTAACTTTTTAAGTGTGCCAGATTGCGGTATTAAGATTTTTTTATTCTGTAATTGTAACTGATCGCAGATTATAGAATTAACTCCTTCAAACGCATTATCTAAAGCTGTATGTATAGAAAAAATTGCAATATTATGCTGAATTGCTTTTATAACAACACGCTCTACATAGGTTTTTCCTGTTAACTTTTTTAAGCCTTTAAAAATGATAGGATGAAAACTTACTATTAGATTACAGTTGTTTTCTATGGCTTCATCTACTACAGCTTCAAGCGTGTCTAAGGTTACCAAAACACCTGTAACTGTTTGATTTTTATCACCTACCAAAAGGCCTACATTATCAAAATCTTCGGCATAGTTTAAAGGTGCCAACTCGTGTAAATGATTTATTACGTCTTGTACTATCATAAGCGTATATTTGTTTTCAAAAATAATATAATTTAGTGCTTGTGAAATTTCTACGCGTCATATTGTTTCCTGTTGTACCAATTTACTACTTGTTAACTTGGCTAAGAAATTGGCTATACGATAAGGGTATTAAGTCTTCAAAATCATATGACATCCCAATTATTTGTGTTGGAAACCTTAGTACTGGTGGTACAGGAAAAACACCAATGATAGAGTATTTGATTCGGTTGCTAAAAGATGAAAAATCTATTGCAACGCTTAGCAGAGGCTACAAACGTATAACTGAAGGTTACGAACTAGCAGACCAAAGTGCTACTGCAGATACTATTGGCGATGAGCCTTTTCAATTCTTTAGAAAATTTAAGGATATAAAAGTTGCTGTTGATGGTGATCGCCAAAATGGAATTTCGCAATTGCTACAGTTAGAAGAAAAACCCGAAGTTATTTTACTGGACGATGCTTACCAACACAGAAAGGTTAAGGCTGGTTTTAATATTTTGCTCACTGCCTATTACAACCTATATAGCAATGATATTGTTTTACCTACTGGTAACTTGCGAGAACCTAGATCTGGTGCAAAGAGAGCTGATGTAATTGTTGTAACAAAATGTCCTGAAGCTATTTCTGAGAATGAAAAAGCAAAAATATCTAAAGAACTAAAGGTAAAACCACATCAACAATTAGTATTTAGTTCTATTCGCTATGCTGAGAAGGTTATTTCTACACATTCTGAGATGGCACTACAATCTTTACCAGAATTTACGCTTGTAACTGGTATCGCTAACGCAAAGCCTTTGGTTGACTTTCTAAAAAACAAAGGATTAAAATTTAATCATCTAGAATTTCCTGACCATTATAGCTTCAGGGTAAATGATATTGAAGAGCTGGCTAAAAAGGAATTGATTATTACTACTGAAAAAGATTTTGTTAGACTTGCTGATAATGAAAGTTTAGAATCTAAATTATTCTATCTTCCGATTGAAATAACTTTGGATAAAAAAGATCTTTTTGATAATGCAATTAGATCTTTTGTAGGCTAAAAGAAACTAGACACTACTTCTTTTCCTGAAAGCACATCGTATAGCTTACCTTCAAAATCTTCTTGTTTAAACGGTTTAGAGATAATATCATTAAATCCGGCTTCACCAAATTCGTGCATTTTATCTTCTAGTGTTACAGCTGTTAACGCAAAGATGACTAAATCTTTATTGAAAGTTCTAATAATCTTAGTAGCTTCTAAACCACTAATACCTGGCATATGAATATCCATTAAAACAACATTATAATCTGTTGATTTTACTTGTTCTACGGCAGCTTCACCATTATCTACAACATCACAATAAAGTCCCATTTTGTTGAGAATCTTTTTGGTAATCATCTGGTTGATTTTATTGTCCTCGACAATTAAAATCTTTACTTCACTTAGATCCAAATCTTCCATCTTATTTGATTGTTTAGTTTCTTCTACCGCTGGTGTTTCAACTGTCTCAGCCTTCTCTAAAGGAATCTCAAAGAAGAACGTTGTTCCTTTTCCGAGTTCGCTCTTCAAATAGATGTTACCTTTAAGAATTTTGATAAGTCCTTTTACAATAGATAAACCTAGACCTGTTCCGCCATACTTACGGTTAATCTGCACAGAGCCTTGGGAGAAGCTCTCAAACATCTGATCTTGTTTTTCTTTTGTAATACCAATACCATTATCTTCAATTTCAAAACGTAAGGTATACATATCGTCCTTTTGGTCAATTTTGTACGCTCTTACCCAGATGTCACCATCTTTTGTGAATTTAATAGCATTTCCAAGTAGGTTAATTAAGATTTGGGAAATCTTTAGCTGGTCACCATTGTAAGATTCTGGTAAACCATCTTCATAGTCAAAATGTAATTTGGTGCCATTGTCTTTAGCTGAATTACCTAAAGCAGACATTACATTTTCTATTTTATTTTTAAGGTTGAATACTTCTGGATCTAGTTCAACTTTATTTGCTTCAATTTTATTTATTTGAAGTATATCATTAATAAACGTTAATAGATAATCTCCAGAAAATTTTAATGATTTTAAATGTGGTACTTGATGTTCTTTAGGGTTTTCATCTAGTAACATGTTTGTTAAGCCTGTAACTGCATATAGTGGAGTTCTTAGCTCGTGTGTTACAGTAGATAGAAAATTAGCTTTTGTCTTAGAAGCCAGTTCAGCTTTTTCTTTAGCAACAATAAGCTCATCATTCTTCTTGTGGAGCATGTTGTTGGTCTTTAACCTTATATTGTTGTTTTTGTAAAGCGATAAGGTTAAAAGCGAAAGAATTGTTATTAATGCAATACTCAATATTGTAGTTATTCGGGTAAAATTACTTTCTGCACTAACCTCTTCCATTTGTGCTTTTAACTGAGCATTTTGATCGTCTTTATATTTAGTAATAAATTGACTAGATATTCCTGGAGCTAAGTTTTCTCGCTTAACGTTTAATATAGAATCTGAAAGATTAATATGTTTAGTAATATTCTCTAAAGAACTTTTATAATCACCTCTTTTTTTGTGTATATCACTTAAGGTAGAATAAGCCTCGTTAGTGTTTTCTACAATATTGTAAGCTTTTGCGATAGACAGCCCCTCCTCTACCTGAGACAACGCCAAATCATCATTATCTAATGCACTAGAAACCTTACCTGATTGAATTAAGGCACTACTAAGAACTCTTCTCTGATCATACTTTTTAGCTATGATTATTGTCTTCTCTAATTGTGTCTTAGCTTCTTCAAATCTTCCAAGAGCTATATATGCTTTAGCTTCGTTTAATGTAACTTCTGAAATATATTCTTCTAGATCTTCTTGTTCAAATAAGTTTTTTGCAGATTTGTAGTAATCTAGAGCAAGTTGATATTTTTCGTTTGTGCTATAAACAACACCTTGTATATTGTAGCTTACAGCAAGATTACCGTAATCATTATTTTCGCGTTGTATTTGTATTGCTTTTTGAAGATCTATATTGGCTTTATCGGTTTCTCCAACCAGATAACGAACCTTGGCTATTTTTGTAAGTGTTGTTCCTTGACTTATTTTATCATCAATTGTTTTTGCAATCTCTAAAGCTTTATCTAGATTATTTAAAGCATTGTAATAGTCACCTCTATCGCTTTCTAATTTTGCCTGATTAACACGTTCTTGTAGCCGTAAAGCCAATAAGTCTGTATCTTCTACCACACCTTGCTGTGAGAAGATTAGACTAGAAAAACATGCTAAAAAAACAAATATGTAACATTTGATTCGGGACATTTCAGCTCTATTTATTTGAACAAATATAATTATTTATTCGACAAAAGTGCTTTTTTATCCGATAAATTGCAAATTAAATCTAAAATTCTTGAACTGTATCCAGTCTCATTATCGTACCAACCCACTATTTTCAGCATGTTTCCGATGACTGAGGTCATTTGAGAGTCGAAAATACAAGAGTGTGGATTACCTACAATATCAACAGAAACTATAGGGTCTTCGGTATATTCTAAAATACCTTTTAATGCTCCTTGAGATGCATTCTTAAAGACAGAATTCACTTCTTCGATATTGGTATTACTTTCAACATTTATAGTTATATCTGTCAGCGACCCATTTGCAACAGGTACTCTTATACCACAACCACCTATAACATCTGATAAATCGGGAAAAATTTTAGTTATCGCTTTTGCAGCACCTGTAGTTGTAGGCACAATAGATTGGCCTGCAGCTCTTGCTCTTCTCAAATCTCTATGCGGTTGATCGTGCAGACTCTGATCTGTTGTATATGAATGTACTGTAGTAATATATGCTTGTCTAATACCAAAATTCTCCTTAATTAATGCTATCATTGGTGCAGCATTATTAGTTGTACAAGACGCATTAGATATTATGCTTTCTGTACCCTCTATAATCGTATCATTAACACCTAAAACTATTGTTTTAATATCATCTTCTTCAGGAGGAACAGATAATATTACTTGCTTGGCTCCATTATTAATATGATGTTGAAGTTCTGATTTGGTTTTAAACTTTCCTGTTGCCTCTACTACGATATCTGGCTGAACGCTGTTCCAGTTAATTGTTTTAGGATGCTTTTCGTTAAATAATGGTACAGCAGACCCATCGATTATGATACTATTTTCTATAAAAGACACTTCATTATTAAGAACACCATGTATACTATCATACTTAAGTAGATGGCTTAATGTTTTAGCGTCTGCCAAATCATTTATAGCTATAATTTCTATGTTAGGATGATTAAGTGCTAACCTAAATACTCTTCGGCCAATCCTACCAAAACCGTTAATGGCAACTCTAATCATTAATTAATGTGTTTCTGCGCCTTGTATGAGGATCTTACCAGTGCACTACTTTCAACATGTCTAAACCCAAGTTCTAAACCTATTGCTTTATACTCATCAAATTCATCTGGATTTATAAAACGCTGTACTGGTAGGTGTTTTTTTGTTGGTTGAAGATATTGACCAATAGTTACTACATCTACATCATTTTCTCTAAGGTCGTGAAGTGTTTCAATAACTTCTTCTCTAGTTTCACCCAAACCTAACATAATACCAGATTTAGTTCTACGTTGACCTTGTTGTTTAAGGTATTTTAAAACACCCATACTGCGGTCATATTTTGCTTGTATACGCACTTCTCTTGTTAAACGACGTACGGTTTCAATATTGTGAGAAACAACTTCTGGTGCCACTTCAATAATTCTATCGATGTGCCTTTCCACTCCCTGAAAATCTGGAATTAATGTTTCTAAGGTCGTTTCAGGATTCATACGCCTAACAGCTTTTACTGTTTCTGCCCACATGATGCTTCCCATATCTTTAAGATCGTCTCTATCAACACTTGTTAATACAGCATGCTTTATTTGCATCAGCTTTATAGAGCGTGCCACCTTTTCTGGCTCATCCCAGTCAACGGTTTCAGGTCTTCCTGTCTTAACTCCACAAAAACCACAAGATCGTGTACAGACATTACCTAAAATCATAAAGGTTGCAGTACCTTCTCCCCAACATTCTCCCATATTTGGACAACTTCCAGATGTACAAATAGTGTTTAACTGATATTTATCAACGAGACTCCTTAGCTCAGTATATTTTTTTCCTGTTGGAAGCTTAACTCTTAGCCATTTAGGCTTACGTTCTGGTAATATATTTGAAGCAACTTTGGTTTCCATTCACATTCTTTTTCTAGATGTCAAAGATACGAAGTAAATTATTAAAGAAAGATTATTACCTATAAAGCCTTCTGGTATTAAAAAAAGATTAACACAATAAAAAAATCCTATTCAAAAATTAACTCTGAATAGGATTTTTATTATTACTTGCTTTAGTGATTATCCACCAAAGTCGTCAAATCTAATGTGCTCATCTGGGATACCAAAATCTTCACCCATTTTCTGAACTGCCTGGTTCATTAAAGGTGGACCACAGAAGTATAATTCTATATCTTCTGGTGCTTCATGATGACTTAGATAATTATCTATTACACAGTTATGAATAAAACCTACAAAACCGTCACCTTCTTCATCATTAATATCTTTCTTCACTTTCCAATTATCTTCTTCAAGAGGCTCTGATAAAGCTAAGTAAAACTTAAAGTTAGGGAAATCTCTTTCTAACTCTCTGAAATGCTCTAAATAGAACAACTCACGTTTAGAACGTCCTCCGTACCAATATGTTACTTTACGACCAGTTTTTAATGTCTTGAATAAGTGATATAAGTGAGAACGCATTGGCGCCATACCTGCACCACCACCAACATATAGCATTTCGCTATCAGACTCGTTAATGAAGAACTCACCATAAGGTCCTGAAATAACAACCTTATCACCTGGCTTTTGAGCAAATATATATGATGAAGCTACACCTGGATTTACGTTCATCCATTGGTTCTTAGAGCGATCCCATGGTGGAGTAGCAATACGTACATTAAGCATAATTTCTCTTCCCTCTGCTGGGTAAGAAGCCATAGAGTATGCACGCTCAACAGTTTCGTTATTCTTCATTACTAAAGGCCATAAACCAAACTTATCCCACTCTGCCTGAAACTTATCTGGAGTATCATGCTCTTCTGGATGTGCTGTGATGTCTATGTCTGAATATTTTATCTCACATGGTGGAATCTCAATCTGAATATATCCACCTGCTTTATAGTTCATATCTTCTGGAATCTCAACAACAAATTCCTTAATGAAAGAAGCAACATTATAATTTCTAACCACAACAGCTTCCCATTTCTTAATACCAAATATTTCTTCAGGAATAGTAATTTCCATATCCTGCTTTACCTTAACCTGACATGCTAAACGTGCACCGTGCTGCAATTCCTTTCTTGAGAAGTGAGGTGTTTCAGTTGGTAGCGCTTCTCCACCACCAGATAATACATGGCACTCACATTGTATACAAGTTCCACCACCACCACAAGCAGACGGTAAAAATACTTTTTGATTTCCTAAAGTGCTTAAAAGTGTACCTCCTGATGCTACTTCTAATTCTTTCTCACCATTAATTGTGATCTTTACAGGACCTGATGGTGATAATTTTTGTTTTACAAATAATAATAGTGCAACTAAGATTATTGTAACCAATAAAAAGGCAGTTACTGTTGCTACTATAGTTCCGATTGTATTTGCTGCTAATAATATCATACTAATCTCTTACTTGTTTAAGTTTTCCGCTACATCAAGGTTAGTCTTAACCTCTGTATCTGATTTTACGTCCTCTTTAATTACCTCTGTAGCTGCAGTTTTTTCATCTGATTTAGCATCTTCATCACCTCCTGTTAACATTCCACCAAAACTCATAAAACCAATAGCCATTAAACCAGTGATTATAAATGTAATGCCCAGCCCTCTTAATGCTGGTGGTACACTGCTATATCTAATTTTTTCACGTATAGCAGCAATAGCTAAAATTGCTAAGAACCATCCTATACCAGATCCTACTCCGTACACTGCAGATAATCCTAAAGTTGGAATTTCTCTAGATTGCATAAATAAAGAGCCACCTAAGATTGCACAGTTTACAGCAATAAGTGGTAAAAATATACCCAATGAGTTATAAAGTGAAGGTGAAAATTTTTCTACTACAATTTCTACAAGTTGAACCATTGTAGCGATAGTAGCAATAAACATAATAAATGATAAAAAGCTTAAGTCATAAGCTGCATACTCTTCACCTAACCATGACAGCGCACCTGGTTGTAATATATATTGATCTAATAACCAGTTTAGAGGTACTGTAATCGCTAATACGAATATTACTGCAGCACCAAGACCAACAGCTGTTGACACTTTTTTAGATACTGCTAAGTATGAACACATTCCTAAGAACGTGGCAAATACCATATTATCTATAAAAATTGATTTGAAAAATAATTCTATATGTTCCATATTCTTTTAGTATCGAGTTTTGAGCAATTAGTATTGAGAACTATAAATTCTCCTTACTAAATCTCATTACTATATTTAATCTTCTATTAAGTCTTTATTTCTTGTACGCTGTACCCAAATAATGATTCCTACTACAATAAGTGCCATTGGCGATAATAGCATAAATCCATTATTTTCATATCCAAAACTATATAAACCTGTCTTTTCAATTGGGTCTCCTAACACCGGAAAACCTAATAAAGTACCAGATCCTAGTAACTCTCTAAAGAAACCCACTATTACAAGAATAATTCCGTAACCTAAAGCATTACCTATACCATCTAAGAAAGATCTCCAAGGGCCATTACCTAAAGCGAAAGCCTCAAAACGTCCCATAATAATACAGTTGGTAATAATAAGTCCGACGAAAACGGAAAGTGTTTTACTTAGTTCGTAAGCAAATGCCTTTAGAATTAAATCTACTATAATTACTAATGTTGCAACTACAATAAGTTGAACGATAATTCTAATTTTTGAAGGAATAATGTTTCTCATTAACGAGATTACAACATTACCAACACCTAGTACAAATAATACAGAAATAGACATTACTATTGATGCCTCTAGTTCTGCAGTAATCGCCAATGCCGAACAAATACCAAGAACCTGAATAGTAATTGGATTATTATCTGCTAATGGATCTAAAATTAATTTACTGTCTTTAGCCATGTTCTATTAATTTTTTAAAGATTTAAAATAAGGCACGTACAACTTTAAATCACTTTTAATCATTGCAGTTACACCATCGCCAGTAATTGTAGCACCAGCTATAGCATCAACCTCATTATCTGTTTTATTTTCATTCTTAGGGTCTGCATTACCTTTAGCTACTGTTATTCCTTTAAAAACACCAGCATCAGATAATAAGTGCTCACCATAAAAATCGTCCATAAAGAAACGTTGCTTAATGTTTGCACCTAAACCTGGAGTTTCACCTTTATGATCAAAATAAGCTCCTTGCACAACCATATCTTCATCCATTGCTACATAGCCCCAAATAGCATCCCAAAGTCCTTTACCATAAATAGGTGCCACGTATATTTTTTTACCGTCTTTTTCACCTACAAATAGTGGTAATTGTCTTGGTTCACCAGCCTTAGCATTAGACTTTTGTTTTTTGATATCAATCAAATAAGGCTCCTTATTATTTTCGGCCATGTATTCATCACGAGTTTGACTTTTTAACATCTTACCGTTAGCGTCTACAGTGATAACCATTTGTTCTTTTATATTGCTAGCAAATTCTTCTGGAGCAACATCAGTAGATACGAAAACAGCACTAGACTCATCGTTTTCGTTAATACCCATTGCATAAAGAATGTTTTGTTGCTTTTCAATTTCCTCATTTTGAGTAATCATTGGCTTAGTCCAACTAAACAAACCTGCTAATATAACACCTACTATAACTACCATTCCGATAGCAAAGATGACTGTGTACGAATTTTTTTCTGTATTAACTGCCATGTTTTATGCTGTTTTTACTTTTACACGTTTCATTCTTTTCTTCACATTACCTTGAACCACATAATGGTCTATTGTTGGTGCAAACACATTCATCAATAAAATTGCTAAGAATACACCTTCTGGATATGCTGGATTAAATACACGAATCATAATAGAAATGAAACCTATCAAGAAACCATAAATCCATTTTCCTTTATTGGTTTGTGCTGCCGTTACAGGATCTGTTGCCATATAAACTGCACCAAATAAAATACTACCTATAATTAAATGTTGCCAGAATGGTAGGCTCATTAGACCATAGAATTTACTTGACTGACCAACCCAACCAGCATCTACAACACCGTTGAAAATTAATCCCATTACTAAAGCACCAATAATTGTACTTAACATAATTCTCCAGCTACCTATCTTAGTAAAGATTAAGAACAAAGCACCTATGATGATTAAAAATTTTGAAGTTTCACCAACCGAACCTGGTATTAATCCCCAAAACATATCCCAATAATCAATACCAGCTAAAGAACTATTTTGGGCATATGCTCCTAGTAAGGTTTCACCTGAAATAGCATCTAAATTTTGACCTGCTGCAATAGCTTGGTCTCTTTCTACAGCTCCATGTACCCAAACTTTATCACCAGACATCCATGTTGGATATGCAAAGAATAAAAAGGCACGTATGGTTAATGCTGGGTTAAGAATATTCATTCCTGTACCACCAAATACTTCTTTACCTATCACCACACCAAAAACAACGGCTACAGCTAACATCCACAATGGGATATCAACAGGAACAATTAGTGGCACAAGCATACCTGTTACTAAGTAACCTTCTTCTACCTCGTGACCTTTGATGATAGCAAATATAAATTCAACAGCGAGACCAACTCCATAAGACACTATTACAAGTGGTAAGACTTTCCATAGACCAATAACAAAGTTATCCCAAGTCCAGAAAGATGCACCTAAAAATCCATCTGCTGATTCTATTAATCCCTGAGCAAGATAGTGCTGGTAACCTGCATTAAACATACCAAAAATTAAACATGGCACTAAAGCCATGATTACTGTATTCATCGTACGCTTAAGATCATCTGCCGCTTTTATATGAGTACCATTGTGTGTGGTTTCATTTGGCATATATAAGAAGGTGAAAAGTGCATTAAATCCTGGCAGCCACTTTTTATCCTTATTCTTCTCTTTAAAATTGTGTAAATTTTGTTTTAAACCCATTATCCTATCTCTTTAAGCATTAAGTCTAATCCTTCTCTTATTATTTTTTGATGTGGTTGTTTAGACACACATATAAATTCTGTTAAGGCAAAATCTTCTGGTGCTACCTCATACATTCCTAAAGCTTCCATCTCATCTAAATCACTATACATACAAGCTTTTAATATCTGCATTGGATAGATATCTAAAGGAAATACTTCTTCGTAACTTCCTGTTACCACAAAAGCACGATGTTCTCCGTTTGTATTCGTATCTAAGTCGTATTTTTTCTTAGGATTTAACCATGAGAACGTTAAGGCTCTAGATGTAGAAATCTTATTAAACACAGGTTTATTCCATCCAAAGAATTCATAGTCATCACCTTCAGGAATTACTGTAATTACATTACTGTAGTAATCTAAAGCTCCATCTGGTGCAACTTTTTTGCCTGTTAATACATTTCCAGAGATAATTCTGTCATTACCATCTTTATCTACTCCATTATCGTATACCATAGTAGCAACTTCAGAACCAATTTTTGTTCTAAAATATCTTGGTTTCTTAACAGACGAACCTGCAAGAGCAACTACACGCTCTGCATTAAACTTTCCTGTTAATAATAATTCACCGATAATTACTAAATCTTGTGCATTTATTGTCCAGACTACTTCACCTTTGTTAATTGGATCAACTTTATTAATTAAAGTACCCACATTACCTGATGGATGCGGCCCAGAAACCTTATGAACTGTAACATCATTTAAACCTGCTAAAGGAGAGTTGTTGCTTCCTACGGAAACATGAACTTGTCCCTCAGTAAGCTTTGATAAAGCTGTTACTGCAGCCTGAAGCTCTGCCTCTTTACCTGCAAGCGTATAATCTAAGTCAGCAGCTAAAGGCGCACTCGCATAACCAGAGATAAAAATTCCCTTTGGTGTGCTATCAGCATTTGCAACTACATCATAAGGACGTTGTTTAATAAATGCCCAACATCCTGAAGCTAACAAATGTGCTTTAAGTTTGTTGGCATCAGCTGACATATCAAACTTACCATGATCTAAGTAAGTCTGCTCTTTGTCTGCCGTAATTTTTATTGCGTCGATACGACGTCTTGGTCCACGCTGTACTTCTGTTACTTCACCAGACACTGGAGAAACAAATTTCATTGCCTCATTATCCTTGTTGTAAAACAAAGTTTCACCTGCTTTTACACGTGTGCCCTCTTTTGCAACAAGCTTTGGAATAATACTGTGGAAATCTTCTGGTCTGATATAATAGAAATTGCTAACAATAGCATTCTCAATAGTTTTCTCGGCTTCGCCAACTAATTTTATATCTAAACCTTTTTTTATTCTGATGTCTTTTGACATAAAGTTAAAGATTAGTTATCTAAAAATCCGTGCAAATTTAAGAATTAAAGAGGAATATATTTTCAATTTAACACCAACATTTCTATTTATAATGATTATAAATAAGACTTCTGTATTAAGGCATAGAATTTGATTATCTTTATACCTTTCTACATTACAACATATGATCTCAAAGAATTTCTATTATATTATATTTTTGTTAGTACTACCATTAGGCTTAACTGCTCAGGCAGAAGAAGTAAGTCCTCCATACTTTATTAAAACAATTACCTTTAAAAGCAACACCACACAAGGCCAGTTACCTGTTTTAAAATTAGGCGAACCTCTAGTTTTAGAATTTGATGCACTAAACGCCAATGAGGAAGATTTTTATTACGTTATTGAGCACTTCAATTTTGATTGGACTCCTTCAGTACTCGCGAAGGCTGAATATATGAGAGGCTTAGACAACCAACGTATTTTAGAATATTATAATTCTTTTAATACTTACCAAGTGTATTCGCACTATAAATTGCAAATTCCCAATATTCAAACCAGAGCATTATTAAAGAGCGGCAACTATATGATCTCAATTTATGACGAATATGACGAGCTTATGTTTAGCAGAAAGTTTATGATCTATGAAGACTTGGTCAATGTTGGTGTTAACATTAAACGCTCTAGAGATGTAAAGGTTATTGATGAAAAGCAATCCGTTGATCTTACAATTTCAACAAACAGCATCAACTTTAACAATCCCCTTGAGACTATTAAAACTGTTATTATTCAGAATAACAACCTAAACACATCTATATCAGATTTAAAACCACAATACACGCTTGGTAACGAACTCATCTATCGCTACGACACGGAATCAGCCTTTTGGGGAGGAAATGAATATTTATGGTTTGAAAACAAAGACGTAAGAACCTCTAATGTCGGTGTACAGTTTATTGACCTAAAGGATATTTACCAAAGCTATTTATACCCAAATGCACCCAGAGCTGGCAGACCTTACACCTATAACCCGGATTTAAATGGCAACTTCCAAGTAACAGCATTAGACCGAACAGACGTTGACACTGAAGCCGATTATACAATGGTGCACTTCTCTTTGATTCAAGAGGAATTAACCGGAAAAGACATTCATATTTATGGTAACTTTAATGCTTTTGCTATTGAACCATTAACCAAAATGGAATACAATTCTGAAAAAGGTGAATATGAAGTAAATTTTAGATTAAAGCAAGGGTTTTACAATTACAAGTATGTTGTAATAGACAGGGAAACCGGTGAACTTGACGAAGGTGCCATAAGTGGAGATTATTGGCAAACAGAAAACAACTATAAAGTATTGGTTTACTATAGAGACTTAGGAGCTAGATACGACAAACTAATAGGTTACGGAGAAGCCACCTCTGTAGATATTTCTAATTAGGATGAAGAATATTATAATATTAATTTCATTTGGATTTTTGAATTATGTGTTTCTTGTAAACTACACTAACGATAAAGATAATGGTGAATATCAAGGTAATTTATTGGGTACAGTCAAAGGCTCTAATGAAAGTTTAGATATTTTCTTTCATGGGGATTTCAACCAAAAAATCGATATTAAACATGTCTCCAAAGACAATAAAATTAATAATTGCTTATCAGAAATTATTGGTGACAAACCAAAGGTCAGTAGTTTTGAGTTTTTCTGGGACCTCGAGAAACTAGAGTATTTTGAAATAGAAAAGTCCTGTATCGGCAATATTATCATAGAAATTGACAAAAATTCTATTAAAGAAAATACAGATTTAAAATGCGACCATTTTGATTGTGTTAACTTTGAGTTTAGTGGCAATTTGATAATTACAAATGATGAAACAATTAAAAAAACTAATATGAATTTTCTTCTTAAATTATATTTATAATTTTTGTCTTCAAAGCCCTACAGACACAAAACTCTTAAAAGTGTCGTATCTTAAATTTTTATCAACCAACTTTCCTAAAGCATCATCAAAAGTAAGACTTTGCGCTATTGGCTTCGCGTACACATGAAGACTTAACGCTCTACTTTTAGAGCTATTTCTTAATCTATGAAATCCATCATGTCCTTCAGATTTAGTGATTTCATTTGGTCGTAGAATCTGAGATGATTTATATTCTAATTGCCCAGAATCATCCAACTCATAGAAATCTTCCTCTAACTCACCTTCTAATAGGTAGACCCAACATTCTTCACCATTGTGATTGTGAATAGCCGTTTTTTGTCCTTTATCCCAACAAATTAAAATGAGCTCAAAATTTTCATCCTTATAAAAACAGTTTCTTGTATAACTATGGATTTTCCAATTTTCTATTTCAGAGAAGTTTATATCCTGAAAATTAAAATTTAACAAAATGTCCGTGTAATCTTCTTTTGAAGAATGCGACAATACATTGATAAGTGCATGAATATGTTCCTGAGTATTCAATATTTAGAGAAATAATTCTTTAATACCGAAAAATAGGAATAAATTTAGCCTAAGCAAAATTTTGAAATCAATCTAATGCAAAAAGACCTCAATATTTTTATAGAACTCGCTGAACAGTTATTGGCCGAAGAATATAAACAACCTGTAGCCAAACAAATTCCTACGTCTAATTTATATGATGCATTAGACTTATCATTAGATGATGAAGGTATGGTTGATGAGGCTTTGATTAACAACCTAAAAAGCATCATAAAAAGTACACCCAAAACAGCTTCAAAATCCTTTTTTAATCAACTCTTTGGAGGAAGAATCGGAAAAGCAACTTTAGGTGATTTATTAGCCGTAATGCTCAACAACAGCATGTACACTTATAAGGTAGCAGGACCACAAGTTGGCATAGAAAAACAAGTTCTGAAAAACATCTCTAAACTAGCAGGATATCCAGAAAACAGCGATGGTACTTTTGCACCAGGTGGCTCTATGAGTAATATGATGGCACTTATTATGGCTAGAGATGCCAAAAACGAGTCCATTAGAGCCAAAGGTCTTACCACGAAAATGATTGTATACACCTCTGCTGAATCCCATTATTCCATAGCAAAAAATGCAGCCTTAACTGGAATTGGACGCGAGCAGGTACGTCTTGTTAAAACCAACGACAAAGGAGAGATGCTCGCCAGCCATTTAGAAACTTTGATTAAAGAAGACCTCAAAAACAACCACATACCATTCTTTGTAAATGCTACTGCCGGTACAACTGTGTTGGGTGCTTTTGACGATATTTCAACATTAAGTCCTATATGCAAAAATTACAACCTTTGGCTTCATGTTGATGGCGCATATTGTGGTAGTGTTATTTTTAGTAAAAAGTACAAGCATTTAATAAATGGTCTTGAACATTCCGATTCGTTTAGTGTAAATGCACATAAAATGCTAGGCACACCTTTAAGTTGCTCTATTATTGTCACACAACATCCTGAACAACTTCATCATTCATTTTCTAACGAAGCTGATTATTTATATCAAACCGATGGAGATGACTTTAACTTAGGCAAAACCTCAATGCAATGTGGTAGACGCAATGATGCCCTTAAAATATGGACACTATGGAAATCCGTTGGCACCAAAGGATTAGAGAAAATTGTTGACAAGCAGTTTGAAATGGCTGAAATCGCGAGAGATTACATCAAACAAAATAATGATTATAAACTTTACAGTTTTGATGATTCTATTTCAGTTTGCTTTAACTATAAAGATATAGACCCAAAAGAATTATGTACTGCGCTATACGAAGATGCACAGCTCATGGTAGGTTTTGGTTCTTATAAAAACGAACAATTTGTACGTATGGTAACTATAAATAGTATTTTGGAAAAAGCAGACATTTTAGCCTTTTTTAGAACTTTGGAGGCCTATGTAGACGAAAAAATGTTAAAAATACCTACGTCTTAACTTAAAATTTACCACTTGATTAAAATTTTATCTTATTTTAGCAAGTACAACGCTCAAAAAATCTATGGTACAACAAGTTACAAGCGGTATTAAAATTTCAGTCGAAACCAATTTTGAAGGCACTTTTTATAAAAACTATAAAGTGCATTTTGCTTTTGGTTACAAGGTAACTATTGAAAACCAAAGTAAAGATTCTGTTCAGCTACATTCTCGTCATTGGAAAATCCTTGACGCCCTTAATAACGAAGAGATTATTGAAGGTGAAGGTGTTATTGGAAAAAAACCTGTTCTTAAACCAGGTGAGAAACACACTTATAATTCTGGCTGCCTGCTAACCTCTCCTTTTGGCGCTATGCAGGGCCATTATAATATGGTAAACTTTACAAAAGCCAGTAAGTTTAAGGTTTACATTCCTTCTTTTAAATTGAGTGCGCCTTTTGCGCTTAATTAATAGATTGAACTAATCATGAATTTAAAGAAAGCCCTTATTATTACTTTGGGGCTAATTATCATTTTATTTGGATTTACTTCCATAACTGGTTATTCCCTTATAATAGATCTAAATTCTAAGGCAAATGTTGATAAAATTAAATGTTCAAACAATTCTATCAATCCTTTTAAAAAATTCGACTTTAAAAGTGATGACAAATGGGAAGTACATTTAGTTTTTGACCTATATGATATTAAAGAGTTACCTAAGGATATCCCAAAAGTTAATTATTTAATGACTTCAGACATCTCAGTATTAAAGAGCATGAAGAATAACTGGAATTTTAAATGTTCTAATGGAGATATGGCAACCGTTACTAGCAAAATACTATTAAAGAAAAACGATTTAGTAGTTTTTGAGGCAGGCATTCTTATGAATGACGACATTCAAGGATTACAAAGTGAAGACTTTGGTTGGGTTCAATCAAAAGCCATTCTTTACGATGTAAAAAAATTTAATCGAAGCTATATACCAATCATCTTTATTTAAAATAAGTGTAGCTATGATAGTCTTTGATTAATTCAAACTTATACACTTTACCCTCTTGTTTTATATTAAAAAACAAACAATTTGAATAATGAATAAACTGATAGTCCTTAGAAATATCAAAGCTATCATCATTCACTTTGTAAATACCATCACAATCCATATTACCATAAGGTGAAATCCTTCTAAAACGATATTCTGAGTCATGTCCTA
Source organism: Winogradskyella poriferorum (assembly GCF_036553625.1). Taxonomy (NCBI): domain Bacteria; kingdom Pseudomonadati; phylum Bacteroidota; class Flavobacteriia; order Flavobacteriales; family Flavobacteriaceae; genus Winogradskyella; species Winogradskyella poriferorum. The sequence goes on from NZ_JAZHOU010000001.1 coordinate 155,478, forward strand.
AATCGTGTAACTCAAACCAAGCACCTGCAGCAATACCACTTAACCATTGTGCATGCTGTTCCTTAACCTCATTGTGTTTGGGTTTTAGTGTTCCGACCAAACTTGGATTATAGCCTTTAAGCCTATCTAAAAACAATCTTCTATTTTCTCTGCTAACGGTAGATTTAAATTCATTTATATTGCCTTTTTCATTTACTAAATAAACAAAGTCTTCAGTATCTGCAATGACGACATTACCAATAGTACTTGGTGTAAACCATTTAGATCTAATGAGTTTTTTCCTAATTTTCACATCCGAAACACCAGCGATTAAAGCATCGGTTACAAACCTAGCACAGTTACAGGCCTCTTTTATAAAAGCTGCATATCTAATGAAGCCTTTAGCTTGCATGGCATCAATATGGTTTCTAGCTAAGTCATAATTAACTGAATTACAAACCGACGCGTACAAACGACCATCACCATGAGTTAATTTTGGGTTCACAGCTAAAAACTCAAGAATTTCATCTAAGTTTTTAATTGTATCACCTTCAACTTTTGCTTTTACAGGAAAATGCAATTCAAAGTCAGTCTCTCGTCCTCTTACCCGTCCATTAGGTTCTGAGGTGATATAGCGTCCAAAATCATGATACTCTAAAACACCTGTTTCTTTATGAATCAAGACCATGGCTGCATGACCAGCTCTAACATGATTTTCACTTCCAATTGAAAGGTATTTTAAATACTTAGAATACCATTCGTCTGCATGAGACACAATGGTTTCAGGATAAGCAAGGGTTAAAATAAAGGCATCATTTTTCAACATAAGTCTTTGTAGAAAATTTTAACGGCAACTTACAAAAAAATATGCATGCAAGTTTCACAGAACTATAACGTTTGAAACCAACTTTCTGCTTTAAAAATTGTACCTTTGCACTTTCAAAATTCAAACAAAAACAATCATATTATGTCAAAAGGATTCTTTAATGTACCTGTAGCGGTTAATGAGCCTGTAAAGTCTTATGCACCAGGTTCACCAGAGCGTAAAGCTGTAGCCGAAACTTACAAAGCTATGTTTAACAGCAAAGTAGAAGTGCCTTTATATATTAATGGAAAAGATATAAAAACTGGAAATACCAGAACCATGTCTCCTCCTCACGACCATCAACATATCGTTGGCGAATACCATGTAGCTGAGCAAGCGCACGTTGAAGAAGCTATTGCTACAGCATTAGAGGCTCGTAAGACTTGGTCTCAATTACCTTGGGAGCAACGTGCTGGTATTTTTCTGAAAGCTGCAGAATTAATTGCTGGTCCTTACAGAGCAAAAATTAATGCTGCAACTATGATTGCACAGTCTAAAACAATCCACCAGGCAGAGATTGATTCTGCATGTGAGCTTATAGACTTTTTACGTTTTAACGTTCAGTTTATGACTGACATTTACATGGAGCAACCAGAAAGTACAAGCGATGCTTGGAACCGTGTTGAGTATCGTCCGCTTGAAGGTTTTACTTATGCTGTAACACCTTTTAACTTTACTGCTATTGCTGGTAATTTACCTGCTTGTATGGCATTAATGGGTAATGTGGTTGTTTGGAAACCAAGTGACAGCCAAGTATATTCTGCTAAAGTAATTATGGATGTCTTTAAAGAAGCTGGTGTACCAGATGGTGTTATCAATGTTGTATTTGGAGATCCTGTAATGATTACCAATACTGTTTTAGCTAGTCCAGATTTTTCTGGTTTACACTTCACAGGTTCTACATTTATATTTAAAGAACTTTGGAAACAAATTGGTGAAAACATTCACAACTACAAAACATATCCAAGAATAGTTGGAGAAACTGGTGGAAAAGATTTCATCGTAGCTCACAAATCCGCTAATGCTAAGCAAGTAGCAACTGCTATCTCTCGTGGTGCTTTTGAATTCCAAGGTCAAAAATGTAGTGCAGCATCTAGAGCATACATTCCAAAAGGTATTTGGGCAGATGTTAAAAACTATGTTTTAGAAGATCTTGCTTCATTCAAAATGGGTTCTCCTGAAGACATGAGCAACTTTATCACTGCAGTAATTCATGAAGGTTCATTTGACAAATTAGCTAAATATATAGACCAAGCAAAAGCTGATAGCGATGCTGAAATTATTGCTGGTGGAAATTACGATAAATCTAAGGGTTACTTTATAGAACCAACAGTTATTGTAACTACAAATCCTAAATACACAACAATGTGCACTGAGTTATTTGGCCCTGTGATTACAATCTATGTATACGAAGATGATGCTTATTCAGAGACTTTAAAACTTGTTGATGAAACAAGCGAATACGCTCTAACAGGTGCTATTTTATCTACCGACAGATACGCTGTTGAAGAAGCTACAAAAGCGTTACAAAACGCTGCCGGAAACTTCTACATCAACGACAAGCCAACTGGTGCTGTTGTTGGCCAGCAACCATTTGGTGGTGCCAGAGCATCAGGAACAAACGATAAAGCTGGTAGTGCTCAAAATTTATTACGTTGGGTGTCTCCAAGGTTAATTAAAGAAACATTTGTAACACCAACAGATTACAGATACCCTTTCTTAGGATAACCAGCATAACAAACTGAATTACAAATCCTTAAAAGCTCATGCTTTTAAGGATTTTTTTTGCGCTTCATAGAAAATATAACTGTTGCCTTTTTAAAACCACTATCTTTTGCGTCTAAAACCAAAAACTCCCTCAATATGAAGAAATTCTACATTTTAATCTTTTCGATTATTCCCTCATTACTTTTAGCCCAAATATCATTCACATCTAGTGTAACACCAGATTTATCATCTTATGGTGAAGCAAGCAATTATCCTGGTGAAGGAGAGTATCAAATGTTTTTAAGTTCTGATAATGTGCTAGACAAACCAATCATTGTCGTAGATGGCTTTGATCCAGGTGACTCTAGAGACATTGCTGGATTATACAGTTTATTAGATTTTACTGGCAGCTCTGGTTCACAAAACTTAGCAGACTTAGTAAGAGCAGAAGGTTTTGATGTTATTATCTTAAACTTTCCTGTTTATGTAAGAGCTGCTGATGGAGCAACAATAGATGGTGGTACTGATTTTATAGAGCGAAACGCTATGTTATTAGTAGAACTTTTGGATATCGTAAATACATCGAAAGCTGGCGCTACTAACCCTGAGCAAAATGTAATTATTGGCCCAAGTATGGGTGGGTTAATATCGCGCTATGCTTTAAATTATATGGAAGCTAACGCAATGGATGCAGACACAAGACTATATATGTCTTTTGATTCTCCGCATCATGGAGCTAATGTTCCTATTGGATTGCAACACCAATTAAATTTTCTTGCTTACAATGGCACACAACCAATTGCCGAAGTACAACCTCTTATAGATTCGTTTTTAAAATCTCCGGCCGCAAGACAATTACTGGTTGATCATTTTGAAGCACATCTTCAATCTGGAAGCCCTGTGAATTTTGACCCTTCAATTACGTTACCTCAACCTCATCCTTTTAGAACTCAATTTGAAAGTAATATCAATAGTTTTAATACTTCAGGATTTCCTGAAAACACAAGAAACGTAGCTATAATTAATGGAAGTGGTATTGGTAGTTCTTATTTTGCAATGGGTAACAGCGGACCAACAGTTACTAATAATTACACTGTTATTGATGATAGCTTTAATGTTCCTGCTGGTAGCTTTACAGCAACTGTTAATGTAGAAATAAACCTTACACCAGCTGCAAACATGACGTCTTTAGTAAGTGATATTGGCATCTCTATTTTTGGTTTTGAAGTAGAAGGCTCTGAAGCCAGTAGTCAATCATTTTCATATTCCGATGGTGTAGATTCTGCACCAGGAGGACTTTTTGATCTGGCAGCTTTAACCGGAGACATAGCCTCTGGTGGTGGTACTGCTGGCGATTTTGTAAACGCTTTGCAAATAGATAAATTTAGTTTTATTCCTTCTGTAAGTGGATTGGCTTTAGAAATTACAGATGATGAAATAGATTGGCATCATGATATCAATTTAGCTAGTAGAGGAACAACAAACATCACACCTTTTGATAATACATTTTTACCAAACGACAACGAGCCTCACACCCAATTGACAGAGAACAATGTTAATTTTGCATTAACTGAAATCTTAACCCCTCCATTAAGTAGTACCGACAATAAAGTGATTTCGTTTCGACTTGAAAGTAATCCTGTAAAAAATGAATTAGTACTTCTTTCAAACACTGAATCTAGTGGATCCATACAAATTGTTGATGTTTCAGGTAAAGTAGTTTACAATACTTCAATAGTATTAAATAGCAGAACTACAATTCCCGTAAATCTAGCTTCTGGATTTTACATATTGAATGTAACCTCAGAAAACAATACTAGCTTTACAACTAAGTTTGTTGCTAATTAATCTAATTATACCACATAAAAAAGCGCTTCGTGCAGAAGCGCTTTTTTATTTAACGATGTTTAAGTGGCAAATGAATTACTTTTTTAGTTTCAAAGAAATCTTCTTCAAAATAATCTGATAAGAGATAAGCTTTAACTGTTGTGTATTGTTTTAACTCTTCGGTTAAATCACCTCCTTTTAAGTATAGAATACCGTTTTTTAATTCATTTCGTTGCTTTTTAGCAGTTTTACCCTTCACCCATTTTGTAAATTCTGGCATTGCCGTTACAGCTCTACTAACAATAAAATCGTAGGTTTCGTTAATTACCTCTACTCTGCTATGGGTTGTTCTTACATTAGTTAAACCAAGAGCTTCGCTAACTGCGTTAATCACTTTCAATTTTTTATTAATACTATCTACTAAATGAAACTGACAATTAGGAAACATAATAGCCAAAGGCACACCAGGAAAACCACCTCCAGTACCAACGTCTAAGATTGAAGAACCATCTGTAAACTTAATTACCTTAGCAATACCAAGCGAATGCAGAACATGCCTTAGATACAGCTCATCTATATCCTTACGAGACACCACATTAATCTTAGAATTCCAATCTTTATATAATGCTTCTAATGCTGAGAATTGTTCAATCTGATGTTCAGTTAGATCAGGAAAATACTTAAGAATTAAATCCATCAATTTTAATTTGTGCAAAAATAACTATTTTAGTGTGCATAAATTAACACCTTAGCATAAGGAATCATTTTATTTATTAATTATCTTTGTCAACTTATAATGAATTTAATCCCTTTTCGTTATAGATAAAAAGAAAAAAATTGATTTATGGCTCAACAAACCTTATCATTCTCTCGTGTTGACTCGGCTAAGTTCTTTAGAACTTTAAATAAACGTGTTAACAACTACTTTAAAGAAAACGACATTAAAAGAACAGGAAACTGGCAACTATGGTTAAAAACCATTGTTATGTTTGCGATTTTTTTAACCCCTTATTTTTTACTTATCACCTTAGACATACCTACTTGGGCTCAACTACTATTAACCGTTGTTATGGGTATTGGTATGGCTGGAGTTGGTATGAATGTAATGCACGATGGTAACCATGGTGCTTTCTCTAACAAAGAATGGGTAAACCGTTTAATGGGAAGTAGCATTTATATCTTAGCAGGAAATGTTTATAACTGGCAAGTACAGCACAATGTGCTTCATCATACTTATACAAATATTCATGGTCATGATGAAGACTTAGAGGCAGGAAGAATTCTTAGATTCTCAGAACATGCTGAATGGCGTAAGCACCACAAGTTTCAACATTACTATTCTATTTTCCTTTATGGCTTATTAACAATAAATTGGGCAATTACCACTGATTTTCAGCAAATGAAACGCTACATGAAGCGCAAGTTATCTTATGGTAAGTTCCCTAATCCAATCGTAAATTGGAGTAAATTGGTAATTTCTAAATTAGTCTATGTTGCTATGTGGATTGTTTTACCGATTCTATTAACTGATTTGGCATGGTACGAAGTTTTAATTGGCTTTTTTATTATGCATTATGTTGCTGGCCTTATACTCAGTGTTGTTTTTCAATTAGCACACGTTATGGACGAAGCTGAAATGCCAATGCCAGAAAAAGATGGTACAATGAAAAACACCTGGGCAATTCATCAGCTTAAAACCACTGTTAACTTTGGTGCTAAAAACTGGTTAGTAAACTGGTATACAGGCGGATTAAATCATCAGGTAGAGCATCATATTTTTCCAAACATAAGTCATATACATTATGGAAAGATTGCTAAAATTGTAAAGGATACTGCTAAAGAGTTTAATTTACCTTATAAAGAATACGAAACCACAAGAAAAGCAATTGCTGCGCATTTTAGATTTTTGAAAGAAATGGGAACGCGACCAGCAATGCAAGCATAATTCTATTATAACTAACACATGAACCAACTTTCTGATAGAATTAACAATCTATCGACTTCAGCAACCCTTGCTATGGCTGCAAAAGCCAGAGAACTAAGAGCAGAGGGTAAAGATATTATTGGATTAAGTCTGGGAGAACCAGATTTTAACACTCCAGATTTTGTAAAGGAGGCAGCAATAAAAGCTGTTAACGATAACTACAATAGCTACACACCTGTTGACGGCTATGTAGAATTAAAAGACGCGATAATTACAAAATTTAGACGCGATAATGGGTTGGATTATTCAAGATCTCAAATAGTAGTCTCTACAGGAGCTAAGCAATCATTATTTAACATTGCTTCGGTAATGCTGAATGATGGTGATGAAGTTATTTTACCATGTCCTTATTGGGTTAGTTATGCTGATATTGTAAAGCTTAATGGAGGTGTTCCTGTTGAAGTAAAAACTGATATTTCTAATGACTTTAAAATGACCGCAGAGCAACTTGAAGCTGCTATAACTCCAAAAACCAAAATGCTTTGGTACAGTTCCCCTTGCAACCCAAGTGGTTCTGTATATAGTGAAGAAGAGTTAAGAGCTATTGCAGATGTATTACAAAAATATCCAAACATATACGTAGCTTCTGACGAAATCTATGAGCACATTAATTTTATTGGCGGACACCATAGCATGGCTCAGTTTGAAGACATGTACGAAAGAACAATAACCATAAACGGTGTTTCTAAAGCCTTTGCTATGACTGGCTGGAGAATCGGTTATATTGGTGCACCAGACTGGATTGCCAGAGCTTGTAACAAAATGCAAGGTCAGGTAACAAGTGGTGCAAATTGTATTGCTCAGCGTGCTGTCATTTCTGCTTTAGAAGCTGACCCAGCTCGTATAAAATATATGATTGATGAATTTAAAGAACGTCGTCAGTTAATTTTAGAGTTACTTGATGGTATTGATGGTTTTAAAACCAATGAACCAGAAGGTGCTTTTTATGTATTTCCTAACGTATCTGCTTATTTTGGAAAAACTATTAAAGGAAAAACTATAAATAACGCTACAGACATGTCTTTATTTTTATTAGAAGAAGCGCTTGTAGCCACAGTAACTGGTGAAGCTTTTGGAAATCCTGATTGTATACGTATTTCTTATGCCGCTTCTCAAGAACAAATTATAGAAGCTATTAAAAGAATTAAGGAAGCTCTAAGCTAAACCTTACCTATTATAACATTTTTAAAAAAGCTATAATTCTGAATGATGAATTATAGCTTTTTTTATGATGCCAATAGCATCCAAACCAAAGGCGTTATTATTATAATTGAAACAATACTAATTTTTAACCATAGTATTTGTTGTTCTCTCTTTAACTTTTTTCTTATTTCAAGAAGCATTTCTGGTGATGCTTCAGGGAAATCAAAATTCCCTTTTCGATTTTTATTATAACCTCCAAGCGTCTTTCTAAAGCGTTTAGACTTATCAAGCATAACACTTTTATTACTCTTAAGAGCGCTTATCATTGATTCTGCTAAAGGCAATATTAGTTTTATTTTAATTCTATAAAAACTAAATAAGCCAATCCTAAAAACAAGATAATTGTTAAAGCAACGACTTTATAGGTACGTCTCTTACGCTCTTTTTGCAATCTTTCTTTTATCTCATTAAGCATTTGTGGTGTAGCCTCAGGAAAATCATACTCTGGTTTTTGTTTGCTATATCCAGAACTATGTACTGTTTTCTTGAAATTACCTCTTTTAGAACGCATCTTTTCGTTGTTCTTAAGAGTTGTTATCATTGCTTGTACAGACCCACCAAAACCCATAATTATTGAATTTAAATTTTAATATTTAGATAAAAGATAGTTTGTTCGCTTGTAAGAGCGCACGATATAAAAGACATAAATGTCAGTTAGAGTTCAGAAAATAAAGTGAGTATATTTTAGAAAATAGCGATTAAAGCTATAACGAATACAGACAATTTTAATATGGCTGCAACGTGGTCTACTTTACCTAATTGTGAAGACTTAATACGCTGTCTAATTCCGAAAACAGATTTTGTTGTAGACTTGCTAAAGTTGTGCTTCACTACAGATTTGTAATTAGAATTTAACAAACCGTTTGTTGTGTAATGAGATACCGCAATGGGTTCTGGTACAGATTCTAATTCTTGATTTAATACTAATTCCATGATTGATAATTTTTAATTGGTTACGCAAATATGACGCAACAGAAATAAAAATGTTACAAACAGTGTGACAACAACAGTCTGATTTTTAGAACATAGAACTCAAAAAATAGCAGTAAAATTATAGGCTAGGTAAATTCTAAAAAAAATTAAAAAAATTTTAATTTTTATCTATTCCTCCAGAAAAAAGGTGTCATTATTATGAGCACAGTAAACAATTCTAATCGACCTATTAGCATTAAAAAAGAAGCCCACCATTTACCTAAAGGCGGTAATGCAGCATAATTATTTACAGGTCCAAAATCACCGAGTGCAGGTCCTACGTTACCTAAACTTGAGGCCGATAAACCTATGGCTGATTCAAAATCCATTTGAAACATGGAGAAAACCAAAGCTCCGATAATAAAGGATAACATATACAATATAAAGAATCCCAGCACATTAAATACAATATCTTTAGAAATTGATTTAGTATTGTAGCGAACTGGCAAAATAGCATTAGGATGCAATGAACGCTTAAATTCCAAGAATCCGTTTTTTATTAAAATCAAATGTCTTACCACCTTTACACCTCCAGAAGTACTTCCCGCAGAACCTCCTAAGAACATTAAACCAAAGAAAAAGACTGTTAAAAATGGTGTCCACATGGTATAATCAGCAGAAACAAATCCCGTAGTTGTTATTACCGTTAATACTTGAAATAAGGCATGTCTTATAGCGCTTTCGGCTTCACCAAAAACCATTGGATGTGCTATTGTAGATTTTGAAATATCAGCTCTAAAATAAATTAAAGAAGCAGCAATAATAGTAAAGATGGCAATAAATTTAAAGTATAATTTAAACTCATCATCTTGAATAATTTTAGAAACCTTACCCTTAAAAAGGTAATAACTCAATACAAAATTGGTACCTGCTAAGAACATAAAGAAAATAATGATGTATTGAATTGCTGGATTATCATTCCAATAGGCTACACTAGCATTTTTGGTTGAAAAACCACCAGTTGATAATGTACTGAGTGCATGATTAATGGCATCAAAAAACGACATACCTGCAACCTGTAATAGAATTGTTTCTGCAACTGTATATCCAAAATAGATTAGCCATAATCGTTTTGCTGTATCTGTAATTCTTGGATGCAACTTATCACCTCCTGGACCTGGTGCTTCAGCAGCAAAAAGCTGCATACCTCCTACGCCTAACAATGGCAGAATTGCAATAGCTAGTACTATTATACCCATACCACCAATCCAGTGCGTCATACTTCTCCAAAACAAAACACCTTCGGGCAGTATCTCTATATCATTTAGAATACTAGCACCTGTTGTGGTATAACCAGAAATAGTTTCAAAAAAAGCCTCTGTAAAAGTTGGTATAGACTCTGTTGCCATATATGGTAAAGTACCTGTAAGCGACATCACTATCCAACCAAAGGCCACTACAATGTAACCTTCTCGCTTGTTCATTTCTTTACTATGATTCTTGGTGCCATACATGGCCACACCACCTAAAAGCAAAGTAGATAAACTTGCTAAGAACAGATTTAAGGTTACTCCGTCTTTGTATATAAGACTGATTAGAGTGGCAAGCATCATAAAGCCACCATTGAAAAGCAAAAGCAGTCCAAAAAAGTGAAAAATGATCTTATAGTTAAGTCGTATTCTAGACATAATGTTTTTACGAGAAAAAGGCTTCTACCTCTGAGATTGATCGAGGCAAACAGCACACAACGACTCTGTCGCCAGCTTCAATCTTAAAGCTTCCTAACGGAATCATACCTTCACCATCTCTAATTACACCTCCAAATATAGCAGACCTAGGGAAATTTAAGTCTTTTATTATTCTATTTGTAATCTTAGAGTTAGGTTTTACCACAAATTCTAATAGTTCTGCATTCATATTGGTAAGCTTGGTCATGGCAACAACCTCACCTTTTCGCATGTACCTAAAAATATTATTTGCAGCTAATAACTTTTTATTGATTAGCGTATCTATACCTATAGATTGTGATAGCTGATAGTAGTCCATGTTTTCTACTAAAGCAATTGTTTTTTTAACACCTTTAGATTTTGCCAATAAGCAAGACATGATATTAGTTTCAGAATTACCAGTAACAGAAATAAAAGCATCCATGTCGTTAATATTTTCTTCATCTAAAATCTCTACATTTCTACCATCACCACAGATTATTAAAGCGTTTGGCAATCTATCTGCTAAATCTTCTGCCAATGGTTTTTTGCTCTCTACAAGTTTTACATTAAACTTACTTTTGCATAGATCTCTAGCAGTTTTATAACCTATTTTACTTCCACCAAGAATCATTACATTCTTAATGTCTGTTTTTGCTTTACCAGAGAGTTGAAACAATTCGGCATCACCACCTTCAGAAGTCATAAAAACAACCTTATCTCCTTCTTTAAATTGTGTATCACCTCGAGGTATAATAGTATACTGTGTTCCATAACGTTGAATTGCAATAGGAATAAAATGTAATTCTGAATATAACTCTGCCGCCTCTTTTACAGTCTTTCCTACAAATTTTGCCGTTCTAGAAAGTCTTAACCCAAGCATAGTTAATGCTCCTCCTTCAAACTCATAAGTATCATTAAACCCATATTGGTTTAATAATAATTCAATTTCTGAAGCTGCTAATGATTCTGGAGAAATTAACTCATCTATCCCAAATTGCGAGAAACCAATGGCATCCTTCTGCTCAATAAATTCGGTATTAGAAATCCTAGCGATGGTTCGTTGTGCTCCCAATTGCTTAGCCAACACACAAGCTGTAATATTTGTAGTCTCAGAAGATGTTACTGCGATAAATAGTTCTACAGACTCAATACGTGCTTCCCTTAAGATCGCAATTGATGTAGCATCTCCTTTTATAGTTTTTATATCAAGGTGCTCACCTGCATAGGTTAAATTATCCTTTTTTGTATCTATAAGAGTGATCTCTTGCGACTCATAGGATAATAATTTTGCCAAATGAAATCCTACCTCTCCAGCACCTGCGATAATTATTTTCATCTAAAGTTTTATTCAAAATAAACATACAAATATAGTAAGAAGTAATAAGTTAACGCATCACTAAGCTTTAAACTTAATGTTGGTGACAAACTATTAACATTTCAAGAAAATTTTCATTTGGGATTTGTGAATTCTGAATTTTCAAACAAAAAAATTCACGTATTTTTGCAAAAAATTTTTTAATGGCTGAAAAAGTTAAACCGTATAAAGATAGTGATGCTTCTAAAAAAGAGCAGGTTACCGAAATGTTTGATACCATTTCTAACGAATACGATGGACTAAATAGAGTGATTTCTTTTGGTATTGACGTAAAATGGCGAAACAAAGTCGTAAAAATTGTTGGCAATAAACAGCCTGAAAACATTCTAGATATTGCAACAGGCACTGGTGATTTAGCCATTAACTTAGCCGCTACCAATGCCAAAGAAATTATTGGTTTAGACATTAGCAATGGCATGTTGGAAGTTGGCAGAAAAAAAATAACCTCTAAAAAATTAGAGAACATCATCTCTATGGTTATTGGCGACTCTGAAAACTTACCTTTTGAAGACAATACCTTTGATGCTATAACCGTAGCATTTGGCGTTAGGAATTTTGAAAATCTAGAAAAAGGACTATCAGAAATCTTAAGAGTTTTAAAGCCTAACGGAATTTTTGTTATTTTAGAAACTTCGGTGCCAACCAACCCAATTTACAAGTTTGGCTACAAAATTTATTCAAAATTTATTTTGCCTACTATCGGCAAATTATTTTCAAAAGATAAAATAGCTTACAATTACCTTAGCGAATCGGCATCTGTTTTTCCTTATGGTGAAGAATTAAACAATATTTTGAGAAAAATTGGGTTTATAAATGTCGAAGATAAACCACAAACTATGGGTGTGGCAACTATATACACAGCATCTAAAGCATAATTATGAAGAAAATCTTTGTTTTCTTAACATTCTTAATAGCAGCTCAATCTGCGACTGCACAATTATTTACTAAAGAGAAGGTAGCTAATAATATTGACAACTTGGATCAAAAGTTTTTGTCTTGGGGTTACTTTTTAGGCTTTAATCAATACGATTTTAAGTTTGAATATGAAGAAAACCTTGATGATATTTTAGTTGACAATACATTTGGATTTCACCTAGGGCTTATTGGAGACATGCGTATTAACGATTACATGAACTTAAGATTAGAGCCTGGAGTATTTTTTACAACCCGAAACTTAATGTACAATGAAAGCTATTTTGCTGGTACTGATTACAATGATTCAGATTTATTGAGAGAGGTAAAATCTACTTACATTCATATTCCGTTACTCTTAAAAGTTTCAACTAAAAGAATAAACAATTTCAAACCATTTCTAATTGGTGGTTTTTCTACAGCATTAAACCTTTCGAGCAATCAGGACAATCCAGACGACAATAGTTCGGGAGAATTTAGAATGAAGAAAAACACTTACTTCTACGAGATTGGTTTTGGTATAGACTTATACCTACTGTATTTTAAATTTACTCCTTCAATTCGTGGAGTTTTTGCTATAAACGATGAAATTATTAGAGATACTGATCCTAATAGCCCATGGACTGGTAATGTTGCTAAAATGCAAACCAGAGGTATCTTTATAAACTTTACATTTCAATAGTTCGTCTTCTAAATTCGCTTAGCACAATCGCTGTTGCATTTGCAACGTTTAGACTCTCTGTATCCTTACTTTTCCCAAATTGAGGAATGGTTATTTTTCGATCTATTATAGATGATATTTTCTCTGAAATACCATTAGCTTCATTACCCAAAACGATAACTCCTTTATTTGGCAAATCTGCATTGTAAATGTTTTCACCATTCATATAGGTTCCAAAAACATCACCGTTATATCTTGATATAAATTCAGAAAGGTTGAGATAACTGATATTAACTCTTGTTAACGAGCCCATCGTTGCCTGAACCACCTTAGAGTTATAACAATCAACCGTGTTTTGGCTACAAACCAAATCCTTAACACCATACCAATCACAAAGCCTAATAATTGTTCCTAAATTCCCTGGATCTCTTACGTCATCCAAAGCTACAATTAAGTTATCATCATCTACTTTATCTGATTTTGGAATTTCAAAAATAGCTAGAGCTGTGTTAGGATTCTTTAAAGCTGTTATCTTTTTTAATTCGTTTTCAGAAATATCTACAACATCACCTTTTGAATCATCAAAAATCTGTTTTGTAGTATATAAACGATGAAGTTTGAAATCTGATTTTAAAAATTCTTCAATTCCTTTTATGCCTTCAACAGTAAAAAGCCCTAACTGTTGTCTGTATTTTTTTTGATTTAAACTTTTAATTAACTTTATTTCTTGCTTTGTAACCATTAAAATGTCTTTACATTTGCTTAGATTAAATACAAAGTAAACCTTTTTTGGACTAATTTTTGTTTGTAGCAACCAATAACAAAAAAATATATATTAAAAAGCTTGCAAATTCTACCTTTAATAGCATCTATACTTTCTAAAAGACTACATTATATTTTATTGTTGGTTTTTATTGCTGTTTTTAACTCTTGTGATGTAGTAAAACGCGTAAAATCTAATGAACATTTAATTACAAAAAACACCATTATTGTAGATGATAAGGTTAATAAAGAAGAACGTGTTAACAATATCATTCTTCAAAAAACTAACACAGGCATGAATAGCTTATTAGGTTTCCCTTTAAAGCTGCATGTTTATAATTTAGCAAGACCAAATATAGATTCTATTTTACAGGCAAAAGTATTAAGTGATTCTTCAAAAGTACGCTGGAAAACAAAACTACTATCTAAGAAACAATTTGACAGAGAAATAGAGGCCAGAAAAAACTTTAACAGTTGGTTAAAACGTACAGGTGAAGCACCTACAATTTATAACGAAGAAAAAACAGAGAAGACCGCAAATAACTTAAAGAAGTATTACTTCAGTAAAGGTTGGTTTGATAATGAGGTAACCTTTGAAGTAGAAAAAGACAGCAATAAAAAGGCACAAGTAACATATAAGGTTACCAAAAACAAACCGTATTTTTTAGATTCGTTAAACCCAGTTATCAGCAGTCCCTTAATAGATTCGCTTTACCCTAGATTTGTTAGAGCAACACTCTTAAAAAAGGGAGAGCAATACGATGAACAAAATTATGAGGATGAACGAGAGCGTATTAACACCTACTTAAGAAACAAAGGTTTCTATTACTTTGGACAAGATTACATAAGATTTGAAACAGATACCATTGACACAAATCATAAAATTAATACTGATCTTATTATTTCAAACAGAGTTATTAGATCAGATGATTCTTCTAGAGTAGAACCTTTTAAAATATACAAAATAAAAGAGGTTAATATTTTTACAGATGATAATTTTAGCAATCGAGACAAAGCGATTTCAGATACCACAGTTTACAAAAACTATAACCTTTATAGTAAGGATAAATTAAGATTTAGACCCAAAGCACTTACCGATGCTATTTTTATAAGCAAAGGTGACATCTATACCGATTTAGCTCGAAGTAGATCCTTAAGATATCTTAATGACTTACAGATGTTTAGATACCCAAGTATTGAATACCTAGAAAACTCTGAAGACACTACACTTACCGCTAACATATTTTTAGAACCAAGAAAAAAGTATGCACTTAGTTTAGACGTAGATGTTTCTCAAAGCAACATTCAAACTATAGGTTTTTCCGTAACACCTGGTCTAAAAATCCGAAATATTTTTAAGGGAGCAGAAACTCTAGAAATAAGTGGTATTGCTGCTATTGGTGCTTCAAAAGATGGTAGTGATGATGATGACAGTTTTTTTGATATTAATGAGTTTGGTGGTAACGTAAGACTTACAATACCTCGTTTGTTTACACCATTTAATACCGACAGTATTATCCCTAAGTACATGTCACCAAGCACGTCTATAAATATATCTACAACCAGCCAACAGAATATTGGGTTAGACAAACAAACCTTATCAGGACTATTAAGTTATAACTGGCTACCATCCAGAACGGTAACAAACACCCTAGAGCTCTTTAATGTTCAATTTGTAAAAAACCTAAATACCAGTAATTATTTTGGTGTATACACAAACTCTTATAACAGACTTAATAATATCGCTCAAAACATTGGCTATATAGCTTCAGATAACAGCTTAAGCATCCCAACAGAAGCCGATCAGTTTATTAATGATGTTCTTAATGGAAACACAAGTTTAACCTCAGCTGATGATGATTTTGAAACTGTAAATAATATCGAAGAACGAAAAGAACGTTTAACCGAGAACAACCTTATATTTTCTACAAGTTTTGATTATCAAAAAAATAGACGTACCAGCATTTTTGATAACGACTTTTCTATTTTTAGATGGCGTGTTGAGCTTGCTGGTAATCTATTATCTAATCTTTCTGAAATTTTTGGTGCCTCAAAAAATGAAAATGGAAATTATGAAGTTTTTGGCGTAGCGTTTTCTCAGTATTTTAAAACAGAGATAGACTACATTAAATATTTTGATTTAGGCAAAAACAACATTTTTGCATTTCGTAGTTATGCTGGGATTGCAATTCCTTACGGTAACTCTAACAGTATTCCATTTGCAAAAAGTTTCTTTGCAGGTGGACCGAACGATAATAGAGCCTGGACCGCTTATAACCTTGGGCCAGGAAGTTCTAATACTACTAACGAATTTAACGAGGCTAATTTTAAAATACACCTCAGTGCAGAGCAGCGCTTTAGTCTGTTTGGTAATTTTAAAGGTGCCCTTTTTGTTGATGCAGGAAACATATGGAATGTTTTAGATAATGTTGAAGACGATAAAGCCACGTTTACAAACTTTAATTCTCTCGAGGATATTGCTGTAGGTTCTGGTTTTGGACTTCGTTACGACTTTAACTTCTTTGTACTTAGATTTGATACTGGTTTTAAGACTTACGATCCTTCTCAAAGCGAAGGTAATCGTTGGTTTAGAGATTATAATTTTAGAAACGCTGTGTATAACATTGGTATAAATTATCCTTTTTAAAAGCCTTCATTCATCTACATCGTTTTCGAGATTTTATAGCCATTATTCTTATTATTCACACAAAAAAATGACTAAAATTATGTATTTTTGATATCTAATTTTCAATCATAATATAATGAGTCATAATATCAAACCTGGCGTTGCAACAGGTAGAGAAGTTCAGGAAATTTTCAAATTAGCTAAAGAAAAAGGATTTGCCTTACCAGCAGTAAATGTTATTGGTTCTAATACTATAAATGGTGTTTTAGAAACAGCCAAAGCACTAAACGCTCCGGTAATCATTCAGTTTTCTAATGGCGGTGCACAATTTAACGCAGGAAAAGGTTTAGGAAACGAAGACCAAAAAGGTGCTATTGCTGGTGGAATTGCTGGTGCTAAACATGTTCACCACATGGCTGAAGCCTATGGTGTTCCTGTAATTTTACATACAGACCACTGTGCAAAAAAATTATTGCCTTGGATTGATGGCTTATTAGATGCAAGTGAAAAACATTTTGAAGAAACAGGAAAACCTCTGTATAGCTCTCATATGATTGATTTATCTGAAGAACCTATAGAAGAGAATATAGAAATCTGTAAACAATACCTAGCGCGTATGAGCAAAATGGGCATGACCCTAGAGATAGAACTTGGTATTACAGGTGGTGAAGAAGATGGTGTAGACAATAGTGATGTAGATGCTTCTAAATTATATACGCAGCCAGAAGAAGTTGCTTACGCATACGAAGAGTTAAGTAAGGTTAGTGATCAGTTTACTATTGCTGCTGCATTTGGTAACGTTCATGGTGTTTATAAACCAGGAAATGTGAAATTAACCCCTAAAATCTTAAAAAACTCTCAAGAATACATAACCGAAAAATACAATGTGGGTCATAACCATATTGACTTTGTTTTTCATGGAGGGTCTGGCTCTACAGTAGAAGAAATAAGAGAAGCCATTGGATATGGAGTTATAAAAATGAATATTGACACCGACATGCAATGGGCTTTCTTAAGTGGTGTTAGAGATTATGTACAGGACAATCACGATTACTTGCAAACTCAAATTGGTAATCCTGAAGGAGACGATGTTCCTAACAAAAAATACTACGACCCTAGAGTTTGGTTAAGAAAAGGTGAACAAGCGTTTGTAGAACGTCTTAAAAAAGCATTTGAAGATTTAAATAATGTAGACACGTTATAATAACGTATTGCATATTTTCAGGCCTATCAGAGCTAATTTTTAGTTTTGATAGGTTTGTTTATTTTATCAATAACATGAAGCAACTACTTTTGAGTTTAATTAATTAGTAGTAATTTTGCTTCAACTAACTAATAGCATTAATTATAGAAATCTTTTAAAATCTATGATTAAAAATTACCCTATGAATTTTTATCAAAGGGTTTAAAAAATCAAATTTATATGGCTTGGTTTAAGAGAAAAGATAAAGGGATTCAAACTACAACAGAAGAAAAGAAAGACACTCCCAAAGGACTTTGGTACAAATCCCCAACAGGAAAAATAATTGACACTAAAGAACTTGAACAAAATTTTTACGTTAGTCCAGAAGATGGCTATCATGTAAGAATTGGCAGTAAAGAGTATTTTGAAATTCTTTTTGATGACAATAAGTTTAAAGAGTTAGATACAGATTTAACCTCAAAGGATCCTCTTAAGTTTGTTGACACAAAGAAATATCCAGATCGTTTAAAAGCTGCACAAACCAAAACTAACCTTAAAGACGCTGTACGTACAGCTGTTGGAAAATCTATGGGTGAAGATTTGGTAATTGCATGCATGGATTTTAGCTTCATTGGAGGATCAATGGGAAGTGTTGTTGGTGAAAAAATTGCTAGAGCTGCAGACTATGCTTTAAAGAAAAAGACTCCATTTATGATTATTAGTAAGTCTGGTGGAGCACGTATGATGGAAGCAGCTTTATCCTTAATGCAGTTAGCAAAAACCTCAGCTAAATTAGCACAACTTGCGGATGCTGGTATACCTTACATATCATTATGTACAGATCCAACAACAGGAGGTACTACCGCTTCATTCGCTATGCTTGGTGACATTAATATTGCTGAACCAGGTGCTTTAATCGGTTTTGCAGGACCAAGAGTGGTAAGAGATACAACAGGACAAGAATTGCCAGAAGGCTTCCAAACTTCAGAATTCTTGTTAGAGCATGGTTTCTTAGATTTTATAACCCATAGAAAAGATTTAAAGAAAAAAGTAAATCAGTATATTGATTTAATAAAGAATCAACCATTAAGGGCATAAAAAAGGCGAGCTAAATAGCTCGCCTTTTTTTTTCCATTCAACTAAATGAAACCGCGTTAATTTAAAGTTATAGGTACTTCTGTACCATTGTTAAACGTAAAAGTAGCTTGGTTATCACAATTACCATTTCCAAAATCAAAAACACCTCCAAAGTTTGTACGTTGTACATCAAACGAGCCACTAACGAAATAAACACAAACAACCTCTCTTCTTAAAGGCACTAAAACTTCATAGGAGTGTGTATTACCATTAACAAAAGTCGCTGTCCAATCACCCGTAATTTCAAATACATTATCGCTAAAAACACCACTATCAAATCCTTCAATCCATTCTCTTACCCTCGTACCCTCTCTATAAGCTTGCACTCCATTTGGCCAAACAACAGTAATACTTAAATTGTGCGTAAACTGAGGGTTACCATTGTCGTTAGTTAGCTCTTTTAAAATAGAACGGTTTGCAATAACATTTTTACCATCAAAATAAAAATCTACTAAACTATAATTTATCATAATTTCTTGTGCTTCGGTATCTCTTGTATAATCAAAAACAATTTCTCCTTGAATGAGATGCTCATTTACTATACAACCTTCAGTACCAAAGTCTAGTGTTACCTCTCTATAATTTTGTTGAGCTACTACAGTGATTGTAACACACTCAGGAATATCTTTTGCATAAAATGCATCATTAGAACTATCTGCAGTAGTACCCCTTCTATCTGCTATTGATTCTTGCTCCTCATAGGCATCTATTACTAAATCTCCTAAAATATTATCTATTTGGTCAATCTCAGCAGAGCGTTGTACTTCTGTTGTGTCTTGTGCGACGTCTTCTGTTTCTATAACCTCATCACTATTGCTGCATGAGTTAAAAACTAAACTTAAAAGAATAAGACATAGAATTGCTTTTTGTTTAACATATAGAGTTTTTCTATTTCCATTCTTAATGACTTTGCTTAGTTGGTGATTTGAATAATTCATGATTACTTTTTTTATTGTTAATATGTTGTTAAGACTATAACAGTTAAAAAAAGTTTAATCGCCTATCATAAATTTATGCCCTTAGAAAATACAACGAAAAACTAGTTCCCTTATCAAGTTCACTCTCTACCTCAATTTTACCACCAAGGCTTTCAATATGATTTTTTGTTATAAATAGACCAACACCTCTACTATCGTGATGATTATTAAAAGTTCCGTTTAATGTAAAGAGTTTAGAACCATTTTTAGACA
Source organism: Winogradskyella poriferorum (assembly GCF_036553625.1). NCBI lineage: Bacteria > Pseudomonadati > Bacteroidota > Flavobacteriia > Flavobacteriales > Flavobacteriaceae > Winogradskyella > Winogradskyella poriferorum. The sequence goes on from NZ_JAZHOU010000001.1 coordinate 175,510, forward strand.
AATCTATGCCGACGCCATTATCCTTTATTGTTAAAACCACATACTGGTTTTTTATTTCTGTAGACAACTCTATTATGGGATTTCGATCTAGAGATTTATACTTAATAGCATTGGTTAAAAAATTAAGAATAATACTATCTAAGTATGCTTCTGTGCCCATAACTTTTATACCCCTCTCAACGTTATTAATTATTGTACAGTTTTCTTTCTTAGCTATAGCATTAACATTATAGGTTGCATTGGTCACATACGTATCTAACAACAAAACTTCTAGATTTTGCTCTTTAATAGATTTATCTATTTTTATCTTACTAAGATGCTCTATTGTGGCATTTAAATTTGAAATAGACTCTTTTAGCATTTCAAAATTTTCACTCTCTGTTAAATTCGGAAACTCATCTTCTAAGAACTCAGAAATAGAACTCAAGTTCCCAATATGAGTTCTTATATCATGGGTTGCTATATACGTAAAATCTTTTAGAGTTTTATTCTGTCCTTTTATAACATTCATAAGAAATTTAAATCTCCATGAGGCCGATTTCTGATCTGAAATATCTGTAATTTGAGATATAAAATACAATGGGTCATTATTTTCATCTCTAACTAAGGACACTGTTAGTAACACCCAAACGATATGTCCATCCTTATGAAAATATCGTTTTTCCATTTGGTAGTTCTCTATTTCACCATTAAGCAACTGGTGCATAAGATTAATATCCTTTTCGAGATCATCCTTATGAGTTATATCTTGAAAAGCCATCGTGTAAAGTTCTTCTTCTGGATACCCCAAAAGTTGTACTAAACTTTGATTAACCTTAACCCATTCTCCTTTTAAGCTAACTATAGAAATTCCCCCTTTGGCATAGTTAAAAATTTTTCTATACAGAACATCTTCAACCTTTTTGAAGTTTTTAGGCATAAGCAACTTTATTTGTTAATGTATATTCGGAGCAGAGCAAGTGTTAAACAATAACAATATGCTTGTTAACCTACTCTTTTTTAAGGGGATATATAACGAAGTTACAAAAACTTATCTATTATCAAGAGCTTTTTTTAAAATAAACTGAAAACTCGGTACCAACATTAACTTCGCTCTTTACCGAAACCTTACCTCCAAGAGACTCTATATGGTTTTTAGTTAAAAACAGTCCAATACCAATAGCATCCTCATTACAATGAAACGTTTTATACATGAGAAAAAGTTTATCTCCAAATTTATCCATATCAATACCTAACCCGTTATCTTTAATTTTAAATATAACGAAATCGCCTTCAATTACAGATGATAACTCAATCTCAGGTGATCGCAAATCAGATTTATATTTAATAGCATTGGTAAGAAAATTTAAAATAATACTATCTAGATAAGCAGGAACAGCTTTTACATAATGAGATTCATCTATTTGATTATAAATAACAGCATTAGAATTCTGAGCCATTGCAATAATATTATACATTGCCTTTTCAACATATTCATAAAGATTAAGATTTTGCAATTTTGAAGGCTCTATTTCTCTAATTTTTGCAACTTCAGTGAGGTGGGCGACAGTTTCTTGCAAATTATCAACAGCTTGCTTTAGCAATTTATAATTTTCGTTTTTTGTAATCCCGTGAAAATCATCTTCTAAAAAGTCGGTTAGCGAAGCCAAATTCCCAGAATGCGACCTAAGGTTATGAGTTACAATATTTGCAAAAGACGTTAGTCTGTCATTCTGCTCCTTAGCCACACTAAGCATGGCTTTTAACTTATCCTGATTTTTTTGACGATTAGTTACATCAGTAAACTGCCAGATCATATGAGGCCTTCCCTCTTTAAAATATACAAGAGTAACATAGATCAACACCCAAATAACGTCTCCACTTTTATGAAAAAAACGCTGCTTTACTCTGTACTTATCTATTTTACCGCTTATTAATTTTTCAAACTTTTCCTCATGTACACCTAAGTCTTCTATAAAGACTATATTATCGATGTCCATATTAAAAAGCTCGGATTTGGTATAACCGAAGATATCTGAAACGGCTTCATTCATTTTAAGCCAATCGCCATCCATACTAACAACAGCAATACCATTATAAGTATTATTAAACACACGATCTAATACATCGTATGCATTGGCTACATTTTGAGAAGAGCGAATAGCTTTCATCCTAACTAAGTTTTCAGGATTAATAGGAATAAGCTCTTAATTAGTCAGGGGAGACTTACTAAAACATTGTTATACAGATTAAAAGTTACAAAAAAAACCACAAATCACAAAGAAAGTATTATATTTGCCGCTTGAAAGAAAATCTTTCAAAGTACATAACAATCATTTACAACAATATTAGAATGTATTTATCTAAAGAGAAAAAAGAAGAAATCTTCGCAAAACACGGTAAAGGAAAAAATGATACTGGTTCTGCTGAAGGACAAATTGCGTTATTTACGTACAGAATTAATCACTTAACTGAGCACTTAAAGAACAATCGTAAAGATTTTAACTCTGAGCGTTCTCTAGTAAAGTTAGTAGGTAAGCGTAGAGCTTTATTAGACTACTTAACTAAAAAGGATATCTTAAGATACCGTGCAATAGTAAAAGAATTAGGATTAAGAAAATAATCTCTAATAGAAAAACCACGCTTTTAGCGTGGTTTTTTGTTTACAACATAACGTCTTCGAAAGCGTTTAATTTTCGAATTGAAGAAGCTACAATAGTTTTTCATTGGTCACACAACAACTACACAACAACACAACGACCATTGTTTAACATTGCTGAGTATGCCCTGCATATCAGCTGAAGAATTAAAAAATTTATGATTCCAAAAACTTACAAAGAGGTCATTGACCTTGGTGACGGTAGAGAAATATCTATCGAAACCGGAAAACTTGCAAAACAGGCACATGGTTCTGTTGTTGTACAATCAGGAAAATGTATGTTACTATGTACAGTTGTTTCCAACTACAAACAAGCAGACGTAGACTTTTTACCATTAACAGTAGACTATCGCGAAAAATTTGCTGCTGCTGGTCGTTATCCTGGTGGTTTCTTTAAAAGAGAAGCAAGACCAAGTGACGGAGAAGTATTAACAATGCGTTTAGTAGACCGTGTTTTACGTCCATTATTCCCAAAAGATTATCACAGCGAAACTCAGGTAATGATTCAATTAATGTCTCATGACCCTGAAGTTATGCCAGATGCTATGGCAGGTTTAGCTGCATCTGCCGCTATTCAACTTTCAGATATTCCTTTTGAAACTCCTATCTCAGAAGTAAGAGTAGGACGTATTAATGGTGAGTTTATCATCAACCCAACATTAGCACAATTAGCAGAATCTGATATCGACATGATGATTGGTGCATCTGCTGATTCTGTAATGATGGTAGAAGGTGAAATGGATGAGATTTCTGAAGAAGAAATGACAGAAGCTATTAAAGCTGCTCACGAAGCCATCAAAGTACAATGTGAAGCTCAGACAAAATTAGCTGAAGCTTTTGGTAAAAAAGAAACCAGAGAATACGAACCTGAAAGAACAGACGAAGATTTAGCTAAAAAGATCCATGATATGGCATACGATAAAGTATATGCTGTAGCGAAAGCAGGATCTTCTAAGCACGAACGTGGTGCTGCATTTGCAGAAATTAAAGAAGAAATAATCGCATCTTTCTCTGAAGAAGAAGTTGAAGATTTTGGCGATTTAATTTCAAAATATTATAGCAAAGCTGAAAAAGCTGCTGTACGTGACTTAACATTAAACGAAGGATTACGTTTAGATGGTCGTAAAACAACAGAGATTAGACCAATTTGGTGTGAGGTAGATTACTTACCATCAACACACGGTTCTTCAATCTTTACACGTGGAGAAACTCAAGCATTAGCAACCGTTACTTTAGGTACAAGTAGAGAAGCTAATCAAATAGATATGCCATCTTTTGAAGGTGAAGAGCGTTTCTATTTACACTATAATTTCCCACCATTCTCAACAGGAGAAGCTAGACCAATTAGAGGAACTTCTAGACGTGAAGTTGGACACGGTAACTTAGCTCAACGTGCTTTAAAAGGTATGGTTCCAGAAGATTGTCCTTATACAGTACGTGTTGTTTCAGAAGTGTTAGAATCTAACGGTTCTTCTTCTATGGCAACAGTTTGTGCTGGTACTATGGCACTTATGGATGCTGGTGTACAATTAAAAAAGCCTGTTTCTGGTATTGCAATGGGATTAATCACCGACACAGAATCTGGTAAATATGCTGTATTATCTGATATTTTAGGTGATGAAGATCACTTAGGTGACATGGACTTTAAAGTAACAGGTACAGCAGATGGTATTACGGCTTGCCAAATGGATATTAAAGTAAAAGGACTATCATATGAGATTTTAGTAAATGCACTAAAACAAGCTCGTGATGGTCGTTTACATATCTTAGGTAAATTAACAGATACTATTTCTGAACCAAATGCAGACGTTAAAGGTCACGCACCAAAAATGGTAACAAGACGTATTCCTAATGAATTTATTGGAGCACTTATTGGACCTGGCGGAAAGAACATTCAAGAGTTACAAAAAGAAACAGAAACTACTATTGTTATCAATGAAGATCCTGTTACTGAAGAAGGTATTGTTGAAATCTTAGGTGTTGGTTCTGAAGGTATAGACGCTGTTTTAGCACGTATTGATGCAATGTTATTTAAACCAGAAGTTGGTAGCATCTATGAAGTAAAAGTGATTAAAATGCTAGATTTTGGAGCTGTTGTAGAGTATACAGAAGCACCAGGAAACGAAGTATTATTACATGTAAGCGAATTAGCTTGGGAACGCACAGAAAACGTATCTGATGTTGTAAACATGGGAGATGTTTTTGATGTAAAATACTTTGGTATTGATCCAAGAACACGAAAAGAAAAAGTATCTCGTAAAGCTATTTTACCAAAACCAGAAGGTTGGGAAGATAGACCTAAGCGCGATAACAATAAAGGTAACAGAGACAATCGAGGACGCGATAACCGCAACAGAGGTAATAATCGTAGAGATGACAGAAACCGTAAAGACAATAACAAAGAAGATTAATTAAATCATCTTTAATTACTAAAAAAAAGCCCATCAAGATTTGATGGGCTTTTTATTTTAATTAGGAAAGGAAGCTGGTGCAAAATCTAAATTTGGTCCATCCCAAGTAGTAATAAATATTACAGATAGCACAACTCCAGAAATCAATAATCCAATACCTGTTCCATATATAATAGACATTGTTTTATTATGTAATCGTATAGACTCAACAGAATTAGGATCTATAGGATTTAATTCTTCATTTCCTTTAACTCTCTTAATCCCATAATAAACACCGTCAGAATGAACAATCTTTTTAAATTTTAATTTTATACCTTTTTTGGTTAAAATCTTTACCCTTTTACCTTCTTCAACAGCTTTATCTAGAGTAACATGTTCTTTATTATAAACTCTACAACTTTGGAAGAGTATTAAACTTGTTAAAATAACACTAATTAGTCTTATTTGTTTTCTAGCACTTTTCATATCAATAAAATTTAGATTCACACCTAAATTAACTTGCAATAATTGAAATTAAATTATTTATTTTACGTAATTCATAATTTGTTTTTGTAATTTTTGCAAATACATATAAATATTTTAATTTTAAATATGATTTTATGCAAAGTATATTTATTGATTATCTAAAAGAAAAAACCTCAACAAAAACATCCTTTGTAGAGGAAATAGCTTCAGTTTTAGACATTGGTTATGACGCTGCATATAGGCGTGTAAACAATAAAACCAATCTTAGTTTAGAAGAAGCGGTAATACTTGCCAAGCATTATAACATATCATTGAATAAACTATTTGAGGTAGGAAGTCAGAATACAATATTAACTGAATTATCACCACCAATTCATAATACTGAAGGTCTAAATACTTGGCTTAAACAATCATATAGCAGCATAATACCATTAACCAAAGTAAAAAATGCCTCTATTATATATTCTGCAAAGGATATACCTCTGTTTCACACATTAAAGGATTCTTTTCTCTCACGTTATAAAATCTATGTTTGGTTAAAAGATGTTGACACAAATATGACACAAAACAAAATGTCTTTTGACGATTTTATAGAAACCATCCCTCAACCATTACTAGATAGCGCCTTTAAACTTGGGGAGGTTTACAGAGATATAAACATTACCGAAATATGGAATAACACTACCATTAACGGTTCTCTTCAACAGGTTTTGTATTATTTTGAGGCTGGCATGCTTTCTCAAGAATTGGCATTAAAAATTTGTGATGATATTGAAGATGTGGTAAAACATGTAGAAGAACAAGCTATAAAACAATCATTAATTGGCTCTAAAAATAAGTCAAGTTATCAGTTGTATATTAATGACATACATACCATGAGTAATACTATTATGATAATTACTCCAGGCCAAAAGGTATTCTTTACTCCTTTTACTGTTATTAGCTATTTTAAGATTGAACACTTACCAACTTGTGAGTTGATGTTTGAATTTTTTCAGAAGCAAATGAGTATATCTAAACTTCTAGTTAATGCTGGTGAAAAAGATAGAGCCCTATTTTTTAATAGAATGCATCAAAAAATTAATAAACTAAGGTCTAGAATTAAACTAGATACTGAATTCTTTGATTTCGAATAGAGTAGAAATGTCATTAAAAAGTCCATCAAAATTTAATGGACTTTTATTTTTTTAGGATATTATGCTTTTAGAAAGACATTAATAAACTAGCAGACAATCCTGTTGCTTCAGGCACAAAACGACAAACTGATCAAATAAATGTAGTTGCTATTCACAGATACAACTCTAGTCCATCAAGTAGTGGTTATGATCCTTACAATTTTGAAGGAGCTGGAGCCTTAGAAGCTTCGATTGGACTTACTGGTTACCCAACGGCTATGGTAGACAGAGCATCTGACTGTACTTACCCAGAGCCAAGTAATGTAAATCAAGTTGTAGACCTTACATTATGTGACAATGCTCCATTAGGTTTAGCCATAACACCTTCTTTATCAGGAAACTCCATGACTATTAAAGTTGATGCAAAATTTAGTCAGGATTTTGATTTTGCCAACACCAAACTTGTAGTTATGCTATTAGAAGATGATTTAATAGCTGACCAGGAAAATTACACAAGTTATTATGGTGGTGTAGATGTAATTACTGGTTTTCAGCACGATCATGTTCTTAGAGCTAGTTTAACAAATGTTGCCGGAGATGCTATTTCTAGTAATGAAATTACAAATTCTGTTTACACCAGAACCTTTACTGCAAATGTTCCGTCTAATGTAGCAAACAGCACTAATTTGAGTGTTGTTGCTTTTATATCTAACGAAAATTTTGTTGGAGACAGCCAAGTATTAAATTCTAGAATGGCTTACTTTGGAGACACCCAAACTTTTGAAGAAAACTAATTACAAGTTTTAAAAACAAATCAAAAAAAAGAGGCTGTAAAATACAGCCTCTTTTTTTTGTTCTATCCATAATTTTACTTCAATTACAAGACAAAAATCGATTCTCTTACCTCAGTAAATCCACATTTTGTCACCGACAAACTGACAGTTTTGCTTCATTTAACATTTCTTAAGATTTACATATCCTTAAGGATATAGGGAATGTATTGGCATATCCTCAACAATCTTACTTTTTCTTTTTGAACTTCAAAAATCTTAAAATCAACTTTTCAGTTTGGCACTATCGCACAGTGTTTGAGGCTTATATAGCGACTGACAAGTAAAGTTTAATTAAAAATTAATTATGAAAGTATTAGTAATAGGTGCCGGTAACATGGGCTTAACCTATTCAGAAGGAATGGTAGATTCTTCTTTATTAGGAAAACAAAAATTAAGAATCTACGACACAGATCCTAACAAAATTGAAACACTCAGACAAAACCCAAGATTTGATGTATACACCTCTTTAGAGGACGGTTTACCAAAGTCGGACATCGTATTCTTGGCAGTAAAACCTTATCACTGCGAAGAGCTTTTTAAAAACATGAAACCCCTAATCAACGACGAGCAAATATTTGTATCGTTAATGGCAGGTGTTAGTATAGACACTATTCAAAAAGGCTTAGGCATAAAAAAAGTGGTTAGAACCATGCCTAATCTGCCTGCAAAAGTTGGTAAAGGCGTTACATCTTACACAGGTTCTAAAGCTATATCGCGAGTAGAACTTTTAATGGTAAGACACTTATTAGATACTACAGGAACGTCTATCCATGTAGATACGGAAAAATTTATTGATGCCTCAACAGGTATTTCTGGTAGCGGACCAGCTTATGTATTTTATTTCATGCAATCTATGTTAGAAGCTGCTCAGAAAATGGGCTTTTCAGACTATGATTCAAAAATTCTAGTAAGCAACACATTTGAAGGTGCTATTGAATTGTTCAATCAATCTGATATTTCACCTGAACGCTGGATTGATAAAGTGGCCTCTAAAGGAGGTACAACCCAAGCAGCAATAGACTCAATGGAAGACAATAATGTAAAACAACTTATTCAAGATGCAGCCTATGCTGCGTTTGACAGAGCAGTTGAATTAGGAAAAAACAAATAAAATGAAAGATGATATTAAACGTGTGGTCGTAAAAGTAGGAACCAACGTTTTAACAAATAAAGACAACAGAATTTTAGGACCAGTCCTTAGAGAATTAGTACGCCAAATTGCTGTATTATACGAAGAGGATATCATGGTAATCCTAGTGTCTTCTGGTTCTGCAATTGCAGGAATGGAAGTTTTAGGAGACACTAAAATTGATGATAAATCTATAAGACGACAGGTTTATTCTGCAGTTGGACAACCAAGAATGATGCGTCATTACTACAGTATTTTCCATGATTACGGAATGCGTTGTGCTCAAATATTGGCCACAAAGCGCGATTTTGATCCTGGAAAACACAGACAAAACATGATAAACTGTTATGAAGGCTTATTGGCCGAAGGTGTTATTCCTATCGCCAATGAGGATGATGCTGTCTCTTTAACCATGTCAATGTTTTCAGACAATGATGAGTTAGCCAGTTTAGTTGCTGAACTGTTAGATGCAGATCGCTTAATTATCTTATCAGATACTGATGGTCTGTATACAGGTCATCCAGACGATGACGAATCTCGAAAGTTAAACTTGGTAAGAACAGACCAAAACGTAGAAAAATATGTCTGTGCTTCTAATAAAAAAGAAGGAGAAGGACGTGGTGGTATGGCTTCAAAATTAAAGATAGCCAAAGGCACTGCCAAAAAAGACATACCTACTTATATCGCTAACGGTAAACGCGAAAATGTAATTGTAGATATAATTAATAACAAACAAGTTGGTACTAAATTTATTAGTGCCTAAAAACAACATTTATGAAACTTTTAAATACAGATATAAAAAACAACGTATTAAAATCCATGGCTGCAATTTTGAATCGCAAACGCGATGCCATTATTGAAGCTAACAAAAAAGATTTAGATGCTTTTCAAAAGGAAGATCAAGCCCTTTTTGATCGTTTAATTGTAAACAACAAAAAAGTTGATGAGATGATAGAAGCTGTAAATTCTGTAAGGCTTCAAGACGATCCTGTTGGGCAGGAAATTTCAAACAGAACCTTAAAGAATGGACTTAATATAGTGAATACTACTGCTCCATTCGGAACTATTCTTATCATCTATGAGTCTCGACCAGATGTCACTATTGAAGCGGCAGTTTTAGCATTTAAAGCCAACAACAAAATTTTGCTGAAAGGTGGTAAAGAAGCCTATAATAGTAATATTATTTTAGAGCAATGCTGGCACGAAGCTTTAACTGAAAACGGCCTATCTAAAGACTGGATTAAGTTATTACACTTAAAACGTGAAGAAACACAAGAATTTCTAAAAAATCCAACTGAACCTTTAGATTTAATAGTACCAAGAGGTGGAGAGCGACTTATTGAATTCGTAAAAACCCATGCTACATGTGCAGTTCTGGTTAGTGGTAGAGGAAACAATTTCTTGTATGTTTCTGAAAAAGCAGATTGGAGCAAAGCGGTTAATGTAATTATAAATGCCAAAACCGATAAAATTTCAGGATGTAATGCACTAGATAAAGTTCTTATCAATAAGAACATTCCTGAATACGAAACTAAATTGATGATGCTAAAGCAAAAATTAGAACAACACAATGTTGAAATCATTGCAGATAAATCTATTTCTAAGCTATTAGAAAATGTAAATACCGTATCTCAAGACAGCATTTGGTTTGAAGAATTTTTAGCCCTAAAGCTTTTAATTGCTTCAGTTGATAACATTGATGAAGCCACTGATATGATCAATAAATACTCAGGAAAGCATTCTGCAGCCATTATAACTGAAGATAAAAATGAAGCTTTAACGTTTATGAATAATGTAGATAGCGCAGCCGTTTACCATAATGCTTCTACGCGATTTACAGATGGAGGTCAAATGGGTGTTGGTGCCGAGTTGGCGATTAGTACCGATAAACTACACCACAGAGGACCTTTAGGTTTAAAACAATTAGTAACTAATAAGTATTACGTTTTTGGAGATGGGCAAGTAAGAGTTTAACAGCTCTTAAAGTCCCATTTTACTCAAAATTTGGAATTTTGCATGTAAATTATTATATTATCTGTTATGATTTCAGAAGACAAAAAAAAATACAGCGAAGAATTAAGTAACTCTATAAGTTATTTAGAAAATTTAGGTTACAACAATATTAAAGCAGATATTGAAGGGTATGAAACGCCTAAATCCTATCATAAAAAAGGTAGTGATATAGACATTACTCCAGATATTGTTGCAGAGAAAGAAGGACGAAAGCACATTTTTGATTTAAGTTTAAAATCAGAAAAACCTAAACTTTTAAAATCTAAATGGTTATTTCTAAATACTCTGAGTCAACTTAAGTCGTATCGTTTTAGGCTAATTACAACAAGAGGTCACTACAAATTTACTAATGAAACGGTAGATGCTATTCATTTAGACACCGTAAAATTGCTGAAGATTTAATTTTTTTTCGCAACTCTGTAACATTTTGATGCTTATTTACGTATAATAAAAGCAACAACAATGTTGTAAATTGCACAAATCACAAAAAAAGTAAATGAGACAGCTCAAAATTACCAAGCAGGTTACTAACAGAGAAACCGCTTCATTAGACAAATACCTACAAGAAATAGGTAAAGTCGACCTTATTACTGCAGACGAAGAAGTAGAATTAGCTCAGCGCATTAAAGCAGGCGATCAGATAGCTTTAGAAAAATTAACTAAGGCTAACTTGCGTTTCGTAGTTTCCGTGGCTAAGCAATACCAAAACCAAGGTTTAACATTACCAGATTTAATTAATGAAGGTAATTTAGGATTAATTAAAGCTGCACAGCGTTTTGATGAAACACGTGGTTTTAAGTTTATATCTTATGCTGTATGGTGGATTCGTCAATCTATTTTACAAGCTCTAGCAGAACAATCTCGTATTGTGCGTTTACCACTTAACAAGATTGGTTCTATTAATAAAATCAATAAGACGTTTGCGTTTTTAGAGCAAAGTCACGAGCGTCCTCCTTCTGCAGAAGAAATCGCTAAAGAATTAGACATGACGATTAACGATGTTAAAGAGTCCATGAAAAATTCTGGTCGTCATGTAAGTATGGATGCACCATTAGTTGAAGGAGAAGATTCTAACCTGTACGATGTACTTCGTAGTGGTGAATCCCCAAACCCTGATAAAGACTTATTGCATGAATCTTTAAGAACAGAAATAGAGCGTGCACTTGAAACATTGACTCCTCGTGAGGCTGATGTTATTCGTCTGTATTTTGGACTTGGAAATCAACACCCAATGACTTTAGAGGAAATTGGTGAAACTTTTGATTTAACTCGTGAGCGTGTAAGACAAATAAAAGAAAAAGCTATTCGTAGGTTAAAGCATACGTCTAGAAGCAAAATATTAAAAACCTATTTAGGTTAACTTCTGTTATAGAATACTTTAAGCATAATTATTCAAAATAACTATAAAAGTATTTAGAGTTAAAATGATATAAAGGTTTGATTAGGCTTGGTTTTTTGTATATTTAAGCACCAACCTAATAAAGGTAACAACAGTTACAAAACATAACTGTTCGTTTTTTGATTGATGAAAGAACCCACGGCTGATTACCGTGGGTTCACTTTTTATAATATCTTATCAACTCCAAACCTTAATAAACTTCAATTTTATATAACTTTGCTCAAACATTTAACAAACTACCTAAATGACTAAAAAGTTTATAGCACCTTCCATGTTAGCCTCTGATTTTGGCAACTTACAACGCGATACTGAAATGGTTAATAAAAGTGAAGCAGATTGGTTTCATATTGATGTAATGGATGGTCATTTTGTGCCAAATATTTCATACGGCATGCCTGTAATTGCAGCTATAAAAAAGCACGCTACCAAACCTTTGGATGTGCATTTAATGATAGAAAAACCTGAGCGCTACATAGAAGAATTTGCTAAAGTAGGTGCAGATATCATCACTGTACATTACGAATCTACAGTACATTTGCACAGAACATTGAGACAAATAAAAGATTCTGGTTGTAAAGCAGGCGTTGTGCTCAACATTACAACACCTATAAATGTTTTAGAAGATATTTTACCAGAATGCTATATGGTATTATTAATGTCTATAAATCCCGGTTTTGGTGGTCAAAAGTTTGAAGACGTTACCTATCAACGTATCAAAAAGCTTCGCAAGCTAATTGATGAGCAAGGATTAGACACACGCATTGAAATTGATGGTGGTGTCACCGATAAAAATATTAAGAAGTTAGTGGAAGCCGGAGCAGACACCTTCGTTGCTGGAAGTCATGTTTTTAAAAGTGATAATCCCACAGCTACAATTGAAAAGCTAAAAACTTTAGCCAACTCATAAAAAAAGCGCCATTACTGGCGCTTTTTTTATAGTTGCTTCAAGAGATATTTTAATAAATCTGTAGTGGTAACAATACCAACAAGACTTCCATCTTCTACGACAGGCAATGCATGAAATTCTTTTTCTGACAGTATCTTAGCTACATCCTTAACAGTGGCTGTAGGTGACACGGTAACAACATTTTTAACCATTACCTGATCAATAGTAAACATATTGTATACTAGTGTATCAACTTCTTCCTCGTTATCAAATACTGCATCAGCAAAACTAATGCGTAACAAATCTGAATAACTCAACATACCTATTATTATTTCTCCATTTACAACAGGTATATGTCTTATCTTATGTCTTTTAAAAAGGATCTCAGCAGTTTCTAAATCATCATCTCTATTGAGCGCAATGATATTTTTGCTCATTATTTCTGAAATTGGTGGTATATATCTCATGACTATTAGTTTTACAATTCACTATTAAAAGTAACCTATAAAACTGATAGAAATTATGATAAATATCATGTATGAAACTGAAAAGTAATATCGCAATAAAATCCTCCTAGCTGTCAGCACTACCATAACCATAGTTATAACCATAGTTATAACCATAACCTTGAGACTTACTTGCCCCTACACTATTTATTACATAGGCCATGTTTTTTAACTTACCGCTTTCTGATAAATCTTTTGAGAATTTCAACAGATTCTTCTCTGTATAGTTGGCTCTAGTAATGTAAATAGTTACATCTGCTAATTGCGAAATTAGCATCGTATCAGTAACAAGGATTGTTGGAGCTGTATCAACAACAACGTAATCGTATATTTCCCTAGCCTCTTCAATAAGCTTTTTAAAACGTCCATTTGTAAGTAAATGAGCTGGGTTTGGCGGAATACTTCCGGAAAGAATAATACGATGATTTGGATGCTTATCAAAACCACTTATTAAAGCATCTTGCCAATTATAATCTACATCATGCAGGTAATTAGATAAACCTGGCTTCTGCTTATCTTCACTTATGTGGGTGTGAATTTGAGGATTTCTTAAGTCAGCACCAATGAGTAATACCTTTTTGTTAATACTAGAGAGTGCAAGTGATAGATTAAGACTTACATAGGTTTTACCTTCACCCTTAATTGTAGACGTACAATAGATTATTTTTCCTTTTTCACCTTCCTTAACTGGCAGAACATAATCAACGTTAGAGCTTAAAATTCTAAATGATTCTGCTAAAGGAGATCGATCATTAGGATCATTAAAAATGATATTTTTTTTCTTCCTTAAATCTGGTATCTCACCAATTACTGGAATTTGGGTGGTCACTTCGGCAATATCATCTTTGCTATGCAATTTGGTATCTAACATAAAAATGAGATACAACACCCCAAATGGTATTAGTAAACCTGCTAACAAAGCACCTGCATAGACTATAGTAGGCTTTGGTGATATTGGTCTCATACTAGAAAGCGCAAGTTCAACCTCCTTAATTGATGGTTCTGTAATGGCTAAATTAATAGCAGCTTCTTCACGTTTTTGAAGCAATAAAAGGTAAAGACTCTCTTTTATTTTTTGTTGACGATCTATAGCTTTAAATAAGCGCTCTTGTTCAGGTATTTGAGACACTCTTCCGGCCAATCTTCTGTTTTTGGTTTTCAGCTGATTCAATGATGCAGTCACTTGTGCTGAATAGGCTTTTAATGACCTATCAATACTAGATTTTAAATTCTGTACTTCGGCAATAGCCAATTGTACCATCGGGTTATTTTCACCACCACTTCTAATTAACTTATCTCTATTTATTACAGCTGTATTATAATCTGAAATAAGCCCATTAATACTAACGTTTTCTATTCCAATGTTTGCTGGTAACAAGTCTGATTCGGTTTGGTTTGTTAGTGAATTTGTCAATAACTTTGAAAGTTCTAACTGATTTTCTAAAGCAAAGACTTCCTCTTCAGATTTGGTGCGTTGCTCAATCCCTATTTGTGCATCAGTTTGAATATCTACAATTCTATTATCTTGTTTAAACTCTTGCCTGTCAATTTCTATAGAGTCTAGTTCTTCTGCCAAAAAATGAAACCTATTATCTATAAAGTCCACAGTACGTTCAGAAACGAGCTGTCTATCTTTAATACCATCATTATTAAAAACTGTAGTTAAGGTATTTAGGGTTTTTTCCGACAGTTCTTTACTTTCACCTTTTATTGACAGCTTTAAAATATCGCTTCGGTCACCAACAGCCTCTACTACTATTCTACTTTTTAAAGACAAGGTCGCTTCTTTTACTGTTGTAAACACAATATTGTATGCAGTATCTACGATGTCACTAAGTGGAATCTGGTCATTTAATTTTACATTAAATGGTAAATTATGATTCTGAGTGTATGTGGAATGTCCTTTAAATTTAAGAACCTTGTCCGTATCTATGTTTATGACCTGAAAACCTTTGTCTGTTACCTGTATTTTATAAGATAAAGTTTTTGATATACTATCTGGTTTGATGATTTGGTTATAGTCTAATGGCAGCGATTCTATTTGTTTGGTCTGTATTGTACCTTCTTCATAAAATACAGTATTTAGATTGAGCTCTCTAACAACTCTCTCCATGATCAGGTATGAGCTTATGATTTCTATCTCATTCTCTAGATTGATGTTACTTCTATTAAATACAAATGCAGATGTAGGCAGCTCTAAACCTTCAGATTCATCTAATACTTTTATTTTGGAATAGGTTTCAAAAATGCGTGGTGCATATCTTAAATAGATGTACGCACTTAACATTGAAACGACCACTGCAATTACAAACCAAGGCCAGTGGCTTAGATATTGCCTCACAATTTGTTTTACGTCAATTTTATCCTCCTCACCAAAAAAATTACTATTAAATTGATTCTCCATACCTTATCTTGTGAGTAAAATTGTAACACTAAGCGCTAATGATGCAATGGTTAATATAGTACTAACATTGCCAATAAAACCTGCACTCTTTACCTTAGGATTATTCGGATTAACAATAATATTGTCATTTGGTTTTATAAAATAAAATTCACTATCCATAAATGAGCTCGAGGTTAAATCTATATGAGATATTTTACGCACTCCATCTACTTCTCGCGTGATAAGAATATCGTCGCGCTTTCCATTAATAGTTAAATCACCAGCATAACCTAAGGCTTGTAATATGGTGATATTTTGCTCTGTAAAACTATATGTACCAGGCTTATTAACTTCACCTAAAATAGTAACTTTAGCATTAATGAGCCTTACATTAACCGAGGGGTCTGTAAGATGTCCACCTGAAGTTAATTGATTCTTAATTTCAGTTTCTAACTCCTTAGTAGTTTTATTGGCTGTTGAGATTTCACCTAAAACCGGAAAATTTATAATATTGTCTACTGACACTAAATACCCATCTAATTGAAGAACTTGTAAGTTTTGTGGTTGTGTACCCAAAGCTCTAGTTTTATTATAAGGTATTGCCGCTTCTGGTATTGTAGTTTCAACTGTAATCTTTAATATATCATTAGGTTGAATGTTTGCTGACGCATAGCTTACAGTACTATTATCTTGCTGCATCGCATCTTGCATGTAGAGTATCTCCTTTTTTGAAGCGCATGCGCTCAAAACAACTAATACGAATAAACTTAATATCCTTCTTTTCATTAAAACTTAGAATTACAAGTTCAGCAAATATAACCGCATTTAGAGGATTGGCAAAAGCAATTATAATATTATGACAACCTCAGCTTTGTCTTAAACTTATTTATTACCTATTTTCTTTAGCAGAAACGGCAATGTATAAAGTGCAGAACCATAAAGCATTAAAAATATAATTTGTGTATTTAGATTAAGGTGTAACAAATTAAATGCTATCCCTATTATAACAACATTAATACTACTGATTAAAACAGTAGTCATTAAATGGCTATAACCATATTTTATAAATTTATGGTGAATATGATTTTTATCGGCTTTAAAAGGACTTGTTTTATGAATAACAACCCTAATTAAAAAAATACGGAGTGTATCTAAAAGCGGGTAGAATAATAGTGCAAATGCTAAGGCTGGCGATGCTTTAAAATAAGCTGATGACTTATCTAACTGTGCCATATTAATAAAACTGATTGTAAAAAACGCTAAAAGGAACCCTACAATCATAGATCCTGTATCTCCCATAAAGATTTTATTTGTCTTTGAAAAATTAAATCTTAAGAAGGCCAATAAACATCCGCACAGTGCAATAGCTATAGTAGCTAAACTCAATTCATTAGAATTAACGAAGAGATAAACAAAGATTGCACTAATACAACATGCTATTGTACCTGCCAATCCATCTACACCATCAATTAAATTGTAAGCATTAATAATAAGAATATATACAAATAGTGTAAACCCTACAGACACCCAATACGGCAAAACATCAATATCTAAAATCTTAGAGAAGCCTATTATTCTGGTGTTGGTAAACACAATAAGCAGACTCGCTGCAACGATTTGACCGATAAATTTTTTCCTTGCAGAAAGCACCGTTAAATCGTCTTTAAGCCCTAAGAAAAAAAGAATGGTTAAGCCACCCATTACAAGGAGTAGCACTTTAGTATTTAGAAAAGCCCCTACAAGAGTCATTACTACAATAAGCCCAACAAAAATACCTATACCTCCAAGCGTTGGTGTTTTATCAGAATGTACGCTTCTACTATCAGGTTCATCCATTAAATGTTTCTCTTTGGCCACATACAATATGGTAGGGAACGTCTGAAAAGCAATTAAAAACGCCAGTACAAAAGCCACAATGAGCCAGATGGTTATATTTTTTTCAGGGGTAAAATTCTCAAGTAATGTTTCAAACATGCGGGTTGATTTTAAAACATCTTAGGGGTTTAGAAAGATACAAATTTCCAAATGAAGAATAAGATGTTTGGGACAATATCTACAAATTATTACTTGTTTATATTTAAAATATGACTTACGATTCTTTCTGCAGTTTTACCATCCCAAAGCGGAATTGTTTGATAGCGTTTCCATTCTCCTTTAAAAAGTTTTTCCAGATACGGTTTAATCGCCTTCGGATTTGTTCCTACCAACTCATTTGTTCCCAAATCCATAGTCTCAGGTCGCTCTGTATTATCTCTTAGGGTCATGCAAGGTACATTCATTACAGAAGTTTCTTCTGTGATGCCACCTGAATCTGTAATCACTGCCTTGGCATGTTCTACAAGATAATTGAACTCTAAATAACTTAAAGGTGCTACCATATGAAGTCTTGGATGAGACACTTTTAAGCGTTCTAATATTTTTGCCGTCCTTGGGTGCACCGGAAAAATTAATGGCAAATCCTGAGTGTTTTCTACAATCTCGTCTATCATAGCATTTAACTGGCTCTCTTCATCGACATTAGCTGGTCTATGAAGCGTCATTACAATATAAGACTTAGGCTTAAGATGTAATTGACTCCAAACCTCTGGTGCCTTAAAGTTTGGACGTTGTTTTAAAAGCGTATCTATCATGGTATTACCGACATAAAAAATCTGGTTGTCCGCTACACCATTATTACGAAGGTTTTGGTTAGCCAGTTCTGATGTGGTAAAGAAATAGTTGGTAATACTGTCTGTAACTAATCTATTAATTTCCTCTGGCATGGTCCAATCCCCAGAACGAATGCCTGCTTCAACATGAGCCACTTTAGTGTGCAGTTTTTGCGCAACTAAAGCACATGCCATAGTTGAAGTAACATCTCCTACCACTAAAACCAAATTTGCAGGATGCTGAGTTAACTCCTTTTCAAAATTCACTAAAATCGCTGCTGTTTGCTCAGCTTGCGTACCACCACTACATTCAAGATTGATATGCGGTTCTGGAATACTAAGCTGTTCAAAAAAACTACCTGACATATTCTTATCATAATGCTGTCCAGTGTGTACTAAACGGTAGTCTAAGGCTTCACCTCGCTTTTTTGCGTTTTCAATAGCATGGATGATTGGTGCTATTTTCATAAAGTTAGGCCTTGCACCTGCTATGATTGTGATGTTGTACATGATAGTTTTAGGTTGATTGATTTTATTATAGTTATTTTATTGATAGCACAAATTTATGTGTTTTTAACAATTTTCTTGTATGACTTACCGCTTTTGTATTAAAGATTTTTATGTTTTTGATAAAGACCCGCCTTAACCCGAAGGAACCCCGAAGGAGACCCGAAGGAGCTCCGGAGGACACCCAGCGGAGATCCTAATCAAATATTGTTATTTAATATCATTAAACTAAATGCAACTTAAAGAATTGACTCTTGGTCTTATTTATAAAATTTATCTTTGGGATTGGCTTTTTCTTTTTTTGAGATTTCTTCACTACGCTCGGAATGACATTTGTATATATTTTGTTGTTCTCGATACATTTATTCTCATACTTCGAATAAAATACTCGAACTGACGTGGCGGTTTGGGTTGTGTTTAAAATGCTAAGCAGCCATTATTTTGTGTTATTAATATTTCCCCAATATTAAATTTGCAAAAAAACGTACCAAATGAATTTGACGCTTAATCCTTGAGGGCTGGTTAATAAGTCTGTATGCCCATTCCAGATTGTTTTTGACCCACCATTTTGGAGCGCGTTTTACGCTGCCTGTATACACATCGAAACTTCCGCCCAGGCCTTGATATACGGCTTGATGTTGCTGTTGTATGCGCTCCATTAAAAGCTCTTGTTTTGGTGAGCCCATAGCTACAAAAACCACATCTGGTTGGTGTTGTACAATATCTTCAATAAGTCCTTTTTCTTCAGCTTCAGTTTTAATGTAGCCATTTCTATAGTTACAGATATTGATACCTTTAAAGTCTTGTTTTAGCTTTGTTACTGTTTCTTCAATAACGTCTTGTTTCCCACCTACTAAATAAAACGACTTTGAATTATGGTACTTTTCTACAATATTTAGCCAAAGTTCGCACCCTGGGATTTTAACGACATCTTTATAGCCTTTTTTATGTAATGCCCAAACAGCACCTATACCATCTGGGTAGCCCAAGTTTCGGTTAATAATGGCTCTACTTTGACCTGTTGCATGTAGAATTTTTTCGGCATTTACAGCCACTAAAATTTTATGATGCTCAAAAGCATACTCTATGAGTTGCGCTCTGGATTTTGGCGCATAGGTGATGACATTATTTAGGGCTTGAGACTGCATAATTATTTGTTTTTTTCCAGGTAATAATGAGACATTGCATTAAACATGAAAGCGTTGCTCCATCGCATGTATGGAATCTTTGAACTAATGCCTTGTCTGTATTGGTAGTAAAAATAGC
Source organism: Winogradskyella poriferorum (assembly GCF_036553625.1). NCBI lineage: Bacteria > Pseudomonadati > Bacteroidota > Flavobacteriia > Flavobacteriales > Flavobacteriaceae > Winogradskyella > Winogradskyella poriferorum. Next base: position 195,709 of record NZ_JAZHOU010000001.1, read on the forward strand.
CTTTTTTAGATTGCATGTTTTCAATCGTCCAATTTAGTGTACGTTCTAACAGCTCTGTATGTGCTTTGAATTGCTTGAGTTTTGATGCTGTTACTATAACTTGTGCCGGACAATGAATGTCTATAGGATAAGTTTTATCGTGATAATATTTTGGTTTGCCATCTGCTTCAAAAAAGTGTGCTGTATAGTATTTCCACCCTTTATCTATGTATTCTTGAAACGTGGTATCGTCCGTATTTTGTTGATAGGTTTCTATAGCATCTAAATTAAAGCCGGTGTGAAAACTGTCTTTCCAAGATTGTACTGGAAGCAAGCCATAAATCCAAGAGCCATCGTCTTTTTGCAAATCACAAGCTGCCAAAACCGCTTTTTTTGCCATGTCTAAATACGTTTGCTTCTGCTTGTATTTATAAGCATAGCTTAAAATTTTTGCTCCTAATAATGATGCATTGATTACCGTATTGTTGCCGTCTTTAACACTGTATGAAAAGATGTGTCCATTACCGTGTGCTGTACGGGATAAATCCTTTAGTACGAATTCTGCTGATGACAAGGCAGTATTTAACACGCTTTCGTCTTGTGTAATCTTATAGCTTTCTATCAGTGCTTCTACACAAAATGCTGTTGCTACTACTGTTGGTGTATTTTTTTTGAATAGGAAGAGTCGTCTTGCCTGCCAATCGAAGTTATAACCCCAACATGCGCCTGCATAGCCTTCTACTTTCATATCTAAAAGTAGTTGGGTTATGTACTTTATCTTTTCTAAAAGTTCTTCTGGGGTTCCAAATTCGGTTTTACCATTACTGGCTGCTTGGTATAACCTGCAATAGCCTAAAAGAAATAATGCTATCCCTTTTGAGTTGTGCTGCTTAGGCACCAGTAATAGTTTCCTAAAATTAACAGGACTTCGCTTAAAGCCTTGTATCCAGGCCAAACGTGCCAAATCCCAATATTTTAGGGGCAATGCCTGAAAGATTTTGGAATTCATGCCATCGTATGGATCCCAACCTTTAAAGTTTTCGGCTTCGCAGTAGGCTTTGAGGTTTTGAAAGCTTGTTTTAAACTTCATCAGATTTCTATCCGCATTTATTTTATTTGTCATGTTCGATTGACTTAAGGAAAACTGTAGTTTTTACATTGGTTCTCGATACATCCCGACTTAAAAGGTCGGAACACTCGAACTGACGTTAATTAAACATCAACTTGTTCGCCACCACGTTTTATAGATTCTAAAACTTTAAATGATGCTTTTGTTACTGCTACAATTTCTTCAAAAGGAATTGGTGCCTGACCATCTTTAAGTAAACCATGGACAAAGGCTTCTACCATTTCTTTTTGACCTTTATTCTGATTAAGGATCTTTTTCTTTTTTGGCTTCCCTTTTCCGTAAATCTTTAGCTCTTTAAAATCGCTTAACGTTGCAGACATACCAGCCGAGAATACCTCAACATATTCCTTAGTCATTGCTTTAGAACCATTAGCATAATAGCCAACAACTCCTGAGGATCCATTTTCAAATTGAATTAAAATGTTTAGGGTATCGTTTAACTGATTGGCGTCTGGCAATGCTGATGCCGTTATCTTAGTTGGTAAACTTCCGTTGAGATATGTTAAGTAATCTATGAAATGGCAGGCTTCTCCAAGAATTCTACCTCCACCTATTTCGGCATCTTGTATCCATGTATCTTTTGGTATTGCACCTGCATTAACTCTGTAGATCATGGTCATTGGGTTATTACCCACTGCTTTTTTGAGTTTCTTGGTTAAAGGTGAGAAGCGTCTATTAAAGCCAACCATTACAGCCTTTTTATTTGTTGCTTGTGCTTCAATAATTTGTTCTAATTCTGTCTCTAACAAGCACAACGGTTTTTCTACAAATACATTTTTGCTGGCTTGTAAACTTTTTAGAACATATGGCCCATGCGAATCGTGACGCGTCGCCACAAAGACTGTATTGGTTTTGTCGTCTAAAACATCGGTTTCTTCTGTAGCACAAAATTGAAACTTAAACTTTTCTGCTACACGCTTAGATGTTGTTCCCGTATTTGTTAATACGCCTACTCTTCCAACCTCAGCAGACTCAGGAATGTTAGGTAATAAATTTCCTTGCGCATAACTCCCAGCACCAATAAAAGAAATATTAACTTTTCCGAGTTTAGTAGTATCAGACGTTGCTATTTTAGCTTTAGAAATACCTTTAGACGTATCGTATCTTAGAGCAATGCCTGTAAACGGTTCTGATTTAGACACTACCAAATCGAAAGCGTCCTTGGCATTATCGAACTCAAATTCGTGCGTGGTTAAGTAGCCAATATCTATACGCTTGGTTGCCATTAGACTTTGAAATGCCTCCATATTGCGCTTTTCTGTCCAACGTACATAAGGCAATGGATAGTCTATCCCTTTTTCTTCATAATTAAGATCATAGCGCCCAGGACCATATGAACAGGCCATTTTTAATTCTAACTCTTTACGATACCAATATGGATCACGATCGAACCCTGTTGGCACCGCACCCAGAACCACTACTTTACCTTTTTTACGCGCTATAGCACCAGCAAAATTAATTGGGTCTAAACTTGATGTTGCCGCAGCTATGATTACTGCATCTGCACCATGACCTTTTGTTGCATTTAGAATTTGCTCTTCAACACCTGCTGCATTTCTTGTTAATCCTAAATCAACAACTTTATTTTCTACTGCCTGATTAACCGCAGCTTCAGACACATCTATACCAATCACCGTAACACCAGATGCTTTAAGAATTAATGCTGCCAGCTGACCTAATAACCCTAAACCAATGACCACACAAGATTCCCCTAATCTTAAATCTGCCTGACGCACTCCTTGCATAGAAATAGCTCCTAGTGTATTGTAGGCTGCGTCTTTAAGGTTGGCATCGTTTTCTAATTTTACACAAAGATTTACCGGAACGGATACAATCTCTGCATGGTTAGCGTATCCTGCACCTGCACATGCTACTTTATCACCGATTTCGAACTCGGTAACACCCTCACCCACTTCTACCACTTCACCTGCACAACTGTAGCCTAATGGCGAATAGGCATCGAGCTTTTTCATCACTGCTCTGTAGGTTTGTACAGGCCCTTGCTTTTTTAAGGTATCTATAACTTGTTTTACTTGTTGCGGACGCTCTTTTGCCTTACCAATAAGGCTTTTGCGAGCGGCTACAACTGTTGAGCCCTCGGTACCTGAACTGATAATGGAATAATGGTTTTTTACAATGACCATGCCCTTACCTAATTGCGGATAAGGTACGTCTTGTATAATCATATCTCCTGAGCCTAGTTTTTGTGTGAGTTGTTGCATTTATTTAAGTAAATCTGAATAAACTTCTGTAATCTGATTAAAAATTTGATGTGCCGAAAACCTCTTAATGTCTTCAAGGTTATTTTGGCTTATCGTTTCTCTTAGTTCTTTGTCTTTATAGCAATCTATTATTGCATTAACAATTTCGTCAACATTACCAGGTGTTACCAAAAATCCATTTCTTGGCACAGTAATCACATCTGGTATGCCTGATATATTTGTAGAAATTATTGGCAATCCAAAATTCATTGCTTCTAAAATAGAAATTGGCATACCTTCTTTGTAAGAAGGCAGTATAAAGGTATCGGATTTTTTATAAAGATTGTCTTTGTCTTCTCCTGAAACCCATCCTATATAATCTACATTTTGTGACAATTGATGCTCTGTAATGAATTTGTTGATGTATGTTTCTAATTCGCCTTTACCTGCAATGGCTAACTTAATACTTGAATACCCCTTGTCTTTAAGTTGTTTCATAGCCATTAATAGATCTTTTATTCCTTTAGATTCTATTAAAAACCCAACAAAGGCCAGAGTAAAATCATTATCGTTGTTTGTTACCTTATGTTCTTGAATGGACGTACTTTCAAGATTTATGGGGTTTGCTATTCTAACCACATGCTTCAAATTGTAGGCTTCCCTTAACTTATTTTCCCAATCTGTACATAATACAACAATCCTATCAGCTCTGTTAAATATAAAGTTAATATATCTTTTTAATCGTCTATTCTTTGTTAGAAAAAACCCATAAAAATCACTAGAATGTAGATGCAGTATTATTTTCCTACCAGTTATCTTACTTAACAGAAGAAATATAGATTTTCTAAAAAAACTGACTTTTGCAGAAGAATGTATATGTACAATTTTCACCTTCTTAAACAGTATAAAATACAAACACTGAAAGAATGCTTTGAACAAAATTAGAACTTCAAAAATCAGTGATTTGTCTTTATAATGATTGGTCTTAAGCAAAAATAATTTAAAAGGAAACTCTTTTGATTGATAAGCCTTGTAATGTGATTTTATTACGCTGGCGATACCTCCATTACTGGTTAGGTCTGCACCAATTACTAAAATATTTTTACTCATCAGATTTCTTATTCCAAATTAGAATCAGTTTTATTCTTAAAAATAGTATGCACAAGCCTTTGTATGACATTGTCTGTTAAAACTCTACTGAAACGTATTAATTGATACCTGATTTTATTAAAATGATAGCTCTTATTCTTATCCTTAAAAATCTTTGTATCATCTTCTAAATTACCTGTATAATCTTTTTTATATTTTGGATAAATCTCTTTGCAAACATATTCATATAATTCTAAGTCTAAAGCATTATTTTTTAAAATTGATTTTTTTAATTCTTCAGAAAGATTATCGTATCTAACCTTATTTTCTCTTAAAGAATCATTTTTATGTTCATAATTTAAAGCTATTTCATTTTTAAATATAAATTGTTCTAACATTACCAATGATTCGTCAAAATCTTCAAACAAACCCACAAAAGAGTAATCCTCACTTAATCTTAACTTAGCTAAATTTAAATCTTCTCCATCAGCTACACGCCTTGTTATGTAATTATTAAATCTCCTATCCTCTACAAAATCTTCAATAGCCCAATCCCTTCCTTTCTTATTGACATGATGATTATACTGAGACATATATCTTGCTATGGGATCTCTTAAAAAAGTAAAATACTTTACATCTTTACCTACAACACTTTCGTAGTTTGTAAAAGTTCTTGTAGTATGACCTCCCATACCAGATAAAAAAGGGAAACAAATTTTAAGCCACCTAAGCTCTTTATCGTTTAAGAAATTACCTCTTTCATTTGACCAATAATACCAAGGTTTAAGTATTAAATAACCTGGTAAATTATATTTAATTGAATGATGCAAAGTAGTCCCAGCACATTTTTCGATATGGATAAAGCAATAAAAGTCTTTCATAACAACATACTTAATTTCTAAAACCCCAAAGTTGCTCTAAGTCTTTACCTGTGAGTGTCGCTGTTTCTATAACTTGATGTCTAAACTTTTGTTCTAAAAACTTTTGAGTGCTTTGACTTATTGTTGTTTCAATTTTTTTATCTCCTATATTTTTTTGCTCTAGTGCCTTACCCAACCTTTTTCTGTATCGAAGTGGTAATAACGGCTTTAAAATCTTTGTTAAACCAGATTTTCTCATCACATAATTATAGAACTTTGACTTCGGTTGTGCACTTGCATTAAGATGTACATATTTGAATTGAAAGCTATTATCAACACCCAAAAAATCACAAACCTCTTTCATAACATTTTGCTGTTTTTGTTTATCTATTAGTTCTTCGAATAGTACAAAGTGGCAATTTTCCTTTCTAAACATGTTAATAAACGGTTGTATTTGCTTCGCATAATAACCATGCTGTAAGTAAGTATTATTAGATTGTTGCTCAAAGGTATTTAACTCTCCTTTTAGTTCTGCCTCAATAGCTTGCTCAAAGGTGTTTTCTTCACGCAGTGTTCGTTTAAAGTAATTGTATGCAGAAGTCGCTCTTTTTATTGGGTTTCTCAGACAAATAATGATCTTAATGTCTTTATTATAGTCTTGTATTCTTTCGCAAGCTTTGTGATGAAAATACATGTAATTAACGGCACCATGCAACGCTATATCTGTATCTCCTTTTTTGTAAAAGGATTCTAAATGTTTAGTTCCTTTCTTAAAGAAATTTTCATTTGTAAAAAAATGGTAATCTTTTAATTCTTCGGGAGCATACACCTGAGGGTGTTGCCCTAACCAATCATATAGACTTGTGGTACCTGCTTTTTGCGCACCAATTAAGAATGTGTTAATTTTTTTTACCATCTAAATTACCAATCTGTTTTTCTGAATCTTTTTGATACTGCATATATTGATTTTGCCTAAGGCTTACCAATTTTAGACATGTAATACCAAGAATATATCCCATAGAAATACTTAAAACAATATTATCTGTTCTGTTTGTACCAGCAAAAAAACCTCTACCGACAAAAACTACAAGACAAAAAAACAATAATGTGTATAAGTATTTGTCGTATTTTTTAACCCTCTTTATGTTTTTGTAAAATCTAAATAGCATCAAAGACCACAAAAGTAAACCTAGAATACCAAAGTCTATTAAATACTCAACAAAATCATTATGTGCAATATGTCCTTCGATTTTTGGAGATGCATAAAAACCAAATCCAAAAACTTGATTAAATACAGAACCATCTGCCCAGAAATATATTAACGTTGACCATATTACATCTCTACCAGAGCCTATTGTGCCTCTTTTTTCGTCCTCTATATTAAGAAATCTATGAGATAAACTATCGTAAGCATTCTCAATAAAATAAAGGCCAACAACAAATAATATGGCTAAAAACAACCAGGCCTTCCAATCAAATTTAAAATTCTTAAATACCCCTTTAAAGTTTCTGAGTGAGTAAATAATAATGAATATATATATTACTACTGCTCCTCTCTTTCCTGACATTAGGGTTAGTACTAGAGCTAAGCCAAACACCCAAAAATTATACTTTTGAAAACGATACATTAACATCGGTAATATCATTAAAAATATATAGCCTGCCGATGTATTAACTACTCTTATACCACCTGAATTTAAAGGATTAATAATTGCTAAAAAAACTTCTAGACAACCATTTAAAATTAATGCTAGCAAGAGTAGATTTAATGCTTTCCCTTTAAGATGTAAGTTAATTGTGGCATTGTAAAAAAAGAACATTGAAGCAATGACATACACCAAAATAATTACAGACCTTAAATTTATATTTGCGTATATCGAAGGAAACTCAATAAAACTTAATAAAAAATAAAATACCCCTAAAACAACAAAAATTAACCAAAGCCTTGAAAAATCGAAAACTTTCAGAAGAGTTATTCTTTTGCCGAAATAATAATTATTATAAATCAACATTCCTATCAACGAAACACCGGCAATCATTTGAACAACTGGCCTTGAGCCTTCAGATTCACCTCTAACAAGGATATCTGCCCCAAGATAAAGAACAATAAAAACAAGAATAATGTAGAATAAGTTTTTCATATACTACAATTTAGACAAGGCATTAATATCGATTACTTCCATTCCATTTAAATTATAAAAATGGTAAACCTCATCTATTCTATTCCAATTGGCATTATCTCTCCATTCTTTATTAATTCTTATTGCCACAAACTTGGTATCATATTCCATCTTATGGAGCACATATAGTGATGTAGAATAATAACTTATAATATATCTTGGCTTTTTTCTTGCATTAAGATAAAACATCTCAAAAGGCATGGTATTCTTTACAATTTCAAAACCATTATCATTCTCTAACTTTTCAATTCTATGCATGAAATACTTAACCTTAAAACCCTTATTTTCGGAAAATACTTTTAAAGTATCCAAAACATATTCATTTGCTTCTTGGGTTATAAATCCTTTCTGAAGCAAAGGAGTACCGAGCACCCATATTTCGTCTACAAGAGTTAAGTCATTAACTTGATATTTTCTTTTTGTATAATCAAAATTATTTATTAATAACTCGTCTTTTGAACTAGGTTGAATATTAAAACATGAAAAAAATCTTATACTTTTAGGAAGCGCCTTTTTTGGCTTCAAAAACAAAAACTCTAGAAGACCTTTTTTACTTAATATTTTTGGATGGCTTGTTCTATATTCATTTTTATTTCTAAGTTTTAGTATATCTATTGAAGCAGCACCATCATCAACCGCAACAGGTTTTATTTCTTTTGGCGAATTCTTAAGAACGTACTTAGACCAATGATTATCTAAATTACCTACTATAGGTATGTGTTTATTAAATCGTTTTAATAATTTTTTAGTTTTTAAGAACCTTAGCCAGTAATTGCCCTTGCCTAACATTGGTATATGTATATTGGCAAATTGTTTTATTTCATCAAATTCATTTATGATCTGGTCTATAGCGATTTGTCTTTCGGATAGTAAAACAAGATCACAGTCACTATAATTAATAGTCTTAGTATGTAGATACTCTAATACATTGATGAATTGAAATGGGCTTAAAACCAGAAGAACATATCTCTTTGTCATACTTTAATTTCTTTTGGCTTTTTTGAGAAACACATAATAATTAAACATATTAATACATTCTGTAACTGCAGCTGCTATAGACACTCCTAAAAGTAAATCATCATATATTGTTACAAACACGTATGAACAGATTAACAAACTCAACAACCTAAACGAAATTAAATACTTAAAGAAATTAAACTCTTTAAGACTATTAAGCGCCACATGAAACACCGTATTAACGCTATAAAACACACCAGAAAATACCATTATCTGCGCTGCTAAAATACCGTCTTTATATTTAGGAAACACCATTGGAATAGCATAAGGCAATAAAAACACTAATAACAAGCCAACACCTAGCATTACCAAAAAGAGATATTTAACGGTCTGTAATGCTGTTTTAAATACATTTTCTTTATTCCCATCTTGACCAAATTTAAAAGTCATTTTAGGGAATAAGTATCTGTTTAAAAATTTTGGAATTGCTAAAACCGCATTATTAATATTGGCTGCAGGAGCAAACAAACCGACTAGTAGCGGACTTCCAAAAATCACTAAGACCAATCTTGGTACTGAGCGCGAGATGACACCAATATAGTTCCAGAAAAAAATTGGGAAACCAACTTTAAACAGGTCTATAAAATCTTCCTTATTGAAGTTGTATTTTATTTTATAAGGTCGGTATATTTTGAATAAAATCACAAAAACACCATTAATAACAAACTGATAAGCAACGTAACCCCAAATATCAAAAACGTATATTAATGGAATAAGCAACATATAAAGCGCACTTATTGCCAACTGGATATTGGTAAGCTTAGCAAATTCCTTGGACGTTCTGTAAGTTGCTCCCAGGAAACTTCTTTGAATATTGAAAAATGCCAAAGATCCTGCAAACATTAACATTGCCAGGCCTTCCTTTTCTATCGCATTGGCAGTATATAATACTATAGCAACAATTGTTAAAACTACATACAGAGCAACCACCAACTTATTTACAAATGCGCCAGCAGTTTTTAATTTCTCTAGTGCTGTATCTATACGATCTTTACCTAACCAATATGGCAACTCTCTATTAATACCTTGCGGTATTCCTAAGGCAAGTAATTGAACATAACCAATAAAAACAGTGTAACTCTGCCATCTCCCTAGCTCTTCGGGATTAATCCAACTAAGAACTATAAAACCTGTGATTAGTGATGCAAATGTCATTATAAGCCCAGACACTACATATCTACCACCTGCTGAATGTTTTTTTATATTGGTTAGTTTTTTTTTCAATTAACACGATAATTAAAAGAATACATGTACAAAATTACACCTTAACTTTATTTATGTATTCTTATTAGCTTGTATGGATTTTTTAGTCAACACATAATTCCAATCTTGGTCAAATTTTTTATTTATTTCTGACACAGTATTAGGGTTGAGCATAAACTTTTTACCAAAATCAGGTAAATATTTCTGACAAATTTTACGAGGAGTAATATTTAAAAACTTAAAAAGTTTACTATACAGCAACTTAAATTTAAACATCTTATAAAACTTAATATCTATATAATTTAAGCGGTATAATAATTTTGTTTGAAAACTGGTACGAATACCTGAATTCACCTTTTTTGACTCAAAATTTATAGATGCGTCTTCTAACCCTAAAAATTCTGAAAACGATTTATGAAATGATTCCATCGCTTTTAAATCGTCTAACGTGTAGATAAAAACATCTTCAAAACTATGCTGTACTACTTCAATAAAACTTCTAAAAACTACATCTTCTTGTTTTAAAACACCTGTATTCTCAAAATTGAAGAAATCTTTAAACTTTAAAGCATTCCCTTCATGCAGGAATTGCTTGTAAGATGATAAGATATAATCCGAATGCTTCCTAAAACCAACAACAATTTTAGCCTCTGGATACATTTCTTTAATACTACGGATTGTACTAAGACATTCTTCTAATTTATTTCCACCAAATAGTCTTCCGCTTAAGTTTTCTTCAGATATTAATACAGGTTGTTCAACTATATTCATACCCATTAACACCTTGTAATACGGCTCACTGGCTTTAATGTATTTTAGTGCTAATTGCGGAAAATACTCCCTTTGCAGATATGTTGTACCTGTTTTATGTAAACCAATATGAAATATAATGTTACTCATCCATTTTAGAAATTTCTTCGGCTACTTTCCAATCCAATACTGTATCTATATCATGGGAGCTTAATTCATCCATTTCAAACTTTTTCACTTTAGCCAGTTCTGCTAAAGAATTATCTTCAATTGATCTTGTATTTATGATATAAATAGCACCATTGAGTTCCCAAACTGTTGGCACATCTTGCCTTCTTTTGGCATTAGACACCTTAGACTTTACCAAATACCCTTGCTCGTTTTCTTCTCTAAGTACGTAATAAGGATTAGATTTTGTTTCTTTTACCGAAACCAGCATATCCAGGTTGTCATTATAGTGAGTTAAAGCATCCTTAATATGTTGGGCCGTTCTAAAAGGTGATGTAGGTTGAAGCAATATTAATGTATCTGCCTGGTATCCTCTTTCTTTATAGAATTTTAAAGCGTGTTTTATAACATCTTCTGACGTTGCTGTATCTGTAGCTAAGACTTCTGGACGTAGAAAAGGGACTTCTAAACCAAGGGATTCGACTGTGCTTTTTATTTTTTTGTCATCAGTAGAAACACATATAACATTATCATTGAATGTCGCTCTAGCAGCATCAATAGTGTACTGTATTAAAGGTTTACCGTTTAGCAACTTAATGTTTTTTCCCGGCACACCTTTAGACCCTCCTCTGGCTGGTATTAGAACTAATGGTCTCAAATTAGAATTTTATATTATTAATATCTACCTGTGCTTTTTCAAAATCTTCGTGCTTACCCACATCTAACCAATACCCAATTAATGGAAAAGAAATTACTTTTTTGCTCATTTCTATAAGTTTTTCCATTAAATCCGTGGCATTAAAAAGTGCATTTTCAGGAATTAAGTCTAAAACCTCTTTTTTCATCAAATATATACCACCATTAGAATAGTAAGTATATGTTGGCTTTTCTTTAAAATCTATAATATGATTATTAGATGTCTCTAATACAGCATAAGGTATACTTACATTGTAAGGTATTGTAACTACAGCCAAATCCGCATCTTGCTTTATAAAATCTAAGTAAAACGCTTCGTAATCTAAATTGGTTAACACATCTGAATTGGATATTAAAACATGATTATGCTTAAAATCTTTGATTTTAGAAACCGAACCAATAGTGCCTAGAGGCTCATCTTCCCACACGTAACTAATAGCACAGTTCTTTTCACTACCATCTCCAAAGTAATCCTCTATCTGTTCTCCTAAATACCTAACTGAAAACCAAAAATCATCAATACCGTAAAGTGCTAACCGATCTACATTGTGCTCCATAATAGATTTATCACCTACTTTAAGCAATGGTTTTGGTGTTGTATCGGTTAACGGTCTTAATCGCTGCCCTCTGCCTCCTGCCATGATAACAGCATCTACAGGCAAATATGAGCGCATATATCTAAAATTAACGATATTAATAACTCTATCGTCTTTATCTAAAACTGGTATAATTTTAAAATTACGCTCTCTAAAATCTATAATTTGAAGTATATCTCTTTCGTCTTTTCTAATAAATTTAGGATTATCTTGTATTATAGCTTCTACAGACTCCTCTATACTTACACCCTTTAACAAACCTCTGCGCACATCGCCATCTGTTAATGAGCCTATAAGCTTATCTGAATCATCTACAACAAAAACAACAGCGTTAGCTGCCAACACGTCTAATTTTGCCAAAGCTTCACGTATGGTTGTTTTATTAAGAACTAAATGCTCTCTATAGTTTATCATACTCTTTAATTGTTTTTATAATCGTATTAGCTGTGTTTTCTTTATAATAAGTGTTATCGCCTGAGTAAACAGGCAACCTTAGTACTTCCTTTACTTTATTTACAATGTTTACCGCATTAAAATCTACATCATAGGTGTTTTCACTTTGTGCTCTTCCCTTTTGTCTATCACCTACATTTACTACATACTTTTTGAATGATGCAGCTTCTATAATTCCACTTGAAGTATTTCCTATTAATAGGGTTGAATAATGCATTGCCGAAAAATAATTTGCCTTTCCAAAATTTTCAACCAAGACCACCTTATCAGGAACATTTTCTTTGAGTCTATTTATCTCGTTTCTATATACACCTCCCAAGGTATCTGCATTTGGCATTGTAACCACAATCTGTAATTCGTTTGTTAAGGCTTCTAAAGCGATTCTCATTTGCGAAGCATACTCATTATTACGCTCTACAGCAACAGTCTCTGGATGAAATGTAACCAACGCAAAGGGTTCGTCTTTAATGTTAAATTCGCCGAATATCTTTTGTCTTTCAACAGGAATAAAATCCTGAATACCATCTAAGCTTAATGCTCCCACATTAAAGATACTATCTGCACTCTCTGTTAGCTGTTCTACTTTTTTCTTGTAATCTAATGTAGCAACAAAGTGTAACTTGGAAGCTAGTGTTAATTGATGCCTATATATATTATCTATAGCACCTAAAGTAGTTTCTCCTCCATGTATATGAGCCATAGGCACTCCATAAGGAATACTTGCCTGAACTGCGGCACTCATCTCAAATCTATCGCCAAGACAGAAGACCAAATCGAACGTATGCAATTTCCAAAAATCAGCAAACTTTAAAACTGTATTTCCATAAGATTTGGCAATACCATATTGGCTATCGTCAGCCTCTAAGGAAGCAATTGTATGAATCGCTTTAAAACCATCTTTCTTAATATCTCTTAATGTGTATCCATGTCCTTGTGACAAATGTGTACCAAAAGCAATGATCTCTGTTTGGAAATAAGGATCTATCTCTAATTGCTTTAATAATGGTAGATATATTCCGTAATCTGCTCTAGAGCTTGTTAGGACACCTATTTTCATACGATATCGGTCCAGGTTAATTTGTCAAACTTTTTAACATCTTTTGCGAGTGTTTTACCCACAATGTCGTTCCATCGCATTGGCGAAATACCATCTCCTGGACGCAAGGGCAATATGTCTGATTCTGAAATAACATCACCAGAAACCATATCTTTTGCTATATATATGCTCTTCCTTGCTATACTAATATTTTTTTGCTCACTCTTTGAAGGCTCTTTTTTACCATTACCAGAAATTGCCTTCTCTATATTTCTTATGGCTTTGACCATTTCTTTTAATTCATTAGGCTCTAACGATGCTTTATGGTCTGGCCCAGACATGGTCTTATCAAGTGTAAAGTGTTTTTCTATCACTTTTGCTCCTAAAGCAACTGCTGCAACAGGCACCTCAATACCCAATGTATGGTCTGAGTAACCTACAGTAACACCTAGTTCCTTTTCGATTGTAAGCATTGCTTTAAGGTTTACATCTTCCATTGGAGTTGGGTACTCCGTGTTACAGTGTAAAATTATAACGTTCTCTTTTTTTACACCATTATTTTGAAGCACTTCCAGTGCCACCTTTATTTCTTCTATGTCAGCCATTCCGGTTGATAAAATCGCTAACTTATTTGTTTTTGCAATAGCTTTTAAATAAGGATAGTTTGTAATTTCACCACTTGGTACTTTGAATATATCTAAACCTAGATCATCTAAATATTTAACACCCTCAGCATCAAAAGCACTTGATAAGAATTTAATATCCTTCCCTTTACAATAAGCGATTAAATCTAAGTGATCTTGATGGCTAATTTCGAGACTCTTAAGCATATTGTATTGTGAGTTATCACTATCCTGCATATTTTTTGCTTGATAATCGGCTTTGCTAGCATCAGGACTTGCTAACTTATCTGCTTTGAAACTTTGAAACTTTACATAGTCCACCTTAGCATCAACAGCTGCATCAATTAGCTTTTTCGCTAAACTTATATCTCCATTATGATTTACACCTGCCTCAGCAATTATAATTACTTTACTCATTTTCCTAATTTATCACCTACTCTTATTTTACCATCTACATCTAATATTTCAATAAAAGAGTCTTTAGTTTTTACCAAAAATCCTGATTCAGTTTTACTAAGCACCTGGCCAACTGTACCAATATAATTTGGGACATCAGGAATTAACCTTGACTTATTGATTTTTATTTCTTGTGAGTTATTGACAGTTCTTGCTATTGGACCTGGTGTGGATATTGAACGTATGAAGTTAAATAAGTTTCTTGAAGTGTCATTCCAATTAATAATTTCGTCACCAACACCTCTTCTTCCACAATAAAAACCAACAGGATGAATGGTCTTTTGATCTATTCTTTCATAGTCATTTTCAGCTATTTTCACCAAAGCATCATATAACAAACGTGAACATTCTACAAATGCTACTTCTAAAAGAGAAGCGTAATCATCTTCATCCGTTATAGGGAAAGTATCCTGTAGAATAATATCACCTGTATCAATACCTTCATCAACAAAATGTACTGTGATACCAAATTCTTTTTCATCATTAATAAGTGCCCAATTCAAGATATTTCGCCCTCTATAAAAAGGTAATTTACCAGCATGACAATTAATTATACCTTTTGGTGTTAAATTAATTATGCCTTTTCTGAAAATCTGATTAAAACTCATTGACACTAAAACATCGCAATCGTATGTTTTAATCTTTTCTAAACTGGAAGGTGAATTGACATTATCTAATTTAAAATAATCTATATTATATTTCTTAGAAAAATCAGACAACACCATATCCGTTGTATCTGTTCTAGGTACAATAAACTGAATATCGAATCTATCATCATTATTGATTATTTCAAAAGCTCTATGCGACCATGGTCCGTCAGCAAAATATCCTATTCTTAACTTCTTTTGACTCATATAACACTACTTGGTATATTAACAATTCGTTCTTCCAAAAATATAGCATTTTTTTGACTGTCTCTTGTACAATCCTTATACATTGGCAATCTAAACATTAGTTGCCATATAGGCCTGGTCATAACACCTTGAGCATTTGTAGTCTCTAAAAACAGATTGCGTTCTTCTTTGTTTGCTAACTCAACACACATTAACCAGTAATTGGCTTTTGTATCTTGTGTTTCAGTTCTAAAATCAATGCCTTTTGTACTAAAATATGCTTTATAACTTGATGCTAATTTTCTTTTTTTCTCTAAAAAACCTTGCAATTGCTCCAATTGCGCACATGCCAAAGCTGCATTGATATTAGGCATTCTGTAATTATACCCTAAAGCGTCATGATAATACTCATAAGCATGCGGTTGCTTTGCAGTAGTGGTGAGATACTTTCCTTGGTCTGCAAGTACTTTATTGTTGGTAACAATTGCACCACCACCACCAGAAGTGGCTATTTTATTTCCATTAAAAGAAAATACACCCAATTCACCAAAACTTCCGGTAGGTTTACCCTTATAAAGGCTACCCAAAGATTCTGCAGCATCTTCTACTATAGGGATATTCCATTTTTTGCAAACTACTATAAGCTCATCTAAATGTACCGGAAAACCAAAGGTATGCATAGGTAAGCATGCACTTATTTTTCGTCCGGTTGTTTTATTATAGCAACCATCTTCTCGCAGGTCTCCATGTTCTTCTAAAAAGTCTGAAACAGCTCTTGGAGATAAACCCATAGTATCTATATCAACATCTAAAAACACAGGATGCGCATTATTGTATACAATAGCATTTGCTGTTGCCACAAAAGTCAAGGCTTGTGTTAGCACCTCGTCACCTGCACTCACACCTGCTAAACGCAGAGCCACCTGTATGCCAGCAGTACCATTAACCACAGCTACTGCACGATTAGTTTGCGCTATTGTCGCTATTTGTTCTTCAAACTGATCTACAAACTTACCCACAGAAGACACAAACGTAGTGTCTATACACTCGTTAAGATAGCGCTTTTCTTTACCTGAAAAATGCGGCACATGTAAAGGGATAAAATTTGTTGTTTGAAACGTTTCTTGAATAAAACGAATGGTTTGGTTTAAATAAAGGTCTCTCATATTACATTTTGGCCTCTAAATACTTTCCGGTTTCTTTATGATTAAAGTTTGGAATCATTTTATTGAACAAATCCACTAACTGTTGTTTCTCCCAACTCCCTTGATCTCGCAAACTTGAAATGGTCTTTTCAAATAATTCTAGTTTATCAGCTTCGATGTTTAGAGAATTTTTAATAATTCCTAAATTCTTAAATTGACTCATATCTAAGGTTTCAGAAGCTGTAAAAAACTCTTCAAAGTCTTTTTCTCCTGTTGTATCACTCTTTACAAATAAGCATGGCCATTTTTTCTGCTGAGAAAGCTCCTTCACTTTTGCTCTTGCCTCATCTTCCGAATGTACAATTACAGGCTCATAACCTCGTTGCCTTAAATAACGCTCAGCTATTTCAGCAAATGTAATCAGATGTAAACCTTCATTTAACTTAGGAAAAAATATATCTCTATTATCTCCAAAAATAGTTGACATTAAGCATAATTCACCTGCTTCTTTAGGAATAACGAAATAACGTCTAATATCATTTGGCGCTACTATAGGCTGCTGTTTTAACATGCGCTGATTAAATCCATGAAGTAGAGAACCATCAGAAAACGCCACATTTGCAAAACGTGCTGTAGATATAGAAATATCCTGACTTTTTTGCATTAAAAACATTTCCATAATCCTTTTAGAAGCTCCCATCATATTTACAGGGTTGGCTGCCTTGTCAGTAGAAACACAAAAGTACTTTTTAGCACCATGAGCTACAGCTTGTTCTATGGTTTTATTGGTATTGAACACATTAACATCAACCATACGCATTAAAGTATAAGGATCTTTTTCACTACGTACATGTTTTAAAGCTGATAAATTTAGAACGTAATCGTATTTACCATCGGATTTTATAAAGGCATCATAAATATCTGACCCACAATCTAAAGCAAAAGTTTTGAACTCACCCGAAATATAACCGACAGAACTACGTAAGTCTCTTACCAGTTCCACCAAATTATTCTCGCTAATATCTACTACATGAAGCTTTTTGGGTTTTCGTTTAAAAATCTCCCTAGTTACAGCTTGCCCAATAGAACCAGCACCACCAATAACTAAAAATGCTGAGGAAGAAACTATTTTGTTCAAATCCTCATTATGCTTGGCAATATCTTCTACAAATAATTCTGCTTCCCTTCCTATTAGAGATAGAATTTCCATTACTATAATTTTATTGTCAATTACTTCTCAACAAAACTAAACTAAATACAACAATCTCCTAAAAAACATTAGGGTTTTAGTTTTACAAACTATTATCTTCAGAAGATAATATCATTCAATGATATTTTTAATATAATTAACGCTTTGTTAATATCTAAATGTTTAAGGACTGCTTTGTTTTATTATATTTGAAATCCCTTTCTACCTGCAAAATGCCTTAATTGATTCTTATGTGTTATTGATAAACAATTCATTTAAAAAAACACATGAAACATTTTTACACATTTTTAGTTGCCATTTTATTTACAAGTTTAGGGTTTGGGCAGATAACTATTTTTAACGAAGCTGGTGGAGGTACTGCTCCTGCAGGCTGGACATTTGAAAACAATGTCACCTCTAACGACATTGACCGCGGATCTTACTGGCTTGTTGAAGACGGCACAACCAATGACTTTATAATTACTGCTACCTATGACCTTTCTTCTTATAGTAGTGCAACATTTACATTAGATGTTGCTACATTCGGAAGTGGCACTAACAATGCAGCAAAAATTGAAATTTCTGACGATGGTGGTGCTACATATGCTCAAACAGAAGTTTCAAACACTCCTTCATCATCATCTTATATTGATGGAGGTACTTTTTCTTTAAATTCTCTAACTTCCCAAGTAGTGATAAGAATTTCTAGTAATGGAAGTTCAGGAAAAGATGTAAGACTAAGAAATTTAGAGTTAGTGGCTACTTCCGGTTCACCAATCACTTCTGTAGAATTTGCTTCGGCTTCTGCGTCAGTTTTAGAAGGAGTTGGTACAACCGATTTAACTTTTTCGATTACAAATCCTGATGGCACCAACGCGACTTCTTTTGATGTAGAATTAACTACAGGTGACAATGCAGATATTAATGGATACACAACACAAACCGTAACCTTTCCTGCTGGGTCTTCAACCGACGAAACAGTCACTATTACAGTTACTGATGATACTGTTTTTGAAGGTGATGAAACCCTAACCTTTACCATTACAAGTGTAACTGGTGGAAATATGGCCACTCTAGGTACGCAATCTACGTTTGACTTAACAATTGAAGACAATGAATCTAGTCCTGCTATTACCATTGTTATTGAAGATTTTGATAGTACATATCCAAACTGGAATAATGATATAGAGTCGCAGTTATTTGTTGACCCAACATCACCTAATGAAGGTTTATTTATACAAGCTGCTTCTAGTAATAATGGCAATTTCTCTGGCAATACAGCATTTGGCAGAGATTTAGGAGGGGAAACTGGTGAACCTACATTATCTCCTTATACTTTCACTTTTGATGACGTTGATGTTTCTAACTATAGTTCCATAACAGTTAGCTTCGACTACCATGCTTTTGCAAATGCCGAGACAGGTGACTATGAGATTGTAATTGATGGAGTTGGACAAGGTTCAGTAGAATATTTTAACGATCCTGATAGTTCACCTGGTGTAAACGGAACTATTTCTATTCCTGTTGCTGACGGAACTTCTACAGTAGGTTTAATATTAACTGGTACTCTTAATGGAGGAAGTGATGTTATAGAGTTCGATAACTTTAAAGTTGAGGGTATCTACAATGGTTATGCATATTCTGACGGTTCTTGGTATCCTGCGGATCCTGATGGAACGACTGGTGCATCAGACGCCATTGTAGTAGATGGTGTTGCTGTTTTAAACTCTGATGTTAGTCTAAATGATGTCGTTATTAACCCTGGTGCAGGGTTGGAGGTTGCTTCTGGAGCAACATTAACCGTTAACAGCCTTACTCTAGAATCTGTATCTACATCTTACTCTAGCTTAATTCTAGATGGATCTATAACAGGTACAGTAACTTATAATCGTAGTGTCAATTCTTTCACAAACGATGCAACCAACAATGATAACGACTTAATATCTGCACCTGTTACTGGACAAGCCTTTGGAAGTTTTGACAGTGCAAATGCTAATTTACTCGCATCTGGTTCTACGAGAGCTTTTGCGCCTTTTAATAACAATACTGACGTTTATGAAAACTATGATGCCACAACAAATGCAGCAACAACATTAGATGCCGCTACAGGATACAGAGCTGCTACTACTGATAGAGCAACTTTAACCTTTACCGGAACCGCAAACACTGGTGATGTAATTAAGGATATAACTATAGGTGCAGGTGCTTCGTATGCTGAATGGAACCTAATAGGAAATCCTTATCCATCTTACATTGATGCAGAAGCATTCTTAACCCATGTTGTAAGCACTCAAACTTCTGGAGAACGAAATATTGATTTAATGGAAAGCGCATCTGGTATTTATGGTTATGATGGTAATGCTTCTGATGGTTGGAAAATAATCACTCTTGCGAATGCATCTGGTGAGTTAATTTCTCCTGGACAAGGTTTCTTTATTGCAGCAGATGGTAATGATGTATTAGCGCATGATATTGAGTTTACACCAGCAATGAGAACAACTGGAAGCTCTGATGATTTTATTGCAGGAAGAAATAGTAGTTCTTTAACGTTTTTAGAATTAAACGCTTCAACTGCTAATAACAATTACAATACAGAATTCTATTTTAATTCGAATGCTAGCCAAGGTCTAGACTCTGGCTATGACGCTGTAATTTGGGGTGGTTCTGCACCAAGCTTTGCTATATATTCACACTTGGTTCAAGATAATACAGGACTTCCTATTGCTTTACAAGCATTAAGCGATACAGATTATACTAATGTTACTATTCCTCTTGGTGTAAATGCTAATCAGGGAGAACAATTAACTTTTAGTATTTCTGAAACGACTTTACCAAATACAGTCAACGTATATTTAGAAGACAATCTATCTAACACCTTTACACTTTTAAATACCTCAGATTATATTTTAACACCAAATACAAATCTGATGGGAACTGGTAGATTCTACATTCACTTTACAAACACTACGCTTTCAACTACTGAAAATGTATTTGATAGTTTAACGATATATGCAGATCAAACAAATCGTTCTATTTACATTGCTGGTGAAGTAAGTGAAAACACTGTTGCTAAGGTTTATGACATTCAAGGTCGCTTAATAAGCTCTAAGACTTTAACTACCAATCTAAGATTGCAAAGCATTGATGTAAACAATATAAACCCTGGTGTTTATATTGTTGAATTAAGTAACACATCTCAAAACAAAACTCAGAAGGTTATATTAAAATAACCTTAGACAATACATCTTTTGTAAAAAACGCATTCTTGATAAGAATGCGTTTTTTAGTTTAGCTTAACAACCAACTTCTTAAATAATTAAGAATCTATCAAGATTACATGTTTCACTTTAATAAATCTGCAAAAAAAGTTATATTTGAAGGTGTATAATTAACATAATATCAAATCCATATCAACTTATGAGACAGATTTACTTAATCCTTACCTTATGTTTCACCCTTACTTTTATATGTAATGGACAAACATTGGGAGTAGACACTTTTACACTAGGAAATGATGATTCAGACAACTACGGAGGTAGTTGGAATGCAACAAATTTAGGCACAGGTTTTAGTGATTGGACATTTGATCAAGCTACTCCAAATGGTGGTTTTGCAGGTAGATTTATTGGTACGTTTTCGTCTGCCATAGATGTTAACGGGAACTCGTTTGCAATGTATGCTAATAGTGGAAATGATGCTGTTTCTGGGGCAACAACATATATGCCTAAGGCTATGGAGGAAGGTGATTCATTTACGGTTTCGGTTGGTGTAAATTTTAGAGATGGCAATAAAGGTTTTGATTTGAGAGATGGCTCAAACAATACCATTATAAATTTTAATATTGGCAGTGATCAATACAATATTACAGGAACATCTGGACTATTTTCTAACGCATACGATGCCAACACGGTCATAACATTCACATTTACTCAAAACACCAATAGTATTTCATGGACAGCTAATAGGTCTGGAGGACTTACTGGATCAGAAAGTGGCACGATCAGCAGCATTAATTCCGGAACTATAACTAACATTAGATTTTATAATGTTAGCGCTGGAACAAATGGAGATGGTGGCAGTGGACAAAGAAATCTATTCATCAATTCCTTAAACTTTGAAAGCACATATACGATTGCAGAAAACACTACAGTAAACGTGACTACAAGTGAGACTGTACCATATTTGTCTATTGAAAACGGAAGTACTGTCAATGTTACAAAAACAGGTAATTTAGAAGTTTCAGGAAATCTTAATAATATTGGTAGTTTAATATTAAACTCAGACTCAGACGAGTATTCTAGTCTTATTGTTGATGGTACAGCTACGGGTAATGTCGTTTACAATCGCCATGTGAATAGTAACGATCCTGTAAATGGTAATGATTTAATTAGCGCACCCTTAAGCGGACAAGCTTTTAATGTATTTATAGCTAACAACACAAACATACTTACAAGCTCTAGTGGTCCTGAGGTTTTATTTGGTGATTTTGATAACGATAATGCCAGTGCTCCTTATCAAATTTGGAATGATACAGATACCACTCCGTTGCTAGCTGGTATTGGGTATCGCTCGGGTATTGAAATTGGCGCTCCTACAAACCTTGTATCTTTTGAAGGTATTGTAAACACTAGTTTAGTAGAGGTTGCCATAGATCAGGGATCTGCAAGCATTCTTAATTTAGTTGGTAATCCGTTCCCTTCTTACTTGGATGCACAAGCGTTTTTAACTCAAAACGCGGCACTGTTAGACCCAAGTGCAGTAGTAATTTACGGCTATAATGACAGTACAGATGGCACTTCTGCTGACGACTATACTATTATTAGCGCCTTAGAGAATAACACTTTAAATATTGCTCCTGGACAAGGTTTTTTTGTGGCTTCTAATCCACTTGGAGGCAATCTTCAGTTTACAACCAGCACACCTGATATGCGTCTTACCTCTACGGATGATGACTTTATCGCTGGTCGTTCGACATCTTCTGCCGTTACCAATGTTAATATTAACTTAAGTAATTCTACAGACAGTTTCCTTACAAAGGTTTATTTTACAGCTTCAGCTGGCTTAGGATTAGATCCTGGGTATGATGCAAGTTTACTAGGTGGTGTGGCGCCATCATTTGCTATCTTTTCGCATTTAGTAGAAGATAATATTAATGTACCCTTTGCAACACAGGCTATTGGCGAAACGGATTACAACGATACTACAATTGCACTGGGTGTTAACGCTAACATGGGTGAGCAACTTACGTTTAGTATTACCGAAAACACATTACCTACATCTATTGAAGTGTATTTAGATGATACTTTCGCTAACACGTCTACCCTCTTAAACACTTCAGATTACATATTTACACCTGCTGCAAACTTAAATGGTACGGGTCGTTTTTATCTACGATTTTCAAATAGTGCCTTATCCGTATCAGATCATCTTTTTGATGGTGTTTCAATCTACACCAACCCGAATAACAAGACCATTAATATTGCCGGACAGTTAGCCGAAGGAACTTCTGCTTACCTACATGACATACAAGGGAGATTGGTTAATTCAAAAGCGCTAGAATCTAATTCAACTTTACACAGTATTGATGCCAACAATTTACATACTGGTGTATATATTGTAAAACTTGTTAATGGCACTATTTTGAAAACTGAAAAAGTAATTTTAAAATAAAAAAAACCACCCTTACACTATTTACGTAATTATGAGACACTTGTGAGGTGTTTTTAACTTGACTTTATACCTAAAATTCATAAACAGTTAACCCCCCTTTACACAGTATGTTTTAATGGTTAATTAATTTTGTGTAAACCTTTTTATATTTTCCATTGTTAAATAAATTATTTTACTATTTTTATACCAAACTTAGGCAAGCGCCATGAATAAAGACAACAATACCGACAAAATTACCCGTAAGGATGCCATAAAAAAGATGGGTAAATATGCAGCAATAACAGCTGTAGGGACTTTTGTGATTTTAAATCCCCTTAAAGCTCAAACCTCTTCACCTCCAGATCCAGGTGGAAATCCTCTGACAGGAGACTAATTTCAAGCCACTTTGAGTAACAATTTAGCACCGACATACCAACGGTTGTTTGGTTCTTATTGGATACTTTGGTATGAAACATCTAACACCTACAGTGTGGTAGATGATAGTTTTAAACACCTATTATACGACTACTTAGAATGTGCTTCGTTAGATAATTTTAAATCTAAAGTAGTGAGCATTAATCCAAGTTTAGATGCTGGTGGAATAGCCCAAAACATACAATCCTATTTGGAACAATGTAATGTAGAACATGGTTCAGAAAGCGATCTTAGCTCTGCATTTAATCCGCTAAAACGAAAACATTCAAAGAAATACAACTTCAAAAACAATGTATTTGAGGTTTACTATGATTCTGAGCTAGTCCAAAAAACTATTCATCCAAGTATTGCACATTTAGAAACAACTGACACTGGTACAGCCACTGTTGTTTATGACATTTATATAGAAAATAACATGCTTTGTTTGTTTAAGAACGAAGCCTTAGTCAAAACAGTTCCTAAACGCGACTATCATATTATACAAGGGAAGTTTGCTATGGAATTGCTTTCATTTATTCATAACAGAGTAGAGTCGGATTGGTTAGGTACTTTTCATGGTTCAACCATTGCCGATGGTAAAAATTCTATCTTATTTATTGGTGAATCTGGAAAAGGAAAAAGTACACTATGCGCCTTACTGACAGCTAATGGCTTTGAATTGGTCGCTGATGATGTTTCTCCAATGCTTGGGTCAGATTCTCATATTTACCACAACCCTTCTGCTATATCTATAAAAGAAGGAGCTTTTAATGTATTACGACCTTTAATACCAAATTTTAATAGTATTCCTGATGTACTTTTTAATAAAACTAAAGGCGTGATTAAATATGTACCTTGTAAAAATCCGGCTGTAAGCAATTATCCTTGTAAAGCCATTATAATGGTAAATTACAGTGCTGGTAGCGACACAAAACTTGAGTTGATATCTATAAAGGAGGTATTAGAAACTCTAATTCCTGAATCCTGGTTATCACCAAACCCAAACCACGCAGAAACTTTTTTAAATTGGTTATCTGCAATTCCTGTTTACAAACTAACATATAGTAGTACAGAAAATGTTACTCAGGAAATTACAAATTGTTTTATTCAATTTGACAATCATTAAATATTTTTAGTTTTGCCTAACACTGTTCATGGCTAACCTTGTTACTACATACCAAAATATAGCTGATATTTTAAGTTATACTTCTTCTAGAGATCATTTAGAAGCCACCTTGAGCAACAGCTCTTTTAACTGGGATAACATTGTCATTGAAGGCAGTAAGCATTTAGTACTTCCTGCTATTTATTGTCGTTTAAAAGCTAAAAAACTCACTCATCTTTTACCTGAAGAGCTAGATACTTATCTCAAAGAAATCACTCTGCTCAACAGAAATAGAAATAGTGAAATTTTATCTCAAACAGCCACACTATCTGAGTTATTAAAAGCACACAATATAGCGCATGTGTTTTTAAAGGGTACGGCTTTAATTTCTGGAAATTACTATGATGATTTTGCAGAACGTATGATTGGTGATATTGATATCTTAATACCTCCTAATCAGCTCGATTTAGCATTTCAATTATTAAAAGACAACAGCTATTATCCAATAGAACAGACACTGGGCGACAATTTCTTTGAACATAAGCACTTGCCGCGATTAAAGACTGACAAATTTATATGTGCGGTAGAATTACACAGAAAACTGTTTGTATCTTACGAAAACAGTGAATTACGAAACCCAGATATATTAGCCTCAAAGCAAATTATCAATAATGTTGCCATCCCCTCTTCAAAACATTTATTACTTCACAATGTTCTTAATTATCAGGTAAACGACAAAGGCAGTCTTTATAATAACATCAGTTTTAGATCAGCATACGATAGTATTACTATACACCATAAAGAAGGGGAGATCTTAATAAAAGAGGCTAACATTGTTAGAAAATACTTCAATTTATTACATCTATTTTTTGAAGATATCCCTGATAAATATAAAAGCACAAATTTTACAACCCGATTTTATACTTACAAACTAAAACATATCGGCTTTTACAAATTTTGGAACAAACTTTTAAAACGATCAGATTTTTTACGGATAGTATTAGGCAGAATTCCTCATTTTATAAAAAACAAGGCTTATAGAAAGGCTTTAATAAAAGATAGAAAGCGAATTATATCTTATTTTAGATCTGCTATAAAAGGCACTTAATTATATTTTTATAAAAAATAAATTACTTTGTGTCTTTATTTGTTTTATAAACCATAAAGTTTAACTTTGAATTTTAAAATAAATTTTTTTTATGAGAAAATTACTTTTACTAGCAACCCTTTTAACGTTCACATTCAATTCATACAGTCAGTCTGATTCTGCTGAGTGGTTTGGAAGTGTAGGTCTTAATGCTATCAACAACCAGGGAACACAATCCCCTATAAATGGCATGGGTGATTGGGCCATTAATTTACCTATTTCTTTAGGTATAGAGGTCGGATGGACTTCAGGTTTATCGATAGAACAAGCTTTTACACTCAACTCATATTCTAAAGGTGATATGATAGACAATTTTGAGCTTCAAGAAGATTATACATATTATTCTTTTGATACCCATGCAAAATATTACTTTGGTAAACATATCTTTCCTTCTGCTGATTGGATTGATTTTTATGGAAATGCGGGTGTTGGTTTTTTTAATATAGACGAAACTAATATTTCACTTAACCTTGGAGGTGGAGTTTTATTTTGGCTAAACAGAAGACAAACTTTTGGTATTAGAGCTCAGGTCATTGGTAAATTTGCACTAGACCAAGCTAAAAGTGGATTAGATAACAATCACTATCAAACACATATACAAGCTGTATTTGCACTATGGTAGTCACGGATAATTATAACTAAAACAAAAAAGCCTCTTTTTATTAAAAGAGGCTTTTTTGTTTATATACTTATTTCACTAAGTTCTATTGGCTTAACAATGTATCAAAGTAGCTAATTGTACTTTTTAAGCCGTCTCTTAAGTTTATCTTTGGCTCCCAACCATCTAACTCTTTTTTGGCCAAATCTATATCTGGTTGACGTTGCATAGGATCATCATCAGGAAGTGGTAAATATGTTATCTTAGATTTAGAGCCTGTAAGATTAATTATTTCATCCGCTAACTGAAGCATTGTAAATTCCGTTGGGTTTCCAATATTTACAGGACCTATAAAACTATCTCTAGTATTCATCATTCTAACCGTACCTTCTACTAAATCATCTACATACTGAAAGCTTCTTGTTTGTGTACCGTCACCAAAAATGGTAATATCTTCACCTCTTAGTGCCTGTACAATAAAGTTAGAGACCACTCTACCATCTTTAGGATGCATCCTAGGACCATATGTATTAAAAATGCGTATGATTTTAATCTTTACCTTATTCTCTTTATGATAGTCCATAAATAAAGTCTCCGCGCATCGTTTACCTTCATCATAGCAAGAACGCATACCAATAGGGTTAACATTTCCCCAATAACTTTCTGGCTGAGGGTGTACAGTTGGATCTCCATACACCTCACTTGTAGAGGCTTGTAATATTTTTGCTTTCACGCGTTTAGCCAATCCTAACATATTAATAGCACCCATTACTGAAGTCTTAGTTGTTTTTATAGGATTGTATTGGTAGTGCACAGGAGAGGCTGGACATGCAAAGTTGTATATTTCATCGACTTCGGCCATGAAAGGATTTGTAATATCATGCCTTACTAATTCAAAATAATGATGATCCATTAAGTGCTCTATATTTTGTTTAGAACCCGTAAAATAGTTATCTAAACAAATGACTTCGTTTCCTTCATTTAAAAGACGCTCACACAGATGTGAACCAACAAATCCTGCACCACCTGTTACTAATATTCGTTTCATGTATAGTTTGTAGTTACTGATCCCTCAAAAATAATGCTTATTTCTTAGTCTTTAGTATCCTGCAAAATTAAAGTTTAACATTTGTTTCATGAAGTTGTAAAGTTTAGGGAATTTACCTCTAAACTCATCTGGAGTTTCAATAAAGTTCTCTAGCAGTACTGCAAAAAACTCAAACTGATTGGTATAAGCATATGCTCTAAAATATTTTGATGTCGTTAAAGTATCTCTAACTAATTTGTGATCCTGAAGATAGCTCGTTAATTTGTCAAAACCACCTCTAAAAATTTCACTACTAACATCATCTTTACCAAATGCATTTAGATGTATTGCATGGCCAAACTCATGAATACCTAAATTTAAATTGTCATCACCTATATGATATCCTTTTTTAAAATCTTCCCAAGAAAAGACAATAGATTTAAGCTGAGGATTGGTTTCTCCTTTATGATAAGTCTCATTTAAGTTAGAATAATATGCAGTTGGATAAATAATTACCTTATCTATTAACTCGATAAGATAATTTCTAAAACCAAAGGTTAACATTATTGCTGTAGCTGAAATTAACGTCTTCATCTCTTCATCTACAACCAAACCCTCTCTACCTATAAACTCTTTACTATTAATAAAAGTTGCCAGACGATGTCTAAAAATTCCTTGCTGCTCTATTTCTAGTTTTCTATAAAACTCAAATTCACTTTTTAAAATTGATTTTTGGTGGTTGGTTAACCCACTTCTGAATATAACAGCATTTAAAAAGAACGGCTTTTTATATTTTGAAGCATATATAGATTCAATAACTCTATAAAGTTTAACTAATAAAATAACTCCTAATACAGAGAAAAATATAACTATTAAGATAAACCTGAATGTAGGATTAATTTCGGGCTTTTGAGTCTCTTGAAGGCAGGTTAGAATCATTGACTAAATATAGAAAGAAATGTTTCAAAACTATAACACTAAAACTAAAAAATATGCAATCTAGGCTGCATATCTAAGCTTCTACTTTTAAAAAATCAGAGCTCAACGGATTGCTATCGCATCCTTTGCGCTCCGCTTTGAACATCCTTCAAACAAAAAAATGCTCAAGCAAGCTTGAATAATAGTCAACTTCTCTAACAAATCAGAGCACAACGGATTGCTATCGCATCCTTTGCGCTCCGCTTTGAACATCCTTCAAACAAAAAAATGCTCAAGCAAGCTTGAATAATAGTCAACTTCTCTAACAAATCAGAGCACAACGGATTGCTATCGCATCCTTTGCGCTCCGCTTTGAACATCCTTCAAACAAAAAAATGCTCAAGCAAGCTTGGCATTTTTTCTTATTGAAGTATGTATTCGTGACCACGGTAGGATTCAAACCTACGACCGCTGGAGCCGAAATCCAGTGCTCTATTCAGCTGAGCTACGTGGCCAATGATTCTAGCTTGTCAATTTAGCTTTTACAATCGTAGATATTGTCTTTCCGTCTGCTTGACCTGCAAGTTCTTTACTTACAATTCCCATAACTTTACCCATATCTTTCATGCCTTCTGCTCCTGTACGCTCTATGGTAGTTATCACCACTTTTTCAATCTCTTCTTCACTTAAGGCTTCAGGTAAAAACTGACTAATGACTTCTGCCTGATCTAGCTCTGGTTGGGCTAAATCCTCTCTTCCTTGTTCTTGAAAAATAGCTGCACTGTCTTTACGCTGCTTTACCATTTTAGAAAGAATCTTTATCTCTTGCTCTTCTGTTAACTCATCAGCTCCATCAGAAGCTGTTTTGGCTAATAAAATTTCAGATTTCACAGCTCTTAATGCTGCCAATGCTGTTTGATTCTTTTCTTTCATAGCTGCCTTCATAGCAGACATTATATTATCTTGTAAACTCATAATTACATTAATCTTTTAGAAGTGCGAAGATACTAAAAAAGTTAGGTTTCTTGTTTATTGGAAACCTTTGAAAACAAAAAGCCCAAAAAGATTGAGGTTCCTTTTTGGGCTTGACTTTGGTGTGTAACACTAAACTAAATTTGCTATTAATCTACGTTATCGTGTAAGAATGAATTATTACTTCTTAACTGAATGTCGTCATTATCATCTGTACCTACAGACAATCTAGAAGTATTGGTTTCTGATGAATGCTGAGCATCTTCTAAGTTAACACCTTGTCTTTTGTAAGCAGGCTCTTTTTCTATTTCGTCAATTTTAGCAGTATTAAACTTATAATTAAACTCTTTCATGTGCTTTCTGCGTTCGTCAGCACGTGCTTTAATTAAATCTGAAATTGGACTATTCATTGGGTCAATTTCATCCTCAGAAACCTCCTTAGTCTCTTCAGCAGGAAGTACTTTCTTTTCAAAAACGATTTCCTCTTTTACCTCAGTTTCTACTTTAGCATTAATTGAAGATTCGTAAGACTCTACATCCTCTAACGCATAACGTTTTTCGCCTTCTTCGTTAACTTCTGTTACTGAAATTATCTCTACAGGTTCATTAACATCAATATCTTTTACATCTTCATCTAGGCTAAAAAACATCATTTCTTCACCAGACTCTGGCTCCTCAACTGTTTCTGGTTCATTATTAGATAAAGGCAAATCAAAAGTTAAGGTAATCTGTTCTTCTTTCTCTTCTATAATTGGTTCAGCTTTATTTTCAATTGGTGTAATGATGAACTCCTCTGGCTCTACATTTAGTTCTGCTTTAGTATCTAACACTTCATCATATACCACATCCATATTTCTTAATAAATCTGTGGTAGGAATTAAATCCATATTATGCTCTGCTGAAGTATCGGTATCATCCTCATCTAAAAGTGTATGACGCACTATCGGATCTTCTTTCTTTTCTTCGAGAACAATATCTGGTGTAATTATCGCAGGCTCTTTTTCTTGCGTACTTACTTCTTCAATAACTTCTTCTTCTAAAGCATGAATTACTTTTTTGGTTTCCGTATTTGAGATTTCATTTTGCTGATCGATATCAAAACCAGTAGCAATTATAGTTACTGCGATAGATTCTTCTAATGAATCGTCTTCACCAACACCCATAATAATATTAGCTCCATGACCTGCTTCATTCTGAATATGGTCGTTTATTTCACCGATTTCATCAATAGTGATTTCCTGAGAACCTGAAACGATAAGCAACAATACGTTTTTAGCTCCAGTGATTTTGTTATCGTTAAGTAATGGCGAATCTAAAGCTTTCATAATAGCTTCTTGTGCTCTGGTTTGACCAGAAGCTGTAGCCGATCCCATAATGGCTGTTCCACTATTACTCAATACTGTTTTAGCATCACGTAAATCTATGTTTTGTGTATAGTGATGTGTTATAACCTCTGCTATACCTCTAGATGCTGTTGATAAGACTTCATCTGCTTTAGAGAAACCTGCTTTAAACCCAAGGTTACCATAAACTTCGCGTAGCTTATTATTATTAATTACAATTAACGAGTCTACATGTTCTCTGAGATTTTCGATACCACGTTGCGCTTGTTCGTTACGCATTTTACCTTCAAACTGAAATGGCATAGTAACGATACCAACAGTAAGAATATCTAATTCCTTAGCCATTTTTGCGATAATTGGCGCTGCACCAGTACCTGTACCACCACCCATTCCGGCTGTAATAAATATCATTTTGGTATTGGTGTCTAACATTCTGCGAATGTCCTCTAAACTTTCTACTGCTGCTTGCTCACCTACATCAGGGTTAGCACCAGCACCTAATCCTTCGGTTAAGTTAACTCCTAATTGTATTTTATTTGGAACACCACTACTTTGAAGTGCTTGTGCATCTGTATTACAGATTACAAAATCTACTCCTTTAATACCTTGCTGAAACATGTGATTGATGGCATTGCTACCACCTCCTCCAACACCAATAACCTTAATTACGTTAGATTGGTGTTTTGGTAAATCAAATGAGATGCTTCCAAATTCGTTGCTGTTACTCATATTTTTCGAGATTATGGGATTTTATATATCTTGATTAATTAATTAATTTATCTATTCTGCGTTATCTAAAAATTCTTTAACGCGCTCTGTTAACTTATCTAAAAATGAACGACGCTCTTTCTTAGGTTCTTCAGTTACAATGTCTTGCTGTGCTTCAGTGGTCGTCCCCTCTTCTTCTCCTTCATTTTCAACAACCTCTTCTGCAACTTGTTCCGCTTTTTTACGGTCTTGTCGCTTAAGACCATCCATTACTAAACCAACTGCCGTTGCAAATAATGGACTAGCTATATCTTCATCACTGTCACCAGCTAAATGCTCATTAGGATATCCTATTCTGGTATCCATTCCTGTGATGTACTCTACCAATTGCTTTAAGTGCTTTAACTGGCTTCCACCTCCTGTTAAAACAATACCTGCAATCAGTTTTTTCTTTTGTTCTTCGTGTCCGTAGTTTTTAATTTCTACATAAACCTGCTCTATGATTTCTACCACTCTGGCATGTATAATCTTCGACAAGTTTTTTAAGGTAATTTCTTTTGGTTCTCTTCCTCGTAACCCTGGAATAGAAACAATTTCGTTATCCTTATTTTCGCCTGGCCAAGCTGAACCAAACTTTATCTTTAATAATTCAGCTTGCTTTTCAATAATTGAGCAACCTTCTTTAATGTCTTCGGTTATAACATTTCCACCAAATGGAATTACTGCGGTGTGGCGAATAATTCCATCTTTGAACACGGCTAAATCGGTTGTACCACCACCTATATCAATCAACGCAACACCTGCTTCTTTCTCTTCCTGACTCAATACTGCATTTGCTGATGCTAAGGGCTCTAACGTGATACCTTCTAAATCTAATCCTGCACTTTTAACACATCGACCAATATTTCTAATTGATGACACCTGACCAACTACAACATGAAAGTTGGCCTCTAGCCTTCCTCCATACATACCAATTGGTTCTTTGATTTCTGCTTGACCATCAACCTTAAACTCTTGCGGTAACACGTGGATAATTTCTTCACCTGGAAGCATTACCAGTTTATGAACTTGGTTTATTAAACGGTCAATATCTGTTTCATCAATAACCAATTCAGAATTTGGTCTGGTGATGTAATCACTGTGCTGTAAACTACGAATGTGCTGACCAGCAATACCAACAGTAACATCTTCTATCTTTTCTGATGCAGCAGCTTCTGCTTCTTGTACTGCTTGCTGAATAGATTGTATCGTCTGTGTGATATTGTTTACAACACCACGATGCACACCCAAACTTTTGGATTTACCTACACCAAGTATCTCAACTTTACCATACTCATTTTTGCGACCAATCATGGCCACAATTTTTGTGGTTCCTATATCTAAACCTACCGAAATTTGATGCTTGTCCATAGTCTAAATTTTGGTGCAAATCACTTGTTCGTCAAATTTGAGATTTACAAGCTTATAATTATCTAAAATCTTATCTTTAAAAGCCTTCTGATAAAAGGCTTTGAAATTATTTATCTTTTTTTGAAGCTGATTTAAAGTTCCTAAATGAACTTTAAAATTGCTTTTTCTAATTCTAAAATCAATGGTTCCATCATCGTTTTGATGAATTTCAATGACATGTTTTTTTAAAAATTCATCCTCATCTACAGCCTTTGCAAATTGAAACACTGTATTGAGGTTATTTTTCTTAATATTACCAGTAACTAATGGCACTCTTGCTGCAAAATTTGAAGACAAGGGCATGTACGAGCCTTCATCATCTATGTAATACGATGCATTAGTATGCACTCTAGCGATAGGTCGTTTTTGTTCAATTTCTGCTGAAAGCTCACCGTTTACTGACATAAACACCTCTGCTTTCTTTATCATCGGATTAGAATTTAGGGCAGCTTCTAAATCGTTCAAATCTATAATTTCTTTAGGTTGTCCCGTAACTGCGGCTTGATTTTGTATTAACAATTTACTAACAGTTGACTCAGTAATAAATAACTTATTTTCACCTGTAAATTCTATATTTGGCTCAGACACTTTGCGGTTGTCATTTCTGTAATTAGAAAACGCAAAAAGAAAGCTAACCAAAATCAGCAATACCATGACTTTTATGTAGTTAAGGTTAACTCGCAACACTAAAGGCTTCTTTTATATGTTTTACTTCTACTCCAATATCTCCAGCACCTATTGTTAAAACAACATGTGCATCAGAAACTTTAATTTCATCTATAATAGCTGACTTAGAAATCAGCTTTTTATTTAAATTTTCAATTTTACCTAACAGCCACTCCGACGTTACTCCTTCAATTGGCAATTCTCTTGCTGGATAAATATCTAACAGCAGTATTTCATCGAATTTTGAAAGACTTTGTGCAAAACCATCAACAAAATCTCTGGTACGACTATATAAATGCGGCTGAAATATTGCCAACACCTTTTTATCAGGATACATTTCGCGCACCGCTTGATGCACTGCATTTATCTCTTCAGGATGATGTGCATAATCATCAATAAACACAAAATCTTCAGTTTTAATCTGGTATGTGAATCGTCTTTTAACACCCTTATAAGATGCTAAACCCTTGGCGAGCTGGTTGTAAGGGCAACCGTAGTCAGCAGCCATCGCCAAGGCGATCATTGCATTCGACAAATTATGTCTACCAGGTAGGTTAAATTGAAAATCTTTATGTGTTCCGCTAGGTGTTTTCACATCAAACACATAACTGCCGTTTATTATTCTAATATTTTTTGCGCTATAATCAGCGTTGTCATCCACTCCGTAAGTAATGCCTTTTAATGGTAATCCGTTTTTCACAAAAAGCTTACCATGAGGTTTTATACATTCTGAAAATTCTTTAAATGTCTTTGTAAGCTCATTTGCATCACCAAAAATATCGAGGTGATCTGCATCCATTGAAGTGATGCATGCCAAATCTGGTGATAAGGTTAAAAAAGAACGATCGAATTCATCTGCCTCAACTACTGTAACTTCAGTACCATTTAAGATTAAGTTAGAGTTGTAGTTTTCGCTAATTCCACCTAAAAATGCTGTAACTGGTGCATTACACTCATTCAACAAATGCCCTAAAATGCTTGTCGTTGTGGTTTTACCATGTGTTCCTGCGACAGCAAGACATGTCGTTTGCTTGGTAATTTCGCCAAGTACTTGAGAACGTTTATACACCTTGAAACCATTATCCTTAAAGTAGTTTAACTCGGAATGGCTTTTTGGAATTGCTGGTGTAAACACAACCAAAGTCGTTTCTTTATCTAAAAACTCTTGCTTTACCTCAGTAATACTATCATTAAAATGAACTTCAACACCCAATTCTTGCAAACCCGTTGTAATATCTGAAGGTGTTTTATCATAGCCAGCAACTTGTTTTCCGTTAGCCACAAAATAACGTGCCAATGCACTCATACCGATACCACCAATACCGACAAAATAGATGTTATTTATAGCTTTTAGATTCATTTATTTTTTCAATAATTTCTCAACTTCATCAACAATATCATTGGTTGCATTCACCAATGCTAAGGCTTCAATATTTTTACTTAATTCTGTCTGTTTTTCTTCATTAGTAATTAATTCAGAAAATTGCTTCTGAAAGTCATTATCTAAATTACTCTCCTTTATTAAAATCGCTGCATTTTTTTCCGCGACAGCAAGGGCATTCTTTGTTTGATGATCTTCAGCAACATTTGGAGACGGGATAAAAATGGTTGGCTTACCAACAATACATAATTCCGATACCGAAATTGCACCAGCTCTAGAAATAATAACATCTGCAGCCGCATATGCCATATCCATATTATTTAGAAAGGCATGTACCTGAACATTTTTTAATTCTTTATGTTGCTTGTATCTATCATAATATAACTTACCACATTGCCAAATGAGCTGTACGTTATGCTCTTCAAAAAAGTCGAGATTCACCTCAATCAACTCATTGATACGTCTTGCACCAAGACTACCGCCTAACACCAACAATGTATGTTTACTATGAATAAGACTGAAAGCATCTTTACCTTCAATATGTTTTCCTTTTACAGCTAACAAATCCTTTCTTATTGGGTTACCAGTAAGCTTTAATTTTTCTTTTGGAAAGAACTTTTCCAAGCCATCATAAGCCACACAGATCGTATCTACTTTCTTACCTAACAATTTATTAGTAATTCCTGGATATGAATTCTGCTCTTGTATTAAACACGGCACACCTTTGGCAGTTGCCATTTGTAATAGCGGTCCGCTTGCAAAACCACCTGTTCCAATTACTACATCAGGCTTGAAGGTTTTAATGATTTTTCTAGATCTCAATAAGCTTGTCATCAACTTAAAAGGGAACATTAAATTCTTCAGCGTCAGTTTTCTTTGAATACCTGATATCCATAGTCCCTCAATTTTATAACCAGCCAGTGGTACTTTATCCATTTCCATACGGTCAGAGGCACCAACAAATAAAAATTCAGCATTTGGATAACGCGATTTTAATTCGTTAGCAATAGCTATGGCAGGATATATATGACCTCCTGTTCCACCACCTGACAATATGAATTTATAGTTGCTCATTAAATTGTTTCACTTAAAATATCTAAAGGATTATCACCTTCTAAAACTTCATTTTCTTTTATTTCTTGACGCTTTGCACTCACACTTAATATTATTCCTATTGCCATACAGGTCATCCAAATGGACGTACCTCCACTACTTATTAATGGCAATGTTTGTCCTGTAACAGGAAATAATTCAACTGCAACAGCCATGTTAATTAACGCCTGAAACACAATTGGCAGACCAACACCTAATACCAACAACATTCCGAAAGTGGTATCAGCTTTTTGCGAAACCACAACAATTCTAAACAACAACCATGAGTACATTATCAATAAAAATATACCACCAAACAGACCGTACTCTTCAATGATAATTGCGAATATGAAATCTGATGACGATTGTGGTAAAAAGTTTTTTTGAACACTCTTCCCTGGACCTAATGGCTTTATACCTGTTGCAATTGCAATTTTTGCTTTTTCAATTTGATAGTCTTCTTCAGTATCTTCACCATTTGCAAAATTTTCAATTCTGCTCATCCATGTATCTACACGATTTGGCATGGCATCTGGAAATGCTTTTGCTACCAAAATAAACATCACTAAAGCCAACAAACCTGAACCAATTATTACTGCGAGATACTTTATTGGATAACCACCTATGAAGGCCAGCATCATTACCATAGTAAAAATGATTGCTGTTGTAGAAAAATTAGCAGGAAGAATGAGAATTAGAACAAAAAAAACAGGTCCCCAAAGTGGTAAAATAGTTTCTTTAAAACTTACACTTTTCTCTCTAATCTTTGAAAGGTATCGCGCCACGTAAACCATTAAAACAACTGCCGCAAATGTTGATGTCTGAAACGACATATTTACAATTGGAATTTGTATCCAACGGCTTGTGTTTGTGCCTTGACTGTTAGTTGAACCTTGTAAAATTGTGATTAAAAGAAGTACTAAAACCACAGGAATCAACACCATGGAAAGCCCTTTGAAATACCTATACGGAATTTTATGAACCGCATACATTATTGCAAAACCTAAAGAAAGATGCATAAAGTGTTTCACAAAAAAGGAAAAAGTATTACCTGTACCACCAACATATGCCAAATTACTAGCAGCACTATAAACTGGTAAAAATGAAAATATCGCCAATAGTGTTGCTATTGCCCATATTGCTCTATCTCCTTTTATTTGTGAAAAAATATTTTGCACGCTTAACCTTTTATCGTTGCCTCCCTAATTCAACGTTTTAAAATTTTATAAGTTTCTCACAGCATCCTTAAATTGACGTCCACGATCCTCATAGTTTTCAAACAAATCGAAGCTAGCACATGCTGGTGACAACAACACATTATCTCCTGCTTCTGCCACCTTATAAGCTATTTTAACAGCTTCGTTCATATATTGCGTTTCTACAATAACATCTACCATATTACCAAAAGCTTCGATTAGTTTTTTATTATCCACACCAAGACAGATAATCGCCTTCACTTTTTCATTTACAAACTGAAACAATTCTTTATAATCATTGCCTTTGTCAACACCTCCAACAATCCAAACTGTAGGCGCATCCATGCTCTCTAATGCAAAATATGTTGCATTAACATTTGTAGCCTTAGAGTCGTTGATATATTGTACTTTATTAATTTTTAGGACATGCTCTAAACGATGTTCTACCCCTTGAAAGTTCTCTAAACTCTCTCTTATAGTTTGTTTTCTTATTTTTAACAAGTGCGCTACCGTAGAAGCAGCCATAGCGTTTTTAACGTTATGTTTTCCTTCTAATGCTATGTTTTCTGTTGGCATAATTATATTGTTGTTATCTATTGTTATTATTATTTTATTGTCTTTATAGTATGCACCTTCTTCGATTTCTCTTATTAGTGAAAAAGGCAACTTTTTAGATTGAATCTCATGGTTTTGCAACCAGTCTGTTATAACCTCATCATCTGCATCATAAATGAAATAATCAGCTTCAGTTTGGTTTTCTACAATTCTAAATTTTGAAGCGATATAGTTTTCAAACTTATAATCGTAGCGATCTAAATGGTCTGGCGTTATATTGGTTAAGACTGCGATTTTGGGTTTAAAATCATGAATGTCATCTAACTGAAAACTACTCACTTCCAATACGTAATTCTCATGATTTTTCTCCAAAATTTGCTTAGCAAAACTGTCTCCAATATTTCCTGCCAATCCAACATCTAACTCTTGTTTCAACAAGTGATGCGTTAGTGTCGCAGTTGTTGTTTTACCATTACTACCTGTTATTGCGACCAATGTGGCATCTGTATAGTTTGAAGCAAATTCAATCTCAGAAACCACCTTAATACCAGCATCTCTAATTTGTTTCACCAAAGCCACCTTATCTGGAATACCAGGACTTTTCATTACGATGTCTGCATTCAGAATTTTAGATTCTGTATGCTGTTCATCTTCAAATTCAATCTCATTATTTAAAAGAACGTCTCTGTACTTTTCTTTAATTTTTCCTTTGTCGGACACAAACACATCATATCCTTTTGCTTTTGCTAAAAGTGCTGTACCTACACCACTCTCTCCTCCACCAAGAATCACGAGCCTTCTCATTACCTAATCTTCAATGTCACTATAGATATTATGGCTAATAGGATTCCTACAATCCAAAATCGTGTGACTATTTTACTTTCGTGATATCCTGATTTTTGATAATGATGGTGTAATGGAGACATCTTAAAAATCCGCCTGCCTTCACCATATTTTTTCTTTGTGTATTTGAAATAACTCACCTGCATCATTACCGATAAGTTCTCAGCTAAGAAAATCCCGCATAACACAGGTATTAGCCATTCTTTTCTTACTGCTATTGCTATTACAGCTATGATTCCTCCAATAGTTAAACTCCCTGTATCACCCATAAATACTTGTGCTGGATAGGCATTGTACCACAAGAAACCGACGAGCGCTCCCACAAATGCTGCAATGTATATCGTTATCTCCTCCACCTGAGGGATATACATGATGTTGAGATATTTAGAAAAAATGATATTACCAGACACCCAAGCAAAAATTCCCAAAGTCAATACAACAATGGCCGATGTTCCTGCCGCCAAACCGTCTATACCGTCTGTAAGATTTGCACCATTGGATACAGCCGTTACTATGATGATACTCACTAACACGAAGATGATCCAAGCGTAACCTTCAAAATCTGGACTTATCCATGTGATTAAATTGGAATAATCGAACTCATTATTTTTTACAAAAGGAATCGTTGTTTTTGTTGACTTTTCAGCCACATCAAACAATTGCGCTTCAGGTATATTAGGATTTTCAGCCAACAATTCTTGTTGTTGCTGAAGCGGTAATTCTTCTTTTATGGTTACATCATCATGAAAGTACAAAGTCAAACCGACGATAAGCCCCAAACCAACTTGACCTAAAACTTTAAACTTTCCTTTTAGCCCTTCTTTATCATTTTTGAATTTTTTGATATAGTCATCAATAAACCCAATGGTTCCCATCCATAGTGTCGTAATTATGAGTAGAATGATATAAATGTTTTCAAGTTTAGCTATTAATAATACAGGAAGTAACGTCGCTAGGATAATTATAAGTCCACCCATTGTTGGTGTACCTGCTTTTTCAACCTGACCTTCTAAGCCTAAATCGCGTATGGTTTCGCCAACTTGCTTTTTACGTAAAAATTCTATAATACGTTTACCATAAATAGTAGAAATTAACAATGACAAAATAACTGCCATTGCCGCTCTAAAGGTTAAGAACCCAAACAGTGATGCTCCAGGAAATTGGAATTGTTTTTCTAAATATTCGAATAAATAATATAGCATCTACTTCTGTAATTGTTTTAAAAATTCTTGTACTGTTTTATAGTCATCAAAATCAAAGCGTTCACCTTTAATTTCCTGATACGTCTCGTGTCCTTTACCTGCAATTAGGATGATATCTTTAGCTTCCGCCATTTGACACGCTGTTTTTATTGCCTGTTTTCTATCTGTAATTGATAATGTTTTTTTGAAATTTTGAGGCTCAACTCCTTTTTCCATATCCTCAATAATCGTCTCAGGAACCTCACTACGTGGATTATCACTAGTAAAAATCACTTTAGTGCTTAATGCTGAAGCAATATGCGCCATCTTTGGTCGCTTAGTCTTATCCCTATCACCACCACAACCTACAACTGTAATTAACTCTTCATTTTTAGTACGAATACTATTTATGGTTTCAAGCACATTTTTTAGAGCATCTGGTGTATGTGCATAATCTACAATTGCAGTAATTTTTTCTTCTGAAATGAAATACTGAAAACGGCCAGACACATTATCTAACTCGCTAATCAACCTTAAAATTTCATCTTTTTCTAAGCCTAATAAT
Source organism: Winogradskyella poriferorum (assembly GCF_036553625.1). Classification (NCBI taxonomy): domain Bacteria; kingdom Pseudomonadati; phylum Bacteroidota; class Flavobacteriia; order Flavobacteriales; family Flavobacteriaceae; genus Winogradskyella; species Winogradskyella poriferorum. The sequence continues at coordinate 236,121 of NZ_JAZHOU010000001.1, forward strand.
TCCGCAGCTCCATATATTGCCAGAATGTTGTAAGCATTAAAACTGCCAATAAGTTTTGTCCATAGTTCGCTGTCATTCACTTTTAACAACAAACCACTAAATTCGTTTTCTAAAATCTGCGCTCTGTAATCTGAATAATTCTTTAAAGCATAGGTGTATTTCTTAGCTTCGGTATTCTGAAGCATTACCAACCCATTTTTATCATCCATATTAGACAATGCAAATGCATCTTTTGGTAAATGATCAAAAAACGCCTTTTTTACATCTCTGTATTCCGCAAATGACTCGTGGTAATCTAAATGATCGTGTGATAGGTTGGTAAAAATTCCACCAGCAAACTTTAAACCTTCTGTTCTGCTTTGATGAATACCATGCGAACTCGCTTCCATAAAACAAAACTCCACACCTTCATCATTCATAAGTTTTAGATACTTATTGATGGTTAACGAATCTGGTGTTGTATGGGTTGCTTTATATTCGGTATTATCAACCATAATTTTTACGGTTGACAACAATCCCACCTTATAACCTGCTTTTTTAAACAACTGATACAACAAACTCGTTACTGTTGTTTTACCGTTAGTACCCGTAACACCTACTAGTTTTAAGTTTTCAGAAGGATGCTCAAAATAGTTGGCAGCCATAAAAGCCAAAGCTTGATTAGAATTTTCAACTTCAACATACGTAATTCCGTCTTGCAACGTCTCTGGTAACACCTCACAAACAATAGAGGTCGCACCATCTTTTATTGCTTTTTCTATATAGTTATGACCATCTGCTAGTGTTCCTCTAATTGCAATAAACACATCATCAGTTTCAACCTTGCGAGAATCAAATTCTATTTTGTTTACAGTAGTACTTGTGCTACCCACAACAGCATTTATAGTAACCTTATACAATATGTCTTTTAAAATCTTCATGATGCCTCTAGAACAATTGTTTGATTAGGTTTTAATTTTTGATGCCTCTCAATAGACTGGGATTTTACTATTCCACTACCCTTTAATTTTACTTTAACATCTACCTGAAGATTTTCTAATAAAGCAATAGCATCCATAGCTGGCATTCCCACAACACCAGGCATTAACTCCTTATACTTATTTACATTATCGAAATAACTTTCATAATCTTCATTAACGAGCTTGCTCTTATAATCTAATGTCTTTACTTCATCAATTAATGGTGTATCCGTATATATTTTTTGCGCTATACGCTTAAAAACAGGACCTGTAACATCTGCTCCATAGTAACCTACTTTTGTACTCGGCTTATGAATAACCACTATACATGAGTATTTAGGATTATCTGCAGGAAAATAACCCGCAAAAGACGACACGTACTTTCTATCCTTTCTCCATTCTTCGTAATTTGCATAATCTGTACGCGCAGTACCTGTTTTTCCTGCCATAGAAAACGTTTCTGAGTACATATTTTTTCCAGTACCACGAATCACGATATTTTTAAGAATATCTTTTATCTCTAAAAGGGTTTTATCTGAACAAATCTTATCTACCAATACTTGTTTTTCAAATACCTCAACATCCTTATCAAAAGACTTTACGGCACGAATAAACCTAGGCTTAATCATTTCTCCTTTATTCGCTATAGCGTTATAAAACGTAAGCGTTTGCAAAGGAGTAATCGCCAAATTATAACCATAAGCCATGGATGGCAAAGCATTTCTACTCCAGTTAGATTTACCTGGTTCTGGAATATTTGGAATCCCTTCCCCTTGAATAGGAATATCTAATGAGTCGTTAAGTTTCCAACGTTTTATATGATTGATAAACTTCATTGGATTCTTAGCATAATTATCATCTACAATAGTTGCTAAACCAATGTTTGAAGACACCTCCAAAGCTCTAGCCGCAGAGATTTTACCAAATCCTCCATGATGAGAATCACCTATAGTTCTACCATAGAAATACTTTGTCCCTTTTTTAGTATCTATAACAGTTGATGTATCGACCACTTTATCTTCTAGCGCAGCCATCATAGCCATCACCTTAAAGGTACTACCTGGCTCATGAGACTCATAAACTGCATAATTTCTTTTTTCGTAATATGTTCCTTTAGAGGTTCTTGCAAGATTTGCTATTGCTTTTATCTCACCTGTTTTCACCTCCATTACGACCACACAACCATGCTCTGCTTCGTAAGTTTCCAACTGTCTCAAGAGTGAATGATGCGCTATATCTTGAATATTAACATCTATAGTAGTGTACACATCGTAACCATCTTGCGGTTCTACCTGGTCAAAATCGGCAATTGGTTTCCATTGCCCATTTCCTATTTTTTGCTTTAAGCGTTTTCCTTTAACACCTCTTAAATATTTTTCACCAAAAGCACCATCTATACCTGCTCTAGCCGTATCACCATTGCTATCGACACGCTCATAACCTATAGATCTTGCAGCTATTTGTCCCATTGGATGCTCTCTTCTGGTTGTCTGTTCAACGATTAAACCACCTCCAATAGCACCTTTGTTAAGCAATGGAAAATTTCTTAATCTTATATAGTCTGAATAGCTAATATTTCTTGCCAAAAGAAAGTATCTGTTTTTATTTCTTCGTGCTTTACGAATAATATCTTTATAATAACTTGCTGATTTACCTTTGTAAGCTGAAAGTGAATCTGCCAAAGCACCAATATGCTCATCAAAAACGGCTTGCTGAGCTTGCACTGCATCAAGTCTTATATCGTACTTAGGTATAGACGTAGCCAACAAACTTCCATCAGCAGAATAGACATTACCTCTGTTGGGCTCAATATCAAAATCCTTTACTGTACGTTTTTCTGCCAATTGACGGTACTCTTCTCCTTGGATAAACTGAATACTAACCAACTTAAATACCACAGCTAAGGCAAACACAAACATGCTGCCTGCCACAAAGTACAATCTGTTTAATATGTTAGTTTCTGTTGTTGCCAAAGCTTAATTTTCAACTGATGATTTTACCTTAATTTTTGTTGGTGAAATCTCAGAAATTTGGATTCCTTTATCCGCTACTTTTCTTATTATGGTCGACTCCATTTTTAATCGCATTAACTTTGAACGACCATCAACAAATGCAGATCTTAACTCTTTTACTTCATTATTTAACTTTGCAATCTCATGCACTTTTTTATCGGCACTATGAGAACTGGCAATCATTATAATGGCTAGGAACGAAATAAAAATGATGATGCGCCAATTTTTAAACGAATCATCACTGATTAGAAACTTACCTCTTAATATGCTGTAGATACTTTTCTTCATATTTTTTCAGCAATTCGAAGTTTTGCACTTCGTGCTCTATTGTTCATTTTTATTTCCGATTCCGTCGGCACAATTAAACCACCTACTTTCTTTAATGGCACTTCAAAATTGCCAAACACATCACGCTCTGGCTCTCCTTCAAACATTCCATTTCTTATAAAGCGCTTTACCAATCGATCTTCTAATGAGTGATAAGAAATAAAACTTAGCCTTCCACCTTTTTTTAAAATCTCTGGCATTTGCAAAAGCAACTCCTTTAAAACTTCAATCTCTTGATTCACCTCTATTCTTATCGCTTGATATATTTGAGCTAAAACCTTATTCTCTTTTCTATGATTCAAAAACCTCTTCAATACTAACTTTAACTGCTCACTCGTTTCAATAGGCGCATCCTTACGTTCCGAAACTATCACTCTTGCCATTGCAGGCGCTTGTCTTAGCTCACCATATTGCAACAAAACACCTCTTAATTGCTCTTCCTCATATTCGTTGACGACTTCATAGGCAGACAACTTATTATCCTGATTCATTCGCATATCCAGCTTTGCTTCAAATCGAGTTGAAAACCCTCGTTCGGCAACATCAAATTGATGCGAAGACACACCAAAATCCGCCAACACACCATCAACCTCCTTTACACCATAAAACCTCAAAAAGCGTTTGATATACCTAAAGTTTTCATTGATAAGCACAAAACGCTCATCATCAATTTTATTAGCTAAAGCATCTTTATCCTGATCAAATGCATACAACTTTCCTTCATCACCAAGCCTAGATAAGATTTCTCGACTATGTCCACCACCACCAAATGTGACATCTACATAAACGCCATTTGGCTTTATATCTAAGCCATCAACGGTTTCTTTGAGTAAAACTGCATTATGATATTCCATTGTCATCATCATCTTGTCCCATTACTTCTTCTGCCAAATCCGCAAAATCAGAGGCAGCATCATCAATTGCTTGCTCATATTTATCCTTATCCCATATTTCAATGATGTTTACCGCAGAAGCCAGTACTACTTCTTTTGTAATTCCGGAGAAACCAACTAAGTCTTTTGGAATTAATAAGCGACCTGCACTATCAACCTCCACAACCTTAACACCTGCAGTAAAACGTCTTATGAAGTCGTTATTCTTTTTCTTAAAGCGGTTAAGCTTATTGATTTTCGCCATCAATGCATTCCACTCAGACATTGGATACAACTCCAAGCAAGGCTGAAACACAGCACGCTTAAGCACAAAACCATCTTGCAAAGCAGCAGACATTTGCTTTTTTAGAGCAGCAGGAACCATTAACCTCCCTTTTGCATCTGCTTTACACTCGTATGTTCCAATAAATGAATTCAATACCCTTGATTTTCCACTTTAACGTTTAAGAATCAAATATATTGAAAATTTTACCACATTTTACCACATACTCCCACTTTTGTTGATAAGTTTTGAGTTGTTGAATTAAGAAAAACCAAAAAGCACAGTGAAATAAACCTCTAGCGCTTCAATTTTGAAGTGGTAATTATTAACAACATTCAGTTACAAAAAATCACTTCAAAAGCATTCAATAGCAATAATTGTATTTGTTTTAAAAAGGATTTAGTTATATTTGTTTTTAACACTAAGCACTGATATTATAGATGGCACACCTTTTAAAAAAAGAAAAGGATTATAGATATATTGAAGTAGGAGAAGGCACACCAATTATAGTGCTTCACGGTTTAATGGGAGGTTTAAGTAATTTTGATGCTGTAACTGGTTTTTTCAGTAAGAATGGGTACAAAATTATCATTCCAGAACTCCCAATCTACACAATGTCGCTTTTAAAAACCAACGTTAAAAGCTTCGCAAACTATCTGAAGGATTTTATAGAGTTTAAAGGCCTAGAAAATGTTATTCTTTTAGGAAATTCTTTAGGTGGACACATAGGACTATATCACACAAAATTATATCCCAAAAAAGTTAAAGCCCTAGTAATTACTGGAAGCTCTGGCTTGTATGAAAGCGCAATGGGAAGTGGCTATACAAAGCGCAGCGACTATGAGGTTATAAAGAAAAAAGCTCAAGATGTTTTTTACGATCCTGCTGTTGCTACAAAGGAAATTGTAGATGAGGTTTACGAAACTGTAAACGACAGAAATAAACTTGTAAAAACCTTAGCAATTGCTAAAAGCGCCATAAGGCACAACATGGCAAAAGACTTACCTAAAATGAATACACCAACTTGTATTATTTGGGGTAAGAACGACAACGTAACTCCACCTGAAGTCGCAGAAGAATTCCACGAGCTTTTACCAGATTCTGATTTATTTTGGATTGATAAATGTGGGCACGCAGCAATGATGGAACATCCTGAAGAATTCAATAAAATATTGAATGATTGGTTAGAATCAAGAGCTCTATAAAAAGAGGTTTCTACTCTCACAAAAATTGTCATGAAAATAAAATCAGCTGAGTTTGTAATGAGTAATTCTGAAGTGGCAAAATGCCCTAAGAATCGTATTCCTGAATATGCCTTTATCGGACGAAGTAATGTTGGTAAGTCATCTTTAATCAACATGCTTACTGACAGAAAAAGTTTAGCAAAAACCTCTGGACGACCAGGAAAAACGCAATTAATAAATCATTTTATCATTAACGATGAGTGGTATTTGGTTGATTTACCTGGCTATGGTTATGCCAGAGTTTCAAAAACTTCAAAAAAGAAATTTCAGAAATTTATAACCAATTATTTTGAGCAAAGACAACAATTGGTTTCTGCTTTTGTTCTTGTTGATATCAGGCACAAGCCTCAAACTATAGATTTAGAATTTATGCAATACTTGGGTGAAAATGGCATTCCGTTTGGAATTATTTTCACCAAAGCCGATAAGCTAAAACCAAACGCTATAGATAATCATGTTGAAGACTATTGCAAAGAACTTTTAAAAACCTGGGAAGAGTTACCTCCTTATTTTATTACATCATCTTCTAAAAAGATAGGTCAGGATGATGTTTTAAACTTTATTGATGCTACCAACGAAGAGATTGAAGCTTTAAAAAAAGAATAAGATTAAACTTTTATATTTTTCTTTTCTGTAGAAAACTGATTAACAAAACTGCTATTATTCCAGCTATTATTGTACTAACAACATTTTTCAATTTAATCTCAGTAAAAGAAAAGTCATACTGAATTAAAAGACTAGAAAGTACAAAAACAACTAAAAAAATTAATTTCCCTTTATTTGTCATAATAAAATTGATTTAAGTTTTTACATCTAGAGCATCTCTTAGAGCATTACCTACTAACATAAATGCCATTACCAAAAGCATAATACAAACTCCTGGTATTAATGCTAAATACGGTTTACCTAAAATTATGTAATTATAATGATCTTTAATCATAGCACCCCAACTAGCCATTGGTGGCTGTGCTCCAATTCCTAAAAAGCTCAGTCCACTTTCAATAAGTATTGCTGCTGCGAAATTTGCTGCGGAAATTACTATTAAGGGTCCAAATATATTAGGCAAAATGTGTTTTGTTATTATTCTGTAATCTGTATACCCTAAGGCTCTTGCTGCTGTAACGTACTGCATCTCTTTAGCGCTTATAATTTGCCCTCTTACAACTCTTGCTACCTCAACCCACATTGTTAAGCCAACTGCAATAAAAACTTGCCAAAAGCCTTTTCCTAATGCCAAGGTTATTGCTATGACCAAGAGTAGTGTTGGAATAGACCATGTGACATTTATAATCCACATAATCACAGCATCTACCTTACCTCCATAATATCCTGCCAAACTTCCCATCAGCAAACCAACTATCAAAGAAATAAATACAGCAATAAAACCAATAAAAAACGAAATACGAGAGCCAATTAAAATACGGCTTAAATAGTCTCTTCCATATTTATCTGTACCAAAACCAAAACTCCGATTTTCTATAAAAGGCTTGTAATCTGAGTTAGGAAAACGATCTAAATTTATCTGCTTTTCTATACCTTGAAGACCATCTGAAGCATATTCAACATAGCTTAGTTTATCATCTTTTACAGTATAAGATTGAATAGGAATTTCTGTATCTGTATTATCAGAACCGAAGAACAACTTAGATAAAAAACCTTGTTCAGATTCAATACTCGAGGGTAGTGTCAACATCCGTACTTCAAATCCAGGTGGTTTTGAATGAATAGATAAATGCATTTGATTGGCATTCTTGGAAGCATCTGGCGCAAATAGATATGCAAAAACCGAAACAAGCCCTATGCAAATAATTATCCCTAAACTGAAAACGCCCCAAAAGTTCTTTTTAAACTTTTGAAGCGCTAATCTTGTGAGAGAATTGCTTTGGTTTCCCATCAATATTTTAATTCTTTACCTCAGCTACTTTATTTTTTATAGCATAGGTCATTTTTAAATCGTGTAAAACATTTAAAGCTTCCTCTATATAAACATCTTTAGCCAAACTTTTATGCCAACGATCACGTTTTTCTTTAAGTATAGAATCCTCATCCATCAATTCAACTTCATAAGGTAAGGAACTAAAGGTTAAATTAGTTTTGTATTCAGATAGTTTTTCAAAGCGTTTTGCTTCTTCCTCGTTAAGCTCCATTTCCTTTTTGTAGTTCTCATAATTTAAAGAATAGCTTTCACGATCTCTTATTTTCTTCACCCATTTGGCATTATCATCAATTAGTTTCAACTGCTCATTAGCAGCCATTCTAGCTTTGCTTTTTTCGATAGTTGTATCGTAATCAAAATAATTACCCCAAACTTCATAATCTACCGCATCAATCTTATCCCAAGGTAATGGGTTTTCCTGATCTTTTTCACCTATATCAATATAGCTATATCTGTCTGGTACTACTACATCACTTTTAACACCTTCTAACTGAGTAGAACCGCCATTAACTCTGTAGAACTTCTGGGTTGTAAACTTTAAGGCACCCAAATCTCCATTAGAATTATTTCTTACTAATCGATTTAAATCTAATACGTTCTGAACTGTTCCTTTTCCATAAGTTTGCTTACTACCAATAACTATGGCTCGCTTATAATCTTGCATTGCAGCAGCTAAAATTTCTGAAGCAGATGCTGATAGCTCATTCACTAAGATTACTAAAGGACCATCCCAAACTATAGATTTATCTCTATCTTTTAATACTTCTTTTGGTTGCCCAGCTTCTTTTACTTGCACAACAGGACCTTCTTCTATAAACAAACCAGCGATATCTACTACTGTTTGTAATGATCCACCTCCATTGTTTCTTAAATCTAGGACTAAACCTTCAACACCTTCTTGTTTTAACCTTATGATTTCTTGTTTTATATCTGAAGCTGCATTGCGTTTATTGTAGTTTTCAAAATCCACATAAAACTTTGGAAGGTTAATCACACCAAATTTCTTATCACCTTTTATTACAGTTGAAGATTTCGCATATGTTTCTTCCAATTCTACAATATCTCTGGTAATTGAAATATCCTCAATTGTACCATCAACTTTCTTTAAGGTTAAAACCACAGTAGTTCCTTTTGGGCCTTTTATCAACTTAATAGCATCATCTAAACGCATCCCGACAACATTAACAGGTTTTTCTTCATCTGATTGACGCACTTTTAAAATCTGATCACCAACCTCTAGCTCATTTGCTCTCCAAGCAGGACCACCACTTATAATTTCGTTTACCATTATGGCATCCATTTTCTTTTGCAGCCTAGCTCCAATACCTTCAAAGTTTCCAGACATAGCTACATCAAATCGGTCTTTATCTTCTGGCGCAAAGTAGAATGTATGCGGATCAAACTCTTCAACTATAGCATTGATGTATACTGCAAACCAATCTTTGCGCTGCCTGTCATCAATAAAGTCGTAAAGCTCATCTAGAGAACGCTTAGTTGCTTCTCTTGCTTCCTCTTCAAGCTCTGTTAAAGATTTTTTATTGTCTTTAGAAGACTTTTCATTTTGAGCAGAAAAAACACTTTCTGGAAGTGTATTTGCTTCCATGTTTGTATCTCGTTGCGAAATTGCATCATCATAATTAGCTATTGTTGAAAACTTAAGTTGTTGTCTCCAACGTTCCTTCATTTCGCGCTTATTTTTTACGTACTTTAATTCTTCGTAGTCCGCAGTATAGCTTTCATCTTTGGTAAAATCGAACGGTTTTTCTAAAATCTCAGCATAAATGGCTTTAGATTCTTCAATTCGTTTTAACAAACGCTCGTGAGTTAAATTAAAAAACGCCACGTCATAATCTTTAAGCTGATCATCTAATTGCGTTTTATAGGCTTCAAATTCCTTTATATCAGATTCATAAAAATAACGCTTAAATGGATCTAACTGATTAAGATAATCTTCAAAAACGTTTTCAGAGAAACTATCATTCAAATCTTGTGGATTAAAATGTCCATTATCTAAAACATATGTGATTAACTGAATAAGCAGTTTATCTTTATCTGGATTATCGTCGAACTTCTTACTTGTGAAGCTACACGAAGCAAAAGCAATTAAGAATGCTAACAATAAAAACTTATAATTCCCTTTCATCTTTCTAATTTTTCTAATTACAACAAGTAGGTAATGATTATTTTCACTAAAATAGAAGAAAAAATCATGCCATAAAAAATCACGGCACTAATTTTTTGTTAAAGGTACAAATACTTCTACTTCTTATGGTTTTTAGTATTTTTACGCTATTCAAAACCTCAATAGCACCATGGCAAAACGAGCTCTAATTTTAGTTACCAACGATGATGGCATTACTGCTCCTGGCATAAGAACGCTTATAAGTGTAATGAACACTATAGGCGACGTCGTTGTTGTTGCGCCAGATAGTCCGCAAAGTGCTATGGGACATGCTATTACTGTAAACTCGACGCTTTACATTGAAAAAGTGAATATTGATGGTAAGCAACCTGAATACAGCTGTTCTGGCACACCTGCTGATTGTGTAAAATTAGCTGTTAGAGAAATTCTGGATCGTAAACCAGACATTTGTGTTTCTGGTATTAACCATGGTTCTAACTCCTCTATCAATGTCATTTATTCTGGCACGATGAGTGCTGCTTTAGAAGCTGGTATTGAAGGGATTCCGGCAATTGGTTTTTCACTTTTAGACTATAATTGGAATGCTAATTTTGAGCATTGCAAGTCTTTTGTTGAAACTATTACCAAACAAGTTCTAGAACACGGTTTACCAGATGGTGTGGTACTGAATGTAAACTTACCCAACCTTGACAAAAAAGATATTAAGGGTATAAAAGTTTGCAGGCAAGCACGTGCCAATTGGGTTGAAGAATTTGACAAACGTGTTAATCCTATGGGCAGAGAATACTATTGGTTAGCTGGGAAATTTGTAAATATGGACAATGGTGAAGATACTGACGAATGGGCTTTAGAACATGGTTATGTTTCAATTGTTCCTGTTCAGTTTGATTTAACTGCGCACCACACTATTCAATCCTTAAATACTTGGAAATTAAATTAATTCCTATACCGAATGACATTAACATCAACTAAAAATACAAGCATGAATAAAGATATAGTTATTGGGTTTTTAGTTGGTATTATTGCTACATTCTTGGGACTTTTAGTCGCGATACAAATTTTTGGCAATGACGATAACTGGCTTGTGGTATTGAAGCAAAGTGCACAACGAGGCATCTTAACCAAGATGATAAGTCTTGGCGCTTTACCTAATCTGGCAATTTTCTTTTTCTTTCTAAGGAAGAAAAAAGACAATAGAGCTCAAGGTGTTCTCATAGCCACTATGTTAGTTTTTATAATAACTATGATTATTAAATTTTTTAATTAATAATGAAGTATTACATAATTGCAGGCGAAGCCTCTGGCGATTTACACGGATCTAACCTTATGAAAGCTTTATTAAAAGAAGATGATAAAGCTAATATTCGTTTTTGGGGTGGAGATTTAATGCAAGCTGTAGGTGGTGAATTGGTAATGCACTACAAGGAGCGTCAGTTTATGGGTTTTGCAGAAGTGATTATGAATCTTAGAAAAATTTCTGGTCATATTAAATTCTGTAAAAAAGATATTGCACAGTTTCAACCAGATGTTATCATATTTATAGACAATTCTGGTTTTAACTTAAGAATTGCCAAATGGGCAAAAGAACAAAACTTTAAAACGCACTATTATATTTCTCCTCAGGTTTGGGCTTCGAGAGCGAGTCGTGTTGAAAAAATAAAACGTGATGTAGATGCTATGTACTGCATCCTTCCTTTTGAAGAAGCGTTTTATAAGAAGTATGATTACGATGTTCACTTTGTTGGTCATCCACTAATTGATGCCATTGCAGGCCGACCACAAGTTGATGAAACTGAATTTAGAAAAACACATCAACTGAGTAATCAGCCCATTATAGCATTATTGCCAGGCAGTAGAAAACAAGAAATTACCAAAATGCTAGGTGTTATGCTCAGCCTAGTTGATGATTTTAAAGATTATCAATTTGTAATTGCTGGAGCTCCGAGTCAGGATTTTGAGTTTTACAAAACCTTTATTAAAAAGAACAATGTTAGTTTTATTTCTAACAAAACCTATGATCTGCTAAGTATTTCTTATGCTGCTTTGGTGACTTCTGGCACTGCAACATTAGAAACAGCATTATATAAAGTTCCACAAATTGTATGTTATAAAGCGAATGCCATATCGTATCATATTGCAAAACGCATTATAACTTTAAAATTCATTTCACTTGTTAATCTTATTATGGACCGCGAAGTGGTTACCGAATTAATACAAGGTGACCTTAACAAAAAGCGTTTGATAAAAGAGTTAAATGCAATTCTAAATTCAGATAAAAGAGACCAATTATTTTTAGACTATTTTGAACTTGAGAAGAAACTAGGCGGTAAAGGAGCAAGTGAAAAGGCCGCTAAACTTATTGTTGAATCAGTAAGCAGTATATAAAACCTTATGAAAAAAATTATATTACTTATTTGTGTTATTGCCACATTAACAAGTTGTAAAGCCAAAAAATCATATTCTACATCAAAGAAGCGACAAACACATTCAGTAAAAGTAAACCCAAATATTAAACCTACACAAGAAGGAGAAGCTATCGCCAGATATGCTAAAAAATTTAATGGTACACGTTACAAATATGGTGGTACTACAAAGCGTGGCATGGATTGCTCTGGATTGGTCTACACTACATTTAAAGACAATAACATTTCTGTACCAAGAACAACTGGCAGCTTATCCTCTTATGGAGATTGGATAGATCTTAAAGAAGTTAATGTTGGTGACTTGGTCTTCTTTGCAACAAGAAAGAATAGCAGAAAAGTTAACCATGTTGGGATTGTAACCAATGTACGCACTGGTAATGTAGAATTCATTCATGCCTCAACAAGCAGAGGAGTTATGATTTCTTCTTTAGCAGAAAAATACTGGTATTTTGCTTTCGTTCAGGCGAGGCGCATACTTTAATCTAAATCTTATTTATTATCATTCTATTTATTAATAATTAAATAACAAAGTTTACGATAGAAATACTTTTTCTTAATAATGCATTCAAAATGTGTTAATACTGTCCGAGTAGTTTTGCTTCAATTAATTAACATAACTACCAATGAAAACTTTAAAACACATTACATTATTATTTATTTTTTGTTGCATTGTATCGTGCAAGAGCGATGATGACAACAATAGTCAACAAGAAAATTTGGTTGAGCTGAGATCTCACTCACAAACACCTGTTTTACTTAAGTTAGAACCTGAATTCTCTAACGTAAACATTTACAATTTTCTATCTTCTGAAGACCAATTAGCAGATACGCCAAACTTTGTTTATGGTTCTATGGCAGATGGTGCTGGTTTATTAAAAAACTCAGACAACACTTACACGCTTATAAATAATATTGAAGCAGATTACTCAATTGCTAGAATTACGTTAGATGAAACTTTTAAACCCGTTGCTGGAGAATATATCTTAAACGCTGCTGCAACTGCTGCAACTGCACAGTGTTCTGGATCATTAATCACTATGGAAGAGCACGGATTTGGTCCACTATATCTTTCTGGTGGTGAATGGGGAGGAGCATCAAAAGGTGTTTTTGCCACTGACCCATACAAATCTCCAAACTCAGCATCTTCTGCATTAATGTTACCAGCTTGGGGACAGTGGTCTACTGAAAACGCTGTTGTTATTGGCAAAGATGCTTATCCAAACAAAACCGTTGCATTTATAGGCGATGACCATTCTGACAATGTAGTACCATCTGGTCAGTTGGGTATGTATGTTGGTGATTTTGCCGATTTAAACGGTGGTCAACTATACGGATTAAGAGTTACACAAGCTGGTATTAACTTTGAAATGGATATGCAAGAAGGTCAATCTTATCCTATTGATTTTGTAGCTCTAGAAGAAACAAATATTGATTTACTAGATGCTGAAGCTAAAAATAAAGGCGTAATGGGCTTCTCTAGATTAGAAGATATCGATTGGAGAAGAGGTTCTGCTTCAAACAACAGAGAAATTTACTTCTGTGTAACAGGAAGACAAAAGCCAGATTTAGTTGGTAAAGGAACTACTTACGGTCGCGTTTACAAAGTAGTTTTAAATGAAAACGACCCAACTGCTGCTGGTACAATTACCTGTGTTTTAGATGGTGATTTACCAAATGGTATAGCTAAGGCTTTTCATAGTCCTGACAACATCTTAGTAACTGAAAACTATGCTTACATCCAAGAAGACCCAAATGGATATTTTGATAATGCTGACAAAATGCACTATGCACGTTTATACCAATATAACTTAAATACTGGAGCATTAAAGGTTGTTTTGGAGTGTGACCAAGATGTTGCTGCTGCTCAAGGGTATGGAACTACCACTGGTATTTGGGAACTTACAGGTATGATAGACATTTCTGACGTTATAGGTGTTGATGAATCGTTTATCCTTATTACTCAAAATCATGGTTGGGAGCCTGCAGATGGTTCTGCTTTTACAGACCCTAATGCAAATCCTGCAGCAGATAGCAGAAAAGAAGGAAGCATGTTATATGTACTACAAGGATTAGACAGATAAGATGAATATAACCATTTTAAAAAAGGCATACATTTTAATGGTATGCCTTTTTGCTTTAAACTATAGCTGCAAAAATGACAAAGATTATACTGCAGTAATTCAAAATGAAAAGGTTACACCTCTAGATTTTTTGGCAGAAAGCTACAAATCTAATTTGAACCAATGTATAGATGCGCTTGAAGCACTTGAAAATGCAACAAGTTTTGAAACTGCTCTTTCCTACTACAGAGAGGCCAGAAATCATTTTAAAAGCATAGAGCCGATCCTCTCATTTATAGACAAAAACAATTACATGTCCTTAAATGCGCCTAACATTTTAAAAATTGAAGAGGAAGATGCCACAGACATAAAAATCAAAAAACCGTTTGGTTTTCAAGTTATAGAAGAAATACTACATGAAAAACCTTTAGATCTAGCTTCTGTTTCTAATATTACCGAAAAGACAAAAAACAGATTAAAGCTTATAGAACAAAACACACATATAAAGCTTAAAGATTATCATGTCATTTGGCTTATTAGAGATCAAATTGCTAGAACTGCTCTAACTGGTATTACTGGTTTTGATTCTCCCGTATTGGAGGCTTCTTTAACCGAAGCTCAACTAGGTTATGAAACCATTAAGAATATTTTAAACACATATGCTGAAAACTTTTCAGACCAAACGTTATTAAAAAAGTGGAATACTGAAATTAAGGTATCAATTAAAGCACTTCAAGGAGACTTTAATAGTTTTGACAGGTATCATTTCATTAAAAATCATACACATAAGCAACTAGCACTACTAAATGAAACTGTGAAAGATTGGAATTTAGAGTTTCCTTTTGAATTAGCTTTCAACAATACGATGACATCATTATTTTCAGATGACACTTTTAATATTGATTTTTTTGCGGACTACGTAGAAATTGATTCTTTAAAACAGACTAAACAACAACTAGGAAAGACCCTTTTTAATGATAAAAAGTTATCAGCCAACAATACGATGAGTTGTGCAACTTGCCACAAACAAGAATTAGCTTTTACAGATGGTTTAAAGATTTTTCCAAAGCAAAAACGCAACACACCAACGTTAACCTATGCTGCATTGCAACAAAGCTTTTTCTACGATGGAAGAACAGGTAATTTAGAAGGACAAATTGTAGATGTAGTAAATAATGTTAACGAGTTTCATAGCGATTTATCAAATCTACAAGCTGTAATAAAAACGGACAGTACTTACTTTAAATCCTTCAACCAGCTATATCCAAATGGAGTTACGGATGCTAATATTAGGAATGCTATTGCTATTTACGTTAGAAGTTTGAATAAATTCAATTCAAAATTTGACAATAATATCAATAACATTGAGCAAACCATAACCCAATCTGAGATTAATGGTTTTAATCTATTTATGGGCAAAGCAAAATGTGCTACTTGTCATTTTGCTCCAGTATTTAATGGTACAGTACCACCAAACTTTACAGAAACCGAGTTTGAACTATTAGGTGTACCTAAATCAACCAGTTTGCCTGCTATCGCTGACACGGATTTGGGAAGATATCATATTTTTAAAACTGAAGAAAGAAAACACTTTTTTAAAACACCAACAGTTAGAAACATTTCTAAAACTGCACCATATATGCACAATGGAGCTTACGCAGATTTAGAGACCTTAATGGATTTTTACAATAACGGAGGTGGAATAGGACTTGGTTTAGAATTTGAATACCAAACTCTCCCGCCAGATTCATTACACTTACAACCAAATGAGATAAAAGATATTATTGCATTTATGAATAGCCTAGAAGACAAATAACTCGAAACCTTAACAAGAAACAGACTACAAATTATTATATTAGTAACTCATAATCATGAAGTTACTAAATTTCACCATAATAAAACTTACAGTTTGTCTTATTCTAGGCATTTGTATTGCACATTATTTTAAACCAAATTTTAGCATAGCCATTTACCTTTCCTTAGGTTTAATGGCTATTCTTTTTATTTACTATTTAATACTTAGAGATTCATACAATAAAAAACCGATATTCGGCTTAATTTCTTATTTCTGTATGATAAGTTTGGGCATTAATGCCTATAATTTTCAAAATGACAAGATTCGTCAATCACATTACAGCAACTTAGATTTCAATGACTCTATTGAATTAACGTTCAAAATCAAAGAGCGTTTAAAATCAGATCTGTATAACGATAAGTATATTGTTTCATTGATTTCTACTAATAAGCGTGAAGCTTCTGGAAAACTACTTATCAATATTAAAAGAGACTCTTCATCTAGCTCACTACCTGTTGATGCTGTCATTTATAGTAAATCTGCTTTAAAAAATATTCAAAAGCCTCTAAATCCGCATCAATTTGATTACAGCAAGTATCTGGATCTGAGACAAGTGTACAACCAAATTTATCTTCAACAGAATCAATTCTTAATACTTTCAGACCAACCTACTACTATTTATGGGTATGCAGATTTATTTAGGACTACTATCAACAATAAATTGGTTGATGCTGGTTTTAAAGATGATGTTTTAAGCATTATCAATGCGCTACTTTTAGGTCAAAGACAGACTATTGACAAAAGCATTTATAACAATTATGTGAATTCTGGTACTATTCATATTCTAGCGGTTTCCGGTCTGCATGTTGGTATTTTATTACTCATCCTCAATTTTATTTTTAGACCATTACTACTACTTAAATACGGATACGTTCTTAGACCAATAGTTATTATTACGATACTTTGGTTATTTGCTATTGTAGCAGGATTATCACCTTCCGTTACCAGAGCTGTTACGATGTTCAGCATTATAAGTTTTGCTATGCATCTTAAACGACCTACGAATATTTACAACACACTAGCCATTTCTGCATTTTTTATTCTGCTTGTAAAGCCTACATTTTTGTTTGAAGTCGGTTTTCAGATGAGCTATTTAGCGGTTTTAGGCATTGTTAGTATTCAACCTATTTTATATATAATCTGGCAACCAAAATATTGGACTTTAGATAAACCTTGGCAGATATTTACGGTTACGCTAGCAGCACAAGCTGGTGTTCTGCCTATTAGTTTATTCTATTTTCATCAGTTTCCAGGTTTGTTCTTTATATCTAATCTTGTGGTAATTCCTTTTTTAGGATTAATTCTTGGTTTTGGCCTTTTAGTGATTTCCATGGCTCTAGTTGGTTTTCTTCCTAAACCTATTGTTGAAATTTATAGTTTAATTATAGAATGGTTAAATGGATTTATAGCTTGGGTAGCTCAGTTTGAAGACTTTTTATTTAGAGATATTCCTTTTGCTTTAATTCAGGTATTAATAACTTACATCTTAATCATTAGTGCTGTTCAGCTCTATAAATTAAAAACATATAAATGGCTAGCTATTTGCCTTGTTAGTATTATTGCTTTGCAAGGCACTTATCTTTTTAATAAATTTCATAATCAAAATGAATCTTTAATTGTCTTTAATAAAAGTCGTTTTTCTGTTATAGGATTTAAACGGAAAGACAGACTTGAGGTTCATCATAATTTAGATGCTTCAAAACTTAATAATGATAACATCATTAAGAATTATAAAGTTGGTGAATTAATTAACAGTGTAGCTCAATCTAAACTACATGATATTTATCAATTTAAAAACAAGCGATTATTAATTATAGATAGCTTAGGAATTTATAAAAACCTATCTTTTCGACCAGATTTCATCTTACTTCGCGATTCTCCAAAAGTTAACCTAGAAAGAGTTATTGATAGCATTAAACCTCAACAAATTATTGCAGATGCTAGTAATTACAAATCTTATGTAAAACATTGGAAAACTACATGTAGAAACAAAAAAATCCCTTTCCATTATACAAATGAAAAGGGAGCTTTCATTATTAAATAATTCTTAAAGACTTATTCTCGATACAATTTTTATAAACCTAGTTTAGAAAAATCACTCGAATTGACGGTTCTTATTATTCCTTAAAAGTAGGCTCAAAGTTTTTATAATACTCATTAAACTTTTCTTGAGTATCCATTTCTTTGTACTTATCTGTCTTAAAAAGTTTTAAGTATAATTCTAATTGACGTGGTTTTAAATATCCAGAAATTGGTGCAATATACTCTCCTTCTTCATCAAAAAACACCATTGTTGGATACGCTCTTACCTTAAGAGAGCGTGCAAACTCGTGGGCGCTATTTCGTCTATTAGCTTTTGCCGGATCATAATTAGGATTGGTATATGTTTTATCTTTATAGGTTACTGTATCATTACCTTCTGCATTGAATTTTACTGCATAATAATGCTCGTTTACGTAATTTACAACATCTTCATTGTGAAAGGTATTTTTATCAAGCATCTTACATGGACCACACCAATTGGTATAAACATCCATAATGATTTTTTTAGGTGCTTTTTCCTGAAGCTTAATTGCTTCTTCTAAAGTCATCCAATTGATTTCTTTTTCTGGTGACTCTGTAGTCTTTTGAAAAGACACTAATGTTCCAAAAGCTATAAAGGCTATAAGTAATTTTGTTTTTCCCATAACTGATTTGTTGCAATTCTTATACCGAACTTACAAAAAATGCTCCTGATTAGGAGCATTTTCTAATTATTTTAATAAATATGCTGCTATTTAACACCATGCATTAGTTTTTTCAGCACAGGATTTAACAAATATACTAACACACCTGCAGCAACTGGCACAATAGTAAAAATCATAAAGAATGTAGATAAGCTATACTCTTTAGTTATATTTTCTATCTGACCTCCTATAACCGCTGCTAATTTATTACCTATTGCTATTGCCAAATACCACATACCAAACATAAAACCAATCATTCTGGCAGGCACTAACTTACTTACATAAGATAAACCAACTGGAGATAAGCAAAGTTCTCCTAGTGTATGAAATAGATAAGCTAAGATTAGCCATATCATACTTACTTTAACACCTTCTTGGATTCCAGCAGAACCAAACGCTAGCAATCCAAATCCTACACCCATTATAATTAATCCTAACGCATATTTACTTGCTGCAGAAGGATTATATTTACTTTCCCACCAACGAGAAAAGAATGAAGCAAAAGCAATAATAAAGAATGAATTAAGAATACTAAACCAAGACACAGTAATCTCTACCTCATTTTGTTTTACCTTGGTTATTGTAGCTTCAACTACACCATTATCTCTATTTAAATTCTTACCATTTTCTCGTGCAAAAGCTAAACGTTCTTCTGTAAGGTATCCAAACTCTGTGCCTTCATTATTTTTAGCAATCATATAGATTTTATCGCCTGTATTTAACTCTTGTGGCTCTGCTACAGAAGTTGTCTTTTCTTCAATAACATATGCAGGGTTTAGAACCATATTTTCTGTAATAGCTGTATTGAAGTACAATTCTTTTAAAGGAATTTTTAAAACTTCTTTTTCTTTTTTGTGATAATAAACTATGGCCTCTTTACTACTATCAAATGATAGAACTTTATTCACATACTCCTCATTAAACTTCTTCTGTTCCTTCTTCTTCTCTTTATTATCGTATAACTCAGACTCTTTTAGCTTCACAAACTTTCCATCATAGGCAATACTATCTATTGTTACAGATTTTTCTTTACCATCCACAAGAGCAGAAAATGTACCTGAAAGAATCTTGTCTTTATACAGCTCTAGCCTGCTTTCATCAACTTTATAGCTATTAGATTCAGCATTTGTTTTAACGACCTTGTAAGACACATCATAAGCTACCGTATTAAAATCGCGATTAAGCATCCACCCTACGATTGCCCACATTAATAAAAAACATACCACAAGCACTATATTTGATGTAGAAATTTTATTGTACGTTTTCTTCCATAGTAAGTAAAGCACATAGGTTATAATTACTAAAGGAATAACTGTCAATAAAGCATTAATAATGTTAAATGTTATTGCCGCATTACCACTTAGCATTCTATCTACGTTATCTCTGGCAAATACAATTAGCGATGACGCTCCTTGCTCAAAAGACATCCAAAAGAAGACTGTAAAAAATGCAAAAATGATAAAAGCTATCATACGGTCTCTAATGACTTTAGTGTAGCGTCCTATTCTACTAATTACTAAATACAAAAACGCAACTAGAGCAAAAAGCACTGCTACATACTGACCTTCTAGACTTCCTATTCTAAGTGCAGAGAACATATCAAAACCTGCAATTTTTGACAACGGATCATTAAAAGCATATCCTAAACCAATTACCGATGAAATAAGAATAAGGATTTTATCTATAGTTGTAAAAGGATTTGGTTTTTCGTCATCACCATCATCACTTCTCTTCTCTGGGTATTCTTCATTAATATTTTGAGGAATCTCTAATTCAACATTTTTAGATGGTTTAGCACCTATATCACCAAATAATTTTCCAGCTAACCAAAACTGAATAGTACCTAATAACATAAACACACCTGCAAGACCAAAGCCCCAAGCCCATCCAATCTTTTCTGCTAAATAGCCACATAACATCATACCAAAAAATGCACCTGCATTAACACCCATGTAATAGATAGTATAAGCACCATCCTTTTTTTCTGGGTTTTCTTTATACATTTCAGAAATAATCGATGTCATTGTAGGTTTAAAAAATCCTGTTCCAATAACTAACAACGCTAATCCTATATAAAGAGACACTTCGGTTTCAAAAGCCATTGAGGCATGTCCTAAGGTCATAATAAAAGCACCAATAATAACAGCCCAACGATAACCTGTAAATTTATCCGCAATGATTCCTCCTACAATTGGAGTTATATAAAGCAACATAGCATAAGTACCAAATAGTGCACCTGCGTTTTCAACAGACCACTCCCATCCTGGATTGTAGCCAACTAAAGCCATTGTTAAAAAATTCACTAAAAGAACACGCATTCCATAAAATGAAAAACGCTCCCACATTTCTGTAAAAAATAAAACAAAAAGTCCTGCTGGATGCCCTAGAACTTTATCCTTGAATAGATTTTGAATATCTGTGCTCATAAAAAAAAGCTAATTTAGTTAGTAGAGAAAACCCTCGTAAATATTAGTCTACGAGGGAATTGATTTATTGTTAGTTATTAATATCTGGATCTGCTATTTCGTACTTTTCAGCCTCAAGCATTTCGTGTTCGTTGTCTTCTGCTCCATGTGTTAATTTCTTTAATCGCTTTAAGAACAAAATAAGAAGTAAGCCAAATGCTACAGTGAAAATCACCAACCATTTAAAAGTAGTATACTCTACTTCACTTTGTTGCTCTTCTAACACAAAAGACACACCATAATCTTTTCCATCACCCTTATTTTCTGTAATCTGAGCTTTATCCTTATCCTTTTCAAAAACAAGCTTAGCATGATATGGGTTAGAAGCAGTAATTTTATTTTCTTTTAAGGTTGCTAAAAGTTCTGATGTGTTAGAATCTTCTTTTTTTGAGAGCTCAAAAATATTATTAAGGTCTGTCCCCTTTTCATATTCTTTGAAAATCACTTTATCATTCTCAGAGTAAACAGATGCTTTTACAGAAAAGTTTTTGTCTTCATTTATTGGATAATCAAAAATCTTCTTTATTCCACTTTCTGTCTTTACCTCAATTGTGTCTTTACTCATATATGGCATGACTGCTTCTTTACTTACAGTCATCTTACCTTCAAACGGTTCTAACTGAGCAGACTCACCAATACTTCCCGCAAGTTTATTACCAAAACCTGTTGCTGCAAAATATACTCCCATCATAATTGAAGCATACTTTAAAGGCGCTAACTTAGTAATGAACGATAATGCTACAGGAGATGTACATAACTCTCCTATTGTATGAAACAAATAAGCAAGGAAAATCCAAATCATAGCAGCTTTACCAAAGGTCTCAGCACTTGCTTCCTTTGATGCAAGCATCATAAAAACATAACCAAGTCCCATTATAATGGTACCAATTGCCATTTTAAATAATGAAGAAGACTCTTTTCCTTTCTTTTTCCACCAGATCCAGAAACCACCAATTATAGTTCCGAAAATAATGATATAACCTGCATTTAACGACTGGAATACAGCCGCTGGTATTTCAGCTAACCAACTCCACCCTGTAGTTCTATCTACTTTTGCATCTGTGTAAAGATTCATTAAGCCTCCTGCTTGCTCAAAAGCTCCCCAAAACACAACTACAATTAAAAATGAAATGAGTAAAACTACAACTCTATCTTTTTCAATTTTATTTAATGGTCTTTTTGCGGCTTCCTGTTCTGCCAATGAAGCTTCTTGTCCTCCAGAAAACTCACCAACACCCTTTAAGAACTTCTGTCCCCAAACAAAAACTAATTGCCCAAGTAACATACCTATACCTGCTAAACCAAATCCATAATGCCAACCATAGTAATATGCCACAAGACCTACTGTAATACTAGCCAAAAATGCACCAATATTAATACCGATATAAAATATAGTGAAACCACTATCTCTACGAATATCTCCTTCTTTATACAAACCACCTACCATAGTAGAAATATTTGGCTTAAGACCACCAACACCTAGAATAATTAAAAGTAATCCTGTAAAAAACGCCCAATCTTGTGGTATTGCTAAAATACCATGTCCAAAACAAAGTAAAAGTCCACCAAGCATTACGGTTTTCTTTTGACCTAAAAATTTATCAGCAATCCAACCTCCTGGTATTGAAGCAACATACACCAACATTGTATACCATCCATATAACCAAATAGCATCTTTGTTTGTCCACCCTAATCCTGGATCTATTGCTGTAGCAGATGTTGCCATGTATAATACCAAAATACCACGCATTCCATAATAAGAAAAGCGCTCCCACATTTCGGTAAAAAACAAAATGAATAAACCTACTGGATGTCCAAATAGTTCTTTTTGGTGCGGTTGTTTAATTGCTGTTGACATATAATTTGTATTAGTTAGTTTTAGTTAGTTAGCCTTTAATTTTTGACATTTCCTTTTCTCCTTTATTAGCATTTTGCATTTTGTCTCCTAAAGTTTTGTGGATAAAATTGGTCATCTTTTTATAAAGGTGTAGTCTTGTGTTTCCGCCATAAATACCATGGTTTTTATCTGGATAAATCATCCATTCAAATTGCTTATCTGCTTGTATTAAAGCTTCAACCATGCGCATGGTATTTTGTACATGTACATTATCATCTCCTGTTCCGTGTATTAATAAAAAGTCTCCTTTTAACTTATCTACATGGTTAATTGGTGAGTTATCATCGTAACCACTAGGATTTTCATCTGGTGTGGTCATATAACGCTCGGTATAAATTGTGTCATAGAATCTCCAACTCGTCACAGGCGCTACTGCTATTGCCATTTTAAATACATCATTACCTTTAAATAAAGCATTGCTACTCATAAAACCACCATAACTCCATCCCCAAATTCCGATACGAGAAGCATCTATATAAGGCAGCGATCCTAACTTTTTAGCCGCTTCTATTTGGTCTTCAACTTCATATTTCCCTAATTCTTTTTGTGTAACTTTTTTGAATTCTGCTCCCTTAAAACCTGTTCCTCTTCCATCTATACAAACTACAATATAGCCTTGTTGTGCCAGCATTTGATACCAATAATCATTGGCACCATTCCATCGGTTCGCCACTTGCTGAGAACCTGGACCTGAATATTGATACATAAATAATGGATACTGCTTACTTTCATCAAAATCAGCAGGTTTTATCATCCACATATTTAAGTCATTACCATTGATATTAATAGTACTGAATTCTTTTTGTGAGGTAACGTAATCACCTACTTTTTGTGCCAACTTATCATTATCCTTGATACTTTTTACCAAGTCTCCAGACTTTGAATCGTGCAACGTATATTCGTATGGTGTGGTTGCACTAGAATGCGTATTGATAAAATAGGTGAAATCAGCACTAAAAGAAGCACTGTTAGTCCCTTCGGTTTTTGTTAATCGAGTCTTATTTTTTCCATTTAACTTTATGGAATATACATCTCTGTTTATAGAACCATTCTCTGTGGACTGAAAGTAAATGGTGTTGGCCTTTTCATTAAAGCCGTAGTAGTCGGTAACCTCCCAATCACCATCTGTTACTTGATTTATTAACTTTCCTGATTTATCATAGTGGTAAATATGATTGAAACCATCCTTCTCACTCGTCCAGATAAAGCTATGATCTTTCAAGAATGTTAAATTGAAGGTTACGTCAATATACGCATCATCCTTTTCAGCCAACACCAAATCTGAAGTATTAGTTTTAGCGTTTATAAACCAGAGATCCAATTCGTTTTGATGACGATTCATATATTGGGCACTAAGCACATCAGCATCTTTGGTCCACTTTAGTCTTGGAATATAAAAATCATTATAAGACTTATTCACCTTTACTTCGGAGAGTTTTCCCGAATCTAAATCATACAAATGTAAAGACACCTTAGAATTAGCTTCACCAGCTTTGGGGTATTTAAAAACTTGCTGAGTTTGGTATAAATCAGAGCCATAAACATCCATTGAAAATTCAGGAACTTCAGATTCATCAAAACGGATAAAAGCAATTTTATTTCCATCTGCATTCCAATCAAAAGCTCTTACAAAACTAAATTCTTCTTCATAAACCCAATCGGTAATACCATTAATGATTTTGTTTTTCTCACCATCAAATGTGATTTGCGTTACATCACCAGATTTTAAATCCTTTACATAGAGATTATTCTCAAAACCGTAAGCTATTTTATCCGCATCTGGTGAGAATGTTGGTTCCTGAACCAAATTATCTGAAACCTTCGTTAACTTTTCGGTTTCGATGTCATAGATATAATATTCACCTAAAGTAGAGCGTCTAAACACTGGGATAGAATTAGTGGTTAAAAGCACTTTAGACTCATCTTCACTAAAACTGTAATCAAAAAAACCTCGGATATCAGTCAAATTTGCTGAAGACACCAAGGTCTTAACTTTTTTCAAAGTTTTATAATCGTAAATATCTATTGTTGAAACTCCATTTTGCCTATCGTAATTTAAAACGGAATATTGTGTTCCGTTGTTCATAGAATGTAAGGCTTGCATACCTTCTGTTCTAAAGGCTCCACTCCAAATTTCTTCGAGGGTAATTTGTTTATCCTGACTGTAAATCAATGTAGTAGTTAGGAATCCAATAATAGCTACGAAGTATCTCAATTTCATATTAATCTTTTTTCAATAAAGCAATGCCAAGTTTACTAAAAAATATGCAAAAATCAGGCATTATTAACAGTAAATCGGCAATAATAATCGATTATGCACACATTTTATGCCAATCCTAAGTATCTTTGCAATTTAAAATCAATTTAACCATGCCAACTGCTATTTCTGGCTTCTCTAAACTATCTAAATCTGAAAAGATTGAATGGCTTTTAGACACTTATTTTTCTAACAAAGAAGATGCTCGAAACCTCGTACAACAGTATTGGAA
Organism: Winogradskyella poriferorum; assembly: GCF_036553625.1. Classification (NCBI taxonomy): domain Bacteria; kingdom Pseudomonadati; phylum Bacteroidota; class Flavobacteriia; order Flavobacteriales; family Flavobacteriaceae; genus Winogradskyella; species Winogradskyella poriferorum. The sequence goes on from NZ_JAZHOU010000001.1 coordinate 261,812, forward strand.
TTCTGACGAAAAGCTTCAAAAGCTTCACGATGAGTTTATAGAAAACACCATTACAAATTATTATTTACCACTTGGTGTTGCGCCAAATTTCTCAATCAATAATAAACTCTACACCATCCCAATGGCAATAGAAGAGAGTTCTGTGGTTGCAGCAGCAAGTAAAGCAGCAAAATTTTGGCTGGATAGAGGTGGTTTTAAGGCTGAAGTGATTTCGACTGAAAAAATTGGTCAGGTTCATTTTACGTATTCTGGCAATTTTGAAGCGTTACTTTCGTTTTTTGAAAGTGTAAAACCAAAACTGATTGAAGACACCAAAGCCATAACTAAAAATATGGAACGTCGTGGTGGTGGTATTTTAGATATTGAACTTAAAAATAAAACCGAAGATTTAGAGCACTACTACCAATTGCATGCAACGTTTGAAACACTAGATGCAATGGGTGCCAACTTTATAAATTCTTGTTTAGAACAGTTTGCTAAAACCTTTAAAGCCGAAGCGCAAGCACAATTAGAAGACGATGTAAATATTGTAATGAGCATACTCTCTAACTACGTACCAAATTGCCTAGTTAGAGCTGAAGTGTCTTGCCCTATCACTGATTTAAAAAGTAAAGACATAACAAACCCTTCACTTTTTGCAGAGAAATTTAAACAAGCTGTTAGCATTGCTGAAGTTGAACCTTACAGAGCTGTAACACACAACAAAGGTATAATGAACGGCATTGACGCTGTGGTTTTAGCAACAGGTAACGACTTTAGAGCTATTGAAGCTGGCGTACATGCTTATGCTTCAAAAGATGGTAAGTACTCAAGCTTAACGCACTGCTCAATTGAAAACGACACTTTTAAATTTTGGATTGAAATTCCACTTGCATTGGGAACAGTTGGCGGCTTAACAAGCTTACACCCTTTAGTTAAATTTGCTTTAGAAATGCTAGAAAAACCATCTGCAAAAGATTTAATGAAAATTGTTTCTGTGGCAGGTTTAGCTCAGAATTTTGCAGCTGTAAAATCCTTAACCACTACTGGTATTCAAGAAGGCCATATGAAGATGCATTTAATGAACATATTAAATCAGTTTGAAGCTACCTCAGAAGAAAAAGAAAAAATAGTAGAGCATTTTAAAACTAATGTGGTAACACATAGTGCAGTTGTTGAAGCTATTGAAAACGTAAGGAAAATTTAATTTAAACTGGTGACTGAGCGTAGTCGAAGTCACATTATTAGTCATATAATGCCAAAAGGACACGTTTATATATTAGAATGCGCTGATGGTTCATATTATACTGGCAGTACTATTGACATCGAAAAACGTATTGCAGAGCATAATGATGGTAAAGGTGCAAATCATACAAAAAAGCGTCTACCTGTAGTGCTAAAATATATTGAAGAGTTTCAAAGAATAGATGATGCTTTTTATAGAGAGAAACAAATTCAAGGTTGGAGTAGAGCTAAAAAAGAAGCTTTAATAAACAAACAACATAAAGAATTAAAAAATCTGGCGGAATGCAAGAATGATAGCCATTACAAATTGTGGCTTCGACTACGCTCAGCCACCGAAAAGCGACTTCGCCCAGCCACCAAAAACCAATCAATAAAAAAATATAAAAGCAACGGAAAATTATTAATCACTGGTGAATACGTTGTACTTGATGGTGCAAAATCATTAGCCATACCTACAAAATATGGTCAAAGTCTTAAAGTAGAAGAAGACAACAGCAATACCCTAAGCTGGAAAAGCTATGATGAAAAGGGTAATGTTTGGTTTGAAAAAAGTTTCACTTTAGATAATGGTGAGATTTTTAAAACCTTTGAGAATGATAATGATATTTCTTCTCGATTAAGACAAATTATTGATGCTGCACAAAGACTTAATCCTGACTTTTTAAAAAACGAAAAAGGTTATAAGGTTTCAACACATTTAGAATTTAATAAAAGTTGGGGACTAGGCACTTCCTCTACATTAATAAACAATATTGCGCAATGGGCAGATGTTAATGCTTATCAGCTTTTAGAAAAAACGTTTGGCGGAAGTGGTTATGACATTGCTTGTGCTCAGCACAACACACCAATTACTTTTCAGTTAGATAAAAACAATCAACCATTAGTTACTTCAATAGATTTTAATCCAAGTTTTAAAGACCAATTATATTTCGTTTACCTTAATCAAAAGCAAAATAGTAGAGATGGTATTAAAGCTTATAAAAGCCTAAATAAAGTTAGTAATGCTGTAATTAATGATATTAATGCTATCACAGAGGAAACAATAAAAACAACATCTCTAGCTGCTTTTGAAAGCTTATTAACTGAACATGAAAATATAATTGGCAAACTACTAAATCAAGATCCTGTAAAATCAAAATTATTCAGGGATTTTAATGGATGTATCAAAAGCCTTGGAGCTTGGGGAGGCGATTTTGTTTTAGCTACCTCTCCTACTAACCCTAAAGATTACTTTAAGTCTAAAGGTCTAGATATTGTAATTCCATATTCTACAATGACATTAACTCAATAACAATAAAAAAGGCTTTACAATTATGTAAAGCCTTTTCTGTTTTATAAGATCGAATATCCTAAATTAGAAAACTGTTTTAGCTCTGTTATCTTCGATTTCAGCAGATTTTTCAAGTGCTTGATATACTTTTCCTTGTGCTGCTCCACGCTTAGCTGCGTTTAATCTATTCACAATTGAAGTGTAGTTGTCTAACTCAGTTGCCTCATTTACTTTTGTCACTTCAATGACATAAACGCCTTTTTCACCATCAATAGGTTTAGACGTTTTACCTTGCTCTAAACCAAATGCAGCTCCAACCACTTTTGGCTCTACACCTGCACCTGCTAATGTAGTATTCTTTAAAGTGATAGCTGCTGCTGTCTTAGGGCTCTGTCCCTGATTTTTAGCAATCTCATCTATTGAAGTAGCTTTAATCTTTTCGCGGATTAATTTTGCTTTCTTTTCTTTCTTTATTTCTGGTAAAGCAATTACAGAAGCATCTTCTACATTCATTAATCCTTCTTCATTCTTCTCTACTAATTTAGCTACAATAAATCCAAATCCTGAAACTGGGAAGTTCTTGAAGTCACCTTCATCCCTACCTTCTTCAAAAAACCAACGTATTGTTTCTCTCTGACTTCCTAAGCCTGGAATATTTTCGTCTAATTCTTTAAATGTTATTGGCTTAACCGTTAATCCACCTTCTTTAGCTAATTCATTAAAATCAGCATCTTTAGCAGCAATTTCAAACTTTGTCGCTTTATTATAAACATCATCTAAAGTTTCTGGAGATGGCTCAATTTTTCTTGCTAATGTTGCAATTTTAAACATTTCAGACTCTCCTTTTTGCCCTTCTATTTCTATAATATGAAATCCATACGAAGATTCTACAACACCCAAATCACCTGTCTTTCCGTTAAAAGAGAAATCTCTAAATGGAGCTACCATTCTGTTGTAACCAAACCAATCATAACGACCTCCGTTATTAACGCTACCTTGATCAGTTGAAAATTCTGTTACAAATTCATCGAACTTAGATTTGTTAGTTTTTAAAATATTATAAAGGCTATCTGCTTGTTTTTTAGCCTGCTCTTTTGTTAAGGTAACATCTGGTGATGCCGATCCTATAAAAGGGATTAAAATATGTCTAGTCTTTACAGAATCTGGCAATTGCTTTTTAGCAATCATTTTTGACAGCTTAAAAAACTCTCCATCTCTATAAGGCCCATAATATTCACCAACTTCTAACTTCATTAAGGTATCCTTTGCTGCACCAGGTAATTGTGCTGCTGTTAAAAAAGAATCATTAAACTTAATATCTGAATTAGCATTAATGAATTCTTCAACATTATTTGCGCTATCAAAACCAGGAATAGTATCCGTGTTACCACTACTTGTATTATAGAATGGTTGATCACTCTTTAATTTTAAAAGGTCTGCTTTTATTGCTTCTTCATCTTCTTTGGATGCCACTTCTTTAAACTCTACATAAACCACCTCTCTACTTGCATCTACTTTAAATTTTTCTTCGTGGTCTTTCATGTACGCTTTAACATCAGATGTTGACACCTCTACCAAACTGTCTGCAATAGACGTGTAAGGAATTTGAACAAAACGAATATCTACACTTTTAGCATCTGCCATATACTCATCTTGCGCTTCTGCAATTGTTGTTCCTACACCTGCTTTAATTAGGTTGTAATATGTTTGCTGTAATGAACTATTAGCTATGTTTTGCTCGTTGTTTGTCCAGATGTCATAGTTTATATTTACAGTTTGGCCTGCAGATGTTAATGGTGCCGAATCTGGACTAATATCTTTAAGGTTACTTATAAAAGCATTAAGACGGTTAACATCAAAGTTTCCGTTTTCATCTTGAAACTCTGGATTAGATTGAAAGCTGTTTTTAAGCAAGTCTCGCATCTCATCTTTTTCAACAGACAAACCAAGTGCCTCAAACTCTTCTCCTAAAAGGATTTTACTCACTTCTTGATTATATATTGCATTTTTTGCCTGAGAAGACGATACTCTTCCGCCTACTCTGTCTTGATAATTCTTTACCTTTTGTTGAAATTCAGTTACATCGATATCTGTACCATTAACTGTTGCTACAACACCTTGAGAGTTTGAGAACGCATTTGGGTTATCAATTACTCCTTGAATAACAAAAGCGAACAATGCTAATGCTATAACTAATATTAAGATTAGTGAGCGCTGTCTAATTTTATTTAAAATTGCCATGTCTTAAATTTTTCGTATAAATAAGTCTGCGAAAATAGTATTTTCTAGTAAATAATAAAAGGAGAAGTATAGTTTTTGTAAGCTATTGTAGTCTTTAATCTATATCTAGGATTTTAAGCCTTACTATATCAATTTTTGTTGAGGAAACTTCTTCAATAGTAAACTTAAAATTATCAACTAAAACATCTTCGTTTTTTTCTGGAATACCTTCAGTTTCATTAACTATTAGTCCACCAAGAGTCTCATAGGTTTCGCTTTCAGGAAGGTTTAACTTATAAGCTTCGTTAATATAATCTACTTCTAATCTTGCAGAAAATCTATAGGTATTTTCATCTATTTGCTCTTCGGTCATTTCTAGCGTATCGTGCTCATCTTCTATTTCCCCAAACAACTCTTCCACAATATCTTCTACAGACATAAGGCCAGACGTTCCGCCATACTCATCTATTACTACCGCAATACTTTGACGTTTTTTGGTAAGAATATTAAGCACATCTTTTATTAATATAGTTTCTGGCACAAAGCTTACCGGAATAACAATAGACTTTATATTTTTTGGTTTTTTAAACAACTCAAATGCATGTACATATCCCAAAATATCATCAATATTATCTTTGTAAACAATAATTTTTGTCCGTCCAGTCTCTATAAAAAGTTGACTTAAATTTTCAATAGATTCTGAGATATCAACGGCTGATATTTCAGTACGAGGCACCATAACTTCTCTTGCCTTTACATCTGAAAACTCTAGTGCATTTTGAAAAATTTGAATTTCACTATCAACCTCTTCATGATCTTCAACAGATTCCATTTGCTCACTGATATAATTACCAAGTTCTACTTTGGTCATTGCCAAAACAACATCTTCTCCTTTAGCTTTAAAAATATACTTTAACACTGCATCCGAAATCCAAAGCACAAAATCTGATATCAATGAAAAAATCAAGTAAAACACATAGGTTGGTAACGCCAAAACCTTCATTAAAGTATTGGCATAAATCTGAAAAAATACTTTAGGCAAAAACTCAGCAGTGATTAATATTACAAAAGTTGAAATTACGGTTTGCGTTAAGAGTTGAAAATCGTAAAACAGGTAGGTTAGCACAGCACTATCTGATGGCAACATAGACTGAAACCATTTTACAAGCACATCACCCATCTTTAGACCATAAATTACCAATGCAATATTGTTACCAATAAGCATGGTAGCAATATATTTTGATGGCTTTGCTGTTAACTTAGTTAATATTTTTCCAAGAAAATCTTCCTGCTTTTTTTCTAACTCAATGTGTATCTTGTTAGACGACACATAGGCAATTTCCATGCCTGAGAAAAAAGCTGAAAGAATTAATGTAACTATTATTATGACTACATCTAGAGTCATATATTAGTCTTTGTTTCTATCTTGAAATTTGCTTGCAAAGCGCTTTCTAAAAAAGAACATAAAAATGGCCAATGCCACAAAGAAAAGCGACATATACGATCTACTTCTGTCTATAGACCAATTTGATATTGCATCCCAAAGGAATAACACTGCAAAGATGATGTAAGCGTATTGAAATATTTTAAGAATTTTCATTTGATATATTATCTGAGTAAAATTAAGTCACAAAGATAGTTAATTATCAAGTTCAAAATCGCCACCCATTTCTAACATCTGAAAATTTTTGAAGTCTTTATCAGAATCAAAACCAACGCCATATTTAGTACCTGAGGCCTGAGTAAACTTCCAAGGTTCGTTTGTAAATACCCACTCTAACTTTTCGTTGTAGTACAATTGTTCGGTTACCAACCTTTCTTTTTGATGAGTTGTTATTGTAACATTTCCTCTCAAATCTATTATATCAGTCTCTGTGTAAAAAATAGCGTAGCGCGATGTTATGGTAGTTAACTTACCATCTTTATCGTACACTTTTAAAAGAATTCCTTTTGGAAACTCAGAGAATGCAAAATCTCTGTTTGAATAATCGAACATCTGAGGGCTTATAAGGTTTGCTTTAAGTCTAACTGTATCCTCTAAAAACTCTGTATATTTTAAATCAATGTTTTCGGCTTCTCCAATAGGTTGGTTTTGAAACACACCTACTTTCTGAACCTCATCAAAATCGTTTTCACAAGAAAAAAACAAAGTCACAGCTAATACTGTGACTAAGTTTTTTATGATATGTGAAAATCTTAAATTCATTATATGTTCGGAACTGTTATAGAACGACCGATCCAACATCCAATTCTAATAGTTTGACCAGCATTAGCTTCATTAAAAATATCTGATTTTGAAGGCGCACTTGCTCTATAACTTGCTGCAGATTTTGCTGCTGCTGATTTTAAACGACCATCTACTCTTCCTGCCTTCTCTGCTTCTAAAGCCGCTAACCAGAATACTGCTCTTTTGTTAAAGTTAGAGTCACCACAATTATTAGCGCTCTTGGCGTACATAGCAGCTATAGCTAAGTAAGGCGAGCCATCTGAAGGGTTTAGCTTCATAGATTCCATATAGTATTGTCTGGCTTTACTATAACTTCCTTTTTTCTTTAACTCGTTAGCCAATTTCTTATATAGTTTTGCCTTTTTTAATGGATCTGACTCTAGCTCTAATGTTTGATCAAAATACTTTTGCTCACTTGTTAATAAGTATAAGTAGTAAGCTGTATCTGCACTTGGCTCGAGACTATTCTTTTGTTGAACTAACTTTAAGAACAATGGATCTTCTTTACATCCTTTAGCATACATACGATTCATAGCTCTCTGCAACCAAACTCCATCATTCTTATTTTCTTCGTAATTCTTTTCGTATAATGGAATTAACACATCGCAATTTGCTCTATCACCAAGTTTCTTATCCATACTTGGCACGACTTGCTCTTCAAATGCTTTTATATTTGCCTCATAATACTTCTTTAACTTGCCTTCTCTGCTTGTTAGAGTGCCTCCTGCCTCTTCTTTTTCTACTAACTTATTTAGGCTTAATGTATTATTAGCTATAATGTTTTCAATAACCTCAGTAACGTCATCATACTTATTAAACATTTCTGGAGCTGGTTTTTTGCCTGCATCAAACAAATCAACCATTAAAGAAAAGTAAGTATAAAGACCTTTAGCGTTTGTAAAGTTTTTTACATCCTTTACATAAGCACTGTCAAACATATTAAACAACTGCTCATCACTTTTAGCCAACTCTTTTTTGTACTTGTATGCTAGATTAGCTTTATCAACTAAAACTTCCCCTTCGTCATACTTAGAAGGAAAATGCTCTCTACTTTGATCGTAAAGCAACATTAAGTCGTTAATATGAGCAACTTGTTCTGCACCTGTTGAATTTTCTATTTTGTGTAATAATATTTTTTCACCATGTACATAAATAGCTCTATTGAATTTTGGACACTTGTTACGAACTATTTTCCAAGGCTCGTAGGCATCGTCATACTTTTTTGTTTTTACATAACTATCAAAAATCGATAGGTTATTCATACACTCCTCATCTTGCTGAGCAAAACTAATATTGAAGCTTACAAAAAGAGCTGCTAGTAGTATAGTAATTCTCGTCTTCATCTTTTATTTTTATTGTTAGTTGTACTTCTTTTGTCTAAACCATCTAGAGTTTAAAGATAAACTTACATTGAAGTTTATAAAATTCTCTTGGATTAAATTATTGTTAGTTGTTCCTCGTTTTCCAATTTCAAGACCTAGGTTCAAATTTGAGAAAGGATCACGAGATCGTTGACCAACTGGTAATCCTAAACCAAAAGATATGCCAAACTCTTTTATCGATTCATTTTTAACTACTAAACCTGTATTTGCAAAGTTAACACCAGCTCTATAAACCACTCGTTTAAAGTAACCAGTAAAAGCATCATAATCAGGAATATAAAAACCTCCTAGTGAGAACTGTGAAGCATTCTCAAAAGAAGAAACATCATTAGTATAAAATGGGTTAGAAAAATTGCTTGTATTCTGTAATGTATACTCCGCACCTACAAACCAAGACTTTGGTTGACCAATACCTGTCCCTAAAGACCAGCGAGAAGGTAAGGTTAAATCTGTTTTCCTTAAATTCTGACTATCTAAATCAACTTCAACACTATTTAAAACTGTTTCTGTTCCTGTAGTAGTAACTTCGATAGTAGAAATTGCACGACCATTATCTGAAGTTAATTTACTTTCTGGGGCAAAAGTTGCTGTTGCAGAAAGCTCTAATTTTTCAGATATTTTAGTCTTGTATGCCAATCCAAAATTAACATTTAAACCACTCAAATCGGACCTACTGTCTTCTCTGGTTTGCAATTCAACCAAATCACCATCTGGTGTATAAGCAAACTCAATTGCTGAATTTTGAATGTTTCCGAAGTTGTAATTAAAGTCTACGCCTGCACTTAATTTGTTTGATATCTGATATCCAAAGCCTGCGTAAACCCTGTTAACTCCTCCCTCTCCTCTAAAACGATTTATTATATCATCGTTATCATTGATGTCATCTAGCTTATATCCTACAGAAGTATATGGCATAAGTCCAAAACCAAAACCAAATTTACCTATTGGCACTGATAATGCTATATAGTCAAAAGTAGCACTATTACTATCTGCTTCTCCAGAATTGCCCTTTAATGTAACATTAGAAGTAGTACCAGCTACAGCAAACTTTACAGGTCTACTTTCACCATCATAGGGGTAAGCTTCAACATTTTTACCTACGTAAGACGCTGGGTTTCTTAAATTAAGATGTATACTATCTAAATACACACTAATACCTCCCATACTACGATTCTCTACAGTACCTTTAAACTTAAGGCTACCAATACCGTAAAATGAATATGGTGATGCTGTACCTTGCTGCGCAAAAACACTAGAACTTATAATTGCAATACAAATTACAATGAGTCTCTTTATCATTATTTTGAATTAAAATCTAGAATGTAATTCAAACCCTCTAGTAGAAAATTTGAATTCGCAAATATGCTATTTTTTAATTGGTTTGACAAAAAAATGGCATCACCACCTGTTAAAATAACTGTTAAATCTTGGTGTTCAGCTTTATATTGGTCTATAACACCATCAATTTCTTTAACAACTCCTATTATAACACCTGAGTGTATAGAAGCTTTTGTTGAGTTACCAATTATAGTTTTAGGTTGATTCTTTTCTAATAACGGAAGGTTTGCTGTTAAATTATGAAGTGCATGGTATCTGAGTCTTATTCCTGGTGAAATTGCACCACCCAAGTATTCATTCTTATTTGTTACAAAATCATATGTTATACAAGTACCAGCATCTATAATTAAGACATTATTATCCGGAAACTGACTTACAGAAGCGCAAACCAAAGCTATACGATCTACACCTAATGTTTTTGGAGTTTCATAAAGGTTTTTAAAAGGTAACGCTATGTTATGACTAAGCACTAAGACTTTTAAATCTTGTTCAACAATCCCTATTTGCTTCTTAGATAACTTTCCAACAGAAGAAATTATAGCATTGTTTATTTTCGGAAACTCTTTTCTAAGTTTTTTGAATTCCTTTTTAAACTCCAAAAGTTTAAAACTAACTTTATAAACAAGACTATCTTTCTGAAATACAGCAAATTTCACAAAGGTATTACCAACATCTATAATAAGATTCATACGTTTTTTATATAAAACAAATTTATAAAATCAAATTTTACAATTTTCTTTTTGGTAATACTAAAAATGCATTTATATTTGCATCCGCTTAAACAAGCAACTGGTGCCTTAGCTCAGTTGGTAGAGCAAAGGACTGAAAATCCTTGTGTCCCTGGTTCGATTCCTGGAGGCACCACCTTCAAACCCTGTAAACATCTGATTTACAGGGTTTTTTAATGCTTTAATCGAGATATAGATGAAAACTTATTGATTTTCAATCAAAAAAGTCAATTCCTTTTTTTAAGAAAAAATTAGATAGAGTTACTTCTTTTTAAAAACTAGATTTAGTGTTAACCCCAATATAATAATAAGCATACCCAATAAGATGTAAATACTATAAGTCTCACTGAAATAAAGCAAGCCTATAATAGTTGTAAATACTACCTCAAGATACTTAAAAGGTGTTATAACATTGGTCTCTCCTATTTGCATAGCTTTTGTCATATATAACTGTGCAAAATACCCAAATACTCCGAGACTCATTAGAATCAACCAATCATAACCTACTGGTGTTTTCCAACTGTTGATTGAGAGTAAACCTCCTATAATAGTTGAAATAAGCATAAAATAATTGACAACAACCACAGGGTGATCTTTATCACCTATTCTTCTTATAGTAATGTATACTAGGCCAGCAAACACAGCTGAAATAAAAGATAATATGATTCCTTCTATTTGAAGATCTTCTCCAAAACCTTTTAATACTAAAACACCAGAAAAAGCCAGTGCTAAAAAAAACCATTGTATGGGTTTTATATTTTCTTTTAATAGAAAAACAGCAAAAACGGAAGCAAAAATTGGAGCAATATATCTAATTGATACTGCTGTACCCATTGTAATATACCGCAGAGACAAAAAGAATAATAACATAGAAGTAAGACCAAAAACGCTTCTAAGTATTAATAGCGTTTTCTTATTACCGTAAAAAGAAATCTTATTTTTTATTAAATACGGAAACGTAAAAAATAAAGACCCAAGTGCTCTAAAAAAAACAATCTGATAAACACTAAATTGCCCTAACGATTTTACAGTAACATTCAGTAATGTAAATGCTATAGCACTTATTATCATGTAAAGAATTGCCTTCTTCATAAATATGCAGGCCTTATTTAGAAAAATAAGTTAGCAATCTAGCTTTAAAAATTTACTAAAACCAGAAGAAGACAATTCTTTTATTTCATTATCAGTATTAAATCGGTTAACTCCCAATTGTATAAGTGGAGTATTTTTTAGTCTTAAATTACTATTCTCTTTTGGTGTGTCTGATATTAGAAAAACACCATCAATAGAGCCATCATTAAGACTATTAATACATTTGTACTGCTTTTTTTCATTATGAAATGTCTGAAACAAAATAACTCTATAGCCTTTTATTTCAGCAATTTCCTGCAAATGATAAAGCATTTTACTATAATGATTTAAAGTAACTTCGGGAATTACAACAGCAACAGATTTTGTTTTTATACCTCTTAATGCTAACGCAAATTTATTAGGTACATAATTAAACTTTTTAGCCAATGACTTTATATATTCTGTAGCATCTGGACTAATATCTTGCTTTCCATTAAGCGCTTTAGACACTGTAGAAACAGAGTAACCTGAAAGCTCAGAAAGCTCCTTCATTGTAATTCTCGAAGTCTTCAACATCTTACTATTTTAATTCTTTAATTATAGAAATTGCATTTTTAGTATCAGATTCAATCTTTGCTAAATCGTAATTACCATCAGCATTTTTAGCTATTAATTTTGAACCCATACCAACACAAGTTACACCTGCTTTAAACCATCCTTCCAGATTCTCTTTTGTAGGCGAAACACCTCCTGTTGGCATTATGCTAGTCCATGGTTGAGGACCTTTTATTGCCTTAACAAAATCTGGTCCGTAGATGCCACCTGGAAATAATTTTACAATTTCGCAACCCAATTCTTCTGCTCTACAAATTTCTGTTAAAGAACCACATCCTGGAGACCACATTACTTTTCTTCTGTTACAAACTATTGCTATATCTTCTCTCAGCACAGGTGTAACAATAAAGTTAGCTCCAAGAGCCATAAAACGAGAAGCCGATGCTGCATCTGTAACAGAGCCAACTCCCATAATCATACCTGGTAATTCTTTAAGAACATACTTATTTAACTCACCAAAAACTTCGTGAGCAAAATCTCCTCTGGCTGTAAACTCAAGTAATCTTGCACCACCATCATAAACGGCCTTAACTACTTTTTTACTAACCTCTATATCTCCATTATAAAACAAAGGCACTAAACCTGTTTGTTTCATAACTTCTGCTACTTCTAATCTTGAAAAATTTGCCATAATATTATCTTGCTACACGTCCAGAGGCATCACCTCCCATTAATTTTTCAACTTCAGAAACTGTTACCAAGTTAGCATCACCTTTAATAGTATGCTTTAAACATGAAGCAGCAACAGCAAAGTCTAATGCATTTTGGTCATCTTCAGGGTATTTTAATAATCCGTAGATTAATCCACCCATAAATGAATCTCCACCACCTACTCTATCAACGATATCAGTAATTTGGTACTGACGTGTTTCATACATTTTTTCTCCATCGTATAATACACCTGCCCAAGTGTTATGAGAAGCAGAAATTGATCCTCTTAAAGTTGTAATTACTTTTTTAGCTTTAGGGAACTTAGCCATCATTTGCTTACACACCGATAAGAAAGCTTCAGCTTTAACATCATGTCCATGCTTGTGTACATCTAAACCTTCAGGATGAATACCAAAATGCTTCTCTGCGTCTTCCTCGTTTCCTAAAACGATATCACAGTACGATGTTAATTCAGTCATTATTTTTTCTCTGTGCGCATCGTCACAATACGTCCAAAGTTTTGCTCTATAGTTAAGATCTGTAGAAATAGTAACACCCATTTCACTCGCCACTTTTACCGCTTCTAAACATGCATCTGCTGCACCTTGAGAAATAGCTGGTGTAATACCTGTCCAGTGGAACCATGCCACATCTTCAAACACAGATTTCCAATCTACCATACCTGGCTTAATCTCTGAAATAGCAGAATGCGCTCTGTCATACACTACTTTACTACCTCTACTTACAGCGCCTGTTTCTAGGAAATAAATTCCTAAACGGTCACCACCATATATAATTTTATCTACACCTACACCTCTTTTACGCATTTCCATCATAGCACATTCACCAATATCGTTTTTTGGTAAACGCGTTACAAAATCTACAGGAACACCATAGTTAGCTAAAGAAACTGCTACGTTAGACTCACCACCTCCATATACTACATCAAAGCTAGATGCTTGAGAAAATCTTAAAAATCCTTGAGGTGCTAATCTTAGCATTATTTCCCCAAAAGTGACTACTTTTTTCATTTAAAAATTGTTTAATTAGTTATTTGCTTAAACGTTTAACCAAACATTTTAAAAATAAATCAAAACGTGTCTGGTTTTGATTATAAAAAACAAAAAGCTTAATTTTGCTTAAACGTTTAAGCAAATATATAAAATCTTGGGAAATAAAAAAAGAACTACAATAAAAGACATTGCCAATGTTCTTAATATCTCAGCAGCAGCAGTCTCTAAAGCATTACACAATGATTCTAGGATAAGCAAACAAACCAAGGAAGATGTAAAACGTGTTGCTAAAGAATTAAACTACCAACCCAACCATTTGGCCAGTGCTTTAAGAAAAGGAAAAAGCAATTTAGTTGGTGTTATTGTACCTCGTACTAATAGTAATTTCTTTTCTTCTGTTATTGAAAACATGGAAGCTGTTTTAGACAAGGCTGGTTATAACATTATCATTACACAGTCTAAAGAATCTTTTAAAAAAGAATGTAAAAATATAGACACATTACTTTACACCCAAGTTGATGGCATAATTGCTTCAATGGCAAATGAAACAACTGATCTTTCCTATTATGAGAAAATAAAATCTAAAGGAATTCCATTGATTCTTTTTGATCGTGGTGAAAATGACCTTAATGTCGATTATGTTGGTATCAATGATTATGATAGTAGCCACATGATTGTTGAACATTTAGTTGAAAAAGGCTGCAAACGTATTGCTCATATTGGTGGTTATAGACGAACTCGAATTTTTAACAATAGAATAAGAGGATATATAGACGCATTAACGAAACACAACCTACCTTTAGACCAAAATTTACTAACTGAGAGCAGTCTCACGCTTGAAGATGGTAGAGAAATGATGCAAAAGTTCTTGCAACTAGAGCAACGTCCAGATGCTGTCTATGTTGCAAGTGATTATGCTGCTTTAGGTGCACTTCAGGTATTGAATGAAAATAACATTAATGTCCCAGAGGATATTTGTTTAATTGGTTTTGGCAATGAACCGTTTACATCATTTGTAAAGCCTACAATTTCAACAGTAAATCAGCATAGTGCCGAAATAGGCAAAATTGCAGCTGAAACGTTCTTAAGTAGAATTAATGATAAAAACTGGAAACCCTCACTAAACAAGAACATCTTAAAATCTGAATTAATAGTTAGGGAATCCTCAGATAAAAAAAATTAAAAACACAAAACAATGAACATCCTCGATATAAAAGATAAAGTCATCATCATCACAGGTGGTTACGGAGTATTAGGCTCTGGTATAGCTAAGCATCTAGTTGCGTCTGGTGCTAAAGTAGCTATACTTGGAAGAAATGAAGACAAAGCCAAAAATTTTGCAGCGCAGCTTTCTGCAACAAACGCTATAGGCATCAAAGCAGATGTACTAGACAAAGCAAACCTAGAAAACGTTAAAACTCAACTTATAGAAAAGTGGCAAACAATTGATGTCCTTATCAACGCAGCTGGTGGTAATATGCCAGGCGCAACTTTGTCGCCTTCTCAGTCGTTATTTGATATCTCGTTGGATGACTTTCAGAAAGTAACAGACTTAAATTTAATGGGAACCGTAATTCCGTCGTTGGTTTTTGGAAAACAAATGACCGAACAAAATGGTGGTTCTATCATTAACGTTTCTTCGGTTGCTGTGGCACAAGCATTAACACGTGTTGTTGGTTATTCGGCTTCAAAGGCTGCTATGGAAAACTTTACACGTTGGATGGCTGTAGATATGGCTCACAAATTTGGCGATAAGATTAGAGTCAATGCCATTGCACCTGGATTTTTCCTTGCAGACCAAAACCGAAAATTATTAACCAATGAGGATGGCTCTTTAACCGATCGTGGCGAAACCATTATTAAAAACACACCTATGAAGCGTTTTGGAAATTCTGATGAACTCAATGGCGCAGTACAACTTCTCGCAAGTAATGCTTCAAAATTTATGACAGGAACCGTCATCCACGTTGATGGTGGTTTTGGTGCTTTTAGTGGTGTTTAAACATTAAGAAATGAAAGAAACTTTTAGATGGTTTGGCAAATCTGATGCTGTAACCCTTTCGGATATTAGACAATCTGGTGCAACTGGTATAGTTACTGCATTGCACCATATTCCAAATGGCGAAATTTGGCCTATTGAAGATATTCAAGCTACAAAAAATGAAATTCTCAATGCAGGATTAGAATGGTCTTTTATTGAAAGTATTCCTATTCACGAAAACATAAAACTGCGTCAAGGCGACTATTTGAAGCGCATAGAAAACTACAAACAAAGCCTTATTAATGTCGCTAAATGTGGTGTGAAAAATGTATGCTACAACTTTATGCCTGTTTTAGATTGGACGCGTACACATCTTTTCTGGGAACTCGAAGATGGCAGCACAGCATTACGATTCGACAAGGTTGAAATGGCTGTTTTTGAAACCTACATAATGCAACGCAATGATGTAAAAAAAGATTACGACGAAGCTATTTTAGCTAAGGCCAAACAGCGCTATGAAGCTATGTCTAAAACTGAAATACAACGTTTAAAGGATGGTATTTTAAAAGGGTTGCCTGGTACAGTTGACGACCTTGATATTCCGACATTCAAAAAGATGATAGCGCAGTATAAAGACCTATCGCATTCCGATTTAAAATCTAATTTGTCCTATTTTTTGAATGAAATTATTCCGCTTGCGGAAGAATTGGGTGTCAAGATGGCGATTCATCCAGACGACCCACCATTTGATATTATGGGATTGCCTCGTATCATCACTTCAGAACGCGATTTGGATGATTTGGTTAGTTTTATCGATAGTCCTTCAAACGGTATTACGTTTTGTACAGGTTCTTTGGGTGCAAACAAGAACAACGACTTACCAAAGATGATTAAAAAATTCAAAAATAGAATTCATTTTCTTCATCTTAGAAATGTGAAGCGAGAAGACGATGGTAGTTTTTACGAAGACCATCACCTTGAAGGTTCTTCGGATATGTTTGAGATTGTAAAAGCAGTTTTAAAGATTGAAAAAGAACGCAACATTTCGCTACCTATGCGACCAGACCACGGCCACCAAATGCTTGATGATTTAAAACACAACAATTCGTATGCTGGTTATTCTGCTATTGGGCGCTTAAAAGGTCTTGCAGAACTTAGAGGACTTAGTCTTGGGATTTCAAAAAGTGGAATTATTTAAAAGAAATAACGTTTACAAATCATTTTTACCCAACCAAGTCTCACAAGCTTTTGGCCAATCATCACTTGTAAAACCACGTCCTAAACCAAAACCGTGTCCGCCTTTTTCATAAATATGAAGCTCGGCTGGCACTTTGTTTTCCTTTAAGGCTAAATAATATTGAAGACTATTTTCTACAGGAACTGACTTGTCATCTGTAGCGTGAATTAAAATGGTTTTTGGTGTTTCTGAAGTGATTTGAGTTTCATTAGAATAAAATTCTACAGTTTCGTTTGATGGTGTTTCGCCCAGCAAATTCGTTTTAGAACCTTGATGTGTTATACCATCTTTCATCGAAATTACAGGATACACCAAAATTGAAAAATCTGGTCTTGCACTAACTTCATATTCTACTTTGTAAACGGCATCATTATAATGCGTTGATAAGGTTGACGCTAAATGTCCACCTGCCGAAAACCCAAGAACTCCGATTTTATTTTCATCTAAATTCCAGTGTTTGGCATTTTGCCTCACATAACGCATAGCACGTTGCGCATCTTGAAGTGGCGCAATGGTTTTATTTGTCGATATACTATCATTAGGCATTCTGTATTTTAATACAAAGGCTGTGATTCCACGCGTATTTAACCATTTAGCAATTTTAAAACCTTCTTTGTTTATGGCTAAATGATGATAGCCTCCACCAGGACAAATAACTACTGCTGTTCCGTTTGGTTGTTCTGGTGCAAAAATGGTTAATGTTGGTTCTTTAACTTTTTCAACACTCCATAATTCAGAATCTTTTTGCGTTTGAATCTCTTTATAATCCGGATTTTCAATAGCATTAGGAATGGAATCTTGCCAAAGTTTAATTACTTCGTGCTCTTGCGCATAGCACGTCATAAAAAAGAAAACACCCAAAATACTTAACCACAAGTTCTTCATTTTAGTCTTTTTTCACATAAACATTAAACGATTCAATCTTTTCAACCAACTCTGCAACAGCCAATTTCGCGACTTCAGTAGCGCCTAAAACTGACAAATGAGTATTGTCTTCTTTTCCTTCAGGAAAATATGCAATTTCGCCTGGCGCAAAATGCAAATGTAGTTTCTTAGAGCCTTCAACTCCATAAGATTCCTCTAGTGTTTCAGTAAGGTATTGCAAATCTACAAACGGAACATCGTACTCTTGAGCTACCAATCGGGTTTCTAAAGGATATACTCCGTGAGTGTCTACCAAAGTGGAATCTGCATTAAAATTTCGTCTTACAATCGACGAAAAAAGTACAGGAATAGCTTCTTTTGCTCTTGCTTCTTCCACAAACTTTATCAAGTTGTGTCTGTATGCAGTATGCGGATTGGTAAAACGTTGTGGATTGGATATTTTTTGGTCGTTATGACCAAATTGAATGAAGACATAATCTCCTTTTTTAAGTTGCTTTTGCACCGAATCCCATCGACCTTCAGTGATGAAACTTCTGGTACTTCTACCATTTACAGCGTGATTTTTTACCGTTGCTTTATCGTTGAGAAGCGTTGGTAATAATTGGCACCAACCACGCTCTGGGTTTTCATCTGGATTTACCTTATCTGACATCGTTGAATCTCCAATGGTATAGATCGAAACGTTTTCAACGGTCTTTGCAGGCTCTTCTTTTTTAGTTTCAGTCGTATTATTACACGATTGAAATAGTACAATTACTAAAACTAAGATTATTCTATAATGACTCATACCATTCTTTTTTTGAGGTTTCTTTGTATTTACCCAGTACATTTTTTAGGGTGTACTTTTTTGCTTCACGTTTAGTTAATTGGTGCGACCACTCTACACGTTCAGATGGTTTATAACCTTCGCCTTTGTTTTCATATTCTGCATAAAAGGCAGTTTTTTCAGCTTCTGGTTTAGACCAATTGTGCCAACCTATTGGCAAGATGTGTTTTCCTAATTCGCAATTCATAAAAACGGTTTGCGCATACACACGCCAAGGTCTTCCTAAATACACTTTATCCACAGCTTTATCTGCAGTGATTTTACAGTCTTTAAACACATAACCAAACAACGAATCTTGTGGTGTTGATGCGGCTGTGATGTAAGAGTTCTTTTTACTGTAGATTTCGCAATTTTCAAAAAAAGCAGTCGCACTTCCAAAGATAAAATCGGTTGTACCTTCGATATAACAGTTTTTGTAATATTGCTTTCCTTTTCCTGAAGCATACAAAGTATCTTGATTGCCTAATAAATTACAATTAACAACAGCTACCTCATCTGAAAACACAGATAATGCAACGGCTTGTCCAACTTCGCCTGAAGAATTTTCAATCGTGAGATTTTTTAAAATGACATTATTAGCTTCAACCAATAATGTGTAGGTGTAAAATGTACTGTTTCTACCCAATCCTACTTTATTAAAATAATCGTCGTAAGTTATAATGGTATTCTCTTTACTCTCGCCAACCAATGCTAAATTTTGGTTCCACTCGTGGATTTTCACTTTCTCTTTGTAGACTCCATTCTTAATAAAAATAGTGATTCTATCATACGGAAAAGCCTTGGTGTTTTTTATAGCTTCAACAATAGAGGTGTAATCTCCACTACCATCTTGTGCTACCACAATTTTGAATGGGTTTGATGGCGAATTCTTCTGAGATAAATCGTATTTCTTTTTCCAGTCTGGATAGGCATCCAACACCATTTGAGGGTCACTTCTGTACCAAGCGTAGCCATTTCTTCTTTCATCTCCGATTTCTGCCAAAGTGGCTTTTTTAACACCATCTCTATCACAAAAGAAAGGCGTATTGTCTTCAAGTTCCATAAAACGAGCCCAAATTGCAGGTGCGTTTTCATCTGGAATCATTCGTTTGTCAATAATCTTTCCAACATCATTGTACACTCTGTCTTTTCGCAGTCCTGTAATCTTCACTTTTTCGAACCAAGCTACTGCACTATTTACAGCGTTGATAATTTCTTTTGATGGATTTTCTATAGACATTAATAACATAACAATATGAGCCGATTCTGCGCCACTCAAAGATGGCAATTCATAGGCTCTAGCCTTAGCAGGTTCTAAAGTTTTCTCGTCATGTTGTGCACACCAAGCTGTTAAAATACCGTTTTGTTTGTATTGGGTTTTTAAGATACAGTCTACACCAATTCTAAAAGCATCATTAACACGCTCTAATTGTGCTTTTGGCAATTTTATAGAATAGTAATCGGTATTCTTTTTGAATTGATGAAGCATATTCATAATGTTCACCATCGAATTATCATTATAGGTAATACGTGAATAATAACCTTCTTTTAAAGGATAGAACTGAGGCCAACCACCATTATCGTATTGCGCTTCCAATATATAATCCAAACCTTTTAAAAAGGCTTTTCTATACCTTTCATCTTTTGTTTGAGCATATATTTTTGAAAGAAACAGCATTTCTTGAATCGTAGCTCCATTATCTGTTGTTGTATCTTCATTGGTTTGTTTTTTCTTCAACAATTCTTCTTTTTCATCTTGAGACAATGGCAAGTGCATTTGTACATTTTTTGGCCATCCACCAATGTCTCGTTGATATAACAATACATTTTCTGCATAGTTTTTGGCTTCTTCAGACTTAAACCATTCATCAGGTTTATCGTGAATAATATTTCGCCAAGATTTATCGTGAACCTGAGCTGAAATTCCTGTGAAGAAACATAGTCCGATTACGACTAGTATGAATTTATAGTTAGGGTTGAATTTCATAATTAATCATTTTAAGGATTAGTGGTTTTTAGGCTACTCAACGGAACTTTGGTGTACTCTACATCTTCCTTATTGGTAGTGTAAGACACATATAAATTATCGTTGAAGATAAACGACTTAGGGTAATGATAACCCAATCGTTTATACTTACCTTGGTATTGCAATGGCTGTATAGCATCTCCTCCTTTACGAAGCACATACGCATTGGTAAACAGATTACCATCATTACTAAGCGTTACAGCCAAAGGCATTCTCGTTTTGGATTGCACAGGATTGTTGATGATATAAGCGGAACCATCAGGAAAATTCCCTGCACTTTGCTTAGACCTAGAGTCTGGCATTGTGGTCTCAACTGGTGTCGTCCAGCTTTTGCCGTTATCTTCACTAATTGAAGCTAAGGTCTGAAACGAACTAAATTGGTCTCTAAACACCATTACCAGAGTATTATCTTTTTTTCTGAAACTACTTGGCTCAATTTCTTGAGAGACATTATTTTTTTCTGAATTATTTCTAAAGTGAGCTCTCATCCAGCCTCTAACACCTTTTGGGTCGTCTGTGTATATTGGCGACACTTGTAATCCTGGTTGAAAATGCGCAGCATTAATGATACGACCATTAGTAAGCTGATGTGGGTCTTGCTCAAATACGGCATTCATAGCTGTATTATCAGCCATTAAAACTGGTTTTTCTTTAGACCAACTTAATCCATCTGCACTTGTTTTGTAATGGGTAAAACCACCTTTTGGCGACACTTTCGACGGCCAAACATTAATGAAAGCAATCAGTGAATCTTTGTACGTCCACCAACCACCAGAAGTACAATAACCTTGTTCTAAGGATGCTGCCAAAACCATTGGCTTGCTCCAATGTATACCATCTGCACTTCTACTGTAGGCTACCCAAGTGTCATCAGAATCTTCATCTTTAGACGAACTTTGCCACTGACAGTACAAATCGCCTTTAAAAGCAGTCATTACAGCTCCATTACTAAAATGATCTATACTATCTGTGGGTTTAAAAATGGTATGTGTTTCAATACCTTTTGGAAGTTTTAAACCTAAATCTTTTGGTTGAAGCGTATCGAATAAGTCTTTTTTAACCTCAAATGGAAGTTTTCTTTTGTTCTCTTCTGAACAACTCTGAAGGAAAATCAGTCCCAGAAAACACAACAACAAATAATATTTTATTGACTTTAAGCTATTCATTATTTTTTAAATCGAATCCAGTCAATATCTAAACTTCCTGCATCATTAATAATACCTTCTCTTAATGCCAAGTAACCTATTTTTGCACCTATCCATCTGCCTTCTCTTGCTTTGAATGTGTCTCCTACAGGCTTAAATCTTTTGTTATTTGTACTGTAATAAAAATGGCATTCTCCACCTTTATCAACTTTAATTTGAAGATAAATTGTATTGCTATCTACTTTTATTTTTTCACTTTCATTTTCTTTACCTTCTTTGTGTGCGTCTTTACACGTTACCTGCGACACATACAACTGTCCATCTTCTTGCGAGAATTTAATATAGCTATAGCTCAATCCCATAATTAAAAAGCCAACTTGCTCGTTATCGTGTCTGGCATTAAACGTTAATTTGGTAGTTGCTGTAAACGATTCTGCAGGGAATTTTTGCAATAACAAATTTGGAACGTCGTGTAGATTACCAGAACCTTCTGGTCGTGGTCTGCAATACATTGTATAATGTCCCATTGGTGTTGGGAAACCATAATACACTTGTGGATTAGCGTGCCATTGCCATTGTAAACCTCTTTTTGGTTCATTAAACTCATCAGAATCTGGTGGTGTTGCTAAAGGATAGGTTTTTCCAACATTTGGCTTTTTGTATGTGGTTACTGGTTCGCCAATACCATCATTGTTTTGGTCTACTCCCATAACTGGCCAATCGTTTTCCCAAGACATTGGTTGCATATGAACTATACGACCATACATATCTTTATCCTGAAAATGAAGAAACCAATCTTCGCCAGTAACTGTATCTACCCAAGCTCCTTGATGTGGTCCATTGATTTCGGTATTACCTTGATGCAATACTTTCTTTTTTTCGTAAGGTCCAAAAACTGACTTTGACCTTAAAATAGTTTGCCATCCTGTTGGTACTCCACCTGCTGGTGCAAAAATGTAGTAGTAGCCATTTCGTTTGTAAAACTTAGGACCTTCAATGGTAGATTCTTCTTTGTGACCATCTATAATGATAACCTCATCATCATTAGTTTTGGTGCCTTCAGCATTCATACTGCACACAACTAACAAACTCTTTATGCCTGCACGACTTCCTGCGAAAGCATAAGCTAGATACACTTTTCCGTCATCGTCCCAAAGTGGTGTTGGGTCTATCAATCCTTTACCTCCTTTAACCAAAACAGGCTCTGACCAAGCACCTTTTGGGTCTTTGGTTTTAATCATATAAATGCCAAAATCTGGGTCTGGATAATAGATGTAATATTCGCCCTTATGAAAACGAATACAAGGTGCCCAAACACCTTTTCCGTGTTGTGGTTTATCAAAAACCTCTAATGGCACTTGTTTTTGTAAAGCGTAGTTTACCAATTCCCAATTTACCAAATCCTTGGAATGTAAAATCGGCAAGCCAGGCGAACAGGTAAATGACGAAGCCGTCATATAATAATCTTCGCCAACTCTAACGACATCTGGGTCTGAAAAATCGGAATGTAAAACTGGATTGGTGTATGTACCATCTCCATTATCTGACACCCAAACTTCGGACACAAACTTGTCTTGCGCCATACAATTGAAGACGATAAAAAATGTGGCTATTAAACTTATATTTTTCATAGGGTAATGACTTTCTTTTCCGTGTTACTCAAAAAAGCCGCTTCAATAATTGTAATGACTTGCGTTGCTTCTTCTGCTGTAACAGGTAATGATTTATTATTTTTTATAGCTTCAGCAACTCCATTGTAATAGGCCATATAATCGCCTTCTTCAGTTACAACGAGTTCTTTTTTTGAGGTATTATTTTCAGTTGTGTGAAGCAATCCTCTTTCGGATTCAGGCTCCATTCCCCAATTTGCTGTATTGGGTTTTATTTCTTTTTGAAGTTCGGTTTCCTGAATATCAGCTTTAGATTTTATAAACGAACCTTTTGTACCGTGAATGCTATAGGCTGGCAATGGTTCTCTTACAAAATAACTGGATTTTAGAGTTACAAAATGCGAATCATAGTAAAGTTTCACATCAAAATAATCTCCTACTTTAGAATCTTTTCTGAATGTATCTAAAGTTGCAAAAACACCGTTTGGCATACCAAACAGTTGCAATGCTTGGTCAATTAGGTGCGAACCCAAATCGTATAAACTACCAACACCTTCGGTTGGTGTTTCTTTGTGTTTTTTATAACTCAGTTCTGGGTCGAATCTATCGTAATGAAATTCAGCTTCAACAATATCTCCCAACACTCCTTGTTGCACAACTTTCTTTACGGTTTTAAAATCGCTATCCCAACGTCTGTTGTGATAGACAGAAAGCTTTAGATTTTGCTTTTCGGCTAAGGCTATCAATTCTTTGGCCTCTTTTGTGGTTACTGTAAACGGTTTTTCTACGATAACGTGTTTACCAGCTTCAAGCGCTTTTTTGGTATAATCGTAGTGTGTAATGTTTGGTGTATTAACCACTACTAAATCAATGGTTTCATCTTTTAGAATATCATCTAAAGCACGAAACGTTTTGATATTGGGATATTTTTTTTCAGCTAAGTTTTTTGTTCGTTCAAAAACTGCATAAAGATTAAAATCTGGATGCGCTTCAATAAATGGTGCGTGAAATAAATGTCCGCTCATTCCGTACGAACAAAGTGCTGTGTTGATGGTAGCCATAATAATGTTATTGTTCTCGATACAATTTCCAGTGTTTCAAAATCACTAGAACTGATGTATCTTTCAATTTTACTTGTTAAGTTCTAAAGCAGCCATCATAAATGGACCTGTACCTTTTGGGTCGTTAGACCTAATAATTTCGCCAATGTAATATTCAAAAGTGCCATCTCTATATGGATTGCCTCCCAAACCAGCTACTCCACAACATTTATTTAGGTTAACGACACCATTATCTTCAACAGTGATGAACGTTTCTAAAATACCATTAAAAGCCTTATTGGCATTGTCTAAATATTGTTTTGGCAAATAGCCTTTGTTAACGCCTTTTGCTAAAGTGTAGGTAAACATACTTGTACCTGTTGCTTCTAAATAGTTACCTTCTTTTTCTGGAAGATTAAGTACTTGGTACCACGTACCTGTTTTTTCATCTTGGTATTTTACAATGGCTTCCGCGTATTGGTTGAGATACTTAACTAGTCGCTCTCTACCTTCGTGGTCTTGTGGCAAATAATCTAACACATCTACCAATGCCATTCCGTACCAACCCATTCCTCGAGACCAAAAATTTTGTGACAATCCTGTTTCTTTATCAGCCCATTTTTGTTCTTTGCTTTCGTCCCAACCGTGATAGTACAAACCTGTTTCTGGGTCTCTGCTGTACTTCTCAATTAAATCGAACTGCAACATAATTTTGTCATAAACCTTATTGGCTTCGTCTTCATTCATATAAGCCTTAGCATATTTTGTATGAAACGGTTCTGCCATATACACACCATCTAACCACATTTGGTATGGATATATTTTTTTGTGCCAATAACCTCCTTCAGATGTTGTTGGCTGCCCTTCTAACTGTTTGTGTAAAGTGTCCATTACTTTCTTAAAGCGCGATTCTTGTGTTTTGTTGTACACGTAGTAGATGACATCTCCCGCTTTTATCATATCTAGATTGTAGTTAGACATTTTGTACGTCTTTATCTTACCATCTTCTTCAATCATTCTGTTAGGATAATCATAGATATAATCGTAAATTTTTTGATTTTTGGTTTGCTCAAAAACCTTAGACATTCCTTGCAGAACCAGTCCTGGCGTGTAACTCCATTTTGGCTTATCTCTAAAGTCTAATAAAGTTGGGTCTGGAAAACGTTTTACTTCAGAAAGTGCCATACGCTCTGACCATTTTAGGTCTTCAGAGATTTCTTTTTTAGCCACAGGCGTTTCTTCTGTTTGTTTCTTTTCTTCTTTACAACTGGTAAGAAAACCCAATGCTAATATTGCTACGAGTGCTATGTTTTTCATCTTTACTCTTTTTCGTATTTTTTAATCACTAAATATTTTAATTCGGTATCGCCTGCATTGCTAATGCCGTGCATACTCCACGATGGACAGTACAAACTGGTATTTGCTTCAACAACCACTTCTTTACCATCTAAATGAAATTTTGCTTTGCCTTCTAGCACATAAAAGAACTCGTCTTCCTTGTGTTTATGAGGTGCGTGTGTAGATTTTCCTGGTGCAACAACACTCATTTTTATGGTTCTTCCGTCTAAAAAATCCTTATCGGCAAACCAATATTGGTAACCAGCTTTTGTCGGCACCGTTTTTTCTTCAGAAAAGGTATTGACACATTCTTCAATTGTATATGTTTTTTCCTGAGCTGTTGTGGTCTGTAAAGCAAAGCAAAA
Organism: Winogradskyella poriferorum; assembly: GCF_036553625.1. NCBI lineage: Bacteria > Pseudomonadati > Bacteroidota > Flavobacteriia > Flavobacteriales > Flavobacteriaceae > Winogradskyella > Winogradskyella poriferorum. Next base: position 287,983 of record NZ_JAZHOU010000001.1, read on the forward strand.
CGTGACCACTACTAGCAACTTGATACCAGTTTTCATTATAACGTGTTATTAGAGTTTAATTCAGTCAACAATCCATCAAGGTAATCTAAGAACTCTTTTTCAGTTTTAATTCCTTCTGGTTCTTGTTCCCAAGCCCCTAGAAAATAAAATGAAACTGGCTCAGTAGTTGGTTTAAATTCTACTAAGTAATCAAACTCACCTTTTTTAACTTCAACGGTTGTATCTACTTCGTAAATCACTGCCATACCTAAGTCGTCTGGCACTAATGTTTGCTCGCCATAGGTTGCTATGTAAGCCCATTTTTTATTTTCACTTTCTTTTGTGAAATACGATACCTTGTGGTCTATAATTCCTGTTACAATACCATCTACCGCTTTTGATGGCTGAATAGTGTGCTTTGTATATCTTTTATCTGGCTGAATGCTAAGTGTTGATTGCAAATCGATAGTGTCTTCGCCTGTTTTCCAACCGTAGTAATCTACTACTACAGAAGATGCATTGGCAGAATTTTCAACAGACGCAAACGTTGAATCTACATTTTTAAAATGAAGCACTTCGTCATTTACCAAACGTCCTAATGAACCAACACCAAGACCTTTGCCTACTTTTAGAATATCTTGTCCCCAAGGTTGTGGCTCGTGGTAAGAATCAAAACCATCTTGACCCACTTGCCCTAATACCATTGTATCTGTCTTCTTGCCAAAAATATCAATAGCATTTCTCCAATCTAAATAAAGTCTGTAACCTACTTTGTTGCTCTCCCAACCTGGACCTTCGTAACGGATAAACCAAGTATGGTCTGTGTGTTGCGCTGGTACTTTTAATCGGTTTACGTTTTTAAACGATGTACCGTTGCTGTATTCTTGATGACCTCTTGGTCCATCTTTCCATTCGCCACCTTGTGCTACTGAAATCTCAGCATAGGTTTTTGGTGTGTCTTCTACCTTTTGCTCTTGCTGAACCTCTTGTTTTGTATCTTCTTTCTTTTCGGATTTACAAGCTACAATGGTACTTACACACAATAAAGCTGCTATTAATTTTGAAGTTTTCATTTATGTTTTTTTTTGAATGTTTTATCTAAAAATGTGGTAATGTAATTTACGGTATCCTTATACCAAGGGTTGAACAACCAAAAGGTATGCGGACTTTCTGGAAAATTCTCAACTTGAGAATAAATGTTGTGTTTATTCATAATTTCAATCATTTCCTCTCGTCCTGCCTGAAAGCGTTCGTATTGACTACTAATAAACAATGTTGGTGGTGTGTTTTCATCAATATGTGTTAATGCAGATGCTTGTTTCCAAATTTCTGGTTTCTCTTTTGAAGTGCCACCCAACCACCAAGCAGCCATCTTACCTTCACTGGATTTTGGGTGCACAAAGGCTATAACTCCGTCTAAATTTACAATAGCTTGAACTGAAGTTGATGTACTGTAATCTGTTTCTGCTTCAAAATTTGAATTATTATTTGTAGCACCTACCAATGTTGCCATTTGCGCACCTGATGATGTACCTAAAATAGCGACTTTGGTGGTGTCTATTCTAAATCGAGTTGCATTAGACTTTATATACTGAATAGCTTCTTTAATGTCGTAAATACCTTCAGGATATTGTGCTTCATCTGAGAGTCTGTATTCTAAAGCAAAGCAAGCATAGCCTTTTGAAGCGATAAACTGAGCCATTGGTTTCATATGCAATTTGTCTCCAGATTTCCAACCGCCTCCGTGAACCATTACTACAGCAGGCTTTAACAAGGAATCTGTATTTACAAAAGCGTCTAAATGTAGTTTTCGCTCATCAATTTGCTTATAAACCTCATCGTATATTTCATTGACATTCTCATAACACTGAGGCTTTGGTATTTCTATATTCGGAAAATGCTTTTTGTACTTCTTGTAAGAACTATTTACTGTGTAAGATGTATCTTTTTGAATAGTTTGAAATGCAAAAACACTTGATGAAAACATCAAGAAAAAAAGGCTGTATGTTATGGCTTTTTGCACAGTATGGTTTTTTTAAAAAATAAGCCTGATTTTTAGGTCAGGCTCATTCAAATTAACGCTATTAATCTCAATAGTTAGGGAATTGATTTATAAACATTATTAATCTTTAGTCTGAGGTGGACTCTGCATTAATGAGCCATTGATATATGTATCTATAAGTTTTAAGTTAGACACATTCTCTAACGAAAATGCTTCATCTACTTTTTCAATATTTACATTCTTTAAAGTCACGTTTGTAATTGGCGATTGCTCGTAACCTTTAGCTAAAATACCGTAGTAACCTCCGTTTTTAACTTTTACATTTTCTAATACGATATTCTTTATTTCTGGTATATGCTCGCCTGTTTGGTTAGTGTATGTTGCATAGAACATATTCAGCTTTAGTACCGCTTCTTTTACCTGACCAACTTCAAGATTTCTAACATAAACGCCATCAATTGTTCCGCCTCGTCTTGAGTTCGTTTTTAACCTGATAGCTCTATCTAGATTTGGGCTATTCATTTCGCAATTTTCAACATAAACGTTAGAAACTCCAGCAGACATCTCACTACCTATTACAACACCGCCGTGGCCATCAATCATTTTACAATTTTGTACTACTACATTTTCGGTTTTAATACCTACACGTCTACCTTCAGCATCTCTTCCTGCTTTTATAGCGATACAATCATCACCAGTATTAAAAGTACAGTTTTTAATGATGACGTTCTTTGAATATTCTGGATCGCAACCATCATTGTTTGGTCCGTGACTTTCTACCGTTACTCCATCAACTATAATATTTTTTGATTTGAATGGGTGAATAATCCAAAATGGAGCATTTACAATTTTCACTCCTTCAATTAAGATATTTTCACTTTCAAAAGGCTCTAAAAATGTTGGTCTTAAATAATGGCCATCACCAAAAACACGCTCTTCTAATGGTGTACCTTCTTGACCCATTTCCATAAGTCTTGGTAAGTTAAGGCTATCTTTTTGATGAGGCATACCTTCTTCCCATCCGTAGATATCTTTTCCACACCATTTCCACCAGTTATCATTACCTGCTTGGCCGTTTAAAATTCCTTTTCCTGTAACCGCTATATTTTTCTTCTTGTAAGCATATAATAACGGAGAATAATTCATTAACTCAATACCCTCATAAGCTGTAGCAACTAAAGGGTAATAATCTTGAGGATCTGTACTGAATAAAATCTCAGCACCTTCTTCTAAATGCAGATTCACATTATCGTCTAAATGAATAGCTCCTGTTAAATATTCGCCCTTAGGAACTACTACTTTTCCTCCTCCACTTTCCGTACATGCTTTAATAGCTTTTTTGAAAGCATCCGTATTTTTAGTCACGCCATCTGCGATTGCACCATAGTCTACAACATTAAATGTTTTTTTAGGAAATGTTGGTTCCTTAACACTTTCAACAACTTCTTGCATCATATCCCAAGGACCTTTTTCTTTTGCTGACTCTTCCCCTTTGCACGAAACAACTATCACTAGCATTACAAAAGGAGCTATTTGAGGAATTCTCAAAAAGAGCTTACTGATTTTTAAAATCTCACTAAAAAACCTGTCTAATATCATATCAAATTATTAATAATGTAATCGATTACCAAACCTATAAAATTTAGTTCGATATTCCAAAAAAAAAGACTTAACACTTTAAAATAATCAATACTTGCACAAATAACAAAAAGCATCAAATTATAGATTGCTCAATTTTTGCTTAAAAAATTAACATATCGAAAAAAATATTAACAAAAATTTGTGTATTTCAAAATTAACGATAAATTTGTGCAATCGATTACATATTTTAATTAATTTATAAACTAACTCAAAAATCTTATGTTTAACTCTCTATTTGAACATTTGCTTTTTTTTCGGGAAAAAACTAATGCCAAACGCATTATTTTGAAAAAAAACATTTCGACATCCTTATTTGTATTATTCCTTTTGAGCGGTTCTTGTTTATTTGCCCAAAGCAAAACAATATCAGGTACAGTAACCGCAGAAGATATCGGTGGACCTGTTCCTGGTGCTTCTGTATTGGTTAAAGGAACGACTAACGGAACATCTACTGATTTTGACGGTAATTACTCACTAACAGTTAGTGGGCCAAATGCTATATTAGTAGTTTCTTATTTAGGATATGCTACTCAAGAAATTAAAATAGGTGATAAAACAACTATAAATGTTGTATTAAAGCCAAGTCAAGAAGCCTTAGACGAGGTTGTTGTAATTGGTTATGGTACAGCAAGAAAATCTGATTTAACAGGATCTGTTGTTACTGTAAGCGGTAATGATCTTAAAGAACAAAATATTTCTAATGTTGCTGAGACTTTAACAGGTCGTTTGGCAGGTGTTGAAGTTTTATCTACTGAAGGTTCGCCAGATGCGGAAGTTCAAATTAAGGTAAGAGGTACAGGGTCTATAACACAAGACAGTTCGCCTTTAATAATTGTTGATGGCTTCCCTATTAATAATTTAAGTGACATTTCACCTTCTGACATTGCAAACATAAGTGTTTTAAAAGATGCGTCTTCAACTGCTATCTATGGTTCTAGAGGTGCTAATGGTGTTGTTATCATAACTACTAAAAGTGGTAGAGAAGGTAAAATATCTGTTAACTTCAATACATTCTATGGTGTTAAGAAGATCGCAAACACAATTGATGTTTTAAGTCCGGAGGACTTTGTAAAGTGGCAATATGAATATTGGTTACTAAACGATGAGCCTCAGATATATGAAGAAAACTATGGTCTTTACCAAGATTACGACCAATATATCGGTATGAAAGGTAACGATTGGCAGGACCTTATTTATGGTCGCACAGGAGAAGTAGAAAGTAGAGATTTGTCAATAAGAGGTGGTTCTGAAAAAATTAATTTCAATTTTAATTACGCATTATATGACGAAAAGGCTATTATGGTTGGTTCTAATTTTAAAAGACAGAACTTATCTTTAGCTTTAAAGAGTAAAGCCAGCGATAGAGTTAACTTAACATTTAATGCACGTTACTCAGATACAGAAATTAATGGTGGTGGTGCTAATGAACAAAATGAAGTTTCTTCTGCAGACTCAAGACTTAAGCACTCTATAAGATACTCTCCTATACCATTAGTAAGTTTTGATCCAACTAACACAGAGGAGACTTTCTTTAGTGACTTAGTAAATCCTTTTGTAGCTGTAGATGACAACCAAAGAAGACAGTCTAGAAAAAACTTAAATCTTTCTGGTAGCTTTGAGTGGGAAGTAATTGATAATCTTAAATTTCAGACAAGTCTTACCCTTAACAATAGAAATGATTTAGATTATCGTTTTTATGGTAAATCAACCTATTTTTCAAGCAACAGACCTGCTGTAGAAAATCAAGGCTTACCAAGTTTAGTTATTAGAGATAGAAAGCGTGAAGACTTTAGAAATGCAAATACTATTAACTACGACTTTAAAAACCACCTTGGTGATGATCATGGATTACAACTTTTAGTTGGTCAGGAAATGATAATTGCTAAGAACAATCAAGTTACTAGTGAACTTCATGGTTTTCCTTCAGCTTTTGATTTTAACACAAGCGTAAACTTAACAACTCAAGGAACACCGTTTTCTGTGAATAATTTTTACAGTCCAGAAGACAAACTATTATCTTTCTTTGGTCGTGCCAACTACGATTATAAAAACAAGTACTTACTTACAGCAACTTATCGTATTGATGGTTCTAGTAAATTCTTAGGAGATAATCGTTGGGGATACTTTCCATCTGCTGCTTTTGCATGGAAAGTTTCTGAAGAAGAATTTCTTCAAAATACAGATTGGCTAAATTCATTAAAATTACGTTTAAGTTATGGTGAGGCTGGTAACAATAATATTCCAACAGGGCAAACTATTCAGACATTCCAATCTTACAATACATCTTACATAAATGGTATAGACAACTATTGGGCAGCTTCAAACGTATTAGCAAACCCAGATTTAAAATGGGAAACTACTGTAACGCAAAATATTGGATTAGATTATTCTCTTTTTAATGGTCGTTTAAGTGGTTCTTTTGAACTTTATAAAAACGTTACTAAAGATTTACTTTTAGCTTTCCGTACACCAGGATCTGGTTATGAATATCAATTTAGAAACATTGGTGAAATACAAAATACTGGTTTTGAAGCATTAATTAATTATTCTGCTATAAACAAAGAAAACTACGGATTAGATTTATCATTCAACATTAGTGCAAATACAAATAAAATTAATTCACTAGGTGAATTAGAAGACTTTGGTTGGACGTCTGAGTGGGCTTCTAGTCAAATTGGAAATGATTACCTTGTACAAGTTGGTTCTCCTCTAGGTATAATGTATGGCTACAAGAGCGATGGTCGTTATGAAGTATCTGACTTTGACTATGATTCTACTACTGGAGAATACACGTTAAGAGATGGTGTTGTTGACAATAGTGCTGTTATTGGAGATGGCTTTGTTAGACCTGGAGCTCTAAAACTTAAAGATATCAATGGAGATGGCGTTGTAGATAATGATGATAACACAGTAATTGGTGATGCTAACCCTGATTTTACAGGAGGTATGACTTTAAGTGCTAGAGCTTATGGATTTGATTTTACAGCGGCTTTTAATTGGAGTGTTGGTTTTGACGTATACAACGCTAATAAAATTCATTCAAATACACCAAGAGAGAGTAATGATTTCGGAAACCTAACTACGGAGTTCGCTGATGGTGTTAGATGGACAAACTTAGATCCTTCTTCGGGTCAACTAGTTACAGATCCGTCTCAACTAGAAGCATTAAATGCAAATACTACAATGTGGTCTCCGTATATGCAAAGATATGTATTTAGTGACTGGGCTGTAGAAGACGGTACTTACTTAAGATTAAATACCTTAACTTTAGGTTACACTTTACCGGAATCTGCAGTAGGAGATTTAGGAATCACTAAATTAAGATTGTATGTTACTGCTAATAACGTTTTTGTATGGACAAATTATTCTGGTATCGATCCAGAAGTATCAACAAGAAGAAAAACAACATTTACACCTCGTGTAGATTACTCAGCATATCCTAGAAGTAGACAAGTTGCTTTTGGTTTAAACCTTAATTTTTAAAAAACTTTGAAAATGAAAAAAACAATATTTCTAACGTTAATCTTTCTTGCAGGGCTTTTTAATTCCTGTCAAGAATTTGATGAAGACTTTTTAGATGCGCCTGCTCCATCATCAGGAGATGAATCAGTTATCTTCTCAACACCAGATTTAGCTAGAGGTGCTGTAGATGGCATCCTAGAGCGTATGGGACAAACTAATTCTTATAGAGGTCGTTATATTCCTTTTTATGGTTTTAATACAGATACTGAATGGAATTACAGCTCTGATGAAGTAGGAAGCTCGCAAGGAGAATTAATGATATACGATGCAACTCCTACAAATACTCAAATGAATAGAGATAACAACGTTTGGGCTATGATGTATGCAGGTATAGAACGTGCAAACCTATGTATAAGAGGTTTAAGAACTTATGGTAACCCAGAGCCTGGAACAGAGTTAGGCCAATTACTAGGAGAAGCTTTAACCTACAGAGCTATATATTATGCTGATTTATTAAAAACATGGGGAGATGTTCCTGCACGTTTTGAGCCTATTTCTGCGGAAACATTATATCTACCAAAATCGAGTAGAGATGTTATATACAAACAAATCATTGCAGACTTAGGTGAAGCTGAAGAATTGGTGGCTTGGCCAAACGATAACGCTACAACTACTACAGTAGAGAGAGCAAACAAAGCATTTGTTAAAGCCTTTAGAGCTAGATTAGCACTTGCTGCTTCAGGTTTCCAACAATATCCTGATGGTATAAGAAGGAGTAACGATCCTGATCTTTCTGTTCAGAATATGTACACATTAGCTTTTAATGAAGCTACAGACGTAATTAACAGTGGAAAAGCGAGTTTAGAACCATCTTTTGAAACATTATGGAGAAATTTTAACGAAGAATCTGTGGCTGCTGGTGGCGAATCACTTTGGGAAATACCTTTTGCAGCTGGTCGTGGTAGAGTGTTATTTTCTTTTGCTGTTAGACACAGAGGTGTAGATCAACACACTGGTCAGGCAAGAGGTGGTATTGCTGGTCCATTGCCAACGGTATTCTATGACTTTGACGAACAAGATACTCGTAGAGATATAACTTGTGTACCATACCAATGGGGAAACCCAACAGACGGTTTTGCTCAGCAAGAATTAGTTGGTCTTGACACTTGGTATTTTGGAAAATACAGATACGAATGGATGAATCGCTATGTAACTTCTACAAATGATGATGGTGTAAATAAAATTTACATGCGTTATGCAGAAGTATTACTTATTGCTGCAGAAACAGCTAACGAATTGCAAGGACCTGGAGCCGCAGCACCATACTTAAAAGAATTAAGAAGAAGAGCCTTTCCTTCCGAATTACATGCCGAAAAAGTTGATGCATATGTTGATGGCTTAACAAGTTCTGCCGATATGCTTGAAGCTATCATTGATGAGCACAAATATGAATTTACTGGTGAAATGGAACGTAAAATGAACCTGATTCGTTGGAATTTATTAGGTGCTAATTTAGATGAAGCAAAAACAAAAATGTTCAATCTAAAAAACAGAATTGGTGAGTATGCAGATGTACCGACTACACTTTATTACAAATACGAAGAGGATGGTGAGACTTTAGATATTTACGGTCTAAACAGAAACGAAACAACTAATCCTGGGCCAGACTACACACCACAAGACTGGACTGTTTTAGAGGATGATATGATTAACTCCATATACAAGCTTGGGGTAAATCCAGACGATAGACAATTTTGGCCTATATGGCAAGTCTTTTTAGATGCAAGTAATGGTCAATTGGTTAACGATTACGGCTATTAATAACTAATAATTAAGAAACTTAAAACATGATGAAAGCAAAATATATTTTAAAATGTTCGATAGTGGTTCTTTCTCTACTATTTACATTTTCGGGATGTGACAGTCCAGATGAAGTTATTGAAGAGCTAAACGTAAGTCGCGAATTTGCACCAGTTGGTTTACAAGCATTTATTAGAAACCAAGTAGTTGTAGAACTTCAGTGGGATTCTGATCCTTATGTTAACGATTATTTAATTGAAATTAGTGAAGATGCTTCATTCTCAACAATTATTGAATCAGTTTCAGTAACTTATGAAGACGTACCTGTGCAAATAGAATTAGAACAAGAAACGTTCTATTATATAAGAGTACAAGCTATTAGTTCTAGAGGTTTAAACAATTCTACCTATGCTACTACAACAGCTGAAACATTAACAGAACAGATTTTTTACCCTATAGTACCTGAAGATATTTTAGCTACCGAAGCTACATTTAGATGGTTACCAAATACTGCTGTAACTGAGTTATTTATAGTACCAGGTAACATTAGCTATACTTTATCTGCTCAAGAAATCGCTGAAGGTGTAGCAACTGTAACAGGTCTAACAGGTGAAACAGATTATACTGTACAAATTCTTAACGGTACTACAATAAGAGGAGTGTTAAATTTCACTACAGGTATTGATATTGGTGATGGTATATTGGTTACTCCAACGGATGATATATTTCAAATGGTGGCCGATGCTAATCCTGGTGATGTATTAGTACTAGATGCTGGTGATTACACAGCTCAAGTTGGTACTATTACACTAGATAAGCCTTTAACAATAAGAGGACTATACAGTTTTGACAAACCTTTATTAAAGGTTAGCTTTTCTATTGTAGATGGAGCTACTGATGTAGAACTTATAGACTTAGATCTTACAGGAGATGTCGCTACAGATTTAACTGACATGTTAAGATACACAAGTACAGGAAACTACAACTCTTTATTAGTTAGCGGTTGTAACGTTCACGATTACAACAGATCATTTATAGCAGGTAATGTTACCGATGCTATTTTACAATCTGTAACAGTTGAGAACTGTATTGTTACAAATGTCTTAACAAGTGGTGGTGATTTCTTTGATTTTAGAAATTCAGATGTTTTAAATGTAAATTTCAGTAATAGTACATTTAACAACTGTGCACCTGGAAGAGATTTCTTTAGAATTGATGATGCTGGGACACTTGCTTCTAACGGCAACCTTTGTAACATCTCTATAGACAGTTGTACTTTATATGCTTGTTCTAATTCTTCAAGCAGAAGAATTCTGTACGTAAGATTTGAAGACAATGACATCACTGTAACAAATACTTTAATTACAGATACAGATTCAGAAGGTTATTCGGATCAAGACAGAACGGATGAGTTTATTACATTTAGTAATAATAATTATTTTAACGCACCTACATTTTACGATCCTACTGTACCAAGATATGACACATCTTCAAGTTATGACACATTAGATCCTGGTTTTGTAGATCCTCTCAATGGCGATTTCACAATTACAACACAATCTTTAATTGACAACCAAGTTGGAGATCCTCGTTGGAGACAATAATATTGAGATAAGTTAGTCTTTAAAGAAGGAGATTTGTTTTAAATAACATTTCTCCTTTTTTTATTAAATTAATACGGAAGAATACCACATGAAAAAAATAAACTTCATTTTATTAATAAGCCTAATAACCATTTTTGGCCTTTCTGCTCAACAAAAAGCATTTCCTACTGCAGAAGGTTTTGGGCAATATGCCACAGGTGGAAGAGGTGGCTTTATTTATAAAGTAACAAACCTAAATGATAGCGGAGAAGGTAGCCTTAGAAAAGGCATTCAAAAAAAAGGTGCCAGAATTATTGTTTTTGATGTATCTGGTACTATTGAGCTTCAATCTAAATTAGATATCAACAAAGGAGATTTAACCATATTAGGGCAAACAGCTCCTTGTGGTGGCATTACCATAAAAGGCTATCCTGTAACTATAAAATCTAATAATGTTATTGTAAGATACTTGAGATTTAGAATGGGAGATGTTAATGGTATTGAAGGTGATGCTCTTGGTTGTAGAAATACCGAAAATGTAATTATAGACCACTGCTCTATCAGTTGGGCAACAGATGAAAATGCTTCATTTTATAACAACAAAAATTTTACGTTTCAATGGAACATTGTTTCGGAAGCTCTAAACAGATCTGTACACAAAAAAGGTGCTCATGGTTATGGAGGAATTTGGGGAGGAGTAAACGCTTCGTTTCACCATAATCTAATTGCTAATAACAATAGCAGAAACCCAAGATTTAGCGGCTCTAAAACGACTAAAAATTCTGAAGATGAATTTGTTGATTTCAGAAATAACGTAATATATAATTGGGGCGAAAATAGTATTTATGGTGGCGAAGAAGGTACTTACAACATTGTCAACAATTATTTTAAATCTGGTCCTGCAACAACATCCTCAAAATTAGACAGAATTGTAAGCCCTTCTGAACCTTATGGAAAATTCTATGTTGACGGAAACTACGTTTATAATTATCAAGACATCACTAATAACAATTGGAATGGTGGAGTTCAATGCGATCAACCAGAACTTACAAAGCTTGAAAAAGCTGTTGATATTAACAATAACGTTCTAACTACCGATACCGAAATTGCTTATAAAAACGTGCTTAAACAAGCTGGTGCCAGCTTTAACAGAGACAAAGTAGACAAAAGGATTATAAAGAGCATAAAAAAGGATAAACCAAGCTACAAAAACGGAATTATAGACTCGCAGGATAATGTTGGTGGTTGGCCTAAAATAAAACCTAAGAAAGCTTCAAAAGACTCTGATAATGATGGTATACCAGACAAATGGGAGCGAAAACTACAGCTAAATAAAAACAAAAAAGATGCCCACTTAAATACCTTAAATGAGCACTATTCTAATATTGAAGTTTATGCTAATATGTTAGTAGATGAACTATAAATACATCTACTAGCATATTTTGCTTTAATTAAATTCAAATGCGCCTATATCTGGTGCATTACCATTAAACGGAAGTCCAACATCTTCACCAGCATCAATCAAATCGCTTCCAGATACTAATTTTAAGAAATCTATATTAGGTAAACTTCCGTCTTCATTTCTTGGAGAGGCAAGTAAATCAATATCTATAGTTATAAAATCAGAAGCACTAGTAGTAATTCCATTTTGCCATCCATTGCTCGTAATATCTGTAGTAGTTGCAGAATAACTATCATTGTTATTACCTGCAAAAGAAGCGGTGTTTTTTATCAGTAAAAATTGAGCAATATTAGTAGAACTAAAATTAATATTGCGTCCATTACCATAAGCTGAGCAATTATAGATTTCTACTTCTCCTCGATTGCTATTATGATCAAAACCATCATAAACATTACCTGCTGCTATGCAATTGGTGTACACAGCATTATGCTTTAATGTTTTATCATCACTACCTCCGGTTTTAAAACCGTTTCCATCACCAGCACCAACAGTTCCGTTCATTAAATATCCATTTTTAAAAGCCCAACAGTTTTCGTAAGTAGTCGAAATATTATCTGTATCTCTTAAGTAGCCATCCCAACCATCATCTAAGTTTTGCCAAGCCCTACAACCAATAAATTTATTATTGGATCCTGCATTTAATTTACAGGCAAATCCATCTGCATTTTCTAAAGAAGAATCAGCATTATAGTACGAGTCACAATTCAGAATAATATTATTACTTCCACCGCCATCAATCTGCAAACCTGAGTCTTTATTTTCACTAAATGTGCAAAATTCAATGGTATTATTGTTGCCAGAAATATGCATACCATTATCGCCAGCAGCATAAATATCTATGCCTTTAATATGCCAGTAATCACCAGAAAGTTCAACACCTCTGTTAGATGAATTTTCAGACATGGATGAAAAATTGAATCGAGGTCTTTCGGTATCAGAAGAATACGCTAAAAGCGAAATTAAATTATTGTTAGAACCATTTCCAGAAATTTGTATGGTAGAATTGAAAATATAGTCTCCTCCTCTAACGTAAATAGTCTCTCCTGGATTAGCTGAAGCAATTGCAGTTAGAATTTGTTGTGAAGTTTCTACAATTGTTCCGTTAACCGGATTGCCAACTCCAGAAATCTCAAATGTCTGCTCTCCAAAAACACCGGAACCATCTTGTGCATTAGCTCTAACTGTAACCGAACCATTAGAAACTGCTGTTAACAAACCTGAATTAGAAATAGAAGCAATAGACGGACTAGATACACTCCAAGTAACATTTAAGTTTGAAGCATTTATAGGCAACACTTGTACCGATAATTGACTTGTTGCACCATCATTAATTGTACTACCAATTATAGTTATACTACTTACTAAAATTATGTCTGGTGAATTATCACTTGAACCCTCACTGCTACAACTAAAAAAAAGTAAAACAGCTCCTACAAAACAGCTTAATTTCTTTACAATATCCATACTCATATTATGAATTTTAAAAATAAAGAATTACATTTATGTAATCGATTACCCAATGATAATCAATTTCTTAAAATTAGCAAAGCTAATTTAAATAAAACTTGTAGTTTTATAGGGTTTTAATTAGTCCGTTCATTAATAAAAAATACAAACACATAGGACATCTAATTTATCTACATGAGAAACGTTCTTTTTAATAATGTTATTAAAATTCTGGTTGTGATTATTACCATCAACATCTTGTCTTGTGCTAAGAAAACTGATGTTATAAAATCCAATAGCAACACCTTATGGTATAGGCAACCAGCCAAAAATTGGAATGAAGCTTTACCTATTGGAAATGGACGTATCGGCGGAATGCTTTTTGGAGGAGTCAAAAATGATAGAATTCAGTTAAACGAAGAAACTGTTTGGGCTGGAGAACCTGGAAGCAACATTACCAAAGACCGTTACAAAGATATTGAAAGTTTAAGAACACTTCTTTTTGAAGGAAAGTTTGAAGAGGCGCAACAAAAGGCTCTCGAAGTTTTTCCAAAACAGGCTCCAAATGATAATAACAATGGTATGCCTTACCAAACTGTTGGCAACTTGAATTTGAGTTTTCAAAACCACGAAAATCCAAAAAACTATAAACGCACTCTAGATATAGACAATGCCATTTCTACAATTAGCTATACTATTGATAACGTCAATTTTAAACGCGAATATTTTGTATCCTACCCTGACCAAGTTATGATTATTCGTCTTTCATCAGACGTTGAAAATCAAATAAGCTTTGATATATCAATAGATTCGCCTCAAAAAAAGCATCATATTTCTGTTGAAAATGGTATTTTAAAACTCAACGGAACTGCTGGCAACCATGAAAACAAAACAGGTAAAATCAAGTTCGAAACTTTTGTTTTTCCAAAATTAATAGGTGGAAAACTTGAACAAAACCAAACGTCTCTTTCTGTTAAAAATGCCAACGAAGTATTACTTTTTGTTAGCATCGGTACAAACTTTAAAAACTACAATGATTTAAGTAGCTCAGCTGAAAGAATTGTTAAAGACTATTTAGAAAATTGTAAACTCAAGTCTTTTGAATCTCTAAAAAACACGCATGTTAAAGATTATCAAAACCTTTACAAACGTGTTTCTTTTAATTTAGGAAAAAATGAATCGTCTGAATTACCAACAGATCAGCGTTTGCAAAGTTTTGCAAATTCAAATGACTTGTCGTTAGTTGCTTTGTATTTTCAATTTGGTCGTTATTTACTGATTTCAAGCTCAAGATCAGGTGGACAACCAGCAAATCTTCAAGGAATCTGGAACGACAAATTATCACCTTCTTGGGACAGCAAATACACTGTAAATATTAATACCGAAATGAATTATTGGCCTGCTGAAGTCACTAATCTTTCAGAACTGCACGAGCCTCTTTTTTCAATGTTAAAAGACTTATCTGTAACTGGGCAAGAAAGTGCCAAAAATATGTACCATGCTCGTGGTTGGAATATACATCACAACACAGATATATGGAGAATTTCAGGTATGGTTGATGGTGGATTTTATGGTCTGTGGCCAATGGGAGGAGCTTGGTTGAGTCAACATATATGGCAGCATTATTTGTTTACAGGAGATAAAGAATTTTTAAGGCAAAATTATCCTATTCTAAAAGGAAAGGCACGATTTTATGCAGATGTTTTACAGGAAGAACCTGAACACAATTGGTTAGTGGTTTCTCCATCAATGTCCCCTGAAAACAAATATCTAGATGATGTTGGCATTAGCTACGGAACCACAATGGACAACCAATTGGTCTTTGATGTGTTCAGTAATGTCGAAAATGCATCTAAAATTTTAAATATCGATTCCGAATTTGCAGACTCAATTAGCAAGCTAAAAAAGCGCTTACCTCCTATGCAAATAGGTAAATATGGACAATTACAAGAATGGATAAAAGATTGGGACAATCCAAACAATACACATCGTCATATTTCGCATTTGTACGGTTTATATCCTTCAAACCAAATATCTCCTTTTAAAAACCCTGAATTGTTTAATGCCGCAGAACAAACTTTAGAACAAAGAGGTGATATTTCAACTGGTTGGTCCATGGGATGGAAAGTAAATTTTTGGGCACGAATGCTAAATGGAAACAGAGCATATAAGCTTATAAAAACCCAATTGGCCTTAGTTGAAGATGGTACTAAATCCGGTGGTACATATCCAAATTTATTAGATGCACACCCACCATTTCAAATTGATGGAAATTTTGGTTGTACAGCTGGTATAGCAGAAATGTTGCTTCAATCTCATGACGAAGCTATACACATTTTACCAGCGCTTCCAAGCGAATGGAGCGATGGTGAAATTAAAGGTTTAAAAGCGCGAGGAGGATTTGAAGTTGATATTAAATGGGCTAATAATAAGCTAAGTTCAGTTAAAATAAAATCTGAATTAGGTGGCAATTTAAGAATACGAACTCTTGAAACACTTTTGGGTTCTAACGGAAAGGAATTAACAAAAGCCAAAGGGAAAAACATGAATTCATTTTACCAAACACCAGACATAAAAACACCTTTGGTTTCAAAGGAAATAACCATAAAACAATTAGATTTGCTCAATTATAAGCTTTATGACATTGAAACTGAGAAAGGCAAGGTTTATGAATTCAAGGTTAAAACGTTAAACTAATGAAAAAAAAGACTACGATTTACGATATAGCCAAGGAGGTTGGACTTACAGCTGCAACTGTATCTAGAGCCTTAAATAACAATCCAAAAATTAGTGAGAAGACACGAAAGTTAGTTCAAGAAACTGCTCAAAAAATGAACTATGAGCAAAACACACTTGCTAAAGCGTTAAAAAGTGGAAAAAGCTATAATGTTGGTGTTATTGTTCCTCGTATGGATAGTAACTTCTTTGCGTCCGTAATTAGAGGTATTGAAGAAGAATT
This sequence comes from Winogradskyella poriferorum, assembly GCF_036553625.1. Taxonomy (NCBI): domain Bacteria; kingdom Pseudomonadati; phylum Bacteroidota; class Flavobacteriia; order Flavobacteriales; family Flavobacteriaceae; genus Winogradskyella; species Winogradskyella poriferorum. The sequence continues at coordinate 304,317 of NZ_JAZHOU010000001.1, forward strand.
GTATCCAAAAGGTTATCATGTCATTGTCTGCCAAACACACGACCAAGAAAACTTGGAAACAGGTAATATTAACTCATTATTAAATGCTCAAGTTGATGGTATCTTAATGTCTATTTCTAATGCTAAATCAAAAAGTAATGTATTTCATAACATTGCTCAAAAAAAAGTACCGTTAATCTTCTTCGATAGAAAAAAAGAAATTCCTGGTGTTAGTTCTGTAACCATTGATGACTTCAATGGTGCTTACCAAGCTACCAAACACCTCATAGAGCAAGGTTGTAAGCGTATCGCTCATCTTTCTAATAATAGGTCGCTAGAGATCTTTAAAAATCGTTATTTAGGCTACAAACAAGCGATTATAGATCATGGATTAGAGTTTGATGAAGATTTAGTTATAGAAACGTTTAGTAAGGTTTCTGAAGGTAGAAAAACGGTAAAAAAGCTACTAAAAATGAAGAATCCGCCTGATGCTATATTTTCTTCTTCAGATTTTAGTGCACTTGGTGCCATACAAGAAATAAAAGATCAAGGTTTAAGTATTCCTGAAGATATTAGTGTTGTTGGATTCAGTAACGAGCCTTTTACCAAATTTATGGAACTTTCTATTACTTCTGTCGATCAGTCACCTATTGAAATGGGTAGGATTGCCGCTAAAGTATTTTTAAAAGAAGTGGACAGTAAAACACTTAACAAGGAAAGCGAAAAAATCGTACTTCAGCCAGAATTAATCATCAGAGATTCTTCACTTAAAGTGAAAAGTGAAGCTTCTGCTTAACTCTAGCTGAAAACTTAATTTTATAAAGACACACCTCGTTTCCAAGGAATAAAATCATCTTGATTTAAGATACTTGCTTTAGATTTTATGGTACCACTAGCCACATCAATGATGTACTGAAGCATCGTCTCTGCCATCTCCTCTATAGTCTTTTCGCCTTTAATAACATCTCCAGTATCTACATCAATAATATCGCTCATTTTTGCTGCTAACTCCGAATTTGAAGATACTTTTATCACTGGTGTAATCGGGTTTCCGGTTGGTGTTCCTAAACCTGTTGTAAACAACACAATGTTTGCTCCAGAACCTACCATTGCTGTAGTACTTTCTACATCATTTCCTGGTGTACACAATAAATTAAGACCTGGATTTGTAACATATTCGCCATAATCTAAAACATCAACTACTGGTGACGTACCACCTTTTTTAGCAGCACCTGCAGATTTCATAGCATCAGTAATCAATCCGTCTTTGATGTTTCCTGGCGATGGATTCATATCAAAACCAGAACCAGCATCTACAACGGATTTTTCGAAGGCTTGCATTAAGCTTAAAAACTTATCCGCCTTATCTTCTTCTACACATCGGTTTACCAACTCCTGCTCTACACCACAAAGTTCTGGGAATTCAGCTAAAATTGCTGTTCCTCCAAGTGCTACTAACATATCTGAAGTATAACCTAAAGTTGGGTTTGCTGAAATACCTGAAAAACCATCAGAACCTCCACATTCTAAACCTACTTTAAGCTTCGATAAAGGTGCTGGTTGACGCTCAATTTTATTCGCTTCCTTAATGGCTTCAAACGAGTTTTTTATAATTGCTGTTAGCATTTCATCAACAGTTCCCATTTGTTGTTGCTCGTACATCAACACTGGTTTTTTGTTGTTTGGACTAATCGCTTCTAATGCTTTATTGAAAATATCAATTTGAAGATTTTGACATCCCAAACTTAATACCGTTGCTCCTGCCACATTCGGATTTTTCACATAACCAGCTAACAAACGTGCTAGACTTTCAGAATCTTGACGAATACCACCACAACCTCCAGGATGCGTGATGAATTTCACTTCAATATTATCAAACACATTCGTGGTTTGTTCTGGCTCAACTGCTGTAGTTCCGTTATCTTCATTTACCAACGAACGCAACAACATTCTGTGGCTATTAGACTTTTGAGTCAGAAGTTCTTTTTCAAAAATATCTTTTAGTAGTTCAATATTTCTGTTTTCGCAGAATACCAAAGGAAAAAACAGCCAAACATTGGCTGTACCAACTTGCCCATCTTCTCTATGGTAACCCATGAATGTTTTGTCTTTCCACTTGTCTACATTTGGAACAGACCAACCAATGGTATCAGTTTTTTGAGTGACTTTTGCACTTTGATGTTTTACATTTTCAGTGGTAAGCACATCACCTTTTGCTATAGCTTCACTCGCTTTTCCTACTAAAACTCCGTACATCATAATGCGATCTCCAGCACCAAAATCATTCATCGCGATTTTATGCTTCGCCTTAACATCTGAAATCACTTTGATATCTTGACCTTCAAATGCTATAACGTCTCCAGCTTTTAGGTTGACCAAAGCCACTGCGACATTATCTGTTGGATGTACTTTTATTAACTTCTTCTGCATCACCTCTCGGTTTATTAATCTTATAATTTATTCTTGAAATTTTTCAAACCTTGCTCAACGCCATTAGCTTCAATTTCTTCTAATGCCAATGCAATAGCATCTACAAGGTTGTTTACGTTTGTAAGGTCTTCGTCCCAAAACGTCGTGTTTTGTAATGCTGCTGTAGCAACAGCTTTGTAATCATCAGTTGACCAAATAGTTTTGAAAGCGTTTACAATATCTTCACTATCCTTTATAGGCAATGCTTCATCATTCCATTCGCCTTTATAAAAACGAATTAAACACGCAAAAGCAAAGGTTAAATGCGCTGGTAACTTTTGAAATTTCTCGTTGTATTCCAATAAACTTGGTAATACTCTCACCTTAAATTTTGAAATAGAATTTAAAGCGATATCAGCTAACTTATGCTTGATGAATGGATTTCTAAAACGGTCTAGGATTTCTTCAGCAAAACTGTCTAATTCTGCTTTGTCCATTGGTAACACGTGATTGATTTCATCAAAAATGGCACTGTTTACAAAAGCTCCAGTAAAATCGTTATCAACGGTTTCTTTTACGGTTTCATTTCCATAAAGCAACGAAAATGGTACCATTGATGTGTGCGCACCATTTAAAATACGTACTTTTCTAGTACGATATGGTTGCATATCTTCAACAATTTTTACGTCTAAATCAGTTTTATCGAAAGGCAATTTGGCTTTTAAATCATCGCCTCCTTCAATAACCCAAAGTAGAAATGTTTCAGCCGAAACAATTAAATTGTCTTTATAATCTAACTGCGCGTTATACTCTTCAATTTGGTCTTTTGGATAACCAGGAACAATACGGTCTACCAACGTATTATGGAATGAACACTCTTGCGTTAACCAGGTTTTAAACTCTTCTTCAAGCTTCCAATCTGCACAATACTTTAAAATTATTTCTTTTAAAGTATCAGAATTGTAATTAATTAATTCGCATGGAATAATTGTCAATGCTTTGTCTGAAACACCATTGAAATGCTTGAAACGCTCATACAATAGCACAGTAAGCTTTGCTGGAAATGAACTTGGTGGTTGCATTTCTAAAGTATCACTTTCTACATAAGCGATGCCAGCTTCAGTTGTGTTAGATATAATAAATTGTAACTCTTCTTCTTTCGCCAAGTCTAAATATTGTTGAAAATTGGCATACGGATTTACACCTTTCACAATATTTGTGATGAGTTCTTTCGTCTGAATTTCTTCACCTTTTTGAATTCCTTTTAAGAACAATGTATATAGTCCGTCTTGGTCATTCAACATATCAACCATACCTCTATCAATAGGTTGCACGACAGCAACACCAGCATTGAAATCAGCGTTTTGATTTAATTTTTGAAATGCATACTCTACAAAGGCTCTTAAAAAATTACCTTCTCCAAATTGTACGACTTTTATCGGTGATTTTTTTTCTAATCCTAAATTAGATCTATTTAATTTTTTATCTACAGTCACTGACATTTTAATCTATTTTAAAGGTTGAAAACACTTGGCAACCAAAGTGTTAATTGTGGGAAATATGTTACTAAAAATAAAGCTACTACCATAGCTAAAAACAATGGTAGCAATGGTTTCATTACTTTTTGAATTGTAGTTTCTGCAACACCAACACCGACAAAGAGGACGGAGCCTACAGGTGGTGTACAGAGCCCAATACATAAATTTAAAACCATGATGATACCGAATTGTATAGGATCCATACCTAGACCTTCTACTACTGGTAAAAATATTGGTGTAAAGATTAATACTGCTGGAGTCATATCCATAAATATGCCCACAAACAATAAAATTAGATTGATGATTAATAATATGATGATTGGATTATCACTTATTGCTAATAATGAAGCACTGATACTCTGCGGAATATTCTCAAAAGACATTACCCAAGACATACTCATTGATGCACCAATTAATAGCATTACAACTGCTGTTGTAGATGCAGAGTCTAATAAAATTTGAGGTAAGGTTTTAAAACTGATTTCCTTATAAGCAAAACCAAGAATCAAGGTATAAAGTACTGCTATTGCAGAAGCCTCTGTTGCTGTGAAGATTCCTGTTACAATTCCACCGATTACAATTATCAATAAAAATAAACTAGGTACTGCATCAATAAATGTCTTAAAAACATCTTTTAAAGAACTACGCTTTCCTAATTTATATTTTTTCTTTTTAGCCCAAAACATAGCCACCAGCATTAAAAACAATCCTGTAATGATACCAGGAATGTAACCTGCTAAGAATAATGCAGCAATAGAAACACCACCACTAGCTAAGGAATATACAATAAGTACATTACTTGGCGGAATGATTAATCCTGTTGTTGCAGAAGTAATATTAACTGCAGCTCCAAACTCTTTGGAATAGCCTTCTTTTTCCATTTCAGGACCAAGAATACTTCCCATTGCAGAAGCTGATGCCATTGCAGAACCTGCAATAGCTCCCATTAACATTGCACCTATGACATTTATTAAGGCTAATCCACCTGGTAAAGAACCTACAAGTGTCTTGGCAAAAGCTATGAGTCGGTGTGCAATACCACCTTTATTCATCAATTGTCCTGAGAGGATAAAAAACGGTATAGCAAGCAAGGCAAAACTATCTAAACCTGTTCCCATACGTTGAGAAACTGTTGTAAAAGCTGGTAAAGCAGGAATACTAACTAACATCGTTAATACAGACGAAATAGAAATACTCCAAGCTACTGGTGTGCCTATTGAAAGCAAACCAACAAAACTTAAAACTAAAACTAAAATTGGGATGTAATCCATGTTATTCGATATTAATGATGTCTGAAATTTTATAGTAAATGATTAGTAATCCACTTACGGGAATTGCTAAATACACAAAGGCTAAAGGAATTTGTAATGCTGGTGATTGCTGATCTAAAACATAGGTAATGTAGACCAATCTGCAACCTCCAATTACCATAGCAAACAATGCAAACAAAATAATAAGCACGTATACGACTAACTTTAGGTATTTTTGTGTCTTATTTGAAGCTTTTTGAGGTAATACATCAATTGCAACATGCATGTTTCTTCCTGAAACATAAGCTGCACCCAGAATACCCAGCCAAATCATAAGGTATCTGGCCAACTCATCTGTAAACGAACTTGGCGTACCTACAACAAACCTTGTAAATACTTGCCAAATTACATTGACTACCATAACTCCCATAATAACAATGAGAAGGTTTCCTAAAATCTTATCTATCTTTTTTCTCATTATTAGTTATTCTTTATGCGGTTTATAAGATCTTTCATATCATCATCTTTGCTGTATGCTTCGTAAACTCCTTCTACATCATTTGCAAAGCTAGATTTGTCTGGTCTTACCACAGTTACTCCTGCTTTTTGAACTTCTTCTAAAGCTTCTTTTTCTGCTTCTGCCCATAATTCGCGTTGATAAGATACAGATTGATCTACAGCTTGCTGAAGCCATTTCTTTTGTTGTTCAGATAAACGATCCCAAACATGTGTTCCTATGATTAGTACATCTGGTAAAACGGTATGCTCATCTAACGAATAATATTTACAAACCTCATAGTGTCTGGATAAATAAAAACTTGGAGGGTTATTCTCTGCTCCATCTACAACACCTTGTTGTAAAGATGTGTAAAGCTCTCCCCAAGAAATTGGTGTTGGCGAACCACCTAAACTTTTTACCATATCCATTGCCGTAACACTCTCCATTACTCTAATTTTAAGTCCTTTTAAATCTTCTGGAGAATTAATAGGCTTATCTTTAGTGTAAAAACTTCTGCTACCAGCATCGTAATAACACATTCCTTTAATCCAGTACTTTGTACCTTCGTCTAATAGCTCCTGACCAATTGGTCCGTCTAAAACTTCAAAAGCATGTGCTCTGTCTCTAAATAAATATGGTAAACCGAAAACCTTCATACGTGGTGCAAAATTTTCCATAACACCTACGGAAACTTTTGTCATATCCAAGCTTCCGATTTGAAGCAATTCTATACACTCGCGCTCTGTTCCTAATTGCTGACTTGGGTATATTTCTAACTGCATTTTTCCGCCAGAAATTTCAGCCAAATCCTCTCCCATTTTCACCATGGCTTTGTGCACAGAGTGATTAACGTCTAAGCTATGTGCCAACTTAATAGTTTCTACATCGCTTGTATCGCTACAACTAAATGCGGTAAGCGTCACTGCTATTAAAAGAATAAAATGCTGGAATACGTTCTTCATAATTTCTCTTTTAAATTTTATTCTCTAAAAAATCTTTTCTTACTGGATTAAAAACATCTACCAGCATGCCTTCTTCCAAGCAAACAACACCATGCATAACGTTTGATGGCACAAAAAAAGAATCCCCTTCTTTAAGAATTTTCTTTTTGTCATCAATAGTCACTTCAAATTTACCACTGGAAATATATGTGGTTTGTGTATGAAAATGATTGTGCATTTGACCTACACCATCCTTTTTAAACTTTACATTAACCATCATCATTGTATCATCATAACCAACAATTTGACGGCTAATTTTATCATCTAAAACTTCCCACTCTATCTTGTCTTGCTCAAAAAAAACAGCTTCGTCAGACATGCGTTTCTAATTAAAAATTAAAATATTCTTTAGCATTAAAATAACTGATGTCTGAAACGATTTTACCAATCCATTCCAGCTCCTCTTTTGGCAACTCACCACGTTGAATTTCGTCTCCTAAAAGATTACAAAGCAAACGTCTGAAATACTCGTGCCTTGGGAATGACAAAAAGCTACGCGAATCGGTAAGCATACCAATAAAGCAGCTAATTAATCCCATATTAGACAAGGCATTCATTTGCTTGGTCATACCATCTTTTTGGTCTAAAAACCACCAACCAGAACCAAACTGAACTTTTCCTTTTACACTACCATCGTTAAAGTTACCTATCATGGTCGCCATAACTTCGTTGTCAGCAGGATTTAAGTTATAAATTATGGTTTTTGTGAGTTTATCTTTTCCGTCTAATGCATTTAAAAATGCAGATAATTTTTCAGCTTGCGGATAATCTCCAATAGAATCCCAACCTGTATCTGGTCCGAGAATACTATGCATACGTGCATTATTATTTCTTAATGCTCCTAAATGAAATTGTTGTACCCAGCCAAATTCATGATACGTTTCTGACAGGTATAAAAGAATAGCTGTTTCAAACTTAAGCACCTCATCTTTTGACAATATCTCGCCTGCTCTTTTCTTCTTGAAAATCGTTTTAACTTCATTATCTGTATAGCCAACAAAAGAAATTTGATTTAAACCATGATCACACAATCTACATCCATTATTATTGAAGTATTCAATTCTACTGCGTAATGCGTCTTTTAAATCTTGATAGTTAGAAATATCTTTATCGGCCGCTTTTGCTAAAGCATCCATATAATCATTATAACCTTCACTTGCTATTAGGATAGCTTTATCTGGTCTAAACGCTGTACTTACTTTGATTTCAAAATCACTTTTAGCAAGTGCTTGATGATGCTCTAGTGTATCAATTGGATCTTCGGTGGTACAAACCAATTCGGCATTAACCTTGCGAAGTAAATTTCTACAACTGTAATCTGAAGAACTTAATTGCTCTGAAGTAGATTCATAAATTCTTTCAGCTGTTTTTTCATTTAGTAAATCGGTTGCATTGAAGTACCTTGTTAATTCTAAATGTGTCCAATGATATAATGGGTTACGCATTGTATAAGGTACTGTTTTTGCCCAATGCATAAACTTGTCCTTATCTGAAGCATCACCTGTAATAAATTTTTCTTTAATACCTAAAGTACGCATGGCTCTCCACTTATAATGGTCACCATTGATCCATACTTTGGTAAGATTATTATACACTTTATCCTCTAAAATTTCTTGAGGAGGTAAGTGATTATGATAATCTATTATAGGTTGATTTTTTGAATAGTTATGATATAACTCTTCAGCATATTTATTTTCTAAAAGAAAATTATCGTGTATAAACTGTTTCATCTATTTTGAAAATTTATCGACCCATCCAACCGCCATCTACGGTTAAAATTGAGCCACTCATATAGTCGCTTGCTTCTGAAGCCAAAAAAACTATAGGTCCTTTAAAATCTTTTGGTGTTCCCCATCTTCCTGCAGGAATTCTTGCTAAAATGGATTGACTTCTGTCTTCGTCGTTGCGCAACGCTTCGGTATTATCTGTTGCGATATAACCTGGTGCAATAGCATTAACCTGTACATTTTTTGAAGCCCATTCGTTAGAAAGTGCCATCGTTAACTGACCAATAGCACCTTTTGAAGCCGCATAACCTGGAACTGTAATTCCGCCTTGAAAAGTCAGTAATGATGCTGTAAAAATAATCTTACCAGAACCATTAGAAACCATATCTTTTCCTATTTCTCTACTTAATACAAATTGCGCATTTAAGTTTACCTCAATCACTTTATCCCAATACTCATCAGGATGTTCAGCTGCTGGTTTTCTTAAAATAGTGCCTGCGTTATTAACTAAAATATCTATTTTAGAGTGGTCTGATTTTACAGCCTTTATAAAGCTATATAATGAATCTCTACTTGAAAAATCACATTGATAAGCTGAGAACTTTTTCCCTAGCTCTTCAACACGTTGTTCTATTGCAGAACCTTCTTTTTCCAGAGATGCTGACACACCAATAATATCTGCGCCAGCTTCTGCTAAAGCTTCTGCCATAGCAAAGCCAATACCTCTTTTACAGCCAGTCACCAATGCTGTTTTTCCGGTTAAATCGAACATAAATATATGCTTATCTTAATTCGTTGATTTTACAAACATCCATATCTCCGTAATCTAGGTTCTCACCTGCCATTCCCCAAATAAAAGAATAGCTAGCAGTACCAGAACCAGAATGTATAGACCAAGGTGGTGAGATTACAGCTTCTTCGTTACCCATCCAGATATGTCTTGTTTCTTGAGGTTCACCCATAAAATGACTTACCGCCTGATCTTCTGGAACTTCAAAGTAAAAGTATACTTCCATTCTACGATCGTGCACATGAGCTGGCATAGTATTCCAGCTACTACCTGTTTTTATGGTTGTCATTCCCATTTGTAATTGACATACATCAACAACACTATTTACAATGTATTTTCTAAGTGTTCTGGCATTAGCTGTTTCTGCAGAACCTAATTCTATAACCTCAACATCATTAATCCCAATTTTTTTGTTTGGAAATTTTTTGTGAGCAGGTGTAGAGTTTAAATAAAATTTTGCAGGATTACTTCCGTCTTTACTAGAAAACTCAACTTCCTTATTACCTTGACCCAGATATAAAGCTTCTTTGTGACCTAATTCGTACGCTGTACCATCTACATTTACATCTCCAGATTCACCAACATTGATGATTCCTAATTCTCTTCGTTCTAGAAAAAAAGGAGCTTTTAGAGGGTCTATAGTTTCTAATTTTATTTTCTTATTAACTGGAACAAGCCCTGCAACCATAAATCTATCATAATGCGAATAAACCCATCTTAATTCATCGGTTTTCATTACCTTTTCAATTAAGAATTCATCTCTTAATTCTTGAGTATCGTACTTTTTTACAGCTTGCGGACTAGACGCGTATCTTGTATCGTATTTTGACATAATTTTATTTTAATTGTAATCGATTACACAAATATATAAATAATTATGTAAACTGCTATTTTCGGATTATGAATTTGTTAAAATAGTAATTGTTTTTTTGATAATTTAATGAAATACATGATTATTTCAATTTATATTTTATCACACCTAAAATAAAAAATATTTTATTCCCATAATTTAATTAGAAAAAAAATCAATAAATGTCCACATTTGTACATTTACCTCTAAAATAAAAAACACTTTTTTTAAATATTGCTTTTTTTTATAACAACACTGATGACAACAAATAAAAAAGCCCTCTCACTTCAAAAGACTCTATTTTACTTTTTTATAATTAAAGTCAGTTATTTAAAAAAATGTTAGGATATCTGTTATTTATTTTAAATATTTGTTTGACATTTATGAAAAAACAAACCATTAATATCATTTCTATTATAATTATTGTGATTATTTCGCAATGATAGGATGGTGTTATTAAATAAATCGCAAAAATGCCTTCCTGTAATTTGGAAGGCATTTTTTTATGAATTAATATTATGTACAAAAAGGAAGATAGCATCGTATTTCACAATGGAGAGTTTATTAATGCCTATGATGTCTTAATAAACCCTTACAGCCAAAGTCTTCACTATGGTAATGGAATTTTTGAAGGAATCAGATCATACAAAACAGCCAATGGAGCTCGAATTTTTAAAGCTTTAGAGCATTACGAACGATTGTGCTATGGCGCAAAAGCCATGCATATTCCTGTAAATTATTCAGTAGAAGAGCTCATTGAAATAACCTATAGTTTATTGAAAAAAAACAACCTGGAAGATGCATACATAAGACCGCTCCTTACAACAGGTGCTGATATGAGCTTACTTAGTTCTAAAGAAAGCTTTTTAACCATTCAATGTTGGGAATGGGGAAAATATATGGGTGATAAATTATTAAAGGTAAAAACTTCACAATACCAAAGACCAAACCCAAAATCTTGCATTGTTGATGCTAAAGTGACTGGCCACTATACTAATTCAATATTAGCAACTAATGAAGCCAAAAATGGTGGCTACGATGAAGCATTGCTTTTAGATATGAATGGCTATGTAGCAGAGTGTTCAGGCGCCAACGTTTTTATTGAAAAAGACAACGTACTATATACTCCTCCCAAAGGCAATATTATGCCTGGCATTACCAGACAAACAGTAATGGATATTTGTAAAGAAGAAGGGATTGAAGTGGTAGAAAAATATTTCACATTAGAAGAATTAAAAGAAGCAGATAGTGCTTTTTTTACAGGAACAGCAGCCGAAGTGGTAGGTTTGCAATCTATTGACGATTATCTGTTTCCTAAAAAATGGGAAACAACCCATGGCTATAATTTAATGCACTTGTATAAAAATGAAGTTTTGGAAACCAGAAAAACTAGTACAACTTTATGAGTCGACTAAATAAATACAGTAAAACAGTAACACAAGATCCAACGCAACCAGCAGCACAAGCAATGTTGCATGCTATTGGATTAACCAAAGAAGATTTTTATAAACCCATTATAGGTATCGCAAGTACAGGTTACGAAGGTAATCCATGTAATATGCATTTAAATGACTTAGCAAAACTCGCTAAGCAAGGCACAAAAAATAAAGATGTTGTAGGCTTAATTTTTAATACCATTGGTGTAAGTGACGGAATTTCCATGGGTACACCAGGTATGCGTTATTCTTTACCGTCACGAGATATTATTGCAGATTCTATGGAAACCGTTGTGCAAGCCATGAGTTACGACGGACTAATTACCGTAGTTGGTTGTGACAAAAATATGCCAGGAGCATTAATGGCGATGATTCGTTTAGATAGACCAAGTATTTTAGTCTATGGTGGAACCATTGATTCTGGTTGTCATAACGGAAAAAAACTAGACGTCGTTTCTGCTTTCGAAGCTTGGGGAAGCAAAGTCGCTGGTACTATGAATGAAAGCGAATATCAAAATATAGTTGAAAAAGCTTGTCCTGGCGCTGGTGCTTGTGGCGGAATGTATACTGCAAATACGATGGCGTCAGCAATTGAGGCTTTAGGAATGGCCTTACCTTTCAACTCATCAAATCCAGCAACTGGCGAAGAGAAAAAACAAGAAGCCATAAAAGCTGGCGAATCGATGCGATTGCTAATCGAAAAAGATATTAAACCAAGCGATATCATTACACGCAAATCTTTAGAAAATGCTATTCGTTTGGTGACTATTTTAGGCGGATCGACAAATGCAGTGCTTCACTTTTTAGCAATTGCACGAGCGGCAAATATAGATTTCACTTTAAAAGATTTTCAAAATATTAGTGACAACACACCATTTTTAGCCGATTTAAAACCTAGCGGAAAATATCTAATGGAAGACGTGCATCGCGTTGGTGGTATTCCTGCAGTTTTAAAATATCTATTGAAAAAAGGCTTAATTCATGGTGACTGTTTAACTGTAACTGGAAAAACATTAGCTGAAAATTTATTAGACGTTGATGATTTAACCGAAGGTCAAGACGTGATAAAACCAATCGAAGAGCCTATAAAAATCTCAGGTCACTTGCGTATGTTGTACGGCAACTTAGCTGAAGATGGAAGTGTTGCAAAAATCACAGGAAAAGAAGGATTACGCTTTCGCGGAAAAGCAAAAGTGTTTGAAGGCGAATACGCAGCAAACGATGGTATTAGAGATGGTAAAGTAGAAAAAGGTGATGTGGTTGTTATTAGATACGAAGGGCCAAAAGGCGGACCAGGAATGCCAGAAATGCTTAAGCCAACTGCAGCCATTATGGGTGCAGGTTTGGGTAAAGATGTAGCTTTAATTACAGATGGACGTTTTTCTGGTGGAACACATGGTTTTGTAGTTGGTCACATTACGCCAGAAGCTCAAGATGGTGGTACAATTGCATTAGTTAAAGATGGCGATTTTATCACAATAGATGCTGAAACCAATACCATTCAACTAGAAGTTTCAGAAGAAGAATTATCACAAAGAAAACAATCATGGAAAGCACCAGAATTAAAATTTAATCGTGGTGTCCTTTACAAATATGCTAAAACAGTGTCGTCTGCATCCAAAGGTTGCGTAACCGACGAGTTTTAACAAATTCCTGCGAAAGCAGGAATCTAAAGAGTGATGAACATAAAATAAATTATTAAGACAAAATAAAAAAACTCAAGCAACGCGCGAGAAAACATAAAAATTAAAAAGGTAGGATGAGATTCCTGCCTGCGCAGGAATTTATGGAAACAAAAACAATAAAAAACAACGAGCAATCAACTTCAAAAACTATCCGCATTTCGGGTAGCGAAGCGGTTGTTCGAAGCTTAATAGCAGAAGGTGTAGATGTACTTTATGGTTATCCTGGTGGTGCAATTATGCCTGTTTATGACGAGTTGTATAAATTTCAAAATGAAATTCATCACGTCTTAACACGTCATGAGCAAGGTGCAACGCACGCTGCCCAAGGTTACGCGCGCATTTCAGGTAAAGTTGGTGTTGCTATGGCTACTTCTGGTCCTGGAGCAACCAACCTAATCACAGGTATTGCAGATGCGCAAATAGATAGTACGCCAATGGTATGTATAACAGGTCAAGTTGGCTCGCATTTATTAGGTAGTGACGCCTTTCAAGAAACCGATATCGTTGGTATTTCTACACCTGTGACTAAATGGAACCATCAAGTCACAAAAGCTTCAGAAATTCCTAAAGTCATTGCAAAAGCATTTTACATCGCAAAAAGTGGTCGTCCTGGACCAGTTTTAATAGACATTACTAAGGATGCACAATTTGAAGAATTCGATTTTAAATACGAAAAATGTACAGGAATTAGAAGTTATAAACCAATTCCTGAAACTAATCCAAACACTTTACAAGCTGCAGCAGAATTAATAAATAATGCAAAAAAACCTCTTGTTGTTTGGGGACAAGGTGTGATTTTAGGTGAAGCTGAAGCTGAATTTAAAGCTGTTATTGAAAAAGCAGGTTTACCTTCGGCTTGGACTATTTTAGGTGCTTCGGCAATTCATTCAACGCATCCATTAAATGTTGGCATGGTTGGTATGCACGGTAATTATGCGCCAAATGTGTTGACTAACGAGTGTGATGTTTTAATCGCAATCGGAATGCGTTTTGATGATCGCGTCACAGGAAATTTAGCAACTTATGCTAAACAAGCAAAAGTGATTCATTTTGAAATTGATCCAGCTGAAGTTGATAAAAACGTAAAAGCAGATGTTCCTGTTTTAGGGAATTCAAAAGAGACTTTGGCGGCAATTCTTCCGCTTTTAAAAGAAAATTCACATACAGAATGGCATCAAAAATTTAAAGATTTGTATCAAGTTGAATTTGATAAAGTCATAAAAAACGATTTGCATCCTTCAAAAGATGGCTTGACTATGGGCGAAGTGCTTATAGAGATTAATGTACAAACCAAAGGTGAAGCTGCTATAGTTAGCGATGTTGGTCAGCACCAAATGATTGCTTGTCGTTATGCCGATTTTAACGTCTCTAAAAGTAACATTACGTCTGGCGGATTAGGGACTATGGGATTTGCCTTACCAGCTGCAATTGGTGCAAAAATGGGCGCACCAGAACGTGATGTGGTTATGATTGCTGGTGATGGAGGTTACCAAATGACTATCCAAGAGTTAGGAACCATATTTCAAACTAAAGTACCTGTAAAAATTGTGGTGTTAAATAACAATTTTTTAGGTATGGTAAGACAGTGGCAACAACTGTTTTTTGATAAGCGTTATGCCTCTACAGAAATGGAAAATCCGGATTTTGTAGCAATTGCTAAAGGCTATCATATTAATGCTAAAAGCGTATCTAAAAGAGAAGATTTAGCCCATGCTGTAAAAGAAATGATGGAAACCGAAGGTGCATATTTCTTAGAAGTTATGGTTGAAAAAGAGGATAATGTATTCCCGATGATACCAACAGGTGCAAGTGTTTCAGACGTAAGATTAGAGTAATTATGAGTGAAAATAAATTATATACCGTTTCTATTTATACCGAAAATAATATCGGGTTATTAAATCGTATTTCGGCAATATTTCAACGTAGACACGTCAATATTGAAAGTATAAATTCTTCAGTTTCAGAAATTGAAAATGTGTCTAAATGGACCATAGTAGTGAAGTTAACCGAAGATCAAATGAAAAAAATTATTGGTCAGATTGAAAAACAAGTTGAGGTGATTAAAGCTTATTATCACACCGAAGAAGAAACCATTTATCAAGAGTCTTGTTTGTTCAAAATCAAATCAGATTTATTGTTTGAAGAACGCCAAATTCAAAATATTATTAAAGAAAGTAACGCAAGAATTGTCACTGTAAATAAAGAATTTTTTGTACTTGAAAAATCAGGAAGACGTAGCGAAATAGAATTGTTACACAGAGAATTAAGTGCTTTTGGAATTTTACAATTTACCCGTTCTGGACGAATTGCAGTTACCAAAACACCAATGGAAATAACTAAAATGTTGGAAGCTTTTCAACACTAAAAACAAACTAAAATGGCAAATTATTTTAACACATTACCATTAAGAAAACAATTAGAACAATTAGGGAAATGCAGATTTATGGAAGCTTCAGAATTTGAAGATGGCGTAGCTGCATTAAAAGATAAAAAAATAGTCATCGTAGGTTGTGGCGCACAAGGATTAAACCAAGGATTAAACATGAGAGATTCTGGTTTAGATATTTCTTATGCTCTACGTCAGCAAGCTATTGATGAAAAACGTGCGTCCTACAAAAACGCAACCGATAACGGATTTAATGTTGGGACTTACGAAGACTTAATCCCAGCAGCAGACTTAGTGTTAAACTTAACACCAGATAAACAACATACAGATGTAGTTAACCAAGTGATGCCTTTAATGAAAAAAGGCGCAACGTTAAGCTACTCGCATGGATTTAATATCGTTGAAGAAGGTACACAAATCCGTAAAGATATTACGGTAATTATGGTTGCACCAAAATGTCCAGGAACCGAAGTCCGTGAGGAATACAAGCGTGGTTTTGGTGTGCCAACATTAATTGCAGTCCATCCAGAAAACGATCCAGAAAACAAAGGTTGGTCGCAAGCAAAAGCTTACGCAGTTGCAACAGGTGGCGATAGAGCAGGCGTTTTAGAATCGTCTTTTGTAGCTGAGGTAAAATCTGATTTAATGGGCGAGCAAACCATTTTATGTGGCTTGTTGCAAACTGGTGCAATCTTGTCTTTTGACAAAATGGTTGCAGAAGGAATTGATGCTGGTTATGCTGCAAAATTAATTCAGTTTGGTTGGGAAACTATTACTGAAGCGTTAAAGCATGGTGGCATTACAAACATGATGGATAGATTGTCAAACCCTTCAAAAATTAAAGCTTTTGAATTGTCTGAAGAATTAAAAACCATCATGCGTCCGTTATTCGAAAAACATATGGACGATATCATTTCTGGTCATTTCTCAAAAACTATGATGGAAGATTGGGCAAATGATGATGTAAATCTATTAAAATGGCGAGCTGCAACAGGTGAAACTGCTTTTGAAAAAACCGAATTAACTTCAGATCACATCACAGAACAAGAGTATTTTGATCATGGTGTGTTGTTAGTCGCATTTGTAAAATCTGGAGTAGAACTTGCTTTTGAAACTATGGTAAGCGCAGGAATAATCGAAGATTCTGCTTACTACGAATCGTTACACGAGTTACCACTTATTGCAAACACAATTGCACGTAAAAAGTTGTTTGAAATGAATCGCGTCATTTCTGATACTGCAGAATATGGTTGCTATTTATTTGATCATGCATGTAAACCTTTGCTTGCAGATTTTATGAAAACGGTAGATGCTTCAGTAATAGGGAAGTCTTTTTCAACAAAAACAGGTGTTGATAATATCGAATTAATCAAAGTGAATGATGCTATTAGAAATCATCCTATCGAAACCGTTGGTAAGCGTCTACGTGCCGCAATGACCGCAATGAAAGTGATAAAAACAGAAGAAACTAAAACTCAAGATTCTGTCCTAGCATAATGGAAACACGCACCACATACAAACCATCTTTAAAATCTGTAGAACAAGCCGCAAGTCGACTTGAAGGTATTGCTTCTGTGACACCGCTTATCAACAATATGCAACATTCAAAAAAATATGAGTGTAACATCATGTTCAAAAGAGAAGATTTACAAGAAGTACGCTCGTATAAAATCAGAGGAGCTTATAATAAAATAGCATCCTTAACAGATACCGAAATTGAAAATGGCATTGTATGTGCCAGTGCTGGTAATCATGCCCAAGGTGTCGCCTTATCCTGCAAAATTTTGAAGATTAAAGGCACCATTTTTATGCCTTCCCCAACACCTAACCAAAAAATAGAACAGGTAAAAATGTTTGGTGAAGAATACATAGATGTCATTTTAGTTGGCGATAGTTTTGATGATGCTTACCATGCTGCTATGAAGCAATGCGAAGAGTTAAACAAAGCTTTTATTCATCCCTTCAATGACAAAAAAGTTATAGAAGGGCAAGCTACCGTTGGATTAGAAATTATCGACCAAACTAAAACACATCCTATTCATTATGTCTTTGTTCCTATTGGAGGTGGTGGACTTTCCGCTGGATTGTCTTCAGTTTTCAAAGAACTTTCTCCTCAAACTAAAATTATTGGCGTAGAACCAAAAGGAGCACCTTCAATGTCTACTTCAATAAAAAATAATAGAAACACTGAACTCAATCACATAGAAAATTTTGTTGATGGTGCTGCCGTAAAACGTGTTGGAGATTTAACTTTTGAAATCTGCAAAGAAACGCTTCATGATGTTATTACTGTAGATGAAGGTAAAATCTGTCAGACTATATTAGAGTTATACAACAAGGAAGCTATTGTTGCCGAACCTGCTGGCGCATTGAGTATAGCTGCATTAGATATGTATGAAGATGAAATAAAAGGCAAAAATGTAGTATGCATAATTAGTGGCAGCAATAACGACATAACACGTACTGCCGAAATAAAAGAGCGTGCACTACTCTACTCTAACCTAAAACACTATTTTATTGTAAAGTTTCCGCAACGCGCTGGAGCTTTAAAAGAATTTGTTGTTGAAATCTTAGGACCAAACGATGACATCGCTCATTTTGAATACACAAAAAAATCCAACAGAGATACAGGTTCCGCAGTTGTTGGTATAGA
Source organism: Winogradskyella poriferorum (assembly GCF_036553625.1). NCBI lineage: Bacteria > Pseudomonadati > Bacteroidota > Flavobacteriia > Flavobacteriales > Flavobacteriaceae > Winogradskyella > Winogradskyella poriferorum. Next base: position 322,520 of record NZ_JAZHOU010000001.1, read on the forward strand.
ATTAAAATCGCCTGAAGATTTAGAACCCTTAATCACCAAAATGAAACTTCATAAATTCTACGGAGATTATCTAAATAACAAGCCCGATTTATTTCAATTTTTAATATAATTGTTAAAAAAGAACAATAGATGAAAGTCCTCAAGTTCGGTGGCACTTCAGTTGCCAACGCAGAAAACATATCAAAGGTTATAAAGATTCTAGAAAGTGAATCTAAAAAAAATAAGATTGCAGTTGTGGTTTCAGCTTTAGGAGGCACAACAGACATGCTTATTGAAGCCGGAAATCTTGCTACAAACAAAGATGAGAAGTACATAGAAGTATTTCAAAATATTGTCAATCGCCACATTAACACTGTTGAAGAATTAATTGACAACAAAAACAAACAAGCAGCCTTAAATGAAGTTAACACCAAACTTGAAGAATTAAAACAAATTCTTCAAGGGCTTTATCTTATCAACGAATTTTCCAACAAAACCATTGATAAAATTGTAAGTTTTGGCGAACTACTATCTTCATACATCATTTCCGAAGCATTACAACAAACTGTAAAAAACGCCTCCTTAAAAGACAGTAGAGAACTGATTTTAACAGACTCTACATTCACTAATGCAGCCGTAAAAACCAAGGAAACCACAAGTAATATTTCTTCATTTTTCAAAAAGAATAAAGATAAAATTGTTGTGCTACCAGGTTTTGTTTCCAGAAACAAAAACAACGAAACCACAACATTAGGAAGAGGTGGCTCTGACTACACAGCAGCTTTAATTGCCTCAGCTGTTAAAGCAGATGTACTAGAAATTTGGACTGATGTTAGTGGCATGTACACTGCGAATCCTAAACTGGTGAAACAAGCATTTCCGATAGAAGAAATCTCGTATCAGGAAGCCATGGAATTGTCACATTTTGGTGCCAAAGTACTGTATCCACCTACTGTTCAACCAGCCTTGCAGAAAAAGATTCCGATTCTCATAAAGAATACATTTTCACCTGATGAAAAAGGCACTTTAATCACAAAAAAAGGTAAAGACAAAAAGCAACCTGTTAAAGGTATAAGTCATATTGAAAATATAGCTTTATTGACTTTAGAAGGTAACGGTATGGTTGGTGTTCCTGGGTTTTCTAAGCGTTTATTTTCCGCGCTATCAAGAAACAACATCAATGTGGTTTTAATTACCCAAGCGTCATCAGAACATTCTATTTGTGTTGGTGTTTTTAGCTCTGAATCTAAAAAGGCAAAACATATTGTGGATGAAGAATTTGTTTACGAAATTTCTAAAAAGAAAATAAAGCCTTTACTCGTTGAAGATGGCTTAGCCATTGTTGCTGTTGTTGGAGATAACATGAAAAGTCACCAAGGAATTAGTGGCAGAATGTTTAGAGCTCTAGGCAACAACAATGTCAATGTTAGAGCTATTGCTCAAGGCGCTTCTGAGCGAAACATTTCAGCCGTCATTTCTCACAAAGACATAAAAAAAGCACTCACAGCATTACACAATCGCTTTTTTGAAAAACAAATTAAAACACTCAATCTGTTTATTGTCGGTGTTGGAAATGTTGGTGGTATTTTATTGAATCAAATCAAAAAACAACAAGATTATCTTAACGAAAATCTTCTACTTAATGTTAGAGTTGTTGGCATAAGCAACTCAAAAAAAATGATTTTTGAAGAAGAAGGCATTGACCTAAACACTTGGAACGAGCAATTACAAAAAGGCAAAAAACAATCTCATAAATTATTTTTTGACACTATAAAAGAACTCAACCTCAGCAATAGCATTTTTATTGACGTTACAGCAAACGAAGACGTTGCAAAAACTTACAAAAATTATTTAAGAGAAAGTATTTCGGTTATAGCTTGCAACAAAATTGCCTGTTCTTCAAAATATTCAGATTATAAAGAACTGAAGGATTTATCAAGAAAATATAATGCTTCATTTTTATTCGAAACTAATGTTGGCGCAGGTTTACCTGTAATCAACACATTAAACAACCTTATTAACTCAGGTGATAAGGTCACTTCTATTCAGGCCGTTTTATCAGGAAGTCTGAATTTCATATTCAATAATTTTGATGATACGAGTAGTTTTCATGACATCGTAAAACAAGCTCAAGAAGAAGGCTACACAGAGCCTGATCCAAGAATAGATCTCAGTGGTGTAGATGTTGCCAGAAAGATATTAATTCTCGCCAGAGAAGCTGGCTACAAACTCGATTTAAAAGACATTAAAAACCAATCGTTTTTACCTAAAGAAAGTTTAGAAGCTAGGACTGTTGATGATTTCTACAACACCTTAAAAACTGAAGCTTCACACTTTAGCGAACTATACAAATCAGCACAAAACAACAATTGCCAGTTAAAATACGTTGCTGAATTTAACAACGGAAAGGCAAGCGTTGGATTAAAAGAGATTGACAAAGAACATCCTTTTTACAACCTAAAAGGAAAAGACAATATTGTATTATTCTTCACAGAACGATACACAGAACAACCATTAATTATAAAAGGTGCTGGTGCTGGCGCAGAAGTTACAGCCTCTGGTTTATTTGGAGATATTATTACTTTAGGAAGAAATTAAAAAATCATGAATCAAATTAAAGTGTTTTCTCCTGCAACTGTTGCCAATGTATCGTGTGGCTACGACGCTATGGGTTTTGCATTAGAAACTTTAGGAGACGACATGATTTTCACTAAAACAGACAGCAAAGACGTTGTCATTTCTAAAATCGAAGGCGCTAATCTCCCTTATGAAGCCAATAAAAATGTTGCTGGAGTTGTTGCTCTACTCATGCTTAAAGACAGTAAAGCCAACTTCGGATTAGACATTCAAATTTTTAAAAACTTTAAGCCTGGTAGCGGATTAGGAAGTAGTGCTGCAAGTGCTTCAGGTACTGCTTTTGCTGTAAATCAATTATTAGGTAATAAATATTCAAATTTAGAATTAACCCTTTTTGCCATGCAAGGCGAAGTAGCTGCTTGTGGCTCTGCCATTGCAGACAATGTTGCTGCAGCACTTTACGGAGGCTTTATTCTGGTTAAAAACTACGAGCCTTTAGATATTGTTAGCATACCTACACCTACAAATTTGGTTGCTACAATTATCCATCCTCAAATTGAAATAAAGACTGAAGATGCGCGCAAAGTTGTACCAACACAAATCGATTTAAAAACAGCAATTACACAATGGTCTAATGTAGGTGGACTAATCAGCGGTTTACATAGTAATGACTTTGATTTAATTGGTCGTTCTTTGGTTGATTTGGTAGCAGAACCTAACCGAAAAAAATTAATTCCACTTTTTGACGATGTTAAACAATCTGCAATTGCTGCAGGTGCTTTGGGAGCTGGTATTTCTGGCTCTGGACCATCAATTTTCGCACTAAGTAAAAATCTTGAAACTGCCCAAAAAGTTGAAACAGCAATGGATGCCGTTTATAAAAATTCTGGCATAGATTATAGCACTTACGTATCTCATATAAGTAAAACCGGAACACGAATTCAATGACATATTTTAGCCTTAACCATAACGCACCAGAAGTTATATTTGAAGAAGCTGTTGTTAGAGGATTAGCACCTGATAAGGGTTTATATTTTCCAAAGACAATTCAACAATTACCAGAGTCTTTCTTTCAAAATATTGAAAACCTAAGCCATGTTGACATTGCTTTTGAAGCCATTAAACAATTTGTTGGAGATGAAATTCATGAAGAAGATTTAAAATCAATTCTAAAAGATGTTTTAAGTTTTGATTTCCCGTTAGTTGAAATTGATAAAAACATAGCTTCATTAGAATTGTACCACGGACCAACTATGGCATTTAAAGATGTTGGAGCACGTTTTATGGCACGTTGTCTTGGCTATTTCAACAGTAAAAATAAAAACACAAATAAGGTTACGGTTTTGGTAGCCACTTCAGGAGACACTGGTGGTGCTGTTGCTAGTGGTTTTTTAGGTGTAGATGGCGTGGATGTTGTCATCTTATATCCAAGTGGAAAGGTTAGCGATATACAAGAAAAACAACTTACAACGCTTGGCCAAAATATTAAAGCACTTGAAGTTGATGGTGTTTTTGATGATTGCCAAGATATGGTTAAAACTGCATTTTTAGATGAAGACTTAAAAACAGCCAGAACATTGACCTCAGCAAACTCCATAAATATTGCAAGATGGTTACCGCAGATGTTTTATTATTTCTTTGCTTTTAAAACATTAAAACAAAAGGATAAAAAACTAGTTTTCTCGGTACCAAGCGGTAATTACGGAAATATTTGCGCAGGTATGATGGCACAAAAATTAGGCTTACCTATTCATCATTTTGTTACAGGCACAAATGCAAATAACATTGTTCCAGAATATTTAAAAACAGGAAATTACCAAACCAAAGCCTCAGTTGCTACAATTAGCAATGCTATGGATGTTGGTGCGCCAAGTAATTTTATTAGGATTGAAGCACTTCACAACAACAATTTTACGCAATTAAAAGCAAACCTTTCTGGCTTCAGCTACACAGATTCTGAAACTGTTGATGCTATCAATCATTTAAAAACACATCATGATTACATCGCAGATCCTCATGGAGCTATTGGTTATTTAGCACTAAAAAACTACATGACTCAACATCCTGATTCTTATGGTATTTTTTTAGAAACAGCACATCCTATTAAGTTCTTACCAGTAATGCCAGAACAAATAGTAAACAATATGGAAATGCCTTCTCAAATAAAATCTATTCTACACAAAGAAAAGAAGAGCACGATTATCTCAGATTATAAGGAATTAAAAGAATTTTTATTAAAATAAACATTTTTAAAGCCTTCGTATTTAATCATGGTTTAGCATAATGAATTCAACAAAAATAGAGGTTTCCACAATAATGAATTTACAAGATATTTCGGATGTTCCTCACCTATTCTATTAAACTTCAAAACAATATAAACATATTAGAGTATTGGTAATTTGTATTTAGACAGGATTAAATCAAAATTTCCGAAATAGAATGTAACGATTTCATATTTTATTTGACTTATATTTTAAGACATTACCATAAAATTTGACCACTAAACTTCATAGCAAATTCTCTGTTAGACATGTTATTGTTGAACCAATAATAATTATTCTACTTGTTTGCTTTTTATCTACAGTCATCACCTTTGCTTCTATAAATATGGTAGATGAAAAAACATCTATATTGACACCAATATGGACTATAGTTATTTTTCTATTACTTTTATTTTGGTCATTTAGGTATTATTTAAAGACATTTAAACAATATATATTCTTTGACAAAGGACTAGAAGTAAAAAATATTTTTGGAAAAAAATTTTATTCCTGGCAATCTGTTAAAGAAATTTCTATAATTGAAACTGAGTTAGAAAAAATCTTGTGGCAATATTTACAAGAAGATGCTTTGTGTATTACGTTAAAAAACGGAACGACCTTAACACTTTATTCAAAGTATTATTCAAACATGCCTAAAATTAGACAGTTACTCAATTCCAAAAATCAATTAAACATCATTAACTCATATAATGAACTAAGTGCCAGAACTAATAAAATTCACTTTAATAAAAAGACATTTAAAGGCATTTTTATTTTATCATTTGATGGCATATTTGCTTTATTTATAATTTCTATATTCGGAATTGGTTTATTAATAAAATGGGAGTCTATAACAACTATAGGCTTTTTATTTTTTTGGGTTTTCCCTGCATTAATACTATTTATCCTTGGATTAAAATCTTATTATTTCCAACTAAACCAAAACTATCTAATTGTTAAAAACAATATTTTTCTTAATCTTAAAAAAAGAATTAATCTTGAAAAAGTGAAGGTGATATACTTTGAGCAAAAGCTCAAAAAAGAACCTTCAATTAGAATTATAGATGAAAACTATAACATTAAATCATTTCAAGGCGCTTCATTAAAAAACAAACACTGGAAATCATTAATCCTAAATCTCAAAAACAGAGGAATTGTAATTGTTGATTATATGCTTTATGAATATAATGAATAGCCAACCCTATTTCAACATAATAATTTGTATCGTTACACTCTGGGTAAATCAAACCCATCCTTTAAAGGCAAATTAGATTCGCCCATTAAATAAGCATCAACATGATGTGCCGCTTGTCGTCCTTCAGAAATTGCCCAAACAATTAGAGATTGACCTCTACGCATATCGCCAGCTGCAAAAATTCCTGAAACATTTGTAGCATAATCTTTAGTCGAAGCTTCAATGTTAGTTCTAAAGTCCATTTTTAAACCAAACTGTTCGGCTAACGTTTTCTCAGAACCTGTAAAACCAAGTGCTAATAAAGCTAATTCACAATCCCAAGTCTTTTCAGTTCCTGGTATTTCTTTTAATTGCGGTCGCTCACCTTCTTTAAACAGCCACTCTACCTCAACCGTTTTTAAGCCTTTCAGGTTGCCTTTTTTATCACCTATAAATTCTTTGGTTGAAATACTAAAAAAGCGTTCTACACCTTCTTGATGCGAAGACGTCGTCTTCAACTTCATTGGCCAATATGGCCATGGTTGATGTGCTGGACGACCTTCTGGTGGTTTACTCAAAATTTCGAAATTGGTCACTGATTTTGCACCATGACGATTAGATGTACCTATACAATCACTTCCTGTATCTCCTCCTCCAATAACAATAACATTTTTACCTTCAGCTGAAATGATATTTTCAAAATCCGCGACTCCATCAACATATTCATTGTTGAGTTTTAGAAATTCCATCGCCTGATGCACACCTTTTAAATCTGCACCTGGAATTGGAATATGTCGTCTCACTGTAGCTCCGCCACAGAGTAGAATAGCGTCAAACTCTTCTTTTAATTTTGAAGCGTCGACATCTATGCCTACATGTGAATTAGTTTTAAAAATGACACCTTCCTCTTCCAAAACTTTTACGCGTCTATCTATAATATGTTTTTCCATTTTAAAATCTGGAATTCCATAACGCAACAAGCCACCAACTTTAGAATCACGCTCGTAAACCACAACATAATGTCCTGCTCTATTTAATTGTTGCGCAGCAGCCAAACCAGCAGGTCCAGAACCAATAACAGCAACCGTTTTCTTAGTTCGTACTTTAGGTGGTTGTGCCGTAATCCAACCTTCTTTGAAAGCTGTTTCAACAATATTTTTTTCAATATTTTCTATGGTCACTGGGTCTTCATTAATACCCAAAACACACGCTTCTTCGCATGGAGCAGGACATAGTCTTCCTGTAAATTCCGGAAAATTGTTTGTTTTGTGTAATATCTTCGCTGCTTCTTTCCAATTGCCTTTATAAACATAATCGTTGAAGTCTGGTATTAAATTACCCAACGGACAACCACTGTGACAAAAAGGAATGCCACAATCCATACAACGTGCTCCTTGAGCTTTAAGTTCCTGTTCTTCTAAAGGAATAGTGAACTCTTTGTAGTTTTTTATACGCTTTTCTGGTGCTTCGTAAGTTTCATCCTGACGCTCGTATTCTAGAAATCCTGTAATCTTTCCCATGTCTTACGCTATTTGTAATTTTTCGTTTTCTAATCGTATTAAGGCCTGTCTGTATTCCTCTGGAAGTACTTTCTTGAATTTTGGCAGATAGGTTTCCCAATTTTCAAGAATTCGTTTTGCCAAAGGACTGTTTGTAGCTTCAAAATGATTTTGAATTAAGCCTCGTAATTGTTTACTATCATCACCTTTTAAAATGATGTAATCTATATTTAAATCTTCACCGTTACAGTTTTGTTTGAAGTTGTTATTTTTATCTAAAACATAAGCAATTCCACCACTCATCCCAGCACCAAAATTTCGTCCTACTTCACCCAGAATGACTGCAACTCCACCTGTCATATACTCGCAACCATGGTCTCCAATACCTTCAACCACAGCTTTAGCTCCAGAATTTCTTACACAGAAACGCTCACCTGCTTTTCCGTTGATGTAAACTTCACCTGAAGTAGCACCATAAAGCGTTACGTTTCCTGTAATGATATTGTCTTCTGGAACAATTGTACTTTGTTCTGGAACTCTAATAATCAGCTTTCCACCCGAAAGTCCTTTACCCAAATAATCATTAGTATTTCCATGAACCGTAAATCGTAAACCTTTAGTAGCGAATGCGCCAAAACTCTGACCTGCCGAACCATAAAAATCAATATTTATAGTATCATTTGGAAGGCCATCCGCACCATAAATTTTTGAAATTTCATTACTAACAATAGCACCTACAGCCCTATCTATATTAGTGATAGGCATTTCTAAAGTTGTTTTTTGTTTTCTGAACAAAGCTTGATGCGCTTGTTTTATAATCTGAAAATCTAAATGGCTTTCTAAATGATGATCCTGCGTCGTTGTATTATAGAGTTTTGTTCCTTCAGGCACATCAATTTTATGTAAAATCGGAGTTAAGTCGATCCCTGAAGCCTTGTAATGTTCAATTGCTTTATTTCTATTCAGCTTATGAACCTGACCTACCATTTCATTAACCGTTTTAAAGCCTAAAGACGCCATAATCTCTCGCAGTTCTTGCGCTACGAAGTACATATAATTTACCACATGCTCTGGCTTGCCTTTGAATTTTTTACGCAACTCAGGGTTTTGAGTTGCAATACCAACAGGACAAGTATTGAGATGGCAAACGCGCATCATAATACATCCTGAAGCTACCAATGGTGCTGTTGCAAAACCAAATTCTTCAGCACCAAGCAAGCATGCAATAGCGACATCTCTACCTGTTTTTAATTGTCCATCACATTCCAAAACAATACGGTTTCTTAGGTCATTCATCACCAAAGTTTGTTGAGCTTCGGCAATACCTAATTCCCAAGGTAACCCTGCATGTTTTAATGATGTTAATGGTGAAGCTCCTGTACCACCATCAAAACCTGAAATTAAAATCACATCAGCTTTTGCTTTAGCAACACCTGCCGCAACGGTTCCAACACCAACTTCCGAAACTAATTTTACATTAATTCTTGCATCTCTGTTTGCTGATTTTGCATCGTAAATTAATTGTGATAAATCTTCAATGGAATAAATATCGTGATGCGGAGGCGGAGAAATAAGTCCAACATAAGGTGTAGAATTCCGTGTTTTGGCAATTTCACGATTTACTTTAGGACCTGGCAACTGACCACCTTCACCAGGCTTTGCACCTTGTGCTATTTTAATTTGAATCTCACTCGCGTTAGTCAAATAATTTGAAGTCACACCAAAACGACCTGACGCGATTTGCTTGATCGCTGAATTTTTCCAATCACCTTGAGAACTTTTATAAAAACGCTCTTGATCTTCGCCTCCTTCACCAGAATTGCTCTTCCCAGCAATTCTATTCATGGCAACAGCTAAGTTTTCATGAGCTTCTTTACTAATTGAACCATAAGACATGGCACCTGTTTTGAAACGCTTTACGATTTCTGTCCAAGGTTCTACCTCATCTAAAGGAATTGGATCATATTGATCGAATTCAAAGAGTCCTCTAATAGTCATGAGACTCTTGGATTGGTTATTCACCAACTCAGAATATTCTTTATAAGTTGTAGCCTTATTTGTTCTTACAGCTTCTTGAAGTTTAGCAACAGTTAACGGATTAAACATGTGCTTTTCTTGACCTCGTCTCCATCTGTAATCTCCACCAATTTCAATATCTGCTTGGTCATCATTAGGCTGAAAGGCTTTTCTATGACGTTTTACTATTTCCTGTTCTATTTCTCTTAAACCAATACCTTGAATTCGAGTTGGAGTATTCGGAAAATATTTGTCTACAGTCTGTGTGTTGATCCCAATACATTCAAACAACTGCGATCCACGATATGAGTTTAAAGTTGAAATACCTATTTTATTCATTACTTTAAGAATCCCCTTACCAATTGCCTTGTTGTAATTTTTAATAGCTTCTATATATTTCAACTCAGAAATTTCATCTGAGTCAACCTGCTCTTGAACAATTTCATTAACGATATACGGATTTACAGCACTCGCACCGAAACCAAATAATAGTGCAAAATGATGCACTTCTCGAGGTTCTGCTGATTCAATAATTAAACTGATTTTTGATCGTTTTTTTAATTTATGCAATGCATGACTAACATAAGAACAGGCTAAAAGTGCTGGAATTGGCGCATGATTTTCATCAACATAGCGATCTGAAAGAATAATAATATTAGCACCATTATCAATAGCCTTTGATGCCTTTGACATAAGATTTTCAAGAGCTACTTCTAACTCATTTAAGCCTCTATTAACTTCATATAGAATGGAAATCGATTCAACTTTAAAGTTAGGATTAGTATCATAATTTCTGATTTTATCTAAATCGTGTTTTGAAATTACAGGATTTTGAATCTTAAGCTTCCTACAATGCTCAGGACTAATATCAAAAAGGTTAACATCACTACCTAGCGTTAGGCTGATATCAGTAATCAATTCTTCACGGATACCATCTAGAGGTGGATTGGTAACTTGGGCAAATATTTGCTTAAAGTAGTTATAAACCAACTGCGGACGCTCTGACAAAACAGCTATAGGAGTATCACTTCCCATAGAACCTATTGGCTCCTTACCATTTTGAGCCATTGGTTTTATAATAGTATTTAAATCTTCTCTGGTATAACCAAAAACTATTTTTCGTTTTTTTAGTTCAATTTCATCATACTTTATTGGACCTCGTTTAGCAGAAATACTTTTTAGATGTACTAAATTATCGTTTAGCCATTTTCTGTATGGGTGTTTTGCTGCAATCTCTTCTTTAATTTCTTCATCATTAACGATTCGGCCTTCATTCATATTAACCAGAAACATTTTACCTGGCTCCAAACGTCCGTGAAAGCTTACATTTTCAGGCTTGATATCTACCACACCTGTTTCTGAAGACATCACCACATTTCCATTTTTAGTAACCGTATATCTAGATGGTCTTAAACCGTTTCTATCTAATACCGCACCAATATAATTTCCATCTGTAAAAGGAATTGAAGCCGGTCCATCCCAAGGTTCCATCAAACACGAGTTATATTCGTAAAATGCCTTTTTAGCATCAGACATATCAGGATTTTTCTCCCAAGCTTCTGGCACTAACATCATCATAACTTCTGGTAGTGAGCGACCTGTCATAAGTAATAACTCTACTACCATATCTAAGGTTGCCGAATCCGATTTTCCTTTTAAAATTGTTGGAATAATCTTTTTAATGTCATCACCAAAAAGTGGACTCTCCATTATCTCTTCACGAGAAAACATACGCGACACATTTCCTCTCAGGGTATTTATTTCACCATTATGACAGATGTATCTAAAAGGTTGCGCCAAATCCCAAGTTGGGAATGTATTAGTAGAAAAACGTTGATGCACAAGCGCCAGTCTAGTATCTAAATCCGTATCAAATAAATCTAAATAATATTCATTAATATGTTCTGGCTTTAGTAAGCCTTTGAAGATTATAATCTTAGTGGATAGACTCGGCACATAAAAAAATTGGGATTCTGATAATTTAGAATCATATATAGTATGCTCAGCTATTTTTCTAGCAGCATATAGTTTTAACTTGAAATCAAAATCAGATTGATCATCATCAGATTTTCCAATAAAAACTTGTTTTACAAATGGCTCTGTAGTTTTTGCAATTCTACCTAAAACCTCACTATTTACAGGGACATCTCTCCAACCTAAAAGTTCTAAACCTTGTTTTTCAATTTCAGACTCAAAAACATTGACACAAAACTCCCTTTGATTACTCTTCCTTGGTAGAAAAACATTACTAACGGCATAATCACCTGGCTCTGGCAATTTAAAGTCACAAGATTTTTCAAAAAATTTGTGAGGAATATCGATTAAAATTCCTGCTCCATCTCCCGTTACACCATCTGCGCTTACTGCACCACGATGCTCTAATTTGACTAATATCTCTAACGCCTTATGAATAATATCATTAGAACGTTTTCCTGTTAAACTACATATAAATCCTGCTCCACAATTATCGTGTTCAAATTCTGGCAGATAAAGTCCTTGTTTCTTTAGCATCATCACTTATTTTTTGCTCTAAATTATACCTGAGTGATTAACTAAGATAGGTGCTAATTTTTGATTTTGAAAAAAGCTAAATCACTTTTCATGAAATATCTAATAACATGCCCTAGTAATAGAAAATCACCAATAATTAGAGAAAATAATGCAAAAATCACAACTAGAAAACAATTAAAACCAAAGCACAAAAAACTATTAATTGCTAATAAACAGATTTAAATATTAATGAAAACATATTTTTTATGTTAAAAAAATACAATGAACATAAAATTATATTGATTATTCAATAAATTAAACTCAAAACAAAACAACCTAAAATTTTTTAGGGTTTAAATTCAAAAAACAATAAAAATAAACATATTAACCCTATTTTTTTTAGGGCTAAAAATAAAATATATACATTTGAAACTAATTAAACATCCAAATTATATATTCTCAATCTTTGTCAAACAAAAAAAAATGCAATTATCACCAAAACAATGAAAAAAATTGAAGCTATTATTAGAAAATCCAAATTCTCAGCTGTGAAGGATGCGCTTCACGACGTTGGTGTAAATTTCTTCTCTTATTGGGATGTAACAGGCCTTGGAAATGAAAAAGAAGGCCATGTATATCGAGGTGTTTCGTATAGCACTAGTGACATCCAAAGACGTTACCTATCTATTGTAGTTAATGACGATTTTGAAGAAGCAGCAATTAAAGCCATTTTAAAATCTGGAGCTACAGGACAAGTTGGTGATGGTAAAATCTTCGTATCTGACATTAAGGAATGTTATAGAATACGAACTGGAGAAAAAGGCAGTCAAACTTTAAACTAAAACCATGGATTTATTTACTACTAACAATGTTTGGATGATGATTTGCACAGCCTTGGTTTTCTTTATGCATCTTGGGTTTGCTTTCTTAGAGATCGGATTAACACGTCAAAAAAATACTATAAACATATTATTTAAAAATATATTCATCATTACTGTTGGCCTACTACTCTACTATTTGGTAGGCTTCAACTTAATGTATCCTGGAGAGTTTAATGGCTATATAGGATTCTCTGGTTTTGGGCTAGATGCACCATTGACAGATTCTGGAACTTTAAACTTAGCTTACAATGAAGGTTATACGTATTGGACAGACTTTCTGTTTCAAGGCATGTTCGCCGCAACCGCAGCTACAATAGTTTCTGGAGCTGTAGCTGAGCGCATTAAAATTGGTCCTTTTATGATCTTTACAGTTCTATATGTAGGTCTGGTTTACCCAATAGCAGGTTCTTGGAAATGGGGAGAAGGATTTCTAGACAAACTAGGTTTTTATGATTTTGCAGGCTCTACACTTGTACACTCTGTAGGAGGATGGGCAGCATTAGTAGCTGTTTGTTTATTAGGCGCAAGAATTGGGAAATTTAAAAATGGAAAACTACAAGCTATACCTGGCCACAATATACCAATTGCCACTGCAGGAGTATTAATCCTTTGGTTAGGCTGGTTTGGATTTAACGGTGGTTCAGTACTTTCTGCTGATCCAGAAGCGACATCATTAACACTAGTAACCACTTGTCTTGCCGCAGCTGCTGGTGGAGTTTTTTCAGCCATAACCTCTACAATTATGTATAAAAATCTGGACCTTACCATGTTTTTAAATGGTATTTTAGGAGGTCTTGTAGGTATCACAGCAGGAGCTGATGTTATGAGTCCTACAGATGCTATTATCATTGGCGCCGTATCCGGAATTATTATTGTACTGGCTGTTAGTTTTATTGATAAACTTAAACTGGATGACCCAGTTGGAGCTATAGCTGTACATCTTGTATGTGGTATTTGGGGAACTTTAGCGGTTGGTATTTTCGGTTTTAAACCATTAACTAATGATGCTGGTGATTTTTTAAGTGCAAATGGTAATGTAGTAGCTTCTGCACTAGATGCTGCCAATGAACTATCGTTTTTACCTCAACTTTATGGCGTATTAGCTTATGCTGCCATCTGCCTTACGTCTTCATTTTTAATCATTTTTACTTTAAAGAAAACTGTAGGCATTAGAGTTTCTGAACTTGAAGAATTAGAAGGTTTAGATGCACATGAACATGGCATGGATGCTTATCCAGACTTTAGACTAAACGAGCATTAAATATTATATACTTTGTTTTTAATTTAAATTGTGAAAAAACACCCTCTTAATATAACATTAGAGGGTGTTTTATTTTACTTTGTTTTGAAATGCCTCTTAAGCAGAATTTCTACTTGCATTAATATTTCCGAATAAGGATCTTGTAACCATTTTTTCGAAAACCTCAATCTTATCATAATCTTTTTTATCAGCACGTTTTAATTCCTGCATTTTCTTTAATGCATATTGCTGAATTGTTAATAACGGTAATACTATTGATTCTCTAACCGCAATTGAAGCTTTTGCTACTGGCTCATTTTCCATTAATTCATTAAAGCCAGTAAGTTTTAGAATAAGACGTTTTGTAGTTTCGTATTCTTTATAAATCAACTTCCAGAACTCTCCATACTCAGGATCATCTGCCATATAACGCGTTAAGTCAAAAAATGACTTAGACAACGACATCATACTATTAGCAATTAAGGTTCTAAAAAAACGTGATTCTTTATACAAATGCTGAACCTTTTCAAACTCACCCTTATCTTCATAATACTTTAAAGCTGTACCAACACCAAAGAATCCAGGTACATTTTGCTTTAACTGACTCCAAGAACCTACAAAAGGAATTGCTCTAAGGTCATTAAAATCTAAACCTTCAGACTTACCTCGCTTTGAAGGTCGACTCCCAATATTTGTCTTAGCATAATATTTTAATGTACTCATGTGCTCCAAGTAAGACAAGAATTTAGGATGATCTTTAAAATCTACATAAGCCTGATAACTCAACTCAGCTAAGTGATTCATGACTTCTTTATCTTCCGAAGCCATCTCAGTATTCTTATCATTAAGGCGATTCATAATACCAGAACTTATAAGCTGCTCCATATTGTATTGTGAAGAATCCAAAGTTCCGAAATTAGAACTAATCGTCTGCCCTTGAATGGTCAACTGAATTTCTTTATCCTCTATAGTTGGGCCTAAAGACGCATAAAACTGGTGCGTTTTTCCACCTCCACGAGCAGGTGGTCCACCTCTACCATCAAAGAAAATAACATCGATATCATACTGTCTAGATAGCGTTGTTAATGCTTCCTTAGCCTTAAAAATTGCCCAGTTAGCCATAAGATAACCACCATCCTTGGTACCATCACTAAATCCTAGCATTATGGTTTGTCTGTTATTTCTATTTTCTAAATGCGCACGGTAATGTGGATTTGTATACAACTCCTCCATTACTTTTGGCGCAGCAATTAAATCAGTTACAGTCTCAAAAAGCGGTACCACATCTGCAGTTAACTCCTCATGAAATGCCACAATTTTTAGCATAGCAAACAATTGCAACACATTCATTGTAGTTTGGTTATTGCTAATAATATATCGACTACAAGCTATTTCTCCATTAGTCTCTTGTATTGACTTCATAGCCCTTATTGTTTCTACTATATCTTGAGAAAGTTCTTCTTTAAATTCAACCGTATCGATTGAACCTTTTATAGATGCCAAATGTAACTTTTGGTCCTTCTCAGATAACTCAAAGAAATTCTTTGGAAACAATTCACTTCCATTGTCTATCAATTCACCTACCAATGATCTAAACATTTTATCATGCACACGACTATCTTGTCGTATATCTAAACTTGCAAAATGATAACCAAATAAAGTGGTTTTATTAATCATTGAAGTTACCTTGTCTAGATACAATGATTGATGATTTTCTATTAATTGTGTTCTAATCTCATTCAACTCAGACTTCAGCTCTTCTAGTGAAATTTGGTTGCTTTTATTCAACAATGTATTATGCAGCCTATGATTTACATCAATAATTCGATCTCTAATACCTTTGAATGTTAAACGTCGTCTAAGGTATTTTACATCCTTAATGTAATTTTTGATGATAGACTCCTTCAATTTTTTGGCAACATTAAGCGTTATTTGAGGGGTCACAAAAGGATTACCATCTCTATCTCCGCCTGGCCAAAAACCTATATTTACCAATGAGTTATTAATATCATCGTAATCAAAGATATTTTGTTGAACATAATCATAAATACTTCCAAAAGAATGGTAGAAAACATTCTTTAAATACCAAATTAAATTTACAGCCTCATCATAAGGTGTTGGTTTATGATCTTTAAAAAATGGTGTTTTCCCTAACTGCCCTAAAAGGTCACTAATCTCGGTTAAATTATCCGTTTTTATAGCTTCAGCTAAATCGGTAATAATACCCAAAACCGCACCAGGATAAAACTGTGTAGGATGCGCTGTTAAAACAATCCTTACATTAAAAGTTTCTAAATATTGTTTTAGAAGATCCTTTTTGTGCTGAGCAGTTGCATTTTCTTTTAAACTTCTTAAGGAACCCACACCTTCCATATTATTTACAGTTGGAAAAGCCGCATCTTCTACAGCATCAAACAACACAACTTGTCGCTCTATATATTGAATAAAGCGAAACAACAAATCTATCTGTCCTTTTTCATCTAATTGGCTTTGATATTTATCAAAAAACGTATTTACAATAGTTGTAGGGTCATTTTTTTCTTCGAATCCTGTTTTGCATGTTTCATGAAACAGCGGCAACAACGCTACAGTTTTTGACAAAGTATCAAAGGGCAACGTCATAAAAATACTGTTGTAAATCTGATACTTAGACAATACATTTTGATTGAAACGCGCTAATTTTGGTTCTGTATGCATACAATTTTAATTTATTTTTTTAGTCAGAATTTGTAATAAAACAAAGAATCTTAAAGATACCATTTTTACAGCAAACACTAAAGTCTTACAAGATATTTAGACATTAAATTATTGTTACACGATTAATGCATTATGTATTTTTACGTTATTAAACACAAAATTGAAGACCTGAGTAATGACAGAACAGGAAAAATATATGCAAGAAGCCGTAAACGCTGCTCTAAAAGGCATGCGAAATAATGAAGGCGGCCCTTTTGGTTGCGTTATTGTAAAAAACGGAAAAATAGTAGGTATAGGAAATAATAAAGTAACCTCAACCAACGACCCAACAGCACATGCAGAAGTTACAGCAATTAGAGATGCATGCAAAAACCTTGGATCTTTTCAACTCGAAGGCTGTACGGTTTACACCTCTTGCGAGCCGTGCCCTATGTGTTTGGGAGCTATTTATTGGGCAAGACCAGATAAAGTTTATTATGGAAGTAATCAAGAAGATGCAGCAAATATTGGGTTTGATGATGAATTTATATACAAGGAAATCCCATTACCGTATAACGAAAGAAGTATTCCGTTTGAACAATTAGCGCCAGAAATTGCAATTAAACCTTTTGAAGAGTGGGAGGAAAAAGAAGATAAAACTGAGTACTAAATAAATATTTCACCAATATTAATCTTTAAGCTAATTACCTTTTTTAATGTTTTCTGTAATCTTTAAGAATTAACCTCGACAAAAAGCATTATATTGATTTTTTCGTACAATTTTAAAAAACTATTTTGAATGTCTAAAACCTATTACGACCCAGCCGATTTAAGAAAATTTGGAAAAATCTCTGACTGGAATGAAGAACTTGGAAGCAAATTTTTTGAATACTACAATTCTGTTTTTAAAGAAGGCGCACTTTCCGAAAGAGAAAAATCATTAATTGCACTTGCGGTTGCACACACTATTCAATGCCCATATTGCATAGATGCTTACACAGGAGATGGCCTACAAAGAGGTATTACCAAAGAAGAAATGATGGAAGCCCTACATGTTGCTGGTGCTATTAGAGGTGGTGCTTCCTTAGTTCATGGTGTTCAAATGATGAATAAAGTTAATAAACTAGATGGCTAGATAGCTCTAGCTCAAAACTCCTCAACCTCTATTTTCGTAAATATATTGAATAAGAAAATTTAATTAATGGTCACCAAATCTTTACACAAACGAGAAAACGCATTAGCCCAAAGCAAAAAGCAATTAGAAATTCTCTCTAATGGAATTTTTCAAAATGGCGAATTACCAACTTTTAAAGATAAAATCGCCGAAACGGGTCAATTTCCGTTAAAGGCAAAAACCTTAGAAATTCTTCAGATTAATGTAGGATACATGTGTAATCAGGTTTGCGAGCATTGCCATGTTGATGCAGGACCAGATCGTAAAGAAATAATGACTAAAGAAACCATGCAGCAATGCCTTGAGGTTATTAAAAACACTGGAGCACACACCTTGGATTTAACAGGCGGAGCGCCAGAAATGAATCCTAATTTTAGATGGTTTGTTGAAGAAGCCGCCAAAGCTGGCATTAAGGATTTTATTGTACGTTCTAACCTTACAATAATTAGAGCTAACAAAAAATATTATGACTTACCTGAGTTTTTCAAAAAGCACAATGTACATGTTGTAAGTTCAATGCCACATTGGACACGCGGAAAAACAGATAAACAAAGAGGAGATGGTGTTTTTGACAAATCTATTAAAGCATTACAAGAGCTTAATGATATTGGTTATGGCATGCCAGACAGCAACCTAAGACTAGATTTAGTTTACAACCCTTCAGGTGCTTTTTTACCAGGTAACCAAGCTTCAATGGAAAAGGATTTTAAAAAGGCACTGATGGATGATTTTGGTATTCAATTTCATAATTTGTTTGCCATTACCAATCTTCCGATTAGTAGATTTTTAGATTATCTGATAGCTTCAGAAAACTATGAAGATTACATGTATCAATTGGTTGATGCTTACAATCCTGCTGCTGTTGCCAACGTAATGTGTACCAACACACTGTCGGTAAGTTGGGATGGTTATTTGTACGATTGCGACTTTAACCAAATGCTAGAATTACCTGTAAATAGTAAAGTTAAACACATTTCAGAATACAATGAAGATTTATTAGAAGGCAGAAATATTGTAATATCTCAACACTGTTATGGCTGCACAGCTGGTGCTGGTAGTAGTTGCCAAGGTACAGTTGCCTAGCATATTCCTACGAAAGCAGGAATCTTAAAATGAAAAACAAAATTTTATACATATTACTACTTTTCTCAGGAATCTTGTTCGCTCAAGAATCGCTTTCAGAATTATTAAAAAAGCACAATAACGAAAGTGTACCATACATTTCTGTTCAAGAGTTGGCAATGCCAAAAACTGATGCCTTTCTTTTAGATGCAAGAGAACTTAGAGAATATGAAGTTAGCCATTTAAAAGATGCTCTACATGTTGGCTATAACGAATTTAATTTAGCCAACACCACAAAAAAACTAAACAACAAAGACCAAATGATTGTTGTCTATTGCTCTCTAGGAATACGATCAGAGGACATTGCAGAGCAGTTAAAAAAAGAAGGTTACACCAATGTTTACAATCTTTTTGGTGGTATTTTTGAATGGAAAAACAAGGACTTTAAAGTTTACGACGACAAAAATAAACTTACTGAAAATGTACATGCATTCTCAAAAGAATGGAGTCAATGGCTCATAAAAGGCAATAAAATTTATGACTAAAAATCTCGTTATAGTGTTTGTTAAAAACACTAAATTAGGATCTGTTAAAACAAGATTAGCCAAAACTATAGGAGATTTTGCCGCACTAGAAGTGTACAAAGCACTTTTAAAGGTTACCCAAAATGCTATTTCGGGATTAGACGCAGATACACACATCTACTTTAGTAAAGAAATTGAAACCAATACGTGGACTAACCACAAGAAGCAACTTCAAAAAGGCAAGGATTTAGGCGAACGTATGCTTAACGCTTTTATAGATGGTTTTAATAGTGGCTATAAAAATATCATTCTCATAGGTTCGGATTTACCAGATATTAGTTCGTTTCATATTGAAAACGGCTTTAAATCATTACAAAAAAGTAATGTGATTTTTGGTCCTGCAGAAGATGGAGGTTATTATTTGGTAGGCATGTCTAATCTGGTTACAGACATTTTTTGCAATAAACCTTGGAGTCAACCTTCACTTTTAGAAGAAACGTTACAAGAGTTACACACATTAAACGTATCTGTTAGTAAATTAGAAACTTTAAATGACATAGACACTTATGAAGATTTAATAGCTTCAGATTTTTATAAAAACAATCAACAACTACAAGAAAAAATCAGACAACTCCATGATTAAATTTATAGAAGAAAGTACAGAATACTTAAAACAAAAAGGATTTAACAATCCAGAAGTTGGTATTATTTTAGGAACTGGCTTAGGTCAACTCATTAACGAAATAGATATTGAAGCTGAAGCCAGCTACAACCATATTCCAAATTTCCCAACAGCAACTGTAGAGTTTCATAAAGGAAAACTTATTTACGGCACCCTTAGCGGAAAGAAAGTAGTAGTAATGCAAGGCCGTTTTCATGTATATGAAGGCTACACATTTCAAGATGTAACTTTTCCGGTGAGAATAATGGAAAAGCTAGGTATTAAAACGTTATTAGTTTCTAACGCAGCTGGTGCTGTTAATTTAGATTTTAAAAAAGGTGAATTAATGGTCATTGACGATCACATCAATCTTCAAGGTGGTTCACCGCTTGCCTTTAAAGGAGTTTCTAAACTTGGTGAGCGTTTTGTAGATATGAGCGCGCCTTACAATGCTGAAATCATTTCAAAGTTTGAAAGTATAGCTTCAGAGCACAACATTACACTTCACAAAGGTGTGTACGCTTCTGTTGTTGGTCCACAACTTGAAACACGAGCTGAATACCGTATGCTTAAAATTTTAGGTGCCGATGCTGTTGGTATGAGTACAGTACCAGAAATTATTGTTGCCAACCATCTAAAACTAAAAGCAGCAGCAGTGTCTGTACTAACAGACGAATGTGATCCTGAAAATTTAGAACCTGTAGATATTACCGATATCATAGCCATGGCAAACAAAGCAGAACCAGATATGATTACGTTATTTAAAGAATTAATTAAAAGTATATAGTATTTATTAACAATACTACTTTTTACTTCATACTTATTACTTAGAAACATGAGTTACCTAGAAACCACAAAAGACGTTTATAAAGAAGCTGCACTTACACCAGATGTTGGGCTGTGTTGCACCACTAATCCTATTTGGGAATTACCTGGTTTGAAGATTCCAAGAATCATGCAAGAGATGAACTACGGTTGTGGTTCAACAGTGCACGCGCGCGATTTAACCAACAATCCAAAAACACTTTATGTTGGTGTTGGCGGTGGCATGGAACTGCTTCAATTTGCATATTTCAGCAGACAAAAAGGTGGTGTTATTGGTGTGGATGTTGTTGATGAAATGTTAGAGGCTTCTCGTAAAAACTTCAAAATAGCAGAAGAACAAAACGATTGGTTTAAATCTGAATTTGTTGATCTTAAAAAAGGTGATGCTATGAATCTTCCGGTTGAAGATAATAGCATTGATGTAGCAGCTCAAAATTGTTTGTTCAATATTTTCAAAGCTGAAGATCTAAAGAAAGCCATTGCAGAAATGTACCGTGTGTTAAAACCTCATGGACGTTTAGTAATGAGCGATCCTACTTGCGAGCAACCTATGAACGACGAGTTACGAAACGACGAACGATTAAGAGCACTTTGCTTAAGTGGTAGCTTGCCAATTGCCGACTATGTAAAGGCGCTAACAGATGCTGGCTTTGGTACCATTGAAATTAGAGCTCGCAAACCCTACCGAATTCTGGATCCGAAACACTACCCAACTGATGAATTAATCTATATAGAATCTATTGAAGTTGCTGCTATAAAAGATCCTATGCCTGCCGACGGACCTTGTATTTTTACAGGAAAAGCAGCCATCTATTATGGCGAAGATGATTATTTTGATGATAAAGCAGGACACGTGTTATTAAAAAATCAACCTCTAGCTGTTTGCGATAAAACTGCTGGAGCACTTGCTGGCTTGGGACGCGATGATATTTTTATTAGCGAATCTACCTTTCATTACGATGGTGGAGGGTGTTGTTAGAAAATTTCCAATGAGATTATAAAACATTATGGAAAAGTACTTAGACATAATTAAAAATTCTTACTCTGGTTATTGGAATTATCTTAAGCATGAACTTATTGACATAAACCATTGGGATAACTATTTCTATGGTCTTATTATCATTTCTATATTGGTCTGGATATTAGAAATTGCTTTTCCTTGGAGAAAGAACCAGGCCATTTTTAGAAAAGATTTTTGGCTGGATACTTTTTATATGTTCTTTAATTTTTTCTTGTTAAATCTCATTGTCTTCATCGCTTTATCTAATACTGTTGCTGAATTTTTTAATGACTCCCTTGGACTCATTGGATTAAACGTTAAAGACTTTGAATTATTTGATGTTGATAAATTACCTAAATGGTTAGGCTTATTTATCTTTTTTATAGTTGCCGACTTTGTTCAATGGAATACGCATAGACTACTTCACCGCTTTAATTGGCTATGGAATTTCCATAAAGTGCATCACAGTGTAAAAGAAATGGGTTTTGCAGCACATTTGCGTTACCATTGGATGGAACCTGTGATGTACAAATCCTTACTCTATATCCCTATTGCTATTATTGGTGGTTTTGATGCTCAAGATGTTGCTATTATTCACTTTTTCAACATTACTATTGGTCATCTTAACCATGCAAATTTGGGGTGGAACTACGGATTTCTTAAGTACATTTTTAATAATCCGAAAATGCATATTTGGCACCATGCAAAGGAGCTTCCTCAGCACGCAAGATATGGTGTTAACTTTGGGATTACCTTAAGTCTTTGGGATTACATCTTTAAAACTGATTATATTCCTCATGATGGACGCGACATAGAATTAGGTTTTGAAGGAGATGAGGATTTTCCAAAAGATTTTGTAAGTCAGGAGTTATATCCTGCATTTTCAAAAAAAAGAAAAGTAGAATTATGAAATATAGATTAGTATTTATTATCCTTTCTATTTTAACCAACTATGCTGTTGCTCAACACAAAACCTCTGTTGATTCAACAAACACCAATATTACAGAAGTAGATTCAATCTTGAAAAAGAATACTATAGTTACAAAACGTTTTCTAAAAGAGCACGAACTTTGGGATGAATTATTACAAAAGCATGTTTCTAACGATGGGAAAGTAAACTACAAATCTTTTAAAACTGAGCACAAAAAATTACTAGATTATATTTATTGCTTAAGCTTGATGCATAAGAGTAAGTATTTTGAATCATTTTCGAAAACTAAGAAAATTGCCTTCTGGATTAATACCTACAATGCACTTACCATAGATTTAATTTTAAGAAACTACCCATTAGAAAGCATCAAAGACATAAAAGATCCATGGAAACAACGTCTTTGGAAACTAGCTGACCTAGATTATAATTTAGATGAAATAGAACACAAAATTCTCCGCAAAATGAACGAGCCTCGCATTCACTTTGCTATTGTTTGCGCTTCTGAGTCTTGCCCAAAACTTCAAAATACAGCATTTACTGCCGAAAATTTAGAAGAGCAACTCACCAAAGCAACTCAAGAATTTCTGGCTGACACCTCAAAAAATGAAATTTCTGAAAACGAAATAAAACTTTCTAAAATATTTAAATGGTTTAAAAAAGACTTTGAGCAAGATGGCAGCTTAATTGACTTTTTAAATAAATATACTGCTATTGAAATTTCAGATAAAGCAAAAAAGAGTTTTAAGGATTATAGTTGGGATTTGAATGATTAAAACAACCTAAATATTCCGTTAGTACAAGTATGATTAGCATTATAATACCTGTGTTGAATGAAGCCAATAACATTGGCAAACTATTGCTACATCTTACAGAGAATTCTTCACCAGAAAACATTTCAGAAATTATTGTAGTTGATGGCGGAAGCACTGACAGGACTGTTGAAATTATAACGAGTTTCACTCTAACAGACGTTAAACTCATATCATCAAAAAAAGGAAGAGCCAAACAGATGAATGTTGGAGCAGAAGCTTCAACAGGAACTATTCTATATTTTCTACATGCCGATTCATTTCCTCCAAAAGACTTTGATCAATTCATTTTAGACAAAATACAAAAAGGGCATGAAGCTGGTTGCTTTAGAATGCAGTTTGACAGCAACCATTGGTGGTTAAAATTTGCTGGCTGGTTTACAAAATTCAACCTAAAAGTATGTCGTGGTGGAGATCAGAGTTTATTTATTACTAAAGCACTTTTTAACGCCATAGGAGGCTATAACGAAAACTATACCATCTACGAAGACAACATCTTAATTGGAGAACTTTACAAGCGGAACATCTTTACTGTGATTAACAAAAAAATCACTACCTCCGCAAGACTCTATAAAAAAGTAGGTGTTTGGAAATTACAGTATCACTATTTGGTAATATACCTCAAAAGATGGCTTGGTGCATCTGCTGAAGAAATGCTATCTTATTATAAAAAGAATATTGTTTAACTGTTTATTTGTTTCGCCCCATCTCATTAGGGTACAAATGCATTAACGTATCACTTTGAAAAACTTCTTTTGTATCTATGTCCATTGCAGATAGTTTACCTGTAAAGGCTGCTCCAGTATCTATATTCCAAACATTTGCTGCCTGCATTGGGTCATACTTATTAAACCTTGTTGTTGGTGTATGCCCAATATAAATTTCTTTATAATGTTTAAGTCGATTAGGGAACAATTCTGAATTCTGCTGAATACGTTTATCCATGGTTAACGCCATTTCCCAAAGTGTTCTGTCGTAATAAAATGCTTCTCTGTGAATTTCTTTTCGCACACCATGCATGGATGTAAAACCAGCATGCAAAAACAAACGATTTTCATCATCTATATGATACAATGGCATGGCTTCAAAAAAATCGAGATGTACTTGTTTTTGTGTTTTTGAAAAGCCTTCATAACTTTCCATTGTTTCTTTCCCACCATGTACATACCACACATCATTAACACTACCTTCTGCCAACCATTGTTCGCACCAAACATCATGGTTTCCTTTTATAAAGATGCATTTATTATACGAAGAAAGCTCTATGAGATAATCAATAACCTGAGCAGATTGACTCCAGCCATCTACATAATCTCCCAAAAAGATAAGTTGATCTTTAGCTGAAACCTCAGCTCTTTTCAAAACTTGTTTTAAACCTTTAAATCCACCATGAATATCACCAATAGCAAGTGTTCGCATATAATTCGCTTTTGCACAAAACTAATTGATAGTTAACAAGTTTAAGAATTATAAGATTAAATTAGAGTTAATTATACTCAGCATACTTTTTAGAAAGAACAGCTTCCACAGGCTTATTTTGCGGAGTAAACATAGGGTTATCATGCCCACCAACTTCATCATGCATAATAAACCATTTCCAAACAAAGCCTCCTGCAAACCAGTCTTCATGCCAAAAGGTATCTAGTAATGCTTTAGTAGTGTTTACTTGTGCTTCAAGATTTACATCTCGCATGGTATGGTCTGACACCCAAGGTTGTCTACCAGAATAATCTACACTTCTGTAACCATATTCTGTAAACAAAATTGGTCTATCTAATTGTTTTGAAAGTTTTTCTATAATTGGTTTATGAGATTTCCAACCTTTTAAACAACCCTCATAAGTAGGCGTTTTTTTGTCGCTAAGTGGAAAATAAGCGTCAATACCAATATAATCCAATTTGTCCCAAAAAGGTGTTTTGGCAAACTCATTCCAATTGGCTGCATACGTTAATTTTCCTTTATAGATTGTTTTTATCTTTTCTATCAATTGAGACCAATATGTCGGTCTAAATTTTACAAATAACTCTAACTCTGTACCTATACAAAATATCTCTGCATTGACCTTTTCTGCCAAATCTGCATATTCTAAAATAAAACTTGTGTAAGAATCTTCTAAAGCTTTCCAGTCCGTTTCAGTTGTCATCATTATTTCACCTGTAAACTCACCTTTCCAAACCCAGATTTGTGGCTTAATCATCACCTTAATATTGGCTTTTCGTAATTCAGAAATGTATTGCTCTGCTCCTGCTCTGGTTTCACCAAACCATTGTCTGTCTGTATTGTGAATAATTTCGGGATGCTCAAGGTTTTTTATAAATCCAAAGGGCATAATTGCTGCATAATTTGCATTGACCTTAACTACAGGTTCTACATGCGTACTATCCACAATATCTCTAGCAGCAACAAAGCTTACTCCATTAATTTTACTCGGTTTATAAGGTGTTGCAGAACACCCAAAAATCAAAACCACCAAAAAAACAACTACTATTCTCATATCATAAAAATAAAGAAAAGCCACGTCTTAATAAAACACAACACCTTACAAGAAATTGTTAATTTAAATACTTTCTAAATTGAATTCATTTTTTAAGGTCTTATCTTTAAATGCGACTTAAGCATCAACTAAACCAAAACAATGGAACATATTGCCATAATAGGTAACGGTATTTCTGGCGTTACTCTTGCCAGACATATTAGAAAGTTATCAGATAAAAAAATAACACTCATTTCTGCCGAAAGTGATTACTTCTTTTCTCGCACTGCACTCATGTACGTGTACATGGGACATATGAAGTTTGAACACACACAACCTTACGAGAATTGGTTTTGGAAGAAAAATAATATCGAACTAAAAAAAGGTTTCGTTGATGAGATTGATACTGATAATAAAGTGCTTCATTTTGAAGAAGGCGATCAAATAAGCTATGATAAATTAGTCATTGCAACTGGCAGCAAACCTAACAAATTTGGGTGGCCAGGTGAAGATTTAAAAGGTGTGCAAGGTTTGTACAGCAAACAAGATTTAGAGAATCTTGAAATCTACGCACCAAATAATAAAATATGTAAACGCGCCGTCATTGTTGGCGGAGGACTCATTGGTATTGAATTAGCAGAAATGTTGAATTCTAGAAATATTCCTGTGACTTTCTTGGTGCGTGAAAGTAGTTTTTGGAATAGCGTTTTGCCCGAAGGCGAAAGCCAAATGCTAAATAGACACATAAAGAGTCATCCTATCGATTTAAGACTTTCAACTAATTTAAAAGAAATCATTTCTGATGATAACGGAAAAGTAAAATCAATCATCATTGAAGAAACAGGCGAAGAAATTCCTTGTGATTTT
Source organism: Winogradskyella poriferorum (assembly GCF_036553625.1). Classification (NCBI taxonomy): domain Bacteria; kingdom Pseudomonadati; phylum Bacteroidota; class Flavobacteriia; order Flavobacteriales; family Flavobacteriaceae; genus Winogradskyella; species Winogradskyella poriferorum. The sequence continues at coordinate 349,639 of NZ_JAZHOU010000001.1, forward strand.
GTAGGCTTAACTGCTGGTGTAACACCAAACATTTCATTTTTAAAAGAGAGCAACATCGAAACCAATAAAGGTGTTTTGGTTAATCGATTTTTAGAAACCAACATTAAAGATGTTTATGCTATTGGAGATTGTGCTGAGCAACGCGAAGCTATTGGTAATCGCAGACCAATTGAAGCGGTTTGGTATACAGGTCGTATGATGGGCGAAACTTTAGCACAAACCATTTGCGGTAATAAACTAGAATATAAACCAGGACATTGGTTTAACAGTGCTAAATTTATAGATATTGAATACCAAACCTATGGTTGGGTACATGGTAAAAAAGGAAAACCTGAGTATGAAAATCATTTTCATTGGAAACATGAAGACGACACCAAATGTATAACCATAGCTTATCACAAAGACACTAAGGAGTTCTTAGGCATCAACACCTTTGGCATAAGAATGCGACACGAAGTTTTTGACAAATGGCTTACCGAAAAATGGACTATTGATACGGTTTTAAAACATCTTCAAGCTGCTAATTTCGATCCTGAGTTGTATAAACTTCACGAAAAGGATATCATCAAAAAATACAACCAAGATACCAATAGCAACATTGAACTGAACAAAAAACATTGGCGCAAATTATTTGCATCATCCTAAGCTAAATAAAACACATGAAACTAACAAAACATATAGGTTTAGCTATTTTCCTTTTGGGTTTAGCGATATTTTCAGGAAGTATTTTTCTAGGAAATTTCAGCATGACCGACACACAACTTGATGAGTATATCTCAGAACAAGGTATTAAAAGTGACATCTTTTCTAAGGAACTTAAAAAGACTTTAGTCACCGAAGAACAAGTTAACATTTTTGAGTTTTCTTCAGCTGTTAGAAAAGCGCTTGAAACCTCTAACAACTATTACGACAAGCAAATTGCTAAATACAACGCTGAAAAAAACTGGGCAAAAAAAGGAGAACAGTACCAATATAAAATTCATGGAAAACCACACACCATTAGCTATAACCTAGCCAAAAAAGCTGGTTCTGGTTTTGTGAAAGAAAATATAGCACTCATGTGGTGGCTCACATTTGGACTTGGCATCATTGGAGCTCTACTTTATATTTTACCTAATATTTCGTTGTTAGGACCTCCCGGAATAAAAAATAATGGAATATACCATAAGTCTGCCACCAATCGTGGTTGGATTGCCTGGTTAGTCCTTGTGTACCTTGTGGTCTTCTATTTGCTACTCTATTTTATGCCAGACTATGTTGTAAACTGGACATATATTTTAGACCCAATTAGCAATGCTCTTAATGGTGGTGATGCCAGCCAATGGTTTGTTTACGGATTTTTGTACTGCGTTATTATGGTGGTTATGGCTGTAAGAATGTATATAAAATATCGCCATAATAAGTACCAAATAATTCGAACCACATCTGTATTGTTTTTTCAGATTGTCTTTGCATTTTTAATTCCAGAGATAATGGCTAGTCTCAACATGCCTGGTTATGATTTTAAAAATGCATTTCCATTAGATTATGATTTTTTCTTTGAATGGAATATTAAAAATCTTACTGAAAGTGGTGCCATAGGACTTTTCATATTAGTTTGGGGAACAATTTTAACGATAATCATTGTACCATTAATGGTTTACTTTTTCGGAAAGCGCTGGTATTGTAGTTGGGTTTGTGGCTGTGGTGGACTTGCAGAAACTCTGGGCGACCCTTACCGTCAGCACTCTGACAAAAGTTTGAAAGCATGGAAACTAGAACGATGGGTTGTTCATTCTGTATTGTTGATTTCTGTGGTAATGACCATAGTAACATTGTATTGCTATTTTACAGGAGCAAAATCCTTTATTGGTATAAATTCTCAGTGGATTAAAGACTCATACAGCTTTTTAATTGGTGCTTGGTTTGCAGGTGTTATTGGCACTGGCTTCTACCCTATTTTTGGCAATAGAGTTTGGTGCCGATTTGGCTGTCCTCTTGCGGCTTATTTAGGATTAGTTCAGCGTTTTAAATCTAGATTTAGAATCACCACCAACGGTGGACAATGTATTTCTTGCGGAAACTGTTCCACCTATTGTGAAATGGGAATAGATGTACGTGCCTATGCTCAAAAAGGTGAAAACATAGTGCGTGCCAGCTGTGTTGGCTGTGGTGTTTGTAGCGCTGTTTGCCCAAGAGGTGTTTTAAAATTAGAAAACGATAGTACAAAAGGTCGTATTAATCCAAATGATATTTTATTAGGTAACGATGTTAATCTAATGGATTTGGTAAATCAGAAATAAGGCTTTTATTTTGCACTTTCAAACGAACTAGATGCCCAAAATAGTTGTAATTATTCCGGCTTATAATGAAGAAGCCTCTATTCCTTATGTCATAAAAGAAATTCCTTCTATTGTTGATGAAATTATTGTTGTAAGCAACAATTCTACCGACAATACTGAAGAAAATGCAAGACAAGCTGGTGCTACAGTTTTGGTAGAACATCAAAAAGGGTATGGTTATGCATGCTTAAAAGGCATGGAATACATCGCTTCGACTTCGCTCAGCGACCAATCAAAAACACCTAATATTGTGGTTTTTTTAGATGGAGATTACAGCGACTATCCTGAAGAACTCACAAAAATTGTTCAACCTATTATAGACGAAAACATTGATTTTGTTGTTGGAGCACGTGTTAAAGAATTCCGAGAAGAAGGCTCTATGACTGGCCCTCAAATTTTTGGCAATTGGTTAGCTACCAGCTTAATGCGTCTATTTTTTAAATCTACCTTTACAGACCTTGGTCCTTTTAGAGCTATAAAATATGAAAAACTTCTAGCCCTAAAAATGGAAGATAAAACCTATGGCTGGACGGTTGAAATGCAACTAAAAGCATTAAAGCAAAAACTTAGCTATAGAGAGATTCCTGTAAAATATAAAAACAGAATAGGTGTCTCAAAAGTTTCAGGAACGGTAAAAGGTGCTATATTTGCAGGCGTAAAAATCTTAACATGGATTTTTAAATATAGTTTTAAGTGATTTACCTACACTACTTTATTATTGTTGTTTATACTATTGCTATCGTACTTATTTTTATGTACGCACTAGCTCAATTAAACCTTCTTTATAATTATTTGTCATCAAAAAAGAAACGCAATACTTGCGAAAAATTTGATCTCAATAATCCTGAAGAAGTACCTTACATTACTATACAGCTTCCTGTTTTTAACGAGATGTATGTGATGGAACGCTTACTAGACAACATTGCTTTACTAGACTATCCTAAGGATAAATTAGAGATTCAAGTATTAGACGATTCTACAGACGAAACGGTACATTCTACAAAAGCACATGTAGAAAAACTAGCTGCTACAGGTTTAGATATAAAACACATTACAAGAACCAATCGTGTTGGTTTTAAAGCTGGTGCCCTTAAAGAAGGTTTAGAAATCGCAAAAGGTGAATTTATTGCCATTTTTGATGCGGACTTCCTTCCAAAATCTAATTGGCTAAAACGCACAGTACCTTATTTTAAAGATGAAGAAATAGGTGTTGTACAAACACGTTGGGGACACATTAACAGAGACTACTCTTTATTAACCAGAATACAGGCATTTGCTTTAGATGCGCACTTTACTCTAGAGCAAGTAGGACGTAACAGTAAAGGTCATTTTATAAACTTTAATGGTACAGCTGGTATATGGAGAAAGGAATGTATTATTGATGCCGGAAACTGGGAAGGAGATACATTAACAGAAGATTTAGATTTAAGTTACAGAGCACAACTAAAAAACTGGAAGTTTAAGTACCTTGAAGATGTTGAAACTCCTGCTGAACTACCAATAGTTATTAGTGCTGCAAGATCACAACAATTCCGTTGGAATAAAGGTGGTGCAGAGAACTTCAGGAAAATGCTTTGGCGAGTTATTAAGTCTAAAAATATTTCGGCTAAAACGAAAGTACACGGTTTATTACACTTGCTAAACAGTTCTATGTTTTTAAGCATATTTGTTGTCGCTATTTTAAGCATACCAATGCTATACATTAAGAACGAATACGCACATTTAAGAGACTACTTCTACGTGATGAGTTTCTTTATAATGAGTACCATCATTTTCTTTGTATGCTACTGGTTTATGTACAAAAATATCTACGGAAGTGGTTTCAAAAAATTCTTTGGATATATTGGTATGTTCTTCACGTTTTTCTCAATTGCAATGGGCTTTTCACTTCATAACTCAATTGCAGTAATAGAAGGCCATATTGGTAAAAAGAGTGAATTTGTAAGAACACCAAAATTCAATATTAAGAAATTCAAAGACAACTGGAAAAACAATAAATACCTTAAGAAATCTTTATCTAAAAATGTGGTTTTAGAAGGCTTATTAATGCTGTATTTTGCATTTGGACTTTATAGCGCATTTATAGTTGGAGATCAAGGTGGAGACTTTGGATTGTTTCCTTTTCACTTAATGCTTTGTATTGGTTTTGGGTATGTGTTTTTTAAATCTTTAGGTTCTAAAGTATAAATACTACTCTCTATCTTCAAAAGGCACGATTGTCCCTTTTTCCAAATAATCTTTCAACCCTTTTAAGAGCATTGCCCAACAAAAGGATGAATGTTTAAAGTGTGTATTGCACTCTGGCCAATCTTTATGAAAAAAGTGAAGATATATTCCGTTGTTCTTCTCTTCCAGGTCAAAACCAAAGGTTGTAGGATTCCAATCATCATCAGATTTAGTCATTTTATAATGAATATGATGCCATTGCTTAGCACTTTTAACTTCTGCATACCAATTGTATTTATCTGTAAAATTAAAATTGTATTCCTCGCCTTCATTAGGAATTCCAGAACATTTTAATGGCCACCAATTTACCAAATGTTCTGGCTCTGTTACAGCTCTATATACACTGAATTTATCAGCATTAATCATAAAGTTGAAATAAATAGAATGGCTCATAACTCTACATTTTAATTCCTTTTAAAGTTATTATTCTTTTTTTATCTATAAGACATAGCAGATTTAAATAATTCTATCTTTGGATATATTATGCTTGAATTAGCCAATATTTACAAATACAAAAAGATAACATTAGCTTACATCTTAATAAGTTGTATGCTTTACATATGGTTTGCTTACTACACACAGCGAACCGATGCGTTACAACTCATTTTACTCTATGGCTGCTTATTTGTTATAGGTTACCAAATTTTGAAAACGTCTGGATTCTACTTTAGAATTTTGTTCATCGCGTCTATCTTATTCAGACTATTATTTCTATTTGCATTACCCAATTTATCACAAGATTTCTATCGGTTTATTTGGGATGGACACATGATTTTAGAAGGGCTCAATCCGTATTTGGACACACCAAATGTTATAATAAGTCAAGGTGAGACTAACATGCCTCTAGCGCAAGAACTGTATAATGGTATGGGTAAACTAAACGCCTCTCACTTTACCAATTACCCACCTTTAAATCAGTTGTGTTTTGCTCTTGGAAATCTATTTCCCGGAAACAGCATTTTAAGCTCTGTCGCAGGTATGAGACTTCTTATTATTGCTGCCGACATAGGAACACTCTATTTTGGAAAAAAGCTTTTAGAAGCCTTAAAATTACCTTCTAATCGAATCTTTTGGTACATCTTAAACCCATTTATCATCATAGAACTTACTGGTAACCTCCATTTTGAAGGTGTTATGATTTTCTTCTTAGTTTGGAGTTTATACTTGTTACATAAAGGCTATTGGAAATGGGCTGCTGTTGTCTTTGCTTGCTCTGTTTCTGTAAAACTGATTCCCTTGATGTTTTTGCCTTTGTTTTTTTGGTGGTTCACTTCGACTTCGCTCAGTGACCGAAAGAACAGCCAACATAAATGGATTAGCTACGCTGAACCTAATAATTTGTCTGCCTTCGCAGGTATGAAAAAACTAATTGTATTCTATACCATTGTTGGCATAACCTTAATTGCATTTTTCATCCCATTCTTTTCAATAGAATTTGTAGACAACTACTCTAAAACGGTCGGACTGTGGTTTAATAATTTTGAATTTAATGCCAGCATCTACTATGTATTAAGAGCTATTGGTTATGCTATTACTGGTTATAATGAAATTGGTATAATTGGTAAGATTCTGCCTCTAGTTTCAATTTTGGCAATTTTAGGCTTTTCCTTTTTTAAAAAAAATAATTCCATACCTAAACTTAGTACATCCATACTACTAGTTTTTACAATTTATCTTTTTTTAAGTACTACAGTACATCCTTGGTATATTGCTACTTTGGTAATGCTTTGCATATTCACTAACTACAGATACCCACTTATTTGGAGTGCAATTATAATCTTAAGCTACCTCTCTTACCTTGGTATTGGCACAGCAGATAAATCTGAAAACTTGTGGATTGTTGCTCTAGAATACTTCGTAGTATTTTCTGCATTCTTTTGGGAAGTTATTCTAAAAAAAAGACTGCCAATTTAATTAGCAGCCTCTTTAATATTACATCTTTTTAATCTTTATGATAGTGTACTTTTCGTACGTTTCTTTATACCCATATTCATCTTCCTCCTCGTAGGTTTCAATCTTATAGGTTATCTGAAAACGCTCACCTATCATATCATCCGATTTAAGGTTTACAGCTTTTAGTGCTTCAGGAGCAACATCATAAAAATACATGATATCTTCATCTTCCTCATCATCTTCGCCAGCCACTAAGAAGGCATAACCATCTTCTTCATCATAACCATCAAAAGTTGCTATTACAGTAACGGTTTCCTGGTCTTGTTTATCTTTTTTTGTATCTACTATTGCATTAACACTAAATGCCATTACTAAAAATACAAATACTACAAATTGTCTGTTTTTCATTTTTAATTGCTTTTTTACTTAAAACTCTATCTTACAACGTCTTGCTCAAGAATTTCTATTTATAATTTTATTTTGTAGTTGGGTATTTACCACCTCAAGCCCAAAACTTTTAGATCATTATCTGAGAGAATGATAACTGTGGTTTGTTGCGAAGAATACTATCTTGGTCTAAAACAATTTTAGAATAAACATATCTATGACTTCTACCAAAATTAGAATAATGATAATCCATTCTAATCGGCTACTTTCTCGATGATCCATAATATCTTTAAAGAGTTCTAAATTTTCTTTTATAATCTCTATTCTATCATGGATAACGTGGTAACGATCCTTAAGATCGAAAGTCTGTTTTAAATCTGAATTTAATTTGTTTAACTGCTCGTCTTCCCAGGTTATTTCTGGTGAATCAAAGATGTATAGGTTTTCAGAAATCTTGTTTTTAATGTTTAGGATTTTACCTATAAATCGTTTTAACTTATTTCCTGAAATATTTAGTTTTCCTCTGGCTTCTAAATACTTGGTGTGTTCGTTAGTTTCTATTAAAAGCGCTTCGGTTATTTCAGAAAAACGGTTTAGTGCTACAGATTGCGATGCATTAAGCATTACTAACCGTATCATTTCGCTATTAAAATCTGGCAATACTATACTTTCAAAATTAACCTGAAGTGTATTTGCTTGTATTTCTACATTAACTTCTTCAGAAATTTTATCTGCAAAGTAGGTATCGCACAATGGTTTAATAGTATCTAAAGCTTCATCTATTTCAGTTTTTGAAAGGTTAAAAAAACTGACCATCCCATACTGAAACAGATAGATATACTTGTCTTTTGAGTGTAAATAAAACAACTCATCACTATCTTGAAACAGCAACTGCCACTGCAATTGCTGTCTGCTCGCTTTTATATTGATAGTGTTTGCTACTTGATAAGCAACAACTGGTAACATTATGCTAAAAACATGTCTTTAGGTTCTTTAAAACTTTTGAACTCTAACATATAATCATTAGTATCTTTAATAAAAAATGAAAGATGTTCTCCGGTTTTTTCTTTTAAAAAAGTGGTTTTGGTTACAACTTCTAACGCTTGCTTTGTAAGCTTGGTATAGATTTTTTTCCAATTATCAACATCTACAATAACACCAAAATGGAAGGATGGTAAAATCTTACCTTCAAACACATAATTAGGGTTATTGAAGTTAAATTTTTCGGCTTTTATAAACGTAATTTGATGACCAAACAGATTTATATCTACCCAATTTTCTGAGGTTCTGCCTGCAGAAGCACCAATGTTATTGATGTAAAAGTCTTGAGTATCCTTTACACTCAAACACGGTAATGACATGTGAAATGACGTCTCCATAATTTAAGCATTAAACAATGTAACTTTATAGTATAAAGAAAGTTACAAAATAATTTAACACCAATTACATTTAGGCATCAAAATCATCAGCATCTTCATCTGCTGCCATTTCTGGGTCTTGTACTGCTTCTGGATCATCGTCTTCGAAATCTTCATAATCATCTTCATCATAATTCTCCATGGTTACAGCCAATTTGGTACTTACTTTTACCAAATACTTGGTATCTTCGGTAGTTACCTCAACAGCATCTACGACTTCATTTTTAGCATTTCTGAATGTAATAATGTGATCGTCGTCGTAACCGTCAGGATATTTCTCTACCAATAAAGCAAGAATTTCTGGCGTTAGTTTTTTAAAGTCTACAATGACACGTTTTAAATGTTGGTCTTTTCTGTTCATCTTGTAAGGTTGGATTTACATACCCAAAAGGTACGCAAAAATTAATGGAGCAACAATGGTTGCATCACTTTCTATGATAAATTTAGGTGTATTTATATCTAGTTTTCCCCAAGTTATTTTTTCGTTTGGCACTGCACCAGAATACGATCCGTAACTTGTTGTACTGTCGCTAATTTGGCAGAAATAACTCCAGAAAGGTGTGTCTGTACGCTCCATGTCCTGGTAAAGCATAGGCACTACACAGATTGGAAAATCTCCTGCAATACCTCCACCAATTTGGAAGAAACCTATACCTTTTTCTGAATTCTCAGTGTACCAATCTGCTAAGAACATCATATACTCAATACCAGATTTCATAGTGCTTGCCTTAAGCTCGCCTTTTAGCACATAGCTTGCAAAAATATTACCCATAGTACTGTCTTCCCATCCTGGGCAAACAATAGGCAAGTTCTTTTCGGCTGCTGCGTACATCCAAGAATCCTTTAGATCTATTTCGTAGTATTCTTCTAAAACACCAGACAATAACAGTTTGTACATATACTCGTGTGGTAAGTAACGTTCACCTTTAGCTTCTGCGTCTTTCCAAATCTTAACGATATGTTCTTGTATACGTCTAAATGCTTCCTCTTCTGGAATACAAGTATCTGTAACTCGGTTTAGTCCTTTTTCTAACAAATCCCATTCGTCTTGAGGAGTTAAATCGCGATAGTTAGGCACACGTTTGTAATGGCTATGTGCTACCAAATTCATGATATCTTCCTCAAGGTTTGCACCTGTACAAGATATGATGTGTACTTTATCTTGACGAATCATCTCAGCAAAAATCTTACCTAATTCTGCAGTACTCATAGCACCAGCCAAAGACACTAACATTTTAGCACCATTGTTAAGCTGATCCTCATAACCCTTAGCTGCATCAACCAAAGCTGCTGCGTTAAAGTGCAGGTAATACTTCTCTATAAATTGTGTAATATGTCCTTTATTAGTACTCATCTTCATCATTAAATTTAGAAAATTTATTGTTTCCGTTTGAAGTTGTATTGAAATTACTTTCAAAATCGTCTTCTACATCCTCACCTTGAAATTTATAGCTCAACATTTTGTAATACAATTTTGCGGCTAAAAAGTCTGAAGACTTTTCGTTTTCATTTGGGCAAAGCTCAACAATATCGAAACCTACAACATTCTTTTCTTCAAACACCTGCTTTAAAAACTCTAGTGTTTCGTACCATAATAAACCTCCTGGTTCTGGTGTTCCAGTGCTTGGCATAATTGAAGGATCGAAAGCATCTAAATCGAACGTAATAAATACGTTGTCTGACATTTGATCTATTGCAGAATCCATCCAGTTATCATCTACAGCCATCTCATGCGCAAAGTATGTTTTTTCTTCGTCCATCACTGTTTTCTCAATAGCATCCATGGAACGAATACCAACCTGAATAAGGTTCGTGGTTTGGCTCGCCTCATACACAGCACAAGCATGGTTGCACTTAGAACCTTCGTAACTTTCGCGAAGATCTGCATGCGCATCAATATGCAACACAGTTAAATCTTCAAACATTTCGTTGAAAGCTCTAATAGTACCAATAGATATTGAATGTTCACCACCAAAAACGGTTACAAATTTGTTCTTTTTTATAAACTTTTTGGTTGCTTGGTGCACTGCTTCTACCATTGCTTCAGGCGACGCATCTTCTGTTACTGCATCTGCTAAGTGAATACCTTGAAGGTATACCTCAGAATCTGTTTCGATATCGTACAATTCCATGTTTTCTGAAGCGTGTAAAAATGCTTCTGGACCTTTATCAGCTCCTTTTTGCCATGTACTTGTACCATCGTAAGGTACTGGGATTAAAACAATCTTTGATTGATCTAATTTTGAATGCTCTGCTGGAATGCCAGCGTAAGTTTTTGTTTTCATTTTTTTAATTCCTGAAAGGGAAATTTGTTATTTATTCTATTGTTTATTTTTATTTCAAATTAGGTTTCGACTACTTCGTAGTGTGCTATCAATCAAAATACATTTTGATTTCAACCAATGCTCAACCTGACATTCTTAATCTTTCTTATTTAATTCTGAAATCTTTTAGTAGCCTAAAATATTCAGTAAATCTTCACTTTTTTGTTGTTCTGCAAAAACTTCGGTTGTTAAATTTCCGTTATCATCGCATTGTATTAGTATATGTTTTGGGCTTGGTATTAAACAGTGTTGCAATCCGCCAAAACCTCCAATGGTTTCTTGATATGCACCTGTATTAAAGAAGCCTATATACAATGGTTTGTCTTTGTGATACTTTGGTAAATATATAGCATTGACGTGTTGTTCACTATTGTAATAATCATCACTATCGCAAGTTAACCCACCAAGCAATACACGCTCGTAACCTTCTTGCCAACGGTTGATTGGCAACATTATAAAGCGTTTGTTTATAGCCCAAGTATCTGGTAACGTTGTAATGAAAGATGAGTTGATCATATTCCATTTTTCACGATCGTTTTGTTGCTTTTGGTAAAGTACTTTGTAAATAGCTCCTCCACTTTCACCTACCGTAAAACTTCCAAATTCTGTAAAAATATTTGGTACATCTACGTCTTCTTCCTCGCAAACGGTTTTTATTTGGTTTACAATTTCATCTACCATATAAGCATAATCAAAATCGAAAGCCAGAGAGTTTTTAATTGGGAAGCCTCCACCAATATTCAAACTATCTAAAGATGGACAAATCTTCTTTAAAGAGGTATATACCTTTAGACATTTTGTGAGCTCATTCCAATAATAAGCGTTATCTCTAATACCTGTATTGATAAAGAAATGCAGCATCTTAAGCTCTACTTGCTCGTTATTCTGAATCTGATTTTTGTAAAATGGCACAATATTTTTGTAACCAATGCCTAGGCGTGAAGTGTAAAACTCAAACTTTGGCTCTTCTTCCGACGCAATTCTTATACCTACTTTAAACTTACCATTGATTTCTTCGGTAAGCAAATCTAACTCTTCATAGTTGTCTATGATTGGTATGCAGTTTTGATGACCTCCGTTAATTAAATCGGCAATATTGTTAATGTATTTTTCGCGCTTAAAACCGTTACTAATTACAAAGGTTTCATCTGTAATTTTCCCTTCTTTCTTTAGGCTATTTACAATATCAATATCAAAAGCCGAAGAGGTTTCAATATGAATATTGTTTTTTAAACCTTCGTCTAATACATGCTTAAAGTGCGAACTTTTAGTACAGTAACAGTAGTTGTATGTACCACTATAATTGTGTTTTGCAAAAGCATCTGCAAACCATGTTTTGGCACGCTGAATGTTATTAGAAATTTGCGGCAAATAGGTAAACTTCAATGGTGCTCCGTATTGCTCAATTAATTTCATTAGGTCTATACCATGAAATTGCAGTGTGTTTTCCTCTAGATAAAATTCTTCTTGAGGAAAGTAAAAGGATTGATCGATAAGATCAATGTATTTTGTATTCATTTTAGTTTTATTCTCGGTTGTTTTTCAGAAAAAATAAAGGTATAAAGTTATAGGCTTAATTAATGTTAACTCTATATCAAATCTGAAACTGGCTTTGTGTAGTTGGTACAAAAGCGTATATATGCTGGCTAGCAGCTATTGGAGAAACGGAAGTTAGCTTTAAATTTCGGACGCTTATCTTATAAGCTGCTTTTGAATATGACTTCCTAATTTTCAAAAGCCCGAACGTAAAAACAGTTTTCAATGTGTTCAGCTAAATCTAGAACCTGTTGTGTTAGTGATTCTAAATTTCGCAGCAAATGTATACTATTTTTTAATACGCAAAACTTTTTTATTGTTTTTTGAAAATATTTTTAACCTTATTGAAAAAAAACCTATTTACTAAGCTGATAAACAATAGATTATTTTTTACTATTTTAACGCTATGAATACAGAATTACCTAAATTACAACTTATTAACCTCACCCATAAAGGAAGACAAAATCTAGGCTTAAAATTTAAATACAATGAGGATTTATTGACTATAGTTCGAAAAATTCCATTAGCAAAATGGAGCAAAACTCATAGGCTATGGTATATGCCTCTATCTTCTGATAATATTAGTCTTGTAAAAAAAAGGTTCTGCAATGTTGCGGAAATAAAAAACAAAGGTCTTAGAAAACAAACGGATACAAATGGTGCTATTTCTAAACCCGAGCGTCAACTAAATGCTACACAAAAGAAAATACTCAATAATTTTTATAAATACCTTAGAGGCAAACGTTACAGCAAAAGCACTATAGACACATATACGTTTTATATTGCAGATCTCATTGAGTTTCATAACTCTAAAGGTGTTGAGAATATAACCAACAGAGATATCGAATTATTTATAGAAACTGTATTTATAAATCGTAACTACAGCATTAGTACCCAACGCCAATTTATAAGTGCCGTTAAGGTTTTTAAGGCATTTTACCCTGAAATAGAACTTAATGAAATGCACTTAGTAAGACCTAAAAAATCTAAAAAAATACCGACTGTTTTGTCTCAGAATGAAGTTTTAGATCTCATTAGGTGCACCAAAAACCTTAAACACAGAGCTATTATTACTTTGTTATATTCTTGTGGTTTGCGCGTGAGTGAGCTTATTAATTTAAAACTAACTGATATAAATATAGACCGAAAGCAGCTACATGTTAAAAACAGTAAAGGTAGAAAGGATCGTTTGGTGAGTTTGGCTGATAGTTTTTTACCATTGCTTTCTAATTACTATCTGAGCTATAATCCAAAAACATATTTTGTAGAGGGTGCTAATGGTGGAAAATATAGCGCTGAAAGCATAAGACAATTTATAAAAAGAAGTTGCAAAAGCGCCAACATTAGTAAGACTGTAACGCCACACACATTAAGACACAGCTATGCCACACATCTATTAGAAAATGGTACTGACATTAGATATATACAATCTTTACTTGGTCATAGTAGACCAGAGACCACAATGATTTATACACATGTACAGCGTAAAGATTTAATGAAAATTACTAATCCATTGGATACTATTATACAAAAGACATTGCGACAGGATAATACAAGCTCAAAACTTGGTTTATCCCGTGATTTTAACAATTAAATCCATATATTCGTTGAGATATAACAAGTTGGCAACAAGCTGAAAAATGAGATTTACATTGACAATTTTAGTTCTGATTTTATGCTTTTCGTCTTGTAAAAAAGATGCGGAAAGAAAAACTGAATTAAAAGCCGAATCAAATAAACCAAAAGTTGAACCGAGTGAAAAAATTGACTTATCAAAAGTTCCTGATTCTTTAGAATTAGTTACTGACAAAAATCTGAAAGGAGATTTTAACGGAGATAACAAAACTGACTTCGCTTCTATCGTAAAAAATAAAATCAATCAAAAAATAGGAGTTTTAATACTTCACAATTCTGTAAATTACGAAAGCTACGTTTTCGGAGCAGGAAAAGAAGTGTCTGAAATGACAGACTTGGATTGGATTGAAGTTTTTGAAATGTTACCAAAAGGAAAAACTGTATCACCGACTTTAGTTGCCGAAGAAACAGGAGATATAATCGGACAAGACGAAAGCAAAAATTTCAAACTTATTGGAAACGGAATTTATATGAGCGTTGAGGAATCTCACGGTGGCGGAATTATATTTTGGAACGGAAAAGAATATCAATGGTATCATATAGAATAAAAAGCCAGTTGCCAACAATGTATAACCGCAATTACGGCGGATTCGACTGCGTCCGAATCCACTCGGAATTGCTAACGTCAGTGCTTAACCGAAAATTATTAACTTTAAAACCGTAACTGACGGTTATACGAGACCGTTGTGGGTAATATAAAAAAAATGACGAGTAAATATTAAAATGGAAAACAAACTTGAGTTAAAAACAATAAGTGAATTAAATCAATTTTCATTTTTTATACCATCTTACCAAAGAGGTTATAAATGGACTAAAAAAGAGGTAAATGACCTACTTAATGACATAAACGAATTTAAACCTCGAGTTATTGACAACACGGACGACAAAACCTGGTATTGTCTTCAACCAATAGTTATTAAAAGCCGAGAAACAAAGGCTCATTCATATGAAGTTATTGACGGTCAACAACGCTTAACAACTATATACTTGATTTTGCACTATTTAAATCAAGACTTTATTGAAAGTAGAAGAGAAAAAATATTTCATATAGACTATCAAACTCGTTTAGGTACATCTGATTTTCTTGATAAACTTGAAGAAAATAAAATAAATGATAGCAACGTTGATTTCTACCATATTTCCCATGCTTATCAAACTATTTGCAGTTGGTTCGAAAAGAGAAAAGTAAACTTTGACAAACAAGAATTTGGTTCAAAATTTAAATATCATTCAAAAGTAATTTGGTATGAATCCCAAACTGAAAATCCAATTTCAATATTTACTAGGATTAATATAGGAAAAATTCCATTGACAAATAGTGAATTGATAAAAGCTCTCTTCTTAAATAGTTCAAATTTTATTGGATCAAACCCAGAACAGCTGAGATTAAAGCAACTTGAAATAGCAACAGAATGGGATAATATTGAACATGGACTTCAAGAAGATAGATTTTGGTACTTCCTAACTGGTCAAAATACTCAAACAAACCGAATTGAATTCATATTCAATTTAATGAATCAAGATAAAGACGAAAATGATCCTTATGCAACTTTTAGGTATTTCACCAAACTATTTAGAAATAGTAATCAAAAAACAATTGAAACTAACTGGCAACAAATAAAAAGGTATTATCAAAGATTTAGTGAGTGGTTTAATAAACGTGAATGGTATCATAAAATCGGATTTTTAGTAACCATCAATGAAATCTCAATCAGTAAATTATATTCAGAATCAAGTAATCTTTCAAAAGTTGAATTTAGTTCTTATTTAGATGACTTGATAGTAAAATCAATGAAAGACTTGGTTATTGAAGACTTACAATATCAAGATAAAAAAGAAGTACGTAAAACTTTACTTCTTTACAATATTATTACAATGCTCAATAGCCCTAAAGATAACTCTTATTTTCCTTTTCATTTATTCAAGAATGAAAGTTGGGATATTGAACATATTACATCTATAAAAGACACAGTCCCAGATAAAAATAGAGAACATTGGCTTAATGATGCAAAAGTCTTTATTGATGTATCTAAAAAAGAAGGCACCAAGCTACTCAAGAGATCTGAACAGTGTAATGTTAATAATGAAGATGAATTCAAAGAATTATTTGAAGATATTGTTTCGCACTTTAATTCAGATCTTGGTGATGATGCTATAAATGATATTTCTAATCTTACACTTCTTGATTCCCAAACTAATCGTGGATATAAAAATGCTGTATTTCCTCTAAAAAGAAAAACAATTATTAATCGTGATAAATCAGGTGTTTTTATTCCAATTTGTACTAAAAATGTATTTCTAAAATATTTTAGTGAATATCCACCGAAAATCTCATTTTGGACTGAAGAAGATCGTAAAAATTATGAAACAGACTTGTATTCTGTTTTGGACAAATATTTAACAATAAATGAGTAATCAAGAGAATTATACTGGACGCATTCTAAACTTTAATGATTTGATCAATGAACATTCCATTCAGATTCCTATCATACAAAGGGATTATGCTCAAGGAAGAAAAAATCAGAAAGAAGTAAGAGACAACTTCCTTAACGCAATTTTTAATTGTCTAAAAAATAATGAGCCCATAAAACTTGATTTCATTTATGGAAGTGTTGTGGATTCAAAATTCCAGCCTTTGGATGGGCAACAAAGATTAACAACTCTTTTTTTACTTCATTGGTATGGAGCTACAAAAGAAGAATTACTATCAAGTAAAAATATAGGTGATTTGCTACAGAAATTCACGTACGAAACCCGTATATCTTCACGTGAATTTTGTCAAGTTTTAGTTAGAGAATCAATCAAAGTATTAAATTCTGAGCAAATATTAAGTGAAACAATTATTGATAAAAATTGGTTCTTTTTATCGTGGAAAAATGACCCTACAATTGACTCAATGCTTAGAAGCATTGATGCAATTCATGAAAAATTTTATGAAATCGATAACCTTTGGGAGAAATTAAAATCTAATCTTATTCAATTCTATTTTGTAGAACTAGAGAATATGGGATTAACAGATGACCTATATATTAAAATGAATGCAAGAGGTAAACTTTTAACACCTTTTGAGAATTTTAAAGCAGGATTTCAAAAAAAAATAATTGATGAAAATTGGGAGAATGGTGTGGATATGAAAGATCAATTTGGGGTTAAAATTGATAATGACTGGACTGACTTTTTCTGGGATTATTTTAGAAAAAACAACACAATCGATGATGCTCAAATAAGGTTTGTTAGTGCTATTGCAATGACAATGTCATCAGTAGAAAGAATCAATTCAACTGACGTTAGAATCGATTTAATTAACCAATTGCAAGAAGAACCAAGTAAAGTTCGCCCTTCGCACTTTACAAAAAGAGCTTTTGATTTTCTTGTTTCAACTTTGGACATATATCATGAAAGGCTATTTCTACATGATTACTTATCCGACAAATTACCTTTTCCTTTATGGAGACATTCACCAAAAGGGTCTTTTCTTTCAATGATTGTGCATGAAGATAATGCCACTTCTACTCTTCAAAGAAATAGTGCCACATATACTCAAAAAGTTTTGTTTTTTGCAGAGTCTGTTTATTACAGAAAAAACGATGAAAAAAATAAAGAAACTTACGAAGATTGGATGCGAGTAGTTAGAAACATTGTTTCAAGAGGTGATGTAGAAAAAGATGGTTCAAGACCAGATATAGTGAGAAGTCCACAATCTTTTGATGGTGTCATAAATCTAATCAATGAATTATCAAATGGTTGCCAAAACATATATCAATTTCTTAATCAACAACCAAATCTAAAATCACAATATGCAAAAGATCAAATTAATGAAGAGATTGAAAAGGCAAGGTTAATTTGTTTCGATCCAAACTACAGAAATATCATTTTTAAAGCTGAAGACAATGAACTATTGAGAGGTAAAATAAGTTTCATTTTTCACTGTATTAATTATGACTTTAATCCTTTGAATTTTGATTCTATTAAGTTTTCAAAAATCGCAGATGTAATTAATAATTATTTTGGTAATGAAAAAAGCTTAAACAACAGTATCAGAAGAGCAATGTTGACTATTGAAGTCAATGGCAATTATGAATTCTATTCTTACTGGTGGTCATATTGGCATATAGGCAATGCAACTAAAAGAAGACTATTTGACAAATTCAGAGAAATAGAATATTGTATCAACGATGAATATTACAGAGAATATTTTAAAAAGTTTATTTTGCAACTAATATTAAAAACCCCTCAACAAATTGCACAGGATTTTATTCCTTCCGAGAATTTCCCAAACTGGAAAAAGCGGTTGATTAAAGAATCAAATCTATTGGATAATAATAACAAAACAAATCATATTGCTATTGCAGAAGACAATTCACATTGTTATTTATTGAAAAGTAAAAGACCACGTGAAATAGAAGGCAATATAAAAATACAATAAATACTACCCACAACAATGGCTATAAGTAATTGCTTGTTCTCGCCTACTTCTGAATATCCTTGCGGATTTTCAGTTTGGTGTGTACTTGCAAAGTTAAGTGCTAAACCACGCAACTACTCATAGCCGAGACCGTTGGGTTTAATGCTGGAGCAAGTTTGCGGATTGAAAAAAAGCCTGGTTTATTTTTCGATTTTTTTTTAGAATTTTAAGATAGATAAATCCGAAAAATTGTGTGCGGAATTTCAAAAAATTTCGGAATTACCACTCAAACGTGGAATGAAATACACCAACGGAATTGCTTACTCAAACTCTGAATTAAATTACGGTTGACTTTTTAGTCTGTTTGCACAATCGGAACTGGAATAACAACGCTGGAATTGCTCACTCAAATCTGAATTAAAAAAAGGTCGGAATTTGAGCAAGTTTGCGGATTAATTTAAAGCGAAAATTAACGAAATATGAATAAAAAGCTGACCGAAAAAAACAAAAAACGGAATGAATTATAAAAGCACTAAAACCCAACAACGTGTATAATTCATTACGGCGGAATTTCCTATCGGAAATTCCAATCATTTTTGCTATCTTTCGTTATTAATCGGAAAAATCCGCTGGATTTTCCCGTAACGAAATCATACACAAACACGTTGTTACCACACATTTGCCAAAAATGACGAAAAAACAACGAAAAATATTTTATGCTATAATTTTCATTTTAGGAATTTCATTAATGATTTGGCAAATCAAAATATATCGGAATACTATAATTGACTTACCAATCTTAATCGGAATTATTCTTGCTACTGGCATTGTCGCCTTTATAGTGGACTATAAAAATTATGGAAAAACATACGACTACGAAGGAATTGGACTTTACCTTTATTCTGGAATGCAATATATAATTGGATTTGGGTTTATTGCTTGCTCAATTTTCACACTATCGAATTACTATTTTGCTGAATCGAACACCAAAACCGAATCTTATGAAATTATTGACCGAACTTGGATACAAGGCGGAACGAAATACAGAAGGAATAAAAAACAACCTGTATTCACAATAAACTACGAAGGAAAAAATAAAGAACTCGTTTTTAATTCAAAATACTATGAAAAAATGGAACTTTATAAAAGTGTTGAATTTGAAACAAGAGAAGGTTTATTTGGATTTAAAATATTGGAAAACAAAAAACTGAATGAATAAAAACGTGTGGTAACAACGTGTGTAATTAATTGCGGCTGAAATTCCTCTCGGAATTTCAATCTTATTAATTATCTTTGGTTTACGGCGGAAAATGACTGCGTCCTTTCCCGCAACAAATCATACACAAGACCGTTAACTTTAATTCTGGAGCAAGTTTGCGGTTTAAAAAAAGCCTAGTTTATTTTTCGATTTTTTTTTGAATTTTAAGGTAGCTAATTCAAAAAACTAGAAGAAATCCGCCTCAAAAAGCACCTTAAAGTGCTTTAAAATCTTAGATTTCACTTCTTCTTCATCTACCTTATCTACACCAAGCTCGTTATTTAAAGAGGTTACTGCTTTACCTCGTATACCACAAGGAATTATATTATCAAAATAGCCTAAGTCTGCATTGACATTTAATGCAAAACCATGCATAGTAACCCAACGACTGGCACGCACTCCCATAGCACAAATTTTTCGAGCAAATGGAGTGCCAACATCTAACCACACACCTGTTTCACCAGGACTACGCTCAGTTTTTAAACCATACTCTGTCAGCGTGAGGATAATAATTTCTTCTAAAAACCGTAAGTACTTGTGTATATCTGTAAAGAAATTGTCTAGATCTAAAATAGGATAACCTACAATTTGCCCAGGACCATGATAGGTAATATCTCCACCTCTATTAATCTTATAGAATGTAGCTCCCTTTTCAACAAGTTGCTCTTCTGAGAGTAACAGATTGGACAAATCTCCACTCTTACCTAGAGTGTAGACATGCGGATGCTCTACAAACAGAAAATGGTTGTCCGTTTCTAAACCAGCATTTTCTCGCCTATTCTTAATCTTAGTGTCTAAGATGGCTTTAAAAAGGGTTTCCTGATAATCCCAAGTTTCTTTAAAATCTTTTAAGCCTAAATCTTGAAGTTTTACTTTTTTATTCATCAACAAATTTCACGTTCACATCTAGTAACCTTGGGTTTTTAAGATACTCTACCCAACTTGTTTTGTAAGTTACTGTTTTTCTATCATCAGAAAACTCAACACCTTCAATATCGATAGACTTTACTACTTTAGGAAAGGTTAATTTTACATTGTAAAAAGAACCTTCAAAATATTCTATGAACTGTTGGTTGCTCTCATCGGTTTCATCAAAAAGCTCATCTATAGCCTCATCTGTTTCTTCATCTAATAGTTTTATAGTTGTAGTTCTAGAAAAGCCTCCATCGGTAAAGGTATAAGCTACATTACTGTTTTCATTACCCATAAATTCGCCTAACGGAGAGTTATCTTTCATTGCACCTACTTGATCACCTTGTGCGTTTAAGCTTTGTATTTTCTTAAACCTCTCATTCATATCTTTAAGCTCATCAATAGACTCAAAATCCATTCCCATACCAAAATTCATTATTCCTTCATCTTCATTAATATGCATTTTCATATACATATCTCTTACAGCCTCCATAGCTAATCGCTTGTCTTCTGGTAAAGCCGCTACACTATCTTTGTAGGTTTCCATTATGTCTGCAAATACTATAGTGGTGTCCATAATTTCGCCTCCTTCTTTTTTCTCTTTGTTTTCTTCATCTCCCATTGCTTTGGACATAGCTTTTATAGCATCACCCATTTCATAGGTAGCTAAAAACTGGCCCGAACCATCTTGATTAAAAACAATAGACTCCGTAACATTACAACTTGCTATAAAACAAGCTAAAATGACAAGTAGGATTACTTTTTTCATGTACTTTAATTTGATTTATTAAAGCACAAAGATACGGATTTATCGTTCAGGATTATTGAGAATTACCAAAGCTGCGATAACTCCAGGAACCCATCCGCAGAAGAACAATATAAAGGTAATAAGAAACGACCCACAACCCTTATCTACAACAGCTAAAGGTGGAAAAATAACAGCTAAAATAACACGCCAGACACTCATAATTTCGTTTGATGATTTGATGTACTTGTAGGACGTAATCTTGTTAAAATTGTTACACTTATTAAAATGAAGCTGTTAGAATTTTATAAAATTGTGTAGATTCGTTTTATGCAATTACGATGTCTTATAGCATTATTAATTTTTTCTTGGTGTTGTGAAGCACAATATTCATTCTCTGGTTATACCAATCCAGATGAGTGGCAAAAAATCGTGTACCTTTCTATTGTAGAAGATTACCGTAAAATGTCTGGTGTGTATTCAGAGCAAATCATTGCAAAAACATCAGCAGATGAAACTGGATACTTTGAGTTTAAAGGTGATATGCTGAGTACCGAAAATCGTATCTATCGTATCCATGTAGATAAGTGTACTGAAACGCAACAGGATGTCAACCACTTTAACGGTCATTGCAGTGATAGTGAAGAGTTACTCTTTATTGCCAAAAATACGGACACTCTAAAACTACCTTTTTCGTTTGGTAACCAGGTATTTTGTAAAGTAGAATCTAATAATCCCAAGGCCAATGCGTTCTTAAAGATAGATTCGCTTAAAAACGATATGCGTTTTGCTTATGGTGAAGTACGAAGTGAAGCCAACCGAAAGCTGAATAATAAAAAGTGGTTTACAACACTGCAAGACTACGGAACTGCCTTAAACGAGCCTGTAGCAGAACTCGCCATTTATGCCTATTTATCGGATAGAAGCAGTGATTTACACAGCTATTATGTTGAAGATTTGCAAAATAATTCCTATTACGACAATCTTAAGGAACGCTTGGAAACTGCATATCCTAACGCACCATACACAGCGCAATACAGAAATGAATTAGCGGCTGACCGTTTTATGCTGGCATCGGCTGAAGAAGATGTAAATACCTCATTTGATATTTACTTATACGCTGTGCTTACCCTTTCTTTTTTCTTGAATTTGTTTCTTCTCTACCGAATGTGGAAAAACAAGCACTCTAAAACCGAAGATTTAAAATCTAAATTATCTAAACAAGAGCAAGTTGTTTTAGAACATTTATTACAAGATAAAAGCAATAAGGACATTGCTGAAGCACTTTTCTTAAGCGTTAGCACCATAAAAACACATACTAATAACATTTACAAGAAGTTGGAAGTGCAATCTAGAGACGATGTTAAGTCTTTATTTACTAAATAGTTACAAAATTCAACCTTGGTACTAGTACCAATTTCAAACCTCTTATTTCTCAAATTTTCGTTTCTAAGTTTGAAGTTTGCTTCAGTATTAATCAAAAATTTTTAAAACTATGAGACGAACAGTAAACACTATTCTAATTTTAATTCTGTCTGTAGGATTATTTAATGCAACTTCAAACAAAGTTGAAAGTAAGCCAAGTAAAGTAGCCATCATTTCATTTGAAACGGAGGTCATTGATTATGGAACTATTGAACAACATTCCGATGGCGAACGATTGTTTGCTTTTACCAATGAAGGTGACGCTCCTTTATTGATTACAAATGTAAAAACCAGTTGTGGTTGTACTGTACCAAGCTATTCAAAAGAACCTATTTTACCTGGGAAATCTGGAGAATTAAAAATTAAGTACGATACCAAAAGACTTGGTGCCTTTACAAAAACTATTACAGTAACCTCTAATGCTGAAGGTGGTAACAAAATCTTAAAAATTAAAGGGAATATAATAGCTTCTAAGTAATTTGAAACACACTTAATTTAAGGCTGTTTAAAAAGTAAGAAATCTGTCAAGCTGAATTTATTTCAGAATCTTAAAACACAGGTTTTACAATTGTTTTAGAATCTGAATCAAGTTCAGATTAACAAAACAAACTCTTTTCAAACAGCCTTATTTCTTTGTTTTATACTTTAAATAAATAACGTAATTTTGCCGTCTTAAATGAATAAAAAAATGCAACTTTCAGAACAAGAATTAGTAAGACGCCAAAAGTTAGAAAAACTTCGTGCTTTAGGGATTAATCCTTATCCAGCCGATTTATACCCAGTTACGCACACTTCCAAACAGATAAAAACTGATTACGAAGAAGGTAAACAGGTAGTTGTTGCTGGTCGTCTAATGGCTATTAATGTTCAAGGAAAGGCTTCTTTTGCACAGTTACAAGATAGCGAAGGACGTATCCAAGTATATTTTAACAGAGACGAAATTTGCCCAGGCGAAGACAAATCGTTGTACAACGATGTCTTTAAGAAGTTAATCGATTTAGGCGATTTTGTTGGTATTGAGGGCGAACTATTCACCACCAAAGTTGGCGAAAAAACAGTGATGGTAAAACAGTTTAAACTATTAAGCAAAGCTTTAAAACCATTACCAATCCCAAAACAAAAAGACGGAAAAACCTACGACGCATTTACAGACCCAGAGCAACGTTACAGACAACGTTATGCAGATTTGGCTGTAAATCCGCACGTAAAGGATGTGTTTGTAAAGCGTACAAAATTGTTTAACGCTATGCGTCAATTTTTTAATGATGCTGGTTATTTTGAAGTTGAAACGCCAATCTTACAACCAATTCCTGGTGGTGCAGCTGCGAGACCGTTTGTAACGCATCACAATACTTTAGACATTCCGTTGTATATGAGAATCGCCAACGAGCTTTACTTAAAGCGTTTAATCGTTGGTGGTTTTGAAGGTGTGTATGAGTTCTCTAAAAACTTCCGTAACGAAGGTATGGACAGAACCCATAATCCTGAGTTTACAGCAATGGAAATCTACGTTGCCTACAAGGATTACAACTGGATGATGGACTTCTGCGAAAAGTTATTAGAGCATTGTGCCATTGCAGTTAATGGGACTTCTGAAGCAACATTTGGCGAACACAAAATTAACTTTAAAGCACCATACAAGCGTATTTCTATGCGTGATTCTATTTTAGAATTTACAGGTTTTGACATCTATGGTAAAACTGAAGCTGAAATTAGAACTGCAGCCAAAGACATGGGTATTGAAGTTGACGACACCATGGGTAAAGGCAAATTGATTGATGAGATTTTTGGTGAAAAATGTGAAGGCAACTACATACAACCAACATTCATTACAGACTACCCTAAAGAGATGAGTCCGTTGTGTAAAGAGCATAGAGAAAACCCTGAGTTAACAGAGCGTTTCGAGCTTATGGTTTGTGGTAAAGAAATCGCAAATGCGTATTCTGAGCTTAACGACCCTATAGACCAACGCGAGCGTTTTGAGCACCAATTAAAACTAGCTCAAAAAGGTGATGATGAAGCTACAGAGTTTATTGATTTTGACTTTTTACGTGCTTTAGAATATGGTATGCCACCAACATCTGGAATGGGAATTGGTATGGATCGTTTAATTATGTTCCTAACCAATAACCAAAGTATACAAGAGGTATTGTTCTTCCCACAGATGCGACCAGAGAAAAAGAAAGTGGATTTAAGCGATAACGAAAAAGCCATTTTTGAAATTCTTAAAAAAGAGCAACGCATGAACTTAAATGAGCTTAAGTTACAATCTGGCTTAAGCAATAAGGGTTGGGACAAAGGCATAAAAGGCTTAGGAAAACACGGCTTAACTAAAGTTGAAAAAACTGATGAAGGGTTATTTGTTGAGATGGTTTAGAACTCAAGAAATATTATATAATTTAAAAAAGGATTTATCTTTAGGTAAATCCTTTTTTTATTTAAAATCAACTCATTTTATTTTACAACTTGCTGATTACAGCTTTTTTAGTATTTTCACAATCGCTATGAATCAGTCACTTATTAAAAAATGAAAAAACTTACCCTTTTAATCCTAACATTTTTTGTTGTTCTTTCTTGTAACAATGATGATGATGATACGGTAGCTGCATGTTTAGAAATAACAAATGTTACAGCGAATAGCATTACCACTTCTTCTGCAATAATTAATTGGACAGACCCAAATGAAGCAAGTTCTTATATTGTTGAATATGGCGAATCAGGTTTTGTTTTGGGCTCAGGCTCCACAATAGATGCAACGTCCTCATCCGTAACTTTATCTAGTTTAGAAGCAGAAACAACTTATGATGTTTATATCATAGCAATTTGCTCTACGAATAACACAAGTTTATATTCAGACGTCTTAAGTTTTACAACAGAAACTTTACCTGTAGTACCAGAGTTTAGACCTAATCTTTCTGAATTAAATTTATTTTCAGGCAATCTTGGAGATTTAAACATTTCATCGAAAGCATTTAAATATGAACTTAACACACAATTATTCACGGATTATGCGCACAAGCAACGCTTAATTGCTTTACCTGAAAATACAACGTTGCAATACGATGGTGATGGTTTGCCTATTTTCCCTGACAACACTGTTATTGCCAAAACTTTTTACTACAATGTTGATGAGCGTGATTTATCACTTGGTAGAATAATTATTGAAACTCGTGTACTCATAAAAATTAATGGATTATGGGAAACTGGTGATTACAAATGGAATGCAGCACAAAATGAAGCTACATTAGATTTAAACGGCAGTATTGTTCCTGTAACCTGGATAGATGTTGAAGGTACAACCAACTCATCTAACTATAAAATACCATCTAACACAGATTGTTTTACATGTCATAACACTTACGATGTTACAACACCAATAGGTCCAAAACTCAGAAACATGAACTTTGTGGTTAATGGAGTAAATCAACTCGATAATTTTATCAATAATCAACACTTAACCGGAGTATCAAGCAGCTCTGAAGTCTCTTCTATAGTTAATTGGCAGGATACCTCAGCACCTCTCGAGGATAGAGCCAGATCTTATTTAGACATCAACTGTGCGCATTGCCATATAGAAGGCGGTGATTGTGGCAACCAGTCTATTTTAAGATTGGCTTACGAGACATCCTTGAACGATTCTAAAATAGCTGAAAGAAAGGTGAGTATTTCTCTTAGAATATCAGAATATAACGAAGGGTTTAGTATGCCTTACATTGGCACAACTATGATTCACTCAGAGGGTGTAGAACTTATTAGAGATTACCTAGATACGCTAGAATAACGAAAAACTTGCGTTAAAAAAATTATAAAATCGGTTCTAGAACTGAAAGATTCTTAACGGAATCCTTATTTTCATGCAAATTTTTTAAAACCGACTCAAAGTGAAGCAACTATCCATTAAGCTACTTTTTGTAGCTTCTGCTTTTTTAGCTTTTTCTTGTTCTACAGCTAAAAAAGCCAGTAAATCTAAAAAAAATGATGCCACAGCAATGGCAAAACCTGCTGGAAAAAAACCAGGCAAAAATGATCCTAAACCTTATGATAAAGTCATTACTAAAGATGCTAAAAGTGACACAGGTCTCTTTACAGTACACTCTTTAGATGATAAATTTTATTACGAAATCCCAGATTCTTTATTTGACAGAGAAATGTTAATGGTAACTCGTATTGCTAAAACCGCAAGTGGACTTGGTTTTGGTGGAGGAAAGCAAAACGAACAAGTTTTACGCTGGGAAAAGAAAGGCAAAAAAGTCATTCTTCGTGTAGTATCTTACAATGTAACTGCTGCGGACTCTTTACCTGTTAACGAGGCTGTGAAGAATTCAAATTTTGAGCCAGTATTATTTACATTCCCAATACAAGCCTACAGCAAGGATTCTACAAGCACTGTTATAGACGCTACTCCTTTGTTTAGCAAAGATGTAAAATCTCTAGGCCTTCCACAATTTAGAAGAAGACCATACAAAGTTACAAGGCTAGAGAGCGATAAGTCTTTTATTGAAACCATTAAAAGTTACCCTAAAAACATCGAAGCTCGCCACGTAAAAACGTATGCTGCTGGCTCACCACCATCTAACTGGAGCACAGGAAGTATTTCTATTGAAATAAACAACTCTATGATTTTACTTCCAGAAAACCCTATGAAACGTCGTTACTTCGATGAGCGTGTTGGCTGGTTTACAAGTAGCACAACAGACTACGGCTTAGAAAACCAAAGAAGTAAATCTTTAACCTATTTAGATCGCTGGAGATTAGAAGTTAGAGATGAAGATATTGAGAAATATAAGCGAGGGGAACTAGTAGTTCCTAAAAAACAAATTGTGTACTACATAGATAGAGCAACTCCAAAAAAATGGAGAAAATATATTAAGCAAGGTATTGAAGATTGGCAAGTAGCTTTTGAAGCTGCAGGCTTTAAAGAGGCTATAATTGCTAAAGACCCACCTTCAGTAGAAGAAGACCCAGAGTGGACACCAGAAGATGTTAGATATTCTGTAGTTAGATATTTAGCATCACCAATACCAAATGCCAACGGTCCTCACGTAAGCGACCCTAGAACTGGTGAAATTTTAGAAAGTGATATTAACTGGTACCATAACGTAATGTCATTATTACGCGGTTGGTTCTTTGTACAGACCGCAGCTATAAATCCTGACGCTCAAAGTCCTGAATTTAAAGATGAAGTTATGGGACGATTAATTCGTTTTGTATCTGCTCACGAAGTAGGACACACACTTGGACTACCACACAACATGGGAAGTAGTGTTGCTTATCCAGTAGAAAAATTACGAGATGCAGAGTTTACCCAAAAATATGGTACAGCACCATCTATAATGGACTACGCACGTTTTAACTACGTAGCTCAACCTGGTGATGAAGGTGTTGCTTTAATGCCTAATATTGGTGTTTACGATAAATATGCTATTGCTTGGGGTTACAAACCTATCTTAGATAAAACTGCTGAAGAAGAAAAAGAAATCCTTAACCAATGGATTACTGAACATGCAGGCGATCCAATGTATCGTTTTGGCCACCAACAAGTTGGTGATATCCACGATCCGAGTTCTCAAACTGAAGATTTAGGTGACAACGCAATGCTTGCAAGTGAGTATGGTATTAAAAACTTAAAGCGTATTGTTCCTAATTTAATAGAATGGACAACTGAAGCAGGTGAAGATTATGATGATTTAGATGAGATGTATGGTCATGTAGTATCTCAGTTTAACAGATATATGGGACACGTATCTAATAACATTGGTGGTGTTTACGAACACTATAAAACTGCAGATCAAGAAGGTGTAGTTTATACTCCTGTACCAAAAGCACACCAAAAGGAAGCTATGCAATTTATCCAAGACAATTTATTTAGCACACCTGAATGGCTGTTAGATAAAGATATCTTTGACCGTATTGAGTACTCTGGTTCTGTAGAGCGTATACGTGCATTACAAGCAAGAACACTTAATAACATTTTAAGTTTAGGTAAAATGCAACGTTTAACGGAAGCACACACATATGACAGTAAGGCTTATGCTTTAACTGATATGATGAGCGATTTACGTAAGGGTGTATGGAGCGAATTACGTACAGGAAAGAAAATAGACACCTATCGTCGTAACTTACAACGTGCGCACATAGATCGTTTGGCATATTTAATGACTGCAGAAAATCAAAGCGGAAGATCTCCAAGTCCGTATATGAAAATGACAGCTGTTAATACCAGTCAATCTGATATTAGAGCAGTTGTAAGAGCAGAATTAAAAACTTTACGCAGTCAATTGCGTTCTGCAAGAGGAGGAGATAGCATGAGCAGAATTCATATTGCTGATGCAATAGAGCGTATCAATAATATTTTAGATCCTAAATAATCTGAAATAATTAATATTCTTAAAAGGCTTCAAATTAATTTGAAGCCTTTTTTCATTATCTAAGTCAGACTTTAAAAAAGCCATCAACTCTTATTCATTATCTCTTTCTATGTAATACGTTATTGGTTTATCGTTTATGTAGACATCTTTTAAAACTGCATTTCCATTTTTCACAGCAACTAAAGCATAAGTCTCACTTTTATTGTTCCCTTGTCTGTTGTATTTTCTGTAAATATCTTCAGCTGGTTTAGCCTTAGATTCCTCCATATAAAACCGATTAAAAGGTAATTCAAAATTAACAGTATTTGAATTTCCATAATTCCAACTAACTGTTGCTTCTACATAATCTCTGTCAGTAGACTTTTGCCCCTTACTAACACTATGAACTTTAGCATAGCCTAGGCTATCTTTTTCAAGATAAACGAGAATTGTTTTTCCTTGTTCCCAAGTTGCATCATTGGTTTTAGCAGAATCCATTTCATAGTTTAAGGTGATGTACTTTCCTCTAAATGGATCATTTGGGTCAACGGGTTGTGTTTTAAATTTATAAGTAACACCTGTTTTTAAAACATTTTCTCTGTCAAAAATCATTTTTGCTGGCACAAATAATTGCACCAATATCATGACTAAGAATAATATAAATATGTGTATAGTTTTCATGTGTTTAAATTTTTAAATTTCTAACGATTTAATTCTTTCTTCTTTTTTAGCATAATATAATTGGTTAAGAAAAATCCAAATCCTACCGCTACGAAAAGAAGCCCTTTAACTTCAAAACCTATATCTATATCAAAAAAGCGACAGACTATAACTGAGGTTACTATCAACAATCCGTAATTAAGGACACTAAACCTAAATGTATCCGCACCTATTTTAATAGCTGAAAGCCCTAGAACTAAAAGGATAATATTAGTTAAAACAGTAGCTACAATGGCATTTGCTATGCCAATAAAGAATATAATCGCAACAATTAAAAAGACATATTGAAACAGATTAAAGCTTTCTGCTTTTTCTTTCTTTTTGGTATACAGTAAAATCATAAATGCTAATACAAATAAAACAGTAGCAATTATCATTTCTTGGGTATTCATGGCTAATGAAGCCAATACTAAAATCTCATCCCAGACAATATTGAAAGACAGAATAATTAACAAAACAACAGCTCCTAATGATCCTATAACAGTAAAACTATTGCGCCTTAACTGTTGATTTTCGTAAACAGGTAATTTACCTAGATTATAAAAAACACCAAACAGCATAGCATACATTAAAAAGCCAACAGGCCAATTACTACTTATAAAAGCACCCAAAACAACAGTAAAACTTAGAGTATAAAGCCAATTAAAAACAGATGTTGAATTGGCAATAGGTGATGTTTTTAGCAACTTTAAGTAAAACGGAAGTGTTGCTAAAACAAAGACTAAATATAGCCATGGCGTTTTATTCATATACCCAAAATCGTATCCTAACTCGCAAGCATAATAACTTGCAAATACAACAATCAGAATTGACACTGCTTTAGAATTGAGCAGATAAATTAAGGGTAATGTGAGTACTATCCAGGTAAACAAAAAGCTACCTAAATCACCAGGGATATTATAAATCTGACTCACAAGTGCAATAGATGCTCCAATGGCAAAAAAGAGAAACGTACCTGAAGATTCCTTCCATACCTGACTTTTCTCTTTATAAATAGAGTAACCTGATACCAGTTGTGCAATAACAAGTGGTATAAATGCAAAAACGGTTTTTATTGATCTTGATAAATTATCCCAATTATGCGCTATAATTAGAATAATACCCAACCCAACTAATGTAGCACCCAAAACGCCAAATACTGTAAACAATCTATTAGGTTGGCTATCCTCTTTAGATTTATAATATGCAGTAATATTTGTAGCAACCTCTTGAGAAATTATATTGTTCTCTAAAAGTTCTGATATATCGTTTAATAGTTTTGATTTCATACTCTTTAAATTTATCTGTTAGGAAATAATAGCAGATTTAGAGCTATTAGAGTTAAAGCCATAATTACAAAAGCTCTTCTTTTTGTCTTTTCATTTTTCTTCTTATTGTAATATAATGAATAAACTATTGCCATTATTATACTAACTAAAACAAGAAAAGGAATTGTAATTACTATTATTAAAGAAGCTCCACCTACTGCTGCAGGAAAAATTTCTAATAATGGGATAGTTAAAAATCCTAATAGAATTAATATTATAATTTTTACATAATCTGATTTCATTTCTTTTAGAATTTAAAACCTCACAGCTCTAAACCTATCTACGAGGTTTTGGGTTACTAACTAACCATCATTAAAACTAACTTTAGTCTTTTTTAGTTTCAATTTTCTTGTCAATGTATGCGACATCTCTGGTGTTTTTCTGCACAGCTATTGCTGCAAACAGACTCAGAGTAAAAGACATTCCGTAGAACCCTTTCTCACTCAATTCCAAATCCGCATTCCATAATCCAACAACCAAAAGCACAATTGATATTATGGTAGTAAACCAACTTATCCCATAATATATTTCTGTGACTTGAATATCTTCCAATTTATCTCTAACTGCCTTCTGCACCGAAATGACTGAAAACAAACCAAAAAGTAATATTGTGAAATAATAGCCTTTTTCATTTAGTTGCATGTTTGCATTCCACAACCCAACACAATAAGACACCATACCAATGAGTAACGCTGTCCAAGAAGCTCCAATAAAAGCTGGTGTTGGCTTTTGGTTATAAACCTTATTTTCCTTTTTCTTTTTTGTTACTTTCTCTTCATCCTTTAAGGATACAGTTGTTTGATAATTCATAATTCTTTGTTTTAATGATTACGAGACAAATTTTGAATAAATCTAACTCTCAACAAAATCATTATAACCTAATTACTGACGATATAATTTTAATACAATATCAATTTTAGCTTATATTTATTGAATAAAAATTATATTTCAATGACGATTATATGTTAGCTTTAAAATCAATTATAGATGCATTTAATGTAGAAGACCAACAAAGATTCATGGTATATCTTCAACAAAAAAACAAGCGAAAGGACACAAAAAACATTGAATTATTCAGATTAATGACAAAACCCGAATTAGATTCTAAATCTATTTGCTATCAACTCTATAAAGTTGATAATTGCAATGCGTATCATGCTTTAAGAAAGCGGCTATTTCAATCTTTAATCGATTTTACTGCCAATAAGAATCTGGAAGACGAGAATTCAATAGATATGCAGATCATTAAGTATATTCTTGCATCTCGCACTTATCTGCTTCAAAAAAACTATGAGATTGCCTACAAAATTCTGGACAAAGCAGAGCGCTTGGCAGATGAACATTTGCTCTTTCCTATTCTCAATGAAATCTACCATACTAAGATTCAGTATGCGCCTAATTACCCGAAAATTGATTTGAATAATCTCATCCTTAAGCAAAAGGAAAACCGAAAAAAGCATATCCTAGAGGATCAATTAAATATAATTTATGCTCAACTCAAAGAAGTTTTAAACACTATGAGTTACCAAGGTAAAACCATAAATTTTGAAGCAGAACTAGAATCTATTCTCCAAGATTACAACATTGAGCTTAGCGAAACACTTTCCTTTAAGTCCCTTTATCAAATTTTGGCAATTGTCAATATCTCAGCTCTAGCAACAAATAGGTAT
Organism: Winogradskyella poriferorum; assembly: GCF_036553625.1. Taxonomy (NCBI): domain Bacteria; kingdom Pseudomonadati; phylum Bacteroidota; class Flavobacteriia; order Flavobacteriales; family Flavobacteriaceae; genus Winogradskyella; species Winogradskyella poriferorum. Next base: position 382,168 of record NZ_JAZHOU010000001.1, read on the forward strand.
TACCAAATTGAAAATTTTGTCTTAAAAAGCTATAAGATCTTAAAAGACAAAAAGGATACTGATAAGCAGCTATTTTATCAAATACATATCGTTTATATCATTGCAAACACATTATTCAGAAATAAAAAATTTGAAGCCTCTTTAAGGTATATCCAAGAGATGGAAGAGCTAATGAGACTAAAAAAAGGAATTTTTCAAAAAGAGTTTATACTAAAGAAAACCCTCGTAGAAGCACTAAACTACAATTATCATAATAAACAGGATAAAGCTATAGAACTTATTGAAAAGGTTATTAAGAAAAAACATAGTGACATAGAGTCGCTTTTAGATTTACACCTTTCACTTCTAATGTTTTATTTTCAAAAAGAAGATTTTTCAAAGGCTAAATCTGTAATGTCTAAATTTTATCACACAGACAAGTATTATATAGAGAAAGCTGGAATAGATTGGGTAATTAAAAAAAATATTGCAGAAATTTTACTTTACATAGAGTTGAATGAAGACGACTTATTCTATTCGAGATTAAAAAGTTTTAAACGCAAATACACCACCTACTTAAAACAAATTAACCAATCTAGAATATTAACTTTCTTAAACTATGCAGAACGTATTTATCAAAATCCCGAAACCGCTACAGCTACTGATTTTTCTTCAAAATTAAAATCAACTTTTGAATCTAATACTATTCACAAAGAAGACATTTTTGTTATAAGCTTTTATGCTTGGCTAAAGAACAAAGCAGAAGATCGTAAACTCTACAACACAACATTAAATCTTATACATTCGTAATCTGCATAGATTAATTATTAAAAATCAGCAATTAGAAACTCGCTATTATTTTTTTTATAAAAAAAAGTTGAACCCATTATATAAATAATAATTACCATAGATTTAAATAAAATTATTATTTTAGTAACCTATTAAATTAAACAATCCACAATGAAAAAGATAATTACATTAGGCTTACTTGTTTTTGCAATGTTTATTGGTAGTCAAACACTAACTGCGCAAAACTCTATTATAGAAGTAAATGCAAAGGCTTCTGAAAAAACTGAAACCTTAAGAAGAACTTTAAAATTTGATAATAATCAAAGAGACAAAATTTACGAAGCTTATAAATTATACATAAAGACTGAAATCAGTTTATCTGAAAACAAGAAGACTTCACAAGAAGAGATAGATAAAAACAGAGCGAGACTTGATAATTCTATGGAAGAAATATTGAACGATGAGCAGTTTTCAAAATACAAAGTCTTATCGAGAGAAGAAAATCATTAAGATTAAGATATACAACAAAAAAAGCTTCGCAATTGCGAAGCTTTTTTTGTTACAACTCTTTTGCAACTTCCTCAACAGCTGCAATGGTTTCATTTAAATCTTGATAGGTTAAGGCATCTGTGATAAACCAGGTTTCAAAAGCACTAGGTGCTATATAAATTCCCTTACTCAACATGCCATGAAAGAATTTCTTAAAAGTTTCATTGTTACCTTTTGCAGCACTTTCAAAATCCACAACAGGCTCATCAGAAAAGTGAACAGAAATCATTGAGCCTATTCTATTGATACTATGTGTTACATTATTTTTACTTAAGGCTTCAGTAATACCCTTATGAAGATATTTTGTTTTCTCCTCTAGCCTATTCATTAGACCTTTATCTGTTTTAATTGCCTTAAGCATAGCCAATCCAGCTGCCATTGCTAAAGGATTCCCGCTTAAAGTTCCGGCTTGGTAAACAGGACCTAAAGGCGCTAGATGATTCATTATTTCATTTCTTGAGGCAAAAGCACCAACAGGCAAGCCACCACCGACTACTTTACCAAAACATACGATATCTGCATTAATTCCTTTTAACTCTTGTACACCTCCATTTGCAAGTCTAAAACCTGTCATCACTTCATCAAAAATCAACAGCATATCATTAGCATCACAAACCGTTCTTAAGCCTTCTAAAAATCCTTCAGCCGGAGGAATACAACCCATGTTGCCTGCTACTGGCTCCACAATTATTGCAGCTATCTCACCTTTATTTGCTTCAACTAATGCCTTTACATTTTCTATATCATTGTAAGTTGCCAAAAGTGTATCCTTGGCAGTACCTTGGGTTACACCTGGACTATTTGGAGTACCAAACGTAACAGCACCACTACCGGCTGCAATTAAGAAAGAATCACTATGGCCATGATAGCAACCTGCAAATTTTATAATTTTATCTTTTTTAGTGTAGCCACGTGCTAAGCGAATAGCACTCATACAAGCCTCTGTACCAGAATTTACAAAACGAATTTTATCAATATTAGGCACCATCGATACTGCTAATTCAGCAATCTCTGTTTCTAGTGCTGTTGGCATCCCAAAAGAAGTTCCTTCTTTAGTTTTCTCTATTACAGCATCAACAACTGGCTGAAAAGCATGCCCTAACAACATTGGTCCCCAAGAATTAATATAATCTATAAAACGGTTTCCATCCTCATCGTAGACATAAGCACCTTTAGCTGATTTTGCAAAAATCGGAGTACCTCCAACAGCCTTAAATGCTCTCACTGGTGAGTTAACGCCTCCTGGTATAACATTCTGTGCTTCTTTAAACAAAGCACTACTTCTTTGATATAACATATTTAATTTGGAATCTTTAATTCTTGACCAACAGCAAGTGTATTAGAACTCAATCTATTCATACTTTTTATAGCATCTACGGTTGTATTATATCGTTTAGATAACGAATATAAAGTATCACCCTTTTCCACTATATGTATCTTTGTTCCGCTATTGACTCTAACAATTTTTATTTCATCTTTTTTTGAACTCAAAACCTCCTCATCATACTCATAAAGCTTGTAACGCTCAATTAAACTAATAAGTTTATCTGGATATTTTCTATCAGTAGCATAGCCAGCTTTTTTTAATCCTCTGGCCCAACCTTTATAATCGTCTTGTTTTAATTTGAATAAATCGGCATAGCGACCTCGTCCTGTTAAAAACTTAGAATGATCTTCATAGGAGGACTTCGCTTCTTTATATTTTCTGAAACATTCTTGAGAACGATCATCATCATGGTATATTTTTGCTCCAGTCCAACCATGGCATTTTATCCCAAAATGATTATTAGCTTTTACAGCTAATCTTCCTTTTCCAGATGCAGACTCCAAAATTCCCTGAGCCAATGTAATACTTGCTGGTATTTTGTACCTACGCATTTCTTCTTTTGCTATATCTGCATAAGTTGCAATATATACAGCCGTAGAAGATGGCGGCTTAACTTCTGCTTCTATCTCAGGAGTTTTAACTTCTTCTGTTTTCTCAGTTTTTACAACCTCAACGGTTTCTACCTTTTCTTTCTGCTGTCTTTTTTTGGTTACAATTCCTTTTTTTGGTCCACAAGAAAACACAACCAAAGCTGTAACTAAGGCGATATGTTTAAATTTAATTTCTATTTTATTAGAGGCCATCCTTTTCGTTTCAATGTTATATTCATCCCTTCTACACCTTGCAAACCACCTGTATGAATTGCTAATATTTTTGAGTCCTTTGGAAAAAACTGTTTCTCAATCAAATCAAAAATACCATACATCATTTTGCCAGTATATATAGGATCTAGAGGAATATTGTATCTCTTTTTAAAGTCATTAATAAACGTGATTAATTCTGGCTTTATTTTTCCATAACCTCCAAAATGGTAATCCGTTATTAAATCCCAATTGTCCTTTGTTGCAAATTTACGAATATCCTCTCGGATAAAATCACCTTTCAATGCAGGAAAACCTAATATTTTCTGGTGCGATTTTGAAGCATTTATTACACCTGAAATTGTACCACCTGTACCAATACTGCAACAAATAAAATCAAAATCAGAATCATTTTCATTTAAAATTTCCTCGCAACCTTGCACTGCTAAAAGATTTGTTCCGCCTTCTGGCACTAAATAAAAATCACCAAACTCTGCTTTTAGACTATCAATAAAATCAACTTCTGCCTTATCTCTATACGTTTCTCTATCTACAAATTTGAATTGCATTCCACAACCTTTCGCAAACTTTAAAGTAGGATTAGAATCTACCTTATCAACTAACTCTTCGCCTCTTATAATACCAACTGTTCTAAATCCATAAAACTTACCTGCAAATGCGGTTGCTGCAATATGATTTGAATAAGCACCACCAAAACTTAATATAGTATCGTTCTTAAGATCTTTAGCTTTTTCAAGATTATATTTCAGCTTTCTATACTTATTTCCTGAAATAAAAGTATGTATGATATACTCAGGCTTTAGAGCCAATTGAACAGTACTGTTATTTAATTCTAAAAACTGATTATGTACGGTATTAATTTCTAACATTTAAGTTCAAATAATAGTGCGTAAAACTAAAAAACGATTTTCTTTTCAAGTAGCTAAAGTCACTTTCATTTGTATAAGCTTCTCGTTCAAATGAAATATTCCGGTAAGCTAAATTCCAATTTTTATATCGTATTAATTGAATAAAAAATTCAATGAAATAAATCACAAAAAAGGGAAACACCAATAACTCTAACTGTTGCCTTAAATGAATTTTTTCATGGTTAATTAATACCTCATTCGTCTTCAATGATTTATCTTTCAGAATCACAAAAGGAAACAAGGTTAAACCAATATAACCATCAGGAACTAAATATTTTGAAACTAATATCACAACAGTGTCCATTCAAAAATCAATCCAAATTACATTATCTTTGTAAGACATGAAAAAATATGTCCCAATAGAAGAAGGCGATTACTATTTAACTCCAGAAGGTTATCGTTGTTTCACAGAGCAATATCACCTAAAACGTGGCTATTGTTGCGAAAGTGGTTGCAGACATTGCCCATACGGATTTAACAAAGAGAAATTAAAAAAGAAATAATGCAAGCAACAGAAATATCATTTAAGGATCAGATTTTAGAAGGTATACCCAATACCTTACCTCAACCAAAACCTTACGACCCAAAAATAAATCATGCGCCTAAAAGAAAAGCTATTCTATCTCCAGAAGAAGAAAAACTAGCACTTAGAAATGCATTGCGTTATTTTGACAAAAAACATCACAGTACTCTACTCCCTGAATTTAAGGAAGAATTAGATAAATATGGTCGTATCTACATGTACCGTTTACGTCCTGACTACAAAATGTATGCACGACCAATTGACGAGTATCCTGCAAAATCAAAACAAGCTGCTGCGATTATGCTAATGATTCAAAACAATTTGGATTATGCGGTTGCACAACATCCACACGAATTAATTACTTATGGTGGCAATGGTGCTGTGTTTTCAAATTGGGCACAGTACAGACTTACAATGAAATATTTGGCAGAAATGAACGACGAGCAAACACTTGTCATGTATTCGGGTCATCCTATGGGTTTATTTCCTTCTCATAAAGAAGCACCAAGAGTTGTTGTAACCAATGGTATGATGATTCCTAATTATTCTAAACCAGATGATTGGGAAAAATTCAATGCATTAGGTGTTACGCAATACGGACAAATGACTGCAGGAAGCTACATGTACATTGGCCCACAAGGCATTGTTCATGGCACAACAATTACCGTTTTAAACGGCTTTAGAAAAATAAATAAATCACCTAAAGGACACATTTTTGTTACCTCAGGTTTGGGAGGTATGTCTGGCGCACAACCAAAAGCTGGTAACATTGCTGGTTGTATTACGGTTTGTGCAGAAGTAAACCCTAAAATCACCCAAATTAGATTAGATCAAGGTTGGATTGATGAAAAAATCACCGATTTAGATGAATTAGTAGCTCGAGTTCAAACAGCGCAATCAAATAAAGAAACAATATCAATCGCATATCTTGGAAATGTTGTTGAAGTATGGGAAAAATTTGATGAAGCCAACATTCATATCGATTTAGGTAGCGACCAAACCTCACTACACAACCCTTGGGCTGGCGGCTATTATCCTGTTGGATTATCTTTTGAAGATGCTAACGAAATGATGGCAAATAATCCAGACCTATTCAAAACTAAAGTTCAGGAAAGCTTACGTCGTCATGCAACTGCAATTAATAAACATACAGAGAAAGGCACTTATTTCTTTGATTACGGAAATGCTTTCCTGCTAGAAGCTTCTCGTGCTGGAGCAGATATAATGTCTAAAAACCCAACTATAGGTCGCGAATTCAAGTATCCAAGTTACGTGCAAGATATTATGGGACCAATGTGTTTTGATTACGGTTTTGGTCCATTCCGTTGGGTTTGTGCTTCGGGTAAACCAGAAGATCTGGCAAAAACCGACGCTATTGCTTGCGAAGTTTTAGAGGAAATTATGAAAAATTCACCTGAAGAAATCCAACAACAAATGGCTGATAATATTCAGTGGATTAAAGGTGCTCAAGAAAACAAGTTAGTCGTAGGCTCACAAGCCAGAATCCTCTATGCAGATGCCGAAGGTCGAATGAAAATTGCTCAAGCTTTTAACGACGCTATCGCAAAAGGACATATTGGTTACGTTATTCTAGGTCGCGATCATCATGATGTTTCTGGGACAGATTCACCCTATCGTGAAACAAGCAATATTTATGACGGTTCTCGTTTCACTTCAGATATGGCTATACACAATGTTATAGGAGATAGTTTTAGAGGAGCCACTTGGGTAAGCATCCATAATGGTGGTGGTGTTGGCTGGGGAGAAGTTATCAATGGTGGTTTCGGCATGGTTCTTGATGGTACTAAAAAAGCATCAACACGTCTCAAACAAATGTTATTTTGGGATGTAAATAATGGTATCTCAAGAAGAAGTTGGGCAAGGAATGAAGGTGCGGTTTTCGCTATAAAACGCGCTATGGAAACCGAACCAAATTTAAAAGTAACATTACCAAATACTGTTGATGATGATCTTTTAGAAAACATTTAAAAAAAAGTGATATGAAGAAACTACTCAAATTTACTCCGATTTTAGTTTTAGCCATCCTTCTATCGTCTTGTAGCTCTGTGAGAGTAGCTGCAGATTATGACAGAGAGGCTAATTTTGACCAATACAAAACCTTTGCGTTTTTTAAACCAGGAATTGATAAGGCAGAAATAAGTGATATTGACAAAAGACGTATCCTTAGAGCTATTGAAGCAGAACTACTTGCAAAAGGCATGACTAAATCCGAAAATCCGGATATGTTAGTGAGTATCTTCACCAAATCAAATCAACGCGTAGACGTATACAATAATGCTTGGGGTGCTGGTGCTTGGGGCTGGGGAGGTTTCAACCGTTGGGGTTGGGGCTGGGGACCTGGTTTTGGCTGGGGAGGCAGTAATGTCTCAACCACAACCGAAGGCATGTTATTTATTGACTTTATCGATGCCAACAAAAAAGAATTGGTTTGGCAAGGCTCTGGAACTGGCTACTTAGTAACCAAGAATGTAGAAAAGAAAGAAGCGCGTATCAAAGAATTTGTATCAAAAACTTTAGAGCAGTTTCCTCCATCAAAATAAAAGATTGAAAATCTAAAAACGGAAGCACTGAGAAATCAGTGCTTTTTTTGTTTACAATTTCAAAATCTCTTTTTATTCTAAATATTCTATCTTTGGCGACTTCAAAATGAAAATGTTATGATTTTAGGTCAAACTACAAGAAAGAATTTTACCCAAAACCCTAAAGACGATATTTTATCTGGCCTTACAGTCGCATTGGCCTTGGTACCGGAAGCTGTTGCTTTCGCCTTCGTAGCTGGTGTAGACCCTTTAGTTGGATTGTATGGTGCTTTTATGATGGGAATCGTTACCGCTTTGTTTGGTGGTCGACCAGGAATGATTTCTGGTGCTACTGGCGCAATGGCTGTAGTTATGGTACACCTTATTCAAAAAGGAAATGAAGTTGGTATTAATTTAGATACACCTATTGATAATCTTGGGCTTCAATGGCTTTTTATCACCTTACTATTTGTTGGTGGTATTCAGATTTTAGCAGGTGTATTTAAGCTTGGAAAATTTGTAAGACTTATTCCACATCCTGTAATGATGGGATTTGTAAATGGATTGGCCATTGTCATATTCTTATCACAATTAAAATTATTTCCTAATGCCGTACCACAGAATATTTCATTTTTAAGCAATACTTCTGAATGGTTCTCAGCATTATTCTCAAATGCTGCTTTTTGGAAAATGATGGGCTTCATTGGATTGACAATGGGAATTATGTACGGCCTACCTAAACTCACCAAAAAAATCCCTGCAGCTTTAGTGGCAATCCTTGTTGTCGCTTGTATCACTATTTTTGGCGGAATTGAAATGAGCACTGTTGGTTCTTTTATTACAGAAGGTGGTGGTAAAGGTTTAGAAGGTGGATTACCAACATTTCAAGATCAAATTTTTGGATTATTCGGAACACTGGCAGGACATTGGGATATCATTATTTCGACGGCATTCATCTTAGCTGCTGTTGGACTAATTGAGTCATTAATGACTTTAAATCTTGTTGATGAAATCACCGAAACCAGAGGAAATGGTAATCGTGAATGTATTGCTCAAGGAAGTGCGAATATGCTAAATGGATTATTCGGTGGAATGGGTGGTTGCGCTATGATTGGCCAATCCATTATCAACGTAGATTCTGGTGGTCGAGGTCGATTGTCTGGCGCATTTGCAGCAATGGCATTATTAGGTTTTATTCTATTTGCCGCACCATTGATTGAGCAAATTCCAATCGCTGCACTTGTTGGTGTAATGTTTATGGTGGTTATCGGTACGTTTGCTTGGTCTAGTTTTAGAATCATTCGTAAAATTCCTATTTCTGATGCTATTGTACTTATTGCCGTTTCTGCAATTACTGTGTGGAAAGATTTAGCAGTAGCTGTTATCGCTGGTGTAATAATTTCTGCATTAGTATTTGCTTGGAAAAACGCAACAATGATTAGAGCACGAAAACGTATGCAAGCAGATGGCACAAAAACTTACGAAATTTGGGGACCGTTATTCTTTGGGTCTATTCAGAGTTTTAATTCTAAGTTTGATGTAAAGAATGACCCTGAAAACGTTGAAATAGATTTTGTTGAATCTCGTGTAAGTGATCATTCTGCTATGGAAGCTATTTTCAATTTGGTAAATAAATATGAAGCTGCAGGAAAAAGCTTAAAACTGAAACATCTTAGTGAAGACTGCAAAGCTTTAATGTACAAAGCAAGTCCTAAGTTTAAAGAGGTGATTATAGAAGATATAAATGATCCTCGTTATTATTTAGCAGCCAATCCTGAAGAATTCACAAAACCGCTTTCGGAATACGATTTATAAAAGAAAAGCGACTCAATTGAGTCGCTTTTTTATTTTAATAATTAAGTAAAGCTTCAATCTTTGCTTTCACCTTTTCAGTTGAAGGAATCATTGTTTGTTCTAATGTTGAATTCAATGGAATTGCAGGCATATTTTCACTACCAATTGTCATTACTGGTGCATCTAAATATCTAAAGCATTCTTCCTGAATTTTCCCAGATAAGGCTCTTGCAAAACTGTTGTTACTTGGCTCTTCAGTTACCACTAAACACTTGCCTGTTTTCTTAACCGACTTCATTATTGTTGCTTCATCTAGAGGATACAACGTTCTTAAATCGATAACTTCTATTTGATCTTTTAAACCCAATTCTTCTGAAGCATTCATTGCCCAATGCACACCCATTCCGTAGGTAACAATCGTGCAGGTTTCTACATCGTCTTGCTTCCAGATTTCTTGTAACACCCAAGCTTTTCCAAAAGGCAATACGTAGTCTTCAGCAGGTTCTACAGATGTTGCACCTTGTGTTCCTGGTACTTTAGACCAGTACAAACCTTTATGCTCAAAAATAACTACTGGGTTTGGGTCGTGATATGCGGCTTTCATTAAACCTTTTAAATCAGCACCATTACTTGGATAAGCAATTTTAACACCTCTAATGTTAGTGACTACACTTTCTACAGAAGATGAATGGTAAGGTCCACCACTACCATAAGCACCAATTGGCACACGCAAAATCATACTCACAGGCCATTTACCGTTACTTAAATAACAGCTACGACTCACTTCGGTAAATAATTGATTGAGTCCTGGCCAAATATAATCGGCAAATTGAACCTCAACAATAGGTTTTAATCCAACCGCACTCATACCAACCGTAGAGCCCACGATAAAAGCTTCTTGAATTGGTGTATTGAAAACACGGTCGTCACCAAATTTCTGTGCTAATGTTGCCGCTTCTCTAAATACACCACCAAGTCGTCCACCAACATCTTGTCCGTAAAGCAGACATTCCGGATGCTTGCGCATCAATTCTTCAACAGCGAATAAGGCACAATCTACCATCACGACTTTTTCTGCACCTTCAGGCGAACGCTCACCCTTTTCCTCGGTAATTGGTGTTGGCGCAAAATCGTACGTAAATAAATCTTTAGGTGTTGGGTCTTCAGCTTTTAAGGCTTTTTGAAAATCATTTTCAACCAAGGTTTTTATTTCCGCTTCAATAGTATCAATATCGTTTTGCGTGAAACCATTATCTAACATTTGCTGTTTTAAAACTGGATATGGATCTCGAGATTTTGCTTCTTCCAAGTCATCACGATACCATTCCATACGTACACCAGATGTATGATGATTCAATAACGGCACTTTAGCGTGAACCAAAAACGGACGACGTTCTTCTCTTATGGTTTTTATAACTTCTTCTAAAGTTTCATAGCTTTCAATAAAGTTAGCACCATCTATGGAAATGGCTTCTAATCCGTGAAAACCCTTTGCATATTCCGCAGCATTTTGCGCTCTGGTTTCGGCTTCGTTGGCTGAAATATCCCAACCATTGTCTTGCACCAAATATAGAATTGGCATTTGCTTTAAAGCAGCCATTTGAAAGGCTTCTGCAATTTCACCTTCGGTTACTGATGCGTCACCCAAACTACAAACCGTGATTGGATTTAATTGCGATTCTTTACTATCATTCTGAACAACATTTGAATTTTGAAGTCCTTGCTTTTCCAAATATTGCATTCCCATCGCAACTCCTGTTGCAGGAATAGCTTGCATACCTGTTGCTGAGGATTGATGCGGAATTTTAGGCTTATCAGCATCTTTTAAACTCGGATGTGAATAATAGGTTCTTCCACCAGAAAATGGGTCGTCTTTTTTAGCTAACACCTGAAGCATTAGATCGTAAGGCGTCATACCAAAAGCTAACAACATGGCATCGTCTCTATAATACGGAAATGCATAATCTTGAGGTAACAATTGCATTCCTAAAGCAGTTTGAATAGCTTCGTGACCACGTGATGTGGCGTGCACGTATTTTGAAACTACTTTAAAGTTGGCTTCATACAATTCTGCCATTGTTTTGGCGGTTACTAAATTGGTAAACCCTTTTTTTAATATGTCTTTATTCATCATTATATCTATTCGTCAGTTCGAGTGAAGTTGCCTCAAGCAATTTTGTATCGAGAACTTTATTATTACTTCTCGATACAATTTGCTCTTTCCTCACAAATCACTCGAAGTGACGTTATCTTTACACTAATTCCTTTTCAACCTTTATCATCCAGTTGAATTTATCTTCAATTTTTCCTGTTTTTATGGCATTTAGCGTGTCGTTAACCTCTAATCCTACCGTACTTTCGTCAGAGACGTGAATGTCGCCATTTTCTGTGCCAATACTCTGAATGTAAGCAATACCAACAGCTGTCCCTGTTCCGAAAGCTTCCTCTAAAAGGCCTTTTTCTGATGCTTCACGGATTTCGGTAAGCGTGATTGGACGCTCAATGACTTCAAAACCTTTATCTTTTAAAATATCGATAACGCTCATTCTGGTAATTCCATCGAGAATAGCGCCATCGCGACGTGGCGTGATGAATTTTCCATCAATTTTGAAGAAAATATTCATTGTTCCCACCTCTTGAATGTACTCGTGCTCAACAGCATCTAGCCACAATACTTGGTCATAGCCTTTTGCTTTTGCCAATTCCGTTGGACGAATTGCTGCTGCATAATTTCCAGCTGCTTTTGCTTCGCCTGTACCACCATCTACGGCACGAACGAATTTCTTTTCTGCCCACAATTTTATACGCTTGCTGAAAAACGGTCCTGCTGGCGATGCCATAATGATAAACTTGTAACTTGTGGCTGCACGCATACCGATAAAGGCTTCATCGGCATACATAAACGGACGTAAGTATAATGCACTACCGTCTTGTGGTGGAATCCACGCTTTGTCCATAGCCACGAGCTGTTTTAAGCCTTCTACGAATAATTCTTCTGGAACATTTGGCATTCCCATTCGGTCTGCACTAAAGTTTAAACGCGCTGCATTTTTATCAGCACGGAATAGCATTGGTGTTCCATCAGAATCTACAGTCGCTTTCATGCCTTCGAAAATGGCTTGTCCGTAATGCAACGCCATTGCTGCTGGATGTGTTGGAATTAAAGCTAACGGTTCAATTCTTGGGTTTTGCCATTCGCCATCTTTATAATCGCAGATAAACATATGATCTGTGAAAGAGGTTCCTAATGGTATGTTATTGAAGTCGATAGTATCGACTTTTGATGTTTCTATTTTTTTGATTGAAATATTCATATTTATGTTTTTTCATCAGTTCGAGTGAAATTGTCTTTAGCAATTTTGTATCGAGAACTATTTTACTGCTTCTCGATACAATTTGCTCGTTCCTCACAAATCACTCGAAGTGACGTCATTTTTATATTGTTCTATTCGTATCAAATTGCTCTAAATAATCAGCAACTCTTCGCACAAAGCTTCCACCTAGGAAACCATCTACGACACGATGGTCGAAAGACAGAGATAAGTACATCATACTTCTAATAGCGATTTCGTCGCCTTTTTCAGCTTCGATGACTTCGGCGCGTTTTTTAATAATTCCTAATGCTAAAATGGCCACTTCTGGTTGGTTGATTATTGGTGTTCCCATAACGCTACCAAACGTCCCAACATTAGAAATAGTGAACGTGCTGCCTTTGATATCGTCGCCACTCAACTTGTTTTCTCTTGCTTTTCCAGCGAGTTCGTTTACGTTTTCAGCTAACGTTTTTAAGTCTTTAGTATCAGCATTTTTCACTACTGGTACAATTAAATTTCCACTTGGTAATGCTGTTGCCATACCAATATTAATGTCTTCTTTTACAATGATATTGTTACCATCTACAGACGCATTGATATTTGGAAAATCCTTGACCGCTTTAGCTACTGCTTCTACAAACAATGGTGTGAACGTTAGTTTTTCACCATATTTTTCCTGAAAAGCAACTTTATTGTCATTTCGCCAATTTACCATATTGGTTAAGTCAGCTTCAACATAAGCCGTTACGTGTGGCGATGTATGCTTGGAATACACCATATGATCTGCAATCATTTGACGCATACGATCCATTTCTACAATCTTTCCTTTGCCCTTATCGAACGTTAGTTGCGGAATACGATAAGCTGTTGGATCTTGAACCACTGGTTGCGCAAACTTGTAAGGCCTTCCGTCTTCGATATAATTAAAGACATCGCTTTTTCTTAATCGTCCTTCGTTTCCGGTTGCTGGGATTCTTGCTAATTCTTCAAAACTAATATGATGCTCCTTTGCAATGGAAATGATTAATGGTGAAAAGAATGAAGCCCCTTCTGACTTCCCCAAAGGGGAAGAAACACTCGGCACTGTATAACTTTGCTTATGCTCTTTTTTAGGTTTACGCTTTGAATTCGGTTTCTCACTTTTATTCGATGAGACAGTTTCTTCTTTAGATTTTTGCTTCGAACTAGATGCTTCTACGTCTAAAACAGCAATAACTTCACCAACTTTTACCACATCTTTTGCTTGGTATTTGGTTTCAAGCAACGTTCCTGCTGCTGGTGCTGGCACTTCGTTATCCACCTTATCTGTGGCTACTTCTAATATGATATCGCCTTCATCGAAAGAATCGCCTTCATTGATTAACCAATTAATGATGGTTCCTTCAGTGATGCTCTCGCCCATTTTGGGCATTTTTAGTTCAAATTTAGACATAGTCTTTATCTTCAATTTAGATTCCACATCAAGTGCGGAATGACTAAACGCATTAACTAGCGTTTGTTAGTTGATACTTTTATTTTTAAATCGAGTAAACTTATTTTGATAGTAATTACTTATAAACTTCTCGATACAATTTTCTCGTTCCTCAAAAATCACTCGAAGTGACGCTGAACTTATCTAATCTTTAGATTCCTGCCTGCGCAGGAAATATTCCCTTAAGGTGTCATAAGCACCTACTTGGATTTTCATATTTTCTGGAACTTCGCGTAATGGCTCAACGGCTTTTAGACTGTTATGGCAATCTTGCGGCAACTGCTGATATAACTGCGTTCCTTTAGTTTTCCAAGCAATCATCTCATCGCTTACCTGCTTGATGACTTTGGCGGGATTACCAACCACCAAACTACGTGGTGGAATTTTAGTTTCGGCCTTAACAAATGCCATGGCTCCAACGATACTTTCATCTCCAATTTCGGCATCATCCATAATTACGGTATTCATACCAATGAGACAGTTACGTCCTAAATTGGCTCCGTGAATGATGGCTCCGTGACCAACGTGTGCACTTTCTTTTAGGGTAATAGATTTACCTGGAAACATATGCACTGTACAGTTTTCTTGCACGTTAACGCCATCCTCTAAAATGATTTGTCCCCAATCCCCACGAATGGCAGCACCTGGACCGATGTAACAGTTTTTGCCAATGATGACATTGCCAGTGACTGCTGCCAACGGATGCACGAAACTACTTTCATGCACGACTGGTGTGTATCCTTGGAATGCGTAGATCATATAGCCCCTTTTAATTTCCCCAGAGGGGGAAAACACTCCTGTGCTTTTATTGTTACGTGTTCTTTCATTTACTCTATTTACTAGTTCCTTCCCTCTGGGAAGGTTAGGATGGGCTTATCTTTACTTAAATCGTTTTAATGTTTCTTTTGTAAAATCACTTAATACCAAGCGACCACTAATGGCTGCTCTTTCAGCTAGAAGCGTATCCCAATCTTCGGTACCTTGCCAAAAGATTTTCTTCATTTCTTTCATTGCTTCCGGATTGTAGTTGCAAAGATCTTCAGCAAAGGTTTTTACGGCTTCGTCTAATGCTTCTGTAGTATCAAACACTTGTGTAAATAAGCCTTTTTGTTTTGCCCATTCTGCTGGATAAAAGGTATTGGCATCAATGGCGATTTGTGACATTCCGCTTAAACCTAACTTGCGCTCTACAGCTGGACCAACCACAAACGGACCGATACCAACGTTTAGTTCACTCAACTTTATGGCTGCAAATTTTGTTGCCATACAATAATCAGTTGCCGACGCAACTCCTACTCCACCTCCAACGGTTTTTCCTTGCACGCGACCAATGATAAATTTTGGACATTTTCGCATCGCATTAATCACGTTAGCAAATCCTGAAAAGAAGACTTTCCCTGTGGCTTCATCATCGATATTGATAAGCTCATTAAAACTTGCTCCAGCACAAAATGTTCTATCGCCTCCACTTTTAAGAACGATGACTTTAATGTCATCGTTACCACCAGCGTTGGTGATAGTTTGTGCTAATTCAGCTAGAATATTTCCTGGTAATGAGTTATGCGCAGGATGAAAAAATTCAATGTATCCTACTTGGTTTTCTATGGTTTGTTTTACGTATGGTTGTTGTTCTGACATAATTATATTAATCCAAATTGTTCAAAATGATGGTTTAAATGTTTTCTTTCGAGCAAGTAAGATTCGTAACGATTCAACTCGCCAAATACTAAATTCTTCAATTTAGCATCTGGATTTTCCTTGAAAAACTCGATGTATTTTTTGCGTTGTTCCTTAAACTTCTCAATCGCTGTTTCTAAATCTTGATGTTTTAAATCGTCTAGCGTGTCTTTTTCTAACTGTGGAAATTGAGAATTTTGTGGAAACTTTCTATAGTTATACAAGCTTGCGTGCACCTTGTCTAAAATCTTCTCTGGTGTGGCAATTTCAAAATCTTGAATTTCGCCTGATGCAATTTTATAAGTGTATTCTAAATGCTCAATCATATGTTGAGGCGTCATAATTCCCCATTTTGGTTTAGCGTCTGCTTTTAACTTTGATAAGCATTCGTTGATTTTTTCTTCGGTCATTTCAACAAAGGTTTCTTGCTTTTTCTGAACCATTGTTAAGATGGTAGCCACGGCAACCAACGGACTGTCTTTGTCTGTTTTTTGACTTTCTGGTCGGTTTTCAAAATTAGCATCAAAAACCTCAACGTGCCATTTTACAATACCACTTGGATGCTCGGTTGATGAGACATCTCTATCCACTTTTTCCTTACAGGTTAAACGCACATAAATGGTATCATTGTGGTATAATGGTCTTAAAAATCGGATAGAATCCAAACCGTAATTTGCCGCTACAGGACCTTTATTTGGATACACAAACAATCCAGCTGCAGCCGAAATTATAAAATAACCGTGCGCTGTTCGTTTTTCAAAAATACTTCCATCTAAAGAAGTAATATCTGTATGTGCGTAAAAATGGTCCCAAGTTAAATTGGCAAAATTCTGAATATCAGTATCCGTAAGTGTACGCTTATGCGTTTTTAAAGACATTCCTGGTTGAATATCTTCCCAATGGTACTTAAACGGATGGTCTTCAGCTTCCTTATATTTTGCATTTTGCTGATATATGCCAGTGATTTCTGTAATTGTTGATGGTGTTCCTTGAATGGCTGTACGTTGCAAATAGTGTTTAATACCACGCATTCCTCCCATTTCTTCTCCACCACCAGCACGTCCTGGACCTCCGTGAACCAAGTACGGTAACGGCGAACCGTGACCTGTACTTTGTTTTGCCATTTCGCGATTAATCACCAAAATTCTTCCGTGATGACTTGCGGCATTTACAACATAATCAGTTGCAATGTTATCATCATAAGTTGCAATAGAAGACACTAACGACCCTTTACCCATTTGCGCTAATTGCACAGCTTCGTCCATTGACTTGTATGGCATAATGGTACTTACTGGCCCAAACGCTTCGCGCTCGTGAACAACATTATTTCGGAAAGGATTATCTGTTCTAAACACCACTGGACTGATGAATGCACCTTTATTAGCATCTGCTCCAATGGTTTCAATATTATCTAAATTGCCATAAACCATTTCAGCTTCTTTGCTGATATCTGCAATAGAACTTTTTACAGCTTCAACTTGTTGTTTGCTTACCAATGAGCCCATCCGTACTTCTTTAAGTCTTGGGTCTCCAATGGTTACTTTATCGAGTTCTTTTGCTAATGCAATTTGAACATCTTCAACTAAATTTTCTGGAACGATAATGCGTCGGATGGCTGTACATTTTTGTCCGGCCTTTACCGTCATTTCCTTTCGAACTTCCTTAACAAACAAGTCGAATTCTGGTGTTCCAGGAACTGCATCTTCCCCTAAAATTGACGCATTTAACGAATCGGCTTCCATAGTAAAAGGCACAGATTCTTCAATTAATCTTGGATGCGCTTTTAATAAGCGACCTGTTGCTGCCGAACCCGTAAAAGTTACGACATCTTGAGATTCAACCGTATCTAAAACAGTTTTTACGGTTCCGTTTATGATTTGAAGTGCGCCTTCTGGTAAAATACCTGAATTGATAATTTCTCTCGCTACAGCTTCAGCCAAATAAGATGATGATGGTGCTGGTAAAACCACTGCTGGCACACCAGCCATCCAGTTTACAGCACACTTTTCTAACATTCCCCAAACTGGGAAGTTAAATGCGTTGATATGTACTGCAACACCTTTTTTTGGCACCATTATATGATGCGCCATAAAGCGTCCTCCACGAGATAAATCGATTGGGTCGCCTTCTACGTGAAACGGTTTGTTTGGAAACAATTTTCGTAATGATGCGTTGGCAAACAAGTTACCAAAACCACCTTCAATATCTATCCAACTATCTACACGCGTTGCACCAGTTCTGTAACTTAAATCGTAAAATTGTTCTTTGCGTTTTGTAAGGTAAAGTGCCAATTTTTTGAGCATATTACCACGCTCTTGAAACGTCATTTTACGAAGTACTTCGCCTCCTTTAGTGCGTCCGTAATTAAGAACTTCAGGAATATCTAATCCTTCAACAGCCCAATTTGTGAAGTGTTCGCCTGTTATGGCGTCGTAAATTGGTGCTCCTTCTTCTTTTCCTGTAGTCCACTGTCCTTGGACGTAGTGTTGAATTTTGTTCTTCATCTTACTGTTTAAGATTATGTATTATCGACTTTGTATTTTTTTGGAGCAGTTCCCCTATCATTAATCTACTATCTTTAATCGTTTGCATTTAACTCAATTATCTTTTTTATCCAATCTTTATCATTGTTTAGTAGGACATCTGGTCTTATGCCAACTTGTTCGTACTTTAAATAATCATTTTTAATCACTTCTATGGAAAACGCATATTGAATAGAATTACAATTTAATCTTCCTGCTATCCCTTCATTTCCATAACCATATGATACTGCCCCTTTTGAATTCTCACCAACAATAACAGTGCGCTTATCGTCTTTTAGCCGAAGTGTACTTATTTCAGCAGCACTAGCTGTTAAAAAATTGATAAGCACATAAATTCTCTTTATTTCTTTTGTCTTTCTTAAAAGTCTAATAAGTGATTTTGTTTGTAATAAAGAACCACCTCCATTGTTTCTTAAATCTATAATTAAGTAAGGCTTGACTAATTTTTGCTTTAAATCGTTGTAAAACGTATCAGCTTCATCCATTAGCTCATATGTTCGCTTAAGGGATTTGATATTTATATAGTCATGATTAGCGTCTAAAGATTTAAAGCCGAAATTTTCTTCGTGTTGTTTATAAAAATGATATGTATTGTCTTTATTCCAAAAGGTGTTTCCTATTCTATTGTTCTTTATTTCAATATTGTTATTGTATACGAGTAAGCCGTTTTTATAATGCTCGAATATTTCAAATTTCCCTTTTGAAGTTTTGTTGAGCTTTAATCTTATGGTTCCATTTTTCCAAATATCAGAATCTGAAGTATCCATAACACCCAACCAACTCGAATTTGAATGTTTTATAAGTTTTATAGTTTCGTTACCCGAATAGTAAATTCCAGAAATTGAGTCTGAGTCAATAACATCATCAACTTCTCTTTCATAAAACAAAGGCTTAAATAAATCGGCTTCAGTCTTTTGATAAATTATATTGTGATTATCTTTTATAAAGGAAATGTATTTTTGAAGATACCCTAAACAAAAATAATCCTTTAGACTATCTTCATTAATTTCCTTTATTATTTGACTTTTCCATTCTTCAAACCTGAATTCATCTGATTTAGTTTTAATCTGAGACTTATAGCTCTTGGCTACCTTAATCTTTTTGGAAACCTCTTCTAAACTATTTAGGCAATCACAGCTTTTATCCTGACCAGAGGATATATTAGTAAATAATAGAATTAATAAAATCAGAATTTTATTCATGTAACGAAAAACAATAATTTAACTCATATTTTCAATAATAGCTGCATAGCCTTGCCCTACGCCAATACACATCGTTACCAATGCGTAGCGCTTGTTTTGCTCTTTGAGCTCTAAAGCCGCTGAATAGGCGATTCTAGTGCCTGTAACGCCAAGCGGATGGCCAATTGCGATAGAGCCTCCATTAGGGTTGATTCTTGGATCATTGTCTGCCAATCCCCAAGCTCTGGTGCACGCCAATGCTTGCGCAGCAAAGGCTTCATTGAGCTCTATAACGTCGATATCGTCCATTGTTAATCCGGCTTTTGCCAAAGCTTTGTTGGACGCCTCAACTGGACCGATGCCCATAATTCGCGGCTCTACACCCACGACAGCAGAACTCACGATGCGCGCTAAAGGCTTTAGATTGTATTTTTTTACTGCCTCTTCTGAAGCGATAATGGTTGCTGCTGCTCCGTCGTTTAATCCTGATGCATTTCCTGCGGTTACGCTTCCGCCTTCTTTTTTAAAGGCTGGTCGTAATTTGGCTAAAATCTCTTTTGATGTTGTTGGTTTTACAAATTCGTCTTTTGCAAAAACGATTGGGTCTTTTTTACGTTGAGGAATTTCGACAGGAAGAATTTCTTTTTCTAATCGTCCGTTTTCCTGTGCTTTAGACGCTTTCACCTGGCTCCAATAGGCGAATTCATCTTGATCTTCTCGTGAAATATTATATTTCTCTACAAGATTTTCAGCAGTAACTCCCATGCCGTCCGTACCGTACATTTCGTGCATTTTTGGATTTACAAATCTCCATCCAAAACTACTGTCGTACATTTTAGCATCAGTACCAAATGCACTCGATGGTTTTGCAATAACATAAGGGCCGCGTGTCATATTCTCAACACCTCCTGAAATAAACACATCGCCATCTCCTGCTTTTATCGCTCTGTTTGCGTGAATAATTGCTGACAAACCAGAACTACATAATCTGTTTACAGTTTCTCCTGGAACTGTAAATGGCAATCCTGCTAAAAGTGATGCCATACGAGCTACGTTACGATTATCTTCTCCGGCTTGATTAGCACAACCCAGAATAACATCGTCGTATGCTTCTTTTGGAATGCTTGGGTTTCGTTTTACGATTTCTTTAATTACCAAAGCTGCTAAATCGTCTGTTCTTACAGCCGATAATGTGCCTTTGTAATTTCCTATTGGTGTTCTTATGCCGTCTATTATGTATGCTTCTTTCATCTTGAATGCCTGCGAAAGCAGGTATCTTATTATTTGTTATTCCTAAATATTTTATTTCCTAAATTCCAATTCAAACTTAAATCAGCCCAACTAGGATTCATTTCTTCTATTAATTTAATCTTCCAATCTCTCTTCCACTTCTTGAATTGAACTTCTCTAATTGACGCCTTTTCACCATTTTCAAATTCTTCAAAATAAACTAGAATCTCACAATTGTATCTAGCTGTAAAAGATTTTGGATAAACTTTTAATTTATGTTCTTTAACTCTTTCATCTAAATTATCAGTTACTCCTATATAGATTACTCCATTTGGCTTGTTTGCCATAATATAGACGTACCAATATTTCATTTATTCTTTATTATGAGATTCCTGCCTTCGCAGGAATTTCATTCCCAATCTTTTTGAGTGCGATAAACAACACCTTTAAAAAGTGCTACCAGTTCATCTCCTCGTTTTACTTCTACAATATTAAACCCTAGTCTGTTTTTTACGTTTTCTATCACAGATTCAGCGACTAAATAATCTCCTTCATTTAATGCTTCTATATGGTTGATGCTGGTTTCTATGGACACAGCAAATTTTCCGTGTGTATTCGCCGCAAAACCAAAAGCGGTATCTGCCAATGCATAACTAATTCCGCCGTGCGCTTTTCCCATACTATTCAACATTTCCTTACGAACCGTCATTGCCACGCGACAACGACCGATTTCGCATTCTAGGATTTCGATGCCTAACCAAGTGCTAAATGCATCTTGACTTAACATTTTATTTGGAATTTGTTCTCCTTTCATACTTCAATTTGTCACTTCGAGTGATTTTCGATAGAAAATTTTATCGAGAAGTTTCGCTTGTTCTCGATACGCTTCGCACTCGAACTGACGCTAGTTAAAAAATGTTTTATTTTCCTTGTTCATTTTACGCAACAACGGACTGCAACGGTAACGGTCTTCGTGATACTCGTTGTACAATTCATCTAGTTTCGTTACACACCAATCAACGCCTTTTTCGTCTGCCCATGCTAATAAGCCTTTTGGATAATTAACACCTTTGGTCATAGCATTGTCTATATCTTCTGCTGATGCGATGTTTAAAAACAAAGCGTCTGCTGCTTCGTTGATTAACATTACTAGAACACGGTCGAAAATGGTTTGAGCCAATTCTTGATGAGATCCTGAATCAAGTTCAGGATGACAAGTATTTATAATTTTTCCATTTTGGTCGTAATCATAGTAACCTTTTCCTGTTTTTCTTCCTAAATAGCCTGCTTCACTTAAACGCTTTTGTGTGAAACTTGGCTTGTATCTTGGGTCGAAATAAAAGGCTGTAAATACGGTTTCTGTTACGGTGTAATTAACGTCGTTACCAATAAAATCCATTAATTCGAATGGTCCCATTCTGAAACCTCCCAATGTTTTTAAACTATGGTCAATGGTTTCAAAATCAGCAATGCCTTCTTCATAAATTCTTAAGGCTTCTCCGTAAAATGGTCGCGCTACACGGTTTACGATAAAACCAGGTGTATCCTTTGCAACAGCTACTGTTTTTTTCCAACTTTTTATAGTTTCAACAGATTTGTCTAAAACCGCTTTTGAGGTTTGCACTGCTGGAATAATCTCAACCAATTTCATTAATGGTGCTGGATTGAAAAAGTGAATTCCGATGCAACGTTCTGGTTTTTGCAAAGATGATGCTATGGATGCTATGGATAAACTCGATGTGTTTGAAGCGATAATACAATCATCCGCAACATAGCTTTCCAACTCTGAAAAGACTTTCTTCTTGATATCGATATTTTCGACGATAGCTTCAATCGTAAGATTTGAATCTGCTAATGCTTTTAGACTATCGACATACGTGATATTTGACTGAATTCTATTTTTTTCTTCAGCATCTATTCGACCTTTTTCAATGAGTCTATTTAATATTTTTTCAAGGCTTGCTTTAGCTTTATCTAAAGCCGCTTGGTTGGTATCGTATAATTTTACGGAACAACCTGCAGTTGCCGCTACTTGAGCGATACCGCTTCCCATTGTTCCTAAACCGATGATTCCTATGTTCATATTTGTTTTTTATTGAGATCCTGAAACAACACTTCGATGCTTCGACTGCGCTCAGCACAGGCTAGCTCAGTGTGACAGTTCAGGATGACAAATCATCCAAAGCGAAGATTTGTCAAATCTACATTTCCGCCAGAAATGATAATTCCGACATTCCTATTTTTAAATTCTTCTTTATTCTTTAAAACAGCTGCAAAAGCTACTGCGCTTGATGGCTCTACAACTATTTTCATTCGTTCCCAAATGAGTTGCATAGCCTCTTTAATTTCTTGTTCTTCAACTCTAATAATTTTATTTACCAAAGCTTTTATGATTGGAAAATTACAGTCGCCTAAATAGGTTTTTAGGCCATCTGCAATGGTATTTGTGCTTTCGTTTTTTTCAATTTTTCCTGATTTTAAAGAACGATACGCATCATCGACTTCCATTGGTTCTGCACCTATTATTTTGCAATTTGGTGCAAACTGATTAACAGCTAAAGCTGTACCTGCTAATAATCCACCACCTCCAACTGGGGTTATAACTACATTAAGATTAGGCTGCTCCTCTAACAACTCCATTGCTGCTGTCGCATTGCCGTATATGACTTCATCTTGATTAGATGGATGTAGAAATGAGGCTTTGGTTTCTTTCTGAATTTTATTGGCCGTGAACTCTCTCGCTTCGGCTGTGGATTCACATTCTATAATTTTTCCACCATAGGTTTTAACACCATTTTTTTTGGCTTTTGGTGCATTTTCTGGCATAACGATATATGCCTTAACACCAATTTTATTGGCTGCTAATGAAACAGCTTGAGCAAAATTACCTGAAGAATGTGTTACGACACCGTTTTGTCTTTCTTCATCTGTAAGCAATAAAATTGCGTTTGCTGCACCTCTCATTTTAAACGCTCCCATTTTTTGAAAATTCTCGCATTTAAAAAACACTTTACAACCTGCTATTTCATCTAACAATTGTGATGTTAACACAGGTGTTTTGTGAATAAATGGTTTTATTCTTTGATGGGTTTGTATGAGAAGTGCTTTATTCATAATTGGTGAGATCCTGAAACAACACTTCGACTGCGCTCAGTGTGACATTTCGAGATGACAAAACTTTATTTTCCTTTAAAAGTTGGTTTACGTTTTTCTACAAAAGCTGAAACGCCTTCTTCATAATCTTCAGTTTGAGCTGCTTCTATTTGTAATTTTGATTCTAATGCTAACTGCTCCTCTAAATTATTCGTCAAGGATTGATTAAAGGCTTCCTTGATTTTCCCTAAAGCTAATGTTGGCATATTAGCGAGTTTTAAGGCTAATTTATTTACTTCCTCTTCAAAACTTTCTAATGGCAACATTTTGTATATCATTCCCATTTTTTCAGCTTCATCGGCAGACACTTTATCTCCTAACATCGCTAATGCAGATGCTTTTTGAAAACCTATTAATCGTGGTAAAAAGAACGTTCCTGCGCTATCAGGTATCAAACCAATTAAACTAAACGCTTGAATAAAACTTACTTTTTCGTGAGCCACAACGATATCGCAAGCCAATGCGATGTTTGCTCCTGCACCAGCTGCCACACCATTTATCGCACCAATGATTGGTTTTTTAATATTTCTAATTCTTGTGATGATTGGATTGTAATGCTCTTCTAGAATTTTCTTGAATCCTGGGTTTAATTCCGGACTTGTTACTTCTTTTAAGTCTTGACCTGCGCAAAATGCTTTTCCGTTTCCGGTTAGCACGATTGCTCTTACTTCAGAATTACTTTCGCAATCGTCAAAAACTTGCTGTAGATTTAATGCCATTTCACGGTTGAAGCTATTAAAGACTTCTGGTCGGTTCAATGTGATGTAGGCTATGTTGTTTTCTATTTTTAGTTCTATTGAACTCATAATTTTATAATTATTAATCTTAATGAGATCCTGAAACAACACTTCGACTGCGCTCAGTGTGACAGTTCAGGATGACAACAAGTTGTCATTTCAAACATTTAAAATAATCAAAGGGTTCTTGGCAGTCCTCACACTGAAATTGTGCTTTGCAGGCTGTTGAACCAAATTGACTTACCATTTTTGTATTTTTACTTCCGCATTGCGGACATTTTACTAATTGTTTTCCTTCCAGTAACACGGATTTATCGGCTTCGGCATCTAATGGTGCTGCAATTCCGTAATCTTCTAGAGCTTTTCTGCCTCTTGGCGTAATCCAATCGGTTGTCCAAGCTGGATGTAAAATCAAATCTACTTCAGCTTTATAACCTGCTTTTTGCATTGCGCGTTTGATATCGTCTCCGATAACATCCATTGCAGGACAGCCACTGTAAGTTGGCGTGATTTCGATTTTTACAATGTCATTTTCGATAACAGCAGAACGTACCACTCCCATATCCATTATGGATAATACTGGGATTTCTGGATCTGAAATAGACTCTAGAATTGAAACCAGTTTTGGGTTGATATGCTCCTCCGTTGTTGTCATTATTTTTTCTTAAAACAGGAATTTTCACTAAAATGCTTCTCGATACAATTTGTTCATTCTTCACAAATCACTCGAAGTGACGTATACTTTATTTCTAAGATTCCTGCTTTCGCAGGAATTTGTTACCATTCCATATTTGGATAGGTGCGTTGCATATATTGTAAATCGGCCAGCAAGTAACCCATATGTTCGGTATGAATGCCTTGCTTTCCTCCTTTTTGAAAATATTTGCTTTCTGGAACGCTTAGCGTTGCTTCTTCTAAAACTGCATTTACTTCTTCGTAATAAGCGTCTTTTAATTTAGTGACATCTACTCCAACGCCTTCTGCAACCATAGCTTCATCGGCTTCAGTTTGATGAAATAATTCATCGGTATACGTCCATAAATCATTTATTGCGGTTTGAATACGACTATGACTTTCTTCGGTACCATCTCCTAATCGCTTAATCCAATCAGATGAGAAACGCTTGTGGTAACTCACTTCCTTGATGGATTTTTTTGCAATTGCAGACAGATTTAAATCGGTACTTTTTTCTAATTCGTTTAGCATTAAAAAATGATATACATCGAATAAGAATTGTCTTGCCATTGTGTACCCAAAATCGGTATTTGGCTGTTCTACCAATAAGACATTGAAGTATTCGCGTTCTTTACGAAGCATCGCGATATCATCTTCAGTTCTGCCATCTCCAGCTATCTTCGCTGCATATTGATAATAACTACGTACTTGTCCTAATAAATCCAGTGACATATTAGTGCACGCAATATCGGTTTCTAAACTTGGTCCGTGACCGCAAAGCTCTCCTAATCTCTGACCGAGAATTAGGCTGTTGTCTGCGATTCCCAGGATATAGTTGTATAGGTTTTTGTTTTTCATTTTTAATCAAATTGAGACCTTTCGACTGCGCTCAAGGTGACATTTAACATAAATAAAGAGATCCTGAAACGAGTTCAGGATGACAAAGCCTTGCTTTGTTACATATGTTTTACGTCGTCTGGTAAATCATAAAATGTTGGATGACGATACACCTTGTCTTGTGCAGGTTCAAATAATTCGCCATTATGCTCTGGGTTTGATGCTGTAATATGCTTACTTTCTACAACCCAAATGCTTACGCCTTCGTTACGTCTTGTGTAAACGTCTCTTGCGTTTTCTAAAGCCATTTCTGCATCTGCTGCGTGAAGACTTCCGAAATGACGATGTTCTAATCCGTTTTTACTTCTTACGAAAACCTCCCAAAGTGGCCAGTTCTTTTTATTAGACATTAGATATTAGATGTTAGATGTTAGACTTTTTCAGTATACATTTCTCATTTCTCGAGTCTAACCTTCTGATTATACTACTTGTTTGTTTTTTCTTTCTTGTTGTTTTTCTGCGTGAGCCATTGCTGCGTCTCTAACCCATTCGCCACGTTCCCAAGCGCCAACTCTTGCTTTCATTCGTGCTTTGTTCATTGGTCCGTGACCTTTTACGACTTGCCAGAATTCATCCCAATCAATTTCTCCGAAATCATAGCTCTGACGCTCTTCGTTCCATTTTAAATCTGGGTCTGGAATTGTTAATCCTAAAATATCAGCTTGTGGCACTGTTTGGTCAATAAACTGCTGACGTAACTCGTCATTGGTTTTTCGTTTCAATTTCCATTTCATTGATTGTTCGGTGTGAACTGACATATCATCAGTTGGACCTAACATCATTAAACTTGGCCACCACCAACGGTTAAGTGCATCTTGCGCCATTTCTTTTTGTTCCGGTGTTCCATTACAAAGCTTTAGCATAATTTCGTAACCTTGACGCTGGTGAAAACTTTCTTCTTTACACACGCGCACCATTGCTCTTGCATAAGGACCAAAAGAGGTACTGCAAAGTGGCACTTGATTGATAATGGCTGCACCATCTACCAACCAACCTATAGCTCCCATATCTGCCCAAGTTACTGTTGGGTAATTGAATATGGAAGAATATTTTGCCTTACCTGAATGCAATTGTTCGTATAACTCGTCTCGCGAGATTCCTAATGTTTCGCAAGCACTGTATAAGTATAATCCGTGGCCAGCTTCGTCTTGCACTTTTGCCAATAAGGCTACTTTACGACGTAAGGATGGCGCACGAGTAATCCAGTTTCCTTCTGGTAACATTCCTACAATTTCGGAATGTGCGTGCTGACTGATTTGCCTAATATGCGTTTGACGATATTTTTCTGGCATCCAGTCTTTAGGTTCAATTTTTTCGTCGCGAGCGATACGCTCTTCAAATTGCTCTTCTAGGTTTTTTATTTGTTCTTCACTCATTTCTTTTAGCTTTTGGCTATTAGCTTATTGCTTTTAGCTGGTGAAACTTAATTTTTCTTTTTCAATATATATTGAGATTCCAACCTAAGTAGGAATAACAAATCTTTATTTAAACGTCGAAATCGACCACTACTCTTTTAGTAGTTGGGACTGCTTGACAGCTTAATACATAGTTTTGTGCAACTTCATCTTCTTCTAGCGCATAGTTGATTTTCATTTCAACTTCACCTTCCATTACTTGACACTTACAGGTACTACAAACGCCTCCTTTGCACGCAAATGGTAAATCTGCTCCTGCTATAAGTGCTCCATCTAAAATATTATCATCGTCTTGCTGCATTGTAAAACGGAATTCTTTTCCGCCATCGATAACAACAACTTCGACACCATCAATTTTTTGTTCAGATAAACGCTCAACACGTTTTTTATCTTCTTCGGTTAGACCTTTTACAAATAATTCGAAATGAATTAAATCTTTTGGCAAACCGGCTTCAGCCAGATAATTACTCACGTAATTGACCATATCTTCTGGTCCACACAAAAACACTTCGCTTGTATCTGGAATATCAATGAATGTTTTGGTGAGCACTTTCATTTTTTCATCATCAAAACGACCATTGAACAACTCAATATCTCGCTTTTCTTTGGTTAGGAAATAATAGATTTCCAAGCGACCGAAATAGGCATTTCTTAATTGCTCTAACTCTTCCTTAAAGATAATGGATTTTGCTGTTCTATTGACATAAAACAACTTACAAGTTGAGTTTGGCTCTGCTGCCAAATGCGCTTTAATCATTGAAAGAATTGGTGTGATACCACTTCCTGCTGCAAAAAACAGATAGTTCTTAGCATTGTCTGCATTACAATCTACACCAAATGTTCCGCTAGGTGCCATAACATCTAGCTCGTCTCCTGCTTTTAAAGTGCTATTTATATAGGTTGAGAACTTCCCTCCTGGAATTTCTTTTACTGCCACTTTCCATTCGTTATCAAATGGACTAGAACATAACGAGTATGAACGACGCACATCTTCGCCATTAATTAGTGCCTTAAGCGTTAAATGTTGCCCTTGCGAGAATTTAAATTCGTCTTGCAACGCTTCAGGAATATCAAAAGTTACAACTGATGTATCTTTTGTTTCCTTGTAAATATCTTTTATTCTTAATTTATGAAAATCTGCCATTAACAGTTATAATCTAAACTTTAAAACTTTTTAAGCTTAACTCGAAAACGATTTCGAATTACCTACTAAAAAAACTAACAGTTGTTAGTTTGCTTGACAAATTTACAAAAAATTAATCGATTTTTTTGTTAATACCTTTAACAAGAACTGTACTTAACTCTTGTGATAATTTTTCTGGATTTAAATAGTCCTTTTTAGGAATCCACAAATACAAAGACCTTAAGGTTGATAAGACAGAAAACAACATGATCTCAATATTTTCGTCTATTATTTCGCCCTTTTTGACTCCATCTGCTATTATTTGCCTTAACTCTTCCTCGTAATTAGAGCGTAGTTCGAGATAATAATCTAATTTTTCTTCAAGATGCATCCAATCGTTATTTAAAGACGCCATACCAAACGTATTCTGGGAGGTAATATTAACATGCAATTTTACAACCTCTTCTATTTTTTGAATACTAGAAATGTCTGACTTTTGAATTAACTCTAAACCATGAGTAAACTCTTCTGCCAGTGAAATAATAATCTCTTTTAAGATTTCTTGTTTAGATTTTATATGATTGTACAAACTAGCTGCTTTCATTCCCATAGCAGACGCCAAATCGCGCATTGTTACTGCGCTGTAACCTTTTTCTTTGAAGAGTTTGGCTGCAGTTTTTATAATTTCGTCTTTACGTGTTTCGGTTTTCAATTTTAGGAAGTGATTAATTCAACGTAAATTTATAAAAAAGAAAACTATGGGATTTTTAGATTTTATTTTTGGAAGCAAGAAGCGACAAGTTGATGAATTTTTAGAAAATGGTGCTGTAATTCTTGATGTACGTAGCCAACGTGAATGGGATGCTGGTCACATTGAAAATGCTGTACATATTCCGCTAGACCAATTGAACAACAGAGTTGACGAAGTAAAAAAACTAAATAAACCAGTGGTAACTTGTTGTGCCAGTGGTGTGCGCTCTGCTAAAGCTGCTAAGTTTTTAAATTTGAATAATATTGAAGCTACTAATGGTGGTGGTTGGGTTTCCTTGAGTAATAAGTTATAGTTTAAGCGTGTTTAAACCCTCAAGACTTTCAACTGGTGTTTGATTATACTCTAGTTTCCAACCTAAGGAATTGGTAAGAATATAAAATTTAGAAAGTTCGCTTAATAATCTATTTTGTGCGTTAGACTTTAAATCTGAAGCTTCAATTTTCTTCATTAATTGTTTTCGCACTGTTTTTTTGATTTCGTTGTAGTCCTTAGCTTCAAAAGGATTGAGATAATCTGCTTGGATATCGTAATATTCAAAATCTGGACTTATTTTGATTTCCTCCTTTGGAATACTCAAAATTTGCAGTGTTTTTGTGGTTTCATCTACGTTATATTCAATTTTAGATAAATCATAAGCTACAGTTACATCTGCATTGACTACCACAATTGCTTTCTTTTCAACCTCTAACAAATCTCCAAAAATTCGCTTAGAATTATCGTATGTAAAAACCTCACTAAAATGGCCTTCGGTAACCACAAGTTTGCTAACGTTTTTTAACTGTTCTTGTATTAGGGCAGAGTTTTCCTTTAAAATAGTTTGTTCTTTTTTTCTATCTCCACAATATTTAAATGTGAAGAGAACAATCAACGTAATAATAACTCCGAATAAGATTTTTCGCATAAGCTAATTTAAAAAAATATACTTACTTAATTTCAAACTAGTTTTTAATAAAAAAAACACTAGTTTCTTTCTCATGATGAAAGCCTGACTAATGTTTAAGTTCTGGTTAATAGCATTACAAATGTATAGCACTTATTTAGAATTGAGATTACCAAATCCTTACTAGTATATTAAATCTATATTACACTGTTTAACTTCAACGGTTTTTTTTAAACATATATCGAACACTCAAGCTTTTCAACTTAAAAAAACACCTTATATCTTGAGAATATAGACAACTCATTACCTCAACTTATCTTTACACTAAGTATTAGAAATAAATACTATTTGTTTCCCCAAAACAAAAACCTACTTATGATGACTAGACTATTAACCATTCTTCTATTGTTTTTGGCTCCATTTATCCATGGTCAAAAATCAACATTATTAAAAAACATAAATTACCGAGCTAGTGAGTTGCATCACAGTCTAAATAAAACAGGAGACACCTTAATTTTAAGAGGAGAACGCAATATTGACAAAGTTGAGATTTTTAACAGTGATTTTCAGAAGGCTTACATTGTAAATAGTTTAGATACTAAAATATCTTTGGCTGATATTCCTGTTGGCAGATTTGTTACCGAAGTAAAGGTAAACGATAAGTTAATTATCATAACGCTTTTAAGACATGAAACTTTTGAAGAGAAGATTGAAACTACCGAAACAACAGAAATAGATACTGAAGAGCAGAATAGTATTTTTAGACAATCAACCTACGAAAACAAATCTGAAGGAAAATCTATAGCGTCCTCTGACGTTAAAGAAAAACTGGAAGAACCCACAAAAAAACCTGTAAGATTTTATTGGATTGTAAAACAAATTAATAAAGGCCACAGCTCTAGCAAAAAAATGCGAATTGGTGATAAGGAAGTTGTTGACAAAATGATTGCCCAACATAAAATAGATTTAAAATCTAAAGCGGGAAAACACAACAAATTAACAATTTGGGAAGTTTATGACACTTCAAAATTTTTACGTTTTAAAAGACAAAACCCAAATTACGCAACCTTAAAAAAAGCCGATTGTTTTAACACCAACCCTTTTTATGAATCTGAAGGGATCTAAAGTTTAAAATTCACTATTTTTTTAACTCTAACTTTTCAGCAAAATAATCACAGAAATCTTTCATTGTAGCTGTCATTTTTTCGTCTTGAGTAGCTCTCAAAAATGTATCGCTCATGGTTACTAAAGTCTGATGAAAAAACTGTTTCATTTCATCTACAGGCATATCTTTAGTCCATAAATCTATTTTTAATGTTTCTTGAGCATTACTATCCCAAACCGAGAGCATTATAGCTTTAGCTTCTTCATTTTTTACTCCACCATCTTCAGCAGACCAATTTAATTTTTCTGGCACTCTATTCTCGTCAAGTTCAACGTTTAATTCTATTTTAGATGTTATGGTTTTAGACATTATTTCTTTGGTTTAAATTTTGCTTTGTTAAAAATTTCTTCGGGTTCCTTTTTTAAAACAGTCAGTACATTTTCGTCCGTAGCTTCTGCATAAGCCCTAACAATTTGCCATCCCATATATTGCCCTAATCGTCCTGGCGATTCGTTATCTAACTCTAAATAAAACTTAGAATAAGGTGCATCTGCTATAAAACGACTTGGTAACTTACTATCGGTACTAAAAAGTAGTTCCTTCTCTATAAAATAGCTCCATATTGGACTCTCGTTGGCTTCTGCCCATTTTAGCTCTTGCTCTGTATACCCTATTTTTTCTTCATCAGACTTAAACGGGATCATAATATCTTTGAAATAAAGTAACTTTCCATGGTAAATCATTTCATCCAAAAGCGTCTTGCGATTAGACTGAAAAGCATACTTTTTAGCGTAAGCCTCCGCAACCTCAGGAATTATTTGGCCTCTACGCATGTTTTGTGCTAAGTATCTTGGTATATTTTGATAAAACTCATGATCTTCACCCAAAAAATTATCTAAAGCTACAAGTAATAGCGAGTCTGTAACAATAGTTTTATTTCTATAATCTACATCATTAGTTAGTGTAACTATACGAGGTACACTAAATGTTTTATCGTAATATTTTAAGTGTTGGAATAATCTTTCAAAATCAAAATCCACATCTTTAAAATCTCCGTAAGCCTTACCAACTTCTATCAGTAATTGATTTTGCAGTGTATCATTAATTCTTTCAATCCAAATCGAATCTGGCACATGCTTAGAAAACAAAAACGGATAAGCTTCCTTTAATTTTGGTAAGTCAGCTGGTTTTGCATCAGCGTAAGCCTTGTCAAACCGCTCAACGATAAAGTCTATGTTGATATTTGAAATTTCTTCTTCGAGTTTATTATCCTCATTACAAGATACCAAAGCCAAACTCAATATTAACAAAATGAAAATTCTCAACGACATTTTACGAAACATTTTTAATCCTAACACGTTTCCGTTATTTTTGTTGTGCAAAGGTACATTTCTTTGTTTTAAATTATAAATATTATGCAAACAGAAAAGGTTGTAGATTATATTGTAGATTGGTTAAAAGACTATGCAAATAATGCCAACGTAAATGGCTTTGTTGTTGGTATATCTGGCGGAATAGACTCTGCCGTAACCTCAACGCTCTGTGCTAAAACAGGCTTAGACCTTTTATGTATAGAAATGCCTATCCACCAAGCTACAAGCCATGTTACAAGAGCTCAAGAGCACATTGAGCAGTTAAAAAAACGTTTTTCAAATGTTAGCGATGCTCGAGTGGACTTAACTCCTGTTTTTGAAGAATTTAAAACCGAAGTAAGCCTTGATGGTAAACAAGCTACTGTAGATATGGCTTTAGCTAACACAAGAGCCAGATTGCGTATGACAACACTTTACTACTATGCTGGCTTACAAGGACGCCTTGTTGCAGGAACAGGAAACAAAGTTGAAGATTTCGGAGTTGGTTTCTACACTAAATATGGAGATGGAGGTGTAGATTTAAGCCCAATTGCAGATTTATTAAAGTCTGAAGTATACGATATTGGCGATTATCTCGGCGTACCAGAATCTATAATGAAAGCTGCGCCTAGTGATGGTTTATTTGGTGATGCCCGAAGCGATGAAGACCAAATTGGTGCTTCTTACCCAGAGCTAGAATGGGCGATGAAAATGAAAGACGAGGGTAAAACCATTAACGACTTTACAGGAAGAGAGAAAGAGGTTTTTAGTATTTTTATGAGTTATAACACCCGAAATCAACACAAAATGATTCCGATTCCAATTTGTGAAATTCCTAAAAATTTAAGATAATTATTACAGTTTATCGAATAATTTGCTAATCCTGCTTATTTTTTAACTATCTTTACTAAGCCATCACTCCGTTAAGAATCTTGACTTAGTAATATTGTTATTACACTGATTAACCCTAACCAAACCAAAATCAATTGTCATGATACGTATTTTGATTGTTGACAATCACCCTATTGTAAGAACAGGTCTTGAACTATTCTTAAACAGTAAGCCCGATTTAAAAGTTGTAGGTAAGCTAAGTAGTGGTATAGAAATTTTTGAATTTGTAAGACGTCATGAAGTTGATGTAATTATATCAGAAATTGATTTACCAGAACTGAACGGTATTACCGCATTAAGGGCCATTAAAAAAGAAAACCAGTCGGTTAATGTGCTAATTTTTAGTCATCAGCCCGAAGAAATCTATGCTATTAGTACACTAAAAGCAGGAGCCTCTGGCTACTTAAACAAAACTGCCGATGTTGAAGCCATAGAAGCTGCTGTTAGAAAAATACATGGTGGTGAAGTGTCTCTAAGTGAAAAAATGGATAAGCATTTGCGCTATGAAGATACTCGAAAGAGCAGAAGCCGTATGTTTAAAAAGCTCTCTACCAGAGAGGTTGAAGTTTTAAAACTTTTGTCCATAGGACGAAAAAACAAGGAAATTGCGGAAGAGCTAGATATTAACGAAAAAACTGTAAGTACTTACAAGGCCAGACTTTTTAAGAAACTTAACGTAAATAATATTGTAGACTTAATTCATCAGGCTAAGCATCATAACTTAACTTAGCATATAGTATAGAACAATTAATTAACTTATTACCTTACCTAATTTAAGAGAAAGCAATTTCTTGAGATTACTATAATCCCTTACATCTTCTAGGATAGATTTAGTATTAACACCTTCTCTTATAATATCATGTTTATACTCATCAACCTTTAAATCAATCAGGTGACATCGTAAGCTCAGTATAGTTTGACTCACTAATTGCGATATAGAATGCTCCTTTTCTTTAGGTACAATATGGTTTCGTTCCCAATCGTGAAGGTTATATTTTTCATCTTCCATTAAAATACTGGTAACCTCGGTTGCGTGTTTCTGATCTAATTGATTTATAAAATCTTTAGTTGAAAAATTTTCATCTTGGTTTAATCTGTCTATAATAGCATAGTACAACTCCCTAAATTTTTCATTAGAAAACATCATTTCATCTTCCTGAAGGTCTAAATATATTTTTTCAAATACACGAGCCTCATGCATTGCTGGCTCTAAAATTAAATCACCAGATGCTTCATCTTCTTTTAAGATTAAATCTTCAAACTGTTCTACTCTATCTCCATACAGCATCAAGATTTCTATAATCTTTCGCTCTAATTCGTACTGTACATCTACCCTTGGCTTTTTTTGCTGCTCACTCTTTACAACTTCAAAAGCTCTTTGCTCTTGCTTATATTGTTTGTTGGCCTCCTGAGCTTCCTTTTTACCAATCTGTGCTAAGGTAGTAAAAAGCACACTCTCACTAATATCCATAATAGAGGCACACTCTCTTACATAGATTTCACGCTTAATGGCATCAGGAATTTTAGCAATACTATTTACAATATCTCTAATGGTTTCAGCTTTTTTAATAGGATCGTTATTGGCTTCTTTTACTAAAAGTGATGCCTTAAACTGAATAAAATCCTTAGCATTTTCATTGAGATACTCGGTAAGCTCTTCTAAGGTGTTAGACTTTGCAAAACTGTCTGGGTCTTCACCATCTGGAAAGGTACAGACCTTTACATTCATACCTTGTTCCAAGATTAAATCTATACCACGAATAGAGGCTCTTATACCAGCCGCATCACCATCAAAAAGCACTGTGATGTTATTGGTCAACCTATTAATGAGCCGTATTTGCTGAGAGGTTAAAGCGGTACCAGAAGATGACACCACATTTTTTACTCCGGTTTGGTAAAACTGAATAACATCTGTGTAACCTTCTACCAAAAAGCAATTGTCTTCTTTTGAAATGGTTTGCTTTGCAAAATACAATCCGTAAAGCACATTACTTTTATGGTAAATATCGCTCTCTGGAGAGTTTAGGTACTTTGCAGCTTTTTTGTCGTTGGTTAGGATACGACCACCAAAACCAAGCACTCTCCCGCTCATACTATGAATAGGAAACATCACACGACCTTTAAATCTATCGAAACGACGCTCATCCTTTACTATGGTAAGCCCAGTTTTTTCTAAAAACTCTAGCTTGTAACCTTTACCCAAAGCATCATCTGTAAAGGCTTGCCATTCGTCTAAGGAATAACCGAGTTGAAACTTTTTAATCGTATCCTCGGTAAAACCACGCTCTTTAAAGTAGCTCTTACCAATGGCTTGTCCTTGATCTGTTTTTTGTAAAACTTTTTGAAAATACTCATTAGCGTACTCACTTACCAAATACAAACTTTCTTTGGCATTGGCCTGCTCCTTTTCCTCATCTGTACGCTCGGTTTCTTCAATCTCTATATTGTACTTTTTAGCTAAGTAGCGTATGGCTTCTGGATAGGTAAAATGCTCATGCTCCATTAAAAAGGTGATAGCATTACCACCTTTGCCAGTTGAGAAATCTTTCCAGATTTGTTTTACTGGAGAGACCATAAAGCTTGGAGTACGCTCCTCACTGAATGGACTGAGACCTTTAAAGTTGCTACCTGCTTTTTTTAACTGTACAAAATCTCCAATAACCTCCTCTACGCGAGCAGTTTCAAAAACTTGAGATATGGAATTTTGTGAGATCATGTAACTTCCTGTGAGATTAGGAATCCTTTAAACTTTTTAATAATGACAAGCGTGTAAAATTAATACAATCTATTTGTTTAAAAAAAGCTAGCAGAAAGTTATTTCAGATTGAATTTGATAACTAGCCAAAAACTTCTCTTATTTGGATAATGATTATATTTATTATTATATAACGGGTTGTGGTGCATTTAAGCAACCATTTCGAAACAAAGAACATTAAGTGAAAGCTGAAATAATAAATCAACCATACTCTGGCAAATTTGAAGAACGAATTTATGACGTAGAATGCGTGTGGAATTCCCAATCTTGGACTTGTATTAAGTTTACGGACGAAAGCGGAATAACAAAAGTCGGACAATTTCGTGGATTTCCTAAAGATGTAAAAGTATCTAAGCAGAAAAACGAAATTTTTGTTTTGACTTCTGATTGTGCATTTCGTTTGGATTCGCTTGAATTGAATGTTATCGAATCGGAAAAACAAGCTGATTATGGAAACTTGGAAGTAACACCAAATGGAACTTTTATCCTTTCTGAATATAGCGACATTTATAAATTGGAAAATTCACTTTCTGATATGCAAATTATCAAAAGTCCCTTTGAAATGGATATGATAGAATTTAAAAGCTGGAACGGAAATATATTGGAATTTGAATGCACCGAAATTGCCAATTACGAAAGAAATGAATTGATGGAATTAAATACAAATGATTGGACAATAAAAATAAAAAAAACGACACCACAACAACGTGCATAACTCATTACAGATGAATTCCCTCATGAATTCTTCGTAAATTTTCACAAACAAAACGATAATATCAATTCAAAAAACTCAATTTCTTTTTTCGGCTTTTTAACTTTAAAGACTGAAACTTTTTTGAATATTAAACAACTCATCAAGACAATTCAACAATTCAGAGCTATATAGTTTTTACTCTTAGCATATTAATAGAAATTTGCAACTGTAAAAATATTGGTAGCTTGTTCTACTATAAGCAAATGACATCATGAAAAAAAACATATTTAGAGTCGTCTTGTTGGTTGGTACCATAATTTCCCTATTCTACGTGCCATGGATTTTAGTTTGGGCCTGGATTTTACCCTTACCAAACACCGTACAAGAACAAGTAGACGAAACCTTATCTCATGGTTTTGAAGGCATGATTGTTTACGTAGACCAAGCCGGCAAACCTCCTGCATTTTATACTGGTGGCTGGAAAGACAGAGAAAACAAAATACCTGCAGACCCTAAGTCTTTATTTAAAATTGCGAGTATAAGTAAACTCTACACTGCAGTTTCTATTGCTAAACTCGATAAAGCCAATGAATTGTCGTTAGATGACACACTTGCAGATTACTTTCCGGAATTGGTTGGTAGAATTGAAAACGCAGAGACCATTACTCTAAAAATGATGGTGCAGCATCGAAGTGGTATTCCAAATTTCACAGATAATCCTGCGTATTGGGAAGACGAACAAGAAAATGGTAAAAGGGCGCTTGACTTTGCCTTGGATTTGCCAGCAAGTTTTAAACCAGATAAAGGCTACGAATACTCTAACACCAACTACCTGCTACTTCGTAGAATTATTGATAAGGTTTTAGGCTATAGCCACGAACAGTACATCAAAGAAACCATATTGCGTCCACTAAATCTTAAAAACACGTTTTTTTCTCTTAAAGAAGTTAACTTAGACGATGTAATGAGTGGCTATTATGTTGGTATAGACCAAGATTTTAAAACCAATGAATATGGCATGTTGGCTACCGCAGAAGATGTTGGCACATTCTTACGCGCTCTAAACGATGGTTCTGTTTTTAATGAAGGAGAACGAGACATCTATGCGTCTATTTATGAGTTTGAACATGGTGGATTGGTACCTGGTTACCAAAGCCTTGCCGAATACCATGAAGATATAGACACTGTGGTTATACAGTTTTTAAACACTACAGATTTTAATGGCTACGAATGGAATTTATCTGAGATTTCGATTAATCGTATTGTTAAGATCATTAAGAACCAAAAATAATTGCTTTAAAACGATTTTGAATCTGTAAAGGTACAGCATAACTCATCTTTATAGGTTATGCCCCAAGCCACAAAAAGGTACTGAATAGCACATCATTAGGATTGTATATACTTACTTTTTTGGTTAGGTTTGTATATATAACTGTTGTGCACAAGCTGAAAAATGAGCTGGTATTCAAAAATCAAATCGAAAATTGAAAAGAATGACGATTCACCTGAATTAAAACGAGGTCAGGTGAAACAGATTTTGATTTCAGAAATTGGTAAAGCATTACCTGAATTTGACTTTTTAGAATATAGAAATGGCTGTTACACTTTCGAGAATGTTCAAGTAATCAATGGTCGAAATGTGTATGAACATCTACATATAACATTTGCTTTAAAAGACAGGAATTTTAGCTGTTCTGTAGCCTCAAGAATTAATAAGAACTATTTAAGGTCTAACAGCTACAACACAGGACTAATTAATAGACATATCAACTTAATTGTCCTGAAAAAAGGGACTGGAGTAATACCTGTTGAAGAAGCCTATTACTTTCACAACGGACGAGTAAAAACCACAAAGAAAATTATTGAACAAATAGTTAAGGACTTTAAAAAATTCGGAAAAACGTTTCTTCAAAAACAAGCGAATCAATTTAAGAAGAGTGACCTTTTAAAATGTGGATTTAGTTTTGTTGAAAAACTTGAAATTGATAAGGCGGAACTGAATGACCAACTGGAAAAGGATTTGAATTCTGGTGGACATTTAATATCGAATATAAAAAACGAAACATATTTAAAGCTGAAATCGGAATTACAAAATGTAAAAGGAATTGAAAGAGATACGCGAAAAAACATTCCAAAATTAACTTATGAACTATTGGAATATTACGCTAATGTAAAATAAAAGCCAGTGCACAACAATGTATAACTGAAATTACGGCGGATTCGACTACGTCCGAATCCACTCGGAATTGCTAACGCCAGTTCTAAACCGAAAATTATTAACTTTAAATCCGTAACTGACAGTTATACGAGCCGTTGTACGCAATTCTGACCCGTCCGGAAATAAGGCTACATAATTTTAATAATTATGTACAAAAATGACAAAGTAATTAGACGTTACAGTGAATCGTTTAAATTGAAAATTTTAGACGAACTTACCACGGGAAAACTCAACAAGAACCAATTAGGAAAACTCTACGGAATAAACCCTACTACCATTAATGAATGGATTAGGAAATATGAACGTAAAGACCTCATGAACACCAGAATTAAAGTGGAAACAAAAGATGAAATAACACGTATCAAAGAGCTGCAAAAGAAAATAGAACAGCTGAAAAAACTATTGCTCAAGAAAGATCTTGATGCTATGGTTGAAGAATCCTACCTAGAAGTGGCTGCTGAGAAACTAGGCTATAAGAGTGTCATTGAACTCAAAAAAAAACTAAATACCAAGCCTTAATCAAAGCTAAAATCAAGTGTAATGGATTTGCTTCACTCACTACTATTTGTGCTTGTTTTGGACTCAAAAGAGATGCCTCTTATAAATACCAAGCTAGAGAAATAAAACGTCTGGAACTGGAAAGGCAAGTTATTCAAATTGTAAAAAAGCGACGCAAATCCTTACCTAGAGAAGGGGTTCGTAAAATGATAAGATCATTAGATATTGAGTTTGATAAAGCCAATATCAAAATGGGAAGAGATACACTGTTCAATGTGCTTAGAGCTCATAATATGCTGACCTTACGCAAAAAATATAGTGCTAGAACAACGAATTCTTTGCACAGGTTCCGTAAGTACAAAAACATAGCTAAAGATGTAAGTGTAACAAAACCTAATCAGATTTGGGTAAGCGATATTACCTACATCAGAACCTTAAAAGGATTTTGTTATCTGGCTTTGATTACCGATGCCTATTCAAGAAAAATAGTAGGTTACGACCTAAGTGATAGCTTAGAACTCAGCGGTTGTGTCAGGGCCTTAAATAAAGCTTTATATCAGGCAAAAAACATAGACGGACTCATCCATCATTCGGACAGGGGCATACAATATTGCAGCAATGTATACACCCAGATACTGAAAAGAAAACACATTGCTATAAGCATGACAGAAGAAAATCATTGCTACGAAAACGCTATGGCTGAACGTGTAAACGGTATCTTAAAAGACGAATTTTATCTGGATCAAACTTTTATGAATACAGCTCACGCTAAGAGAGCTACAAAAAATGCAATTAAACTATACAATGAAGTAAGATTACACTTATCTTTAAATTTTAAAACACCAAATATGGTATACAAATTAACTGCTTAAAATCAAGTTTAACCTGTAGCCATATTTCAGGACGAGACATTCAAAATTCAAACAAGATTTTTAGACCATTAAGGAGCTTTTGCTGTTTAAGACAAAAAAATCCCTCACTACAACCACCACTTTACTCAACCAAAGACATTAATAACTCAAGCCTATTTTATATCTTTAACCAAACGCTTTAGTTTAGAGGTAAACAAAACCTAGATTTTATGAAAACACAAACATTAACACAGAGCAACACATTCAAAACTTTTGGTTTTGCATTGGTTTTTATGATGACATTATTTACGTTTAATACCACCTTTGGTCAAACTAATGAGACTACACAAGAGCGTACCATAACCGGTCTCGTATCTAACGAAGAAGGCCCTTTACCTGGTGCTAACATTACATTAGATGGTACCAGAGTTGGCGCTGTAACAGATGATGAGGGTAAATTTACATTTCCAAAGAAATTAAAAACTGGTGATGTACTGGTCTTTAGCTATCTTGGTTACGAAACCCAAAAGGTATCTATAACAGACAAAACAAGCTTTATTACTTTAGAGCTTACACCAGATATGGTAGAAATGATTGGTGCTGTAGACACCAACAAACCTTACAAGTCTAAACGCAAAAAGAATTAAGTGTAAGTTTTGCAAAAAACGCTTCTATTATTACTACTGCTTTTTTTAAGTTTATGTAGGCTTAATGCTCAAATAGCAGACTTTGACCATATAGATTTTAAAAAAGCAGATAGTATTGCCTTATCATTAAAAGGTGAGAACCTTACAAATCTACCTGAACTTTCTTTTAAACTTACCAGTACGTTAAACACAGATGTAGAAAAGTTTAGAGCTATTTATAAGTGGGTTTGCGATAATATTGCTAATGATTATTCGCTTTACCTAAAAAACGACCGACAACGACAACGTTTTAAAGATGATAGCCTAAAGCTTGATGCCTGGAATACAAAATTTAGAACTAAGCTTTTTAGTAGGCTACTTAAGAAAAAACGAACTATTTGTACAGGTTATGCTTATTTGGTAAAAACTTTAGCTGATTTTGCCAATCTGGAATGTGAGATTGTACAAGGTTTTGGGCGTGTAAGCACCACAAATATTGAAACTTTAGATTTACCCAACCACTCATGGAATGCTGTAAAACTTAATGACAAATGGTATTTGTGTGATCCTACTTGGGCTAGTGGTATTCCAAATCCTAAGACCAATAAATTTAGTTTTCAATATAATGATGGCTTCTTTTTGGCAAACCCAAAACTATTTGCTGTAAATCATTTTCCTGTTGATGAGCGTTGGTGGCTTTTAGATGATAATGAGATTCCTACATTTGATACTTTTTTAAAAGCGCCAGTATTGTATGGTAATGCCTATAAAAATCTAGAGTTGCATAATGCGCCTCAGCAAATGCATCATACTATAAAGCCACATCAAAAAGTGGTGTTTAAGTATCAATTAAAAAACAACACAAAGCCAGAAAATGTAAAACTTGGTTTTGACAACGGTTTTAGCACCTGGAAAGACCAACCCACTTCAATTTCTATAAATGATAAATCTCTAGAGTTGGAACATCAGTTTAACCAAACTGGTTTTTATGATGTGCATCTGTATATCGATGATGATTTAATATCAACTTACACCGTTGACGTTAAAAAATAGACTCGTTCTTCTTTACATTATCAATAATAAATTAGTGTTAAGCTTTTTCCTTTCAACTTCACTTTCACTAAATTCGTTATTTAGACACTTATAAGTGTCGTTAACGCACAGAAAAGGCAAGAATGGATAAGAAGTTATTAATGGTAATAAATGAGCAGAAATCTGCTATTAAAGTACCTATGATTTTAAAAGAGGAATCTCAACGTTTTACCAAATTACTCTTTAAAGCTTTTTTTGATAGCGACACTAATACCGAAGAGGCATTTACTGTTTTAGAGCCTCTATTTATAGCTTTAAGAGATATTGCCTGCCCAAAAACCAAAGGTAAACCTTGCAAACGCTGGACTGACTTTCTAACTAATATTCCAGATTTGTATTGCAGTTTAAAAAAAGATGCTGAAGCTATTCTTAATAACGATCCTGCTGCAAAATCGCTCGAAGAAATCTATATGGCTTATCCTGGCTTTTTTGCTATTTCTATCTATAGAATGGCAAGAATTTTTCACAACTTAAAGCTCCCTATAATTCCTAGGTTAATGACTGAATATGCGCATCAAATAACAGGTATAGACATTCATCCTGGAGCAACCATAGGCAATTCTTTTTTTATAGATCATGGTACAGGTGTTGTCATTGGTGAAACCACAGAAATACACGATAATGTAAAGATATATCAAGGTGTTACCTTAGGTGCATTAATCGTAAGGAAACAAGATCAGTTTACGAAACGTCACCCAACAATAAAAAATAATGTAACGATTTACGCTAATGCAACAATCCTTGGAGGTGATACTGTTATTGGCGAAAATAGCGTTATTGGTGGCAATACTTGGCTAACAACCTCAGTACCGAAAAACTCTACAGTAATCCACAATCATAAAGTTGAAATTTACTCTAAAAAAACACAAGCTAAATGAACAAGACCTTAATTGATAGAATAGGAAATACTCCTCTTGTAAAATCCATTGCTTTAAATACTAACCCTAATGTGAGTCTTTATTTTAAGCTAGAAGGTAATAATCCTGGTGGCAGTGTTAAGGATAGAGCTGCCCACAACATGATTAAAACTGCCTTGGAAGCTAAGCGAAT
The DNA here is from genome assembly GCF_036553625.1 of Winogradskyella poriferorum. Lineage (NCBI taxonomy): Bacteria > Pseudomonadati > Bacteroidota > Flavobacteriia > Flavobacteriales > Flavobacteriaceae > Winogradskyella > Winogradskyella poriferorum. The sequence goes on from NZ_JAZHOU010000001.1 coordinate 425,598, forward strand.
AAACAAATCTTCAAAATTAATTGAAGCCACAAGCGGAAATACAGGTATTGCCCTTGCTATGATTGCTGCTATCTACGGATTAGACATAGAACTTGTTATGCCAGAGACAGCAACAAAGGAACGTGTGCAAACCATGAAAGCTTATGGAGCTAAAGTAACTTTACATCCTGATGGTATAGAAGGTGCTCGCGATTATGCCATAGACAAGGTTGAAAATGAAGGTTACTTTTCATTTAATCAGTTTGAAAATAATGACAACTGGAAAGCGCATTATAAATCTACGGGTCTAGAAATTTGGAGAGATACTGGAGGTACTGTGACGCATTTTGTATCTGCAATGGGAACTACTGGTACAATTATGGGCACATCAACATATTTAAAGGAGCAAAATAAAGCTGTTGAAATTGTTGGTGTGCAACCAACTGATAACTCTAAAATACCTGGTATTAGAAAATGGCCAGAAGCTTATTTACCTAAAATTTTTGATGCTTCTAAAGTAGATCGTGTTATAGAGGTTAGCCAAGAAGAAGCTGTTGCAATGACACGCAGATTAGCAAAAGAAGAAGGTATTTTAGCTGGTATGAGTAGTGGCGGAGCTACAACTGCCACTTTAAAACTCGCTAACGAGTTAGAAAGCGGTGTTATAGTTAGTATTATCTGTGATCGTGGAGATCGGTATTTGTCTTCAGATTTATTTCTCTAAGATTATAACATCTTTAAGGTATTAATCTCTTGTTCTGTAAGATGCTTCCAATGTCCTCTAGGAATGTCTTTTTTGGTTAAGTGACCTATGGCTACGCAATCTATCTTTACTAAATCGTACTTAAAGGTTTCAAAAATAGTTCTTAAGATTGAGTTTCCTGTATTTTTTATTTTTACACCAATTTTATTCTTAGACTCACCTTCGATGTAGCTGATTTCCTCCACGGTAATTAAATTACCATCCACATTAAAACCTTCTTGTATCTTTTTTAAGTCCTCAAACTTTAAGTTTTTATCTAACTCTACCTGAAATAATCGTGCAACGCCATTCTTAGAATTGGTGAATTTCTGTACCACCTTGTCATCATTAGTAAATAATAACAAACCCAGTGAATTTCTGCCCAAACGACCTATTGGTCTAATATTAGCATTGGTAGCATTAGCCACTAGATCCATTACTGTTCTACCTTTACCTTCTGCCGTAGTTGTTGCAAACCCTTTTGGTTTATTTAGTAGCACATATACCTTAGGTTCTGGCGCAATACGCTGACCATCAAAACGCACATCGTCTGTACGTTTTACTTTATAACCCATTTCGGTTACAACCTTTCCGTTTACCGTTACCAAGCCAATGGCTATATTTTCATCAGCTTCTCTACGCGAACAAATACCAGAATTGGCTATGTATTTGTTTAAGCGTATTTCGTCTGGGTTTGATGCTGTTTTTGGTTTTGATTTCTTTTTGAAAGGAGCATTACCTCTCGCAAAACTTTTAGATTTGCTGTTAGCTTGTCCTCTTCCCGAAGTTTTTCCTTTTCCTTTGCTATCTTGATGTCTGCTCATATTAAAATTTTTGGCAAAGGTATAACATTAGTTAATACGAACTATTAATTTCTATAGTTGTTTGTTGCGACAATAAAAACATTACAAGCGATTTAAAACCACAGAAACATCTATGAGTAAAATGGAAAACACACCAACTACAATAATAAATTTTAAAATATTGTGAAGAATCAAGTAATGTGTTTTTTTATTAGACTTCCAAAGAATGAATAAAAAAAGAAAAAGTAACACTATACTTAGATAAAAGAAATAGTACATGTGACCTATTTTAAAAAACAAAACGAGCACAATACCAGAAATTATAGTTAATAAAGCTAAAACAGTAAGCATAATTTTAGAAGTCCGCTCACCATGTACTACCGGAACTGTTTTATAATTTAAAGCCAAATCTCCTTTAATATTTTCTAAATCCTTGGTTAACTCTCGCATAGAAATTAACAAGAATAAGAATATAGCATGAGCAAAAATCACCAATTCAAAGTTTTGGTAATAAATAAATATTACAAAGAATGGTGTTACAGCAAGGATGGCAGACACCAAATTACCTGTCATTGGCTGTTTTTTGAATCTATGAGAATACAACCAAATCGCAAAAATGTAAAGTGCAAAAAATAGTACAGCCTTAAATGAAACATAACTTGCAAAAACCACTGCTAAGAAATTCAAAACAAAGTAAAATGACAACTTTGTATTTTGACTTACCAAGCGATCTAACATGGTTTTTCTTGGTCTATTGATTAAATCTTTTTCAGAATCATAAAAGTTATTGATAATGTAGCCTGCTGCAATTGTTGCTGATGATGCTAAAACTAACATTAACAAGTTAACATCAAATAGTACTTCTTTTAAAGGCTTATCGTGCGCAAAAATGTAAATTGATGCTAAGTATTGTGCAATAACTACAACCAAAATATTGTAACCACGCACTACCGAAAACAGGCTGAAGAATTTTAACAGAATATGTTTCTGCCTTCTTGATAGCATTATTAAAAATTACTTTTTAGAAGTAATAGCTTTAACTACTTTGTAGCATAACCAAGCCAAGAACACAAAAAAAGCAATTAATAATAATTGCCATATTAATATTTCTTCACCTGATTTTATTAAATAACTCATATTATTAAAAATTATAAACAACTTCTAATTTCTGACCTTGTAAAGCTGCTTTTGCTCTTTCTATATCTTCCGTAAAACCTAAGATGTAGCCACCACCTCCAGAGCCACATAGTTTAAGGTAATAGTCATTGGTTTCGATACCTTTTTTCCATAATTCATGGAATTGATTAGGTATCATAGGCTTAAAATTATTTAATACAATTTTAGAAAGCTGCTTTGTATTTCTGAATAATGATTTAATGTCACCTTTTAGGAAATCATCAACGCATGCATCTGTGTGTTTAATAAACTGCTCCTTTAGCATACTGCGGAATCCTTCATTCTTCATGTTTTCCATAAAAATACTAACCATAGGTGCTGTTTCGCCAACAATACCACTATCTAATAAAAATACAGCTCCTTTACCTTCTGTACTTTGAGATGGTATGCCTGTTGCCTCAATATTATCTTTAGAGTTGATTAATATTGGTAGACTTAAGTAACTGTTTAAAGGATCTAATCCTGAAGATTTACCATGAAAGAACGATTCCATTTCAGAAAAAATAACTTTCAACCTTAATAGTTTTTCGCGCGTAAGGTTTTCTAAAACGGTAATTTTTTCGGTAGCATACTTATCATAAATAGCCGCTACTAAAGCTCCACTACTTCCTACACCATAGCCTTGAGGTATGGATGAATCGAAGTACATACCTGAATCAACATCTTCCTTAAGCTTTTCTATATCAAAAGACACTAAATCTTTATCTAAATTTGCTAAATAAGATGCAAAACGTTTTAGACTTTCGTTAGATTTAATAGCTTCTTCAGATGGATTTTCGTCAACCTTTAGAGCGCCATTATAAAAATTATAAGGTATAGATAATCCCTTAGAATCTTTAATGATTCCATACTCTCCGAAGAGTAAAATTTTTGAATAGAAAAGGGGTCCTTTCATCGTGCTTTAAACAATTTCTTTTAACAAATATACGGATTAATATGCTATTTGGTTTGCAATCAACACCTAAGCTAGATTAATTTTCAATTAATTGTGCGCCTTTACCTACAAAATCTGTAATAAAATGACCGTTTTGACAATAATCAGCCAATTCTTTATTTATAAATTTTAGCACACTTTCTTTTTCATTTTCAGGATATAATACATGTACGTTAGCACCTGCATCTAAAGTAAAACATACATTAGAATTATTTTCTTCTCTATACTTCCAGATTTTATTAATTATCTCTAGCGTATTAGGCTTCATTAAAATAAAATAAGGCATACTCGTCATCATCATTGCATGAAGCGTTAAAGCCTCACTTTCAACAATTTTCACAAAGCCTTGCAAATCACCAGAAGCTAAAACTGCCTTAAGTTTTGCTAAATTATCGTGCGCTTGTGCAAAACGTTGCTGTGCAAAAGGATGACCAAACATTAATTTATGACCAACTGTACTGCTCACTTGCTTTTCTCCCTTATCAACTAAAAGTATAGTATCTTGATAATTATTGAAGTTAGAATGCACTTCACCTTCAAATTTAATTCCATATAAATCTGAACTTTCTGCACTCTCATTTTGTCCCCAAACTACCAACTCTCCTTCGATACTTCTACAAGCACTACCAGAGCCTAATCTGGCTAAAAACGATGCTTTTCTTTTAAAGTAGTTCTTTTCAGAAGACCTTTCGACTGCGCTCAAGGTGACACCTTCCTTTAATTTTTGTTCAATACTCATTAAACACAACGCCAATGCACTCATACCTGATGCAGAAGACGCAATACCAGAACTGTGTGGAAAAGTATTAGAAGTTTCTATCTTAAAATGATAATCTCTTAAAAAAGGTACATATTCTTCAATACGTTCAAAAAAAGTTTGAATTTTTGGTTTGAAGGCTTCGTTTTGCTCTCCTTCAAAATACACATCAAAACTAAAATCTGATGTCACCTTGAGCGCAGTCGAAAGGTCTTTTTTAGTGTAAGTAAGCTTTGTAATGGTCTTACAGTTAGATAGTGTAAAGCTTATTGATGGATTCTCTGGAATTTGATTTTCCTTTTTTCCCCAATATTTTATTAATGCAATATTACTTGGTGATTCCCATTTTACTGAGCCACTTTCTACACTTGAATTATAATTTTTAAGGATAAAATCTTCAGCTATCATAATCTAATTTTCTGCCGACAAAGATAGTAACTTTAGCATTGTTTTATAGTTTCTTGCCGTAGCATTAACCTTAAGTTTTCTTTCGAAATAATTAAGGCTAAATTTTGCATTGCCATAACCCTTGTTTGAATAGAAATAAAGACAATCATTTGTGATTTCATACTCCTCATTTTCATAGGTTTTATTATAAGCTTCCTGAACTAAATCCTTATCTGGACTATGAGATAATATGGCAAAATAACTGTTGATTTTTTTATCTTCAGAAAACGGACAGTCGTCAAATATTTTTTGTAATTGTTGTCTCGTTCTTACCATCACAGATACATCAAATCCAAAATGATCAGCAATAGACTTTTGAATTGAATTTTCTATCTTTTGAGCATTAGTTTCTGCAAATTTAAAAATCACATTCCCACTTTGTATGTAAGTTTTAACATCAGAAAACCCTGTCTTTGTTAGTAGTTCTCTTAACTCTACCATTGGCACCTTTCTGTGTCCGCCAACGTTGATACCTCTTAATAATACGATGTATGTTTTCAATTCTTTGCTATTGATTGCGACACAATGTAAGCTCCTGTCCAAGCATTCTGAAAATTAAAACCACCTGTTACTGCATCTACATTAATAACTTCTCCTGCAAAAAATAAGTTGGGTATTAACTTACTTTCAAAGGTTTTAAAGTTTACTTCTTTTAAGTCTACTCCACCTGCTGTAACAAATTCTTCTTTAAAGGTACTTTTGCCTGTTACTTGAAAAACCGCTTGTGTTAACTGCGCTGCTAGAGCAGTCAGTTGCTCTTTATTGAGATCTGCCCAGCGTTCATTATCAGAAATATTTGAAGCTAGAACTAGTTTCCGCCACAATCGCTTTGGTAAATCGAACTGTGCAGTGCCAAAAATCTGTTTCTTGGCTAAATCTTGTTTTAAACCTTTTAATTGATCTAGACAATCTTCAAAATCTTGTTTTATAAAGTTAATTCCAATCTTAAAATTGTAATTAAGCTTTGCTAGCTCAACCGCTCCATAAGCCGATAATTTTAAGATCGCTGGCGCACTCATACCAACATGTGTTATAAGTAAAGGACCTTCAGAAAAAAGATCTGTATCTAAAACTTTCACTTCTACATTTTGTGCCACAACGCCTGGTATATCTTTTATGCGTTTGTCTTTTATATCAAACGTAAATAGTGATGGAACTGGCGGAACAATGGTATGACCAAAACTCTCTAAAAGCTTCCATACTTTCGGGTTGCTTCCTGTTGCTAAAACTATTTTTTTTGCTTCAACATCTCCTTGAGTTGTACTAACTTTAAATCCATTTTCAATAGGTTTTATAGTTTTTACAGAGTGATTATATAAAACCTCAACCTTATGTTTTTTGGCTTCAAACAAAAAGCAATCTATGATAGTCTGAGATGAATTTGAGACCGGAAACATCCTGCCATCTTCTTCTATCTTTAATTCTACTCCGCGTTCTTCAAACCAGGCAATAGTATCTCCTGTCATAAAGGTGTGAAAGGGACCTAGCAATTCCTTTTCGCCTCTTGGATAATTTCGCACCAACTCTGATGGTATAAACTCTGCATGTGTAACGTTGCAACGTCCGCCGCCAGAAATTTTCACCTTTTGCAGACCTTCTTTACCACGTTCTAAAATAGCAACTGCTAATTCGGGATGCTTCTCTGCTATGTTAATTGCAGCAAAAAATCCGGCTGCACCTCCACCAATAACAATTATGTCTTTTTGTGCGTTCAAAAATTATGATTTAAGAAGATTTTATGAGTAAATCTTTGTTAAAATTAACTTCTATAGTTATCCTTAACCTATGAAAATATTTACAATGATACACTTTAAAAGATTAATATTAATAACGCTGATTGCGGTTTCTTGTCAATCTGCTGGTCAACTCAAAATAGAAGGCAGCATTAATAACTCCATAAAAGAGGCTTCTGCTGCAGAAACCACACCTCAATCGAATTTAATTTGGACTATTGAAGACTCTGGAAATGACAGTGATTTATTCGGGTTAGACTCTAGCGGAAAAATTGTAAAAAAAGTAGCAATAACTAATGCCAGCAACATTGATTGGGAAGATTTAACTTCTGATAAAGACGGTAATATTTACATTGGTGACTTTGGAAACAACAATGAAAAGCGAAAGCATTTTAGGATTTTGAAAATAAATCACAACGACTTAGACAACGATACTGCTGAAGCTGAAATTATTGACTTTACCGTTCCTAAAAAGAAGTATTCTAAAGATTTTGAAGCGTTCTTTTTGTACAATAATTCATTTTATATTTTTAGTAAAGAAACGAAGAAATTCATCACCCTAAAAGTTCCTAACATACCAGGGAAACATGAAGCCGTGTTAAGATCTGACTTTAATTTAGATGGTAAAAACAATAAAATTACTGCTGCCGATATTAGCGATGATGGTGAAAGCATCGTACTATTAAATCATGATAAAGTATGGAAAATCACTAACTTTAAAAATGATGATTTCTTTTCTGGTAATATCGAAGAGCTACCTTTTGACCATAACTCTCAAAAAGAGGGTATTTGCTTTAAAAATAACGCTATGGTTTACATAACAGATGAACGCAATGGCGACGAAGGAGGCAATATTTACAGTTTTAAACTCAACTAAAAGTTTAAACCAAAACCAAATGAAAATCTCAAACCATCTTCACCATTAAATAGGTTAAATGTACCTGCAACAGAATCTGCAGCTGCTACCCAAAAGCCACCTCCGTAAGAGTTATGCCACTTTTCTGAAGTGTCGTTTTTCACCCAAACTCTACCTACATCTATTCCTGAAAAAACACCTATCTGCATAGGGAACCAACCTGTTTTAAAACTATTAAAACTATATCTTAAATCTGCATTGGTTACTAAAGAATTTTTACCTGTAAATCGTTCTGTTCTATATCCTCTTAGTCCTGCTCCTCCATCTCCAATATTTGCTCCCTGATAAAATAAAAAGTCATCACCAAAACGCAATTGAGTTCTAATATCTGTCTTTAGAACCAGTTTTCTATTTACACTCAAAGCATTATAGAATCCTAGATGTGCATTTACATAACCAAAAACATTTTTAAACTCTTCTATCTCTGTTTTAGCACCTGCGACAATATTAAAATCCATTCCTCTAGAGGTTGCTATTTCGTCATCTGCACTATGGTAATCATATTCCGCCTCTAAAGCTGTAAACAATCTCCTTTCATAAAATTCTTCATCTGCTGTAGGCATAAAATCTGTAATAAATCTATTATCGGTTTCGTCTAATTCTATACCTTCAAAAATAGCTCTAAACCCATATTCACTTCCATAGCCCGAAGACTTAATGGCACCTACATCTAATCCAATAATACTGGTCTTAACTCGGTTATAATCTAAAGTTAAATCGTCATCGTTATTTACTGTTTCGTTACCTATACCAAAGAAGTTATTTGTAAAATTGGCACTTGTAAAAACACCACCTACTTTTAAGTTCCAATCATTAAAAATATTCGCAAACTGACCGTTATACCTAATATCGAAGCCTTCTGTAGCAAAATAATAACCAGCATTAAACTTGTGTTGTTGTGAAAATGGATTGCGTTCAAAGCCTTTTGTAGTTTTAACAAGGCTTACTCCTACTTTTAGTCCATCATCTGGATTAAAACCAAGACTTGGTGTTATAACACCTGTCTTTGTTATAAACTTTTGAAAATCGTATAAATTAGATTTGTAATTATCTGTAAACTTTATCTGACCACCCTTGTTTTTTTCGATAGTATTTTTTTTAGACTTATGATCGTAAACCTTAATGCGTCTTCCTTCATTTATAATATAGATATCATTTCCTTGCCCACCTATAAGTCTTGTATAGATTAAATTATTTGCTTTACCATTAACTTCAAAAATATCATCATCATCTAGACCATACACCCAAATCTCTTTAGTGACATCTCTGTGATACGTTCTATCTACAATGACATCTGCTTTTTCGCCTCCTTTATTTCTCCAGATCTGTACTCTGGTCTCTTTATCTGCTGTTCTTGTAATCTCAATAAAATCATCTTTGTCGGTTGCTGTAAGTATTACCAACTCATCTAAATAGTTAGAATAACGCGTCGCAATATCTACCAGATTATCTCGTCTTCCTCTTAATTTGGTTTTAATGTCTTCTATAGTTTCGTCTTGAATTTCTTTAGGTAAATTTGAAAATGCGTCTTCTATAACTTCATCTGTTATTTCTGTCTGGAGAAATTTAGCCTGTTCTAACCAAACCGATTTATCCGCTTGTTTGATTAATGCTTTATCTAATTTATGCCCAGCACTATTCATCCATTTAATATCTTTAAGTTCAGAATCGTAAACCTGAAGTTGTTTTGTAGAGCTAGAAATTGTTCTTCCGATGTCTAGCAACGTCCCATCAAAATTAGAAAACACCTGATCTCTATCTCTTGGTATTGCTCTGTAAAGTTTGTCTCCATTTGGTTGATCAAATTGTGCCCATCTCCATTGATCCTGGTGTCTATCCCAATCTCCCAAAAGCATATCAAACAATCTTGCCCTAACAAAAGCGACTTCGTCTATTTTATACTCTTCATCTTTTCTTATTTTCTCGATGATATCATGGGTACTTTCTATATCATCTGCATATCCAAAATTTCTGTCGTTAGAATAGTTGTCCTCCGGACGTTCTTCTATCATATACAGTTCTCCACCATACTCATCGTTGTATTTTCCTAAATGCTTATGTTTTGGAATGTAATATAATTTTGGATTGGTATGTAATACCTGCGCGGCATCAGAAAGTTTAGGCACTACTAAAAACGCATAAGGATGTGCCGCCGTGTAAAAATCTAAAATAAGATCTTCTACTATGGTTTCATCAAATTCATTCTTAATAAAATTATCTTTAAATACAACCGTTTGAATATATTGTGTCGCACTTTTTCTAAGTGCTCGCATATTTAATTCTCTACCGTCTTTTAGTTTTAATCTTAAAGAACGTGTTTGATGCCCGCCACCTTTTCGGACTACCTCTAATCCACCGTAAAGGGTATCTAAAGTGGCTACTTTTGCCGTAATTTTTTTACTATAAACATCTCTATAATTTTCTCCCCAAATAGCTTCAAAAAAGTCCGTTTTATCAGTTTCTTCTTTTGAATAAATAGAAACCTCAACTGTATTTGGAAAGCTATCTGGTAAAGTAGAAATATCAAAATCTGGTTTGTTTGGAGGTATAACTTCTTTTTGAAACATGGCTTCTGGCTCTCCATTTTCGGCGCTAAAAAACTGTACCCAAGAACTACCATCTTTATACACTACGAGTTTAGCAAAGCCTTGTTTTCCATAGGAAAACAAACCATTATCACTAAGCGTAGCATAAGACTCCTTTGCACCAGAACCAGAAACTATCTGTTTTATTCTGCCTTCTTCTATATATTGCAACGTATGTTCATGACCGGACACAAATACTAATTTTGGACTATCTACAGCAAGGGTTTCTAAACGCTTCATTAACTCATTATAACGCTCGTTATATCGATCTTGAATAGATACACCTCCTTGTGTTCTAATTTGCGCAACTACAGAAGCCAAACCTGGAAATGGTATTTTCTTCTGCCCAGGAAACAAGTGTTTTGAAGCAGCAAATTGTCCACCATGTACACCATTGGTATACATTGGGTGATGCATCGCAAATACAATAGTTTTGTTTTGTGCTTTTTTTAATTCACCTTCGACTTCTAAGAAAAAACGCTCTCTTGTTTTTATTTCGCACTCGTCATTTATACCTGGATTATCATTCCAGTTTTCTAAATACCATTGGGTATCTATAATGATGAGTTGTACTGTCTCACTAACATCTATACTCTCTAACGGACAACCATTTTCTGGCTGAAAAGTGTTTTTACCTAATGCGTTTTCTACATACTTTTCTTGGCGCTTTACTCCCTTTAATCCGCCTGCATACCACTCATGATTACCTGGTATAAATATGGTTTTACCTTTAAAATCTTTTACAGCACCAAACTGAGCCTGAAGTGCATTTTCTGCCGACGCTCTGTCTTTATGCTCTTTTTTTGGTAATCCTGCTGGGTAAATATTGTCTCCCAAGTACAGTGTATAATCTTCTTTTGAATTGCCTTGCGTTGCTATATGCTTCTTAAACGCCATTAAAGCATCTGAATAGCCATTCATAGGAGATTTACCAGCATCACCAACTAAGTAAAACACATTATCAACTTGTTTTTCTGGTAAATTTTGAATTGTAAAATCATCTTCAGCATACTGCGCTTTATACGTTGCGCATGCATGACTTAAAATGATTAAAACTAAGATTGTAATTCTTTTGTAAATATGTTTCATGTGTATTATTTATAACTGAAAAATAAACTTGTTAAAAAGGTTAAGAGCTACAAGATAACATAGAGCATCCTGCTTTATGTCGTGCCCATTCTGGTCGTTTAGCAAACCATTTTTCGTATTTTGGTTGATTGCTGTATGGATTTTTCAACATTTGAAACAAATCGTCAATTAAACCATATTTTCCTTCATTGGCATCATCTATAGCCAACTGTGCCATGTAATTTCTAAGTACATATTTAGGATTTACAGCATTCATTTTTATTTGTCGTTGTTGGTCTGTAGCTTCTTCTAACTTTAATCTTTTGTCGTAATCTATAATCCAATCATTCCATTTCTCTTCTTTCTTGCCTTGTATTTCTTCTGGGTTGTAAAATGCTTGCTTTACAATTTCTAGGCTATTTTCAACTTTTCCTTTTTCAAAATTAGAAAGCAAACGGTAAAAAATTGTCATATCTGTTTCTGAAAGCAACAAGCAATCTTCTAAATCTTCAACTAATTTTTGATCTTCTTCTTTTTTGAAATCTAATCCTAATTTTGAACGCATCATATTTAAAAACGCTTCTTCAAAATCTTTTTGATATTGATTCAAAATTGTTTCAAATGGCTCTGCTTCATCAACTAAAGCATACAATGCATTAGCCAATTGTAGCAAATTCCACAACCCAATATTTGGCTGATTACCATAACGGTAACGCTTATGCTCTCTATCTGTAGTGTTTGGTGTCCATCCAAAATCAAAACCTTCTAACCAACCATAAGGTCCATAATCTATCGTTTGTCCTAAAATAGACATGTTATCTGTATTCATAACTCCATGCACAAAACCGACACGTTGCCAATGAATAATCATATCTAAAGTTTTATCTGCAACTGCTTTAAAAAACTGAATATAGACTTCTTTTGAAGGTGCTCCAAGTTCTGGATAAAAATGTTTTATGGTATATTCTGTAAGCTTTTTAAGATTTTCTGTATCGTTTCTTGAAGCAAACAATTCAAAATTACCAAAACGAATAAATGATGGCGCTACTCTGCAAACAATAGCACCTTTTTCATAGGCTGCATTACCGTTATAAAGCATATCTCTTAACACCTCATCTCCAGAAAGCATAAGGCTCAATGCTCTTGTTGTTGGCACACCTAAATGGTGCATTGCTTCGCTACACAAATATTCTCTTACGGAAGACCTTAAAACAGCTAAGCCATCTCCTTGTCTAGAATATGGCGTTTCACCAGCTCCCTTTAGTTGCATTGCCCATCGTTTTTTGTTGTGCTGTACCTCGAATAAATTTATTGCTCTTCCATCACCTAGCTGTCCTGCCCAATTCCCAAATTGGTGTCCTGCATAAGCCATGGCATAAGGCTGCGTTTCTTTGTACAATTCAGAGCCTGAAAAAATATTTAAAAACTCCTCAGAACCTACTTCGTCTTCATGAATTCCTATGTTTTCACACATTTCTGGTGATACATGAATTAGCTTTGGTGATTTAGGTACTCTGGGTTTTACATAAGAGTACATGGCACCAAATACTTTTCTTCTAGTATTACTTAAGTTAGTGTCAGACGGTAATTCTTTATTAAAAGTATCGGCTATTTTTAATTGCATATAGTTATGAAGAAGGCTTTTTGGTCTAGGATTTAAAATGGTAGTTACAACTTATTGCTTTATCATTTTTATAAAAATACAACTTAGTAATTACTATTAGCTCTAATTAAATGTTAAGTCTTGTAATTTTCGTAATTTAGACCTAATTAATAATGTACGTTACTTATGGCAAAGTCTCTTATTGAAGACACACAGGAATATGTTTTTAACCTATTATCAGACAAACTTCCTAACACTTTTATATATCATAACTACACGCACACACAGCGCGTAGTAAAGAGCACTAAAGAACTTATAGAAAACTCAAAAATCTCAAAAGAAGAGTCTCATATACTTGAGTTAACAGCCCTGTTGCATGATATTGGTTACACTGTAAATTCTGAAAATCACGAAGCTGAAAGTGTAAAACTTGCCCAAGCTTTTTTGAAAGAAAAAGGGGTTGAAGAAAACATTATCAATGCTGTTTCAAGTTGTATAATGGCAACAAAGTTTGACGAAGAACCATCCAATAAACTTGAAGAAATTATACGAGATGCTGACGCTTCTCACTTTGGAAAAAAATACTTTAATGAAGCTAGCGAGTTTCTTAGAAAAGAACTAGAACTGCGTGGTATTAAAAATTATACGCCTGCTGAATGGCGAGCCGAAAATATAAAAGTATTAACGGAACATAGTTTTTATACAGAATATGCTTTAAAAAACTGGCAACCACGAAAAGAAAAGAACTTAGCAAAGTTAATGGGCAAAAAGAAAAAGCGTAAAAAGAAACTTGATGTTGAAAAACTTAAGGCTAAATACAAAGCTCAATATAAAAACGAAAGCCCAGAACGTGGTGTACAAACATTTTACAGAACTGCATTAAGAAACCATATTAAACTGAGCGATATTGCCGATACAAAAGCCAACATATTGCTATCGGTTAATGCCATTATTATTTCGGTTGTACTTGCCAATCTTATTTCTAAGCTAGACACCAACCCTTATTTAACTTGGCCTACCATTATATTTTTATCATTCTGTGTTATTTCTATGGTACTATCAATCATTGCTACACGACCAAATGTAACAAGTGGGGAGTTTACCAAAGAGGATGTTGAAAACCAAGAGGTTAACCTTAGTTTTTTTGGTAATTTCCACAAAATGGAATTAAAAGAATTTGAATGGGCTATTGGAGAAATGGTAAAAGATAAAGACTATATCTATAAAGCACTCACAAAAGATTTATACTTTTTAGGTAAGGTTCTAGAACGCAAATACAGACTATTACGTATTACCTATACTGTATTTATGATTGGTATCATTATCTCTTTAATATCTTTTGCTATTGCGGTAAAAGATAATCCTAACGTAAATATTGAAGATGTTTTACCAGAAACTAATGAAGAGACTGGTTTTATAAAATCAAAGGAAGATGAAAAAGGTATTTTTAGGATTTAATAGTTTCCATTAAATCGTTGTAAGTATAGAAATTCTTATCATCATTTTCATTATGGTAAAGAATACTAACCCTTAACGCTTTAAGTCCGGTTACTCCTTGCAAGTCCTCTAACTCTAAGACTTCTAAATCGTTATCAAGTACGTTTTTAGATTGTAAAAAACTTATATAAGTTTTGTATTCGTCCTCATCTTCTTTTTGAGAATACACAATGGTTAGTTTTCCTTTTTCAGTAATTCGCTCTTCAGTACCTTTTATAAAAGCTTTATCGACACGTTTTTTAACCACCTCATAGCGTGCGTTATAAGTACCATCAACATCAAAGCGTTTTTCATCCATTCTAAAACGAATTGAAAGTGGCTGATTAAACACTAATACCATTGAAGCTACATCTAAACTTATTGGATATTCATGCTGGTTTTGATAGTACGCGTTCTCCATTTCGCACATTACCTGTAATTGCCACAGTCTTAAATTATAAAGGTAAATCACATCAAAGCTATCTAGTTTAGTAATAGATTCACCTATATACATATTATGCTCCACTCCGTCAGTTTTAAAACGCTCAAAAAAGTGTGGATACATTTTTTGTGCTTCAATCTGTTTTTCATCTAATAGTGATGACATATTGGTATTTATAAGCTTTACCGTGTCGTCGTAATGCTTCCGATAGAAATAAATAACGTTAAGATCTTCATCTATCTTTTTAAAGTAATCTTCAATATCATCTTTAAGCGACTCCTGACTTTTAGCTATAAGCTGAAAAGCTGGCTTTACTTCTTCTTTTAAAAAGACAGAAATGGCATGCTCGCTATCTACCTTAAAATTATCCTTAATATCAGAACTATGCTTTACAATCTGAAACCTTATTTTCTCAAATATTGGCAAGTGCTTTTTCTCAAGACTTTTATCGAGAATTTTCTCAGCAAGATTTAATTGCATTAGTAAATCTTTCTTGGTAGCTTCATTTCTAGCATTTGAAGAACCTTTAACATCTATTTGTCCAAATAGCGGATACACATTATCAAAAGCAATTTTTCTAAATGTTGCTGATTCTTCTTTATTGTACTGCGCTTTGATATAATTTCTGGCTTCCTGAACAAATTTCCAATGTACACTAGAGTGAATAGAGGTACATTCCTTCTGTATTACAGCTTCAATTAAATTTTCTTCCTCTGCCTTAGATCGTTCTACAGCCGAGACAATAAAAGGCATTACGTCTACAAGTTTATTAGCATTAACACTATTTAGAACCTTAGGTTTGTCAGATACTAATTCTAGTATTCCCATTAACCCTTGGTCATTAGCAATTGGTGCAAAAATTGCACTTTGTATACCTTGCTCTTTTAAAACTTTAATATGAGGTACATCACAATCTCTACTTTCATAAACCTCTTCTACATTTGAAATTGTGAAGTATTTTTTCTCTTTAAGCAATCTATTATATGACCAATCACACAGCGCATCTGTGCAATAAGATGCTTCTAATTCATTAAGAAGATAACTCGTCATACCAGCACCATAGACTCTCATAAAAGAATCATCATCTTTATTGTAGATAGAGAACCCAACTTTTATATCCTTTATACCAAGGAGCGAACGAAAGATTTCATGAAAGTCTTCCATAAAGGCTTGGTCCTTTCGTTTTCCTTTACCTAAAAGAGAAGACTTAATATTGGAAATAGACTGATCATCAGTAACATCAAAAATATTTGAAATTACAAATCCTTTAAAATCATAACTATTTGGTGGAAACTTTGATTTCCATAACTCTAAATCCTCAAAATTATCTATCAGTTGATCATAATCTTCTGATGTAATATTTGGAGCATGCTCATTTGGTGTAATTTCTATAAAGTCTGCATTGTACAGAATTTTATAGTAACGCATAACACCATTTTTATCTGGAATTTCATAGAAGAAAGGTCGTTTAAAACTAAGGTCATAACCATAACAGAACTTCAAAATAATTGAACATGCAATTATATAATTATGATCTTCTGGAAGGTTTTTAATTTCTAATTCAAAGTCCTCTCCAGCATCTTTCAAAATTGAATTAAAACGTTCTGATGAATTAAAAATAACATCTTGTAAAGGTATAGAAGCTGTTTTTATTTCATTTTGTGTTAAAATAGGACTAAAGGAATCCTGAAGAATACCTGCAATCTCATCTTCATACTTTTCAAACAAAGACAAATCGCTAAAACCCTCTCTAAGAATAGGATTATCTTCAGCAATCTGTAATACACGTTTTGCATTAGAAACCACTGCTTTTTTATCGGAATGCATAAGCAGTTCGTACTTTTCTAATAGCTTATTAAAGCTAACCTTTACATTTAAAGGTGACTCAATGTGGTTATTAATATTCAATGAATTAAAGTAGTTTTATTTCCTAAGTTACAAAATTTTAATTGTAGTCGTTTATTAGTAGACGAACTTACACATGATTTTGTTACATATTTTGACAAAAAACTAAACTTTCTTTATGCTAATTGCAAAACCTCCTCCCTCTGCTAATTTTACTGAAAGATTTGAGCCTTTTGACACTTCAATTTTTTCGATAATAATATCTAGCGGATTTTCATCCCAATGTGCGTTATCTCCATCTTTATAAATTATAGCTTCGTAGCTTTGGTTTTCATCTAAAAAGTCGAAAATTAAGTCTATTGTTCTTGCATTTTCATCTGTAATACCACCAACAAACCAATCTCCTGTTTCTCGCTCTTGTCTTGCTATAGTTACATAATCGCCAACTTCGCCATTTAAGACTTTAGTTTTTTGCCAATTTACTCCAACATC
Organism: Winogradskyella poriferorum; assembly: GCF_036553625.1. Lineage (NCBI taxonomy): Bacteria > Pseudomonadati > Bacteroidota > Flavobacteriia > Flavobacteriales > Flavobacteriaceae > Winogradskyella > Winogradskyella poriferorum. The sequence goes on from NZ_JAZHOU010000001.1 coordinate 442,596, forward strand.
TTTTATAAATTGAAGTGGCTCTGGGTTCGCCTCATAATGCTCAACTAAATCGGCTGCCATTTGTATTGGACTATAAATCACCACATACAATGCTAATTGTTGAGCAATAGTGGTGTTTACCTGATTGTCTGGTTTGTATTCATCAAACTTAATATTGAAAATTCCTGGTGTGTAATCTATAGGGCCAGACAACATTCTTGTAAAAGCAACTATTGGCAAATGCTCTGGTGGATTACCTCCATCGCTTGCCCAAGCATTAAATTCTTGACCTCTTAAACCTTCACGAGAAATGATATTTGGATAAGTTCTACGTAAACCAGTTGCTTTAATTGGCTCGTGCGCATTAACTGCAACGTCGTATTCAGCAGCTTTAATGGCAGCATTGTTGTAATGATTCACCATATACTGTCCGTGATGGTATTCACCTTTCGGAAGAATTTTGCCAACGTAACCCGATTTTACTGAGTGCATACCGTATTTCTGCATTAAGGCGTAAGCTGTGTCTTGTTGTTTGGTATACGTTTCGGTTGCCGCAGAGGTTTCGTGGTGCATTATAATTTCTACACCTTTTTCTTTAGCATATCGTGTTACCTCATCAATATCATAATCTGGATAAGGTGTTACAAAATCGAATACGCCTTCTCGATCTTCAAAACCAATCCAATGTTCCCAACCTGTATTCCAACCTTCAACTAAAACACCTCCAATGTTATTTTTTGCCGAAAAGTCTATAAATCGTTTTACATTTTCAGTATTCGCTCCGTGCTTTCCGTGTGCACCTCCTGTATCTGTCCAAGTACTCATATTTTGAGTCATACCGTAATCCCAAGACGATTTTCCTAAGTGCATTTCCCACCAAACACCTGTATACTTCATTGGTGTAAACCAAGATACATCTCCAAGTTTATTTGGTTCGTTTAGGTTTACGATTAACTTTGATTCTATGAGTTCTGGTGCATTATCTGAAATTTGAATGGTTCTCCAAGGTGTCTCAAAAGGTAACATTCGTTTTACCTTATAATCAGTATTCTCTGAACCTACTAAATTACTCTTTAAATCAAGATTTTCAGTATCTACTTTTAAGGTCATTCCTGAGTAATCTATCAACGCTGCCTCATGAAAACTTAAGTGTGTACCATCTGTGCCGACCATTGTCACTGGAGTGTTAACAGCATTTTCAGGAATATAGGTTTGTGCTAAATTCTTATGGTTCGCAAATTGTAGAGCATCAATCTCTGATAATTTTGTCGTGTTATATAAATGCTCGTAAATATCCCAATCACCAGGAATCCAAAAGGTTTTGTAGTCTTCGGTTAAATTGAATTCTGTATGTTCATCTTTAATCAGTGCTTCTTTAAAGTTAGCTTGTTCTGGGAATTCATATCTAAACCCAATACCATCGTCATACACTTTAAAAACAATATTTAGTTTTCGGTTTAATTCTGATGTTTCTTCTAATTCAACTCTTAATTCATTATAATGGTTTACTACATCTATTTGTTCTCCCCAAGGCATTTGCCAAGTTTCGTTGAACGTTGATGTTGATGCATTTTTTATTTTGAAATTTTTATCAAAATCTTCAATTTCCTTAAAGTCGAAACCTAAAAACGATGTATCTACAACCGTTTTGTTGTTAAACATTACAGTGTAAAATGGCTGTCCTTCTTTGGTAAGATTAAAGTTGACGGTTATGTCCTTATTTGGCGAAGTCACTTCAGTAATATGTTTTTCCTTTTGATTACAAGAAAAGAAAAGAACTGTAAGGATTAATGGGATAAGATTGAATTTCATTAAGATTGATTTATTGTCTTTCGATTAAAACGATATTAGCATTCGAATTTATGGTAATTTTTCCGTTTTCTACTGTTGCTTTAACACCAGAATATGCATCTTGAAGCAATTCGCCTTCTTCAAATACTTTAGAAACATCAATGACTTTTTCTCCTTTTAACAAGTCTAAACCTATAACAACTAGATCTTTGAAATCTCCTTTATAATAACTTCGGTAAAATAGATAAGGTTCTTTAGTTATCATTTGATGCATCCCAGCACCGACAGCTGGATGACGCTCTCTGAATTTACCCAATTTTTGCCAGTGCTCTAAGACTTTATTTGTTTTTGCATCTGATTTTACAGCATCCCAGTTCATGAACGAACGTAAGGTTGCATCTCCTTGAGTGCCTTCAACCACTAAAGATCTTGCAGATTCGTCACCATAATATACTTGCGATGTTCCTGGTGACAATAATAGTTTATTTGCTGTCTCAAATGGTTTTTCCCTTTTAGGATCAAACGGACCACCATCATCATGAGAGCTTAAATAGTTTAGTACACCAAACCCTTTCAACTCGTTATTTAAGATACCCGAATAACGTTTGAATAAATCTTCGTAACCATTCTCTTTAGCATTCCATTTGAATTCGAAATTGATTTGCGCATTGAACATATCATCATAATAATTGACTTTTTTGTCACCATAATCAAATAGTTTTCCTCCACTGATGCCATAGTTGTAAACTTCACCTACCAGATAAAAATCATTATCATCCATGACTCTTTCTGGATTATTCTTTTTGAATTCCGTAAAAGCATAATCACATTCTTTTTTGAATTCTTCCCAAACATAGGCTTCTGTATGCTTTACCGTATCACATCTGTAACCATCCACACCAAATTCAGTAATATAATCTGTAAGCCACTTCATGATATAAAAACGTGGAGCTCTTGGATGGCCAGTTCTTTCAAAGAACTCGTCTAACTCTTTTACTTCTTGCTCATAACGTCCTTCTGCTTTCCATTTTTCAACCAATTGCGGAGGTAACTCTACATTTTCATTGCTTTCAGTTCTGATATCTGGTAAGTTTTTTACCAAAGTACAACTGACAGTGTGTTCGTAATTGTCATAAGAACATTGCACATCTGTACGAACCCAATCTTCTGGCCAAACAGGATCTTTTTCCGTAACAGGACCTGTGTGATTAATCACTGCATCTAGCACAATGCGAATACCTCTCGCATGCGCTTCTTTTACCAATTCATGTAAATCTTCTTTAGTACCATAATTTGGATCTATTTTGGTCCAATCCTTTGCCCAATACCCATGAAAACCATAAGTTATACCTGTACCTTCATCTGTTCCTCCATGAATTTGTTCAACAATTGGAGTCATCCAAATGGCATTTATCCCTAAATCAGTGAAGTAGCCTTCTTTTACTTTTTGGGTGATGCCTTTGATATCTCCTCCTTCAAAACCTCTAAGTTTTCCTGTTTCTTTGGTTCTATCAAAATTAACATCGTTGGATGTGTCACCATTATTGAATCTGTCGGTTAACAGAAAATAGAGATTCGCTCCTTCCCAAACAAATGGTGCCTTTGGTTTTTCTTCGACTACAGTTTTATTTTCTTTACAGCTAAGCATTGAAAAAGCTATAATGGTTACTAAAAAATATTTGTACATTATTGTTTAATTAAGATTTTATATTCCCAAGCTTCTATTGGCTGGGCTTGTGGTGTAATTGTTTCAATCTCGCCAGTTAGATAGTTTTTATATTTCCCTTTAGGAATTACAACTCTATTGCCACTATCTGTAAAGTTTCCAACAAAAATTATGGTCTCTTCACCTTTACTTCTTTCAAACATTAAGATACTATCTGAGTATGGCATCGGTTTATATGAAGCTGCATCTTTACCACCATTCAAAGCTACATTAGTACTTTTAAGTTCTCCTAATGTCTTCAACAAATCGAAATACTCACCTTTAGTTTTCGGGATAGAATCTTTTTCAAAAAACTTAAGGCGATGTTCCATATCATACTCCTGTCCACTATATATTAATGGCATTCCTGGCATCATATATTCTAGTGCAGTAAATATGTCTTTTTTATCTCCCATACGTTCTTTTATGGTTCCGCTCCACGAGTTTTCATCATGATTGGTAACAAAATTCATAAGAATATCATCAGCTTCATAATCCGTAGAAACTTTAGTCATATACTCATAAAAATCTTCAGGTGATTTTTCACCTTTTGCTAAGTCATTCATTAAGTGATGACCATTCCAAGCATAAGCCATATCAAACAATTCGCCTTTCAGCAATTCTGGCTCCCAAGCTTCTGCTAACATAAAAACATCTTTTTCACTTCTTAACTTAGAAATAGCTGTTTCCCAAAAATCGACAGGCACAGAACCTGCAACATCACATCTAAAGCCGTCTACACCTTCATCTTTTACCCAATACAGCATGTCCTCAATCATTTCCTTACGCATATCTTGGTTGTCGTAGTTTAAATCTGCAACATCTGTCCAATCAGTTCCGTCAGGATGTACAATCTCACCCGATTCATCTTGAGTGTAATAATCTGGATGATTTTTTATCCACTCATGATCCCAACCTGTATGGTTTGGCACCCAATCTAAAATGACATAGATTCCGTTTTCATGAGCTGTATTGACCAATTCTCTAAAGTCTTCTTTAGTTCCAAATTCAGGATTAATCTTTGTGAAATCGGTTACTGCATAGTAACTACCCAAGTATTTAGCTTGTTCTTCTTCTGGAAAATCAGAAGCGAATTTGCTATTTTCTCCACCTGTAGCTTTTCGTTTGGTTTCAGAAATAGGAAACACTGGCATTAGCCAAATGACTTTTACTCCTAATTCTTTTAAGGTTGGAATATCTTTAGTGAATTCATCAAAAGTACCTTCCGGAGAATATTGACGAATATTTGCTTCATAGATTACTGCCGTTTCCAAAATCTCATCTGAAATTGGTTCAATTTCAACACTGGTTTTTGGCTCGTCCTCTACTATTTTAGTTTCCTTTTTTTCTTCTTTGCAACTTGCAAACAGCGCAATTGCAAAAAAGGTAAATATTAGTTTTTTCATGATTACTTTATTTTAAGTATGAATGATTCTAAAGGTTTTATATCAATACGTACTTTGGCTTTTCCATTTTCAACTTTTAAAGTTGACGTATAATTCTTGTACAACTGATCTTCAACTTGATAATCTCCATCTTTCAAACCTAATTTTGAGACCAAATCTTCTGGTAGTTGCAATTCAAAACCATAAGTATTTTCGGCATTAAAGTTTGAAATCACAATGAGTTTTTCATCTTCACTCCAACGTGCAAAACTTAAAACCTTATCGTTGTACCACTCAGTATGTTGCTGATTGTAATGTTGCAAATCTTGATAGTCTCCCATTAAAGCATCACTGGTAATCGTGAAGTTTAATAAGCGCTTGTAAAAGTCTCGCAATACTTTTTCATCTTCGGTAGATTGACCACCATCAAACTGTTTGTTGTTTACCCAACGCACAACGCTTGGTACACTTCCGTAGTCGAAAATAGATGTTCGTGTTGGGTCGCCAAAACCTAAATCCTCTTCGGCTTTTTCTCCAAATTCCTGACCAAAATATACCATTGTAGGCGATGTGCTTATGGTTGCAGAAACGACCATTGCTGGCTTTCCTTTTTCAGCATTACCTGCAAAATCTGGACTCGCAATACGTTGCTCATCGTGATTTTCTAAAAAGTGAAGCATATGGTGTTCAATATCTTTTAAATCCTCTTGAATTGGTGGAATGTTGTACGTGCTTCCGTGACCTTGCATCACGTGTTTTATGGTGTCATACAATTGCACTTTGTCGTACAGGTAATCCATTTTTCCTTTTTTGATGTAATCTCTGTACAAATGTGGTTGGTAAACCTCAGCTAATAGAAACGCATCTGGATTCCGCATCTTGATGTGCGAATTCATATAACTCCAAAATTCCACAGGTACCATTTCTGCCATATCAAAACGGAAACCATCCACGCCTTTGGCAGTCCAATACAAAGCGATATCTTTAAACTTTACCCAAGAACCAGGTACAGTTTTGTCTTTCCAAAAGTTATAATGAGCTTTGTAATCTTCGTTATCGAAACCTTCAGGCAATTCATCAAAATCCTTTTGACCGTCTGGATTTATTCCGTAGTTAACCTTAACAGTTTCGTACCAATCATTCATATTTGGCTTTGATGCTCTTGAACCATTACCTGTCCATTTTGCTGGAACTTCTTCAAACTTACCATCTGCTTCTAGATGATTTTCTCCACCTAAAGGTTGGTAATTGTTTTCCCAATTTGGCACTTCAAAAGTTTCACCTGGATTGTAATAAAAGTTATTATTAACTGCGTAAGTCACGGTTGTATCATCTTCTGCACCGAAATCCGTTGTGCCTTCAGGATTAGTTAGACTCTGATAATTTCGTGCCACGTGATTTGGCACAATATCAATTATAACTTTTAAACCTGCTTTGTGCGAACGCTCAATTAAGGCTTCAAACTCTTGTAATCTATTCTCTACATTTTCGGCCAAATCAGGATTCACATTGTAGTAATCTTTTACCGCATATGGCGAACCTGCACGTCCTTTTACAATATCTGGATCGTCGTTAGAAATGCCAAATTCAGTATAATCTGTAATAACATCGTGATGTGGCACACCAGTGTACCAAATATGTGTCACTCCGAGGTCCTTGATTTCAGTAAGTGCTTTGTCTGTGAAATCGTTGAATTTACCAACGCCATTTTCTTCTAAAGTTCCCCAAGGTTTATTGTTGGTATTGGTATTTCCGAATAAACGTGTAAACACCTGATATACGACTTCTTTCTTTTTCATCACTGATTTAGTTTCTTCAGTTTTTATAGTTTGTTTTGGCTCGTTTTTGCAACTAAAAACAAACGATACAAGTAAAATTAAAGCAATTATATATTTTGAACGCATACTATTTGTTAAGCTTTATTTTAATTTCTTTCTCGGTTGTAGTATCCCAAATCACATCAAGCGTTAAGGTTTTATATTTTGAATTATAAGTTCCATTAACCTTTTCTTTTCCTACTTTGATTTTTTTCGGTTTCTTCTTGATGTTATGAATGGTTAAGGCAATCGTTTTTGATTTAGCTGAATAGCTTTTTCCTGTCTCTGCTTCAAATTCAAACTTTAACCAATTACCTTTTTGCTTTGCTTCGAACTCTAAAATTTGAAAAGCTTTATTCTCGATCGGATTGGCTGTTTTTCCATCGTCAAAATATAATTCTCGCTCAGACTCTTTCACAGAATCATCGTGGTAATACTGTAATTGAAATGCACTATCATCATAATTTTCTGTAGTTTGAACCATATCAGTTAACGGAATAAATGCACCTGCTCTGACATAAACCGGAATAAAATCTTCTCGCAACTGAACAATTTTTGTCGTACCACCTTCGGTAACATTATCGGTTTCGATATCAAACCATTTTGAACCTTTTGGGAAGTAAACTTCTTGCTCCTTTTTGCCTGCTTCTAAAACTGGCGAGACCAGAATATCATTTCCCCATAAATAGGTTTTTGAATAATTGAATAAATCTGGATTGCTAGGTTCTTCAAACAATAGTGGACGCATTAGCGGCTTTCCATATTTATGGTTTTCGTACACCAGATTATAGTTATATGGTAATAATCTGTATCGCATTGCAATGGCAAAACTTGCTAATCGCTTGGCTTTTTCACTTCTGTAAATTGGCTCGCTTGGTACATCTTCTTGAGCGTGCGGTCTAAAAATTGGATTGAATGCTCCATACTGCAACCAACGCACATACAGTTCGTCATCTAAGTTAGCACCTGCAAAGCCACCTAAATCACTATGCATATACGCCAAACCTTGCATTCCCATTTGCAATGCAATTTCTGGCTGACTTTGCAGTCCTCCCCAAGTTCGGTTAACATCACCAGACCAAGGTATCATTCCGTAGCGTTGACTACCAGAATAACCAGCACGCATTAAAATAAATGGTCTTGTATTTGGAAAATCGCGTTGATAACCTTCGTAGATTAAACGTACCCAATCGTGACCGTAAATATTATGAACTTCGGAAGCCGAACCTGTATGATGTTGTACCCAATCTGGATGCACTTCTGGCTCTCCTAAATCTCCCCAAACACCAGCCACACCTTTGTTGGCTAAATCTTTGTAAATATTCCAAAACCATTGCTCTCCTTCTGGTTTGTAGATGTCAATAAGTCCTGTATTACCAAAGTAAAAATCATACCTTGCATCATTGCCAACAGAATCTTTCGCTAATACGTTTTTGGCAACTGCTTCATCCCATTTTTTTGACGTAGTCAACACAAAAGGCTCTGTAATTGTTATAGTTTTTACACCTTTATCATTGAGACGTTTTACCATGCCTTCAAAATCTGGAAATGAATCTCTAAAGACTTCCAAATTTCCCATGGTACCTTGTATATCTTTTCCGAACCAGTACAAGTCTAAAATAATAGCATCTACAGGAATTTTTTCTTCTTTGAATTTTGAAATCGTGTTTTCAACTTCTTCTTGTGAGTGATACCCAAATCGGCTTGAAAAATTGCCCAAAGCCCAACGTGGCAACATAGGCTGTTTTCCTGTTAGGTTGGTGTAATTATTCAACATATCGTACCATGATTCACCTACGATAATTTGATAGGTTTTACGACCAGAAACGGTTTCGTAAGTTAAGGTGTTATCTCCTTTGCTATCTAAGTCCAAATACCCAATTGGTGCATTATCAAAGTGAATCATATATTGATTAGACGACAATACGATTGGCATTGTGTAGTTCATTAATTCACTATGTGTTTCGTAACCATAGTGTGCTCTATTGAACAATGGTAAACGATGTCCTCTGCGATTCATACCCAAAGCTCTTGCACCACCTCCGAACAACACTTCGTCTTTTGATAGGTTGAATTCTATTTTTTCAGTGGAATCGGCAACGATATTGCCTTTTACCATATCCATTGGCTCGTGCTTACTTTTGTAGTAGCCACGTTTTTCGGAAGTGATGAATTTGTCTTTGTAGTAGTATGAGATTTGGAAAGGTGATTTCTGAATTTTTACTGTTGTAAAATAGTTGCAATTAAGGTTTGAAGGCAAACAATCCTTTAAACTGTTTGAACCAATAAATTCTAGAATACCACCATCAGTTATTTTAAGACTCACATCAGAGTTTTTAGTATGTTGAGCTACAGCGTGACTTTCTTTTTTTTGACTTTCGCCTTTTGGAATAAACGTGGTCTCAATAGTGTTTTGAGAATAAAATTGAAATATATATTCACCATCGTTAGTGGTAACGCTTAATTTTCCATTTTCAAGTTGATGCGATTGGTATACACGGTTTGGGTTTTGTGCAACCACTGAAACCGTTGTGAAGAAAATTGAGATGTATAGGATGATGTTTTTCATAATAATAAAATAGATTCCGCATCAAGTGCGGAATGACAAAAACTTTACAATTTTGTGGAATAAATGTAACTTCCTTTCTCGTTAAGCTTTATACTATCATCCCAAGTTAAAGTCTCTCCTGTAATGATATTTTTTAAGGTTTTACCTTTTAATCCCATTTCTTCGTGATACTTTAAATCGATTTCAATTGGTTCATCGTTTTTATTCATAATATGAACCACTGTCTCGTCACTATTAGAACGGTATAAAAAGTAAGTGCCTTGAAAAGGTGCAAAATGTTTTGTCTTGCCTCTGTGAATAGCTTCACTAGATTTTCTGTAGTTAAGTACTTTTTTAAGGAAATATTGCATATTCTTTTGTGCTTCTGTTAAGCCTTCTCCTGTAAATGCATTTACAGTATCGCCTTGCCAACCTCCAGGGAAATCTGTGCGGATTAATCCGTGGTCTCCAGGCTTATCAAAATCATCCATTAAGATTTCTGTTCCGTAATAGATTTGAGGAATTCTAGGCAACATCAACAGGTAACTTAATGCCATTTTAGTATTTGTAGCATTGCCTTTAAGTTGTGTAAAGATTCGGCTCATATCGTGATTATCTGGAAAAGCCATAATCTTTTCTGGTGCTGTATATGCAAAGTCATTTGCTAGAGCCTCGTAAATTTTAACCAAACCACTATTCCAAGCCTCGCCTTCGTTTAAAGCCTCAACTAATTTAGCTTGCATTGCAAAATCCATTGACGATGTTAAGTTAGAATCATAACCATCTGTATTCTCGTGTCCTTCTTGCCAATATGCAATTAGCAACGGATTTAAACTCCACTCTTCACCAACGATGCTGAAGTTTGGATATTCGGTCATAATGGCTCCTGCCCAATCACTCATAAAATCTTTATCTGGATAAGGATACGTATCTTGTCTAATTCCGTCTAAACCTAAAACTTCTACCCACCAAATACTATTTTGAATAATGTACTTGGCCATAAATGGATTTTTCTGATTTAAATCTGGCATACTTGGCACAAACCAGCCTTTTGACATGCCTTCGTAATCTGCTTCGGAAGCATAAGGGTCTTGATTTGTAGTACGTCTATGGTTAGACATTTTAGTGGTTTTCCAATCCCAATTATCCTTGTTTTGCTCGTAATGCTCTTGGTAATTTACCCAATCTTTGAATGGTAAATCTTTCATCCACCAATGTTCTAATCCACAGTGATTAGCCACTTGGTCCATAATAAGTTTCATATCTCTATTATGAAGTTGGTTGGCTAAATTTTTGTATTCATTTAAAGTTCCGAAACGTGGATCTACTTTATAAAAATCGGTCATTGCATAACCGTGATATGAACCACTTGGCATATCGTTGATTAAAATTGGGCAAGGCCAAACAGCAGTAAAGCCCATTTCATCAATATAATCTAAATGCTCTGTAATACCTTGAATGTCGCCACCGTGACGCTTATAACCATCAGTTCTATCGATACCTTGCTGCAGCAAACCTTCAACCTCATCGTTATCTGGGTTGGCATTTGCAAAACGGTCTGGTGTGATAAGATAAATAGCATCAGAACTATTGAAACCTACATAATCTTCAGCAGATTTTTCTCGAGCTTTTAACTCGTAGGTTTGCACTAATCCAATAGAGTCGTTTTCTCTAAAAATAATATTGAATTTATTAGGTTTTGCTCCTTCTGCAATTTCTAAATCTAAAAATAGATAGTTTGGGCTCTCTGCTTTGTGAAATTTGACCAGAGAAACATCACCAGAATCAACTTCTGGAATAAACTTCCCTATATCTGGATGTTTAACCAAAAGTTGAAGTGATTTGTTTTTAAAGCCTGTCCACCAAAATGGCGGTTCAATCTTTTCAACATCATTAAATTCAGGTAATGGTTTATCTTCAGTTTCAGTCGTAGTAGAATCTGCCTTTTCTTTACAAGACCACATTAAAACGATTGAAAAAAAAGTAATAACTAATGATAGTTTCTTCATAATTAATGTATTTAATGTTCTTGTAAAACTTAGCAGCTTAAACTGTTACTAAATTGTTTGGCGAAATAGTTACGTTTTCACCATTAACTATAATTTGTAAATCTTGGTCGCCATCAACTTCAAAGTGTGTTTTACCTTGATTAACGATAACCTTTAAGATTTGATGTCTAAAATTCACTTTGAATGAATAACCTTCCCATTGCTTAGGAATGCGAGGTTCAAAAGTTAGCCTATTGTCCTTAACACGCATACCTCCAAAACCTTCCACAATACTCATCCAGGTACCAGCCATTGATGTGATGTGAAGTCCTTCGTGCACTTCGTGGTTGTAGTCATCTAAGTCTAAACGCGATGTTCTTAAGTAGAACGTGTATGCTTGCTCCATTCGGTCTAACTTCGCTGCCTGAATACTATGAACACAAGGCGACAACGAACTTTCGTGAACCGTAAATGGCTCATAAAAATCGAAATGACGCTCTAATTCTTCAGTTGTAAAATGATCTTCGAAGAAGTAAAACCCTTGTAATGTATCTGCTTGTTTAATGTATGGCGAACGTAAAATTCTATCCCAAGACCACTTTTGGTTAATTGGTCTTTGCGACTTGTCTAAATCTGCCACAGTGATTAATTCCTTGTCCAAGAAACCGTCTTGTTGCAAGAATACATTGTGTTCTTCAGAATGTGGGAAGTACATATTATTAGCCACTTCTAACCATTCTTTAACTTCAGCTTTAGAGAGTTTAGCCTTATTCATAACACGCGTGTAATCTGAATTATAATCAGCTTCAACCTTATCTATACATTCTGCTGCATACTTAATACACCACTGCGCAATGTAGTTGGTGTACCAGTTATTATTAATGTTGTTTTCATACTCGTTCGGACCAGTTACTCCAAGAATAACATACTTGTTTCTGTATGTTGAAAAGGTTGCACGTTGATGCCAGAATCTTGCAATTCCGATCAATACTTCAAGTCCCATTTCTGGCACATAACTAAAGTCTCCTGTATAACGGAAATAGTTGTAAATAGCGAAAGCTATAGCACCATTTCTGTGAATTTCTTCAAAGGTAATTTCCCACTCGTTGTGGCATTCTTCACCATTCATTGTTACCATTGGATATAAAGCTGCACCATTTTTGAAGCCTAATTTTTCGGCATTTTCAATGGCTTTTTCTAAGTGCTTATATCTGTAGGTTAATAACATTCTGGCTACGCTTTGGTCTTTGGTTGCCATATAGAATGGAATACAATATGCTTCAGTATCCCAATAGGTACTTCCACCATACTTCTCGCCTGTAAAACCTTTTGGACCTATATTTAATTGAGGGTCGGTTCCTAAATAGGTTTGATTTAAATGAAAGATATTAAATCGAATACCTTGTTGCGCTTTTAAATCACCATCTATAGTGATGTCTGCCATATCCCAAATCTTAGCCCAAGCTTCTTTTTGAGCATCTAGTAAACTTGAAAAACCTTCATTTACAGCCGTATCTAAAACCGAACTTGCTGCCGTGATTAATTGGTCTTTATCGTGATTTCTATCTACTGTGTAACCACCAAATTTATGAATAGCAACCGTCTCACCTTGCTTTGCATATTGCGTATAGGTAAAGGCTATTTTGTTTGACGTTTTATCAACTGTTGCATTTGCTTCAACTGAATCACCATTAAGATAAATACGAGATTCCATAAATGTACAGGTATGGAATTCTGTCTTCATCGTTTTGGCTTTGATGAATGCTTTCTCTCCATCTTGAACCACATCTTGCGTATCCCAAAACTGGTCGTCCCAGTTGGTGTCCTCATTGGTAATCCCACTATCTAAATACGGTTGAAAGGTTACCTTAGCATCAGAATTTAGTGGTTTTACTTCATAATTAATTGCTCCCACTTCATCTTCAGTAAGACTCAGAAAACGCTTTACATTGACTTCGATTTCTACATCATTTCGAAGTGTTGCCGTAAAGCTTCTGGACAACCAACCTTCTTTCATATTAAGCTCGCGCTTAAAGTTTTCAACCTTTTTACACGTATGCAGGTCTAAAGTTTCATCATTAATCATAACGTTGATACCAATCCAGCTTGGTGCATTTAACACCTTAGCAAAATACTCGGGATAACCGTTTTTCCACCAACCTACTCTTGTTTTATCTGGATAGTAAACACCTGCAATGTAACTTCCTTGAAACGTAGGTCCGGAATACCTCTCTTCAAAATTGGCACGTTGTCCCATTGCACCATTTCCTAAGCTAAAGATACTTTCTGAAGCTTTAACTTTGTTTGGGTCGAATCCTTCTTCGATGATTGACCAAGCGTTAGGTATGATATAATCTAAATTCATTTGTCTCTTTTTATGAGCCCAAGAAAAAAAGGCTTATTTTTTATTCGTTTATAAGTTGTTCTATAAAATCTTCAGAAATTTCCGTAAAATCATTGAAGACATATTTAGCATGACCCAATACATCCTTGCTACCAATACCTATAGATATCATATTGGCAAAATTAGCTGCTTCTACACCAGCAACTGAATCTTCAAAAACGATGCAGTCCTCTGGTGCTACATTTAACAGTTTTGCAGCTATTAAAAACACTTCTGGGTCTGGCTTTGCTTTGGTAACATCGTTACCATCTACAATAGCATTGAATTGTTCTTTTAAATTAACACGCTCTAAAATGGTTCTGGCATTTTTACTTGCAGAACCTAAGGATATAGGTTGTTTATTTTCACTCAAAAAGTTGAGTACTTTTGGTACATCTGGAAGAATTTCAGATTCGTCCATTTTAGCAATATGGCTTAAGTAATCTTCATTTTTCTTAGCCATTTGCGCGTTGAATTCTTTTTCTGAAAGGGTTTTATTTCCCCAAGCTAAAATCTTTTCAAGCGATTTTACTCGGCTTACACCTTTTAGTTGTTCGTTTTCTTCTTCGGTAAAGTCTATACCTAAATCATTAGCTAATTTTTTCCACGCCAAGAAATGGTATTTTGCGGTGTCTACAATGACACCATCTAGATCGAATATGAAGCCTTTAGTTTTCATTTATTTTGTTATTTTATCCTTCACTCTTAGCGTTAGTAATCCGGCGAATATCATTGAAATTCCGCCAACGAAAAGGGCATAAACTGGTTGGTTGTTGAAAAATTTTGAGACCAAAAAGCCTAATATTGAAGCAGCAACGAGCTGAGGAATTACGATAAAAAAATTAAAAACACCCATGTAATAACCCATTTTACTTGAAGGTAAAACACCTGCAAGCATAGCGTAGGGAATAGATAGTATGGAAGCCCAAGCGACACCTACACCCATCATTGGCAACCACTCTAGATTAACCGTTGTAGGATCACTAATAAAATAAATCGACATTAATCCCAATCCGCCAAAAACTAGAGCTAAAAAATGTGTAAACTTCCTACTCGTCCTCTTTGCCATCAGTGGTAAAAGAAATGCTACCGCTGCGGCAATAATATTATAATTAGCAAACATATTATTAACTCTATTTGCACCATCATTATAGGCTACAGATGTAGTATCAACAGAATTGTAAATATGTTCTGTCACAGCAGGTGTCATATAAATCCACATTGAAAACAAAGCAAACCAAGAAAAGAACTGCACCCAAGCAAGTTGCTTCATTACCTTTGGCATGTTTTGAAAGTCGTTCATAATGGTTACAAAGCCATTTTTGAAATTTCTACTTTTTTGCATTAAGCCTGAAATAACAAGTGCCAACCCTCCAAGACTTAACAAACCAAGGGTTAATACATACAAATCCTTTTTAAGTTGATACTTATAGATTAGATAGGTAGAAGCCAAACCTACTATTAAAACAATAGTTCCATTTCTTACATGTGTTTTTCCATTGGAAATGAACCAAGCCTGCGACTTCTCCTCTTCTTTATAATTGTTTGATTCTACATCTTCAAAGGCTTCTATCTCCTCAGGACTATACTCTTTAGATTTTACTACAGTCCAAAGGACAGCAATTAAAAATACTGCACCACCTATGTAAAAAGAATATTTTACTGAATCAGGTATTATTCCCTCCGGTGCTGTATTGGCAACACCATAATAGGTTAAAATGTTTGGGAGTTTTGACGCCACGTAAGCGCCGATGCCTATAAAAAAACTTTGCATGGCAAATCCCTTAGTAGCTTGATGATCCGGCAAGTTATCGCCGACAAAAGCTCTGAAGGGCTCCATTGATACATTAATTGACGCATCCATTATCCACAACATACCTGCTGCGAACCACAATACTGGAGAATTGGGCATTATAAATAATGCTGTAGATGCTAAAATAGCTCCAATTAAAAAGTAAGGCCTTCTACGTCCCAATTTGGGATGCCACGTTCTATCACTGAAATAACCAACAATTGGCTGAACAATTAATCCAGTTAATGGTGCAGCTACCCAAAGAATTGGAATATCTTCAATCTCTGCTCCTAGTGTTTGGAATATTCTACTAACATTGGCATTTTGGAGGGCAAAACCCATTTGAATTCCCAGAAACCCAAAACTCATGTTCCAAATTTCCCAGAAACCTAGTGTGCGCTTTTTCATTAAATAGTATGTTTAAATTAATACTATTCTGATAAGCAGTGCTCATCAAAACTTATGTAAGAAGTGAAAATATAAGTCTTGAATCGTCGGTAAAGATATAAAAGATTGTTAGAACACCAATGTTAAATTATTATTTAGTGGATTCGCGCTCAATTAATTCTGTTTCAATTACGATGGTTTGAAATTCTTCTTCTTCCGTTTCTATTTTATTTTCTAACTTGTTGATAAGGAGATCTGCTGCTTTCTCACCCATCTGTTGCGCATGCTGACTTACAGTAGTTAAACTTGGAGTTGAATGTTTGGACAAAACACCGTCAGTAAAACCAATAACCTGTATATCATTTGGAATATCTAATCCTAATTTTCTTGCAACCTTCATTGCTGACAAGGCATAGAGCTCGTTAACTGCAAAGATGCCATCTATGTTTTTATTTGACTTAAACAGTTGCTCAATCTCTTTTTCTAAAGCTTCTAAATGTGTTTCATAATCTAAGGTGTCATCAATTTTTAAAATAAGCTCTGCCTTAGGCTGTATTTGATGTTTCTCTAAGGCATCTAGATAACCCTGTGTTCTTAACTTGCCAACACTCACATAGTCTTTAGTAGTTATTAATGCTATGGATTTACATTTATTTTTAATTAATTTTTCTACAGCATTTCTGGCGCCATTTAAATCATCTACAATTACTTTATCACAATTGATATCTGAAACTACACGATCAAACATTACAATAGGCATTCCTTGGCTCATTGTTTCATTAAAGTGATGATAATCTTGTAATTGCTGTGTTTCTTTAGAAATAGAAAGAATAAATCCATCTATACTTCCGTTTGCCAGCATTTCCATATTAATTACCTCTTTTGAAAAAGATTCATTTGAAAGCCCAACAATAACGTTATAACCTCTATTATTTGCCACCAACTCAACACCACGAATTACCTTAGAAAAAAAATGATGTACAATCTCAGGAATAATAATCCCAATAGTGTTTGTTTTACGGTTTTTTAAACTTAGAGCAATATTATTAGGTCTATAGTTATACAACTTTGCGAATGCTTGCACTTTTTGTTTTGTATCGTCGCTTATTTCAGCACTATTTCTCAAAGCTTTAGACACCGTAGAAATAGACACATCTAACTCCCTTGCAATTTGCTTTAATGTAATTTTTCGTTTCATATTTTAACTATAATATAGTTGAGCGAAGATAACCTTATTTTAACAATTCAAATTCCAAAGTCCTTAATTTTAACTAGGTCTAATTGCGAATTCCTCATTTTTTTGCTATTTTAATAAAAATGTTAATGATTGTTAAAAAGTTTTTAACACGAAAACGTTTTCGTGACTTATGTCATATTTTTTAACACATGAATCACACTAATTTTACATAGATTTAACCCAAGAAGTGAAAATATAAATCAATTAACTAAGCAATTAACTTAAAAACATTGTATGAAAACATTCTTAAATGCTTTACTGTTCTGTTTGATAATGATGCCTACCACTTTATTGGCTCAAACAACCGTTTCAGGTACAGTAACAGATAAAGCAAACGCTATGCCTTTACCAGGCGTAAATGTCTTGGTAAAAGGAACTTCGAGAGGTGCTTCTACCGATTTTGACGGTAAGTTTACCTTAGAAGTTAACCAAGGAGAGACTGTTGTAGTTTCTTATGTAGGTTACAAAACACAAGAAATAACATTTAGCGGTCAATCTAGTCTTGATATTGCACTTGAAGAAGATGCAGCACAATTAGACGAAGTAGTACTTATTGGTTACGGTTCTACTACTAAGAAAGACGCTACAGGATCTGTAGATGTTGTATCATCAAAGGATTTTAATCAAGGTGCCATCGTTTCTACCGATCAACTATTGAATGGTAAAGCTGCTGGTGTTAGAATCACCAATAACGGAGGTTCGCCAGACGCTGCACCAAATATTAGAATTCGTGGTGGATCGTCCTTAAACGCACAAAACAATCCATTAATAGTTATAGATGGTGTACCTATTGGAAACGATAATCCTGCTGGTGTATCTAACCCATTGACTTTGGTAAACCCTAATGACATTGAAAGTTTCTCAATATTAAAAGATGCTTCTGCTACTGCAATTTATGGTTCTAGAGCATCTAATGGTGTTATTATCATAACCACAAAAAAAGGTACTTCTAGTGGAGCACAATATAATTTCTCTACAGACTATTCTGTATCTACTTTAGGTGATGGATTAGATATGATGAACGGAAATGAGTTTACAAGATTCATCCAAGAATATCACCCAGACCGTGTTGATGACTTAGGAGTTCCTGCTGGTACAGTTGCTACTTCAGAAGCCATAGCACAAACAATAAACGGAAGAAATATTTACAACACAAATTGGAGAGATGCTATTACAAGAACTGCAACAACCTCTAACACCAACTTTAGTGCAAGAGCTAATCTTTGGGATGCTATTCCTTTTAGAGGTTCTGTAGGTTATACCTACGCTGAAGGTGTTGTAAAAAACGATGACTATGAAAGACTAACAATGTCTGTTAAACTTACACCACGTTTGCTAAATGATAACCTTAAGTTAGATGTTAACGCTAAGAGTATCTTTGCTTTTAAAAATGCTGTTGATGCTGGTGGTGCTATAGGTGAAGCTCTTAATTTCGACCCTACTAAACCTATCTATAATAGAGCTCCTAATAATAGATTTCAAAATTATTACATAACACTAAACGGAGGTGGTAACTTTGGTATTTTCCAAGCTAATCCATTAGCAAGACTAGAACAGAGAGAGCGCCCAGAAAATGTTTATCGTTTTGTAGGAAATACTGAATTAGACTACACAATGCCATTTTTACCTGAACTTAGAGCTGTTGTAAACTTAGGTTTAGATGCATCTGGTTCTAAAATAGAAGAACGTTTTACTAATGGTGCGTTTGAAACGTTTAGATTAGACAATAGCACAGGGCAAGGTGTATTTAATCCAGGTATTAACTACAAGGAACAACAACACATTACTAATACTACCTTTGATGCTTTCTTACAATACAAAAAAGAGCTAACAGGTAAAATTGTAGATAGCTATGACGTTCAGGCAGGTTATTCTTATCAAAATTTCAAAAATGACGGTAACCAAGTTCGTTATCAATATAATGCAGATTCTGGTAGAAGAGAATTAGTATATAACGAAGCTAATCCTAACTTTAGATACTATAACGTTCTAAATTTACAATCATATTTTGCGAGAGCTAACATAAGTGTATTAGAGCGTTTCTTATTAACTGCTTCTGTAAGAGCCGATGGGTCTTCATTATTTACCGAAGATAATCGTTGGGGTTATTTTCCTGCAGCTGCTTTAGCTTGGCAAATTGATGAAGAAGCGTTTTTAAGTGATTCTAAAGTCTTTAATTCTTTAAAATTAAGATTAAGTTGGGGTGAAACTGGACAACAAGATATTACTGGTGTAGTAGGCTTTTATCCTTCAATTCCATTATTCTTAGCGGGTGACGCTAACAGTCAGTATTTCCCTAATTCATCTTTATATTCTGCGCAACCTTTTAATCCCAACTTAACATGGGAAAAAACTACAACTTATAACCTAGGTTTAGATTTCTCTTTGTTTAACAACGGAATGCTATCAGGTTCTTTTGATATATACAAGCGTAATACTAGAGACTTATTAGCTCAAGCTCCTGTTCCTCCAGGACAAGCTTTAACCAATGCTTTTATTGACAATATTGGTGAAACGGAAAGTGAAGGTTTTGAACTTAACCTTAACCTAGTTCCTGTTAGTACAGAAGATCTAACAATAAACATAGGTGGAAACCTGTCTTATAATAGCACAGAAGTTACCGACTTAAATGGTCTTGACAATATAAATGCAGGTGGTACACTTAGAGGTACAGGTGCAGACTTATTAAGACATGCTGTTGGTCAGCAAGCAGGGAGTGCTTATGTATTTAAACAAGTATATGATTCAAACGGCGACCCTATTCCAAACGCATTTGTTGATTTAAATGGTGACAATCAAATTACTGATGCTGACCGTTATTACGAGCAAATTGCACCAAACTGGACTTATGGTTTTAACTTAAATGTAAACTATAAAAATTGGGACTTAAGCTCTAGCTTCAGAGGTCAAATTGGTGGTAACGTGTACAACTTTGCACAACTTAACTACGGATGGACGGATGCTGCAGTATTTAGTAGTCAGAACAACTTAACTAATGTTCTAAACTTCTATGATGGTTCTGCTAATGATGTTATTCAAAATGTAAATGGTAACATTCAGTTCTCAGACTATTATTTAGAAGATGCAACATTCTTAAGATGTGATAATATTGCTTTAGGGTATCGTTTTAGTGATTTAATAAAAGATGGCTCTATGAGGTTATATGCTGCCGTAACTAATCCGTTCTTAATAACAGATTACTCTGGTGAAGACCCAGAAAACTTTGGTGGTATTGACAGAAACTTTTATCCTAGACCTACTGTTTACACATTAGGTGTTAATATAGATTTTTAAAAAAAGAATTATGAAAAAAAGAATTTTAATTTTATTCAGTTTAACAATTATAGGGTTCTATTTCTCTTGTACTGACGATTTAGACACAAAGCCTATAACTGAATTAACACTTGAGGAATTATTAGCTTCCGACCCTAATGCTGTAGAAGGACTAGTCTCTAGACTATATGCTTCTTATGCATTAACAGGCCCAAGCGGTCCTGGTAGTTCAGATATTGTAAGTCCAGATGCTGGTGAAGGAGCTTTTTTGAGAGCTATCATCAACTTACAAGATTTTACGGCAGACGCTATGAAAAATCGCTGGGGAGATGATGGTTTAGACCAGCTTACTACAACATCTGCTTGGGACAGAAACAATAAGTTTTTTAGATTATTCTATGACAGAGCTTATTACACTATCCCACAATGTAACAACTTCTTACAAGCATTAGAGATAGCAGATTTCCCTAATGAAGAAAACATTGTAGCAGAAACAAGATTCTTAAGAGCACTTGCATACTATAATATCATTGATGTATTTGGAAAAGGTGTATTAGCTACGGAAGAGAATTTTGGTCAGTCAGAACCATTACCTGAGGCTTCAAGACAAGAATTATTTAATTACGTTGAAACTGAATTATTAGCTATAGAACCTGTTATTAGCGAGACTTCTAACTATGGTAGAGCTAATAAATATGTAGTCGATATGCTTTTAGCAAAATTATACATCAATGCAGAAGTATACACAGGTACTGCAAGATGGGATGACGCTGCTACCTACATTAATAAAATTATTAATGAAGGACCTTATAGCTTAGACAATAACTTTATTAGAATGTTCTCTTCTGATAATGACATGTCACCAGAAATTATCTTTCCACTTATAGCTGAATCTGTAACTAGTCAAAGTTATGGTAACACAACCTACATTGTTAACGGAAGTTTAAGTGCAGACACTATGCCTTTAGCTCAGTTTGGAGCTACTCAAGGATGGACAGGTCACAGATCTTCTAAAGGATGGTACGGATTATTTGGGGATAACATTGCAGAACTACAAGCTTCAAATGATGTAAGAGCTAGTTTGTTTTGGACAGATGGGCATAACTACGAAATGAATGATTATAGAGAATGGACTGATGGATTCCCTGTAACTAAATTTAGAAATACAGCTTCAGATGGATCTGGTGGTGCTGTTGACTTTTCAGCTACAGATTTCCCTTTCTATCGTCTAGCTGATGCTTATTTAATGTATGCTGAATTAGCTTTAAGAGGTGCTGCTGGAACATCTATGGGAGATGCCTTAGATTATGTTAATGCTGTTAGATCTAGATCTGGCGCTAGCACAATAACTAGTGGAGACTTAACATTAGATTTTATTATAGACGAACGTGCAAGAGAACTAAACCTAGAAGGTCATCGTCGTTCAGACTTAATACGTTTTGGCATGTTTACAGGAGGTAGTTATATATGGCCTTGGAAAGGCGGCTCAGCTTCAGGATCATCTATACCAGACAGTTATAGATTATTCCCTATTCCGGCAACTGCCTTACAAGCAAATCCTAACTTAACACAAAATCCTAATTACTAATAAACAAAAAACAAAGAATGATGAAAAAAATAAAATTAATTTTATTGCTATTTGTCACTGTAGCTAGCTTTACTGCTTGCCAGCAAGATGACGATTTAGAGTTTGTGGCAAATGAAGCAGAAGGACTAGTGTTTAACACTTCATTTTTAGATAACTATGTGTTAAACTCATCTGTTTCAGGCAATCTCGCAGAACGTTTCACATGGGGAAGTGCAGATTTTGGAGTACCAACTAATATCACATACTATTTACAAGGGGCTACAATGTCTGATTTTTCAGATTATGTAGCAGGCGAAAGTCTTTATGATTTAGGAAGTACTACAGCAAATCCTGAAGCTAATGAAATCCCTGTAACCGTAGGCCAAATGATTGCCTTAGCTAATGCTGCAGGACTAGACAATAATGAAGGTACAAATACAGGCACACTTTATTTTAGATTAATGGCGGTTATTGGAGATGATGGTTTACCATCATATTCTGCTATTCAAGGACTTAATGTAGAGTTACAACAAGAAACTTCAGGTGGAGGCACAGGAATAGAGCCTTCTATGTGGGGAATTGTTGGTTCTGGTTATAACGATTGGGGAAGCGCTGGCTTAGATGGTGTTTTTTACACTACTTCTGAGGAGAATGTTTTTGTTGCTTATGCTAATTTAATTGACGGTGAAATCAAGTTTAGAGCAAATAATGATTGGGGAACTAATTATGGAGATACAGGAGCTGATGGTACATTAGATGATGGAGGTGACAATATCGCTGTTACAGCTGGTTCTTACAAAATAACTATGAATCTTAATGACAACACTTACACAATGGAACCTTTTTCATGGGGAATTGTAGGTTCTGGTTATAATGATTGGGGCGCTACACCAGATGCTAAGTTTTACTATGATTATACAACAGATACTTTTAAAGTTGGTGTAAAATTAATTGATGGTGAAATTAAATTCCGTTTGAATAATGATTGGGGAACTAACTTTGGAGATACTGGTGCTGACGGTACTTTAGAAGATGGAGGTGACAACATTGTTGTTACAGCTGGATTCTATAATATTACTCTAGATTTTAACAATAATGTTTATACAATGGAAGCTGGAGATGTTTTTGGTATTGTAGGTTCTGGTTATAATGACTGGGGAGCTACTCCTGACTATAGTTTCACACAAGTACAGCCAGATGTTTACATGGCTGAAATTGTAACTATGTTAGATGGTGAGATTAAGTTTAGAGTTAATGAAGATTGGGGAACTAACTACGGTGACACTGGTGCTGATGGCACTTTAGACGATGGAGGAGATAACATTGCTGTTGCAGCTGGCTTATACCGTGTAAAAATGGATGTTGCTAATGGCACCTATGAACTGAATAAAATTCAATAATAAAATATCTTATTATTAACCCAAAAAGGGCTGATTAATGTCAGCCCTTTTTTTAAATAATGCGTTATGAAAAAGATTTACATATTTACATTACTTGCTATAATTTCCTTACTAGGCTATAGTCAAGTTACAATAACACCGAACCCGTTTGAGGTAGACGAATCTATTACTATCACATTAGATATAAATAGCAGCTCTTCCAATTGTAACGGATTTAATAATCCATCAAAAGTATATATACATTCTGGTGTTGGTGACACTACGGACCCATGGACTCATGTTGTCGGTAATTGGGGCATAGATGATGGTATTGGAGAAATGACAAACCAAGGAGGTGGTATATGGACCATTACCTTTGTACCTGAAACTTACTATGGTCTTAGTGCTTCAGAAGCTGCAAATGTTGTTAGAATGGGCATGGTTTTTAGGAATGCAGATGGTTCAGAAGAGCTTAAAGCCAATGGATGCCAAGATTTCTTTTTTGATGTTGGGACATTTCAAATGAGCCTATCGTCACCAAGTTCTGAAACAACAATACTGAATTCAGGTGAAAGTCTAAGTATTTCTGCTACTAATATAGGTGGTCCTGCTACTTATACATTATCTGCTAACGGATCCGTTATTAATACGGCTAACTTCGTTTCAAATTATTCATATACAGATATGAATATTACTGAGAACAAATCCTATGAATTAACTGCAACTTTAAACGGAACCACAATTACAAGAACTTTTAGTGTATTAGTAGACCCTGGTTCTAATTTTGGTATAATGGCTGCAGACTATGAAGATGGAATCAACTACATAGATGACAATACTGCTTTGTTAGTGTTATATGCTACTGGAAAAGATTTTGTGTACTTGGCAGGTAGTTTTAATAACTATCAGCCTGATGCTTCGTACGCAATGAAAAAGGATCCAACAAGAAATAACAAGTTTTGGATTGAACTAACAGGGTTAACTCCAGGACAAATTGAAACCTACCAATATTGGGTAGTTGATAAAACTCCAGTTGCCAACTCGCCTGTATTAGTAAAAACAGCCGATCCATACTCAACATTAGTACTTTCTCCTTTTGACGACCCATATATACCTACAACTTCTTATCCAAATATGCCTACATATCCAGTAGGTCAAGAAAGAGAAGTTACAGTTTTACAAACTGGACAAACACCATACAACTGGCAAGTCACGGACTTTCAAAAGCCAAAGAAAGAAGACCTCATAATTTATAAACTCTTAGTTAGAGATTTTGATGCTGACAGAAACTATCAAGATGTGATTGATAAAATTGACTACTTTAAAAGTTTAAATATTAACGCTATTGAGTTAATGCCTGTTATGGAATTTGAAGGTAATGAAAGCTGGGGCTACAATACATCTTTCCATATGGCATTAGACAAATTCTATGGTACAGAAGACAAGCTAAGAGAATTAATAGACGTTTGTCATCAAAATGGTATTGCTGTAATTTTGGACTTAGCCTTAAATCACGCTTTCGGACGTAACCCGATGGTGCGTATGTGGATGGATGATCCTGATGGTGATGGTTGGGGAGGACCAAGTTCTGAAAACCCTTATTTTAATGTAACAGCTACACATACTTATAGTGTAGGTAACGACTTTGATCACTCTAATCCAAGAACAAAAGACTACACAAAACGTGTTATTAAACATTGGGTTGAAGAATTTCATATAGATGGATTCCGTTGGGATTTAACAAAAGGTTTTACTCAAAATTGTACTTCAGGAAACGAAACCTGTACAAATGGTTACCAACAAGACCGTGTAGATGTATTAAGAGAGTATGTTGACTATTCGTGGTCTTTAGATCCTTATCACTATGCTATTTTTGAGCATTTAGGAAGTGAAAATGAAGAAAAAGAATGGGCTAATTACAGATACTCTGAAGGTAAGGGTGTGATGATGTGGGGAAAAATGACAGATCCTTACAATGAGTTAACAATGGGACAGAATGGAAATAAAAATATTAATGGTATTGGTCACAAATCAAGATCTTCTTTTGATGGCCCAAGAGTTTTAGGTTATCCAGAGAGTCATGACGAAGAGCGCTTAATGTATAAAAACCTTCAGTTTGGAAATACTAGTAATAGCAGTCACAATGTTCAAGACTTAAATACAGCACTATCACGCATGTCTGCTTTAGCTGCTGTATCTGTAATGGTTCCTGGGCCAAAAATGATTTGGCATTTTGGAGAATTAGGAATGAACAATTCTATATTTACTTGTAACAATGGTACTGTAAATACACCTGATGATGCTACGCCTGGTGATTGCAAATTAGACACTAAGCCACAACCTCAATGGGGTAACAATTGGATTACTGATGCTGTGAGATCACAAATTTATGATGATTGGTCTAGACTACACAAGCTTAAAATTGAAGAACCGGTTTTTGAAGGCGAATACACCATTAGTTCAGGGGATTTCACTCCTAGAATAGATATTTTTGATACTTCAATTCCTACATCTGAACTTAGAAACGTTATAATTTTAGCTAATTTTGATGTTAATACACAGTTTGTAAACACCAACTTCCCAGCAGGAGTAACTACAACTTGGTACGACTTAATGGACCCTACAGGTAACACTACGGTTTCTAACTCTACAACTACTATCACAATACCAGCAGGTCAGTTTAGAATTTTAGGAAATCAACCATCTAGTGTTCTAAGTGTAGATGACCAAAATTTTTCAGTATTTTCAATATACCCTAACCCTACACAATCATTGTTTAGAATTAATTCTAATGTCTCTAATATTGAAATTTATGATTTAACAGGGAAAAAAGTAAAATCTTATAAAGGTGATTTTACTAAAAATGACACTTTTGACATTTCTACTTTAAATACAGGTACGTACATAGTAAAAGTTGAGGATAACAACAATAAAACTAAGACAACTAAGTTAGTAAAACTCTAATTTATTAAGTGTTTATTTGAGTAAAAAGGCTTCTTATAGAGAAGCCTTTTTTTATAATATTAATTAGTGGTCGTTAATATAATACACAAAAAAAGCTAACAAAATGACTATAAACAAAAAACCTTCAACATATACGTTGAAGGTTTTATTTGTACAGGCGGCGAGACTCGAACTCGCACACCTCGCGGCACTAGATCCTAAGTCTAGCGTGTCTACCAATTCCACCACGCCTGCAAAAGGACTGCAAATATAAACAATAGTTTCAATATTCAAATAGGTTTTATTTAAGAAAATAATCCTTTCATTATTATTACTTTTGTTAGAAATCAAATAACTACTATGCAAAACATAAATTCTTACATCGATAAGCACAAACAACGCTTTATCGACGAGCTAATTGATTTACTAAAAATTCCTTCTATAAGTGCAGATTCAGCTTACAAAGAAGACGTACTTAACACAGCAGACGCTATTAAAGTGAGTTTAGAAAAAGCTGGATGTGATAAGGTTGAAATTTGTGAAACAGATGGCTACCCTATCGTTTATGGCGAAAAAATAATTGACAAAAACTTACCCACAGTTTTAGTTTATGGCCACTATGACGTACAACCACCAGATCCGTTAGATTTATGGAATTCCCCTCCGTTTGAGCCTATAATACAAAATACAGAAAAACACCCTGAAGGAGCCATTTTTGCAAGAGGTGCTTGTGACGACAAAGGCCAAATGTATATGCATGTAAAGGCTTTAGAATACATGACAAACAATAATGAATTACCATGTAATGTAAAGTTTATGATTGAAGGTGAAGAAGAAGTTGGTAGTGCCAATCTCGGGAAGTTTGTCGCTGCTAATCGTGAGAAGTTAGAAAACGATGTTATTCTAATTTCTGACACTGGCATGATTGCTAAAGATGTACCTTCTATTACAACTGGTTTGCGTGGTTTAAGCTATGTTGAAGTTGAAGTTACCGGACCAAATAGAGATTTACACTCTGGTTTGTATGGAGGTGCTGTAGCAAACCCAATAAATGTGTTAACCAAAATGATTGCATCACTTCATGATGAAAACAATCACATTACCATTCCTGGTTTTTATGATAAGGTTGAAAATCTTTCAGATGAAGAACGTACAGAAATGGCCAAAGCTCCGTTTTCATTAGACAACTACAAGAAAGCTTTAGATATTGATGCCGTTTACGGTGAAGAAGGCTATACCACAAATGAACGAAACTCTATAAGACCGACATTAGATGTTAACGGAATTTGGGGAGGTTATACAGGTGAAGGTGCAAAAACAGTTATTGCGAGTAAAGCTTACGCCAAAATTTCTATGCGCTTAGTGCCTAACCAAGATTGGGAAGAGATTACGAAGTTATTTAAAACCCATTTTGAAAGTATTGCACCAAAAGCCGTAAAAGTAAAAGTAACTCCACATCATGGCGGCCAAGGCTATGTAACACCAATAGATAGCACAGGTTACCAAGCTGCGTCAAAAGCTTACGAACAAACTTTTGGAAAAACTCCTATTCCACAACGTAGTGGTGGAAGTATTCCTATTGTATCTCTTTTTGAGCAAGAATTAAAAAGCAAAACAATCCTTATGGGCTTTGGTTTAGATAGCGATGCTATACATTCACCAAACGAGCATTTTGGTGTTTGGAATTACTTAAAAGGTATTGAGACTATCCCTTGGTTTTACAAGTATTTTACTGAGTTAAAGTCGACTGAGTAGTTTTTTACTCTTTAATAATTTTATAGGTCGAAGCTTTAGTTTTAGACTTAACATTTACAAAATAAACTCCTGAAGTAATACTATCAAACGGAATTTCGATGTAGGTTTTTTGGGAGTTTGTTTTTTTAACCACTTTCCCTGATATATTATTAATTATGATATCAATTTTAGTTTCAGTAAAATTATCAACCTTAATTACTGAATCTACCGGATTTGGGTACACTTTTATTTCATTAGGCTGAAATTCTTCAGTAGATAAAACAGAAAAATTAATGCACGCACTCATTTCTGTACAACTTCCATTGGTGACTTCAACAGCATAATTTCCATCGGTTAATGGTGTAAAGGACTGATTGGTTTCTCCAGAAACGGGCGTATTCGTATCACAATTAAACCATTGATATGTTCCTATCGTTTGGTTAGACATTAATGATGTCGCTGTTTGTGTAATGGTATTATCTACACCAATTAAATTAGCTTTAGTCGCTGTATATGCCAACACTAACTTGGTCAATTCTGTCATATATTGAAAATCGATATCCTCAACCCTATCGTTAGACGTATGATAATCTGGTGTTTGATCATTGGTTTCCCAAGATTCACCAACCAAAACTGCTGAATAACCTTGATTCCAAAAACGAGAATGGTCGCTAGCTGTGGTACCTGGATTAACAACAATTTCGTGTAAATCGAAGGTGTAAGTACCAAGAAGAGCCAATAAATCATCTTTTATAGCAACCGAATTTGCAATATTTCTAACATCAATATCAAACTGATTATCACCAGGTGTTCCGGGTGCATCACCATCATAACCAATCATATCCATGTTAATTACTCCTAAAATATTATCTCGTGTATTTCCATTGGTTTCGTCAGCAGCTTGCTGTGCATAATAATTAGCACCAAGCAATCCTATTTCCTCTTCGTCCCAAAGCGCATAAACAATTGTATTATCAATACACTGTGTAGAAAGTATTCGTGCAATTTCTAAAACTGCTGCAACTCCAGTAGCATTATCATCTGCACAGTACGTAGTTACAGAATCATAATGCGCACAAATTATATATATATCATCAGGATTTGTTTGCCCAATCTGAGTAGCAATAACATTCTTCCCAACCGTATTAAAATTCTGAAATTCAACATTAAGATTAGGCAATGCTTCTAAACGTTCTTTTATATAATCGGCTGCTAAATCGTTATTACTTTGTACTCTAGTCGTTATGGTTTGTGTACTTCCGTTTATGGTCGCTGTTTGTTCTCCAGACAGCTCTGCTACTGTAGTTTGTAAGTTAGAATTACTTACTTCATTAATTAAATCCTGAACAGATTGCGCTTTAATATTGAAAGTTACTAAAGCTATTAAGCCAAGTAATAGTAAGGGCTTTTTCATTAAAATAAATCATTTAATCTTCTACTCAAAGATACTAAATTGTAAAAAATTGATAATCAAATGTTTTGAAAATAATTTTTTTATTCTACATTTGTAGAGTTAATTCTAATTTTGTAGAACAATGGAACTCTCTAAAACCGAAGAACAACTTATGCAATATCTCTGGAAGCTAGAAAAAGCTTTTATGAAAGATATTTTAGAAGTCTATCCTGAGCCAAAACCAGCAACAACAACCGTTGCCACGTTATTAAAGCGCATGATTGGTAAAGGTTTTGTGGATTATAAAACCTATGGTAAATCAAGAGAGTATTACCCACTAGTTAAAAAAGAAGACTACTTCTCAAAGCATGTAAACGGTTTAATTAAAACTTTTTTTAACGATAGTGCGTCTCAGTTTGCATCGTTCTTCACCCGAAAAACAGATTTAACCAAAAAAGAGTTAGAAGAGCTAAAAGCTATAATAGACAAGGAAATTAAAAGTAAGTAATCATGGAACTATTTTTATTAAAATTTTCGGCTTGTCTTTTGGTGTTTTGGCTAACCTATGTGCTACTCTTAGAAAAGCAACAGATGCATCACTTCAAAAGATTTTATCTGTTGGGTTCGTTTGCCATGGCTTTAATAATTCCGCAGCTTACAATTATTGAATATATAGAACCTATTGTTCAAAATTTTGAAATCACAGCTGCATTTATTCCCATAGAAGCAGAAGTTATGCCTCAACCCATTGAGACCTCACCTGTACTGACTTTAGAAACTATTCTTTGGTCTATCTACATACTTGGAGCAACACTATTTGCAATTCGTTTTGCGGTTAACCTTTTTAGACTTTACAGCCAAATTGCAACAAACGATAAACAGCACAACCGTAATTTTATCTACGTATTACTAAAAGCGTATCGTATACCACATTCCTTCTTTAAATACATTTTTGTTAACCGCCAACAATTTGAAAACAATCAAATACCCGAAGAAGTTAGACTACACGAAGAAACGCATGCCAAGCAATGGCACAGCTTAGACATTTTGTTGCTAGAACTGTTACAAATTGTCTTTTGGTTTCATCCGTTGGTGTACATTTTAAAACATCATGTAAAACTAAATCACGAGTTTTTAGCAGATGACGCTGTATTGCAGCAAGGTGTTACCACTAAAAGCTATCAAAATATATTATTACAATTTTCATCAAACACTCACAATCATCAATTAGCGAGTGCTATCAATTATTCATCATTCAAAAAACGATTTACAGTTATGAAAACGCAAACCTCCAAAACTCGAATTTGGTTAAGTACCTTATTGGTATTACCAGTTTTAGCTATTCTTTTTTACAGCTTTGCAGAACGAGAGTATGTACAAAAAGAACAAACAAATCCTGCTGATGCTATTACAGAAGAGCTAAAGGAAGCAAATAAACTAAAGATGACTTATGTTAGTGGCGCTACAGATGCCATGATGCAAGAATATATTGCTTGGATGGAAGCTTTTGAAAGAACAAATTTCATTAATAACACTACATATCAAAGAATTGTTGCCATCTATGATATTATGAACGACACACAACGGAACAGTGTCAAAAAGTATCCTGAAGTCCCTACAATTAACCTGTCTAAAGTTGAACCAAAATCACCTTCAAAAATACAGTTTGAATCTTGGAAAGATGAAACCGTATTTGCACTATGGCTTGACGGTAAACACATTGAAAATTCTACTTTAAACGATTATTCTCATAAAGATATCGTCTATTACACTGGCAGTAAAGTTTTAAACAATGCTATGAGTAAAACGCATCCGCAACCATATCAATTTAATCTGTATACAAAAACAGGATTCAAATCAACCTATCAAAATTCGCAAATAAAACGTTACGAGAAAATCTCGAAGGTATATTCTAATGCAATTACAGAATATTTAAAAGGTCCTCAAACCGATAACTCTGAGTTATTTATTTTAAAAGCACAGGCAGACAAAATATATAATTCGTTCACTAAAGAAGAATTAAAAGAACATAATATTCTACCTTGTCCACCTGTTCCTGCCAAGAACTATAATGGTCGTACTCAACAAAAAGCTACAAAACAACAGATAGCAGAATACAATGCTTGGGCAGAAAAAATGAATAAAGCCATAGAGAAAGTCAAAGTAAATCCTAAAGCTGCTTACCCAGTTATTAAAAAAGATGAATATGACTATTATTACAAGATCTACAGCTCTCTAATGACTAAAAAGCAAAAGCAAGACGCAGAACCGTGGCCAAACATTCCACCTCCACCACCTCCTGCTCCACCAGCACCTGAGACACCTAAGAAAACATCTAAGGGTGGACCAAATGCTAATGGAGTATACCAAACTAACAAAATTGAACCTATTGAAATCTATATTGATGGTAAGAATAATATTCAATTTAACGGTAAGAAAGTTGAAATAGCTGACATTAACAATGAAGTAAAAAAACTCAACAAACATTTATCTACTGACGAGCATAGAAAATATGTTATGGCTTCAATTGCTATTGAAAAGAATAAAAGTGCAGATTTAGCTAAATCCATACAGTTGAAACTTAAAGAGGCAAATGTTTGGTCTACATGTATATCTTATAATGAAAGTATTGCTAAATCTAACTTACCGAAAAGATCATTAAACTTATACTCTGGGTTAACCGTTGAAGAAGCTAAAGCCAAAGAAAAGAAAATTTTCAATACTTCTGAAGATTCTCTAAAAAAGACAGACAACACCAACGATAATAGTCCATGGAAGGTAAAAATGGTAACTGCTTCATATGAATTTATAGATGATGATGGTAAGAGTACTGGTAAAATTGATTTATTTAGTGACAGAACTACTCAGTACCCTATTATTAATGGAAAACAAATTAAAGGAGGAGATATTTCGCTTACTAAGGAAAAACTGAAAAAT
Organism: Winogradskyella poriferorum; assembly: GCF_036553625.1. Taxonomy (NCBI): domain Bacteria; kingdom Pseudomonadati; phylum Bacteroidota; class Flavobacteriia; order Flavobacteriales; family Flavobacteriaceae; genus Winogradskyella; species Winogradskyella poriferorum. The sequence goes on from NZ_JAZHOU010000001.1 coordinate 474,834, forward strand.
TTAAAAATTACATTAAAAGAAAATAAAATTACATCCTTTAAAATTCAGTTTCCAAATAATCTAATACATATTAATAAAGGTAACATCTTGAACGATAAAGTTAAATCATATATAAACCATATTGAACCCAATTATGTTGTTACTCTTTTTGATATATATGATAAAAATGGTAAAGAATTACCACCAATATTGATTACCGTTACAAATTAGTACTTAAGCCTCGCAATGCGAGGCTTTTTTTTAGTCTTATGGAAGGTAAGATAATCCGTTTCTTGTTTTCCAAAGGAAATACTTTTCGAATAAGATTTTGCCAAAATCATAGATTACATTCGGAATCATAATGGCAAACGTTCTCGGTTTAAACAAGTGATTGCTTACAATTAAAACTTCTTTCTTTCCTGCGTCCATAATACACAGTCCAGGTATTTTTCCCCAAGGCTTTTCTTTTAGCTTTTTACCTTTTTGAACTCTTAGAATATTCTCTGCCACTACCTTGCCAGTTTCATCAGATGGATATCCTGTTTTTGGCCCAGAGAAAGGTACTTTACCAGGTTTAAATGGCAGTTTTACATCTACCGCAATACCTGCTGCCCAAATATTCTTATGTGTAACATGCTGGTATGTATCATTTACAGGTATATAGCCTGCAGCATTGGTTTGTAGCCCTTTAGAATTAACAACAAATTCAACACCAATAAAAGGAGGCATCAACATGGTGAAGTTACTTTCTATAAATTCTCCACTAGATAATAATACCCCATTAGACTTCACCTCTTCCACACCAACCTCGGTTCTATAATGTATATTAAACATTTTCATAAAGGTCTTAAGCATGGTATTTCCCATTGGCATACCATCTATACCAAAATGTCCTAAATACGTTTCGGGTGTTATCCAATATAAATCTACTTTTTTACGAATTTTTTGCTCTCTCAGCCATTTTTCAATATTAAAAAGAAACTCATATGCTGCTCCCATACAACCAGCATTTTGTGTTGCTCCAATTACAACAGGACCGGGATTTTCTTTAAATGCATTAAGTGCTTTTCGGGTTTTCATGGCTCCATCTGGTGTACCTATATAGTATGCATAATCTTTAACACCTTTAGCAACATCATACTTAACTTTTGGACCTGTAGCTATAACCAAATCGTTATATTCAAAATCGCCTTTTGTGGTTTCAACTTTGTTATCTTCGGGCAAGACTTTTATGGCTTCTGCATGAACAAATTCCACACCTTTTTTCTCTAGTATTTTATCTTTTCTAAATGAAATATCTTTTATATCTCTTCTGCCAAAAGGAACCCAAATCAATGATGGTATAAACAAAAACAAGGGAGACTTATCAATAAGTATTACACGTTGATTCTTTGGGTCTTTCCTTTTTAACTCTAAAGCTGCAGTAATGCCTGCAAAATTTCCTCCTATTACAACTGTAGTTCTCATAACTCTATGATTTTTGGTTACACCTAAAGTTAGTTTTTATACTTAAGATTTGGTATGACAAAAATCATATGAGGCCTAAACTCCACATTTTTAGCTTATTTATGTAACATTTGTTACCATTTTGCGTTCTAATAACCTATACATCAATCAATCAATCAATCAAAAAACAAACAGTTATGTTAAAACAATTCTTTATCCTGTGCTCGGGAGCAGATACCAATATTCTCGATAACTGCTCTAATGGCGAGCAAAATAAATATGCTGGCATTGGTGCTACTGTGTTTTTTACCGCATTAATGGCAACTATTGCTGCAAGTTATGCATTATACACAGTTTTTGACAACCTCTATACTTCCATTGGTTTTGGGCTGGTTTGGGGACTTCTTATATTTAATCTAGACCGTTATATTGTATCAACTATTAAAAAAAGAAATAGCTTTTTAGACGAGTTGCTACAAGCTACACCACGAATTTTTCTGGCTGTGATAATTGCTGTGGTGATTTCAAAACCTTTAGAACTTAAGATTTTTGAAAAGGAAATCAATCAGGTGTTATTAGAACAAAAGAATGATTTAACCTTAGCCAATCAAAATCAAATTGCGCAACAATTCAATCCTAAAATAGCAGAATTAGAAAATCAGATTTTAGGTTTACAAAGTGAAATAGGTACTAAAGAAACCGAAGTCAATGCACTTTACGACACTTATATAACAGAAGCCGAAGGCACATCTGGATCAATGAAATTAGGAAAAGGCCCTGTTTACAAAGAAAAGCGCGAAAAACACGATGCTGCTTTAGCAGAATTACAACAACTAAAAACCGATAATAAAGCAAAAATTACAACTCTAGAAAATGAAATTATTGCTTTGCAAGACGATTATAAAGCCAACGTTACAGAATCGCAACCTATCATTGATAATTTTGACGGCTTAATGGCCAGAGTTACCGCTTTGGGCACGTTGCCTTGGCTACCTTCTTTCTTTATTTTCTTGTTGTTTCTTACTATTGAAACTTCACCTATTATCGCAAAACTTTTATCACCAAAAGGCGAGTACGACTATAAATTAGAAGATCAGGAAACTGTTATAAAATCGTGGGTTAGCCAACAAGTTGCAGAACGTCAGTTACTAGTTAAAACAGATAATGACATTAACAACAAAGTCTACACAGAAATTGCTGATGAAGAGGAGGTGATGAACTACAAACGTAAAAAAGCACGCGAGTTGATGCAGCACCAAGCTGATGCATTTTTAAAGAAGCAAAAGGGAGTACTTTAAAAATGCGTTAGTACAGATTTATTGGTAAATGATTACTTTTAGGATATTCTAAAATCCTATTTGTAATGAAATCCTTCTATTTTGCCTTAGTACTTTTACTACTCAATTGCAGTAATAACCAAGACCAACAGAAAGACACTTTTGAAACCGACAAAGCAGAAATTTTAAAAGTCCTGAACGCACAAGAAAAGGCATGGAATACTCATGACTTAGAAGGGTTTATGCAAGGCTACTGGAAGAATGATTCTTTAAAATTTTACGGTAACAGAGGATTAACTTACGGTTGGGAAAACACTTTAAAAAATTATAAAAAAGGCTATCCAACAAAAGCTGAAAGTGGTACATTGAATTTTGTTATCAATGATGTTTCAAAAATTGAAGGAAATAATTACTGGGTTATGGGAGAATATCATTTAAAAAGAGAAGCTGGTAATGCAGATGGTATTTTCATCATTATCTTTAAAAAGATTAATGGCGAATGGAAAATTATAGCAGACATGTCTTGCTAAATAAAAAGTGCTCAAAAGCCGCTTATCTGTCACCATAAACGTACTTAAGGCACTTTCTGTGTATATATTTTAAGATTTATTCTTCTAAGCTGCAACAATTGAACCAGCAGGCACCTGGATAGTTTCAGGCTCTTCAGACTTAAAATGATCGTAAAGTTCTTTGCAACCTAAACCTATTATTGATAATTTTTTAGATTTTGTAATAGATTCATTATGTAATCTAGCCAAGGCCATTACGCCTGCCCTATCTATACTTTCTACACTTTCTATATCTAATAAGATATTATCTAGTCTATCAAAAATATTAGCAAAATGCGCATTAAAAGTCTTAATACTTAACTTGTTAAGTGTCCCCTTAATCTGAAAGCGGTTGTTGTAGTTGGTGATCTGTAAATCCATAATAAATACTGTTAAATCATTAATAATAATTTAGGGCTATTAATCTGTAAATCTGGTGCTATTAATTCTAAGGGATGACACTAATATCTGACTAAATATCCTCTACTTCCCAGAAATTCGATAAATGGTATTTTTGTCTAGACAATTTGAAATTGGCGGTTTATTTTTTCGATAAACAACACATTTACAAACACATAGATTGTAAGAAAAATTACTACTTAATCTTGAATTTTATATAGTGAGTCTTAAGGTCTACCGGTTTATGAATTTCTTTAATAGAAACAGGATATTTATGGAGTAATGTTTTAGGACGAATTGGTCGTTTTTCAAAACCACCACCACAGTTTGGGCAGATATGATGTAAAAGCTCTACACAATCCTTGCAGAAGGTACATTCAAATGTGCAAATCATAGCCTCTTCAGAATCAAAAGGAAGTGATTTATTACAATGCTCACAAGTTGGTCTTATTTGCAACATTTTGATTTTTGTATTGAATAAATTAAAGAAGGAATTTACCTTTACACCATGAAATATAAATATAAGGTAATTTTAATGGTTATTCTTGCCGGAATAACACTCTTTGGATTAGTAACTGGTCGTTACTTATTTATGGTATTTATGATACCTCTGAGTTTTGACTTCTTCAACAAAAAGAACTCAGATTAAATCTTCTTAACGTATTGGGTTATAATTACGATTTGCTGGCCATCTACTTTGCCTTCAATATACTCAGCGTTTTCATGGTCTAGTCTTATATTTCTAACAGCCGTTCCTTGTTTGGCTACCATACTCGAGCCTTTAACTTTAAGATCTTTGATAAGCACAACAGAATCTCCATGTTCTAAAACCACACCATTAACATCGCGATGTGTAATTTTATTTTCATCATCTTCACCATCACCCGATGCTTTTGCTACTTCTAACAAGTCATCTTCGATGTAAAACATATTGAGTAAATCTTGTGTCCATTCTGCATCAATTCTGTGAAGCATTCTCCAAGCCATCACTTTTACGGCATCATGCTCGCTCCACATGCTATCGTTAAGACATCTCCAATGGTTAGCATCAATTTTGTCAGCATCGTTCATCTGTTCTATACATGTTTCCGATGCATATAAAGCCAAATCTTTAGCATCTGGAACAATATAAACTGCTAGTTTTTCTGTGGCTCCACTAAGTTCGCACTGATTTCCACTTCGCTTTTGAAGTTCTCTTTCTAAACTCATCAAAATATAATTTTAAAAGATGAGCAAATATAAAATTATAAAGTAACTAAATAGCTAATTTTTTACTTTGAGATTGTTGTGGTTTTATATACACTTCTAACAACTTTGCATTCTTACCGTTAAATAAAGCAGCTCTCATTGATGCTGGAAGCAATACAGTTTCTCCCATTTTTAAAGTTTCGGTATGTCCGTTTACAGATATTAAAGTCTCTCCCTCTACGCACATAAAAATAACAAACGAGTCTAGATAGTCATAGTTTATTTGTCTTAAACCATTAACCTTAAAAATATTAGTAGTAAAGAAATCACAAGACACTAAATTGCTATTTTTATAAGAAAAAAGTTCATAATCACATTTACCATTAGACTCAAAAGATTTTGTTGCTTCTATAGCTTGTTTAGTATGCAAATCTCGTTTATTACCTGAATCATCGGTTCTATCCCAATCGTAAACTCTATAAGTAATATCACTGGTTTGCTGTATCTCAGCAGCCAAAACACCTGCACCAATGGCATGAATTTTTCCTGCTGGAATAAAGTAACTATCGCCTTGCTTTACTTTTTCTCTATTAAAGACCTCTTCAACATTATTTGCGTTAATTTGTCCTAATATATTTTTATCTACACTTTCATCTTTTAATCCAAGAACGATATCTGCATCGTCATCACTATCCATGATATACCACATTTCTGTTTTACCAAAGGAATTATGATGTGCTTGGGCCATTTTATCATCTGGATGCACTTGTACTGAAAGGTCTGTTTTTGCATCTAAAAACTTAATTAACAGAGGAAACTCTTCGCCAAAACGTTCTGAATTTGCTAAACCTAAAAATTCTGAATTATATGTTTTTAAAAGATCATTTAGGTTTTGCCCTTTGTAGTCTCCATTAGCTACTTCTGAAACATTTCCTTTTACACCAGAAATTTCCCAGCTTTCACCAACATTTTCTAAATCTGTTTGCTTATTCAAGATTTTTGAGAGTTTATTTCCGCCCCAAATTTTCTCTTTTAAGATTGGTTTAAATTTTATAGGATATGCTTTCATGTTCTTTCTATTTTTAAAGGCTCGGTTTTAAAGCCCTGTATTTATTCATTTCTTTTACTGAATCTACAATTGAAATAATTCCCTTAAAGAAATTTGACTTAGGGTTATTTTTATCTATTAGCGCTTTTACCTCTGCTATAAATTCTTTGTTTTTTACACTGTGCTCCAAAATTTCATCAAGACTTTTGTTTGTTTTTTGAAGTGATGCCAAGTTTATAAACCCTATATACTTCAAATTATAATTACTAAACAAATAACGAGCACCTGCTCTTTTGGCCATTGGTTCGGAAACCGTCTTTTTTATCTCTACAATTTCTACTTTGTCTGCACAATTTTCTTTTACTTCGTTAAGTAATTGTATGGTATTATCCTTGCTGTTATTATCTACCAAACAAAACTTTACAACATCTGTAGACTGAATGTGTTTGGCTAAAGCGTCAACATTTATTAAAGATTCATTATTTCTAAAAATTATTATGACTCCTATCTTCATTATTTACTTATTATTATGCAACTTCAAGAACTTCTGAATTCTTAGATTTTGATTTTTTGGATCTATAAACCCATGCAATCTGCGCTAATTGCATTACAATCTTTACTGAGTCTTTCATAGACAATTTAGATCCGTCAGCATGTATCCAACGCTTTAATGGCTGTTCACAAAGCATCGCTTTTGCCTTCTTAAGACCAAAATGGATAGACATTCGCTTAAAAATTTCTACATCAAAAATCCACTGCGTTACAAACTTTTTACCAAAAGCAATATCAATGATATCCTTATGAAAGATTTTTGCACCACATTGTGTGTCTTTAAAATCCATTCTTAAAATCTTTCTTATAATAAAGTTTATCGTTAAGCTAATGATTTTGCGTGCTGATTCTTTAGTAATATCTGCTCCCATTCTAGAGATACGAGAACCGCTTACAATTTTAAAATCTGAGTTTTCTATAGTTTTTACTAAATCGTCAAAATCTCTTAAATCGGTGGATAAATCTGCATCTAAAAACCCTATGTAATCAAGATCTTCTTTTTGTGCCATGTGTAACATTCCTAACCTTACAGCTTCTGCTTTACCACCGTTTTTTTCGCAATCATAAACTGTAATAAAATCTTCTCTTCCTTTTTGAATATTATGCAAAACTTCTAAAGTTCTGTCTTTACTACCATCATTAACAAAGCATAAATGATAACCTGTATGTTGATCTATGTACTTTAAAAACTCATCACTTAGCAATCGCTCTTCTTCATTATAACATGGAATTACAACACCAACACAACGTTGCTGAATCATTACATTCTCAGAAGAATTAGCTAATGCTGTTTGTGGCACTCCGATTAATCGCTTTACACGTGCACAAATCTCGTTTAAGCTTAAAGGTTTTTTCATATAATCTGTAACACCTAACTCAAATGCTTCAGTTATAATTGCATCTTGAGTATTACCTGATAAAATCATAATTGGTGTTTCAGGGTTTTTTGACGTTCTAATATGGTTTACCACATCAAATCCAGAAATTTTTGGCATATTAAAGTCTACGATAACTAAATCTGGATTAAAGTCATCGTATATAGCCAATCCTTTATTAGCATCTGTTTCTATTTTAACATCGTATCCTAACTCCTTCAATCTCTTTTCTAAAGGAAGTAATACTAACTGTTGGTCGTCGATGGCTAAAATTTTCATAATTTGTGATTTTAGGTATTAATTTCGGTTCAAAAGTACTAGATAAGGTATCCTGAAAATTTTAATTTAGATTAATCAGACATTTAGTGTAGACGAATGGCAGATTACTTAAGATGAATAAAATTAGAACCACCTTTGAAATTATATATCTTTACCAAAATGATTTAAGCATCAGCATTATAGATGAAAGAAAGCTCAAATAAATATTTGATTGCTGCCCTTTTAATGGGTTTAGTGTTTCATGGTACATCTATTTTTTTCACTTTAGAAACCACCTATGATGCCCTTATACATCTTTTTTTTGCTGACCATTATGCCAATAGTTGGTTTGAGCCATGGAATTATAAGTGGTATACAGGGTTTACTGTGATGAGTTATCCTCCATTAGTACATCAGTCTATTGGTGCGCTCTCATATATAGGAGGACTCAAATTTGGCATGTTTACGGTTGCATTTATTGGTATAACATTATTTATCACTGGAGTTTACAGATATGCCTACCTTATTACCGCAAGTAAAAAAGCGGCTGGTTATGCTGCAATATTGGCTGTTTTTTCCTCATCATTCGTAGAAACGCTTCATATCTTCGGACAGCTACCAAGTATTGTTGGTGTTTCTGTTTTAATGCATGCGCTACCAGAAATTTATTTGTGGTTAAAAACTGGTAAGCTCAGATATTTAGCCACCTCATTATCCCTAATATCAGTTACGGTAACATCACACCACGTTACACCTATTTTTGGAATGGTCTTTTTTATTTTTCCGTTAATAGGCATGGTAATAATGGACCACGCAAGAGAAGGTGTGCCTTCTTACAAGCAAGTTACTATTAGATTATTTCTTAATAGCTTTTTTAAACTCTTTAAACGCATTGTTAGCTTTGGAATGTTATCCTTAGTAATCATTGTAGGTTGTATTTTACCGTATTGGATAAACTCTAAAAACAACCCTATTACGCAGGTTCCAATTCCGCATGGCTCTCGAGATAATTTCTTGGAAATAACATCTTCTGGACTGGTTTTTTTCTTGATTCCTTGGGGAGTTTTACTGATCTTATTACCATATATTTTCTATCGCTATTACAGTAAGCGCTATTTGTTTTTTGGTTTGTCTATAACCATTTTAACGATTTTAGGTACAGGCGGTACAACACCTATCCCTAGAATTGCGCTTGGTGAAACTGCGTTTAACATCTTAACACTAGACCGTTTTACGCTTTGGGCATCTATAATGTCTTTGCCGCTTTTTGGAGAGTTTGCTTACAGATTAGTTGAAGGCGATTTAAAAACACTCATACAAGAACGCCTTGGAGATGTGTACCACAGAGTTGCTGGCGGACTCTTTGCTGGTTTATTCTTGTTTATGACCATTTTTACACTAAGCCTTGGTTATTTTAAACCCTCCCAACCTCAAAAAATTAAAATGCTACCTATTATTAATTTTTTGAGTCAGGATCATCACGACCAATGGCGTTATATGACTCTTGGTTTTGGCGACCAAATGGCATGGTTGTCTGCGCAAACAAAAGCATTGTCTGTTGATGGTAATTACCATTCAGCAAGACGACTTCCAGAACTTACAACACGACCTATTGAGCGTTTGGAAAATTCAAAATTTAAAGGTGTAGAAGGTATTGGTTCGTTACAACAATTTTTAACTACACCAGAGAAATACAATCTAAAATACATTTTCTCTAACGACAAGTTTTACGATCCAATTTTATATTTCTGTGGCTGGCAACGTTTAAGGCAATTAGAAAATGGCATAATGGTTTGGGAAAAACTCAATGTACCTCCGTTATCATCTATTCTACCTAAAGACGACGTAGCCACCTGGTTAAAAATTCTTTGGGGCACTATGCCTTTTCTAACCGTTTTAGTAGCTTTTGTACTCAACGTTCAATTTTTATTGGTACATGCTTTAAAAACAAAATATTCACCACCACCTGTCTATCTTAATTTTCAGAATAATTATACCAAATTTTCTAGGTTAATTTTAAAACTCACACACGTATGGTCTGTGATATTAGCCATCATTGTGTTTTATGGTATTTATTTGTTTTACATTAAAAACGTATCGCATCACTCTGCCAAAAATGCCGTTATTGCCTATTACGATGCTATCGATTTTAAACGCTTTAAAGAAGCGCACAGCCTCATAAACCCAAAGAGCAATATGGCATTAGACCAATACATGCTAGAAGTTTCCGTCACTGACGGTTTATTGAGCTCTTACGCTAAACTCGATGCGATTACAACTGAAACTATAAGCGAAAATGACAGTTTAGCAAGCATAAAAGTGAATACCGAATGGATTACACCTCTCGAAAAAATTAAGAAAACCGATTATAAGTATCTCGAAAAAGTTAATGGTAAATGGTATTTACAACCCGAAGACATTGATTTAGATTTACCTCCAGATCAATTGTACTCTATGAATACGACCGACTATTTTAACCAAGGTAGACGACGTATTACAACCGAAGAAACCCATCACGAAGACATTTTAAAACAACCCGTCTTAGAAATTTTAGATGCTAAATTGGTAAAGTTTGAAAACCATTACGCGCTCATTGGTGAGGTACAAAATATAGATAATGTACCTGCTGACGTTGTACTTAAAGGCACGCTATATAACGATGATAACAAGTTTTTGGCAACCTACAATGCAAAATATCATGTAAAGCATAAATTAATGCCTAAGGAAGTAAGTTCCTTTAGAATAAATTTTGAAGGAATTGCCTGGTCTAAAACGCAAGATTCTATTCCAAAGACTTTTAATCCTGATGAATTTACACCTGTAGAGTTTGAAGAGCAACCTACAAAATTTAATCTTCAGGTGGCAGGTAATGTATCGAGTTCAGATTTGTACAAGCGTACGTCAATTTCTATTCAGAATATTGAGGATTCTAAAGTTTCTGGAATACTATTTAATGGAGGTACAGAAGAAGTTACTATTCCGCAATTATTAGTATCTTATTATAACGAATATAAAGAGTTGATTTGGGTAGATCATATCTTTATAAAGGATGGCATACGACAGCAACGACAACGTCCATTTGAATATGCTCTTTTGAAAAATGAAACTTCAAAATTAATTAATAACGACATGGAAAACTGTTATGTTAACGGTTTACCAAACGAAGATATTTCAGATAAGATTGTACCTAATCGAATTATTAAGCACGATGATAATGAGTTACAACCAATAAACCATCCACTTTATAAATTTGTAAAACTAGAAGTTAACACCTATATAGGGAATCCTAATTAATGCAGCTAAAGTATTTCTATATCGCCTTTTTTATTTTGTTTTTTGTCACTAATAACAAACAAAACTCAAGTGACTCTAACCATGACATTGAGTTAATCACAACGCAAAATTCTTATGTTGCTGGAGAGGACATTTCATTACAATTTAAAGGAAACGTAAATGCCTCTGTTTATTTATTATGTGCTAATAGTTACGGCACCATTATAGTTTCACCTAGCATAGAAAATTCAATAACTAGTTTTCAATTACCGCAAAAATTTGCCAATAAATCAGGCACTATAAACTGGCAACTGATTAATGATTCTGTTCTTAAAACAGGTACACTATATGTTAATCCACAACCAAAAATAAAAGCTATTGAAACCTACATTGGCCCTCCTAGCATTGAAGCAGGTGGTACAGATTATACAATGCTTGTTACCATACCTACAGACCCATTAGACAATCCGTTAGCAGACAGCACAAAAGTGCAAGTAAAGCATCAATTTATAAACAAAAATTACAGCAACGACATCGTAATGCAAAATGGCATTGCTTACAGAAATATATATTCAGAAAAAGAAGATGGTCGCATCATTATAAGTACAGAATGTTTAGATCTTAATTCGAAAGAATATGATGTTAATGTGGTACCAGCTATTCCTACGAATTTCGAAATTGATTACAACAGAATTCATGAGTATGCAGACGGAAATCAAATTACTACATTTTCAACTTCAGAATTAAAAGACCGTTACGGCAATACAGTTAGCGATGGCACCTTTGTAAATTTTTATCTCACTAACTCCAAGGGTTACAAATCATCAACCTCTGGACTAACAATTAACGGTATTGCCAAGGCAAAATTTTTGCACCCAGACCACGAAGAACGTTATGATGTAAAAGCCTATGTTGAAGGTATGGCAGAAAGCAATACTATTGTCATTTTTTATAAAAAAGCTATTGGTGATTTTGAAATTCATTTTTCTGAAGATAAGCGCACCATAACTGTAGGACCAATTGAAAGTTTTATGAATCAGCGTGTACCAGATGGTCTCAACGTGAGTTTAAAAATATTTAAAAATGATGTTTTAGACCATAAAATGATTAAAGAAACACGTGAAGGTTTTGCGACATTTAAACTAAATAAAGACCGTTTCCCAAAAGGACAATACAATTTTGAATTTTATGCTGCTGGAACAACAAAATCCTTTAGTACCATTACCTATGAGTAATATCAATAAAAATATAATACGCACAGCGTTAATGATATCTTATATCATTCTTATTGGTTTGGTGGTTTATGGTATTTCGTCTATTTACAGTTACCTTAATACTGGTGCAGACCGAAGCAAAATGCTTCATACCGAAGTAAAAAAAGTAGAGCAATATCTACCTCAAATGCAATGGCAACCTTTAACTAATGAAGGTAGACCAATGGACCAGCAAACCCTAAAAGCTATTGAAACAGATTATTTAGATGCTTGGTACGTAAAGCAAGTTGCATACAAAACTAATACCACTGAAGGCATAACTGATTATTATACCGAAAACTCCAGAGAAAACCTTCACAACATTATACATCTTAATACTGAAAGTAATACTACAATAGATGCCACCACGTTATCTCACAATCCTAAACTCGATTTTTTTAGTGAAGATGGTCAACTTGCTGTGTTAACAGATTATGATGTTGTGGAATACAAACGCGTTTTTAAAGACAATAAGCTAATTTTTGACGCAACAGAAACTTCGGATTATCGTGTTACTTTTTTACTGGAAGATGGGTTTTGGCGAATACGACATATGGTAAAATTAGAAAGCCGTCCGTTTGAAAATCAAACCACTCAAGATACTTTAAAACTAAACATTAAGGGCATTAACTACTATCCACAAGCGACAGCTTGGGATATGTATGGCGACAATTTTAATGCCGATACGATTGCTAAGGATTTTAAAATTATAAAAAGCGCTAACCTCAACAGTATACGTGTTTTTATTCCGTATGAAAGTTTTGGAAAAGCCAACGTAGATGCAACAAAACTAGACCAAGTAAAACAACTTTTAGACTTAGCAAAGACAGAAGATCTTAAAGTACTCATAACCTTGTTTGATTTTTATGGTGACTATTCCGTACTAGATTGGACTTTAACCCAACAGCACGCCAAAAAAATAGTCTCAGCTTTAAAAGATCATGATGCGTTATTAGGTTGGGACATTAAAAATGAGCCCAATTTAGATTTTGAATCGAGAGGTGAATCCTTGGTCACAGCTTGGCTCAATAAAATGATAGATTTAGTAAAATCTGTAGATGGCAATCATCCTGTAACCATAGGCTGGTCGAATGTAGAAAGTGGAGAAATTCTTAAAGACAAGCTCGATTTCATCTCATTTCACTACTATGAAAATCTTGATGATTTATCCGAAGCATATACCAATTTAAAGTCGAAAATTAAAGATAAGCCTATTGTAATTACTGAATATGGTATGTCGTCTTACAGTGGTTTTTGGAAACCTTTTGGACCATCTGAAGATGACCAAGCTGAATACCACAAAAAAATTCAAACTACTTTTGCAGAACAAGACATTCCGTTTATGTCTTGGACCTTATACGACTTTTCTAAAATACCAAAGGAAGTCGTAGGTAGACTTCCTTGGCGAAAAAATGTTCAAAAACATTTTGGTTTTATCGATAAAAATGGGGCAAAAAAGGCATCGTATAAATATATTTCCTCTAAACAATAGGTGTAGGTGATTCTGTATTAGAAGAATTAGTCTGTTCTTGTCTTTTATCAATTACATTAGAAGCTAGTTTTGTTCTAAACAATCTTTTTTTACTACGCTTCCTATCAATAATCGTTTTAAAAGTCTGAACATACATATCAGCAATTCTAGACATTGGATAAGCCGTTGCTGCTTCATAATTAGCTTTAGCTAATTCTATTCTATAAGCTTCGTTTGTAACAATCGCTTTAATGCCTTGAGCTAAACTTTCAACACTTCCTGGCTCAAAAAACTCACCTCTATAACCTTCGTCTTGTACTAATAATGCTAAGTCACCAAGGTTAGGCATTACAACTGCTTTACCGTAGCTACCTGCTTGGTGCAATACACCAGAGCTGCCTGTTGTAGAAGTATAAGGAAACACAACTACTGCACTTTCTTGAAATAACGTCGGCACTTCAGACTCTTCAACATATCCTGTAAATCTTAATTGTGGCACGTGTTTATAATCATCTTGTACTTTGGCTAAGTATCCTGGTACATTTGGGTTATCGGTTCCGGCAATTACAACTTCCATATCTAAGCCTGTAGATTGTCTTACTTTCTCTACAGCTTCAATCATACCTTCTACTTTTTTATAAGTTCCAAACTTTCCGAAAGTCATTATTTGTAACGGTCCTTCTGGTAAAGAATAATCTGGCTCTGCTGGTATTTCAAAAGTACCGTGAGGTATTAATTTTACGTTTTTAGCATTATACTTCTCTTCTAAAATATCTACATACTTCTGCATAGTTACAGCAACTGTATCTGCTTTTAGAATTAATCGTGTCAACGTAGAGCCTATAAAGCCATATATTTTTTGCATCATTTTGTTTGATGTAAAACCTGCACTTCCAAGGTCTACTTCTTCTAGAATATTATGAAGCAATACTATGTTTGGAATTCTTTTTAGTTTACAAACCAATGGCAGCATTAAACCTAAAGCAGCTGCTACTTTCTTGTCGCCAAACTTCATGAATTGTAAATTAAACAATACTGAATCTGGTTTTGTTTGGTTGATTGCTTTTGTTACTGAAAAAATAGTCTTGTAACTGTTAAACGACCAACATTCTTTTACTGTGATCTTGCAACCAGCTTCTTCAAACTGTAAATCTTTATCACCTTTTGTTTTATCGGTTAATAAAATCAATTCTGTTACATTTTGATGCTTTCTGAATTGCTTTACCAAGTGATACGCGTACTCATTTAAAGTGACTTTACTTGGTGGATATGCTGTTACGATTGCTAATTTCATAATACTAGGTTTTTGTTTATTACACTACAAATTTGAAGGTTTATAAGGATAAAATTGGTTGATTTTAGACCGTTTGCTATTTACTGTAGACGAATGGTAAATTAGTTTAGATTAAGCCTTTTTTGTCTTACGACTTCGAGTCTAAAAAATGCTAACTGAATGATTAACAGCATTGCCATTGCAACAATTTGCATATGCACAACCTGATCTAAACTATCGTGGTAAAACACAACCAATACAACTTGTAACATTCCAAATACTCCCGAGATAATAACAGGCACATATTTATCTAAAGACAAGTAGTAGTAAGCAAAGATGTTAGACAAGGCAAACATGGATGTGGCTATAGCATATTGCCAAAGCAATGGTGCCATATCTATATAAGCTTCACCAAAAAGTATATTTATTATTAACTCTGGGAAAAGTACACAACCTAATACTATAACTGCAGATATTGCAGCGATGTATCCAACATACTTAAACAATACTGATGCTGTTTCTTTTCCTTCTTTTTTTAGTTCTACAACAGCTGGTAATAGTAACATTACAAACATCCAGGCAATAAAATATACGATACGACCTATCAATGCTAAGGAAGCATACAAACCAGCTTCGTAAGATTCAAAATAGTGTTTCACTAATAGGATGTCACTATTATTAATGATGATTTGTGTTAACTCATAAAACGCTGTTAGCAAAAAGAAGCGTTTTATTTGCTTACTATGCTCTGCTTCTAATTTTAAAGTCTTACTAAAACTAATCTGACTTGTTTTAAAAGGAAATAATCCAAACGCAAAAGAGATTAAAATACCTAACGCAATTACCCAAGATGCTTTAATATCGAAGATTAAAATTATAGCTAATGTAATGAGCAATCGGCTTAACATTTCGCCTTGATATGTTATAGACAAAGATTTATAGGCTTTTTTCCCTTGATAGGTTCCTCTGTTAACACTCATTAGAAAGTAAAGCGGTACACCACAACCAAAAATCACAAACATATTTGACGATGATGTATTAAAAACCGTTTGAAGTTGAGATGCAAAAGTCACAATTAAAAGACCAAAAACTACACCTACAATAAAGGATTGCTTATAGACTTTAGCAACAAAACTCTTAAAAGTATCACCTTCAAACAACACCGAAAATTTAGCTGTAACCAATTGAAACGTCATCGCTACAAAAGACAGTACCAATAAAAATGTGATGAGTACGGCAGCATCTGCAAACTGAGCAGGTCCTAATACACGACCCAAAATAAGGTTGTACAAATAGTTACCTCCATTTACTGCCAAAACACTAACCATAAAGAGTTGTTCTGGTGTTATTTTTTTCGATTTTAGGATTGATAAGGCTTGCATAGTTTTATTTTTTAAGGTTGAAATTAAGCTGCTGTTTTAATTGCTCTTAGTTCTTCAAAAAGGTCTCTATTGATATTTCCAATAACCATAAAACCTCTATTCTGACTTAAGGCCTGCTTGTACAATGCCTTAATAGCTCTAATGCCATTAGCATCAATTTCTATTACATTTTCTATATGAATAGTTAATTCTCCATTTGCATTTAAAATAGCTTCACAATGGTTTTGAAAATGTTTTGCTGTTGATGCGTTAATAGATCCTCCTATTATAAAAACTCCGTGCTTTTCTGTGATTGTAAGTGCCATAATTTTGTTATTTTTTAATCGTTTTTCATTCAAATCTGACACAAATATCCTCCGTATTTCCATGTACGAGCAATCTATTTCGACGGATGGCAATTTACTGTAGATGAATGAAGGACTACCTTACCGTAACTTGCAAATAGTTAAATTGTAACAGATATGAGGACTTTAAAATCATTATTTACTATCAGTTTTTTAGCGTTTACTCTGTGTTTCTCTGCTCAGAATATGCAAGAAGGTTTTACGTATTTAGAAACCGGACAATACGCTAAGGCCGAACAATTCTTTAATGACATATTAAAGGATTACCCAAATAATAAAACAGCACGTTTGTGTTATGGTCGTGCTATTGGACTAAACGGAAAAGCCGAAGCTGCTAATGCTTTGTTTTCAGATTTACTAAAAGATTATCCTAATGATTTTGAAGTAAAACTGAATTACGGAGAATCTTTACTCTGGAATAGCAATTTTAAAGACGCTAAGTCTTACTACAAAGGTTTGGTAACAGAAGATCCTAAGAGTTTTGCAGCCTTGTTAGGTTTTGCTAATACACTTTCAAACCTAAAAGAATATGAAGACGCTCTAACCTACGTCAAAAAAGCTTTAGAAGTATCTCCAGGAAACCCAAATGCTCTAACCTCTAAAAAATATATCTATTTAGGTTATGCTTACCAAAATCAGCAAGGGCAGAACTATGAAAAAGCTGAAGAACTCCTAATTAAAAATCTAGGGCTGTTTAATGACGATAAAGATACTTTGCTCAACCTTGGTAATTTATACTTAATATGGGAAAAGTACGATGAAGCACAGAACATATACAATCGTTTGGCTGAACAATCAGAGCATAAGATTATTGCCTTGAATGGTTTGGCATTAGTCTCTCATCTAAAAGGCAAAGAAAAACAAGCTTTAGCCTTAAGTACTGAAGCCTACAATAGCATTACCGACTCTACAGATGCAACAATAAAACAACAAACAAAAGAACGCTATACACAAGCTTTAATCTGGAACAAAAAATTTAAAGCAGCTTCTGAACTAATCAATCAACTTATGGCTGAATATCCTAATGAAAATTGGGTTTTGGCTCTGCGTGCTACGTTAAACATTTACAAAAGTAATTTTAAAAATAGTTTAGAAGACTATGATCAAATTCTAGTAAACGACAGCACGTCTTTTGATGGTAACTTAGGAAAGGCTAACGTCTTAAAAGCATTAGGCAGAACTGATGAAGCGTATACCTCAGCAGAAAACACTTTAAAATTTTATGATAAGCAAAAGGATGCCACTAATTTTATTAATCAATTAGATCTTAGTTTTAGCCCAACGATTGAAACTAAGGCGTCTCACACCTTTGATAATGGAGACAACAAAGCTTATACCTTCTCAGCAAATGTTATATATCCATTATCAACTAAATTACAGCTCTTAGGAAATTACAGTTATCGCACTACTAATAATAGTGTTACAGATGTTTCGGCAAGTGCAAATAACTTGTCCTTTGGGTTATCGTATCAGTTAATCCCTAATTTAACGTTGAAAGGTATTGCTGGACTTAATTCTGCCGAAGCCGAAAACAATGATTACAACCAGCTATTAGCTAACCTATCACTAAACATAAAAACGTTTAAACTACAAACCCTAGAGCTTGGTTATAAGCGCCAAGTAGAAAGTTTTAATGCCGAGCTTTTAGACCGAGAGTTGGTGCAAAACAACTACTATGCTAACTACAATCTTAGTACAAATTTTAACTTAGGTTGGTACACGCAGTTAATCCACACCTCGCAAAACGATGGTAACACCAGAAACCTCTTATTTACCTCATTATACTATAACATTTTACCAAAACCTGGATTAAAAGCTGGTGTAAATTACCAACACATTACATTTAAAGACCAAGTGCCAACAATATACTTTAGCCCAGAAAAGTTTAATGCTTATGAGGTTTTTATAAACCTTATTAAAGATGAGGCTATTGCTAAACCAAAAGAATGGTTTTATAATCTTACAGGTGCTTTTGGTTACCAGTTTATAGAAGACGACCCAAAACAAACAGCATATAGAGTACAAGGTGCTTTTGGTTACAAATTTTCTGAGCGTAGCTTACTTAATGTGTATGGCACGCACAGTAATATTGCCTCTGCTACTGCTGCTGGTTTTACCTTTACTGAGGTTGGATTACGTTTTAAATGGGTGTTTATGAGGAGTATATTAAAAAAATCAGGTTCTTAATCTTTTCTTTTTTAATTTATTTCTAATTTCTGTTAGCCTTTTTATATTTTCCTCGTTAATCCCAAGAGTTGAGTTAAGAACATTAAAGTCATTTTGATTTAATATTTGCTCAATATTGGATTTATTTTCAAAATAAGTAGTAAATTTTTCGAATTCACTTTGATTAATCTCAATATACGGAATAGGTAATTTTTTAAATTCGCTAGGAATCAATTCTAAAACTCCTCCACCATAATATCTACCATCCAATTCTGAAAGAAGTAAGGTTAATGTATTATAAAATGAATAAATAAAACTATTCAAGTCATAACTATCTCTCATACTAATTTTATAGGCAGAATCTGTAACGAAGGCGTTTGAATTGTTCTTTAAAAGTTTTGGATATAGATGACTTCTCTTGAAGAAAATAGCATCAGGCTTTACAGATATATTAGGAATTACATACCATTTATTTCGTATTTTACATTTATATCTTTCTGGAATATTTGAAGATTCTCCTTGCTTCAGGTAATTTCTTAAATCGTTTGAAACTCTATCATCTTCATTTAGTTGTAAAAGTCTACTAGGTAAATTATCGTCTTCTAGTTGTTTAAAATCACTATCATTAAATACTACACTACCATTAACAAACTGCCCTTTTTGAATAATGGGTTTTGTATATTTTGATAACTTATATTGACTTTCTGTTTCTTTATTAATTATAAAAAACTTATTAGCTGCAGTTACAATACCAGGCCTAGATTCTGAATAGTCATTTACAGTTTTTAGTTCTTTTTTTAATTTATCAATAAATATTAACTCATCCGAAGTCAAAAAGTGATGCGTCCATTTTACTTTTGAAGTAACTAACAGTTCATTGTTTTTTAACACAAATGAATTTTGTTCTAATATTTCCTTCGAACTAATATTTGCAAAATACTCTCCTTTATCATCAGATTTTTTATAGGCGAAAAGAACTATTGTATCCTGACCTTTACATTCAAACATTAAGTCATTGAACGTAAATATTTCAATTCTTTCAAATTGTTTTTTTAAATACTCTCTAATTTCATCAGCAAATTTAACCTGTAATAATTCAGATGGTAAAACGAAAGCCAAAACGCCATTCTTGGCCAAAATTGTATTTGATTTGACTAAAAATGTTGTCCAAATATTTTTAACTGATGCCTCAGTTAATTTTTCGCTTGAATGTATTTCTTTGCTTAGCTCAATTTGTCTTGATGTAAGTATATTTTTTTTTACGTAAGGTGGATTTCCTACTACAGCTGAAAATTGTTTATCAGTCGAAAACTCTAAGAAATCTGTTTTAATAAATGAAGCTGTTTTTTTACTCCACTTTTTTGAGGCTGTTTTCAATTCAACTTCGTTGATATCTAAGGCTGTTAAATTGATGTTTATATCCTTTGCTTTTTCTAGTTCGAAGATAAATGCTCCATCACCGACACTAGGCTCTAAAATTGACATACGTTTTCTGCCTTCAAAATGAGATAATACTCTTTTTGAAATAAAACTTGCCAAGTATGATGGCGTGTAATATGAGCCAGTCTCTTTTTTATTCATTGTAATACTCCATCAATTCCTGATGGAAAACAAAATACTTTAATGTATAATCACCAAGTTTTTCCTTTATTGATTCATAGATTCCATCGCCAACTTGATAATTTTCTAATTCTAGAATTAATCCATTTATTATTTTTCTGAGTTCATTTAGATTCCATAATACAATTATTGAACGTTCTCTTTCATCAAAACGAAATGCTTCTGTCGCCATCCATTTACCCAAATTTGTTTTCCACATTATACTGCCTTTGGATGTTCTATATAAATGATTTTCATATTCCGGTAAACAAGCGTCAACAAATCCTTTGTTATTAACATTAGGAACAGTTTCGTCCTTGGATGGCCATTTACTGCCTTTTTTATTATTGCAGAACTTACACGAGTATGTTAGGTTATCATATTGGCAATAATCAATGTTACCGTTCTTTTCAAATAGGCTCTTTGGAATAAAATGGTCAACTTCAAAATATGTATGTCTAAAGCCATCAAAAGAATCACAATATCCACAACAACTATTAAAATCTTCCTTGAGATCTGGTTTATGTTCACTCCAATTTTTACCTGTAGGTTGCTTTGTAGTAACTGTTCTTCTAACTGGTGGTTTTGCTCTTACATTCATATCTCAATCACTTTTTTCTTTTGTCGATTAATGATTGTAGAAATGCTTCTGCATCTTTTTTAGTTTTAGCTAAATCATCCAGTTTTTTTTCGGTTAAAAGGTGTTTAGGGATTTCATTTCTCTCACTTTTATCTAAAGCTAACAATTCATCTTGCTTGGTGACCAACAAATCTTTTTCTGAAGCAGTTAGACCCTCTTTTTCTCCTTTTTCTAACAGTTCAGAGACAATGACTTTTTTCTTATTAACGTGATTTCTGTATTGTTCAATACTTTTAATTAAAGTAGTGATGAAGTGATGAACTTTCTTTTCATCTTCATCATCTTCACTGAAAATATCATCTTTATCAAATATAATTTTCCAGTCTTCAACGTGCGGTTCAGCCTGTTCAACCTTGTTTGTGAATATAATATGAGGAAATAGTGGCTTTTTGTCATAGAATTCACTTTCAACGATTTCACCATTAAAAGTAACTTGATTTGTCTCATTTAACTTGTAATCAATCATTAATAAATCTATATCAGATTCATAAACTTGATTCATAAGCTCATCCAAAGACATTCCTTGGTGAAATTCGTAACCTATAATTTCAATTCCAAAGTTCTTGAAACGTCTTTGATATTTTTTTACTTGTTTTATATCTTCATCGATATATCCAATTTTGTATTTAGCTTCCATAATTATTTATTTTCTTATTGGAAATGAAATTAATACAGAGAATCCTTTAGTTGGCTCTAGGATATCAATAGTCCCATTATTATCGTCAATTACAGATTTAACTAAATACATACCTAAACCTGTCCCAATTTCTTTTCCTTTTCTATCTCTTTTCGCAGTTTTAAAAGGCAGGAAAATATCTTCTTTGTCTTCAAATACTACATCCAATCCAACTCCGTTATCAGTATATATAATTTCTATATAATTGTCTTTCAAGCTGGCTGAAATATCTATTATTCTTTCCTGAATCTCAGTTAGATTATTAAATGAATCTATTGAGTTATTAATTAAGTTTGTGAAAATCGTTGACATATCCATTTCAAAAGCTCGAAAATCATATGATTCATCTTTAGTATTATCATTTATATTGAGAAGAATATCTTTCTTTTTAAAAATTCGACTCCAAGACTTTTTTAAGGATTTCAAAAATCCAGTAAATTCAAATTTACCTCTGGTTCTTTTGTCTTTTCTAATAGCTGTTAATGCATAATCTACCCAATGGATAATTTTATCAGAATTCTCATCTAATAATTCAATTATATCGATACCATCCTTATAATCACTAGAGTTTTTTAACTCTTTAGGCACGATGGAATTGAAAATCCCTTCTAGTTCTTTAACTTCTATCGCATTATCTTTTACTTCTTTCAATTCGTGAGCAAAGGATGACACAACTAAGCCTAAACTCGCAAGTGACCTTACTTGGACAATTTCTTGATTTTCTTCTTCTTCTTTTTCATTTTCAATAGTCTTAATCGTATCAATTATAGCGTCTTCTATTTCATCTTCTTCCTCTTCTTCTGTTTTATTAGTGTCCTTATTTTTCTTTTGTTGTTCTAATAGTTTTTTTGCTAATTCCTCTGCTTTTTTCTGAAGTTCTTCGGCTTTTTTCTTTTCTTTTCTTCGTTTATTTTCTAAAAAGAGAGGATTTAATACTCTTGTTCTATCATATTCGAATTCACGAATAACACCAATGATTATAGTTTTAAACGTTTCAAAAGCGTCATTTTCTTGTAAAGCACCTCTGTCGGACTTATCAATTAATAATTCATTATTTAACCTCGAGATTGTTATTATTCCTGCTGTTGATTCAGGTCTAACCCTCCAGTCTCCAATTCGTTGTCCAGCACTGGCAGGACTCGAAGCGGCTCTAGAACCTAACCTCAACCAATCATTGTCTGGGTCTCCATATGGTCTCACTCTGAACGAATCTCTATAGATTTTTACCCCTCCAAAGCGTTCAAGTATTGATTTTCTCTCACGGGAATTAATATTCTTATAAGGATATCCTTCTTTTTTGGAATTTCTTTGTTTTAAATAGTAAAATGTCAAATCAAAACTTCCGACATCACTTAAAAGTTTTCTGTTAGAATCATCAAGTTTCCAGTTTAATACTTTATCAATAGCCTTGGAATAGGAAAAAGTTTTCTCTTCAAGAGTTTTTAAATCATACGGATGTTTTTTTGACTTATAAATTTCAGGATAATTCTTTTTCAATGACTTGATATCAATTTCATTTCTAGTTATTTCAAAATCTACACTTAAGGATTCTGAATTGTAACTAGCCTTAATTTTATAGTCAAAGTCATTAAAAAATGCTGTTTGAACTTTACCGTATTCTTTGGGTTGTTGAAAATGATTAAAATATACCTCAAAAGGGATATTAAGCTCTTTAGGTGGAATTAAGGCCTCTAAACTTTTAAAAACAGACGATGTTTCTTCTATATACCAATCGTCCTTGAGATTATCTATTTTTATAATAGTTCCTCTGTTGAAGTTCAAACCTTCTATAATTGATTTTAATTGAGGATTATTGTTAGTAAGATCTCTAATTTTTGCTTTTAAATCAACTTCTACTGGTTCTAATTCTGCCTCAATTTGTGAAATCGCTTTATCGTTTTGGTCAAATTCATTCCAGTCCATTTTCCAAAAAGAACCAATGTTATTTTTTGCTTTCTTAGAAAGTGTCCACATTTCTGTTTCATAACCTAATCTATCCAAAGCAAAACGACCAATCCCTTTTGCTCCAGTCTTTGTTCGTTTATCATCAGAAATATAATCTTTCTCTTTATTTCCTGTACCAATCTGCATCCAGTGATTTTTGATGACATTTTCAGTCATACCTTCACCATTATCAATGATATAGATAGTGCTTTTCTCTCTTATCGGAATTTCAAATTCTTTACCGTTACTATCTTTAATCTTCTTTGTAGGTATATCAAAAAGTACAAAACAGTTTTTAGCATCAGCATCATATGAATTTTTTACCAATTCAATGATAGCACCCTCAGGATTAGAGAAATTTTCTCTACCTAGTAATTTTCCAGCTCTAGCAGAAACTTTGAAGGCAATTTTAGTCATTAATTGATAATAAAATTATAAAGTTCGATAAAAGTATAAAATAAAGAAAAACTTATAACTATCGAAATGTAAGTATTAAAAAATGAATTTTAATAATAAAGGCAAAAGCTTTCGCTTTTGCCTTCAACACTTAAGGTTATTAATTAGGGTTATTTAATAATCAGTTTTAAGGGATTATATGTAAACTGACTATTAGCGATTTTACAGAAATATACACCTGCACTTAAATTGTTTCTATTTATAGTAATACTGTTTTTTCCTGCAACAGCATTATGAGTTTTATTATATACTTGCTTACCTAACTGATTGTACACTACAAATTGCACTGTTTCGTTTTGTGCCATTGTAAAGTTTACAGTTGTGTGAGACGTCATTGGATTTGGGAATGCTTGTAATGTGTTATCCTCTGTTTCAAAATCATTAATACCTAAACTTTGTTGTGCACCAAAAGCCACTTCTGAAACACCTAAGTTAAATGGTACCGAGTTTGAATAATCTCCTAATACCGAAAATACAATCGTTTTAACATTTGTAACATCTCCACTCTCTCCATTAGCATCTACAAAATCACTAAACGCAATGTTATAAAATGTATTTGCTGTATTTGCTGGTATGGTGTAACGTAAGCGATTGTTCCAATCCTCTAACTGCTCTGGCATTAATATTACTTCTACAGGATTGTCACTCGTCATATAAAACTGAATGGCTTCAAAATCTGTAACATCTAAAGTTTGATCACCTGGTAAAACGTGTCTAAACAGGTTAACATTACCAGTTACTACACCCGAAACTGTTGGTTGGCGCTCTATTTCATAAAGATCATCATCATAAGCTATTGGATTATTAGCCACATCAAAGCTGGCGATTTGTTCCAAGTGTGTGTTGTAATCTATTCCCCAAGGTCCATCTGCTAAATACAGTGCGTCCTGTTGAGCATATCCATCTACTTGTAACGAGAAACCAACATCGAATAAAGTACCTGTTGTAATTGTAATGTGTTCATTCCAATTTCCTGATAAAGCAATAGACTGTGCATCACTATAATATTCTGTTGTTTCTGTTGGTGCAATACTTGCATTATAATTTAATGCTGTTGCATTTATTTTGTTGATGATATCTAACTGAAGTTCTCCATTACTATAAGAACCAGACTTTACAAAAACCATTGGTATAACGTCTTCTACAGCAGTACTCAATAAAGGCTTTTCTGCGGTAAGTGTATCTATAATATGATTTCCTATTGAGAACACTTGCGAGAATGAGCTTCCCCAAATCTGAAAGTTGTAATAATCCCCTTCTGGATATTGTGCTATATTCCAAAAACTAAATAACTCATTTTGTACTTCACCTAATTTTATTGAAAAGCTTAATGTGTATTCCATCTCACCAGTTGCTCTTAGAATTTTTGCACTAATAACCTTGTGACCTCTTACATTTACAGTTCTTATGTCTTCTAAACTAGAACTGTTTAATCTATCGCATATAACTTTTGAATGGTCGTAAACAGCACCTTCTGTTGCGGTTGCTAAAACTGCTGAAACTCTAGAACTTTCCTTGTACATATCTAGTGAAAACACTTCTGTAGCATTGGTAATGCCTATTAAATCTTCTGGACTAGACACATAAGCAGTTTCATTACCATACATACCTGTTTCTGGCAAATACGATTCTATATTTGATCCACTGTTGGAAGATTTTTGTTGTAAGTATTGTTGTTTATTAAATTTTCTCTGGCGAGAACGTTTATTCTTTACTTGGTTATTCTTTGTACGATTAAAGTTTCTTTTAGCTATTAAACTTGCTAAATCTCCATTACTTTCTAGACCTCCATCGTTACCAGAAGTAACATCTGTTGCACTGTTAACATCTGCGTAGTTTACAGTTCTTAATGCTGTGTAAGGGTTTGCAGAGATGTAAAAAATAGCATCATTAAAATCGTTATCACAAGATCCATAATCTCTTCTAATATCTTCAAAACCTAAGATGATACGTTCGTTGTCAGGATCATTTAACAATACGTTGTGGTAGCGTAAAGATTCTTCAGATTCTGGATTGTAATCTGGGTTAGAATACAATTGCCATAAACCATAACCAACAGTACTTGTAGATGAGTTCCAAGCATTTGCTAATAACACCCAACCAATTCCTGTTCCTGCAGGAAACGTACCAATTTTTACTTTATCACCAACTTGCAAACCTCCTCCACTATATAAAGCAGAAGCATTTGGAAATATAATGGTTATATCCTCTGGTTGTGGTGCTGTAGCTGGCGGATTATTTATATCATAAGTATAGAATCCTAAGACGTTTTTGTAACCAGCACCTTCACTCACAAAGGTTACCCAAACATCTGCCAAACTCTCTATTTGCAAGTCTGTATCGTAACCAGATGAAATATAATGAGGGTTATAGTCTGGCACTGGATAACTTTCTGGAAGAGAATTGTCTATCATTTGCAATGTTTCACCAGAAACAACATCTCCTGGATTTTCTAAATACAATGGTGTTCCATCTGATGTATATTCTCCTAGAAATTGGTAATTCTGGGCAGAAATTACCATTGTTAGTATTGAACAAAAAAGTAGTAGTTTATGTTTCATGATTTCTTGTGTTTATACCACAAAATTAGACTGAAAAGGTGAGCTTAACTTTATATTTTCGATTGACACCAAGCTTAGCGCGTTAGATTGCTTTTTTACTTCGGTGAATGGTTTTTATGCTATTTTTTGAATGAAATTTTCATAAAAAACAAAAGGCAAAAACTTTCGTATTTGCCTTTCTCCTAGTTAGTAATTAGGAGGTTATAATAATCAGTTCTTAAGGGGTTAAAATACCACTGACTATTATACTTTATTTGCTATTTAATCACCTTCTTAATTTGAAAAGACAAAGGCTTTCGCCTTTGTCTTGTTCTTACCATCAATCCAAAAACCATGAAATTATGACTTTCGAATTCAAAAATACTGACATTCTATGCTGGGATTTTTATTATTCGTTAAACATGTACTGTAAGGCTGTGGAATGCAGTTAAGTGTCGACGAATGGTAATTTCTATTTATTGAGCCAAAAAAAAGCAGAAACTTTTTGTCTCTGCCTTAATTCGCCATTAATCCAATATACCGCTATATGAATCTAAATTAAAGATAAATGAGAGTACCTATCAACATATTTGATATTCGATAAATAGACCTTTGGCTACGTTGAAAACCCTTATTAAAAGGATGAATTGTTTAGAGTAAATTAAGTCGTTTCATTAACTCTGGACGGTTAGAACGACTTACAGGTATTACATCTTTCTTTATAAGAACACTATTATCTTCAATATCTATAATCTTATCTACGTTAATAATGTAAGAACGATGAATTTTTAAGAATAAACTATCGGGAAGTTTTTCTTCAATCTTCTTTAGTGTTGAATGTACCGTATAGTTTTTAGTTTCAGTTTTTATTTGAATATAATCGCCTTTGGCTTCTACCAAATAAATACTTGGAATATCAATTTTTATGAGTCGTCTGTCAATATTAACATACAAATCGTTACCAGAAGATGTCTCTACATCATCTTCAGGCTTTTTTACCTTTTTTGGACTGCTTGCTACAGCTTCTGCTTTTTGTATGGCTTTTTTAAAGCGCTCTGGTGTAATTGGTTTTACCAAATAATCTACTATACAATCGTACTCAAATGCTTGTATAGCAAAATTAGAATCTGAGGTAGTTAATATAATTTTTGGTGGATTCTTTATGGTTTCTATAAAATCAAAACCCGTAAAATCTGGCATGTGTATATCTAAAAAGATTAAATCGACATCATTCTGATTTAAGTACTTTATGGCATGAATTGCACTAGGAAATTCTTCTAAAACATTTAAGCTATCTACAGTACTGCATAGTTGGTTAATTATAGCTCTTGCTGTAGCTTCATCATCTATAATAATACAATTCATAAAACAGGATTAATGGGTCTTTAAAAAACTGGTTATATTTTGCAAAATAGCTTCGAACTCTACTTTGCCTTCTGTTCTGTTTTCTATTAGGTTATTCTCATAGTCTACAGCGACATCATAACTCTTTGTGAGCCCTAAAATACTAATTTTATGTTTAAGTTTGTGCACGTTTTCTGCCGCTGCTTTAAAATTACTTGCAGCGATATTATCAAAGTACACCTGCTTTTCTTCTGGAAATTCTTTTTTAATGATGTCTATTAGTTTTTGCTCAAAAGCTTTGTCACCTCCAGACATACTTTCTATATAAGATAAATTAGGCTTCTCCATTACTCTTCTTTTTTAATGTAAAATAAAACGTGCTCCCTTTACCTGGTTCTGATGTTAACCAGATTTTGCCACCATATAAATCTACTATTTTCTTTACAATTGACAGACCTACACCTGTTGATCCTTCTATATTTTCAAGCTTTTCAAAGACTTTAAAGATTTTATTAAAGTAAACCTCATCAATTCCTTTACCGTTGTCTTTAATATAGAATTGCCAAAACTGTTCTTTTTCTTCTATACCTATTTCAATAACTCCTTTTGGTTTATCGTTGTATTTTACAGCATTGCTTATTAAATTCTGAAATAATTGCTGTAATCTGTACTTATCGCCTATTATAGTTGGTAGTTCTGGCATATTGACGGAAATATGACTAGGTATCTCCATCATATTAAGCATGTCTTTAAGCAACAAATTGAGGTCTATTTTATATGTTTCTACCTGGTTTTTACCAATTGCTGAGTAGTCTAAGATACCATTAATCAGTGCATCCATCTTTTCTACATTGGAGCGAATTAAGCCTAGTTGCGTACTGCAGTGCTCGTCTAATTTGTCTTTGTTATCTTCTATTAGCCAAGCTGCAAGTGTATCTACACTACGAAGTGGTGATTTTAAATCGTGAGATACCATATGTGCATAGTCACTAAGCTCTTGGTTTTGAACCTCTAAATTATGAAGCAATTGCTCTTGTTCTTTAAAAGCTTTACATGCTTTTAGATTAATAGTAAACTTTTTTATCACTGGTTCTAATTGTGATAAATCTTTGTTACTTAGATTATCTTTCTTAGAATACAAAAACAAATAGCCTTCCTCCTCTAGATTAAAAATTGTAGCATTTCCTTTATCGATTGGTATTGGCGAAATACTTGAGACAATACTATCTACAGGAACTATCTTACTAAACTCTATAGTTTTTAAAAACTCTGAAATAGGCTGGTCTTTTTTTATACTAATTTCTTTGCCAAAAGGAATGGCATAAGTAGAATGCAACAATTTGCCTTTAGGCTCTAATATCCATGCTGCATTAAGATTTTTTCGTTTAAGTATGAGTTTTAAAAACAAATCGCAGCTTTCCTTATAATCTAAAGACTTACCAATAGCCATAGCATATTCATAAAGCTGTAAAATGTCTAATATGTGATTTTCAATTTTCATTATTCGAACAAACCTACAACAACTGTCTTATTGTAAAACTCTAAAAAGCCTTCTCCGTAAGATGAAATTTCACCTAGAGTTAATGCTCCACCAATAGATATATTATCAAAGTTTTTTTCTATAGTACTGGTTATAGCTGTTAGTTCTTTATCAAAATTATCTTCTAAAAACAAAATCCTAGAGATACAATCTATAAGAATTGCTTTTCTTGGTGAAGATGCCTTCTTTATACTATCCTGAGCTGCTCCTTTAGCTGCATTTATTAAAGACGCTTTATCACCATTTAAAATATCTACAAGCACATTAACCTCTAACTCTCCAACACATACCAGTTCTCCTTTATCATTTACCATTAGCGGATCTCTAACAATGCACTCGGCATCATCTTTTAATATTCCAAAAGGATATCCTTTTGCAATATCAAAAAAATTGCTATCTGTAAAGGTTTTACCTGAGTGTGCTTCCACAACTTCTTTATAGACTTTAAAAGGATTCTTCCAGTTTATTTCTTTTATGATATTACCTTCTGCTTTGGTTACAATAAATGGTCCATCTACTTTACTCCAACCATGTTTAACGCCAATTCTAGAAGACATTTTCATTATGGCAAAAACAGCTGCGTCTTGAAAAACGCCTTCGCTATTAAAAACACAAGGCCTTTGCTCTAGTGATAAACTGCCTGCTCCTCCTCCAAAATAATTGGTTTGCATTCCATAATTTTCATAGAGTTCGCTTAAGTAATGAGAAATATTTGATGTTAATCCGTCTACATAGGTAAAAAGACTATAGTCCTGGTTTTTACTAAAAACAACCTTAGGAATTGTATAATCTTTTGTACTTATATTTTTAACCAAAAACATAGACTCTAAATTATTGAGCGTATTAATAACAATACCCTTATCTAAAATAGAATTGCCATGAATAACTTTTGGAAAAATCCCTCCCATAAACTTAGTCTGTGAAGCATTAAGCTCACTGATAAGCTGAGTTACATCAATTTCTGTGTGTTCTCCAATTGTAATTAAAGCTGCATTATCGCCAACATGATTTGAAATAGCTGAGACAATTTCATCTGTATTTGTAGTTGTTATTAACATACTATTTTTTTAATGTAAAATAAAACGTGCTCCCTTCCCCTGGCTTTGATGTTAACCAGATTTTGCCACCATATAAATCTACGATCTTCTTTACTATAGATAAACCAACACCTGTTGATCCTTCTATATTTTCAAGCTTTTCAAAGACTTTAAAAATTTTATTAAAGTAAACCTCATCAATTCCTTTTCCGTTGTCTTTAATAGAGAACTCCCAAAATTCATTTTTATCAGTAAACCCAATCTCTATATAACCTTGGTTTTTGTCATTATATTTTACAGCATTGCTTATTAAATTCTGAAACAATTGTTGTAATCTGTATTTATCTCCATTTACAGAAGGTAAGCTTGGTATATTAACTGAGATATGATTTGGGATTTCTATCATTTTAAGTACATCTTTCAATAATAAATTAAGATCTACCTTATATGTTTCTACTTCGTTTTTACCAATAGTGGAATAGCTTAAAATCCCACTAATTAAAGCATCCATTTTCTCTACATTAGTACGAATTAAACCTAATTGTAAACTGCAGTGATCATCTAACTTGCCCTTGTTATCTTCTAGCAACCAAGCGGCAAGGGTATCTACACTACGAAGCGGAGATTTTAAATCGTGAGATACCATATGAGCATAATCGCTAAGTTCTTGGTTTTGGTGTTCTAACTCTTTAAACAATATTTCTCGTTGCTTATTTATCTCAACAATTTCTTTGGCCTGATTTTCTATAAAGTTTACAAGCTCAATTTCATTAAGCTCTTTATCTTCTTTTTGTTCAGAATCATTATTAAACACCTTTAGTTTATTGACAACACTTTTTAGCTTATCAATTAGCTCTTTTTGCTCTTTTGCTTCCTTTTGTAATTTTCTATTAGCCTCAAACAACTCTTCGGAGCTAATTCTCATAGCTCTTTGAATCATATTAGACTGTTCTTCAAAATTATGGTAAGACAAATCAACAGCATTCAGAAAGACTTCCAAATCTTTATTTTCCTTAAGATCGTCACTAAGGAATTTACGTATTTGTCTTTTTAAAAGTGAATTCATTTACTCACTCATTAGAGTAATAGTCATGGTCTGATTGTGCAATTGGCAGGCAACTTCTCCATGAAAAGGTGCTATTTCGCCATAAGAGTAAAATCCTGAAATTGTAGTATCATTACCTAAAACTTCTATAACTTCTTCTATTTCTTCTTCAACACGTTGATCTAACACTAATTTTCTACCAATACAGCTAACCAACATTGCCAACTCTGGCTTTGTTTCTCTTAGCTCTAATGCTTGCTTTGCTGCTCTTTCTGAGGCATTAGCAATATTATCTACATTAGTCATCATAAGCTGTACTTTGGAATTTTTGGTTATATCACCAGCTAAGATTACAGCATTATTCTCTTCATCGATGTTTAAAATAGACCTTACTATTGATTGTTTTTCATTTTCTGAAGTTACATTTAAAGGGTACAGCAATGCTGCGCTAGGAAGGTCTTTTGCTTTATCACCTAAATAGGATTTGTATAGGTCTAATGCTGGTTTACCATCTAACTCATATAAGGTGTTTCCTTCAGATTTTGTGACAATACGCTCTGGTCCAAAGGGAGTCCATCCGCCATGAATAGAAAACGAAATATCTAGAGTCTCTCCATAAAAACCAACTGCAACTATTTCGCCTGGTTTAGGGTTTTCATTATAACCTGCAATTGTTTTTTCAAACCTGGTATCATCACCACATAAACCACCTGTTATAACTATATTATCATCTGTTGAGGCGCTCATACCTCTTGTTAGCTGACTTCCGTTTATAAAACTTCCTTCAGATACAACAAAAACATATTTTAAGCCCTCTTTTGGGAATTGGTTTATTAATTCATTACCGGTTTTATAGCTATCTAAATCTTTATTTAAAACATTACTGGTCTTAACGATGAAATTACTTTTTTCAAACTGAATTGCCGTAATGGTTATACTATTTTCGTTGACTGTGTCTGAAGAAATTTCTGCACATGCAGAGCCAAATATAATTTCACCATCAGGAAACAACGTCCTTATTTCAGCATAAATATTTTTGTTTTCAATTGCTAAACGATTTCCAAACACTAAAACCAAAGGTTCTTTTAACTCTTGTTTTGGTGTTATATATTCCCAGTTTTTATTGTCCCTTTTTACTAATTGTACTGTTTTCATGTTACTTTTTTAAAGTGAAATAAAATGTAGTTCCTTTTCCTGGTTCACTTTCTAACCATATTTTACCATCATGAAGATTGACAATTTTTTTAACCAATGAAAGTCCAATCCCAGTAGAGTCTTTGCTTTTATTAAGTGAATGAAAAATCTTAAATATTTTGTCGTGAAACTGAGGGTCTATACCAATACCATTGTCTTTAAAGGAAAATTGATAGAAGTTATCATTTTCTTCTACATCAATTTCTATAAGGCCATTTTCCTTGTCATTAAACTTTACAGCATTACTTATTAGATTTTGAAAAACCTGTTGAAGCTTGGTTTTATCTCCACATACAGTTGGTAAGGTATTTAGCACCCTTACGTTTATATGATCTGGTACATATAATATTTTGAGCAAATCATCTATTAAAGCCTGTGTATTTACAGGTTCTAAGTCTGTATTATCTGAAGCAACACTAGAATAATTTAAAATATCAGAAATTAACTGCTCCATTTTTTCTAGGGTTGTTTCTATGAGACTAAAATTTTGAAGACTTACATCATCAAGCTTATCTTTATTGTCTTCTTTTAACCAGCTAATTAGGGCATCAATACTTCTTAATGGAGATTTTAAATCATGAGAAACTATGTGAGCATACTCTTGTAACTCTTCATTACTCTTTTCTAGCTTTTGAAGAAGTTTCTCTTTCTGAAATTCTAGATTTTTTAATTCTGTAATATCTAGATGTATGCCTATGGACCCAGTTATATTTCCTTTTAAATCATAATTTGGCGCACCACTTATAAGCCAATATCTAATTTCACCTTTTTTATTTTTAACCTTTAGTTCATAAGAATTAGACTCACCTCTTAGTCGTTTCTCGTTTTCTATTTTTATTCTGTCATTGTTGCTATCAGCTTGAAAAACGTCTCCTCCTTTTTTACCTAATAATTCTTCTTCTAAATAACCAGACATTTCTTCAAAACTTTGGTTCACCATTAAAATCTCATCGTCATTGTTTACCTCTACAAGACCAAGATTCATATTGGCAATAATGTTACCATACTTTTGCTTTTGGGTAACTAAAGCTTGTTGGTATTTATTCTCTAAAGTAATATCTCTTACTATACCTTGAGTAGCTATTGGTCGCTCTTTATCATAAATAACACTAGCATTTATTTGCACTAATATGTCTCTTTTATCTATAGTAGTGATATTAACTCTAAGGTCTGAAATATTACCACCTTCTCTATATAGCTTATTAAAAGCTTTATACACACGGTCATATTCTGACGGTTTAACCAACTCCATTAAGTTACATGTATCATTTATATTTTGAATACCTAATAAAGGAAGTGTGGCTTCATTCATTTTTATAATATCTCCATTTACATCTGCAACAACATACGCATCTGCGATGGTTTCAAAAACACCTTGTAACTGAGAATTCGTTTTAGAGTATAGTGTAGTTAGTTCTTTATGAGATGCTTCTAATTTTTGGTTAACTTCGTATAATTCTGCAGATTTTGCTTCCAAAATTTCTTCTGCAGCTTTCCTAGATGCCCTCTCTCTAGCAAGAGTTCTTTTAAGAATATCTACTTCTTCCTGACTCATTGTTAAGCTTTATTGATGAAAAACCTAACTTCTGTTCCTTGATCATTAAGTTTTTCCATTTCAATATTTGCTGGCACACCAAACAACTTAAAAGTTTCTAACATTAGGCCCTTACCAAGCATGTACAATGCTTTATCAGGCTTATATATCATTACCATTTTGTCATCTGTTTTTTCTTCTAGTTCAAAAGAAGGCAACTGTGCGTCTGGATATATTTTCTTTACTTCTACGTGAATATGATTTTCTATCGAAGCCAATAAATTCATTGGATCTTTGTAATGTGCTACTAAGTTGGGATGTGACTTTATTAGCGCTTTAAAAAGGTGCTCTGCGTATACCATTAGCAAATCGTCTATTGCTATATCTGTATTTTCACTCAGATGTGAAATAAGTTGCAGCATTTCTGAAAACTCATAAGTTCCAACAGATGTGTAGATTCCCTCAGACTCTAAATTAGACTGGGTAATTATTTTATCTACCATAGCCAGGCCAAATTTTTCTTCAACTAAATCTAAAAATTCGGTAAAGATTATACCTTTCATGGGTGTAATTTTTTAAGGTTAAAAAAGGGCATTTTTAATCACAGAAAATTAAAACATTATTTTACAAATGCTTAATGGAAGTTGCAAAATATGATCTATTACGTTGTGATTAGTTCATTAATACTCCAATATCCTAATAATTTTTCAATTTTAGAAACATAATCTTCATATTTTAAAGGCTTTAGCACATAACCTGCTATACCTATTCTATAACACTCTAAAAGATCACGTTGGTTATTGGACGTTGTTAGAATTATTGTTGGTATGTATTTTAGCCTATCATCTGCCTTTAAAATTTTTAGAAATTCTATTCCATTTATTTTAGGCATATTTAGGTCTAATAGGATTATATCTGGAAGTTTATCTTTTTCCTCTAATAACTTAAGAGCTTCTTCACCATTATTAGCCTCAATAATTTTGTGATTAAGATTTAAGGATGACGTAGCTCTGCTAAGCTTCATCACTTCAATCATATCATCTTCTATAAGTAAAACATTAAGGGTTCTCATATTTAGCTAAATTATACTGAAGCAAGTTACTTCTATATAGAAAAATGGTATTTATTATTCGGTTGAACGAGGCTTACTGTCGTTGGATGGCAGATAAGTGTCGACGAATGGTTTTTGCTTAGGCAGCTCTCAATCCTTTGTCATTAAGCCTATTTGTGGTTTTTAGGGTTGTAAGTTGAGCTTCAATTTTTAGTTTTTCAAACTCTTGAAGAAACTCAATTGAAAAACTTTTGTAATTTTTGTCTTCTAAATACATTTCAAATTGAGAAATAAATTCTAGATGTCTCAAGCTTTTGTTTAAAACTAAATGATTAGTGTTATCTACCTTTTTTGGTAACACGGTTGTGTCATTTTGTTTAATACTTTCTGCACTTTGCAATTTAATCGCTTCAGATTGTTTTTCTTTTAAATTGTTATTAGAATAATATTCTAAAACATTTTCTATACTACTCTTTAGAAATAAATACATGCCAATTTGTGTTAATGTCAATGAAAAAATAATTAATACCGTACTCATAGCTTGGGGATACTTTGATTATTAGATAAGACAAATTTAACCCTACAGTTGAGGCTATAGCGGCATTTTTAGACGAGTAAACACTTGGTGGCGACGAATGGAAGAGTAATTTCTTTAACCTGAAATACAGGACAATAGCTATAAGTTATCTCGTACTTTTTTAGGGAGCCCTTTTACCACCTCGTCATAAGAGTGGTCAATAAGTTCTAGGATAAATTTTGTCGAAAGGTCTGTGTTGTGGATCTTTACACTGTTCCAAAGTCTTTTGTGCATGTGGTAACCTGGTGTTATACTATTGTACTCTGCACGGAGTTCTTCTGCATAGTCTGGGTTACATTTAAGGTTTATAAAACCTTCATGGTTTTCCCAACGTTTTAATGAAGCAAGAGCAAACATTTTATTGCAAACCTTAAAAACCAATGTATCATTATCAAAAGGGAAATGTTCTGTAACTTCCTTTTTATTCATACAATAATTTCTAAAGTCTTCTATATTCATTTTAGTAGCTTTTTTTCTTCTCCTTCAACTTTTAATGCTGAATAATCCAAGGTCCAACCAATGGTTTGTACTAAATTTTCTATAAGTTGAATCGCCTCTAAGGCTTCTAGTTTTGCAACATTATACAATCCGCTTTCTGGGATTTTGTCCATAATGTGTTCTTTTGCTTTGGTATGAAGTTCTGTAAGATCTGAAGCTTCAAACTTATTGAACATACCATCTTGCTTATCGTAGTAGTTAATATCACTCTCTATAGACAAAACTTCGGGTTGTGGAAAATGAGATAGGACTACTGTTTTAGATTTTAAATCTGATTGCATCTGTACTTTGCTTAAATCAAACCCAACGTGTGCCTTAGCATTAATAACCACCAAAGCCTTCTTTCTACTAGATATAAGTTTTAAGAATTTTTCTTTTACATCTTCGTAGTGGTAAATTTCAGCAAAGTCGCCTTCTACAGTAATAAACTTACAAACACGCTTTATTTTATCTAACAAAACGATTGACTGTTCATTGGTTTTCTTTTTGATTTTCCATTGTCTAAAAATGGTAACCAAACCCAGTGTTACCAGGATACTAATGATTATTATAAAAAATGTTTCCATATGTATTATTGAGACACTTTTATCGTGCCCTCGTCACATTACTATGCTTCCCATCGAGTCACAGATGCTAAAATAAATTTAGCATTACAAGATGTAACTTATCTAATCTAATATTTTATACAGCACAGGTTTACTTGGCGTAGCATCATTTTCAAAAGGTGCAACTTGAAGATTTAGCATATAAGCTCCATCTTCAATCTTATTAGATACATAGATAAACTCTGTAATAGTCGCATCTTTTCTTATGGCTCCTTTTGTATTCCAAAATGCATTATGTCCTTTTAGCTCTCCTCCATCTTCTTCTCTGTCTACACTTGGCAAATCTACGAGTAAGTGCTTAACACCCTTTTTAACTAATAACTTAATTGCTTCTTCTTCAAAATAAGTCCAATTGGTATTAGAGTATTGTCTTGTTTTTTTATCCTTGGTATTAGGCATTGTTCGTACTACTATGGCTTCTCGTTTTTTGTTACCAATTGCAAATTGCAATTGTTTTGCTGAGATTACATAATCTTCACCTCGCTTTTCTGGTGCTACAGTAATTACTTCTGCTAAAAAGAAAAAGCGCTTTAAATGCTTATTAATTGAGTATTTCTCCTTTGTGATATGACCCACTGTTTCTGTATGTGTACCATGAGAATGTGGGTTAAACGTTATAGAGTTAAAATTAACCGAAGCACCCTTTTCTACACTAATTACATCTTTATCAAACACCTCTGGCTGTATTTTTGGTGCCCCAATATACCATGCATTAACATTTGAATCTCCATCCTTTATTGGTATGGAAATGTCTAAAGGCTTGGTTAAATCTATTTTAAGTTTTCTGGAATTGTATTGAATTTGTGTAATCACGTTAAATTAAGTTTAAATAATTCGGAGGCTATACCATCACTTAAAAATTGTCCTTTCTTAGTGACACGTATATGCTTATTATCAATATACAATAAATGTTGATTTATAAAAGTTTCGGCTTGCTCTTTTAAGTAATCTTTATAAGTTTTACCAAAATCTCTTTCAACTTTATCTAAAGACACTCCCCAAATAGTCCTTAGACCTGTCATTATATACTCGTTGTAACGGTCTGTTGTGGTTAAAGTTTCTATTTCAATTGGTAGCTCGTTTTGCTGAATAGCTTCAATGTACTTAGTGTTGTTTCTAACATTCCAACCACGTTGCTTGCCATTAAACGAATGTGCAGATGGCCCTATACCAATGTATGGTTTACCTTGCCAATAGGCTGAATTATTTTTACTAAAATAGCCTTCCTTACCAAAGTTAGACAACTCATAATGTATAAAATCTGAAGCTTCAAGTTTATCCTTAAGTAAATGAAATTGTTCATGTGCTTGCTCATCGTTTACATCATCTATAATTCCTTTTTTTATAAATGATGCTAGAGCAGTTTTAGGCTCAACGGTTAATGCATAACTCGAAATATGAGGAACATTATAACTCAATGCAATATCAATATTTTGAAGCCATTGCGTATTTGATGCTCCTTGAATTCCATAAATTAAATCTATTGAAATATTATCAAAATATTGTGTCGCTATAGACAAACATTCTTTGGCTTCTTCAGCATTATGCGCTCGATTCATCAATTTTAAATCGTGTTCAAAAAAGGATTGAATACCAATTGACAATCGGTTTATTGGACTCTTGGACAGTTCTAAAATTCTGGTTTTAGACAAATCATCTGGATTGGCTTCGAGTGTAATTTCAGGGTTTTCAGCTACTTTATAGTTTTCATAAACAGCATCAATCAATAATTGTAATTCGTCATTCATCAATAAGCTAGGTGTTCCTCCGCCAAAATAGATGGTTTGCACCTCTATATCTTTAATCTCGTCTTTACGTAACTGTAGTTCTTTTGCTAAAGCGCTCACTAGTTCATCTTTCTTTTTTAAAGATGTTGAAAAGTGAAAATCACAATAGTAACAAGCTTGTTTGCAAAAGGGAATATGGATGTAGATGCCTGCCATTCTACTTTTTTACTCTATCCTCGTTCTGTTTTACGAAAGCTCCCCAACCAGAGTAACTTTTACCAACCTCAACACGACCTTGGTTATAAAAATGACAAACTGCTGCTGCCAAACCATCTGTAGAATCGAGATTTTTTGGCAATTCCTTTAGATTCAGTGTGCTTTGTAACATCTTTGCCACCTGTTCTTTACTGGCATTACCATTACCGGTTATTGCCATTTTAATTTTCTTAGGCGAATATTC
The DNA here is from genome assembly GCF_036553625.1 of Winogradskyella poriferorum. NCBI lineage: Bacteria > Pseudomonadati > Bacteroidota > Flavobacteriia > Flavobacteriales > Flavobacteriaceae > Winogradskyella > Winogradskyella poriferorum. Next base: position 514,033 of record NZ_JAZHOU010000001.1, read on the forward strand.
TGTGATAGGCACTTCGCGAGACAAACCTGCTGCCATGGCAACACCTTGAGCTCTCCCTAATTTTAGCATACTCTGTACATTCTTACCAAAGAATGGTGCCTCAATTGCTATTTCATCTGGATGATAGGTGTCTATAAGTTCTACAGTTCGTTCAAATATGAGCTTAAGTTTTAGATAATGATCGTCGTACTTTTTTAGTTGTAGCTCATTAAGTTGTAAAAACTGCATTTGTTTCCCAACCACTTTAATAAGTCCAAATCCCATAATGGTTGTTCCTGGATCTATTCCTAATATTATTTGTTCTTTACTCATTAAAGTCTAATACATATTAGTTTTTCTGTTTATCACCCTTCACCTCATACTCTTCTATAGTAAAAATTACAGGCAGTGAATAGGCGACAGTTACTACTTTACCTTTGTGTTTTCCTGGAATAAACTTCGGAAGCAAATTAATAACGCGCTCAATTTCTTTTTCAAGATCTTCATGCTCTGCTCTAGACTTTACATCTACAACATTACCTGTTACATCGATTTTAAAACCAACAAAAATGCGTTTTTTACCAGCAGACAAACCTAGCTCTCTCGGTAAATCTGTATTGAATTTTCTAATAGTGTGATTCCGTATAAATTCTACAAAACATTTTTTTCGCTCTTCGTTAGTTTTATAATTTTCACACTCCTCTGAATAAGGCACTTCATTTACAGCATTAAAAGGAATAAATTCTGGCTCTTGTTCTGCGTCAACCTCAACAATCTCTACCTCTTCAGTTGATTCTACCTTAGTCTCTTTTTCTTGAGCATTACCAAAACCACTCATAGCCAACAAGATACTTACGGCAACTAATAAATTGACTTTCGTTTTTAATACCATATAATTCTTTTTTTTACTGAAAATAAATATTTCAATAGTCTTAAAATTTATTTGAGTTATTTAATCACAATACTGACAACCACTTAACGACACAGCAATACCAAAAGTAACATTAAACACACTGCCGTTAAATGCACCTAGCCCACTTATGGGAGGATCATACTCATCTAAAGATGTTAATCCATATATATAGGCTACATCTGTATAAACAGATACTTTTTCGTTAATAGCGTAGTGTAGCTCTAAACCACCCAAAAGATTTAAATAAGACTGTTTGTTATCTTCTAAACCACCCAAAGGTTTTGCAAAACTAAATCCTGGTCCTGCATGCAAGATGGTTCTTAAACGTGGTGGTAAAAAACCTAAATATTCTGTAGGGTCAAATACAAATTGTGCATTTATACGAGAGTAGTTTATCTTAAACTCTGGTGAACCATCATCGTTTTTGAAACGGTTAAAACCATAATCTAGCTTTACTCCATAAGCACGTTTAAACATGTGTTGTACACCAATATTTACCGTTGGAAAATTAACCGATTGAGCGTAAGTTCCATCTACAAAACCATCTGTTGTAGGATAGTTAAAACCTACCGCAAAAAGTGCTTTCCATTTACTGGTAGCTTTACTAAACTGAGCATTACTATGCATCCCAACACATAGTAGACTAAATAAAAAGAGGTATTGTTTTAAATTAAGCTTCATGTGTAAGTTTTTGGTTTAATTTGTATCATGCTTTACAACATACCTTACAAAACTAAGCAATTCTTCTTTGTGCTGATTAAGTTAAGCATTGTTGTTGGTGCATTTTATTTTATTTATTCAAAACTCACCGAAAATGGGCAACTTCAGCTGAGTGATTTTATAGCTTTTTTGAAAGAAAACAAGACTTTTTCAACAAAAAACATCATTTTTTTAGTGATTTTAAGTGGTTTTAATTGGCTTTTTGAAATTTTGAAATGGAAAACTTTAGTTAAAACCATTAAACCAATTTCTTTTAAAGAAGCCTTAGAGCAAAGTCTTGGTGGTTTAACAGCATCGCTAATTACACCAAACCGAATTGGCGATTATGGTGCAAAAGTTGCCTACTTTACCAAAACCTATAGAAAACGTGTTTTACTACTCAATCTCTTGGGTAATATTTCGCAAATGACCATAACAACCATTTTTGGTGTTGTAGGATTAGTAATTTTTATTAATCGCTATCAACTAGAAGTTGATTATTATAGAGTCGTAAGATTTGGTGCTTTAATTTTATTAATGTCTGTTTTTGCTATTTTCGGAGTGAAACATAAACGTTTTAATTTTAGAGGATATTCTGTTAATCAAATTATAGATTATATTAAAAACATCACATTAAAAGTGCATGTAAGTAATATTATCTTATCACTATTACGGTATCTTATTTTTTCATTTCAATTTTATTATCTGTTAACAATTTTTGAAGTTAACCTCAGCTACTATGATGATATGGTTGTTATCACAAGCATGTATCTATTAGCTTCTATAATACCAACAATTTCTATATTCGATGTTGTAATAAAAGGAAGTGTGGCTGTTTTTTTATTTACTCATATTGGTGTAGATGAGCTTACTATTTTATGTATTGTTTTAATTATGTGGATACTAAATTTTGCTATCCCAAGTGTACTTGGCAGCTATTTTGTTTTAAATTTTAAACTCCCTAAAACCAAAGCATGATTTCCACAACACTCATAGCAATTATAATTGTTTATTTAATTTTTATAGTTGGTTTTATCTATGGTTTTGATAAGGTTGAAGATTTTGAGCTTCAGGATTTAGAACCTAAAACAAAATTTTCTGTTATAATTCCTTTTAAAGATGAGGCTGAGAATTTAAGTGAACTATTGAACTCAATTTACAGATTGAATTATCCTAAAACACTATTTGAAATTATCATGGTTGACGATGATTCTGAAGATGGTTCTGTGGAAGTAATCCAAAACGTTCTCGATACATCACGCAAAAAGCGTGACACTCGAACTGACGTTATTAAGATTATAAAGAACAGCAGAGTTACTAATTCTCCAAAAAAGGATGCTATTAGTTCTGCTGTAGCTATGGCAAAACACGATTGGATTATTACTACAGATGCGGATTGCGTTTTACCAAAATATTGGCTAGATACTTTTGATGAATGTATTCAAAATCACCAACCAAATTGTATTGTTGCTCCAGTGACTTATAATGATGGCAGTTCCTTTTTAAAACGTTTTCAAATACTTGATGTTTTAAGTTTGCAAGGTGCTACTATTGGTGGTTTTGGGATAAAACTTCCGTTTTTGTCAAATGGTGCTAATTTTGGGTATAAAAAATCTATATTTCAATCCGTAAATGGTTTTAGTGGCAACGATTATTTGGCTAGTGGTGACGATATTTTTTTGCTAGAAAAACTGAAAAAAGCGGATTCTAAAAAAGTCTTGTATTTAAAATCTAACCAAGCCATTGTCAGCACAAAACCTGTCATGAATTTAAGCGCCTTAATTCAGCAACGCTTGCGTTGGGCTTCAAAAACCAGTCATAATCCTAATTGGTTTTCAAAATTAGTTGGGCTTATTGTTTTTTTGGGAAACCTAGCTTGTATTGCCATGCTTCCTATTCTATTTTTAGGCTATTTAAAACCGAGGATAGCAATTGCTTTAGTAGTAATAAAATTCAGCATTGATTTTCTATTAATATTTAAAACAGCTCGTTTTTTTAAACAAGAAAATGTGCTATTCTCTTATGTTTGGTCTTGCTTTATTTATCCTTTTTTTAGTGTGTATATAGCTGTTTTATCGCTTTTTAAACCCTATCAATGGAAAGGGAGAACTTTTACAAAGTAACCTATACTTAAGATATTTTTAATAGCTTTACTACAACCAATGCCCTTTGCGGTTATTGGCAGACCACAAATCACTTAAAAAACTCACAAATGAAGAAAATTTTAGTTGCAATACTTTTCTGCATGGCTTTTCAAATAAATTATAGCCAACAAACCTACAATGTTAATGGCGAATCTCTAGAGCTTAAAACCGAAGTTGATGGTAAACTAGATCTACTATGGAATACGATTGATGGTAAATACCGTTATTTTGTGAAATCTGAAGATGGCAGTATTACTGAACTGAAGAATACCAAAGATGATAATAATGATTATCAAGAAGAATATAAATCTACACTAAGCAACCTTACCAATGGCATGTCTACAGACAAGCTAAAATTAACGCTTTATAGCCTTAGGAATTATATAGACAGTTATAATGTTTCTGTAGATTCTAACTACACTTCTACGAGTACTGAAAGTAGTGTTCAGTTTAGACTTGGATTTTCTGGTGGAATTACAAATAGTCCATTTGTTGGTAATCCTGACAACACTAAAACACCGATGATTGGTGCAGAATTAGAAATTTTTGAGGCTAATGCAATACCAAGACATTCTGGTTTTTTACAAGCCAGACATGCTTTTGAAAGTGATGATTTTAAATATAGTACAACAGAATTAGCTTTGGGCTATCGTTTTAGGTTTATAAATAAAGAAACATTTTCAATTTATGGACAAGTGAAATTAGCGACCATCAATTTTTCGGATTTTACATTCTTAGATGAAAATGATATGGAAGTAGACTCTAACGAAACTTCATTTGATATTCCTTTTATTTTTGGTATAGGTTCAGATATTAAGGTTGGCAACAACAGCTATATTACAATAATTTACGGCGAATTATTTGCTGCTTTTTTAGACAATCAAGGCAACTTTTCTACTGATATTGCTGTTGGTTATAAATTCAACTTATAATAATGAGCCTCAGGAATTTTAAAACCTCTAACCCTGTTTTTAACGACTACTTTTGGGATGATGGCAAATCGTCTACAAAAACGATGTCTGTTGCTGGTATTTTCTTTAAGTCTATGATGGGCATTTTGGTTATTGCAGCCATTACAGCTTACTTGTGGAAACTCAACGAAGCCGGAATGCAAATGCGATGGTTTACCTTAGGTGGAATGCTAGGAGCTATTGTAATGAGTGTTTTAATTTCTGTACGACAAAACTGGGCGCATATTTTAGTACCGCTTTATGTTATTGCAAAAGGCTTTTTTTTAGGTGGTTTCTCTTCATATGCGCACAAAAATTTTCCTGATTTGCCATACCAAGCTATTGGTGTAACTATCATTACATTTTTTGTAATGCTGTTGCTTTACCAATTAAGAATTATAGTAGTCACTAAAAAGCTTAGAAGCGTTATTATTACAGCTACTGTAAGTATTATGGTAGTTTATCTTATCTCGTGGATTTTGAGTTTTTTTGGTATAAAAACCTACATTAGAGGTACATCGTGGTTTGCTATTGTTTTTAATGTTTTGGCTGCTATTGCAGCTTCCTTTGCTTTGCTCTTAGATTTTGACTATATAGAACGTTACAAAAACAAAGCGCCAAAACACAAAGAATGGCTGGCTACTTGGGGACTTTTAGCAACGCTTATTTGGCTGTATGTTGAAGTATTACGATTGATGCAGAAATTGGCGATACGATTTTAGTTTTTTCTCGCTAAGACGCAAAGATGCCAAGTTTTCCTGTTTTCATCCACTAACTTCTAACTTCTAACTTCTAACTTCTAACAAAACTAATCTATCCTGACAATTACAGGCAATTCAAACGCAGTCGTAACTTGCTGTCCTCTTTTTATAGCAGGAAATATTTTTGGCACATCTTTTAAACTTTGACGTAACAAGCTGTCTATTTCAGGAATTTGATATTCGGTTTCTGGTTTTAAGATGATATCTTCAATTTGTAAAAGTCCTTTGTTGTCTATAATTAATTTTAATCGAATAGTATCATAAACATCTTCTGAAACGACAATGTTTTGACTTCCCAAATAGTCATTAACGTGCTGCAATAAGGTATTCTGAAAACAAACTCTACTATCCTCTTTAGTTGTCATACCCTCACAACTATTGAAGGTTGGATACGTATCAACATCGTTCCAATTGAAGGTTTGTAATTCTTCTTCTAGTAAATCTTCTGAATTTACTTTTTGCTTCTCAAAATAGTCGCAAGCGGTTAACAGAAAAATTAATAAAAAACAAGCTAGTCGGTTCATTAGCACATTTCTAATAGCGAAATGTACAATATTTTTAGGTTTTAGTCTTCTTCTAAGAATTTTTCCTCCTTTAACTCTTTCAACCTTCGTTCTGCATAGGGTTTCAAAGGAGCATTTTTTTCCTTTTTTATAAAGTCCTCATATAATTTTATTTTGGCATCAACATCTGCATAATATTCATCCTTTGATCTCAGAATAAAAAATGAATTCATAATATCATCAGGATCCTCTTTTTGTGCTTTTTGAAAAGCCTCAATAGCTTCCTTGTACTTTTTCTGTCTATTTAAAACTATACCTAATTTTTGATATTCATTAGATAATGACACATCACGTAACTTCAGTGATTTTTTATAATAGTCTTCTGCCTTTTCAAAATCACTCAAAGCCGCATAATAATTACCTAAAACAAACAAGGCATTAGCATCTTTAGGATTGTATTTTAAAACTTCTTCTCTCTGGTAAATTGCCTCTTTGTAATCTGAGTTTTGAGCATAACTTAGACTGAGTTTTTCGTGAATAAATTCTGATTTTTCACCTAAATCTAAAAGCTTGTTAAACCAAACTACAGCATACGTATAGTATTCTTGATAATAATAAGTCTGCGCCTTTAAACTTATAAGTTCTATATTGTCTGAGTAGCTTTCTAAACCTACATCTATAATTGTATGTGCTTCTTTAAACCTTCGTTTTACAAGATGCTCTTTACCAATTTTAAAAATTGCTTTTTGATGTGTTGAATCTAACTGATAGGTGGTTTTAAAACGCTCTAAGGCTGTGCTATCTTGAAGTTTTTCTAATGTTACACCTAACTCATAATGAAAATTTGGATTGAGGCTATCTATTTTGATTAAATCTGAAAAACGTTTATGGGCTTCTTTATAATTCTTTGTTTTTGACAATAGCTTGGCATACTGATATTGTAACAAAAGATCTTCTGGGCTTACAGAAATTGCTTTTTTATAGTAAGCTAAACCTTCGCCATAATTACCAATAGCAACGTATGCCTTTGCTATATCATCGTACACATCATCTAAGACTTCTAGAGTTTTGTACGTTTCAATTGATTTTGAAAAGTTACCTATCGCAAAAAATTGGTCAGCCTTTTCTTTGATACTTTGAGAATTAACCACACAAGACACCAATAATACAGAAACAATAATTACTCGAAATCTCATAAACTGACTTCTATTTTTAATTTAATACAATTGGTAAAGAAAATGCTACAGCGACAGCTTTATCTTTTTGACGACCAGGTATAAATTGTGGCAACAAGCTTAAAACACGTATTGCTTCTTCTTCTAAAACTTTACTAGCTGCTCTGGCTTGTATTCTGGTAACATTTCCATCTGCATCGATTAAAAAACGTGCAAAAATGCGCTTTTTATGTAGCTCTGCATTGGTCTCTACTTTTGTATTAAAATTCTTCTTAACATGAGCATTTACAAACTCTGAGAAACATTCCTTTTTATCTTGTTCTGATATTAAATTTACGCACTCTTTGTGTGATGGTGCTTGGTCTACAACATGAAAAGGGACTTCATCCAAATAATTATTAGCAGTTTCTTTTCTTGTTTGAGAATTTTCTAAAAGTTTTTTTATTTCATGTGATGTAAGCAACTGAATAATACCATCATAATTATCTTTAGTTATAACTATACTTTCTGAGTCATCACTAACAATTAGTTTTCTATAAAAACTACCATGTATAACATCTTTAGCCTTTTCTAAAGCATCTCTATGTTCCTCCATCGTTAAGTTATTTATATCTTCAGAAATAACTCTTAAAGTTCTATTGTCAGCACTCTCGTTATGGGATTTTTTTGCTTCATCTGTTTTAAGGTATTCAAGATGATCTTGATACGATCTGTTAAAATTTATCATTTCATCAAAATACTTAGCTCTATCAGACTTTACCTTTTTAGATTTTTGCAAAAATTCTTTGAATCTCAATCCTATAAATCTTGTGTATGCAACATAACGCAAATACTCGTCTCTTGTTGGAATATACTTTTTTTCTGTGTAATCATATTCTCTAGTTATTTCTAACAAATGTGTAAGATCTTTATAATTTTTGACTAACCCTTCATAATAAATTCTTATTTGCGCTTCCTCATCTGTCAACTTTTGATTCATTTCTGTTTTAGCATCCGATTTTTCTTGTGCTTTAACCTCAGTTGAGGTATAAACCAACATTGCAAATATTACAGGAAATAAAAGCGCATACTTAAACAAATTCTTTTGACTGGATTTTGATTTTTGTAACATAATGATTCGTTTTTTGATTAATGATTTTTTGAAAAATGTATTGGTAAAAGACAAAGTATTAGTGTCTAATATTTGATGTAACAAACTTTGATAATAACTAGACTTACCTTGATGTTTCACAGCTTTAGCATCTGCTATAAACTCGTGCAATTCCTTAACTCTACTTTGATACATATATACCAATGGACTAAACCAAAAGAGGATTCTGAGGACTTCAAAAAACAACAGATCTACACTGTGCTTTTCTTTCACATGCACTAGCTCATGCTCGTATATTGTATTTCTTTCAGAACTTGGAATCTTGTCTCCTAAAAAAACGGTGTTAAAAAATGAGAACGCCGCTGAACTTTTAAGAAGATTAACAATGAGTATGTTGCCTTTCCAACGTTTAGGATTATTGCTTTTTATAAAATAGAGTTTTGCAATTTTTACTATAAACACTAGTGCTGCTAATACCACACCAATGTATAACACTATTAGCCATACAGGTAATTGTGGGTTTGTATTGGTTACTTCGTTTATTTGCTCAACCACAAAAGGATTCGTATCAATGTTTGAAGCCTCACCAATAAAGACTTCTGGTAATCTTATAACCGTTTCTTGTGTTGTAACCTTTCGTAATTCTGGAAGTTTTACAAATGGCAACACTATTGAAAACACAGATGTTAGCAATAGATAGATTCTGTTATAATTAAAAAAGGTTTCGCGTCTTAAAAACAAGTCGTACACTAACAAAAAAAGTGTTTGAAACAATACAATTTGAATGATACTGTACAGCATAACTACTTGTCTTTATTAATTTCGTTAAGTAAGCTTTCTATATCATTAACATCAACATCATTCTTTTTCACAAAAAAAGACACCATACTTTTAAAAGATCCTTGAAAATAATTGTCTAGCAACTTATTTATAGACTGATTACTGTAAGCTTCTTTTGCCACTATTGGGAAATACGTATGACCTTTACCTTCCTTTTCATAATCCACAAAACCTTTAGACTCTAAAATCCTAACAATTGTAGACACAGTATTATAAGCAGGTTTTGGCTCTGGCAAGACCTCAATAACAGACTTAACGTTAGCTTTTTTTAATTGCCAAAGCGCTTGCATTATCTCTTCCTCAGCTTTAGTTAATTGTTTCATTGAACTAAGTTTTTAGTTGAACATTTAAACAAATATAACTAAATATTTAGTTTAAACTAATCTTTTAGTTAAAATGTAACTAAACTATCATTATTGCGTCATATAATTGAAAACAAATAATTTATATGGAAATATTTCTTGTAACACTTGGCGTACTGCTGATGATTCTTGGTATTTTAGGTAGCTTTCTACCCATAATTCCTGGCCCACTTACAAGTTGGTTTGGAATCTTAGTCTTACATTTTACTGAAGGTGTGCAGCTAAGCAATACTTTTTTGATTGTTACCCTAGTCATCGCTATTTTAATTTATGTACTAGATTATATTATACCTGCTATAGGGACAAAACGTTTTGGTGGTAGTAAAGAAGGTATGATTGGTACTACTCTAGGTTTGGTTATAGGGCTTATAACTCCTATTCCATTTGGAATAATCATCGGACCTTTTATTGGAGCTTTAGTTGGAGAAATGATTCACAGAAATGATATTAACAAAGCCCTGAAAGCTGCCTTTGGCTCATTTTTAGGTTTTGTAGCCTCAACGTTTTTAAAGTTTATAGTCGCCATTATTTATTTAGGACTATTTATAGCTAAACTATCAGAACATAATGCAAGTTGGCTATAAAAAAGCAAGAAAAAAACCTAGCCGTAAGAAGTACAACTAGGTTTAATTTTTCTTGCTATTAACTCAACAATTACTTAATGAGGGATTAATTAATTCTTGTTGACCTGTGGTAAAAGTAAAGTAACATATTCATACTTAGGTGTGGTAAAACCATAGACTTAATGTGGTAAAACCGTAATTACCAACAATAACAACGGTTTCAAGCTGGTTTTTAAACTATAAAAAGACCTGTTTTTATTCTCTTTTTTACAAATACCCCTTTTCTCTTGCCTCATAAAGTAGTGTCTCGTCTTTTCCGTCTTCAACTGAAAATAACAATTTTAGCTGCTTTTTTCGTTTTTCTATAGCACTGGTAGACAAAGGAATATATTCACTTAAACTTTTGGTTTTTATTCCCTGTGACAAAAGGTGAAGAATTTTTCTATTAATATCATCTACATAAATTTCGCTAGTGATGGTCTTTTTCACATAATTACTCACAGTACTGCTATAATAAGGTGGATATTTAAGAATTTGTTGAAATGCATCTGCTAGCTCCATAGAAGTTAAATCACTTTTTATGAGAAAACCGTCCGGATTTATTTCTTTAATTATATTATGAATTCTAAAGGATTCATTAAACATCGTTAAAATAATAATTTTAGCATCTGGCATTACTCTCTTTGCTAGCAGCGCCAAATCTTCGCCCGAGGCATATCTTCCATCTTCTGAAGGTGGTAGACTAATATCAAAAAAACACACATCGTATGGTGTGCCTTTTGCTGCTCTGTTAATCATTAGTTGAGCAGTATCGCAATTATTAGCAGTATCAATAAGTAGGGTTTGATCTTCTTCTTTTGTGGCCATTAACACATTTTGGTAACCCTCAATAATTATTGGGTGATCATCTACCATTAAGATGTTAATATGTTTCATCTGGTTATTTCTGGTTTTTAATAAGACAGATGCAAGTCATCAATGTAAAGTTTGATAAAATTCAAACTCACGCACTGATTCATGTCATGTCGATTGGTTATTATAGGGAATCTTAACATTAACAGTCGTACCATTTCCAGATTGAGAAGTAAAGGTTATTTTTCCATTAATGTCTTCTACGCGAGACGTCATATTCTTTAATCCAATACCCTTTTTGCTTTTCGATGTATCGAAGCCTTCTCCATCATCAATGATGTCTAGGCAAATTACATCTTTTTCTAAAGAAATACTAATTTTTATAGCTTTTGCATTAGCATGCTTATATATGTTTTGCATAGATTCTTGAATGATTCTGTAGATATTAATCTTTGTCTTATTAGATACAGAATCCCAACTTATATCATCAGTATAGTTAAACTTATAGGCTAAGCCATATGCCTTAGTTTGATTTTCAATAAGTTCTGAAACAATATCCATAAACCCAGAACCAGAGACGAAGTCTGTATTCAACTCATGTGAAATCTTTCGTATATCTTCTTCTATGGTTTTAAGCTGACCTATGTAATTAGCTCTGGTCATCATCGCTTCTTTACCATCTTTAAAATTAATACTGTCTAAGCTAAGACGTGTCCCAAATAAACGTCCTAAAACACCATCATGTAACTCTTCTGAGATTCGTTTTTTCTCTAATGTTCTGGCTTCGTCTACCTTATCTTGTTGACTAAGCATTAAGTTATAAATATCCTCGTTAGCTTTTTGCTGTACTTGGATAAGTTTTAGCTTTCTATTTTTAGCGCGTTGGGAGATAACTAAATACACTAAAACTGCAGTAAGCAATAATCCTGCTGATAAAATAAGGAGATAAAAGTTTTCCTTTGATATTTGCTCGTTTTCGGCTTCTAGTTGATCGGTTTCGTATTTTATTCTTGCAAATTTATTTCTTCTCTTTCTTTCTTTCTTCAATAAACTATCGCTCAAAGCAATATAATCTTTAAGGTACTTTTTACTCTCATCTTCATTTGTCAAATCTGACAATAAAAGCATTGATTCAAGATACAATTCGTTGATTGGTATTTTCTTCGAAATTCTATAACTCTCTTTAGCATATTTAAGAGCTGAATCCTTTTTTTGGTTTTGACCATAAAACTTAGACAAGTCAATACTTGAAGCAAGTTTTACATAAGGATCTTCAATACTATCAGAAATCCATAAAGCTTTTTTGAAATCCTTTTCTAATGTTTTATAATCATAATTACCTTTTAGAAATTTTGTAAATGCATAATTATTCAAAATTAAAGAATACAAAACGATGTTTTCTTTTTTCAACCTAGGGTCATTAATCAATTCACTATATATATTTAGCGCCACAGAATAGTCACCTTTATTTCTGTAAGGCAGAGCTAAATTATTCATTGATTCTAAGTAGTGATTATAATCATCTTTTAGTTCTCTAGATATATCTAATGCCTGTTTATGATACTCAATCGACTTATCATAATTCTCTAATTTATTCGACACACTTCCCAAAAGATTGAGCACCAGATATTTATCAAGACCATAATTACTTTTATTAGTAGCGTTAAAAATTCTTAATGCTTCTACAGCGTTTTGTTCACTGCCTAAATAATCTTTTTCATTATCTTGGATAACAGCTAAACTATATAAAATCTCAGCCTTCTCTTTTAAAATTTTCAGGTTATCGAAATAATTTAGGGCTTTAAGAAAATATGGGTAAGCACTCGTATTATCATCCTTTATTTGGTAGTAATACCATCCCAAATTTTTATTGGTGTATGCAATTGCTGTTGAATCTTCTAATTTATTTGCTAACTGTAAATTAATCAAACTAACATCCTTAAAGGTTTCAAAATTACCATTAATCAAATGAGAATATGCTAAATCCCTACTTGTTGTAAGTATTGTTGAATCATTTTTAATTTCTAATGCTAATTTATTTGCCTTTTTAGCACTTTCGAGTCTACTTTCTGGGGATTCAGATTCATCAGTAGATAATTTTCTGTAATAGTTTATAGAATCAGAAAGTTTATCATTTGATTGTCCATTTACATTGACTATATAAAAAATAAAGAATATAAATAATAGGTGTTTCAAGAAAAATTCATTTTTGATGAAATAATCAAATTTAGAATAAATTTTTCTTAAAAATTTAAAATCAAATTTTATTATAAAAAACAAAGCCCATATCCAGAGGTTATGGGCTTTTATAAATTTCTTTTTTTATTAACCTTGTCCAGGTAGTTTTATATTTTTCTTGCCTTCATGTGCCAATAAATCAATTTTTGTTGGCTGCTGAATATTGCTTTTTTCACCTGTTTCAATTTTTTCTGATTTTACACCAGATACGGTTAACATAGCAACTGCTAGTACAGCGAAAGTAATTTTTAGGGTTTTCATAAGTATCAATTTAGGGTTAAATAGTTAACATCTATATTTTGTAACGATACTCGTTACAATGAGGGTAGGGAATGGATAATTAACTTTTAAAGGTTTACACCTTAAATTGTACTAAAATAAAACGAGGGACGTTTTAGATATAAGTTAAATGGATTATAATTTCTTGGAAGTTAAATTTTGAGGGCTTTCAAGAGCCTACAAATATAGAAGTATTTGTTAAACCTGCAAATAAATCATCGATAAAACGTCATAAAATATCGTTTAAGTACACTTTACTTATTATTACCTCATAGAAAAACCATCTATTTTTCTACGTCTAGAACATCTCAAAAACAAAAAAGCATCCCGATTTTCTATAAAGAAAAAAGGAAAGCCTTTCATTGGTAAATATCCAATATACTTGGATTTCTACTACGTCTCAGAAATTAATCTGAGCACAACACAACGTCTTTTATACTAAAAAAGCTTCCTATTACCAGAAGCTTTTTGCGGTCTGGACGGGACTCGAACCCGCTTTTAAATAATATTGATTCAGAATTACTTAGATATTTAATTGTTCAGATCAAACCTAAAATATTTCTTGTCTTTGAGGAATTTTAATTCAAAATTCCATTTTTCAAAAATATCTTTACCATCAACAGTAAAAATATTTCTTAAGATTTCATTGTCATAAGTAAAGTGAAAATTGTACTTCTGTTCAAAATTTCTATGCTTATTTAATAATATTCTCACAAGAGATTCTTTAGTTGGCAAATAATGCTTGTTCATTCCATTAGCACTTATTAAATAATTATTGCACTTAACCATACTATATAAATCATTATTACTATTCCCTGCACTACCATGATGAGAAACTTTCACCCACTCACATTCAAGTTTGTTTTTATTAGAGTATCCTTGTTTCTTTAAAGAATTAACTACATCTGTTGGATGAGAATCTGCAAGCCATAATACTCTTTTATCACCTAATTCTGCTAACAACGAAATACTGCTTCCATTTTCAATGGACTGATCTTCTTCCCAAACTTCTAAGTTAAAATCCTCTACTTTAATTGAATAATCAAACTGCTTAGCAGATACAGCTCCGCTAATTGATTCATCTTCTATTCTTTCTAGAACAGTATACTTAGATTTATATTTCTTTCTTAATGACTCTAGTTTACGTTTAGATGGGGACAAAAAAGACATTTTAAAAACATCATATTCTATAGGTTTTAGTTCATCTGTAATATCATAATTTAACAACTTATTCTTTGAGTTAATATAGTTGAATAGATAATCTCCTTGACCAATGCTAGCCGGTACACTAATCAGCCCTTCCATTTTTCCTGTTGAAACAGCATAATTTCTAGGTGGATTATAAAACCATTTAACAATCGCATCTTCTAATTCACCTGTCTTAATAGTTTTAATATACTTTAATATGCCCCCAATATGGTCATCATGGATATGAGAAATAATGCATATATCTATTTGCTCATTATTCCTTGCAATTTCTTTTATCTCACTTTTTAAAATATGCCTAAATGTTCTTTCATATCCAGAATCAATTAAAACATTTCTGTAAAATCCATTTGAATCCTTAAATCTAATTCTTGCTGAGTCCCCACACTCGGCTTGATAAAAAAATAGCTCCATATTAATCGTCTCTACAGAACATTTTAAGGTCACCTTCTATCTTATCATCATTTAAATAATAAACCCCACTAGGTACTTTATAATGATAAAAATTATCTTCAGATTTAGCTACTTTACTTCCAATTACCGTCCAAACTATAGACAAGTTATTATCCTCTAGATACTTAATTAAGGACTTCTTCTTTATTAAAGTTCCTTTCCGATTAACGTTTGTAACAATCAACTCACCATGTTCATTTATGAAATCACCATCTTGTGATGAGTATTTTAAATTTAATCCTTTGAATAAAGTTTTACATGGTATATCATACTTGTAGTTAGCACCTGATTTATCTTTATCTATTATTCCTTTAGCATTTGTGGTTGAAACCATTATTTTAAAGTCTGTATGAGCGCCAGTATCTTTATCTAAAATATACCTCCATTCTTGTTCATCTAATATTGAATTATATGCTGGTGACCAAAATTTTTCTCTATTAAATAATTTACTGTAATGTCCTTGGTTTCTAGGCATCCAATCACCATCCAAATTTTTTCCCTTTAAAAATTTCAACAATTTTAATCTATTTTCATTCTCAACCAAATAAGCTCTTACACCAAAACTTAAGTCTTTTCTATCACTCATATATTTTTCTTCACCTAATCTTTTTGGCTCTCTCCATTCTGGAAAATACTCTATGAAAAACCAATCTTGACCTAAATTATCTGTCTTAATTAATAAATCTTCTATATTAGGTAAATCTTCTATACTCTCAGACCATTCTAGATTTGATTTATTCCAAAAATTATACTCCACATCAAACCACCATTCTTTTTTATCAGGATCATCTAGCTCAAATACATCCTCAAATCTCTTATCTGAATCAATTTTAGTTGTGGCTATTGGGTCAATGTCACGGGTATAAAGTTGCCAAGGTCCATCGTAAAAAGAATACCTATCTCCATCAAAATCTTCATTTTTTATTTTAAAATTATCAGCAACAATTGCTAAAATTTCATGCAGAGATATCCATTGATATTTTTCACCAATCCTCTCTGTTTCATCTGAAAAAACACTACCGTACTTTGAAAAATTCTTATCGTAATTTCCATGCAACTTGACATCATATCCCAGCTCAAAAACTCTTTGAACAATCCATCTTTTAAATGGCTGACTATTTAATCTATACCAAGTTCTATCTTCTTTCATTTCTGCTTTACCTTGGAAATATGGTATAAGAGTATTTTTAATAAAATCTAATTCATCACCATTAAATTTATCATTTATAAGTTCGATGATTTTTTCGTAAAGCTTTTCAATCGTATTAATATGGTCTTTATATTGTTCTTCAGTGAAAAAATGTAAGTGGCGTCTTTTATTTCTTTTAAAACTAGTTTTTGTTGTAATTATAGATTTCAAGGATTTTAATTGTTTTCTTTTCTTTTTGCTTAATCCTCTTTTAAATTCCTTGTATTCATTTTTAGACTTAAAGCTAATAGGGTAGAAATGTTTAAATTCTGGCTCCACAGTTTTTGTTCCAAAATCCCATTCAATAACCTGAAAATAAATATGGTTTAAAACATGTCCGTATTCCTTATCAAATTCTTTACTGTCATTATCAACATCATATTTAGCTATTTCTTCAATAGAGGGTAGCTTTGGCAATTTTGTATTGTAAGGTGGGCGTACTAAACTTAAATCAAAGTCTAACTTCTGTTCCTTATAGACACAATATTCTATAATATTTCTTGCATAATCTCGTAGTAAGATATGTGTAGGTGGATTTCCATCCTTAAATACTAAATCATAAACATAACTAGCTATATCAACTATGCTAGCATCATCTTCAGTTCTTAAAACACACCCATAAGCAATTGCATACAATCTTTCCTTAATATAAAAGTCATCATTATTCTCAAAAGCTTTTAAAATCTTTATTAAGGCACCAGATTGATTTTCTAAAAGGTTGACTAATGCTTTAGTGGTTTGGTCTCTTAAAACCCTATTGGTTGAAGATAGTACCCAAGATAAAGTTTGACCACAAAGTCTAGCCGTTTCCTCATCTATTAAACCACTTATATTTTCTCTCCATGCCCAATCTATTAATCTTCTAATTGGGAAACCATTATTATCATCATCATGTCCATTATACCATCTCAAATGTATTTGCCAAAAGCTATCTCTCTCAGCCATAGAATATCTTTTCAAAATTCTATGTAACCTATCACTATTAAACGGATGATCCTTTACAGCAGTTAACTCAACCAATTTTAAGAACCATTCTTCATCCCCTAGGCTATGCATATCCTTTTTAAACCAAGTAGTAATTTTATCATCGTCTATGCTATCAACTGTTCTCCAGTTGAGACTATCTAAAAAGAATCCATTAAGCCACGATACAAGATTTCTATAAGAATGAAAATCATGATTAGACATCCTATCTTCATAGGTTAGATTATATAGAGCTTTAACTTTTTCATATATCCAATTAAAGACCTCAAATATCTCTAAATCATATTTTTCTGGTAGGATGGTCGCCAAAGCTTCCAATATACCATCATGCATATAATAACTATCTTCTAATAGTTTACCTAACTCTGAATCTTTTTGAAATGCCAGATAAACCTCCTCCTTTTTTTTATACTTTTTTAATAACTCATTGGCTAAATAAAAATCTCCAAATCTTTCATAAGCAAAATATACAACCTCATTTTCCTCGTCTGAGGAATGATCTTGATATATGTTTTTTATTAATATGCTTTCCTCTATTAAGTCACTTAAGAGATTTGGATATCGTGAAAATTTGCAATCCATTATTTGATTAGCTTCTTCCAATGAAATCCGTTTGTAATCACTTTCAAAAATTTTAAAAGCTAGTTCTTTAATTACTTTATTGGTAATGTTTCTATTTTTGTATAAGTCTCTCTTTTCTTCTAATTTAACATCAATAGATTTTAAGAATAAATCAAAAACCTTTTGCACACCTTGAAATCCCTGTGGAAATTCTCTTGATACAGAATTCTTTACACCTTCACAAATAATCTTTAAGAAGAGTGGATTAGTAAACTCTGGGGATAAGATGGGAAAACTAGGTTGTTTCAAATTATGAAAATCACAAAACATTTTTAGTGCAGCATATTCATTCCCCTTAAAACCCTCGTGCTTTATAAAATTAACCCTATCATCTTCTTTCAATGATTCTGTAATAATTGACTTAATATATGTTGTCCTAATTGAAACACATAAGCCAATATAGGGTCTTGTAAGTACTTCATTTATAACACCATGAAGTTGGTCTCTCCATAACTTTGCGCCTGGACCTTCATTAATAGCATCAATTAATATTATTATTCTCTCACCAATCTGTTTACCAATATCATTAAGACTATCTAATAGGTCAGAAAATGTACAATTCACATCTAAAAACTGAATGATGTTGTTTTCTACATTATTACTTGAGTTAAAATTTTGTCCTAAAAACAAAAGTGTTGGTAAACCTGATTCTATTCTTCTACTTGCTATATCTCCCATCAAGTGTGATTTTCCAGAGCCAGCCTCTCCATCAATTATTAAGATTGGATTATTTGTTACAGAAATATTAATTTTTTCATCAAGATTATAAAGTAAATCTCTGTTAGTCCTTTGTATTTTACTTAATCTATGAATTTCATTTTCATATGGTCTTCTATGAGAGTATGTTTTTTTGCTTTTATTTTCTTCCTTATTTTTTTTCTCTTCTTCATATTGTAAATCATAAAGCTTTCGTTCCTCTTCATAAAGCTCTGCATTAAACGCTTTGATTTCTTGTTCTATCCATTTATAGTCTATATCCTCTCCTACTATATAAGAGTTTTCAAGAACCCAAGTTTTAACTCTTAGTTTAAGATCTAAATATTTATCTTTCAAGTAATTGAGATCACTTTCTGCTGAAAATGGATTGTAGATACTTTCTAATAACCAAATATCAAAAACTTTCTGGAAACGAAACTTAAAATCATTGTCAAAAGCTAAATCATTAAATAACTTGGCAATTGGTAATTTAAAATTTAACTGCTTACTGAATCTTGGACCTAAGTTTATAACCGCTTTATTTACTTGACTTTCAAAAAAACCTTTAGTAAGATTATTTTTCCCTAAATAATCAAATGAAATAGTCGGAAGATATTTACTTTGCAACAAATGGTTTATAGAATGAGTGTATTGACAGTAAATAACATTACCTTTCTCTTCTTCCCTAAATCTTGTAAACATACCATACAAATAAATAGTACCATTTGCAGCTATAAAGGTTCCACCACCAGAAAAACCCTTCATATTAAACTCACTATAGTTTTCTCGAAGTTCTAATTGGAACTTATCTACTTCTGTCATCCTTTGCTTCCAAATAGGAAATATTGCATCTAATTCCTTGCCCATAGTTGCCATTGGAAAACCTTTACAAATAAATTTTGAAAAATCTAACTTCTCCCTAACTACTTTTATTTTTGGTATTTCACCAATTAAGTTTTCTACTATTTCCTTTTCTAAAATCAACACAGCATAGTCACTGTCTTTACTTTTTGAAATTAGATTCTCATCTACATTCTCAATAGTTAAGCTTTTGTAAGAATTATTTGTGGCATTTAAAAAGTCTATTTCTATTGATTCATATTTATCTTGAAACTCATCTAAATCTTTGTACAATGAATGTGCAGTTGTAATAATATATACGTTATCTTTTAGATTGTCTTGATAGTATATTACACCTGTTCCTATTACTCCTTCATCGTTAGCTTTTTTTAACCTAACTGTAACTTTAGAAATTAATTTATCATCATTTTCAGTAATCATGTTTCAAATTTTCTTTTAAAAATTAAAGATAGAAATTTATATATAGCCTTTCCTAGACCTTTACCTCTCAATAAATAAGTTAAATTGAAAAGAGACATCCAAATGTTAGCTGTAGATATAAACTTTTGAACAATTGAAAATTGTAATTATTATATATCTTATAATTTTGACAAACATTTAAAATTACATCATCTTAGATTATTCTATGAGCAAAGGAATCAAAATTCAAACTGCTATTAAAAACGGAAAAACTATTTCAATATATGATAGTGAAGACAGGTCTTATTTTGACGATTGCTTTTGCCCAGATGAAAACTGTAACTCCCCATTAGTAGCTAAAAAGGGAAATATAAGAACACACCACTTTGCACATAAATCAAATTCCCCTAGCTGTTATGGATTAGAGACGGCTCTTCACTTAAGAACAAAGGAAATATTACAGAAAATAGGCTATCTCGACACACCTAAATATAGCTTAAATCTTGATATTTTGTATTATGCTTTACAAGATGAAATTTCAAAAATAGAGAGGGAATATGATTTCAATATTTACAAAAATATTCTTGCTAAAAATAAAATTGAATTTTATCCCCTTAATGAATACTTCAACAAATTCAACGGAAGATATGAATGGGTAGATTTTACAGTTGTTGAGTCTAAAAGAATTAATTTAAATAATTACACTATTTTAAGTGAGAAATTAGAAGGTAGCATAGTACCAGATATAACTTTGGTGGACAAGCAATCGACAGAAAAAATATATATAGAAGTTGGTGTCACACACCTAGTGGATGAACATAAAAGAAAAAAAATTGAAGAAAAAGATTTTACCGTCTTGGAAATAGACCTTTCAGGCTACTATAAAAACTTCGATACTCCAGAAAAACATATAGAACAGTATTTCTTAAGAAATCAATTCCAAGAATATATCACCAAAAGGTGGATAAATATCCAAAAAATAGGAAATTTCATAAATTCAAAGAAAAATGAAATTATTGAAGAATTTACTAAAGTACTTATTGAAATAAAAAAAATATTTGAAATGGATGTTCTTTGTGAATTCAAGGAAGAATTCAGACGGAACGGTGAAGTCATTTATATTGATCGTAAAGAATTTCTGCGTAGACATCGATATGAGTTGGAACACGTTGAAATTCTTGAACTATTAAATTGTCCAGACATTTTTGATTTTTTTGTCAAAAAGGCTTATGAGTTGTATTCACAAAAAAATTGACATATAATAAAAGGAAAACACAGTCCTACCAAGACCGCAAATGAACTATTGAAATACTTGTATTACTCTACTTTCCAAGGATATATTAAAAAAAGGACACCTAAAAGATGTCCTTTTCTTTTAAACTAGACTAATACTTCATTTATAGCACCATTTAAAACCGCCTGCATGATTTCTTTCACCTCTACATACTTTTGCAATACTTGATTTATTGCAGCCTGTTATTTTAGATGCTTCTGAAACTGAACTAAATCTTCTTAGTTCAACATTATCATTACCTAATTGAATTACAGATTTTACTCTACTATCCAATTCTGGTTTGAAAGGCTCT
The DNA here is from genome assembly GCF_036553625.1 of Winogradskyella poriferorum. Lineage (NCBI taxonomy): Bacteria > Pseudomonadati > Bacteroidota > Flavobacteriia > Flavobacteriales > Flavobacteriaceae > Winogradskyella > Winogradskyella poriferorum. The sequence continues at coordinate 535,376 of NZ_JAZHOU010000001.1, forward strand.
CGATACTCATAACTCCATAAAAATCCACTGATTTTTTTACTAACACTTAAACAAGCTCTAGAAATTTGCTTTTTTGTTGCATTGACAACTTTGCCAGCTTCTTCTAATGAATCATAGCTACTAACTAATTTACCATCATTTAAATCATATTGATAGACTGTTTTTTTAAATCCACCTCCACGGTCAGAGTTATATAGCTCAGAGTTTTCTGCATATTCGCTTATGTATTTCACTTCCTTTTCAGCTAATTCATCGTTAGTTGTAGCTGTATCAATTGTCTCCCACATAAAGGAATCTTGACCATATGTACTAATAGCCTCATGAAATAGATTTTTGGAGTTTCTATTAGCCTTCTGTATATGATCCTTTTTTCTATCATGTAAAGCTTTTGTAGAAGCACCTATATATACCTTCCCGTTATCTTTATTTACTACCTTATATATTAAACCAATCATAATATTTCCTACTTTGTCATTTTCATTTTTCATCATTAGTATATTTTTTAATCTGACATATTTTTTTTGACTGCCCCGTAAAATCCATGTTTAGGATTTAAAATAATATTTTCTTGACTTAATTTTTTCAAATAAGCTTTTACCTGTCTTTCTTGAATATCCATGTTATTAGTAAAGTAATCCACAAGATCCTTAGTTTTATGAGTTAAAGAACTATTCTCATTTATGAATTCAACTATTTGGTCTCTATTATGAGTTTTTCTCCTTCTATCACTTCGTGCAATAATTGAATCCTCATCAGAATCATCAAAGTAATTTAACCAAACATTTTCATCAATACTAAACTCTTTAACCACTTCATCATCGCAAGCAGAATACCTAAAAAAGATGTTCTTTAAATATCTATATCCTTTACTGGTCTGATTGATTCCAATTGCAAAATCAGATTCTTGTGCAAAAACAGAACTTCCTTTTATTGAGTCCATAAGCAATGGTTTGTCATACATTTTTGGGGTATGATGTACACAAATCAATGTAATACCCAAATCATGACATATCCCCCTAAGCCTCTGCATGATTTGCTCAGCTGTTTTACTATCTTCCAAAATACCATGATTCATTCTAGTAATACTGTCTATAAATACTATTTGCGCTTGTGATTCACTTATGGTATTTTTTAATTCATTCCATTCTGATACATCATGAATATACCTTGAATAGTCTATAGCTTGATATAGGTAATTATGATTTAGTATTTCTTTTTCATTTTGACTTAAAAAACCATATTGTTTAGAATTTCTTTCAATTCTATTTTCCCAAAACTCTTCTAACCCTATAAAGAGTACTTTTTTAGGTTCTCCAGATAATTTATAACCAAAGAACTCTTTTCTGCCAATAGCGATGCTCATGGCCAAATTCTCACAAAAAATAGTTTTTCCGCTTTTACTAGGACCAAAGACAAGTCCAAAAGATTTTTCTTTTACTCCATTCCATAAAAAATTAACTTTTGGTCGTTTTTCATATTCATCCATCATTTGCTTAAAGGAAATATATCCTTTATTCTTTCTTTTTTCCATAATTTTTTATTTCCTAACCGCAAGAATAGAATTTTAATTAATTTAGTAAGATTTGTTGCGGTTAATCTTAATTTCAGAAAAGAAATTATAAATGCGTGAAGACTTTATTAGTTTTTTCTCAATATGATTTGTATTTCCCTCTTTTTGCATAATCCCTCTTCATTTTAAAGACTCAAATCAAAATCTTACACAAACATACGGACTTTTTAATTGGATTTTGGGGACAATTCAATGTCCCCATTTTTTTTAAACATTATAAAAATCATCATTCAGAAAAATATTCTTTAATCTTCCATTAGCAAGGTTTTCAGGTCTTCCCTCTACATTTTTAAAAGCGTTTAGATGTTTTCTTGAATTAGAAATATCTATACTATCGCCCTCTTTATTCTTACATTGAGCTATTGAATCTATTATCCTTCCTAGATCCCCATCTGAAATAAATTCTATTTGCTTATTCACTCTAAGTAGATGAAAAAAATAAATCAAATCTGTCCTACTCCAATTGAACTCAATTTTGGTTTTAATATTGGGATAAGGATTATCAAGAAAGCCTTCAATTTGGTCTTGTAGTAGTCTTAATTGTTTTAGAAGTAAAACGATAATTCCCGGTGATAAGAATTTAGATTTTTTGAAAGTTTCATTTGCTTTATTTATGTTATCTAAATATAATTTAGCTAACCCTTCTTGTAATTCTTTCGTTAATAAATTTTTGGAAATAATTCTATTGATAAAATTACGATAGTGTCTATTACTTAAATTATTAATCCCTGGTTTTATAAAATCCTTTATAAATTCTTTTTTAATGTAATCTTCCTTTCCATCCTCAATTTCAAAACTTTTGTAAATTATTACCTTATCTTTAAATGGCTCCTTTACATTGTCATGCCATTGAGAGTAATCATTTAGTAGAAACTTTGTTTGAAGTTTACAATAAGAATCTAAATCCATAAAACTGGAAAAACCAAAATTTGTATCCATAATTAAATAATATCTTTAACTGCACAATATGCATTATCTACACAATATATTAAAATGCACATAATGCACACAATGCAATAATATAAATCATTTTCAGTGGTTTTCTTTAAGGACTAAACCGTCTCAAAAGATTTTTTCAAACAAAATACAGCTTAAAGTCCATAATCAAATTTGATTCTATTCATCAATTACTATATCAAAATAGCAATAGTAATATGCATACCCATTTATTACATAAACAGTTTTTAAATCATATGTAACCTTAATCATATCCACTTGCACAGTTTGTCCTTGACTTAAGACACCTATATCCCTAAGGACAATAACCTCAAAGGGGCATACTAACATCTTTAACAGATTGTTCCAAGTTATTATATAAAGCTCTTTTGGGCTGCTGTACTTTAGTAAATCTGCTAGCTCTTTGTCATTCATTTGATTTATATTTTTGAATAAATTTTAAAATCACAAAAACACGAGATAGCTATATATTAAATAAAGACATAGAAATCTTCAGATTGACTTTTTAGCTTGTTTTTGATGTGATTAGTAAACTCGTGTGAGTTACAGTTACGGTTTAAAAAATTATCTATGTAATTTGATTTTGCAGAATTTGTAAATAGATTGTATAAATTCCATAGGTTTATTGAACCATCTATCTCACATTTAAAATTATCATCCTCTACATAATCTTTTACCACATTACTGATCTGTGAATCCATTAGTTTAAGATTAAACAAACCTGTTTTTTTGCTCTTATCAATACAATGGTAAAGTTTCATTTTACCAATTAAATGGGCAAATTGATTTTCAGACATGTTATATTCTAAAAACTGTTGCATTTGCTCAATGTGTTCTTGTTGACTGTAGTTTTGAATCAACTCTAAGGCTCCATTCCTCAACTGATCAATACTGCTAACCCTTAAATCATCCATCAGCCCATCTGTATTGACACAAAGGTTTGTGCACACCATATTCTTAAATCCAATAAACACCTTGAATTTCTCTATACTCTTTTTAGAGTAGAGATTTTGTTCAGAATAGGAACGTACACCACCAATAGTTAGTTTTAATTCCTGACCGTTAATATATGTTGTTATGCTTGGCACTTCAACAACAAAAGCCATTCGTTCCCAGTATTGTGTTTTCTCATGGTCTTTGAGTTCCTTTACTGGTTTTCCTATTGCAGAAGGTATTCTACCCTTAATTTGGTGACTCACTCTGATTTCAGGCACTAATATCTCTGTATCTGAATAGACAGATTGTGCAACGCTACACACTGTTTCAATAAATTCAAAATGAGCAATTGTTGATTCTAAGTCCTTGGCAAAACTTGGTATTATACAATCATTTTTAAGATGCTCAAAGCTAACTGCTTGGGTATTGGATTCTATAAACGGTGTTTTCTTAGAGATCCTTTGAGGCTCTAATGGTTCTATATTCTCTTGAGGTTGAATATGATTATTTAATGGCTTTAAATTTTTATTGTGATGTACTGCTGTCAATTCCATTTGATTGGTCTTTAATTGGTTCTACGATTGTTTTAGGATCTATAAACACCTTATCTGATGACTCTAGAGTTTCCTTGCGCTTGATGATGAATGGCTTTATTTGATTTTGAACACTTGAGTATTTATTATATATATGCTTAAGATTTTCAATATCACTACACCTCTCAATTTCAATTTTTATATCCTCGACACTAACACCTTGATTACACCATGCTATCAATTTTTTACCTGTAGCATGATTTATAACAAACTCAGGTTTGTCCATAAACAATCCTGTTCTATCTTTTGAGGCTTTAGCTAAATGGTTTTCATTAATTAATTCAAAATCAACTGTTAGCTCATAACTAAATCCCTCCCTTGTTATATCCTTTAGACCATGCTTGACTACCTTTGTTTTACCATTTGAATCCCTGTCCAAAGAATAATCTATCTTTTTTCTTACGGTGGTAATAACATGGCATTTAGACTGCAATATTGCATCGAGAAATGCTTGATGACGTGGTGTTAATTTTGCCCAATCTTGGAATCTTCCACCAAGTTGCTCATGAATCTGTAAGCAACCACCTTTTCCATTCCACTCATGAGTGATAGAATCGATAATTATGACTTCAATATTATCAGCTCTTTCACAGGTATTAATAGCCTCAATATACCTTTCTGGGCTAAAGGGTTCTGTCAATGATAGAACATTATAATTCCCTAGATGGGAATATAAACTGGCACTTCCATTTTCAGTATCTATAACTGCTATTTTTGTCCAATCATTGGTTATGCCATAGGCTAGTAATAAAGCGCTAAAACTTTTACCAAAGCCAGATGCTCCGCTCAAACCAAGCCTTAGTTTAACTTGATGGCGTTTTGCTTGTTGTAATTCCATATATTTTCGATTTATAAATTATACTTGTTAGTTATTTGTTGTATATCAGGATTAAGTAGAAAAAATAAAAAAAGCCCCAACCTAAGTCAGAGCTTTATTTTTTGGTTTTAAAAACATCCTAGAAAACCTCTTGAGTCTCAATAACGTTTTGTTGAATAATAGTACTTGAATCATCTAGATACTCGTATCTGTGGGTTAATTCAATAACTTCACCTGTTTCTTCAACAGTATATTCATAGGGTTCTACTTCTATCCTTTTAATACCGCCTTCTAGGTCTGTTCCAATAAGGGTTTCACATACTTCCTTAGTGAACGTACAGGGTACTGAAGCTTTTCTTGCAGTCAAGTATGTTCTACCTGTTTTTTTACTTTTTACAGCTTCAATTCCGCCTTGCACCATTAGAGTACAAAATTCTTTACCATCCTCAGATTGGTTGGTCTTAAATGAAATAATTTTTACCATAGTCTTTTAAATTATTTTGGTTAAACATTAGATACGGGCTATTGCCCAAAACCAACAAAGAGTGGGGATTGATGTTAGGTTCCCTACTTAAAAGAAACTTATATAGAATTTATAGGGGGGGGATACTATTTTGAATAAGTAAACTTCTATTGATAGTTAAAAGTCAGGAAAAAAATTTAGAAAAATTTTTAAAAAGGATTGTCTTTATCTATTGGGAATAATTTTTCTAAAGAAAAAAATCTATCATTTAATTTATTTATCTGAGCAGAAATATAAGAATCATCAACATTATAGTGAAAATCATATTCTATTAACTGTATTAGGTCTTCTCTTAATTCATCTTGAAATAGTCTTAAGCCTTTTTTTGGGTCTTCAAATAATTTATCTTCAAGTTCACCTAATTTACTTTGAAAAAAAAGAATATACCGTTCCAGTCCCTCTTGAATCAATTCCAACTCTACTTTAGGTACTGGTCTTAAATTATTCATTCTCACATATTCTGTCTTAAAAAAGAGCAATTTGTATAGATCCGTAAAATCATAATAAAAAATTGCATCAAAATTAATTTCTAAATCATCAGAAATCTCTGGTTGGATTTTTAGACTAATTTTATTTATATCACCTCCTTCTTCTAAAATGATATCAACTTTTATTTTGTCCTCCAAAAATTTAGCCTGTTTCTCCTCAATAATCAAGTTTGCTATTTGATTTATGGCTATATCGTATTCCTCTTGTTTGAAAAGTTCTTTTGCTAAATGTATTTCTTTTTGAGTCATTGCGTCTAGATACAATATATACTCGGATTTGGTATGTGAAATTCTAAAGATATCTACATTTTTATTTAAACCTATTTCTAAAACCCTTTTACCTTTCAAGATATTAAGAGCAGTCTCTTTGTCTGTAATTTTTATACCTTGAAATATTGAATTTTCCTCATTCTTAATATTTACTTTTTTCCGACCAAATTTGGAATTTTCAATTCTTGAAGCCCAATTGGGATCAACTTTCTTAAACTCTTGCCATCTTCTCTCTGTATTGTTTGTTAGATAACTATCATAAATAAATTTGAAGATAATTATGACAGCAACTACAGCTATTAAGAAGTATAAAAAGCTCATCTTTAAATAGGTTATTTTATAAATATATATACTTCTTGTTCTATCGACTCTGGGTCTAAATCAGCATCTATTCTTAGCATAGAATCTGTTAACTCCAATATCAAATAATCTCCTATTGCTCCATTATCAACTTGACCATTCAATGTAACCCTTAAAATATTTTCGTTTATTATCTCCCAATTACCTGTATTATCAAATTCTATTTCACATACACCAGAGTTTAAATAAAATCCCGATTGTTCAAATATTCCATCTACATAAAAATCAATATTTCCCATGAGTTGGCATTCATCATAAATTTCAATATCCTGAACTCCATTTTCATCTATAAATATTGCTTGAACAGGTTGCCATGATCCAATTATTGGATTCTCCTGATCTTCATTATTTGATGAATCACCATTACTACATGACATTATTAAAAAGAGTATTGATAATATTTTACACAAATTTGTTTTCATTTTATTATTTTTTAAAAGTTGATTAATAGAATATTGAATATCAAATATATAAAAGGTTATTATATATCATAACCTTGTCAGTGTGTTTATTCTACATCTTGTCATGAATATGACAGATAAAGAGAAAGAACATCTCAAATTCCTAGGCAAAAAGATTGCACAGAAACGTAGGTCTAAAAAACTAAGTCAACTAGACGTTTGTGCTTTAATTGATATGGAAAAATCTAATTTATCTGCAATAGAAAATGGCAGGCAAAATGTTACAGCATTAACACTTTTAAAAATCGGTAACGCAATTGGTGTTGAAATCAAAGAATTCTATGATTTCTCCACTCATTAATTTTTAAAATTAATCATAAGAATTCACCAACCTATTTTTTAATTTTTCATTACTATTCCTCCATCAAAAAACTCCCTCCTTTATCATTATCACAGATAATCTTACCAATTTTCTTGTCTTTATAATAAAGTGTTCCTTCTTTAAAGCTTTTTGGCACAACAGCTATTATTGATTTCTTTTTAGGTTTTCTTACCTTAATCATATTAGCACCACTAAAGAATACATCTTGTTTCTTGGGAATTGTCATAGCATATTCTTCATCCCCAGCATGCAATGTAAAATCATCAACATTAAGACTATTATCTTTCTTATCTTTAGGTGTAAAAACTGCTTTAACACCAACATATTTATGCTTGTTTTTTGCAGTAACTGCACCACCAGCCTCCCAAACAGTCTTTTTATTTATAACCTCTTCAACTTCTAAAGTATACTTTCCAATATCTATTGTCTTTATTGTAAAGGCTATAAATAAGAAACTAACTAGTATCAATACAACATTTTTCATTTTAAACAATTTAATAGCCCAATTTACATATAATTTCTAGACTAAAATCAATCAAGACTTTTCAACTTTTTCATTATATCGCTAATCCGTTTTTCTACAATCTTTCCGTAACTATCTTGAGTGGTTTGTATCTTGGAATGACCTAATAATTTACTCACTATTTCAATTGGGACATTATTATAAAGTAATACAGTACTTGCAAAGGTTTTTCTGGCAATATGATGGGTTAGATTGAACTTGATCCCTACTATATCTGCAATTTCTTTTAAATAAGCATTAAAGTTAGGATTAGATATACTTGGAAAGACATATTCATTTTCCTCAGAATTATATTGAACCATTATTTCTTTAGCTTTAGGCAACAAAGGAACTTTATAACTTCTATTAGTTTTCTCTCTTCTCACAGTAATCCACAATTCACCATCAAACTCTGTAGAAATATCAGACTTTCTTAATTGCTTCATTTCTGTAAATCCCAAGCCTGTATAACAACAGAAAACAAACATATCTTTTATCTGCTGTACCCTCTTTATTTTAAAGTCAGTCTCTTCTAATTTTTTGAGCTGTTCTGGCGATAAAAAAACTACTTCTTTCTTAACTCTTTTAGCTTTATAAAGTATAAATGGGTCTTTATCTAGATAATCTTCAGATATAGCATATTTAACAACCTTTCTAAACCTCTGTATAGCTTTATTTAAGGTGCTTTGCTGAAACTTCTTCTCAGTTTTAAGGTAATATTCATAGTGCTCCAAAAAACTGCTTTTAAGAGCCTTTAATTTAATGTCTTTAGCATTATACTTATGCTTTAAAAAAGACTGTAGATGTCTACCTGATTCAACATATTTAGAATAGGTAACTTGCTTTATATCTATGCCTACAAGTTTCTTAATTCTGTCACTATGGATATTATATACTTCCATAACACCAAGCTCTTTTTTAGGTGTTTCACCTTTATATTGTTTGTAGATATCATCTACATCAAATTCAGAACCCTTGACTTGTAAAAATAAAAAAGCCTGACTAAGTTTTGTCTTAATCAGGCTCAATTGAGTGTTTATTAATTCTGCATCAGGTTCTGGTGGTTCTACTCGTTGTTGTTTAGAGTTCCAGTTCTTTGGATTTATTTGCAATCCTGCTGAAAACTCCTTTCTCTTTTTATGGTAGGTCAATCTACATTTTAAAACAGACTGTCCACCTTTATTCAACCTACTCCTGGCAGGCATGAACAATACTCTTATTATATGATTACTCATAATAGTTATTCTAAATAATATTGATTAAACAATAATCAGCAGGACAGCTGATTTTACTATAATTTACTGATGCACACCTCAGATAATTTGTGTACACCTTGTTGGACACCTTTTTAGTAAGTTTTGGCACCTCTAAAAAACAAAAAAGCATCCCGATTTTCTATAAAGAAAAAAGGAAAGCCTTTCATTGGTAAATATCCAATATACTTGGATTTCTACTACGTCTCAGAAATTAATCTGAGCACAACACAACGTCTTTTATACTAAAAAAGCTTCCTATTACCAGAAGCTTTTTGCGGTCTGGACGGGACTCGAACCCGCGACCCCCTGCGTGACAGGCAGATATTCTAACCAACTGAACTACCAGACCGTTGCATAATTGCGAGGGCAAATATACACTGTCTTTTTAATTCCACAAACAAAAAATAAAAAAATATTTATCTATTTAAATAAATTTTTGACGCTCAATCATATAGGTCGTCAATATTTGATTAAACCCTTTCCTTATATCGGCTTCTACATACTTTATTCTGTACTGACCACATTTTAATTTTAATGTGTTAAAATAAGTATTTACAGCCTTTGTGTAGTTTTCTTTTATATTATCTGGATACAAATTGATGTATTCACCTGTTTCAACATCTATGAAACGTTTTGGTCTATTATCAAATTCAAAGTCTAACTCCTGTTTCTTATCAAATACATGAAAGAGCACAACTTCGTGTTTATTATGCTTTAAATGTCTTAATGCTTCAAATAATTTCTCATCATCTTCAGATGTTTGAAACATATCCGTAAAAACAAAAATTAGAGATCTTCTGTGTATTTTTTCTGCAATTTGATGAAGAAACATATATGTCTCTGTACTCTTTGATTCTGGTTTTGATATTACAGCCTCACTCAGTTTACTTAATAACATTTGATGATGACGTTCACTTCCTTTCTCTGGCGAATAGAAATCATAAGCATCACTATAAATACTTAAGCCAACTGCATCACGTTGTTTTTTTAAAATGTGCATTAAGGACGCACAAGCCAAGGCAGAAAATGCCGACTTATTAAGATTATCTATTGTTGTTCCAGCAGATTCTGGATAATGCATAGAAGTACTGTTATCCAAGATGAGATGACATCTTAAATTGGTTTCTTCATCATATCGTTTTGTGTACAATCGATCTGTTTTAGCGAAAAGCTTCCAATCAATATGCTTTGTACTTTCACCTTGATTGTAAATCTTATGTTCTGCAAACTCTGCAGAAAACCCATGAAAAGGACTTTTGTGCATACCTGCAATGAACCCTTCAACAACTTGCTTTGCTAAAAGTTCAAGGTTTTTAAAACCACCAGCTTTATTAAGTTCTAACTGTAAATCCATCAATTATCGAAACTAAAAAAGGTTTGCCGTAAAGACAAACCTTTTATCATTTCTTTTTGAAAGTCTATTTATAAAAGTGCATCGATTGCTTCTGCGTATGCTTTCTTTGGCGCTACACCCACTTGGCGACCTACAACTTCTCCATTTTGGAATACTAAAACCGTAGGTATGTTTCTTACACCATACTTAGCTGCAAACTCTTGGTTAGCATCTACATCTACTTTACCCACAACAGCTTTACCTTCGTATTCTGATGAGATTTCGTCAATGATTGGCCCTACCATACGACATGGTCCGCACCAGGCCGCCCAAAAATCTACCATTACTGGTTTGTCACTTTTTAATACTGTTTCTTCAAACGTTGCATCTGTTATTTCTAATGCCATAATATCTAATATTAATTTAATTCTACTTTAATTACACAAAATTAGTCAAAAATTCTGCCAAACCTTACAATGCTCGTATTTGTTTTGGTTATGCTTATATTGTTTTGACTTATACTAATTTAACTTGTACTTTACATCGAGGCCTTTTAGCTCATTTAGCAACTCTTGTGATATGTTTACTTTCTGAATTCTACTTGGCATGGTTAGTTTTAACTTTTCGGAATTATCGTAAACCAAAAAGTTTAAACTCTTGGTACCTTCATGCATTCTTATAAGATCTTGAAGCTTTAGAATTGTATCTTTTTCTAAATCATGAATATTTAACTGAATGGATAATTTTCTTGCATAGGTTTCCATAACATCATGCAATAATTGAAAATTATTAAACTGAATTCTTGGATCTCCCTTCTTGCCAGTATCTCTATTAGTCCAACCTTCGCGCACAAAAGCACGCACATAGACAAATGAATTTACCACAAAGAAATGCCTAAACTTTAGATAATCTTCTCCAAAAATTCTAAATTCATAACTATCTGTATAGTCTTCAATTGTGAACAATGCCCAACCTTTACCTTGCTTGCTTACACGATGCTGTACATCTGTAACAACACCACCAAAAGTAATTTCTCTATTGACTACAGCTTCCAAATCATTAAAAACAGAAACTGTACCATTACAGAAATTCTTCATTTCAATTTTGAAATCGTCTAGCGGATGACCAGAAATATATATACCAACCACTTCCTTTTCTCTTGAAAGTTTCTCCATCGTTCCCCAATCTTCACAAGGTGGTACTTGCGGTTCTGCAATCTCCACTCCACTGGCCTCACCAAACAAACTCACTTGTGCAGAATTTTCGTTTTCCTGATGTTTAGCACCATATTTCATTGCCTTTTCTAAAAAGGTAACACCATCACCATCGTGAGCAAAATATTGAGCGCGATGTGTGTCTTCAAAACAATCAAATCCGCCTGCATATGCCAGACCTTCAAATGATTTTTTGTTGGCTGCTCTTAAATCTACACGCTTTGCCAAATCAAAAATTGATTTGTAATTACCACCTTCTTTTCTGTTTTCTACAATGGTTTTAACAGCTCCATGACCAACACCTTTAATGGCTCCCATTCCGAAACGAACTGCATTATCCTGGTTTACCGAGAACTTGTAATAACTTTCGTTTACACTAGGTCCCAAAACAGGAAGTCGCATACGCTTACACTCTTCCATAAAGAAGGTTACCGACTTAATATCGTTCATATTATTAGACAGTACCGCTGCCATATATTCTGCCGGATAATGTGCTTTTAAATAAGCCGTTTGGTAAGCAATCCAAGCATAACAAGTAGAGTGCGATTTATTAAATGCATAACTCGCAAAAGCCTCCCAATCCTTCCAGATTTTCTCGAGCTTGGTTTTATCCATGCCTTTTGCAGCAGCTTGTTCAATGAATTTAGGTTTCATTTTATCTAGTACTGCCTTTTGCTTTTTACCCATGGCTTTACGTAAAACATCGGCTTCACCTTTGGTAAAATCCGCCAGTTTTTGAGACAGCAACATTACTTGCTCTTGGTAAACGGTAATCCCGTAGGTTTCTGCTAAATATTCTTCTGTTTCAGGTAAATCGTAAACAATTTCTTCATCTCCGTGTTTACGACGAATAAAACTCGGGATATATTCCATTGGACCTGGACGATACAAAGCATTCATAGCAATAAGGTCATCAAAAACCGTTGGTTTTAAATGCTTCATGTGTTTTTGCATTCCTGGTGATTCATATTGAAAAATCCCAACCGTTTCTCCTCTTTGGAATAATGCATAGGTTTCTTCGTCATCTAGTGGAAAATTCTCTGGGTCGAGCTCAATACCATGCTTTGCTTTTACAATCTTAACTGTATCTTTAATTAAGGTTAAAGTTTTAAGTCCTAAGAAATCCATCTTTAATAAGCCAGCACTTTCTACAACGGAGTTATCGAACTGGGTAACGTATAAATCTGAATCTTTTGCTACCGAAACTGGAACGTAATTAGTGATATCTCCAGGTGTAATGATAACACCACAAGCATGAATTCCTGTATTTCTAACAGAACCTTCTAATACTCTTGCCTGGTTAACTGTTTCTGCTTGTAAATCTGAACCATCAGAAATATTAAGTAGTTGATTTACCTTCTCTAATTCTTCAGCTCTAAACTTGCTTGCTAACTCTTTTTCGCTCTTACCAAATATCTTTCCGAGTTTGGACATATTTGGTATTAGTTTAGCAATATGATCTGCTTCATTTAATGGCAAATCCAACACACGTGCTGTATCTCTAATTGAAGATTTGGCAGCCATCGTACCATAAGTGATAATCTGCGCCACCTGATTGGCACCATATTTATCGATAACGTATTGCATTACACGACCACGACCTTCATCATCAAAATCGATATCGATATCTGGCATACTCACACGATCTGGATTTAAGAAACGCTCAAAAAGCAGATCGTACTTTATTGGGTCTATATTGGTAATCCACAAACAGTATGCTACTACCGAACCTGCTGCCGAACCACGACCAGGACCAACTGACACATCCATTTTTCGAGCTTCACGAATGAAATCCTCTACAATAAGGAAGTATCCAGGATAACCTGTATTTTCAATAACGCTTAACTCAAAATCGAGGCGCTCTGCTATTTCTGGTGTAATCTCTCCATAGCGCTTTTTGGCACCTTCGTATGTTAAATGCCTTAAATAGGCATTTTCTCCTCGCTTACCATTATCTACTTCATCCTCTTCATGTTTAAATTCATCTGGAATATCAAAAGCAGGTAATAATACATCACGAGCCAATTCAAAAGGTTCTATTTTGTCAACCACCTCTTGGATATTCACAATAGCCTCAGGAATATCTCTAAAGAGGGCTTTCATCTCTTCAGTTGACTTAAAATAGTATTCCTGATTTGGTAATCCGTAACGGTAACCACGACCACGACCTATTGGTGTGGCTTGTTTTTCACCATCTTTTACACACAATAAAATATCGTGTGCGTTGGCATTTTCTTGCTCAACATAATAGGTGTTATTTGTAGCAATTAGCTTTACATCATGCTTTTGAGCAAATTGAACGAGTACTTGATTGACACGATTTTCATCTTCCTGATTGTGACGCATCAACTCAATGTACAAATCATCTCCAAAGGTATCTTTCCACCAAATCAAAGCTTCTTCAGCTTGGTTTTCACCAATATTCAGCACCTTGCTTGGCACTTCACCATAAAGGTTTCCTGTTAAGCAAATGATATCTTCTTTGTATTGCTCTATGAGTTTTTTGTCAATTCTTGGCACATAGTAAAAGCCATCTGTAAAAGCTGCAGAAGACAGCTTAGCCAAATTGTGATACCCTTTTTTATTCTTTGCCAAAAGAACGATTTGGTAACCGTTATCTTTTCGGGTTTTATCGGTATGATCTTCGCAAACAAAAAACTCACAACCAATAATAGGTTTTATTAGTTTTCCTTTCTTCTCTTCACCATTCTCTTCGGCTTCTGCATGCTGGCTTTTTACACTTTTGTTATGAGCCGAAACTGCACTTACAAAGTGAAACGCTCCCATCATATTTCCGTGATCTGTTAGCGCAACAGCAGGCATATCTTCTTTAGCTGCAGCATTAACTAAATCTTTAATACTAATAGTGGATTGTAAGATTGAGAATTGCGAGTGGTTATGCAGATGAACAAACTCAGCATCTGCCAACTTTGCAACAGCCTCTTTGTTTGTGTGTGTCGGAGTATCTTGAGTTTGCTCTTTTTGAAGCCTCGCATTAATCTTAGCACTTTCGCGTTTAAGATTAAGATGTTTTAGTCCAATTAACTGAATTGGTTGTGGATTGGCTTCTGAAAATTTCTCAAAATAATCTGGTTGAACATCTAACTGTTCTTTAGTATATTCTTTTCGTCTAACTAATTCTAAAAAACAACGTGTTGTAGCCTCAACATCGGCAGTTGCATTATGTGCTTCGGCAAATGGCTGATTAAATAAAAACTCGTGCAACTCTGTTAATGTTGGAAGCTTAAACTTTCCTCCTCTACCACCAGGAATTTTACACAATTCGGCCGTATGCTCTGTACAGGTATCCAATACTGGTAATTCTTGTAGTTGGTTTGCGACATCCTCTCTTACAAATTCGGCTCCCATAATGTTAAGATCGAATCCAACATTCTGACCAACCACAAATTTAGTTTTCTCTAAAACAGCATTAAATTTTTCTAAAACTTCGGCAAGAGAAATACCTTGTTCTGCTGCCAATTCTGTAGAAATACCATGAATTTTCTCAGCATCATAAGGTATATTAAAACCATCTGGTTTAACTAAATAATCTTGATGATCTATACAATTACCCATCGCATCATGCAACTGCCATGCTATCTGAATACACCTTGGCCAATTATCTGTATCTGTGATTGGTGCATCCCAACGCTTTGGTAAACCTGTGGTTTCAGTATCGAAGATTAAGTACATAAATTACCTGTTTTAGACCTTGAAAAAGAGTATGAATTTGTCGTAAAAATAGCCCTTAAAATTACATAGAATTTCGACTTATTTGAAGGTAAGTTGTTAAGAGTTTTAAACATAAAAAAAGCCACGCAAAAGCGTGGCTTCATCTTAACCTAACCTAGAAGGAATTATGACAATACTTCTTCATATAATTTCACAGAATTGATTGCTGCTTCAATCGAATTTCTTTGCTCACGCAACAATTCAATTAATCTTGATGGAAAATTATTATTACTTAACAATTCATTATATTCATCTAAACTAGCTTTCTCGCCTCTTAAGGCTTCTTCTAGAATTGTTTCTTCATTATTTGAAGAAAAGGTTGCTCTTAAACTCATCCAATTTCTATGCATTGTTCCTTTAAAACTTCCTGAATCTTCCGGAATTTCGCCATAAGTGATGATTTCTGTTCTCAATTGGCGCGCAAATTTAGAACGTTGCTCTGCCATGTTTTTAAAGAAATTTTTTACACTTACATTATCCACTTCGGAGATTGCGTTAATGTAACCTTTCTCGGCGTCGTAATTTTTCACTAGCAGTTCATTTAACTTGTCTGAAATTTTTTTCTCGTACTTCATAATATCTTTATTCATTTTTTAATTTCAATAAGTTCTTTATAGATGCGTATTGTTTCACATCTGCATTTATAGTATAACATTCATATACCTTGAAGTCAAGTTATTTAACACCATTTAATAGTCTTTAACAGCCTTTAACAAAAAAGCGCTATTTGAAAATTTCAAATAGCGCTTTTATATATAATTCAGTACTTTTATTAAACCTGAAGATAATCTGGCACTCCGTCGCCATCTGTATCATCGTTAGTTGGGTCTCCGTCCATGTTAGCATCTTCATTTATAGTTGATATACCATCTCCATCATCGTCTGTATCTAAATAGTCTGCATCTCCATCACCATCAGTATCTGTAGGGTTTCCATCAGCATCTAATTGTAATTCAACAGAGGTTGGGACATTATCGCCATCATCGTCGTTATCTAAATAATTTGCAACACCATCTCCATCAGTATCGTCATTGGTTAAATCACCATCTCCATTAAAATCTTCAAAAACATTTGGTACTCCATCACCATCATCATCACCACAATCTAAACCATCTATTTCAGCTTGTATTGAACCATCTTCATCTCCACAATAATTTATCTGCTCCTGAAGATATAGTTGGTACTGAGCGCATTTCTCATCAAACTCACCCATGGTTGCCGTATTGTACTGTACTTCAGCTTCGTTTCTATTAGTTGTAGCCATTTCGCAACTTATTTGGCATGCTCCTAAATCATCTATCATTTGCTGAATTGAACCATCTAAATCTCCACAATAATCACGCTGAGTCATTAAAGCTTGCCTATATGCTTCACAAGCAGTTTCAAAACCTGTAGCATCTATAAATCCGTCATCACCAACTTGTTGAGCCATAACATATGAAGCTTCTGCAGCTTCCGAAGCCATTTGGGTATCTACACAAGTAACTGGATCCGCAGGAATTGAACCAGAAATTAAAGGCACTTTGTAAAATACACCGCCATAAATTGGTCCATTTTGTCCTGTTACAGGATCCACACCTGTTTCACCTGTTAATCCTGTGAAATTAACTGACTGTAAGCCTGACGCATTAAAAGCCGTAAATCTAAAGGTGCCTGTAAACCTATTATTATCAATCTCGTTTAATCTTATCTCACCATATTCAGGATATATAGAAACATCAGGATGTGGTCTATTATTAGTAGAAAACACAGTACCATCTGCAGTCGTAAAACGAGCCTCTATAGTATTAACATCTCCAAAAACATAAACACCTACAGCTACTGTAGGTATTATCAATTCTAGGGTTTCTATATTATTAGTTCCAAAAAGTGTTAAAAATCCATTTTCATCAATACTTGCTGAAAAGGCTTTTGCTCGCCAAGACGTTCCGTCCAACGACCCTTGAAATGCAGGAGTATTAAATTCAACTTCATCACCACAGCTAAATACTGATAATAAGATAAGAGATAAGACTATTAATTTTTTCATTATTAAAGCGGAAATTAATGGTTGTTTCAAATATAACGAAACAAGAATCCCAAAAGTATAATATTTTTTTATACTAGACTCACTCTTAGACTGCACTTTTGTTTAAAGTGGTAATCTTTTAGTTAAAATGGGCAAAAGGCTTTAAAATCAAAAAAATGTATTATCTTTGCGCCCTCATTAATAACAGAGGTCGAGAACCTCATTAATTAATTATTATGCCTGTAAAAATTAGATTACAAAGACACGGTAAAAAAGGAAAGCCTTTTTACTGGATCGTAGCAGCGGATTCTCGCGCTAAAAGAGATGGTAAATACTTAGAAAAATTAGGTGCTTACAATCCAAACACAAACCCTGCAACTATTGACCTTGATGTAGATGGAGCTGTAAAGTGGTTAGAAAATGGTGCACAACCAACTGACACTGCTAAAGCAATTTTATCTTACAAAGGTGCTTTATTAAAAAAGCATTTAGCAGGTGGTGTAAAAAAGGGGGCTTTAACTGAAGAGCAAGCAGAAGCTAAATTCAACGCTTGGTTAGAAGAAAAAGCAGCTAAAGTACAAGCTAAAGCTGATGGCTTATCTAAAGCAGATGCCGATGCTAAAGCAAAAGCACTTGAAGCAGAAAAAGCTGTAAACGAAGCTCGTATCGCAGCAAATGCTCCTGTAGTTGAAGAAGAAGTTGCTGAAGAGGAAACTGCTTCTAACGAAGAAGAATAAAAAATTTATTTTTATACTTTTAAACCCTGGCTTTTATTGTCAGGGTTTTTTTGTTTGATAACACTTATGAAAAAAGAAGATTGTTTTTACTTAGGGAAAATCGTAAAAAAGTATAGCTACAAAGGAGAGCTTTTAGCCAAACTAGACACTGACGAACCAGATCTTTACGAAAACATTGATGCCGTTTTTATGGATCTTAGAGGAAATCTTGTTCCTTTTTTTGTGGAAAGTTCGCAGTTACACAAATCAGATTTACTACGATTAAAGTTTGAGGATGTAGACAGCGAAGCCGATGCAGATGCCTTAATAAAGTCCGAACTTTACTTGCCATTAGACCTACTCCCTAAATTAGAAGGAGACAAATTTTATTATCACGAGGTTATTGGCTTCACCATTAAAGACAAAAACTTTGGAGAAGTTGGAGTCATCAAAGCCATTAACGACAGTACAGCCCAAGCGCTTTTTGAAATAGACAGAAATGGCACTGAAATTTTAATCCCTATGAATGATGAGTTTATCGTTAAAGTTGACAAACCCAACAAAACCATTGAAGTTGAAACACCTGACGGGTTAATAGAACTTTATACAAACCCATCCTAAATCCTTCCCAAAGGGAAGGACTTTCACTCTTATGGAAAAACCTTTTAAATTCAAGCAGTTTACAATAAAACAAGATCGCTGTGCTATGAAAATTGGCACAGATGGAGTTTTATTAGGTGCATGGACTTCTGTAAAACACAACCCTTTTAGCATTTTAGACATTGGCTCTGGCACAGGAATTCTGAGCCTTATGATAGCTCAAAGAAGCTATGCTGAGCAAATTGAAGCGATAGAAATTGATGACGATGCTTACGAGCAATGCTCTGAAAATTTTGAAAACTCACCTTGGAACGACCGCTTGTTTTGTTATCATGCTTCTCTTTTAGAGTTTGTTGAAGAAGTTGAAGATGCTTTCGATTTAATTATTTGCAACCCACCATTTTATTCCGAAGATTATAAAACCGAAAATAAATCCAGAGACTTAGCACGTTTTAACGATGCTATGCCTTTTAAACATATTATTTATGCTGTGGCACATTTACTAGCCGAAGATGGTTTATTTTCAATTGTTATTCCTAAAAAAGAGGAAGATGATTTTGTTGCTTTAGCCAATACTATAGGACTATTTCCACAGCGCATCCTCCATGTAAGGGGCAATCCTGATGCTGATGTAAAACGCAGCTTAATTGAATTCAGTTATACTCAAAAAGAGGTTGAAACTTCAGAATTAATTATTGAAACTGAACGTCATAACTACACTAAAGTTTACATCAATCTTACCAAAGATTTTTATTTGAAAATGTAACGCTTCTATTGGGCAATGATATCGATTTCGTTACTTTTGTGAAACTTATAAAATAACAGCTTCTATTTTGATAAATCTTCAAAATTAGAAGTTATAAATATCATAATAAGAATGAAACCAGATTTATTTGAAGCTCCTGACTATTATAACTTAGACGAATTACTTACTGAAGAACACAAATTGGTTCGTGATGCTGCCAGAGAATGGGTAAAACGCGATGTTTCTCCAATAATCGAGGAGGCTGCTCAAAAAGCAGAATTTCCAAAATCTATTATTGGTGGTTTAGCTGAAATTGGCGCTTTCGGGCCATATATTCCTGAGGAATATGGCGGAGCAGGTTTAGACCAGATTTCTTATGGTTTAATAATGCAAGAAATTGAACGTGGAGATTCTGGTGTACGAAGTACAGCATCTGTACAATCGTCTTTAGTAATGTATCCTATTTGGAAATATGGTAATGAAGAGCAGCGTCAAAAATACTTACCAAAATTAGCTTCTGGTGAGTGGATGGGTTCTTTTGGTTTAACTGAACCAGACCATGGAAGTAATCCAGGTGGCATGACTACCAATTATAAAGACATGGGAGACCACTACCTTTTAAATGGTGCTAAAATGTGGATTTCTAATGCTCCTTTTTGCCAGGTAGCTGTGGTTTGGGCAAAAAATGAAGAAGGTCGTATTCATGGTCTAATTGTTGAGCGTGGTATGGAAGGATTTTCTACACCTGAGACACATAACAAATGGTCGCTTAGAGCTTCTGCTACAGGTGAGCTTATCTTTGATAACGTTAAAGTTCCTAAAGAAAATCTATTACCTAACAAATCTGGTTTAGGTGCACCACTTGGTTGTTTAGATTCTGCACGTTATGGTATTGCTTGGGGAGCAATTGGTGCAGCTATGGATTGCTACGATACAGCTTTAAGATATAGCAAAGAACGTATTCAGTTCGGTAAGCCAATTGGCCAATTTCAATTACAACAAAAGAAGTTAGCCGAAATGATTACCGAAATTACAAAAGCACAATTATTGGCTTGGCGACTTGGCGTAATGCGCGAAAAAGGCACAGCAACATCAGCTCAGATTTCTATGGCAAAACGTAATAATGTGGATATGGCTATAAACATTGCTCGCGAAGCTAGACAAATGCTTGGAGGTATGGGAATTACCGGTGAGTACAGTATAATGCGTCATTCTATGAATTTAGAAAGTGTAATTACTTATGAAGGTACACATGACATCCATTTGCTAATCACAGGTCTAGATATTACTGGCTTAAACGCTTTTAAATAAAAAAATATTATTTTCTAAATACCAAAAATGCTTCTCTGAATCAGAGAAGCATTTTTCATTTTAAGGTAATCTAAAAACTTTAATGAGCCTAATTACGTATATTTAGTTATCATGAAAAACATAACAACAGTACTAATAAGCCTTGTTTTAATTCTGTTTTCTTGTGAAAAGAATGACGATTACGAATACAGTTTTAATATTTCAGATGAAAATCCGATAGACGAAATTAGTGATAGCATCGTCTCAATTCTGAGTTTAGGTGACAGCTACACTATTGGCCAAAGCGTTTGTGACACCTGCAAATTTCCTGAACAATTAAAGGATAGCCTTATGAATTCGACAGATTTTGAGAATTTTGATTTAAAAGTCATAGCTCAAACAGGTTGGACCACAACAAACCTTATAAACGCTATAAATAATGAAAACCTAGAAAGCGATTACGACTTGGTTACATTGTTGATTGGTGTGAATAATCAATATCAAAACAAGGAATTTTCACTATATGAATCAGAATTTCCTCAATTAGTTCAAATGGCAATTAATGCAGTAAATGGCAATAAAGACAAACTCATTGTTGTATCAATTCCTGATTACGCATACACTCCTTTTGGACAACAGAATTCATCTTTTGAAACTATTTCTACTGAAATAGACCAGTACAACACTTATGCTGAAGACTATTGCGCAGCTTTAGATATAACCTATGTTTATATTACTGATATAACAAGGCTAGGTATAGAGCAGCCTGAGTTGGTTGCATCAGATGGTTTGCATCCTTCTGAGTTAGCCTATTCAAAATTTGTTCAACGTATACTTCCACGTGCTTTAGAAAAAATTGAATGAGATTACCAACATCATTTGATTTCTGTTTATTTTAGTTGAAAATGTTTCTGAATGTCTTCAAAAACCAGATTAGATAAAGCATATAATAATGCACCAATCATTTCATTTGACGATACGAGCAAGTTTATACTCTTTAGTGATTGTCATAGAGGCGATAATAGTTTTGCTGATGATTTTGCGAACAATAGAAATATTTACTTTCATGCCTTAAAGCATTATTACAATGAAGGTTTTAGCTATTGCGAACTTGGTGATGGCGATGAACTATGGGAAAATCTTTCCTTTGAATCTATACTCAACGCACACAAAAATGTCTATTTGCTTATGAAGCAATTTCATGAAGAAAACAGACTGCATATGATTTGGGGAAATCATGATATGGTATATCGTGACCCTAAATATGTTGAAAAAACCTTATCAACTTATTTTGATCCAAAAGTAGGTGAAGATGTTGAGCTCTTTTGCGACATCAACTATCATGAAGGTATCGTCTTAAAACACACAAAAACAGAACAAGAATTATTTCTCTGTCATGGTCATCAAGCCGATTGGTGGAATTACTTATTTTGGAGGTGGAGTCGTTTTATGGTTCGTATTTTATGGAAACCGCTAAATGTTATGGGTATTGCAGACCCAACAAGTCCTGCCAAAAACTACAAAGAACTTATAAAAGTAGAACGACGCACTAAAAAATGGATTACCGAAAATAATAACTTAATCACAGTGACTGGTCATACACACAGACCACGATTTCCTGAGCCTGGAGATATTGCTTTTTTTAATGATGGTAGTTGTGTACACCCAAGAAGCATCACAGGACTTGAGATTGAGAACGGAAGTATTTCACTCATTAAATGGCAAATTGTGACTACCGAAGATGGTACTCTAAAAATAGATCGCTTTTTGCTTGAAGGACCTACGCCTTTGATTGAATATAAAACCGAATAATTTTAGCTCTCAGGCGCCAACTCTACTTCTAAACCTTCCAACTCTGGCGTAATTGGTATCTGACAACCTAATCTAGAATTGTCTTTTACATAAAATGCTTCAGAAAGCATAGCTTCTTCGTCGTCCTGCATTTCGGGTAACTCGGTATCACTTAGAACATAGCATTGACACGATGCGCACATAGCCATACCACCACAAACACCAATAGTACCTTCTGGAGCAAGCTCGTAAGAACGAACTACTTCCATAAGATTCATAGCCATATCTGTTGGTGCTTCAATCTTATGGGTTACGCCATCCCGATCTATAATTGTTATATTAACGTCTTGATTTTCCAAATTCAAATTACTTACTCTATTGCTTTAACAACTGCTTTTGGTGCTTCCTTACGCGTACCATCAAAACCATCGATACCTGAAACTGTTGTATATTTTAACACATAGCGTTTGCCAGGATTAATAATTTTGTAAGCTGCCTGACACATTAAAGTAGCTTCATGAAAACCACAAAGAATTAATTTTAATTTCCCTGGATAAGTATTTCCATCACCAATAGCAAAAATACCAGGAATATTAGTTTGGTAATCTAACGCATTGTTAACCTTAATAGCATTCTTTTCTATTTCCAGTCCCCAATTTGCAATTGGCCCTAACTTAGGGGAAAGTCCAAATAGTGGCACAAAATGATCACACTCTATTTCGAATTCCTTCTCAATATGTTGCGCTTGTTTGACAACAACCGCATTTACTTTTTTATCACCAACAATACCGATAACCTCTGCAGGAGTGATTAAGTTAATTTTCCCTTTATTTTTTAGCTCCTGTACTTTCTCAACAGAATCTAAGTGACCTCTAAACTCATTTCTACGATGAATTAAGGTAACCTCTGAAGCAACATCGCTTAAAAATATACTCCAGTCTAATGCAGAATCTCCTCCTCCAGCAATAACAACTTTTTTATCTCTGTAGAGTTCTGGCTCTTTAATCATATACTCTACTCCTTTATCCTCAAAATCTGTAATATTATGAATTAAAGGTTTTCTAGGTTCAAAGCTACCTAAACCACTTGCTATAGCAACAACTGGTGCTTGGTGTTTTGTTCCTTTATTTGTTGTAACAATAAATGTACCGTCTTCTTGTTTTTCTACAGTATCAGCACGTTCACCTAATGTAAAACCTGGCTCAAACTGTTTGCACTGTTCTAGCAGATTTTTTGTAAGATCATCTGCTAATATCTCAGGGAACCCTGGTATATCGTATATTGGTTTTTTAGGATAAAGTTCTGAACACTGACCGCCAGGTTGTGGTAATGCATCTATTAAATGACATTTTAATTTTAAAAGTCCTGCTTCAAATACAGCAAAAAGACCTGTTGGTCCGGCGCCAATTATAATTATATCTGTTGTAATCATGTAAAAAAAGAATTGGAGACAAATTTATGAATGCATTGCAATCTAAATTGTGACAAAAGTCACACAATACTATTCAACATTAATGACTCTTTCTATTTGTGGAGCGTATTTTTTAATTGTCATCTCAACACCTGATTTTAAGGTCATTTGATTAACACTGCAAGATGTACACGCACCTGTTAATTGCACTTTTACCAACTTATCATCATCAATAGATAATAAATTGATGTCTCCACCATCACTTTGTAGAAACGGACGAATTTCGTCTAGCGCCTTTTCTACGTTTATTTTAAGTTCTTCTGAGCTCATCTATTATTTCTTTACTGCAGAACATCCTGCCATTGTTGTTATCTTTATTGCTTCGGTTGCTGGTAAATTTTCATTTCTATTCACAACTTCCTGCACTACATTTCTTGTAATATCTTCAAAGGCTTTTTCTACTGGTGTTGCCGTTTGTAGAGCTGCAGGCCTTCCTAAATCGCCAGCTTCTCTGATGCTTTGTACTATAGGTACCTCACCTAAGAATGGCACCTCTAAATCTTCAGCTAAATTCTTTGCGCCTTCTTGTCCGAAAATATAGTATTTATTTTCTAGCAACTCAGCAGGTGTAAAATACGCCATATTTTCAATGATACCCAACACAGGTACATTGATACTGTCTTGCTGAAACATTGCAACTCCTTTTTTAGCATCTGCTAAGGCTACATTTTGAGGTGTACTTACTACTACAGATCCTGTAATTGGCATTGCCTGCATAAGACTAAGGTGAATATCTCCTGTTCCTGGAGGCAGGTCTAATAACAGAAAATCTAATTCACCCCAAGCGGCATCAAAAATCATCTGATTTAACGCTTTTGAAGCCATAGGACCTCTCCAAATCACGGCCTGATCTGGTTTAGTAAAGAATCCTATAGACAATACTTTAACTCCATAATTTTCTATAGGCTTCATTTTAGATTTACCATCTACGTTAACTGAAAGTGGTCTTTCGTTAGCCACATCGAACATAATAGGAATGGACGGACCGTAAATATCAGCATCTAAAACGCCAACCTTAAAGCCCATTTTGGCCAAGGTAACCGCTAAATTCGCCGTAACTGTAGATTTACCTACTCCACCTTTACCTGATGCAACAGCAACGATATTTTGAATACCAGGAATTGGTTTTCCTTTTATCTCATTTGTTATTGGCTTTGCCGGAGCATCAACCTTTACATTTACCTTTATTTTTGCTTTTTCATAAACCTCTTTATGAATAGTCTGTAGAATTTCTACTTCAGTTTTTTTCTTGGCCTGCAGACTTGGATTCTTTATAGTTATATCTACTATAACCTCATCTGCAAATGTTACAACATTAGTTACTGCACCACTATCTACCATATTTTCACCCTCACCTGGAGCTGTTATGGTTTTTAAGGCTTCTAATATATCTTTCTTATTAAGTTTCACGTTTTTATCTAGATTTAATCTAAATGCAAAGATACGCAATAAACCTAGATTTGAGAAGAGGAATACTTGAAGTTATTTATATACAAATTGACAGAACAAATACTTGTTTATTAGCACAATTATAAAAATTTAGTCATTCAAAAACATCCATTTCAGTTTCTGAGATATCGTTATTGAATCTCTATTAGCTAGCCTTTGTTTTGTCTTCTCAATAATTGAGTCTGATTGAAATTGGGAATAGTTAATAAAGCCCTCAAACTCATTTGAATAAAAAACCTTGTCAAAGGATCTAAACTTAACACGTAGCTTTGTTTTATAATCCCCTTTATATCTTTTAACAGTAGTAAGTAAATAATGCTTAGGCTTTAAAACATAATCTCTGTGACCTGTTCCACATAAAAATCCGTATTGCTCAAAATATTCAACAGGTTTCCACTCATTATTTTTATCCTTAGCCTCAAGTAAAATAAAGAGCTCTGTTGCTATAGGTGCTTGAATTACAGTTTGACTCTCGCCATAATTATATATGTATACTGGATAAGTTTTATAATGGACTCTTTTTCTTTGTTCCATTTTTAATAATAATTCCTCAAACTCTTTATCAGTATCATATTCGTATTCATACTCATAAACCCCATTTTCATTATCATAAATAGAATCCTTGATCTTAGGTGGTGGAGGTGGCGGAATACTAAAAAAATTAAACTCACTAGTATGAAAATCTAAATTCTTATCATCTACAAAAACTTTTAAACTGTCGTGAGTATAGAAGTTTTCATCGTACTCACTAAAATAGTTTTGTTCATTTTCTTCTTTGTCATTCAAATTAACAGAATCCTTAAAGTTTATTGCATAAACAACAGGATTTGCTGCTAACATTAATTTTGAATCCTCCGAGATAATACTATCAAATTCTTGAGTTGTAATTATAGGATAGGCCTCAATACTATCTCTGCCTGTGCATGAAAACAGACAAATAAGAAAAAATACAACGATACTCTTTTTCATAGGAGAGGAAAAAGCAAAAACCATACCTAGATTTCTTTTGAAGGATCCCAAAACAAAGCTTCAAAATTTTGTATTTGATTATCCACAACCTCAACACCTTCATTTTCGAGCAATTGTTGCATAAGGTTTGTACCTTCAAAATGATGCTTACCTGTTAATAATCCTTTTCTGTTAACAACACGATGTGCTGGTACATCTTTTTCTCCAGAACTATTCATTGCATAACCAACAATACGAGCACTTTTTGTTGCGCCGAGATACTTAGCGATTGCACCATAACTCGTAACTCTTCCTGAAGGGATTTGCCTTGCCACTTCATAAACCTTTTCAAAAAAACCAAGGGTTTCAGGTTTCATTATAACTCTTTGAGAATATTAATTAATGTAACTAATGCTACTAAACCTGTAATGATACCGATACTATAATTCATGCTTTTTTGAGAGGTAAACTTCTTGTCTTTTATCTTATCAAAAAAGAAAATATAGAAATACAACATTACAAATGTTCCCATAGCTGCGCCTGTTACATAGGTTACGATGCTAGTTTTTTCAAAATTCATCCAACCAAAAGACGACAAGGTAATTGTCATATAGGCCTGATAAGGAATTGGAAACACATTGAGCGCAGACAAAAGCATACCATGAAAAAAGCGACTTTGCTTACTCATAACATCTGCTTCCTCTACATTGGTTTCTTTTTGATTTCTTGCTATAACCAAAAAGTAAATAGTTATTAGTACAAAAATCACAAAAGCAACGCGCTGAAGTATTTCTACAATGTCTGGTCTGTTAGATAAATAGCGTGCAAAAATAGCGGCCAAATACGTCTGAATAAATACTACTAAGCAAACACCTGATGAGAACGTAATACCACGACCTGGACCTTCTTTTAAACTAATTTTAGCGGCTGTCATGTTAAGCAAACCTGGCGGAATTACACCAACAAGTGCCACAAAAAGTCCGAGGAAGAAAACAACTGTAATACTCAAGTTTTAGTTGATTTTGAATCTAATATACGTAATTGCTTTGTCTTTTTCTAAATACTGGTTCTCATAAAAAGTTTGTATTTGTGTAACTTCTTCAGGACTACCTTCTAACTTATAAACATTATGATTTGCGTATAATACTTCATAACCCAAGCCATGTAATAGTCCTAACGTATAACCGTGCATAAACTCACTATCGGTTTTAAGATGCATTAGACCATCTGGTTTTAAAATTTTTTTATAACGATCCAAAAACTGAATGTTTGTTAATCTGTGCTTTGTTCTTTTATACTTTATTTGAGGGTCTGGAAACGTAATCCAAATTTCATCAACTTCATTTTCTTCAAAAACATATTCTATAAGTTCAATTTGGGTTCTTATAAAAGCCGCGTTATCAATATCTTCTTCAATTGCTGTTTTTGCTCCTCTCCAAAACCTGGCTCCTTTTATATCTATCCCAATAAAATTTTTATTTGGATAACGTTGAGCTAAGCCTACTGTATATTCACCTTTACCACAACCTAGCTCTAGCACTAGTGGATTTTCGTTTTTAAATACTTTCTCTCGCCATTTTCCTTTTAAATTATACGTTGCTTCTGTTAGCTCTTTTCTGGCCGGTTGAAACACATTATTAAAGGTTTCGTTTTCTTTAAATCTTTTGAGTTTATTTTTACTTCCCACGTTTTACTGCTTATTAATAATTTGGTAAAATTAAGGAAACATTTTAAGGTTTATCTTTGCTTTTGATGAAAAGGATTTTAGTAGCTCCATTAAATTGGGGTTTAGGACATGCAACCAGAAGCATTCCTATAATAAATGCTTTAATAGCAAATAGTTTTGAACCCGTTATTGCCAGTGATGGTGAAGCGCTTAGGCTATTAAAAAAAGAGTTTCCTCAACTTCAGGCTCTTGAGCTTCCTTCATACAATATTACATACTCTAAAAAAGCAAATAGTTTTAAACTAAAGCTTATTAAAGACTCTCCTAGTTTATTAAAAACAATAAAAAGAGAGAAAAAGGTTACTGAAAGCCTTGTAAAATCTGAAAATATTTCTGGAATAATTTCTGACAATAGATTTGGTGTTAGAGATAAAGGTGTTCCATCTGCATTTGTTACACACCAATTGCGTGTATTAAGCGGAAGTACAACTTGGTTAAGCTCTAAACTACATCAAAAAATAATTTCTAAGTTTGATGAATGCTGGGTACCAGACCACAAAGGAACAAAGAATTTAAGTGGAAATTTAGGGCATATTGAAGGATTTGAATCTTCTATTAAATACTTAGGTCCTTTAAGCAGATTTGAAAAAAAAGACTTGGAAAAACAGTATGATCTTCTTGTTGTTCTATCTGGACCAGAGCCTCAACGTTCATTTTTAGAAGTAAAGCTACTTGATGAGCTGCAGTCCTTTGATGGTAAAGTTTGTTTTGTAAAAGGTGTTATTGAAAATGAACAACGCAAAACAAAAATTAATCACATAACCACCTACAATTTTATGGCAAGCCAAGAACTTGAAACTGCTTTAAACGAAAGTAAACTTGTTTTAAGCAGATCTGGCTACACCTCTATTATGGATTATGCAAAGCTTGAAAAGAAAGCATTTTTAATACCTACACCAGGACAATTTGAACAAGAATATTTAGCAAGAAAATTTAAAGAAGAGCGTGTTGCACCTAGCTGTAAACAAAACGATTTTAAAATTGAAATGCTGAATGAAATTGAAAATTACTCTGGCTTTAAATATTTGCAGTACAATCTTAATTATAAAAAATTATTCGGCCTTTTCTAAGGTAAACGAAAACTCACTACCCACACCCAACTCGCTCTCTACGTACATCTTTTCATCATGAGCTTCAATAATATGTTTCACTATCGATAAACCCAAACCTGAGCCACCTTCTTTTCTAGAACCACTCTTATCAACTCTATAAAAACGCTCAAATAAACGAGGTACATTTTCTTTTTTTATACCCTCACCATTATCAGTTACTCTTATAATAGCTTTGTTTTTTATAAGGTTCTCTATACTTACTTCTGTCGTTCCTTTTTCTCTACCATACTTTATAGAATTAACTATTAAGTTGGTTAGTACCTGCTGTATTCTTTCAATATCTGCGTAAACCATAATTGGCTCTGGATATTCCATATCAAAAGTAAGTGTAATTCGCTTTTTTGCAGCTTTCATTTCAAAAAGCTCAAAAACATTTTGAACAAGTTTTACAATATCAAACTTCTCTTTATTAAGGCTAAGGTCTCCTACCTCTAGCTTGGTAATCATGTCTAAATCCTTAATAATATACGTTAAGCGTTCTACACCTTTACTAGCCCTTTGCAGATACTTTTTTCTTATTTTTTCATCATCTATACCACCATCTAACAAAGTGTCTATGTAACCCTGAACCGTAAATAAAGGTGTTTTAAGTTCGTGCGAAACATTACCTATAAATTCCTTTCTATACTCTTCTCTTACTTTTAATGTTTCTATTTCTATTTTCTTATCTCTGGCGTATTTATCAATTTCCCTTGTTAGGGTTCCCATATCTGTTGTTATAGGTTGTCGCCTTAGACTAGTTGACTCTAAAAGCGTTAAATCATCATAGATTTTCTTAACTCTTTTATAAATGAAACGTTCTACCCTATATTGAATAATTACAAAACACAATGAAAAGCAAATGAGAGGAAAAAAAACAACCTGCCAATTAAATGTGTGATAGTAATACAAAAAAACACTCACTAGGAGTGTTGTAAAAATTGTAACATACAACGAAGTTCTAAAAGCGAACTTATATGTTTTTTTTATGTTTCTTTTCTGCATTAGTCTACAAACTTGTACCCAACACCTTTTACAGTTTTAAAAGATTTATCACCAATCTTTTCGCGAAGTTTTCTAATGTGTACGTCTATCGTTCTTCCACCAACTACGACTTCATTACCCCAAACTTTATCTAAAATTTCTTCACGTTTAAAAACCTTACCAGGCTTGGTTGCTAACAAAGATAATAATTCAAACTCTTTTCTAGGCAGAATAATTTCTTCACCATTTTTAGTGATTTTATATTCTTCTCTATTGATTATTAAATCACCTATCTTAATAGACTCATTAGGATTTTCTGTATCCTTAAGTCTTCTAAGCAGTGCTTTTACCTTGCTAACAAGCACTTTTGGTTTTATTGGTTTTGTTATATAATCATCAGCACCTGCATCAAAACCAGCAACCTGAGAATAGTCTTCTCCTCTTGCGGTTAAAAACGTGATAATGGTATTATTGAGTTTAGAATCCTGACGAATACGCTCACAAGCTTCAATACCATCCATCTCTGGCATCATAACATCAAGTATAATTAAATGTGGTTTGTGCTTCTTAGCTTTTTCAATAGCTTCTACACCGTTTTCACCCGTTATAACTTGGTAACCTTCTGAAGATAAGTTATAACCTACAATTTCTAAGATATCTGGCTCGTCATCTACCAATAGTATCTTAATATCCTTTTTTTTCACTGTTAAGATAATTTTAAGCTTGCGTAAAGATAAAATATATCTCATTAAGTAGGTCTTTTATGAAAATTGATAACAATTCTCTAACATTGAAATTTAATGATATGATTTCAAAACAATTACTCAGACACGCATGTTAACTTATTGTAAAAAAGCACATTGTTGACAAAAACACCCTCTAAAACTCAGTATTTGTTAGTATATTTACAATCTAATTATTTAAAAATCAATTATGAAAAAACTTTACTTTTTGTTTGTAACGATGTTAGTTACTTCATTGTCTTTCGGGCAAGATTTAATTATTACCGGAGCTTTTGATGGCCCTCTTACTGGTGGTACACCAAAAGGGGTTGAAATATATGTTGTTAATGACATTGCAGATTTAAGTACTTACGGTATAGGAAGTGCAAATAATGGAGGTGGAACTGACGGTGTAGAATTTACATTCCCTGCAGATGCTGTTACTGCTGGTTCCTTTATCTATGTTGCAACTGAAGCTGTTGAATTTGCGAACTTTTTTGGTTTCGCTCCAAATTATACTACAGGTGCTATGGGTATCAATGGTGATGACGCTGTAGAACTGTTCTCTAATGTTGATACAACTCCAGTAGTAATCGATGTATTTGGAACTATTGATTGCGATCCTAATGCAGGTGGATCTACGTGTCCTGAGTGGGAACATACAGATGGATGGGCATATAGGTTAGATAGTACAGGACCTGAAGGCTCAACATTTACTTCGAGCAATTGGACTTACAGTGGCACAAACCAATTAGAAGGGGGTGCAACTAACGCCACATGTACTTCACCTTTTCCTATCGGTACATTTAGTTATTCAGGATCACCCTGTGGTGTTGTTTTAGGCGCTGAAACATACCTGTGCCAAAGTAGCACTATTGGTGATAATAATGATGGTGTTACTTTAGAAATTCCTTACACTGGTTCTAATAATACTATTGTATCTGTTTCAGTGACAGGAGGAACGCAAGGCGGTGATAACCCAGCTGTTACTGCTGATGGTACAATCACTATTTCTGGTTTAACTGAAGGAGATGCATGGAGTGTAACTCTAAATGGTGGTGACTGCGATGGTACAACGACTTCTGGTATAGTGCCAGCTGCACAATGCGATCCAACTCCAAGTACATGTTATGACCTTAGTTTTGGTCCTGAATTATTCGAATTAGTTACTGTAGCATCAAATTCTGATAATGATGAATGGACTGAAGCTGGAGGAACATACTCTATGAATGGCTTCTGTGGTGGTGGATGTATGGAAGAGTCTAATACGTGGTTAATTTTTGGCCCATTAGATATGACAGGTGTATCTGATTTAGAATTAATTTTTGACGCTACCGAAGGTTTTGATGGTTCGGAATTAAACATTCAATATACAACAGACTATAGTTCTAACTGTCCTGATGGTGCTGCTTGGAACTCTGTTTTAACCGTTAGTGCATCTGGCTCATACAGTGCAGATTTATCTGGTGTATCTGGAACAGATGTTTTTGTAGGGATACAATATTTAGATAGTGACGGAAGTTTCTCTTCTTGGGATGTTTCAAATGTGAGCTTAGCTGCATTTGGTTCTTGTCCTACTTTAGGAGTAAGACCTACTTCTAATTGTGCAGTTTGCGATGTAGCTTTAGGTACAGAATCTTACACTTGTAACACTAATACTACTGGCGATAACAACGATAGTGTAACTGTAAATATTCCTTATACAGGTTCTGATGCTACTATCACTTCTGTTTCAACAACTTCGACAGGAACAGTTGGAGGAGATAATCCTGCAACAATAGCAGATGGTACTATTACAATTACTGGTCTAAGTGAAGGTGATGCTTGGGATTTAACTATTAATGGTGGCGATTGTGATGGCACAACTCTATCAGGAACCATCCTTGCCGCTCAGTGTGATCCAGTTACTACAGATTTGGTTATAAATGAAATCTTAGCTGATCCTGCTGGCGACATTACTGGTGATGCAAATGGAGATGGCACCAGAGATGGTTCTCAGGATGAATTTGTAGAGTTATATAACGTAGGTACTAGTAGCTTAGATATTTCTGGATTTACCATTGAAGATGGTTTTGGTTTGAGACACACTTTCCCAGCCGGAACTGTTGTACCTAGCAATGGTTTTATAACTGTTTTTGGTGGAGGAACACCTTCATCAAGTATCCCAGGCATTGTTCAAGTTGCTAGTGAAGGAGGTTTAGGATTAAATAATGGTGGTGATGATGTTATTGTTAAAAATGGTTCTGGTATAGTAGTTGTTTCTTATACTTATGTTGGTGCAACAGACCAATCTGTAGGACGTAGCCCTGATTTTACAGGTATGTTTGTAGACCACTCAACTATTTCAGGTAATGGTGGTGCGTTATTCTCACCAGGTAATGAAAATGACGTTACACTTTCTGTAGGAAATGTTACTAATACAACTTTTAGTATTTATCCTAACCCAACAAGTACTGGTAAAGTAACGATTACATCGTCTAATACTGACACTATAAGTGTACAAGTATTTGATGTTCTTGGTAAGCAAGTTAAAAATCAAACTTTAACAAATAACACACTTAATGTGTCTGATTTAAACACAGGTGTATATATTTTAAAGATTACTCAAAACAATGCTACTACGACTAAAAAGTTAGTTATTAAATAATCATTGTTTTTATATATAAATAAAGCGCAGCTAAGATTTAGCTGCGCTTTTTTATTTTCAATATTTTTGCACAATGATTTCTAAAAACGCCATTTTCAATATTAAAAACAATGCCGAGTTTGAGGCATTAGCACTTGATATCTTTAGATTTCAGTTTGAAAACAATGGTGTTTATCGTTCATTTTGCGACCTACTTTACAAGCATCCTTCAGACATAAAAAGTCTTACCGAAATTCCTTTTTTACCTATTCAGTTTTTTAAAACACATAACGTTTTAAGTTCTATGGCTAAAGTTGAAAAAATCTTTACCAGTTCTGGCACAACAGGAAGCACAACTAGTAAGCACCAAGTTACCAACCTAAGCATATACGAGGAAAGCTATTTAAAAGGCTTTACATATTTTTATGGCAATATTGAAGATTATGTGGTATTGGCTTTATTGCCTTCTTACTTAGAACGCGATGGCTCATCACTTATTTATATGGTAGATGATTTAATACAAAAATCTAATCATCCTGAAAGTGGGTTTTACCTCAATAATCTTCAAGACCTTGCTAAAACACTAAACAGACTTGAAGCTAAAGGACAAAAAACTCTTTTAATCGGTGTTTCTTTTGCTCTGTTAGATTTAGTTGAACAGTTTCAATTTAGCCTAAAACACACCATTGTAATGGAAACTGGTGGCATGAAAGGCAGAAGAAAGGAAATCATACGACAAGAACTGCATGACAAGCTTCAAAAAGGTTTTGGCATTAATCAAATACACAGCGAATATGGTATGACTGAACTTCTGAGTCAAGCTTATTCTAAAGGTTATGGTATTTTTGAATGTCCTCCTTGGATGAAAATTTTAACAAGAGATACTGAGGACGCTTTAACAATATTACCAACCAACAAAACAGGTGGTATAAATATTATAGACTTAGCCAACGTCAACTCTTGTGCCTTTATTGCTACACAAGATTTAGGCAAAACTTCAGAAAATAATCAATTTGAAATTATTGGCAGGTTTGACAACTCTGATATTAGAGGTTGTAATTTAATGGCCTTGTAAGGTTTCTGCAACTATTACGACTAAACAATTGCTATCGAAAAGAGAGATTTTCAATAGTTGATTGATTGGTTAGATGTGCCCAAAAGAGATTTTGGGCACTTTTATTTAGTCAATCTTTATGATATAGGTGTTTTTCTTTCCTTTATTTAGTATAATATATGTATCGTTTATTAAGTCTTCAGAAGATAATTGGTAATCTTCTTTTACTTTTTCTTTGTTGACTGAGATTGAATTTTCTTTTAAAGCACGTCTTGCTTCACCATTAGAATTCAAGAAATTAGTTTTTGCTGCCAAAGCACCAATCATATCTAAACCTTCATTAAACTCATCTCTTGAAATAAAAGCTTGTGGCACACCTTCAAAAACATCTAAAAAGGTAGCTTCATCTAATGTTCTAATATCTTCTTTAAAAGACTTGCTAAACAAAATGCTTGATGCTTTTTCGGCATTTTCAAAATCCTCTTTAGAGTGTACCATTATGGTAATTTCTTCTGCTAATTTCTTTTGTAATGCTCTTAAGTGAGGTGCTTCTGCATGTGTTTTTACTAAATCAGAGATTTCTTCCTCTGTTAAAAACGTAAAGATTTTAATGTACTTCTCCGCGTCGTCATCACTAGAGTTTAACCAATATTGGTAAAATTTGTACGGCGATGTTCTTTTGGCATCTAACCAAATATTACCTCCTTCGGTTTTACCAAATTTAGTACCATCTGCCTTGGTAATTAATGGACAGGTTAAAGCATAACCTTTACCTCCACCAATACGACGAATCAACTCTGTACCTGTGGTAATATTTCCCCATTGATCACTTCCTCCCATTTGTATAGAACAATTGTTCTCTCTGTACAAATGCAAAAAGTCATACCCTTGTACTAATTGATATGTAAATTCTGTAAACGACATTCCTTCTTTAGCCTCAGAACTTAAACGCTTTTTCACAGAGTCTTTAGCCATCATGTAGTTAACTGTAATGTGCTTACCTACATCTCGTATAAACTCTAAAAACGAAAACTCTTTCATCCAGTCGTAGTTGTTTACTAAAACGGCTGAATTAGCTTCATCACTATCAAAATCTAAAAATCTAGATAATTGATTTTTTATAGCTTCTTGATTATGACGCAGTGTTTTTTCGTCTAATAAGTTTCGTTCTGCAGATTTTCCTGATGGATCACCAATCATTCCAGTAGCACCACCAACCAAGGCATAAGGTTTGTGACCTGCTAACTGAAAATGGCGTAACATCATAACACCAACTAAGTGACCAATATGTAATGAATCTGCTGTAGGATCTATACCTACATAAGCACTTTGCATACCCTCTAATAAATGTTCTTCTACTCCTGGCATGCTTTGGTGCAACATACCTCTCCATGTTAATTCTTCAACAAAATTCTTCATTATATATAGTGTGTGTTAGATAAGAGCAAAGATATGTTTCCACATTAAAAGACAAAAGACAATTTTAACGTAATTTTACTTCGGCTACGCTCAGTAACCAAACATGAATTTAAGAATACTTTTTTGATGATATTAGTTACAGGAGGAACAGGATTAGTAGGCTCACATTTGCTTTACAAGTTGGTCTCAAATGGACAAAATGTACGTGCAATTTACAGACGTGAAAAAACTTTAAAGCGCGTTGCTCATGTTTTTGGTTATTTTTCTGATAATGCTGAAAACTTATTTAATTCTATTGACTGGGTAGAAGCAGATCTCAATGATATACCAAAACTTCAGAAAGCTTTTGAGGGTATTACACATGTGTATCATTGTGCAGCTTTTGTTTCATTTGAACCTAACAAATACCATCAATTACGAAAAATTAATATAAAAGGCACAGCAAACATTGTTAATCTGTGTATCAGTTATTCCGTTAAAAAACTATGTTATGTAAGTTCAATAGCTGCCATTGGACATCATGAAGATTCATCAAAACTTATTACCGAACAAACAGCCTGGAATCCTGAAGACGATAACAGTGTCTATGCCATTACTAAATATGGTGCAGAACTCGAAGTTTGGCGTGGCACACAAGAAGGTTTGGATGCTGTTATTGTTAATCCTGGAATTATACTTGGTGCTGGCTATTGGAAAGGTGGTAGTAGCGGCAATTTATTCAGAAAAATACATGAAGGCATGAAATACTATGTGAATGGAGTTGTTGGGTATGTTGATGTATTTGATGTAGTTGACGCTATGGTTTTGCTTATGAATAGCAACATTAAAAATGAAAATTACATTTTAGTTTCCGAAAATCTCAGTTTCAAAGATTTTCAATATAAAGTAGCAAAGAAGCTAAATGTAAAACCACCTATAAAAGAAGCTAAACCATGGCTTCTTAATATTGTTTGGCGTTTAGATTGGTTAAGACATAAACTTACTGGCTCTAGGAGAAGCTTTGTAAAGCATACCGCAAAATCTGCCATTAGCATTACCAAATATGATAACTCAAAAATTAAAAACGCACTAGGTTTTAAGTTTAAACCTATTGATCAATCCGTAAAAGAAGTTTGTGAGTTATATCTGAAAGATTTGTAGTTAATGCAAAACTAACTATTACTCACCTCTTTTTTTAAAGCTTTTTTTATAGAATCTCGCCTCTTTTCATTAACTCTATTAATAGAATCTCGTCTTCGTTTGGCCTCTTTACTTGCTTTTTTTTCAGCGTCTTCGTAAGCCTCTTTATCCTTCTCTAATCTCGCCTTTATTTTCTCTACCATTATTTTGTACAAGTCTGGATCATAAGCATAATAAGCATTGCTTTGGGCAAATTGAGTACTGTCTATTTGATGCTTATTTAAAACATAAGACTCTGGTACAATTCCCTTGTCCTCCAATAGTTTTCTATTAACACCTTTAGCCGCATTTATTACATACAGATCGTAAAGAATTTTTTCCATCTTATCTTTTGATATAAGATTACTTGGCTTTGGTGGTCTATTTTCACTTTTACAAGAAAAAACCAAAGCCAACAAAACTATTATGAACAGGTATTTTTTCATCTATTAAAGGTTAATCGTTTTGAAGCTTTAACGTTTAATACTTTAAAATTGTTGTAAACCAACTGTCCATTTAAAATGGTATGTGTTACTCTACTTTTAAAGGTATTGCCTTCAAAAGGAGACCACCCACATTTATACAAAATATTACTCTTATTTACTGTCCAAGGACTATTGAGATCTACAATAACTAAATCAGCAAAATACCCTTCTTTAATATAGCCGCGTTTTTCTACATCAAAAAGAATAGCAGGATTATGACATGCTTTTTCTACAATCTTTTCGATAGAAATTTTGCCTTGATGATGCATTTCTAACAACGCTACCAGAGCATGTTGTACTAACGGTCCACCCGAAGGTGCGCTAGTATATGGATTATTTTTTTCCTCAAGAGTATGTGGTGCGTGGTCTGTTGCTATAACATCAATTCTATCGTCGAGTAATGCCTTAAGTAATTGTTCTCTGTCCTTAGATGTTTTTACTGCAGGATTCCACTTTATATGACTTCCTTTTTTAGCATAATCTTCATCTGAAAACCATAAATGATGGATGCAAACCTCTGCGGTTATCTTTTTATCCTTTAATGGAATTTTGTTTGAAAACAGACTCGTTTCTTTTCCTGTTGACAGATGAAACACATGTAATCTGGCACCAGTTTTTTTTGCTAGCTCAATAGCCTTGGAAGATGATAAATAACAAGCTTCTTCACTTCTTATTACTGGATGCTTTTCCATAGGAATATCATCACCAAATTCCGCTTTGTATTTCGCTAGATTTTCTCTTATGGTAGCCTCATCTTCGCAATGTACTGAGATAACCATATCTGTGCTAGAAAATATCTTTTCGATAACTTTTGGGTCATCTACCAACATGTTTCCTGTAGAAGAACCTAAAAACAATTTTAAACCCGCTACCGTTTTTGGATCTACTTTTAAAATTTCATCTAAATTGTCATTGGTTCCACCAAACATAAAAGAATAGTTGGCGTATGAGGTCTCTGCTGCAATAGCAAACTTTTCTTCTAGTTTTTCTACTGTTGTTGTTTGAGGATTCGTATTTGGCATCTCTATAAACGATGTAATACCGCCTGCCAATGCTGCTTTAGATTCTGTTTCTATATTGGCCTTGTGTGTTAAACCAGGCTCTCTAAAATGTACCTGATCATCTATCATACCTGGTAATACATAGTTACCTTCAGCATCTATCACAGTTATATCAGCAGACTTAACGCTTATAGAACTATCTATTTCTTTTATAATATCTCCTTCTACAAGTATATCACCTTCAATCGTTTTTCCTTCGTTTACGATTTTAGCATTTTTTATGAGGATTTGTCGTTTCATTCTTCCTAAGACTTAGTAAATAAACTTTTCAATTTTAAACTAATAACTCCAAAAATAGCTTCAGAAATAATACTTCCACTCATTTTTGATTTTCCTTTAATTCTATCCTTAAAAATAACAGGAATTTCAACAATTTTAAAGCCTTTTTTATAGGCTTTAAATTTCATTTCAATCTGAAAAGCATAACCCACAAATTTTATTTTATTTAAAGCTATGGACTCTAAAACTTTCCTCTTGTAACAAATAAAACCTGCTGTAGAATCCTTTACTTTCATACCTGTTATAAATCTTACATAGCGTGAAGCACCGTAAGACAATAATATTCTAGATAATGGCCAATTAACCACAGTAATTCCTTTAACATATCTAGAGCCAACTGCGATATCTGCTCCATTACTTGCGCAAGCACCATACAACTTTATTAAATCATTTGGATTGTGTGAAAAGTCAGCATCCATTTCAAAAATAAAATTATACGAATGTTCTAATGCCCATTTAAAACCTGCTATGTAAGCTGCTCCTAAGCCATTTTTTTTGTCACGTTGTAAGAGGTGGAGCTGCTCAGAGTACTCATCTTGCATAGACTTTACCTTATCGGCTGTTCCGTCTGGAGAATTATCATCTACAACCAGTACATGAAATGACTTATTTTGTGAAAATACGGATTTTAAAATAGTTTCTATATTTTCAATCTCATTATATGTTGGAATGATAACAAGTGCGTCAGACATGCAAATACTTTTAAAAAAACTAGATTATTTTGTAACTGATAGAATTTTGACAAATGTAAAGTTTTTAGTGGATTAAAAACTGTTATAGCTTTATTAAGATTTTAATTATGTAAAGCCTTATTTTCTTTATAATTTAGCAATATGAGGGATTATGTTACTCACGAGTGGTTTACAATACTTACTGTTTTTGGGATTTTTGCCATAGCTGTGGCAAAGTACCTCAACACATTACGTTTTGGTGATTTTATATCTATAATAGGAAATTCTAAATACCTGAAAATCTATAGTAAGGACCAAAAATTTATAGATCCTTTTGATGGTTTACTATTTCTTAACCTTGCTTTTTCAGGAAGTATCTTTTTGTTTTTTTGCTACTCAACTTTTGTGTCTCCGCTAACATTTGAATTAATATCATTTTTAAAATTACTCTTAGCCGTAGCAACAGTTGTTATTATAAAAACACTTTTAGAACGACTCATTGCAAGTCTATTTGAGATTGATAGCATTATTGATGCCTACCTGTTTCAAAAAATCACATTTCTTAATTATTCTGGATTGGTTTTAATAATCACTAACTTACTCTTACTCTATACCATTACAAATCCTAAAATTGTAATAATTACAAGTTTTGTTGTGATTTTTTTAATAAATCTTATTGGGTTTATGACTTCATTCAGAAACTATCAAAAAATAATAAATCCCAATTTTTTCTATTTTTTATTGTATCTTTGCGCTCTCGAAATCGCACCTTATGTGCTTTTATACAAGGTGATTAGCGAGTATAACGTTTAAAATAAAGGGGTTTATATATGAAAGTGAAGACGATTTTAGTATCGCAACCAGAACCTAAAATAGAGAATTCTCCGTACTTTGACTTGCAAGAGAAGCAAAAAGTAAAAGTAGACTTTAGACCTTTTATACATGTAGAAGGTGTTTCAGCAAAAGAAATCAGACAACAAAAAATAGATCTTAGCAAGTTTACTGCTATTATACTTACTAGTAGAAATTCAGTAGATCATTTCTTTAGAGTTGCAGACGAAATGCGCTTTAAGGTACCAGATACTATGAAATACTTCTGTCAGTCTGAAGCTGTTGCTTATTACTTACAGAAATATGTGGTTTACAGAAAGCGTAAAATATATGTTGGTAAACGTACTTTTGAAGACTTAACACCTCTAATCAAAAAGTATAAGGACGAAGCATTTCTATTACCTACCACAGATAAGGTAAAACCTATTATACCTGAAACTTTAGATAGTTTAGAGGTAAATTGGAAACAAGCTACATTTTATAAAACTGTAATTAGTGATTTATCTGATTTAGCTAATGTTTATTATGATATCTTAGTATTTTTTAGTCCTTCTGGCATTGAGTCTTTATTCCACAACTTCCCTGACTTTAAGCAAAATAATACGCGTATCGCAGTATTCGGAAACACAACAATAAAAGCTGTAAAAGAAAAAGGGTTACGTGTAGATATTGCAGCACCAACTCCAGAAACACCTTCAATGACTATGGCCCTACAGAAGTACATTGACAGTGTTAACAAAGGAAAATAACCTTATTTAATTTAAAACTTAACATAAAAAAAGCGATTCTAATAATTAATTAGAATCGCTTTTTTTTATCTATTAATATTTTATTTTAAAATGCATAACGTTGCGGACCACCTCTTCTTATTTCTTCAGAAGCATAAGACTCAAACTTCTTAAAGTTATCTCTAAATGCATTAGCTAATTTAAATGCCATTTTATAATAAGCTTCATCATCATTCCAAGTAGTTCGAGGACTCAGCACCTCTGTTGGTACTCCAGGACATTTTCTTGGTTGAGCTACGCCAAATACAGAATGAATATGGTAATGATCATAGTCATAAAGACCTAAATCCCCATTTAATGCAGCATTAATCATAGCACGTGTGTACTTTAATTTCATACGTGTACCTACACCATAAGGACCTCCTGTCCAACCAGTATTTACTAACCAAACATTAACACCAGCCTCTTTCATCTTTTTGCTTAACATATCAGCATATTCTGTTGGATGTAATGGCATAAATGGCGCGCCAAAACAAGCAGAAAACGATGGCTGTGGTTCTACTACACCAGCTTCAGTACCTGCTACCTTTGCCGTATAACCAGAGATGAAATGGTACGCTGCCTGTGCAGGAGTTAGCTTTGAAATTGGAGGTAAAACACCAAAAGCATCTGCTGTTAAAAAGAAAATATTTTTTGGATTTTCACCAATTGAAGGTGTCTTAATGTTTTCAATATGATAAATAGGATAGCTTACTCTTGTATTTTGAGTTATAGATGTATCGGCAAAATCTACATTGCCTTTATCATCCATAATTAC
Source organism: Winogradskyella poriferorum (assembly GCF_036553625.1). NCBI lineage: Bacteria > Pseudomonadati > Bacteroidota > Flavobacteriia > Flavobacteriales > Flavobacteriaceae > Winogradskyella > Winogradskyella poriferorum. The sequence continues at coordinate 577,380 of NZ_JAZHOU010000001.1, forward strand.
ATTCTCTAAAATCGCTCCTTTCTTAATAGCACCAAAAATTTCTGGTTCTTGCTCTTCTGAAAGGTTAATAACCTTAGCATAACAACCACCTTCAAAATTGAAAACAGTGTTTTCACTAGTCCAACCATGCTCATCATCACCAATTAAGCTACGGTTTGCATCTGTAGACAATGTTGTCTTACCTGTACCCGACAGCCCAAAGAAAATAGCAGTATCGCCATCTTTACCAACATTAGCACTACAGTGCATTGGTAATGTATTTTTAAAAACAGGTAATTCAAAATTTAAGGCAGAAAAAATACCTTTTTTAATTTCACCTGTATAACCTGTTCCACCAACTATAGCAGTCTTTTTTGTGAAATTTAATATAGCAAAGTTATGCTGACGTGTACCATCTATCTCTGCGTCTGCCATAAAACCCGGAGCATTAATTACAGTCCACTCAGGTGAAAAGTCTTTTAATTCTTCTTCTGTAGGACGTAAAAACATATTATATGCAAATAAATTACTCCATGGATATTCGTTAATTACTCGAATATTTGTTCTGTAATTAGGATCTGCACAAGCATAACAGTCTCTAGCATAAATTTCTTTGTTAGAAAGGTAATTTGTGATTTTGTTGTAAAGCTTATCGAACTTATCACTATCAAAAGGAATGTTGATATTTCCCCACCAAATCTTATCTTCAGTAATATTATCTTTAACGATAAAACGATCCATAGGAGATCGTCCTGTAAACTCACCTGTATTAACAGCAAGTGCGCCTGAAGATGCTTCAACCCCTTGACCTTTGTCAATGGTCTCTTTATGAAGTTGATCTGGAGTCATTTGATAGTGAATGTTGGCACCTTTAATGCCGTAGTTTTCTAACGAAATCGTTTTCGTTGAAGGAGTATGGTTTACCATAATTTTTGTGTTGTTTAGGCTGCAAAATTATAACTTTATTTTAAAAAGACACGGCTAAACTGCATTAATCGACCTTATTTTTTATAATACCGATTAATACCATTATCCAAGATAAAATTAACAACAAACCTCCCACTGGTGTAATCATAGCAATAGTCTTAAAATCAAAACTTGAGAGCTCATTAGTTGCTAAGCCGTATATAGAGCCAGAAAAGAACAAAACACCAATAATAACGAGATAAAAAATGATTTTCTTTGTCTTTAAATCCACAAAAGAAGTGCCTCCAACAATCAAAAGAAAAAAGGCATGATATATTTGATAGCGTACACCTGTTTCAAACGTATTTACAGCATCAGCATCAACCAATTTTTCTAAGCCATGCGCGCCAAAAGCACCTAAAACTATTCCTAAGATTCCTAAAATTGTTCCTGCTACTAATATGCTTTTGTTCATAAGTAAAGTGTGTTTTTGGTTTCTTTTGCTTAGTGTATTTATTACTTTCGTGCAATACAAAATTAGTCATATAAACCCACTATGCGAAAGATTTTAATCATTGGTGCAGGAAAATCTTCATCATACCTTATAAAATATTTATTAGACAAATCTCAGTCTGAAAATCTTCAGATTACCATTGGAGATCTTAATGTTGAAAATGCCAAAAAGCTAGTCAGCTACCATACTGATGTAAACATCATCCACTTAGATGTTTTTGATTCAAACTCAAGAACTGAAGCGGTTAAAAATGCTGACATTGTTATTTCTATGCTGCCTGCTCGTTTTCATATTGAAGTAGCGAAAGATTGTATTACTTATAAAAAGCATATGGTAACTGCGTCTTATGTGAGTAAAGAAATGGAAGCTTTAGATGATGATGCAAAAGCTAACAATCTCGTTTTTATGAATGAAATAGGTGTGGATCCTGGTATAGACCATATGAGCGCCATGCAAGTTATTGACCGTATTAGAGATAATGGCGGCAAAATGATTTTGTTTGAATCTTTTACTGGTGGTCTGGTTGCTCCTGAAAGTGATGACAACCTTTGGAACTATAAGTTTACATGGAACCCAAGAAATGTTGTTGTTGCAGGACAAGGCGGAGCCGCTAAATTTTTACAGGAAAAACAGTTTAAATATATTCCTTACGGTAGATTATTTAGACGTACAGAGTTCTTAGATATTGATGGCTATGGTCGCTTTGAAGCTTATGCTAACAGAGATTCTTTAAAATATCAACATGTTTATGGTTTAGACCATGTACGTACTTTATATCGAGGCACTATGAGACGTGTTGGTTTTAGTAGAGCATGGAATGTCTTTGTGCAATTAGGAATGACCGATGATAGCTACACTATAGATGATAGTAAAAACATGAGCTACAGAGACTTTGTTAATGCGTTTTTACCATACAGCCCAACAGACTCGGTTGAACTTAAGTTTAGACACGCACTTAAAATTGATCAAGATGATATTGTGTGGGATAAGTTTTTAGAACTCGATCTTTTTAGTGCTGATAAAATGGTAGAATTAGACAAGGCAACTCCTGCCCAAATTTTGCAAAAGATTTTAATGGATAGCTGGACGCTAGACCCTGAAGATAAAGACATGATTGTAATGTATCACAAGTTTGGATACGAAATTAATGGAGAAAAGCGTCAAATTGATTCTACAATGGTTGTGGTCGGCGAAGACCAAACTTACACAGCCATGTCTAAAACAGTTGGTCTACCAGTGGCTATGGCTACGTTAGACATTTTAAACGGTAAGATAAAGACACCTGGTGTACAAATTCCTATTTCTAAAGAGGTTTACACACCTATTTTAGAAGAGCTAAAAGCTTATGGTGTATCATTTAAAGAAAAAAAAGTACCATATTTAGGCTACAACCCTCTTAATCTTTAAAATTTATAATCCTTTTCTTATTTTTAACTTTCAATTTAAAAGTCGACATCATGAAAGTTAATGATAAAGGTATTTACATAGACGGTATTGATAAAAAGATTCTAAGGGCCCTAATGGAAGATGCCAGAACTCCAATATTAGAAATTGCTAGAAATGTAGGTATCTCTGGCGCTGCCATACATCAGCGACTTAAAAAACTTGAAAAATCTGGACTCTTGGCAGGTTCTAAATTTATTATTAATCCAAAAGTTTTGGGTTATACTACAATGGCTTTTGTTGGTGTGTATTTAGATAAAGCCGTAAGTAATCCTGAGGCTGTAAAACAACTTCAGCGCGTACCAGAAGTTATAGAGTGCCATTACACTACTGGAGAATGGAGTATTTTCATTAAAATTTTATCTAAAGACAATGAACATTTAATGCATTTACTTAATACCGAAATTCAAGGTATTAAAGGCGTCTCCAGAACCGAGACATTTATTTCTTTACAACAACAAATAAACCGACAGATTAAAGTATAGTGGCTCTACATGTTAGCTAAACTGTTAAATAGACGCTAATTGTTTCATGCGTTTTAAATTCATTATTTATTTTTAAAATAATTGTCAATTTCTAAATTAACTAACTGATGACTTTTTTAAATAAAATAAAATGGATTCTTGGTATACTTTTGGTCTTTGTTTTAATTGCTACCACTAACCTTATTGATAGAAATAATTTTGTAAGAGTACGAGACTCTGTTGTAACAATTTATGAAGACCGATTAATCGCTAAAGAATTAATCTATGAAATGTCTAAATCGGTTAATGCCAAGGAAATTGCTCTTATTGCAAAAGATTCCAGTTTTTTTAATAAAAAAAATCAAACACTTAATACACAAATAGAGGGCATTTTATCACGGTTTGAAAAAACTAAACTTACACCAGAAGAGAGTAAAATATTTGAAGAGCTAAAATCAAACTTTAAAGCTTTATTTAACTCTGAAAAAAATGGATATGCCTCAAATTCAGAAAACAACTTAACCGCTACAGGTTTAATTTCTAATATAAAGGACAATTTAGATAAATTATCAAAAATTCAAATTAGTGAAGGAAGTAAGCAGTTGGCAATAAGCAAAAAAGCTATTGATACCGTAGAGCTTTTTACACAAATAGAGATTTACTTGTTAGTGTTTCTTGCTATAGCTATTCAAATTATTATAATATATAATCCAAAAGAAAAACAATAACACAAAAATATTCTTAATCAAAAAAGCCCTGATTTCTCAGGGCTTTCTTTTCTTTCTATAATGGGTCTATTTAATCTCTAGACATAAAAATTCTTAAGATATACCAGAACAACAACATTAATGACGCAAATAAACCTAATGCTGCTGGCACGTATTGATCTACAGAATACTTGTTAACCATATTTGATGTTTGATATAAAATAGAGCCTCCTGCTAATAAACACATTCCTACAGAGAACCATAACCCAAGGTTAAAACCAAAAATTGTTCCTGCTATTATTAAACCTATAGCTATAAAAAAGCCAATGGTTAATCCTGTTTTTAAGAATGAAAAATCCGTTTTTGTAAGCAAAACCGCAGCAGAAAGACCTGTAAACAATGCTAATGTAACTATAGCTGCCTGGTTAAGAATCTCCGAACCAGAATCCATGTAGTAAGCTGCTATATATATCATTGGCACAAAGATTACAGCTTCAAAAAAGATGTAGATACCATAAGCCAAATATTGCATATTTCTATCTGTAGTTTTAAGCGCCATACCTTCAGCATAATTAGTTGCTAGCATAAATCCGCCTAAAAGCAATAACCACTTATAACCTTGTGTCATAGACATCATAAATTCAACAACTGTGTCACTCTGTAGCAATAAGTATTCAAAAAGAACGAAAGCTAAAACTCCTCCTGCAACATGAGTATAAGTCTTTTTATAAAAAGCTCCACGTTCTACTTCAGACAGGCTACTTACCATTACACGTTCTGGTAATTGATTTGGTATTTGGTTTTCCATAATTGATTGGTATTTATTTACTGCAATGTAAGTATTTATTTACTAATCCGAAGTAAAAAAGCCCTGATTTCTCAGAGCTTTCCGTTATTTTAAATTTACATGATTTATTTTTTAATCTCTACCACCAAACACTTGCAATGCCCAATATAATAATGAAGCTAATGCACCAATAGCAGCTACCAAATAGGTTCTTGCCGCCCATTTAAGAGCATCTTCAGAGCCTTTGTACTCATCTGGAGTTACCATGTTTTTAGCTTTTAACCAAGCCAACGCTCTGTTACTAGCATCATATTCTACAGGTAATGTTATAAAGCTAAATAGTGTTGCAAAGCCCATAAACACCAAACCTGCAACAGCTATCCAATAGCCTAATCCAACACCTGCAGCTGCACCTAAGATTAAACCTCCTATTACCAACCATTGAGACATACCAGAAGTAACACTAACTATTGGCACCAATGCAGAACGCATATCTAACGCACTATAAGCTTGTGCATGTTGAACAGCATGCCCAACCTCGTGCGCTGCTACAGCGGCCGCTGCAGCATTACGCTGATTGTATACTGCCTCACTAAGATTTACTGTTTTATTTTTTGGATTATAGTGGTCTGTTAATTGTCCTGGTGTAGAAATTACCTCAACATCATAAATCCCATTATCTGCTAACATCTTTTCAGCAATCTCTCTTCCAGACATACCATTTCTCAACTGAACTTTAGAATACTTAGCAAATTTACGTTTAAGTTGATTACTAACTAACCAGCTCACCAAAGCAATGGCACCAATTAGTACGTAATATCCCATCATTCCATTCATAGTTTTAAATTTTAATTTATGTAAATGTACTAAATGGAACGCAAAAAATAAGCCAAACTTGAGTTAAGAAATTTTGTCAGTAAAAGGTGTTACATTGCGTCAACAGACCAATTAAAAGCTTCAGCAATCTCTTCGTAAATAATTTTGCCATTGGCTATGTTAATTCCCTTTCTCAGGGATTGATCCTTTGCACAAGCAACTTCCCAACCTTGATTAGCTAATCTAAGCACATATGGCAAAGTAACGTTAGTTAGTGCTAAAGTCGACGTATATGGCACTGCGCCAGGCATATTTGCTACACAGTAATGCACAACGTCATCAATAATATAAGTAGGATCTTCATGAGTGGTTGGTTTTGAAGTCTCCACGCAACCTCCTTGATCTACTGCAACGTCCACTATTACAGTTCCTGGTCGCATTTCCTTAAGCATATCTCTGGTGATTAAGTTTGGTGCTTTTGCCCCTTTTAATAATACGCCACCAACTATTAAATCGTGATCCTTAATACGCTTTCTAATGTTGAATTCGCTAGAAAACTCCGTTACTACATGGTTTGGCATTACATCATTAACATAACGTAATTGCTTCATATTAATATCCATAATCGTTACATGGGCACCTAAACCTGCAGCCATTTTAGCGGCTTGTATACCTACAGTACCAGCACCAAGTACTAATACTCGTCCTGGTGGTACTCCAGGTACTCCACCTAATAAGACTCCACGTCCTTTAATAGGTTTTTCAAGATATTTTGCACCTTGTTGAATCGCCATACGACCTGCCACTTCAGACATTGGTGTGAGCAATGGTAATGAGCCATCTTCGTATTCAACTGTTTCATAAGCAATACAAACAGCCTTGCTTTTTAACATCGCCTTAGTTAAAGGTTCGCTAGACGCAAAATGAAAATAAGTGAATACCACATGATGTGGTTTAATAAAATCATATTCAACGGCAATAGGTTCTTTTACTTTTACAATCATTTCAGCAGAAGCGTAAACTTCATCTATAGTATCTAAAATAGTAGCTCCAACCTCTTTGTAATCTTCATCAAAAAAGCCGCTGCCTAAACCAGCATTTTTTTGGACATAAACAGTGTGACCATTTTTAATAAGTTCATAAACGCCAGCTGGTGTCATACCAACACGGTTCTCATTGTTCTTAATTTCCTTTGGGACTCCGATTTTCATATGATGTTGTATTGCGGTTAATAGCACTATGAAATACATTCAAAAAATCCACCTATCCAAATAATAGGGTGATTTGAGAGTCATTTTTACGGAATTGTGATTTTTAAGATATTTTTTTGAATTATTCCAAATAAACCGCTGTTTTTCAGAACAATAACTCAATAGACAAAATTATTATTTTTCCGATTAAAGGGAATCAACAATGTCACATAGAATATTTTCGAGGCACAAAGAAAAAGTACAAACAATTAAGAGTTCTCGATACAAAATTGCTTTATGGCAATTTCACTCGAACTGACGAAAACAGAAAAACAACAGAACGTCACATCGAGTGTTTCTGAGGTACGAAGAAAGGTGTTTAGATGTAATCTCTGATAGTTCTCGATACAGAATCGCTTTTGGCGATTTCACTCGAACTGACGAAACTTAATCAACAGCTAAAGTTACTTTTTCAACATGTTCATTTTTGAAGATAATAAGCAGATATTCCTTCTGAGATGAAAAGAAACTTGGTGGGTCTCCGATGTTATAAATAAAAGTGTCTTTTGATGAGTTGGATTGCGAATCTGGTTGACCTAAAATTTCGAAAACTTCGCTTTTAGGTTTACCTATTAAGAACTGAGACTCAATAAGATCATCCACCATTTTGTAGCGTGTTGTATAATTAGACTTCCAGTTCTCAGTTGTAAAACGTTCTTCAAATTGAAAAATAAGAGACATACTTATAACAAAGGCTAAAAAGAAAATCAAACCAATGGTGTTTTTTCTATCTAGCCTTAATTTCATAGTAATGTTATTAAACTTGGTATTCTATTTTCAGTATTGTTTTTAACACATTCTGACGCTATTTGTCGGAGCACCTGTCTGCCGAATAGGCAGGCTCGAACTGATGAAAACAATAAACCCTTACACGTCACATCGAGTATTTTGTGAGGAACGAACAAAATGTATCGAGATGTTTAAAAAACTACATCCTCAAATAGCTCTCGATACGAAATCGCCAAAAGCGATTTCACTCTAACTGACGTTTATTTTGAAAACGTTTTTAGTTACAACTAATTATGAGATTCCTGCTTCACTTCGACTTCGCTCAGTGACCAATGCAGGAATTGGTTACCCAACAATATTCACAATCTTACCTGGTACTACAATTACCTTTTTAGGTGTGCGACCTTGTAACTGTTCTTGTGTTTTTTCGTGCGCTAGCACTGTTTTTTCAATCTCATCTTTGCTCATATCTAATGGTAATTCTAACGTGAAACGCATTTTTCCATTAAATGAAATCGGATAATTTTTAGAACTCTCTACCAAATGTTTTTCTTCAAATTTTGGAAAAGGCGCTGTTGAAATAGACTCGTTATGTCCTAATTGCTCCCATAACTCTTCTGCAATATGTGGTGCGTAAGGTGAAATTAAAACCAATAACGGTTCTAAGATTTCTTTACTTGTACATTTTTGCGCTGTTAACTCGTTTACCGCAATCATAAACGTAGATACAGAGGTATTGAACGAGAAATTCTCGATATCTTCCTCAACCTTTTTTATGGTTTTATGAAGGGTTTTTAAGTTATCTTTTGTTGGCTCAGCGTTTGTAACTTTAAAACCATTGTCGTCGTTATACAACTTCCAAAGTTTTTTAAGGAAACCGTGCACACCTGTAATACCTGCTGTATTCCAAGGTTTGTATTGCTCTAATGGCCCAAGGAACATTTCATAAAGACGTAAACTGTCTGCACCATAATCTTCTACAATATCATCTGGATTAACAACATTGTATTTTGATTTTGACATTTTTTCGACGTCTCTAGCTAAAGTAAACTTGTCGAAATTATCATAGATAAACTCATACTCACTATATTCAGAGTACAAAGGATGATTTTTGAAATCTTCTATGATTAATTCATCTGATGAATTAACTAAATTTACATCGATGTGAATCTGCCTATCATCTCTACAACCAATTAGATATTCATCTTCATCTAAATATTTTAAATCCTCTTTATTTAAAATTTTCTCATAATAATCTTTACGCATTCTTAGGTTCAATGCCATTTTAGACATAGGTGTCTTAAACCAACTTGCAGAAATAAAGAAATTAGGAACTTCAATTCTTTTGATTTTCTCATACATATATCCAGATGGTCCTTTTCCATTATATGAAATTTGAATACTCAGCTTATTTAAAAATGCACTTGTACCAAGTATCATACCTTGGTTAATCAGCTTTTTAAATGGTTCATCAACACCAACAAAACCTCTATCTTGTAAAAACTTTACCCAAAAACGTGAGTACAATAAGTGACCTGTAGCGTGCTCGCTACCACCAATGTATAAATCAACATTCTCCCAGTACTTAAGCGCATCTTCAGTAGCAAAGGCTTCACCTCTTTTTGCTTGTTCTTCCATATAACGGAAGAAATACCAAGAGCTTCCTGCCCAACCTGGCATTGTATTTAATTCTAGTGGGTAGATGCCTTTAGATTCTGAAACAAGTTCAGAATGACAAACTGTGTTGGTATTAGTGTCCCAAGCCCAAACGTCTGCACGACCTAATGGTGGCTCGCCTTCTTCGGTTGGTAAGTATTTTTCAACTTCTGGTAAGGTTAATGGTAAATGTTTTTCGTCTATCATTTGCGGCATACCATCCTTGTAATACACTGGGAATGGTTCGCCCCAATAACGCTGACGACTAAACACAGCATCACGCAAACGGTAATTGGTTTTTCCTTCGCCTTGACCGATTTGTTCTAATTCGAAAATAGCACGTTTAGTAGCTTTTTTGTAGTTCATTCCATCAAGGAAATCGCTATTGGCAATCTTAACGTTGTCCTTAGATGCAAAAGCTTCTTCAGAAATATCTACTCCTTCAAAAATATTTGGTATCGGAATATTGAAATGTTTTGCAAAATCATAATCTCTTTGGTCTCCACAAGGCACAGCCATAACGGCTCCTGTGCCGTAACTTGCCAATACGTAATCTCCTATCCAAATCGGAATAGGTTCTTTTGTAAATGGATGCTCGGCATACGCACCTGTAAACACACCAGAAATGGTTTTTACATCTGCCATACGGTCACGTTCGCTACGTTTTGCAGTGGCTTTTATGTAGGCTTCAACCTCAGCTTTTTGTTCTGCTGTTGTGATTTGCGACACAAGCTCGTGCTCTGGTGCCAAGGTCATAAACGACACACCGAAAATGGTGTCGGGACGAGTTGTGAAGACTTCGATTTGAGACTTCTCGACTGCGCTCGAAGTGACAGCATCATTTGGAATAACATTGAAAGTCACAGAAGCACCTACAGATTTACCTATCCAGTTTTTTTGAATGTCTTTAAGCGCATCTGTCCAATCAATGGTATCTAAACCTTGAAGTAAACGTTCTGCATAAGCCGAAATACGCATACTCCATTGCGTCATTTTTTTACGAATTACAGGATGACCTCCACGTTCTGAAACGCCATTTACAATTTCGTCATTGGCTAAAACGGTTCCTAAAGCAGGGCACCAATTCACTTCGGTTTCTGCTAAATAGGTCAATCTGTATTTTAAAAGAATATCTTGTTTTTCAGTTTCTGAAAAAGCGTTCCATTCTTCAGCAGTAAACGGATTAATATCATCATCGCAAGCTGCATTTACATTGGCATTTCCTTCTGCTTCAAACATTTTGATTAAGGTATCAACATGTTCTGCTTTGTTGCTATCGTAGTTGTACCACGATTCAAACAACTGAATAAAAATCCATTGTGTCCATTTGTAATATTCCGGATTACTTGTACGTACTTCTCTACTCCAATCGAATGAAAACCCGATTTGGTCTAACTGACGACGATAGGTTGTTATGTTAGCCTCAGTTGTTACTGCAGGATGCTGACCTGTTTGTATCGCATACTGTTCCGCAGGTAAACCAAACGAATCGTAGCCTTGTGGATGCAATACATTAAACCCTTTATGACGCTTGTAACGTGCATAAATATCACTTGCTATATAACCAAGCGGATGCCCAACGTGCAAACCAGCTCCACTTGGGTAAGGGAACATATCTAATACGTAGTATTTTGGTTTATCGCTGTTATTAGAAGCTTTAAAGGTTTCGTTTTTTGCCCAGTAGTCTTGCCACTTTTTCTCTATGTCGTTGAAGTTGTATTTCATCTTCCTGTTTTCCTTGAATTGAGGTGCAAATTTAAACTTATTGACTGAGAATTAAAGTCTGAAACATAAAAATCTATGAAGATATGGATATTAAAAATTGAGCATCAACGCAACCTATGGGATATTTATTTCACTAAATTTGTACAACATAAATTCATAGAAAATATATGAGCGAAAACTTTGAGTCAATTCTCCAAGAACACGAAACCTTAAACAAACTTATAAAAGAAAAAGACCTTAATACGTTTACTAAGTTCCCTTCTAAAGACAACTTCAGTAGTGAATTTATAGATTGGTTAAGCCCAAAATACCAGGAGGCGTTTTTAGAAATTTACAATACACATTTAGGCACTAAAAAGGAAGCTAAAGTTGTTAAGCTAATAAACTCAACTTGGTTTTGCAATCCTGAAACTACCGAGAACATTGTTGAATTTTTACTTCCAAGACTAGAAGCCACGAAAGTACTGTCTCAAGAGTTAGCGAAGAAAATTGATGGCAACAAAGATTTAGAAGTTATTTTAAAAGTTAGTGACTCTTTAGTAAACAATGTGCTCACTTATGTGAATAAAGCAATTTTTGAGAAAGACCATCCAAAAATTCAAGAAAAGAAAAATGAAATTGTAGACAATTGTCTTGCAGTTTGTGATGAATTGAAAAGATATAAAGCCTCTAGTGAGATTGAATTTTCTATGTTTAATGGTATTTTAGATCGATTGAGAAGCATAAAAATGAATGAAACTCAACAACTCAGATACAATTCATTTTTGAAAAAATCTCAATCTTCTTCAAATAAATATGTAATTGTTACTGTTATTATCGTAATTATTGCTTTAATCAGACTAATAGCTAGATTTGCTAATTAATAATTAACCCACACTATATGGCATCATCTTTTGACAAGTATCAAAAACGAAAATTAATATCATCTTACATCTCTGTAGTTATCAGTATTGCATTGGTTTTATTCCTGTTAGGCTGCCTTGGTCTTTTGGTTATTAACTCTAAAAAAGTGGCTGATCACTTTAAGGAACAAGTGGTAATGACAATTTATTTGAATGACACAGCGAAAGAAGTTGAAGTTAATCAGTTGAAGAAAAGTTTGGCTATGGCAGACTATTCTAAAGAAGCCACTTATGTCTCTAAGGAAGAAGCTGCTGAAATGATGAAAGCAGAAACAGGTGAAGATTTTATGGATTTTGTGGGTTATAATCCGTTAAAAAATTCGATTGACGTATACTTAAAAGCTGATTTTGTAACAACTGAAAAGCTAAGTGAAATTTCTGAAAGTCTTTCAACCAAATCGTTTATTGAAGAAATAAAATATGACAACGACCTTGTAGAACTAATGAATGATAACGTGAAGAAAATTAGTTTTTGGGTACTTATCATTAGTGGATTATTTACATTAATTGCTGTATTATTAATTAATAGTTCTATCAGATTAGCAGTGTACTCAAAGCGATTTATCATTAAAACCATGCAAATGGTTGGTGCAACGAAGAGTTTTATTCGCAAACCGTTTGTTTGGAAAAGTGTTCAGCTTGGTATTATTGGTGCTATTGTAGCTTTAGCTGGTATGGCAGTTGTACTGTATTATTTAGACCAATATTTCCCAGAGTTAGAATTGCTTAGAAATACTGTTATGATTGCAGGTCTTTTTGTTGGTGTTTTTGTGTTGGGTGTAATCATCACTTGGATTAGCACCTTTATTGCCACACAACGTTTCTTGAATTTAAAAACAGATCAGCTGTATTATTAAATTTAGATTCTCTTAACGCAAAAGTTTTAAATAAAACTATTACTTTGCAACAATAATCCAATTCACATGGGCGAACAAAAACGTAAACAGCAATCTAAAGCAGAGTTTATCTTCGGAAAAAAGAACTATAAGTTTATGCTTATAGGTTTGGCATGTATTGTTATTGGTTTTATCCTTATGTCTGGTGGTGGGAGTGATGATCCCAATGTTTGGAGTCCTGATGTTTTTAGCTGGAGACGTATTCGCTTAGCACCTACTTTAGTACTTATTGGTTTTGGGTTTCAGGTGTATGCTATCCTATTGAATCCTGATAAAAAGAAATAGGTCATCCATTAATTTCTACAACGAATTGCTGGGTTATCTTCTTAAGATAGTCTTCTGTATTTATTAGAGCATCTTCAAAGTTTTTTGCTTTATCCATGATGGATGCACTATACTGTATACCTATATTTTGAAGTGCCTCTTGACTTAAATCTACACTACCACAAAATGTTGCTACTTTAACCCCTTTTGGCTTTGCAGATTTTAAAATACCATCTATTGCTTTACCAGAAAGTGTTTGGCTATCTAGCTTCCCTTCACCTGTAATGATCCAATCTGCGTTTTTTATTTTATTATCAAAATCGGCTATTTGTTTTACTAATTCTATTCCTGGTGATAGTGTTCCATTTAAAAAAGTAACGCAACCTGCACCCATTCCGCCAGCTGCTCCTGCTCCTTCAATGCCTTGAACATTTGTATTGAAATGAGCGTCTAAAACTTTTGAAAAACTTTGAAGGCCTTGATCTAAATATTCTATTTCACTTTTTGAAGCACCTTTTTGTTTTGCATATACATGCGCTGCACCATTTGTACCGAAAAGCGGATTAGTGACATCGCATGCTATTTGTATGCTAACTGATTTTAATTGTGAATCTACAATTGTATCATCAATAGATTTAATATTAATTAGCTCACTACCAATTGGCTTCACTTGGTTATTAGTTTCATCTAAAAAACGATATCCTAAAGCGGTTGCCATACCAATTCCGCAATCGTTAGTAGCACTTCCGCCAATTCCTAAAATGATGTGTTTTGCGCCTTTATTAATCGCATCTAGAATTAATTGTCCGGTACCAAAGGTTGTGGTATTCATACAATTTTGCTCTTCTTGTTTTAAAAGCTTTAAACCTGATGCTTCAGCCATTTCTATAAAAGCTGTTTTAGACTCTTCGGCATATAGATAGGTTGCCTTTATCTTATTAAATAACGGATTATTAACTTCAACTTGTATTGTGTATCCGTTAAGGTAATAATTAACAACTTCAATAGTACCATCACCTCCATCTGCTAATGGTACGTTAATGACTTCTGCATTGACGGTTTGCTTTAAAATTGGTGCTACGATGTTACAAAACTCTAAGCCTGTTAATGAGCCTTTATACTTGTCTGGTGCTAATACAATTTTCATTTTTTAGCTTAAAATGTTAGGTAAAAATGAACTTATTATAAGTATAAAAACAAAGAATGAAATTAGTATAATACTTTCCTTTTTAAATAGGTCTTTAAAGCTAACTTTATAGTCCATCTCTATTTGTTTTGCAGGTACTTTATGGGTTAATTTACTCACTAAAATGGCAACTAAAATTGCTATTATAAATCCTGTAAGATTGTACCAAATCCAAAAAATATCTGGCACATTATTATATCCTAAATCTGCTAATACTAAATGAATAGAATCTTGACCCGAATAAAACTGACCTTGTGTAAAAAAGTAGACTAACTCTGGTAAATATTTAAAAATAAGGTTTACTGCTACCGATGTTATAATAGCAGCATTCATACCAATATGATTAACTTTTTTTAAGAATATTGCAATAACAAAAGCGGCTAATATTGGCCCATAAAACAAGGATGTAATAGCATTAATAAGCTCGATAACTGTGCTTTGGCTATTACCAAAAAGATATGCTGCAAGTATACAAACTACACCCCAAAAAACAACAAGTCCTTTAGACAACACCATATAGCGTTTTTCGGACAGCTTGTTTTTTCCGCTATTAAAAAAATCTTCGATAGTTACAGCACTTAACGAATTAATGGTAGAACTTAACGAAGACATTGCTGCGGATAAGATACCAACCATTAAAATACCGATTAGTCCGTTTGGCAAATATTTGGTAATAAATACAGGCATCATTAAATCTGGTTTTATACCAGAAGCTGCATATTCTGCAGGATAATGCACACGCGTTGTTTCTTGTATGCTTTGGTAAAACTCTGGAATATTACTAACTAAATAGCCAATAATTAATCCCATAATACAGTATACCAATACTACAGGAAATCTTAGCAAACCGTTAGCCATTAAAAGTTTTCTAATTGTACCTTCATCTTTTGCAGATAACAAACGTTGTGCTTGGGTTTGGTCTGTACCGTAGTACGATAAATACAAAAACAAACCACCTAAAAGCATTGGCCAAAAACCATATTCTTCACCTTGGAAAATTCCTAAATTAGACAGGTCTATCACCTGTAATCTTTCGGTATTAAAACCTGTAAATGTTCCAGTATCTTTCATTAAGGAATAACCAACAATAAGGCAAATTATTAATCCTGAAAACAGAATTATCATTTGTATTGCGTCGCCCCAAACAACAGCTTTCATACCACCTTGATACGAATAAATAAGTGTTACAATACTTATAATAATTAACGTCCAATGAAAACTTATACCTACTACAGCTTGTATAATTAACGCCATAGTAAACACCATTACACCTGTTCCTAAAGCTCTACTAATTTGAAAAACAACACTAATTAATTTTCGAGTGGATTTAGAAAAGCGACGTTCTAAATATTCATAAATACTAACAATACCAGATTTGTATAAAGGCGGGATTATGAAAAACATTATACCAATCATAGCTAGAGGAACACCAAACTCAAAGGTTAACCATTTTAATCCTCCGTTAGCTTTTAA
The DNA here is from genome assembly GCF_036553625.1 of Winogradskyella poriferorum. NCBI lineage: Bacteria > Pseudomonadati > Bacteroidota > Flavobacteriia > Flavobacteriales > Flavobacteriaceae > Winogradskyella > Winogradskyella poriferorum. The sequence continues at coordinate 593,077 of NZ_JAZHOU010000001.1, forward strand.
ACCAACAAAAGCTGGTGCTGAAATAAAGCTAATGGCAGATAATTGGGTTGCCATAGTTGATAAACTTAGCGGAAACCAACCTAAGCTTTTTCCTCCTAAAAAATAATCTTTAGAATCTTTATTTTCTTTGAAGAAATAGCCCATAGCCACAAAACCTATGAGATAAACAATTATAATGGTGTAATCTAGCCAATTCATTTAGTTGCTTTTTAGTCTTTTAATAAATCTAGTAATAATGCTGCACTCCAAGAAAAGTTATTTCCTCCGTAACCAGCATTTTCTGTTACAGATTTTCTAGAATCGAAATATTCGTAGAAACCATATTTTTCGATTAGTGTTATAGAATCTTCTTTTACACGATTAGCAATATCTGTAAACCCATAGTTATTTAGTCCGTTATAAAGCATCCAATTAAGGTTTATCCAAATTGGTCCACGCCAATATTTTTTAGGGTTAAATCTATCACTTTCTGGATCGAAAGATGCACAAAGATAACGGTCTTCTCCTCCAAACTTTTTGATTAGCGTTTTTACCATTACGTCAGCATGTGCTTTTGTTGGTATATTGGAAAATAAAGGTGCAAAAGATGAAGACGACAGGTGTTCTATCTGCTTTTCATTTCTTAAATCGTAGTGTACGTAAGCCCCTAATTTTTCGTTATAAAGCTTTTCGTTAAATCTTGTTATTGCCTTTTCTTGCCAAGCTTTTAATGTACTTATTTTATCTTCGGAATCTCCAATCATTTCATACAACTCAATTAATGCTTCGTTAGATTTAATAAGCATAGCATTAAATAATGGGTCTTGCACTAAGAATGGTGATAGTTCTGCAATTTTTGCGTCATCGTAATTATGCGCTTTTGCAATTTCAATTAAATGAAGATAGTAGTCATACTCTCTATTTGTTGGTCTTTGTGCTGCATCTACGTGTGTGGTATCTCGTCTTTCAAACTTATAGTTTGGCGGATCCATAGTCTCCCAAATATCGTCCCAAATTGGTGAATTGTCTGTACCAGATTCCCAATTATGGTATATGAAGACTAACCCTTCTTGATTTGGGTCTCTGTGGTTGTAAAAATGTTGATGGTTAAAGAAAACTTTGTCTATGTTTTGCTTAATAAAATTTAGCATATTCTCTTTATCATCTACAATATCATAAATTTCTTTAAGCACAAATCCTAATACTGGCGGTTGTGTCATACCAGTTGTTCTGTGACTTTTTGATGCTAATGGATGAAGTTTTGATAAGTGAAAATCTGGACCAGGAAAATAGGTATCACTATCGTTATGAAATACAATGTGAGGAATAAATCCGTTTTCCCATTGCGCGCTTAATAACGCTTCTATTTCTCGTTTTGCTTTGTTACTATCGTAATGGGCAAATCCGATAGCTATGAAGCCTGAATCCCAATTCCATTGAAAAGGATATAAGCCTTCACAAGGTATTGTAAATCCTTTATCTTCATTAAAATTAGCATCGAGAATTTGTTTTGCTTTTTTTTGTAAGTTTTCTTTATTCATGGTTTGTGTTGTTGAAAATGATTGTAAAAAGAAAGCATTGACACTAACGAGAGGCCAATGCTTTGCTACTCAATCAATCAATCTTAAAAATTAAACGTTGTTGTTATAAAAAATCGTCGTGGTAGAATTGGTCTTCCCAGGAAAAATTCACCGTCATCAGATTGTCCTGCAATTCCGGCTCTTGGATTACCTTCAGTAAGACCCTGACTATCAAACAAATTAAATACTGAAAAACCGACTCTAAGTGAACTATCTCCTTGGGTTTCGAATGTATAACCAGCTCCTAATCTAAATATTGAAATAGCATCTAGCTCAACATTATTAGTATCATCTGTAAACTTAGAGCCTGTATGATTTACTGAGAATACTGCATCAAACTTTTGATTATTATAGTTTAACCCTAATGTTCCAAGCATGTTTGGTTGTCTTGCCAGCTCGTTACCAACATTAACCTCTGAAGAGGTGTTATCTACTAAGTTTTCTTGTAAATTTTCAGTTATCTCGTGGTCTTGGTATGTAAACGTAGCAAAAGCAGAAAGATCATCATTAAATCTATATTTAGCTGTCGCCTCTAAACCAAAAGTTCTTGTTGCTTGGGTAGAACGTGCCTGATCTACAAGCTCACCACCAACTATAGCCTGAGTAATTTTAATTCTGTCACTTAAACCAACATAAAACAATGCAGCTGTCCCAGAGAATTTAGACGTTCCAAACTTTGCACCTATTTCTCCTTGTAATATCTTCTCCATATCATACTCAGTATCTCTAATACCTGGCACTGGTGCAAATCCTCTTAATTGTGGAATAAAATATCCTTTAGAAAAGTTTGCATAAAGATTTGTAGATTCTGTTAACTCATACAATCCAGCTAATGACACTGCCCAATCTGTAGCGTCAACTTCACCTGTTGTAAAACTACCGTTAGCATATCTTACAGTGCTTAATTCTGTTGTTAAATCTGGGTTATCGTAAACTTGTGTGTCTGTTAAACCTCCATTTCTAAAAGTACCTTTAGTATTTTCAATTCTAAAGCCAACATCAAATCTCCATCTATCAAATTTCATTTCATCTGTAATGTAAAATGCTGTTCTACTCTGAGTTAAAAATCTATTTGATGTCATACCAATTCTATTGTACAACCCACCTTCTGAATAAACAACATTAGCACCACCTGCATCTGTATAACTTAAGTTTACTAACTGTGGATTATTATTAAATTCTGATAAAACTCGGTACTGATAGTTAACATCTTCGGCCTCTGTTCTTGCTAAATACACACCTCCTGTAAAGGTATGATTACCACCTGGTGCATTGTAAATAAAATTAGCCTCACCTGAATAATCCGTCATAGGACGTAATCTATCTATATGTAAGTTTTCTACAACTAAATCACTGCCATTTATTTGGTCTGTAGAGCCACCTTGGTAAGTTGCACTATATCCTGTATTACCAGGTGCAACTTCAGACACGTAATCCGATAACGAAATTGGGTTTCCGTAATCACCATTACCGCCAACATATAACGCAAAATTGTGTTGGTAATTTGCGTATCTAATTTTTGATTTAAACTTTAGATTATCACTTAAGTTATAATCAAAATCTGCTAATAAATAACCACCTTTTGTATAAACACCGTCATCTATTGGGCTTTCATAAACACCTCCAGGTGTTAAAAAAGACGTATTAGCTAATTCACCAGACAATAATTGCTCTACATCATCGCCATCATTACCTGCTATACGCTCTCTAGATCCACCCTCTAGAGGCAATGGTAAAAAGAATTGTGCACGATCATTTATAAACTGCCCATGAACAGTTAAAGAACCATTTTCAAACTTTTGTTTAATATTTGCTCTTAATTGAAATCCTCGTGTGTCTAAACCTGTTTCTATAGGACCACTATCTTTTCTTATGAAACCAGTTACAGCATAAAAGGTATTAGAGTCTTCACCTCCCAAACGTCCTCCAGAATAAAAATCTGTTTTAAGCCTTCCTCTATTGCCGTATTCCATATTAATAATATTCTCTGCATTAGTATCACCTGTTTTGCTTGTATAATTAATCATACCAGAAACAGAACCTGGACCATAAAGTATAGAAGCACCACCTCTAACAAATTCTACGCCTTTAAAACCAATATCTGGTCTTGCATATACATCATGCGCAGAAGAATTTAAGCCAAACGTACTCATTAGAGGTACTCCGTCATACATTAAAGGATTAAAAACATATTGTCCTCCAGAAGGTAAACCTCTTATAAATAAATTTGTTGCAGTTTCACCACCACCACCTTCAGCGGTAATACCTGGTACACTTCTTAAAATGTCTGCTTGACTGTTAGCAGAAAGCTTCACAATTTCGGCTTGCTTAATAGCAGTAATAGACATTGGTGTATCTTTTTGAGATCTAAACGTAGAAGAGGCTGTAAGCACTACCGCATCTAAAGCATTGCCACCTTCTTCTAAAACAATATCTAAATTAATAGTAGAGCCATCACAATTAATGACTTTTTCGAAGGTTGTAAAACCTACATAAGAAACCTGAATGGTTTGCTCACCAGATAGATTAGTGGTAAAATTAAAGTTACCATCAAAATCTGAAATTGAACCAGAAGCGCTGCCTTTTATCAATACGTTAGCACCTGCAATAGCAACACCTGATTCGTCTAATACTTTACCCTTGACTTCTGTTTGCGAAAACAAACTAAAAACACTGAAAGCGAGTAAAATTGAGAGTAGTAATTTTTTCATTGGTTTATGTATTTGTTATTTTTTCATAAATCTATTAACATATTCATAACATTATTGGATAAAATTTATGAAATTTGCACGCAAACGTTTGCGAAAACGATTGCATAAATTATTAAACAAATGAAAAAATCGATTCCAACTCTAAAAGCCATGGCAGAACAACTTGGATTATCCATTTCAACTGTATCCCGTGCTCTTAACAATCATCCAGACATCAGCTCAGAGACCAGAAAACGGGTTCAGGCCTTGGCGTCTGAAGTGAATTATATTCCTAATATCTTTGCTAAAGGTTTTAGAGCTCACAAAACAAATATCCTTGGAGTTGTGGTACCTAACATTACTCATTACTTTACTACCACACTAATAAGAGGCATATTAGAAGAAGCATCCTTGCGTGGCTATAGAGTAATTGTTTCAGAATCTAACAACGATGTTGTAAAACAAACAGAAATGCTAAACACCATGATTCAATTTGGAGTTGATGGTGTACTTATGTCAATCTCAAAAATGACACGCGATATTGATTCTATTTTAAAAGTAATGCACACTTTACCACTTGTTTTATTAGACAAAGCTTCGAACAAAATACCTTGTACCCAAGTGGTTATAAATGAAGAAGAAGCTGCTTACAATGCCGTAGAACATTTAATTAACATAGGTAAAAAGCGTATTGCCATTATTAAAGAGACGCAATTTTCTTATAATTCTGAAAAACGTTTTGCTGGTTACCTTAGAGCTCTTAAAGACTATAATTTACCAATTGATGAAAAAATAATATTAACAGTAGAAGATATTTCACTTACCCAAGGTGAGCAAATGACCAATATTTTAATGAGTTTAAAAGAGAAACCCGATGCCATTTTTGCAATAACAGATGGTGCTGCAATAGGTGCTATTAAAACTTTAAAAAAACATAAAGTAAAAATTCCTGAAGACATCGCAGTGGTAGGATTTAGTAACTCTCTCAACTCTACTATAATTGAACCACAGCTTACAACAGTTGACCAACCTGGACAAAAAATTGGTGCAACAGCAGTCAAATACCTTATTCAGGAAATTGACAACCCTAATGTAGAATTAATAAATAAAACCATTGAAGTAAGGAGTAATCTTATTATCAGAGATTCTACACTTAGCATAAAATAAAAATTTTATATCGTTATACACTTTATCAATTTTGATACATTTGTTGTATGGAAATTATTGATGCTATTATCTTAGGGATTGTACAAGGACTCACAGAGTTTTTACCTGTATCCTCCAGTGGTCATTTAGAATTAGGAAAAGCCATTCTTGGCGACAATTCTTTACCAAAAGAAAGTCTATTATTTACAGTAGTACTACACTTTGCAACTGCACTGAGTACTATTGTTATTTTTAGAAAGGATATTCTAGATATTATAAAAGGTATCTTAAAATTTGAATGGAACGAAGATCTACAATTTCTATGCAAAATTATAATCTCTATGATACCTGCTGTAATCGTTGGTTTATTTTTTGAAGAACAGCTCGAAGCCCTTTTTAACGGCAACATTTTACTTGTTGGTGTTATGCTAATTGTTACTGCAATTCTACTATTTATGGCAGATAGAGCTAAGGACACCAACAAAAATGTAACGTTTAGTAATGCATTTGTTATTGGTATTTCCCAAGCTATTGCCATGTTGCCTGGTATTTCTCGTTCAGGTGCTACGATTTCTACGTCTGTACTTTTGGGCAATGACAAAACCAAGGCTGCACGTTTTTCATTTTTAATGGTAGTTCCTTTAATTTTTGGAAAAATTGCTAAAGATATTTTAGGAGGTGAGATCACTTATGATAGCGCAAATTTCACAACATTAGGTATTGGTTTTATAGCTGCTTTTGTAGCAGGATTATTTGCTTGCAAATGGATGATTGCTTTGGTAAAACAAAGTAAACTCACTTACTTTTCTATCTACTGCATCATAGTCGGTCTTATTGCAATAATTTGGTCATTAGCCTCATGAAAACTTTAGAAGATTACAAAGATGGTCAGGTTTTATTAATTGATAAACCGCTAACCTGGACTTCATTTCAAGCCGTAAACAAACTGCGTTGGGCCATTAGAAAAGCCTACGCTATTAAGAAAATAAAGGTTGGACATGCTGGTACTTTAGATCCGCTTGCTACTGGTTTATTAGTGATTTGCACTGGTAAAATGACCAAACAGATCAACACCTTTCAAGGTCAAGAAAAAGAATACACAGGTACTTTTGTTATTGGTAGTACGACTCCTTCTTATGATTTGGAAACTGAAATTGATGCTACCTTTCCGATAGAGCATATTTCGGAAGACTTAATTCACGAAACAACCAAACAATTTATTGGTAAAATAGAGCAATTTCCACCTGTATTTTCAGCCATAAAGAAAGATGGTAAACGCTTGTACGAATTTGCCAGAGCAGGTGAAGCTGTAGAAATTAAATCGAGAGAAATTGAAATTTCTGAATTTGAGATTACTGAAATAAATGCACTTGAAAATTCAATAGAGCTTAATTTTAGAGTAGTATGTAGTAAAGGAACTTACATTCGATCGCTTGCACATGACTTTGGAAAAGCCTTAAACTCTGGAGCACATCTATCGGTTTTAAGACGTACACGTATTGGTGAATTTAAGATTGAAAATGCACTAAGTCCTGAGGATTTTATAGCTACACTTCCGCTAGATCAATGATTTAACAAGACATAAATTTTTGTCAGTTATAGTGAATTTCACGATTGAAGTAAGTGAGATTTACATCGAAAACAAGAAAATTTCTTTTGTAACTTTACTTCTCGACACAAAATTCTTTTCAGAATTTCACTAGAAGTGACGACTTAACCTTATACATCATTCAAGTTAATAAGGGTTTAGTTAGTGCGATTTAAACTTTTTCGTAGTTTTATTCGTATATCTAAACACAAGATTTAATCATAAGTTTTTGAAATTTATAGAACGATATAAAGCAGGTATTATCACATTTCTTATTTCTGGAATTGTGGTGTTAGCTATGTTTAGTTTTCAACTAAAACAAAATAGTAAACTCATAACTGAAAACTTTTATGAGATTGAACCTGAGCCTGAAATCACAAAAGAAGACCAAGAATTATTTGATGCTATAGACGGCAAATCTACCAACAAAGCCTTTAACGAAGACCAAGAGTACAAAGAAATGATGCGCAATTTCAAAACTATGAGTGCTAATGATTTTGAACGCACAACAAAAGCTTTGGAAGAAGCCAAAACAAATGATATTACAGAAGAAACCAGCATTACCAAATCGTATGCCAACAGTAATGCTTATGCATTAAACTCTGAAGAAACCGAATCTTATAAAAAACTTCAGGAAGAATTAAACAAGCGTTTAGAAAATAAAAAAATAGCAGACGAACACGCTAAAACTAAAAGTACACTTACTTATTCTCTAGTTGGTAGAACCATGCGAGACTATGATATTCCGCGTTACTTATGTGAAATAGGTGGTAAAATCGTGGTTAATATAACTGTAAATGCAAAAGGCATCGTTACCGATGCCACTATTAATGGGTCTTCAAATTCCAACAACCAATGTTTAATAAATAGCGCTTTAGAATATGCTAAAGAAGCTCTATTTGATACTTCTAGCAAAACCAAACAAATCGGAACTATTACATTTTTGTTTAAAGGAAAACGTTGACTTCGACTACGCTCAGTCACCAATTCAATTACGTTCCGTCAGCTATACTTTAACCTAAAAGTTTAACCAAATCTTCAATTGTAGATTGCCCTTTATCCTTGTTGTACCAACGCTGCAAATCTTCTTTAAATTCTGGTGTTAGTTTTCCATATTGCGCTTTGTAAACATTAACCATTTCTGTGGCTATTGAAGGTCTTGGCCCAAAAGTATCTAGTACTTCTAATGTTTTATTATCAATGGCAATTAATTTTGGTATAGCTTTACCTCCATTGGTTAAAAACTGATTCATTAAATCTTCATTCTCATCTCTTAGAACAATTTTTAAATCAATGTTAGCATTTTGCTCTGCAACTTTATTAATTACAGGCATTATATGGGCAGCATCACCACACCAACTTTCGGTTAACACTAACCAAGTTACATTTTTGGTGTATGCAGTAATTTTTTCAAAAGAATCATCAGATAACCTAACTGTCTTATCCCAACGCTTCATGCGTCTATCATTCATTTTTGTATATTCTACCAGTGCTTCTGTTTTATCATTACCAGTCGTTGATTGTTGTTCAACAAGAGCGGCAACTAAAGTTCGGTATTCATGGTAGTTCATTGATTTATTTAAACTTTCCTTGATGATATCTATAATCATTGTGTTTTCTAAAATTTCCATCGTGGTAAAACTAATTGGTTTATAACTCAGTGATGTTACTGTTTTAATTTTTTTTTGATTTTCAGTATACAAAAATAGTGCTGATAGCACATAAATTATGTGACACTTGTTACCTTAGTAGCATAAAACTCTAAACCTTACAAAATGACAAAACACAGATGCGGTTGGTGTGTTGGCGACCCGCTTTACGAAGCCTACCATGATCAAGAATGGGGAGTTCCTGTTTATGATGATGATACGTTATTTGAGTTTTTAATTCTTGAAACCTTTCAGGCTGGTCTGAGTTGGATTACTGTTTTACTCAAGCGTGAAAATTTCAGAAAAGCTTTTGATAATTTTGACTACAAAAAGATTGCAAACTATAAACAAGATAAAATTGAAACTCTTCTTCAGGACAAAGGCATCATTAGAAATAAATTAAAAGTAAATGCTACAGTAACCAACGCAAAAGCTTTTATGAAAATACAAGATGAATTTGGTTCGTTTTCAAAATATATTTGGGATTTTGTAGATGGTAAACCTATAAAAAACAGTTTTAAAGATTATAAAAAAGCACCTGCAAATACACCTTTGAGTGATGCCATAAGCAAAGACCTTAAAAAAAGAGGTTTTAAATTTGTTGGTACCACTGTAATCTATGCACACATGCAAGCTACTGGTATGGTTAATGACCATGAAGTATCCTGCTTTAGATATAACGAAGTTTAAAATGAAAACAAAAACACTCCTCGTTTTAATGTTTATTAGCCAATTCGTTTTTAGTCAAACTAAAAATGAAAAGGAAGAACGCATTACTAAATCAGAATTTCCAGATGCAGCTATTGCGGTTGTAAATAATCTACCAGAGAACTGTAAACGTTTAAAATTCTACAAAGAAACCGATGGTAATAAGCAAAGTTTTGAGGTAAAATTCAAACACAAAAGAAAGCGCTACAGCCTAGAGTTTTCTAAAGATGGAGTTATCGAAGACCTAGAAGTTCTTACCAAATTCAAAACTATAAACGAAGAAAAAAAATCTAAAATTGAAGGTTATTTTAAGTCTAGTTTCAATAAATACAAACTTATAAAAGTGCAAAAACAATTTGTCTATAATGAAGAATTAGGTGCTTTGACTTTTGTCAACGATGTATTAGATAATACCTCAACTGAAGCACCAAACTTTGAAATTATCGCCGAAGTTAAAACAAACAAAAAACGTGATATTAGAGAGTTTACCTTTGATGAATCTGGCATATTTGTAAACTTCAGAATTTTAAAACCAACCTCTTACGAGCATGTCTTATACTAAAACACTTTTAGTTTTATTGGCATGTTTTGCAAGCCTTAACTTGTTGTTTTCTCAATCTGATTTTGAAGGTTTAGGTGAAACGAGTTTTGCCATAAATACAGATATAAACAATAATTACAAAGTTAACTTTGCTATTCGCTCTCGTTATTATTTATACCAAGAAGACAATTTTAGTTTTGAGAACAGACAACTCGATTTTGTACATTTTTCAACATTAAACTTAGATTATAATCATTCTGTTAGTTTTGGTATACAATACCGAATAAGGGAATCTATAGATGGAGGCAGTAACGAGCTACGTTTAACGCAACAGTTTAATTACACAAAAAAAAACGAAGCTTTACGATTTGGACACCGAATACGATTTGAACAACGAATTTTAGAGAATTTAACCATATTAAGATCACGATATCGTTTTGCTTTAGATTTTCCTCTTAATGGTGAAAAATTAGATATTGGCGAAGCTTATTTTGTGGGTTCTATGGAAGCACTATTAAGCAATAGTAAACATGAAAAACCAGAACTAGACCATAGAACAACGACTCAATTAGGATGGCTAGTTTCAGAAAAAATAAAGCTTCAATTTGGTGTAGAATATCGATTTGAAGCCTTTAATCTTAACACTGAGCAAAAGCTCTTTTTGTTAACTTCTGCAATTCTCAAGATTTAGAGAAACTTTAAAAACTTAGTTCTCGGAATATTTTTCGCACCTAGGCTTTCAAGATGTTTAGTATAGACTTGGCAGTCTATTAACTTATAGTTAGACTCTTGTACAAATGTTATAAATCCAACTTTGCTAGCGTTACTTACTTTAGTAAACATACTTTCCCCACAAAATATATTATTACCTAAATCGACACCATAAAGTCCGCCTATAAGTTTGTGGTTCTGCCACACCTCAACTGATTTTGCATATCCTAATTGATGTAATTTAAGATAAGCTTCAATCATTTTTTCTGTGATCCATGTACCATTTTGCCCTTCGCGTTTTGCTAAGGCACATTCTTCAATAACCGTTTTAAAGTCTTTGTTAACAGTAACCTTAAATTCATTCTTCTTTAAAATTTGTTTCATACTCTTTGAAATTTTTAACTCTTCAGGAAAGAGCACAAATCTTGGATCTGGCGACCACCACAATAAAGGTTCTTCGTCATCAAACCAAGGGAAGATACCATTTGAATAGGCGTAAATTAAGCGTTCTGAAGACAAGTCTCCACCAATGGCCAACAAGCCTTCAAAAGAGGCTTCAGACACATCAGGAAACTCTATTTTGCTAGTTAAAAAGTGCATTACTTAAGCTTTTTAGCGATTTTTACTGTTAAATAAAGGGCTCGGTTTTGATAGTATAAGAATTTTATTGATATTTGACCTGATCTTTATTAAATAAATTTTTTGTTCATCATTGCTTTTTTTTAAGTTTGTTTGTGAAGATCAAAACCTAAAACCACAATACTAAGTCCCAATTAACCATTGGGACTTTTTTATTTGATAATCAACACTTAATCTATTTCGGGTCAATTTCTACAATTTGTTATGATACTAAAAAAGACTTGCTTTACAAAAAACAAGTCTTTTCAATTTTATTAAAATTCTTTCTTATTTAGAAAGGTAAGTCATCATTATCATCATCATTTAAATCACTTACAGGCTCAAATGCCTCTGTTGGTGGTACAGGTGGCATATCTCCACTTGGTGCACCAGCTTGTAATGCTTCTATTCTCCATCCTTGGATTGAGTTAAAATATTTAGTCTCTCCTTGTGGATTTACCCACTCACGTCCTCTAAGGTTAATATTAACTTTAACCTGTTGTCCTACTTGATAGTTATTTAATAAATCTGTTTTGTCCTGAACAAACTCAATCATAATATGTTGCGGATATTGCTCTTCTGTTGTTACGACAACTTCTCTTTTTCTAAACCCATTGCTTCCAAAAGTTTGAGTCTCTCCAATCACCTTAATACGTCCTTGTACTTCCATTTTTGTTTAATCTAATTTTATTTTCCTTCTATATTAATTGAATTTACGAAAGTAATAACTTCCATGCACTTTCTACATCTCCGTAGCTTAAATAATTTCTTGCCAGCTTATGTTTTTCTCTGTGTGTTGCAGTTTTTATATCTGGGTAACGCTCACTAACATCATTCACAAACTGCTTAACAGCATCTTCAGTTGGTAATATGTCTACATTAGCCAGCATTCCTAAGTCGTTACCAGTTAAAATCATGCTGTTTCTAATATGCTCTGGTAAATTATCCACTCCGATTCCCAATGCTCGTAGTGGTTTTGGGATTTCAAAAAATCCACTTTTAGCTCTACTATAATAACTACCTCCTGCTCTAGCAACCAAGTCTAAAGCTTCTTGATTTACTGTATGGTCTTCATTCATTACCTCTTCTGAAATATGAAGTTTTACAACCTCACAAATCACCAAATTTCCTGCGCCACCTTCAGTGCCTAACTTTACAATCTCATTAACTTTACATTCCATCTGAATTGGCGATTCAGCCACTCTAAAGGGCTTTACTTCGTCTGAAGCTAACATCGTTAAACCTGCTTTTTCAAACTCATTAACACCTTCAGGATACTCCGTGCTGCTTAAAGACATTTGGTGTACAATATCGTAATTCACCACATTAATCACTACTTCACTTACAGCTTCAACATTCTCTAAAGTATGCTTAGTTGTATTATCTCTAACACGTCTTGCTGGAGAAAAAATTAAAATTGGTGGGTTAGCACTAAATACATTAAAGAAACTGAAGGGTGACAAATTAGGATTACCATCTTCATCAATTGTACTCGCAAAAGCAATAGGCCTTGGTGCCACTGCACTTAGCAAATAACCATGTAATCTACCTGTTGAAAGGTCTTTGGGATTGTATGAAATCATGTAGCTTGCTGATTTTCACCAAAGATAATTATATTGCTTCGCTGATAAAAATGTTTTACTGTTGTATCTAAACAATATTATTAACAGTTTTACATTATATTTAAAAAGTAATTGCAATAACTAATGACCTTTAGCTCAAACCGAAATCTGATTCGTTGGATTATTATTTTCTCTTCTTTCATTATTGTATCTCTCATTCTTTGGAATACATATTCCTTCTTTCAAAAATTTAAGGCCGAGGAACGCGTAAAAATCAAAACCTGGTCTGTTGCACAAAACAACTTTTTGAGAAGTATTGATGATTTAACTGCTGATGTAGACCCTGTAACTACGCATGTACTTACCGAAACAACAACTAGTACTCCAATGCTAATTATAGATAAAAAAGGAGATGTAAATAACCATATAAATCTTAATGAAGAAAAGCTGAAAGACACAACCTATATTAACTATCTTATAAATAAATTTTCAAGTGAAAATGAGCCTATAGAAGTCGTGTATAAAGGAGAAGTTTTTCAAACTATTTATTATGGTAATTCGCCGCTACTCAAAAAAATAGGATACTATCCTTTAGCTTTACTCCTAATTATTTTACTTTTTGCCGCTGTGGTTTATTTCTTTTACAGAAGTACCAAAACCGCTGAGCAAAACAAGCTTTGGACTGGTATGGCCAAAGAAACAGCCCATCAAATCGGAACTCCGCTTTCTTCTTTAGTAGGTTGGACAGAAATTTTGAAAACCGAAAAGGTAAATCCGGAATATATTGCCGAAATTGAAAAAGACATTGACCGTCTGCAAACAATCACAGATCGTTTTAGTAAAATTGGTTCTGCGCCAACTTTAGAAACTTTAGATCTGGTTGAAGTTACGACCTCATCTTACGAGTACTTAAAGAGTAGATCTTCAAAGCTTATCAATTTTGAAATTGAACATCCTGATAAAGAAATTCTTGTGAATCTTAATGCGCAATTATACAGTTGGACGATTGAAAACTTAGTAAAAAATGCTATTGATGCCATGAAAGGTAAAGGGGATTTAAAACTAAGTATTACTCAAGTTGAAAAACAAGTATTTGTAAATATCACAGATACTGGCAAGGGCATTCCTAAGCAACTATTTAATAAAATATTTGAACCTGGATACACCACAAAAAAACGAGGTTGGGGACTTGGTTTATCTTTAGCCAAGCGTATAGTTGAAGATTATCATAAAGGAAAAATAAAAGTTGTTGAATCTGAAATCGGCAAAGGCACAACCATACAAATTACTTTAAAAACAATTTAAGCTAAAAGAGGATAATTAAACAAGAAACTTCTCTTAAACAATTCATAATAAAGGATTTAAAAAAATAGTTTAATTTTGGGTATGGGTTCATCAAAATACTTTACGCTAAAAGAAGCTAGACTGAGCAACAACTGCCCAGAGTGCTACTCTAATGATGGTTTAGAAATTACCTTTAAACAAAAGCTGACTGAAAACATCTTTTATAAGGCAATAACATCTGAAACCACTTTGCAGATGCATTGCTATAGTTGCAATACCACAATTTTTCCTGTACGATGGACGGATGATATAGAACGCGTCGTAGAATATCAACAACGCGCTGTACAACCCAGACCAAAATCTATAAAGCTAAAACCACTAGCGTGGGCATTCATCTTTTTTGATTTGCTGATTGTAACTGCTGTCATCTTATATGCTACAGGTGTGATTTCCTTTAGTTAAAGTTATCGGCTATTTTTTTGGCAATAGTTTCAAACTCTTCTGACGTCAATTTTTCTTTATGGGTAAAACGTGCATTTTCCATAGTATGAAGTGGTATTAAATGTACATGCACATGAGGCACTTCTAATCCTATAACAGACATACCTATTCTTTGACAAGGTATCACTTTTTCCATAGCCAAAGCCACACGTCTTGAAAACTGCATTAAACCCATGTAAGTGACTTCGTCTAAATCAAAAATTTTATCAACCTCTTTTTTAGGTATGCAAAGTGTATGGCCTTTAGAATTAGGATTAATATCTAAAAACGCAAAAAACTCGTCGGTTTCTGCAACTTTGTAAGACGGAATCTCTTCGTTTATTATTTTTGTAAAAAGTGTGGCCATTATTAGGGATTATATCTATTCTATAAATATAAAAAAGATTCCTCGATAAAGGAATCTTTAATATTGTTATATAAGTTGAGATTTCTGCCTTCGCAGGAATTTGTTATCTGGATATCTCTAAAATATCAAACTTCAATATACCATTTGGCACCTGAATTTCTGCTACATCACCTACAGATTTACCCAACAAACCTTTACCTATCGGTGAGTTTACAGAAATTTTTCCTGTAGCCAAATCGGCTTCACTCTCTGCAACTAAGGTATAAGTCATTTCCATACCGTTGGTTTGGTTTTTTATCTTCACCTTAGATAATGCCAATACTTTAGAAGTATCTAGTTGAGACTCATCAATAACACGAGCATTTGCTAAAGTTTCTTCCATTTTAGAAATTTTCATTTCCAGCATTCCTTGCGCTTCTTTAGCTGCATCGTATTCAGCATTTTCACTCAAATCTCCTTTATCTCTTGCCTCAGCAATGGCTTGTGATGCTTTTGGACGCTCTACATCCTTAAGATGATTTAACTCTTCTCTTAACTTTTTTAATCCTTCTGCTGTATAATAAGATACTTTACTCATAATTCGTTCGTTTTAGATACTGTAATCTCTCGTGCTATTTCAAAAAAGATCCCGAAACAAATTCGGGACTAAAGAAAAAATCTCGCGTCAACGAGATTACTTTGCAAATATATAAAATATTTAGTGCAAAGCTTAAATAATTGTAAATTGAGCCTCAAAAATTAAGATGAAAAAACTAATCATAATCCTCTCATTCATAGCTATATCATGCGGTAGCGACGATAACATTAATAGCAACTGCAACTTCTTATTTGATGCTGGTGTTAACCTCAATGTAAATACTAATTTACCACAGTTTAATCAACTACAGTTTAACAGTAATGCTGTATATGTTGCTAACCAAGGAAATAATGGTGTTTGGTTGTATCGCCTAAACTCTACTACATTATACGCTTGGGATGCAGCAGATCCAAGTCATGCACCTGGCGCCTGCTCAACCTTAACAGACTCTGGCACTGGAGATATAGTTGTTTGTAGTTGCGATGATGCCAACCAATATAGTTTATCTACAGGTATTGGATTGAATGGAAACACACAATCTTGTACCTTGCAACCCTATAGAGTTGATGATCTGGGTAATGGCCAATATTTGGTTTCTAATTAAAGTACTATTTTTCTAAGTGTATTTGAAAACCTAATACTGCCTTAAAGGTATTTGAATCTGAACTTGATAGATTCCCTCTCTCATAGACTAGAGCAAACTCTATACCTACAACACTGTTAAAAAATGTAACTTGCCCAAATCTTGCACCATATAAACTTGAGTTTTCAGAATTATCTGAATTACTGACAATATCAGACACCGTATGTGCATAATCATAATGCAATTGGGCAAATAGATTAAATGGTTTATCTGTTTTTAGAAAATAATATCTGGTAAACAATCCTATGCCATAAACTTTATGGATGTCTAATTTTTCAAATCTTAATGCAGAGCCTAAAGCAAACTTATCTTTTAAAAAGTAGCCTATGCTAGGTTTTATTGTTATATACTCTCTTTTATAACTATCTCCGTTATCGTTATTGAAGTTTTGACTTGTATATTCACCACTACCACCCACCAACCAATTACCTTTGGTTAGCTGTGCATTAAGGGTTAAGGATAGGCTAAATACTATAAAGAAAAATAATCTCTTCATTGTTATTGTTTGTTTTTCAAATTAACTAGAATCATTTTGAAAAATTGTTCTATTAAAAAGTAGAATAAGTAAATTCTCACATAAATATAGTATACCTAAATCTAATAAAACATAAAACCACACTAAAAAAAATTTTAATGTGGTTTTATTAGTAGTAAATTTTAAGATATGAACTAAAAACTCAGGGTCATACCAACCAAGAAGTTAGTTGTAGCTTGTGGATAAAAACCTGCTCCTTCAATAGTTGTTACTACATTAGGATCTGACCACGTATCATCATAAGTGTAATAGTAACCATTAGAAATATATTTCACATTAAATATATTGTTTACCAATCCTGTGAACACGATAGAATCAAAAATAGGTTGAGAATTTTCAGTGCCTCGGAATGCTAATTTGTAACTAACATTAAAATCGTTAATAAAGTAGCTATCTAACTTAGAAGCATCAGCTTCTGTATTACTCATGTATTGGTCACCGACATATTTACTTAATAAAGCCATTTGTAAATCTTGTACTGGCTGAAATACAATTGCATTTGCTGCTACAAGTTCTGGTGAAAACGAGATATCAGTTTTGCCTAAGTTTTGTAATTCGCCATCAAAATCGATGATGGTTTGTTTGTTCTTGTTAGAGCTCAGCGTTACATTAGGTTGTAAGGTTAATTTTGGTGTTACCGGAATTATAGCTTCTAACTCTAAACCTAAACGGTAGCTCTCTCCACTATTGGCACGTATTGGGTTACCAACATCATCTAACTGACCAGACAGCACCAATTGTTCATTATACAACATATAGTAAGCATTCGCATTAAACGTAAAATTTCCGTTTTTGTGTCTCCAACCTAACTCAAAATCGTTAAGCTGCTCTGGCTCAATATCGTTATTACTTTCAAAATCGGTACGATTTGGTTCTCTGTTGGCTCTGGCATAAGAGAAATAAAGACTGTTACCTGCATTTAATTCATAGGTTATACCTGCTTTTGGATTGAAGAATGTAAATTCTTTATCAACTTCAAAATCAACTAAATCAGATGTGTTTCCGAAGGTTTTATAGGTTACGTTTCTAACCTGTAAATCTCCGTAAAGGCTTACTTTATCATTTAGCTTATAGTTAGCCTTAGAGAAAACGGATAAATCATTTTTTAAACTGTTACCATCGTAGTAACGGTCTCTAATTTGGCTTTGACTGGCATATTCTGCCCAAATGATTTCACCAAAATGATCTCCATCATAATGGCTAAAAGAACCACCAAAAATTAAATCGATATTAGCATCTTTATAGTTTGCGGTGGCATTTACAACATAAAAATCATTATCTAACCAACGACGACGAATAAGGTCTGTAGTGTTAACTACTTCTCCATTAAAGTCTAATTCTTCTAAACCATAATCTGAAAAATCTTCATCTTCTTTATACTGCTCAAAATACCCACGACCATTGGTATAGTTTAAGCCAATAGTTGTAGACCAGTTATTGTTGTAACGTTGATTCCAGTGCAATTGATAATGATCTTGGCTGTAATTATCTACCTCGTTATCATAAAACTGAATATTTCCTTCAGCATCCTCGTACATTCCTGCTGTGTTGTAGGTTCTATCATTCTCTAGCAAGTCTAGATCTTCTAAACCATTCCAAGATTGGTACGTTACTTCTTTACCACCAAAAACAACTGCTTTTATTAGAGTATTGTCATCTACGTAAGCACCTTGTAAGAAATACGATTTTAAGTCTGCTGAAGCTCGATCGATATAACCATCTGATACAATGTTAGACAAACGACCAGCAATTTCGATATGATCGTTTAACAATCCTGTGCTAAACTTTACCGTATGTTTTCTGGTATTATAACTACCAAAAGAATTTGAAATTTCGCCATAAGCATCCTTTGCAACAGCATCTGTAAGCACGTTGATACTAGCACCAAATGCACCAGAACCATTGGTAGATGTACCAACACCACGTTGTAACTGTAAACTTTCTACAGAAGATGCTATATCTCCTAAATTAACCCAAAATGTCCCTAAAGATTCGGCATCATTATAAGGAATACCATTAATAGTTACATTGGTAGATTGCGGACTTACACCTCTAACTCTAATACCTGTGTAACCCACACCAGCACCTGCATCTGTTGTAGTAACTACAGATGGTAAAAAGTTTAACAATACAGGTATGTCTTGCCCTAAATTACGTTTTGCAATCTCTTCTTTAGTAACGTTAGAGTGTGTAATTGGCGCTTTTTCCTTTACACGTACAGCTTTTACTAAAACTTCGTCTAGTTTTTCGATTTTAGTACTGTCTTGCTGTTTTTCTTGTCCATAAGCTGAACAAAGGCTTAAAATAAAAATGAAAATTGTTAATCTCTGTCGTTTTGTTTTTGAGAGATTGTTGAATAAATTTTTCATACGACTATAGTCTTATAATCGAATAAAAAGAGGTAATTATTCTTTTGTTAATAATTGATTTTTGAGCAGTTTTAGAATGAGATTTGATGCTAGGTTGGTAAAATTCTGAAACATTAAATGGATATTTTTAAGTCATTTAATGCTTAGAAGTAAAACCAACATTGATGACCTAATCGCACTCGCTAAAAATGTCTACAAGACATTTTCTTAACGCTCGCTTCCTAAACAGCATTACCTGTTCTAGGTTCAATGGGTATGATCTCAGCCTAATGATTTTAGATCTCAGATTTTTGATTTCAGATTTTTGAATCTTACGATTCATCAATCGTCAATCTCAAATCGTCATTCGTCAATCAAAAAAAGCACCCCTTTTTTGAGAACGGCGCAAAGATAAAACCTCTTTAAAGATTAACAAATGAAAAATAGTAATAATTAAACCTTCTCTATACTATCTTCATACTCCAGAATTACTCAAAATGACGCGCTTTTCAACTAATTGATTTTTGGCGGTTTTCTATTTGCCTTTTTTTCAGCGTTTTTGCGTTTGGTATCGAGTCGCTTTCGTTTTACCGCTTTTGGCACTTTGGTTGGTTTGCGCTCTTTTTCTTCTTTTAATCCTTCAACAATTAGATCTAAAAACTTTTGAGTAACTAGTACTTTGTTTCTAAACTGGCTTCGGCTTTCGCTAGAATCTAAGATTAAAACACCTTGTTTATTCAATCTATTCTGAAAAAAATCTACCAAGCGTGCTTTTTCGTCGTCCGTAAATTGTTCTGAAGCTACGAGATTAAAGTGGAGCACTACTTTTGAAGCTACTTTGTTAACGTTCTGCCCACCACTACCTGAGCTTCTGACAGCTTTATAAGTTAATTCAGATTTTAAGGCTTCAACATCCACAATTAGTCGATTTGATGTGGTGCCTTTAATAAATCGTTTACTGTTTTTACTGGGTTGAATGTAATGATTGGCACCTCAACAAAAATAGTGTTCCAATGTGCCATACTACCATTCCAAAGTCCAGGTAATTCTAATGCTTTCAGATCTTTTCCTAGTTTGGTTTTTGCTGTAATAAATGCTGCGTTATGATCCACAAAATCTTCTAAATCAAACTTTTCGCCTTTGTAGTTTTTTACACCACAAACCAAATCAACCGGATTAAAGTGTGTTGCATTGGTTAGAATCTCCTTCTGACCTTTATTCTTTAGATTTATTTGCGCAGACTCTACAATTTGCAAAGACAGATTGCCATAGATATCTCTTACCCAAAAAGGTCCACCACCTGGTTCACCCTCATTCTTTACCATACCACAAATTCGAATAGGTCTATTCAGTTTTTCTTTAAGGTATTCAATCTTATATTTATCTAAATATTTCTTGTATTCACCAGAAATTTTAACACACATTTCATTGGTTAAAAAAGTTTCAACCTCTTCAAATTCTTTATCTGAAATACTTTCTTGATCTAACACTCTAAGACACTCAAATGACTTGGTTTGAAGCTTCAGTAAAATTCCAGCAAGGATCTTTTTATACTTTGCAACCTCTTCTTTGTATTGTTTTACAACCACATTATCTATATTCTTTATGAATATAACATCAGAATCTAATGCATTTAAGTTTTTTAATAATGCACCATGTCCAGATGGTCTAAAGAGTAATGTGTCATCATCGTTTCTAAAAGGTACATCCTTTGGAGTAACTGCTATGGTATCTGTAGATTCTTGTTGGTAAGAAAATGAAATATTGAATGATACTCCTGTGTTCTCCTCAACATATTCTTCAATACGTCTAAACTCTTCTGTGAATTTATCTCTATAATTCTCTGAAATTGTAAAATGAAGTTCGGCTTTCTTATCATTTGAAGCATACAATGCTGCTTCGTACAAGTGCTCTTCAAACGCTGTTGAAATATAGCCGTTTTTGTACTTGTGGAATGGAAGTAACCCTTTTGGGGAATTTCCAAAATTAAGTTCGTCTTCACCAAGCATTATTTGAACAAAATGGACTGCCTTGTCTTGTGTAGATAAGGTTTTGAAATCAATTCCTTTTTTATGTAAACGTTCTAAAACCTGCTCATAAAATGGAAATTTTTCTAAACCAACCAGAAAGAATGCTAAATCCTTTGAATCATTCTTATTGATAAAAGAGTTTAACGATTCTTTTTGAGGATTATAGTCCTTTAAAAACTTAAATAAGAATTTAAACATTCTAGTTGCTGCACCAGATGCTGGTACAAATTTTAGAAGTGATAGGCCTTCTTTATTGGTGTCAAAATGCGAAGTCGCTTCTTCCTTTTCTTTATCTGATAAAGCCAGTATGCCATTACCTATGGTAGCTGCTGCTGCAATATTTGTAAATGGAATTCCGGTTTTAAACAACTCTATTTGAGACTCTACCTGATTTACCGTAAGTCCTTTAGCTTCTATCTGTTTAATATCGTTTTTTGTAAAACTCATTTTCTTTTTTTAAGTAGGTTATCAATATGCTCAACGGCTGTTTTTAAGCGCTCTTGTTTGTTTCCTTTTAACAGAACATAAGGTCTGTTGTATTTAATTAAAGCGTTTTCAAAAGCTTTGAACATTCGTTCTCTTTCATTGGGTTTATCTCGCAAATCATCTGCTTCCCAAGGCGTGTCAATATAAGTTAAAAAATAGAGGTCATAAGAATTTTTTAGAGCATGTGCTTCTAAAATCGGGTCACATGTACCAGAATAGTACGCTTCGCTATACACCTTAGTTTCAAGTATATCTGTATCGCAAACAAGTACTGAATCTGTTTTTTGAGCCAAGTCATTTTCTAATTTTATTTGGCCTATGGCTATTGGCAATAAATCGTGAGGCTCACAGGTTTTTCTTTCGTTGTTCCATTTATTTTGAAGATACTCTCGCGCATATTCTGGCACCCAAACCGAATTGTAATGTCTGGCCAATTGCCTAGACAGTGTTGTTTTACCAGTAGATTCTGGACCAAATAATACAACTTTTATGCAGTTGCTTGGTTGCTGTTTAAGTGCTTCTTCCATGCTAAGTATCCGAATATTGCAATAATTGTAAAGCCAAGATATTGAAAACTAGTGAAAGTAAACCCTTTATAAAAATATAATGGCACAGAAATAATATCTCCGATAATCCAGAAGATCCAGTTTTCAATTTTTCGTCGTGCCATTAACCACATACCAACAAAGAAAATGGCTGTTGTAATGGTATCAACGTACGCTACCCAACCATTCCATTTATCAAAAGTTTTATAGACTATAAAAACAAAAACCAAGGTTGCTAAAAAGATACCTAAGCTTAGTGATTTTTCTTTTGATGTGGTTCTCGAAATTGGTGTTACGTGTGTTTCGTCAACCTTTCGCGTCCAAACAAACCATCCGTATACGCTCATAGCAAAATAGTATGCGTTAATCATCATATCACCTAGTAGCTCCCACTTTAGCAATAGGTATACAAATATGATGGTACTTATCATTCCGGTTGGAAAGACCATAATGTTATTTTGCTTAGAAAACCAAACCGACAAAAACCCAAATACGACTGCAACGATTTCTAAAATGATATCCGTTGTAGCATATTCAGCATATTGCGAAAAGAAAAAATCAAAAATTTGGCTCATAAATAAATAGCTTTAGAAATGTGGCTCGTACTCACTTCTGTTTGTTTTTACCACTTTCATGGTGAGTACACTAATATCTGTATTTTCAAAAGACGTTTTAATGGCATCATTTAAAAATGGCATTAATTCATCAAATTCTCCAAAAATCTGTGTGCTTAATGGATTTTCTAAAACCGTAAATTTTGAAGCTCTCAAAGCCTTAATAAAATCTATAATATGAGCTTCGTAATCGTTTTGTAAAGGAGATAAGGTTAAGTCTATTGATATTTGCATGATTATAATTTTAGTTGTTCAAAAAAAAGTTGATTCGTTTCAAAGGCTGTGCCTATAACCACAAGATCTGCTCCTGCTTTATAGGCTGCTTCTAATTCGGTTTTAGATCTAATACCTCCACCAACAATAAGTGGAATATTTAAGGTGTCTTTTACTGCTGAAATAATTTCTGGCTCTATAGGATGTGTTGCTCCACTTCCAGCTTCAAGATAGATTAGTTGCATCCCTAAAAGCGCTCCTGCTTTGGCTGTATCTACAATATGTTGCTTATTCGATCTGCTTAAAGGTTTGGTATTGCTTACGCGCTCTACAGCAGTTTGTTTCCCATTTTCAATAAGAATATATCCTGTTGGAAGCACTTCGAGTTGTGTTTTGGCTAATTTAGAAACCGATTCTACATGTTTACCAATGAGATAATCTGGATTTCGACCAGAAATTAAAGACAAAAACAGAATACCGTCAGCCTCATCTGTAATTTGTGTTACATCACCAGGAAACAGCATTACTGGTAGTGTTGTATATCGCTTAATGGCCTGTACTACAGCTTCAGTAGCTCCTTCATCTACTTCACTTCCACCAACAAAAATGTGAGTTGCTACAGATTGATTGATTTTTCTCACAATGCCTTCAATCGTGTCAAGTTCTGTTTTATCTGGATCGATTAAAACTGCAAGCAACCTTTCGCTTTCAACTATAGACTTTTTTATGTGAGAATAGATGGTCATAGATTAAGGAACGACGTATGCACAAGTAAAGCCTTCAAACTCTAAAAACGCAGTATTGTATCTGTATTTTCTACCCTTATAATCTATCCAAGCAATGGTTTCTCCATCATCGAACGTGAATGGAATTACTAAAAAATGCTCTTTAAACAGCATACCTGGAGTTGCAAAAAGCTTATACAACGATTCCTTAATTCCCCAAATTACAGTAAGTTTATTAATGTAATCGTCAGCAGATTTATCCAGATAATTAAACTCGTAGTCCACAAACTTGTGTGCAATAACTGTAATTTTATCGCGCTGCATTTCAATATCTATACCGACTTCTTTATCGCTAACAATAACTCCTGAAAACGTAAAACTGTGTGTTATAGAAATATGCTTACCGTCTTTAAGATGTGGTTTTCCATTATCGTCATAAAACAAATCTTGATCTGTATAACCAAACTCATGAAGCAAATGCCTTACACTTAAAAAACCGCGCTGATGCAGTTCGCTTTTCATACCCGACACGCGTTCAAGACTTTGCGGTTTTAAATCTAGAGGTTGAAGTAAATCGGAATAAGACTCTTCAATCTTCCAGATTTTAACAGTAGTTTGTGAGTTTACACTAATGGATTTGTACAGTGGCATTTAATATTGTAAAACCTATTGATTATCTTTGCACTGCCTAAGGCAGATTTGGCATTTTTTGGTAAGCGAATTTAACCATTTCAATGTTAAACCCAAAGGCAAGAACCATTTTAAAAATTTGAGAAAAAAGAATATGAGTACAAAAACAATTCCTTTCGTACCAAACAAGGTAAAGGACATGTCGTTAGCGGCTTGGGGAAGAAAAGAGATTGAATTAGCCGAAGCAGAAATGCCAGGTTTAATGAGCTTACGTGAAGAGTATAAAAACGAGCAACCGTTAAAAGGTGCACGTATTGCAGGTTGTTTGCACATGACCATACAAACTGCTGTTTTAATTGAAACTTTACAAGCATTAGGTGCAGAAGTAACTTGGAGTTCTTGTAACATTTTCTCTACTCAAGATCAAGCTGCTGCTGCTATTGCTGCTGCGGGAACAGCTGTTTATGCATGGAAAGACATGACGGAAGAAGAGTTTGACTGGTGTATAGAGCAAACCTTATTTTTTGGAGAAGATCGTAAACCATTAAACATGATTCTTGATGATGGTGGTGATTTAACCAATATGGTTTTAGATAAATATCCAGAATTAGCTTCTGGTATTAAAGGTTTATCTGAAGAAACTACAACTGGTGTACACCGTTTATACGAGCGTGTTAAAAACGGAACGTTACCAATGCCTGCTATAAACGTAAACGACTCTGTAACAAAATCTAAATTTGATAATAAATACGGTTGTCGCGAAAGTGCTGTAGATGCAATACGTCGTGCAACAGACGTGATGTTAGCTGGAAAGCGCGTTGTTGTTTGTGGTTACGGAGATGTTGGTAAAGGTACTGCTGCTTCTTTTAAAGGTGCTGGAAGTATCGTAACAGTAACTGAAATTGACCCAATTTGTGCGTTACAAGCTGCTATGGACGGTTTTGAAGTTAAAAAATTAGAAACTGTAGTTGGTAATGCAGATATCGTAATTACTACAACTGGTAACAAAGACATTGTACGTTCAGAGCACTTTAAAGCAATGAAAGATAAAACCATAGTATGTAACATTGGTCATTTTGATAACGAAATACAAATGGCTTGGTTAAACGAAAACTACGGTAATACTAAAAACACGATTAAACCTCAAGTAGATAAATATACTATTGATGGTAATGATATTATCGTTTTAGCAGAAGGACGTTTAGTAAACTTAGGTTGTGCAACTGGTCATCCAAGTTTTGTAATGAGTAACTCTTTTACTAACCAAACGTTAGCGCAAATAGAGCTTTGGAATCATTCTGATAAGTACAACAACGACGTGTACATGCTACCAAAACATTTAGATGAAAAAGTAGCGGCATTACACCTAGAAAAAATTGGTGTTGAGCTTACAGAGCTTAAGCAAGATCAAGCTGAATATATTGGTGTAACGGTTGAAGGTCCTTTCAAACCTGAGCATTATAGATATTAAGACTTCCTGCGAAAGCAGAAATCTCAATTTCCAAAAACTAAATCCCAAACATTACTGTTTGGGATTTTTTTATTCATCACTTTGAGTGATTTTTGAGGTACGAGAAAATTTTATCGAGAAGTTAATATCCAGAAACTAATAATCTTCTTGCGCCTTTAATACCGCATTTTTGATATTTGTGATAAGCTTGTGCAGCACGTTCTGCTATTTGAGAATCCGATTCATCCATAATCCAGCCATCTATTGCTGACTTTAGCGTGTAAGCTTCAGGTGCCATTAAACCTGTTGTCCAAACTAATGGATTTGCTTTTGTTTTTTCTAAATAGGGTTTAAAATATTGTTTGCTAATGCAAGCTAGAATAATTGCATCTCGTTTTGTTGTATTTAGTTGCGTGAAATTTCCATCAACATTAAATTCCATTAAACCATCGTGACCAACATAAGCCAACAATCCTGATTTTCCACCAAAACTAAGTGTTTTATCACTATACAATACAGAGAATTCATTTCGTCCTGAAGTAGCTTCTAAAAAATCAATTGTAGTTTGTTTAATGTACTTTCCGTCATAAGCATCTGCCAATAAGTAAATATTCGATTTTTTATGTTTGAATAGTAAACGTTCTAAAATTTTAGGATTATCAGATTTAATTGTTTTAACCAAAGTCCAATCCTTACTATTTTTAAAATGTGTTTTAACACCATATAAAGCGCCCCAATACAAGTTATTTTTAGGATCTTGACCATTTCCTAATTTACTTGGCACTGGCACAATCCCTTGGTTGTCGTTATCACATAAGGCAACAAACACGTGAATTGTCTTTACAGCATCTTCATCAGATTTTGAAAAAGCAAGACATACAATTACAGATAAAAGAAGTAGAAGTTTTTTCATCTATTTAATTTTTTCAAGAACCTATGGTCTAGTTATTTAATAATTTTATGGTGAATAGCCTTTGTTTGCCAAATGCCTATTATGGGCTTTCATATTTGAATAACGTCTTTATATCTAAAAATATTTCACAAAAAAAACCTCACAAAAGAAATACTGAAACAAGTTCAGTATAACACTCGTGAGGTTCATCTATAAACGTGAAATTAAAGAAAGTGTATCGCTACTTTTTTGCTTTCTTCTTTTTCTTGTTCTTTTTTCCTGATGCTTTCTTCGGATGCACCAAAGTCATTTCATCAATTAAGTGTTTTGCACCAGCATACTTATCAACTATGAAAAGCACATAGCGTAAATCTACCATTATGTTTCGGCAGATTTCTGGGTCGTAGTTCATATCACTCATCGTACCTTCCCAAACACGGTCAAAGTTTAAACCTACTAAATTCCCTTCAGCATCAATAGCAGGACTACCAGAGTTTCCTCCAGTTGTGTGGTTTGTTCCTAAAAAGCACACTGGCACTTTTCCGTTTTTATCGGCATAAGGACCATAATCCTTTGTGTTGTATAAGTCTAAAAGTTTCTGTGGCACATCAAACTCATAATCGCCTGGCACATACTTTTCCACTACACCTTCTAAATAAGTTACAGGATTATAGTACACTGCATCTCTTGGCGAGTAGCCTCTAACCTGACCATAAGTAACACGCAACGTACTATTTGCATCTGGGAAATAACGCTCGTTTGGCAAGGCTTTCATTAAAGCCGTCATATACTCAGTTTGCAATGCTGAAATAGTTTCATTTTTTTGTTGAAATTCTGCATCTATACTATTAAAAAATTCATCAATGATGGGTTTCGCATAAGCATAAGCCGCGTCATTATTTAAGTTTTTAATTACAGATTCAGCATCGCCTTCTAATAATTTTAAAGCCGAATCTAAATCCGTAAATGCCGTTTTATCATAGATTGAAGCATCAACTGGTTTTCCATATAATGGCATTACATTTAAGTACACACCTTTATCTACATTGGCATCAAAGTTTTTCAGAATACCTTCAAAACGGCCTTTTAAACTTGCTTTTGCACGTTCTAAACTTTCAGGATTTGCCAATAGCGCTTGTTCAACCTGATAGGCTCTAAAGGTCATTTGCATCAATTCACTTGTTACCAAAAAGACTTCAACAAAATTTCTTCGTTTAATATTTATTGGACCAAATTCTTTATAAAGCTTATCAAACTCAGGTAAAATATGACCATACTTTCCTTCTAGTCCCTTTTCCTTTAATGCTTTTTTAAAAGTTGCTTCAAATTCACGACGCTTAGCTACAGCATCACTTTTTTCGATACCTAAGTTTTCTCCAATCCATTTTTTCCAAGCATTTGCAATTCTGGCTTGTTTAGACGCATACTTAATACGCACCTCATCGCTGGCTTTCATATTGGCATCAATAACTTTTAAAGCCGCTTCTCTAATTTCGATATTTGTTGGATTGTATTCTTTTGTAATATGCTCAATCGCTACAGCTGGTAAATACTCATTAGTACGACCAGGAAAGCCAAAAACCATTGTAAAATCGCCTTCTTCAACACCATCTAAGGACACAGGTAAATAATGCTTTGGCTTGTAGGGCACATTGTCTTTGCTGTATTTTGCTGGTCTGTTATTCTTATCAGCATAAATTCTGAACATAGAAAAATCGCCTGTATGTCTCGGAAATACCCAGTTATCTGTATCGCTACCAAACTTACCAATGCTGCTTGGTGGTGCACCAACCAATCTTATGTCTTCAAAACGCTCAGTTACAAATAAGAAGTACTGATTGCCTTTGTAAAACGACTTTGTTTTAACG
The DNA here is from genome assembly GCF_036553625.1 of Winogradskyella poriferorum. Classification (NCBI taxonomy): domain Bacteria; kingdom Pseudomonadati; phylum Bacteroidota; class Flavobacteriia; order Flavobacteriales; family Flavobacteriaceae; genus Winogradskyella; species Winogradskyella poriferorum. The sequence goes on from NZ_JAZHOU010000001.1 coordinate 621,536, forward strand.
TCTTGCCAATTTTCTTTTGGCCAAGATGCCATTGCAGCATTGCTGTTTCTAGTGATTAAAGATTGCTTTTCCTTTTCGGTCATAGTTTCGTTTACACCATTTAAAACAGTATCTGTAACATCGTGAATACTTACTATAAACTCAATAAACAAGCCTTCATTTGGCAGTTCTTCTTCGAGCGTCATTGCCCAAAATCCATTTTTTATATAATCGTTTTCTAAAGACGAATGCGACTGAATCTGGCTAAATCCACAGTGATGATTGGTAAGCACCAAACCTTTGTCTGAAATCACTTCGCTGGTACAACCACCATTAAAATGACCAATAGCGTCCTTAAGACTAGAATTGTTAACATCGTAAATGTCTTTGGCAGTCAACTTACTACCAAGGCTTTGCATTTCGTCTTCATTCATTCCTTCTAAAAGTGAGGGAATCCACATACCGCCTTGTTGAGCAGACACCTGAAAAACAACGAAAAAACAGAGTAATTTTATTAATCGCATAGTATATATTTTATTGATTTTGTAAAGATAGAAAAACCACATTTTATATCTTTAAAACCTTTCTATTTAACGAGATATTATGATCGCACACCAATCTAAATTACCCAATGTAGGCACTACTATTTTTACCGTAATGAGTGCTTTGGCCAACGAATACAAAGCCTTAAACCTATCGCAAGGTTTCCCAAATTATCCTAGTCCACAACTATTAAACGACTTAGTTGCCAATGCAATGAACAACGGTTACAACCAATATGCACCAATGGCTGGTAATCTAGATTTGCGCTTGGCCATCGCGAATAAATTCCAACAACTTTACAACACAAGTTATCATCCAGATACTGAAATCACGGTTACCGCTGGTGCAACTCAGGCTATTTATACTATCATTTCAGCTTTTGTAAAACCAAATGACGAAGTTCTAATTTTTAAACCTGCTTACGATTGCTACCAACCAGCTATTGAAGTTAATGGTGGAAAGACGATTGCTATTCAATTATCCGCGCCAGATTATAGTGTGAATTGGGACGAAGTGGCTTCAAAAATTTCATCTAAAACCAAGATGATTATCATCAATACACCTCATAATCCTAGTGGTACTATTTGGTCTGAAGAAGATATGCTTCAGCTTGAAAAATTAACCAAAGACACTAACATCATCGTTTTAAGTGATGAAGTATATGAGCATATTGTTTTTGATGGCGATCAGCATCATAGTGCTTGCAAGTTTCCGGATTTAAAAGCACGAAGTTTTATTACAGCTTCCTTCGGAAAAACATTTCATAATACAGGTTGGAAAATTGGCTACTGCTGCGCACCTGAAGATTTAATGAACGAGTTTAGGAAAGTACACCAATTCAATGTGTTTTCTGTGAATCATCCTGCTCAAAAAGGCATTGCGGATTATATGGCTGATGCTGAAACTTATCTTGGTTTGAATAATTTTTTTCAACAAAAACGTGATTTATTCTTGAATTTAATTGCAGAATCTCGTTTTAAATTTATGCCTTCAAAAGGCACATATTTTCAGGTGTTGGATTATTCTGAAATAACCGACGAACATGATGTGGATTTTGCAAAACGTTTGACGAAAGAATTCAAAATAGCTTCAATTCCGCTTTCTGTATTTAATGAAAATAACAAAGATGACAAGGTGCTTCGGTTTTGTTTTGCCAAGACTGACGAGACTTTAATAAAAGCTTCAGAAATTTTATGCAGAATTTAAGTTACTTTTTGTTAAGTTACGTGTCACAATAGTGAACTAAAAATTATTACAAATGAAATATTACATCATACTTTTATTATTAGCATTTTGTTTAACCGGTTTTGCTCAGGAAGTAAAGCAAGGTGAAAAAACATATGAAGTAAAAAAGGAAAAAATATTCTTGAATGGCGAAGATGTCACAGAAACTTTAAGTGCAGAAGAAAAAGAGGTGATTTTTAAAGAAGCTGCTATTATTTCAGAAAAACTAAAACAAGCCGAAAACGCACAAAAAGCAGCAGAAAAACTAGAAAAGGAGAAGAAAAAAGCTGAAAAAGCCCAAAAAAAGGCAGAAAAAGCACAAAAGAAAGCTGAGAAGGCATTAAAGAAAAAAGAAAAACTTCAGAAAAATTATAAAAAGGCACAAGACAATCTTAAAAAAGCCCAAAAGAAGTACGAAAAATTAAAAAAGAAAGGTAAATTGTCTCCTGTAGACGAAGGTAAGTGGTTAGATAAAATTGAAAAGCTTACCGAAAAAGTAGACAAAGCCAAACGAAAATTATAAATGACAAACGACACACTAAACGTTGCATTAGCACAAACCACTTTAGCATGGGAAAACCCAAAAGCTAACAGAACACATATAGAAGATAAGGTCAGCTCCATTACAGCTGACCTTATTGTTTTACCAGAAATGTTTAGCTCTGGTTTTACAATGAATGCATCTGAGGTAGCAGAAACCATGGATGGTGAGACTATTACCTGGCTAAAAGCATTATCTAAATCTAAAAATGCTGCAATCGTTGGTAGTTTAGTCATTAAAGAAAATGAGAATTACTATAATCGCCTAGTATTTGTTGAGCCAAACGGAACATTAACACCCTACGATAAACGACATACCTTTACTTTGGCTGGCGAACATAAGGTATATACTGCTGGTACAGAAAAAATCATCATAGATTATAAAGGGTTTAAAATTTGCCCTTTAGTCTGCTACGATTTACGCTTCCCAGTTTGGGCAAGAAATTCTGAAGATTATGATTTACTCATCTATGTGGCTAACTGGCCAAAAGTGCGCATTGCGGCTTGGGATACCCTTCTTAAAGCGCGCGCAATAGAAAACATGAGTTACTGTATTGGTGTAAACCGTGTTGGCTTAGATGGTAATAATTACGAATATTCTGGACACTCGGCAGCTTATGATGTTTTAGGAAACCGTATGGATTCCATACTAGAAAGCACAGAAACTATAGAAGTCGTAACTTTAGAAAAATCTCATATTACCAAATACCGAGAAAGACTTGGTTTCTTAAAGGACAGGGATACTTTTAGTCTAAAAGTGTAAACTCGTAAACAAAATCGAAACTAGCTCTAACCTCATCAAGCTGAGAAGAAGGCATGTAACTAACGCGTTCTGGTTGTATGCCTAATAAGTAATTACCTGTATCGTATTCACCATTTTCATTAGTGTCATAAATTACTCTAATATCATATAGTTTTGGCACAACATTAGTAAAATCTACCACTGGTGATTCTGTAGTGTAACGTTCATATTCAACTTCACCTTTATTATTTACCATCTGTACAATTAGTGGAAATTTAGCGTTTATTAATTTAACACGAATATTTCCATACTCAGACTTCATTTTAGGGTTAATAGATTCAACTATAGTATCCTTATTGATATTACCATAGAAATCTGTAAATGTTCCTGGTAATATTTTAATAGAATATTTTTGTCCTTCTTCTTTTTTGAATGGCACCTTAAATTGATTTAAAATAGAATCGTATTCTGTCTCAAAACTTACAGCAATAGAATCTTTATCTATTAAACTTATTTTAGAAACATCTATTTTCTCTATAGGTGTAGTTGCTTCTAGAGTAAAATGCTTATCATAGTTTAAACCTCTTGGTGAAACTATTTTGGTACTTAATGTATCTGCATCAAGACTTCTAAAACGATGCTTAAATGTATCTACATATTTTTCATTAGAAACAATAAAGAAGGTGGTATCAATTTCAAACTTTGGCTTGTACCAATAGTAAAGTGTATCTGTAACTTTATCTTTTGTAATTCTAGTTGAATAGCCTTCTGGTGTATCTCCCAAAACGTTTATTCTTGTGTTTTCATAACTTCCTTCGTAAGGGAAGATGATTTTTGTTTCACCTGCTTGTTTTGGTTTAATAGCTTTAAAATTGACCTTCTCGTTGAATAATGTAAGCTTATAGTCTTTATCAGTTGGTACTGAAATAAAATCTTCGTAAAACCCTATTTTATCGTTTTTTTGATCAAATGTATAATTACTGTTTTTATCCTTTAAGGCAATCAATTTATAGGTTCCTGCTTTTATATTATCTATACTAAAAGTGGTAACACTATCAAGGGTATTGGTAATATACCTTGGCTTTTCTTTGTAAACTATAGAATCTGAATAGGTAGAGTCTACTTCATAAAGCATTACCGATATAAAAGTTTCTGGTTTCTTTAGAAGCGCATCTTCAACATAGCCTTTTACAGACAGTGAATCTATTGTATCTCCTGTAGAAAATACGTAACGATAATAAGGGTATGGATTTTCTTCATTATTATCTACAATGCTTTCACCAAAATTAAAAGCATAAGTCGTATTAGGCTGTAAAGTATCTTTTATTTTTATCGTAATGTATTCACTTGCTCCACCTGCAGGATATATAATAGGATCTGAATCCATAGGTGGCGAAATAATAAGTTGCTTTCTTAAATCCTTAATCTTAACGTATTCATTAAAAGTGATTCTTATTTCATCTCCTTTAAAATTTGTTGAAAAATTTGGTGGGTTTTCTCTAAGAATTTCTGGTGGATCCATATCTTTTTCTCCTCCTGAAGGAGAACCACGATTGGCACAACTAACAATAATTAAACCGATGAATAAAATGCCTAAAATTCGTGTGAGATTTGAACTCATTTTTTGAGAATAATTTTGCACAAAGAAACAATTTTTAAACTATAGAAACGAAAAAATTAATCGGCAATTGCCATAGTAGCAAGACTTAACTTAATATTATCAATTTTTAACAATTCTGTAGCACAAGCCTCAACCGTTGCTCCTGTGGTAATAATATCATCTACCAGTAAGATATGTTTACCTCTTAACGATTGGGTATCACTTATTGCAAAAACAGCTCCATCATCACTCCATCTAGAGAGTCTACCTTCAAACACTTTGGTTTTTGTTGATTTTGTCTTTATAAGTACTGAGTCGTTATAATCTACACTAAGAGCTTCTGCTATTGCTTTTCCAAATTGCTCTACCTGATTATAACCACGTTGCCATAACTTAGTTTTATAAAGTGGCACAGGTACTACAACATCAACCTGTTTATAAGCTTCAATCGTTTTTAGTTCTGCACCAAGCCATCTACCTAAAAAACCACTAATATCTTGGTGTCCTCTATATTTTAAGTTATGAAGCATTTGTTGCACAACTCCTCTTTTTGAAAAATGCAAAAGGGCTGTTGCTTGTACTAGTTTTACACGTCCATAAACTACTTTTTTAACATTATCTGCATCATTAAAATGAAAATTTGTAACTGGTAAATCATGTCTGCATTTAGTACAAACAACTAACTCATTATCTACCAAAACATTATTACATGCTTCGCAGACCACAGGAAAGAACAAATTCAACAAATTTTTTACCACTTAATCGAATAAAATAAAAATGCACTTCAATATACTCTAATTTCGTTTCATCTAAGAAATTAATGATGATAGTTAACCCTCAATTATTTAACTACAGATTAATTATAAGTTCTTTATTAGTTGTTTTAACAGTTTTAGGTGTATATAGTTTTACTAATTACAAATCCATTAAATCCTACGAAGAATTCCTAAAACAAGAAAAAGTTTTGATAGAAAAAGAACTATCAGAAATTTTAGTTAGTTATGACGAACTAAGCCAAGATTATGATCTTATGTCTTCACAGCTCCAGGAAGCAAAACTAGAAACTAAAATTGCTTTAGATTCTTTAAGATTATTAAAAAGTGACTTATCAATAATCACAAAGTTCAAAGACCAGCTTTCAGTTTTGAAAACTAAAAGCAAGGTTTTACTTACTACTGTAGACTCTCTTAATTCTGCAAATCTAAAATTGCAAAAAGAGAAACGCTACGCTATGAATACTATTAAAAACAACAACCTCACCATCAATGCTCTAGAGGAAACCAACGATTCTCTTAACGAGACCATTGACAATGCTTCTATTTTAAGAGCCAACAACGTTAGTGTTGAAGCTTTTAAAATTAACAACTCTAAAAAGAAATCCTCGCTTAGAGCTAAACGCGTTAATGCTATGGATGTTTGCATATCATTGACTGAAAACCCTTTAACCGAAAAAGGAGACAAAGAGATATACATTCAGATTGTAAGTCCTAACAACAATATAATAGCTGGTAAAGGCGAAGTATTTTTTGCAGACAACTCTTTAATTTACAGCAAAAAAGAAATTGTAAACTTTGACAACAAAAATCTAAACATCTGTACTACAGTAGCCACTTATAAAGAAGACAGACCTCTTGTAAAAGGCACGTACTTTGTTAATGTTTTTCACGAAAACAGAAAACTAGGAAGTACAAGTATAGAATTAAAATAAATCAATCTCATTATTTTTAAAAAACCGCTCAATTAATTTGAGCGGTTTTTTATTTTTGTGGCATGGCAAACGACGACAAATTCAAAAAGGTAATCTCTCACGCTAAGGAGTATGGTTACGTATTTCAGAGCAGCGAAATCTATGATGGTTTAAGCGCTGTATACGATTATGCGCAAAACGGTGCAGAATTAAAGAAAAACATTCGAGACTATTGGTGGAAAGCCATGGTACAAATGCACGATAATATTGTTGGTATAGATGCAGCAATATTTATGCACCCAACCACTTGGAAAGCTTCTGGGCACGTAGATGCTTTTAATGATCCTTTAATTGATAACAAAGATTCTAAAAAACGTTACAGAGCAGATGTTTTAGTAGAAGATTACTGTGCTAAAATTGAAGCTAAAATTAATAAAGAAGTTAAAAAAGCTGAAAAACGTTTTGGTGATGCCTTTAACAAAGAAGAATTTGTATCTACAAACGGTAGAGTTCTTGGTTACCAGGAAAAAATCGATTCTATTCTAAAGCGTTTAGGTCAATCTTTAGAAAAAGAAGATTTAGCAGATGTAAAAGCTTTAATTGAAGAATTAGAAATTGCAGATCCGTTAACAGGAAGTCGTAACTGGACAGACGTTAAGCAATTCAACCTTATGTTTGGCACTAAACTAGGAGCTTCTGCAGATACTGCAATGGACTTATATTTGAGACCAGAAACAGCTCAAGGCATTTTTGTAAATTTCTTAAACGTTCAGAAAACGGGACGCATGAAGATTCCTTTCGGAATTGCACAAACAGGTAAAGCCTTTAGAAACGAAATTGTTGCAAGACAATTTATCTTTAGAATGCGTGAGTTTGAACAAATGGAAATGCAATTTTTCATTAAACCAGGTACGCAAAAAGAATGGTTTGACTACTGGAAAGAAACCCGTTTAAAATGGCATAAATCCCTAGGAATGGGAGACGACAATTACCGTTTCCATGACCATGAAAAATTAGCACACTACGCAGATGCTGCTACAGATATAGAGTTTAATTTCCCATTTGGTTTTAAAGAGTTGGAAGGAATTCACTCTCGTACAGATTTCGATTTAAAACAACACGAAGAATACTCAGGTAAAAAGCTGCAATACTTCGATCATGAAGATAATGAAAGCTACACACCATATGTATTAGAAACTTCAATAGGTTTAGATCGCATGTTCTTAGCCGTTTTCTCTAATAGTTTACAAGACGAAACCTTAGAAGACGGAAGCGAAAGAACAGTACTAAAACTTCCTGCTGTATTAGCACCAACTAAAGCTGCTATTTTGCCTCTAGTAAGAAAAGATGAAGGGTTAACTAAAATGGCAAAAGACATTGTTGACGATCTTAAATGGGATTTCAATGTGGTATATGATGAGAAAGATGCTGTAGGTAGACGCTACAGAAGACAAGATGCTGCTGGCACACCATTTTGTATTACGGTAGATGGCGAAAGTTTAGAAGATAATACGGTAACTATTCGTCATAGAGATACTATGGAACAAAAGCGTGTAAAGGTTGAAGAATTAAGAGATATCATCAAAAAAGAAGTCGATGTTAAAGAATGGTTGATGAAGATGAAATAAATCCAACATCTTAAAAGTACAAAAAGCCCGAAATATTAAGTTTCGGGCTTTTTTATTACACTATTTTCTGTGCCAAATATTTTGCATCTTTTTTAATGCCTCCTAGCGTAGCAGATCCACGCGTGTGCAACCATGGCAAGCCAATAAAATAGAGTCCTTTTGTGGTACTAACACCTCTATGATGCTTTGGGTAGCCATCTTTAGTCAGTTCAATATTATTTATCCATTTAAAGTTAGGTTTGTAACCTGTTGCCCAAACAATGTTTTTAATATTATTTAATGTCTTCTTTGTCGTTTTTACAGCATTTTGATTAGCATCTACCGTATAACCAACGGTTTTTACATTGTCTCGATTTAAAATATCTTGCACATCTGTACCAATAATCGGTTGTTTAGAATTACTAATCTTTTTACCAATCCAAGAGTCTTTACTAAAACTTAAAAAACCTGTTACGGTAAACCACCACCAAAGTGTTTTACCTAGAATTTCTTGAGGTAACGTTCTTATATCTGTGTTGCCAGAAAAATAAGTGGTGTTTTCTGTGTTTTTTGAAATTTCGTCTAAAATTTGAAATCCACTATCTCCTCCACCAACGACTAAGGTTTCACCATCCTGAAGTTGATCTGGATTCTTGTAATAATTACTATGTATTTGAAAAATATCCTCAGATATGTTATTATGAAACTTTGGTGTATATGGTATATGAAAAGGTCCTGTAGCTATAATGACTTCTTTACATTTTAAATCTCCTTTACTTGTTTTTACAACAAAGCCATCATCTGATTTTTCAATACTTTCTGCCAATGTACTTAACTGAACAGGAAATTCAAATTTCGCTGCATAAGCCTTAAAATAGTTGGCCACTTCATACTTATCTGGATAATGTCCTTTTGGAGCAGGAAAAGGCATACCTTCAAGATGATTAAACTCGGTAGGAGTAAATAATTTTAAAGAATTCCAGCGATTAAGCCAAGATGCTCCGATTTCATTTTCTTTATCAATGATTAAAAAATCCTTATCGTTTTTCTTTAAATGATAAGCCATAGATAATCCTGCTTGTGCAGCACCTATTATTATAAAATCCTTCATTAATTGTAGTTGATGTTATGTGAGGAGTATACTGCTTTTAATACTTTTACACAAATAGAATTAGAAATAAGCCTTTAACTGAATAGTTCCTGTATGGATGGTTTTTGCAGTTTCAGTTTTACGACCAAAATAATTGAGGTTTAAATCTAAAAACTTAGTCAGCTTCTTTTGTGCCAATAAACTCCAGGTGAAGTTTTTTCCTGGCTGTAAACCCTCTAACATTTGGTATGCTACAGGTGTATTAGGATTGCCATCATATTCATTTTGAAACAAATTAAATTCACCAGTTAATGCAATTTTCGCTGCTTTATTGTAGGTAAAAGAAAATCCATAATTGTTCTGCGATAATGCTTCTAAACTTCCAATAGTATTTTCTTTTGAAGTGTATTGATAGAAGACATCAAACTGCGCATTTTCACTAAACAAATAGGATAATTTAGGTTGAAAACGCTCTTCTTCAATCAGGTAATTTCTGTTAGCAAAGTTTTCACTAAGACTTTCATCTGTTCCAAAACTTGCCTGTGCATTTGCCAACCAATTGGTGGCGAATTTGTGATTAAAATTAAACTGATGATTGGTGAGTTTATTTTCCTGAAAACCTATAGACAACAGACTTCTGCTTGTATTGGTTAAAAACGTATAGGATGTGGTATAGCGCTGTTTTCCTCTGTTGTAAAAGAATACATTTCTCACACTATTATTTAACGCTAATTGGTTGTCTTCATCAGCTTCAAAAGGATTTAAATTAAAATTATTGCCTTCTCTTCTAATCTTCCTGTCAATAAGATAAGATGTTTGATTGTAAAAATGCGAAAAGAACTTTTTTGTTTTATTCTCAGAACCGCTCCATTGCATCGGATTTATGGTCAACGTCTGGCTCAATCTATTTTGATGCGTTCGCACAAAAACCTGGTTTGGCAATAATACGCGTATATAATTGCCTTGATCAGTAAATTGTGCAATTTCAAACTCATTGAGTTCTTGTATGCCATTTTCATTATAGTCAATCCATGTGTAAGCTCCTTGTCCTGCTTCGACCTCTACATAAGTAAAATCTTGCTGTGGCAACGTCCCTGAATTAGTTTCAAAATTTGTGTTCCAAAGCACAAGGTTGTTAAACAATTTTTGATTGTAGTTTAATCTGCTGTTTAAACTCTGTTCGTCTTCAGAGGCATCGTCTTCAGCCTTCAAACTTCTATAGTTCACAAAAAGCTGAAGATTGGTGTTTTTATTCTGAATTAATCGTGACTTGAGATAATAGGTGTTTGAAGCATTTACACGCTCTAGATTGTTATTCCGTAAACTATCATTAAAGCGTTTTATATAACCAACTTCTGCATAGACCTTAGTACTATCACCAATTCCAACAAAGGTTTCGTATGCTGAAAATCGCTGACTCAATGGTGTCAATGAATCGGTAGCTATAACGATTTGTTCATTGTCTTCTGTAGCAAATTTTGCACCAACCCATTTATTGTTTTTGGCATATACCACACGATTATAAGACCTTAAAAAGGTCGAACGATTAATAGTGCTTTCGCTATTAAGAAAACTTGAATTTGTAAAAATCCTGAAATTACCCAAACGCAGATCTGCCATAAGATTATGACGACTTCCATTAAAATTATTAGTGTAATCTAAATATTCAAAATTATAGGATGCCAATCCTTTTTTAGCATGTGATAATTGTAGTCCTGAAGTGAGCAAAAGTTGGTTCCCTAAAATAAAATTTCCTTGATCGTCTCTATTATCTTCAAGGTTCCAATCACGATTAAATTCGGCTCTGTATAAACGTTGAATAGTTCTAAAATTCTCTTGAATAAAATCGGCATCAATAAGCGCGGACAGATTCCAAAGGCTATCGTGCTTTATTAGCTTTTGATTCACTTTAAACTTCCCAGCAAAACCATCATTATCATCATCATCTAAACTCGAAAACAAGTTGATATCATTTTTACTTCCTGCCAATTCAAAAAATACATCTGTTTTTTCGGTAGGCTGGTAACGACCATTGAGCACTGCAATTTGCAAGCGTTCTGGTGCTACAAGCTGAGTAACAGGTTCGTAATTTCCTTGCGGAACACCAGCAATTGGCGCAGCGTATTCAAAAATATTGCTCACTGCATTATCGTTACTCAATATATAATTTCCTTGATTTGCACCAACTAAGGTAAAAGACACTCTAAACAACTGGTCTTCGGGATTTTGAGAGAAGACAAAAATCTCTTCACCATCTACAATTTCTTTTCGGTAGAGAATTCTGTTTTCAGAGAACGATTCTTCCGTCGCTGAAGGCGCAACCATTAAGCTAGTATCATCACCAGCATTAGCTAAAATTTCCGTTTGCTCTGTCGATAAATTTTGCTGCAGTGGCTGATTTTTGGCATCACTTTCAGAATACACAGAAACGTTTAATTGTAATTTTTCGGTTTCAAAAGTACTACCTCCAAACACAGTGAATCGCGAATAATTTCGCTCACTAAACTGGTAATCTACCGTAATACGCATTTCGGAAGTGATTGGATAGGTTGAGTTGAAAATAATCTCGCCAGCGTTATAATCAATGATATAATCATTGTTTTCTCCACGCTCTAAAGGCACACCATTAATATAAACAGTCTCACTACCAGAGACAATAAGCACAAACAACTCATTATTTGGACCTCGTAATTTGTAAGGTCCTTGATTGCCTTCTTGAGCCGTAAATTGTGTTGTTGTAAACTGACCTCGTACGAGTGCTCCTGAAGCAAAAACCGACGTCTTGTCACTCAAATTAGCATTTACCAACAAACCTTGCACACGTTTAGAAAAGTTAGCATAATAACTTTTAGTGTTTACCAAATCAATATCACCTGCTCTTATATTCCAATTGTCACTAAAAAGTTCTATAAAAACTTGATCAAACTCATCTAATCGTTGCGAATATCCACTTTCTTGCAACGGAATATTAGCATCTTGTATCGAGGCTCTAAGCGATACCTTGTCACTCAATTTTCCAGAAATTTGCAAATCGAGTTCACTATTTAAAACAGAATTTTGATTATTCCCTATCGTTACACCTCTAGAAATACTACCCGAAGTGGTTAAACCATCAAAAGGAGTAAAAATATTTTGGTTTGAAGAATTTTCAAGTTTGTAAAGGGTTTCAATCCCAGGAATAGATCGGTCTACAATAATATCATCGTCGAGCTGTTTGTAAACCTTAGTTATAAAATCTGGATAGCGTAAATATTCAATATCAACAGAATCTATTTCAACCTGTTGGTTAAATTTCAAAATAGATTTTGAATAATCAACGTTATAAAGTGTAGAATCCAAAACAACACCTTGTTTGGTTTTTACAACAAACCTTGAAGGATTTATACTCACAGAATCAATGAGAATAGAATCTGCAACAGCGACACGTATTTTCTTATAATTACTCGATTTTTCTTGGGAAAAACCCCAAAAAGACATCAATAATGTAATAAGAAATAGCGCTTTTTTCATCTAAAATAATAACTGCCTAACGTTTGAAATATTTTATCGTTAAAAGCAGTATAAATTTATAGTGTAAAAGTACTCTATTATTTATTTTAGCCGAATAGCTAGAAATTTATAAATAATCAGGAATTTAAAACAAAATGAAAATAGCTTCGTACAACGTTAATGGCATAAGAGCTGCCATAAATAAAGGGTTTATTGATTGGTTGCAAGCCACAAATCCAGATGTAATTTGTTTACAGGAAATTAAGGCAATGGAAGACCAACTCGATTTAGACCTTTTTACAAATGCAGGCTATGAGTACAATTACTGGTTTAGCGCACAAAAAAAAGGTTATAGTGGTGTTGCCATTCTTTGCAAAAAAGAACCAAACCACATTGAGTTTGGCACTGGTATAGAATCCATGGATTTTGAAGGCAGAAACCTTAGAGTAGACTACGACAAGGTCTCTGTTATGAGCATGTATCTACCTTCTGGAACTAATGATGCTAGGTTGTCGCACAAGTTTGAATACATGGATTTAATTCATAACTATTTAAACGAATTGCAAAACGAAAAACCAAATCTTGTAGTTTGCGGAGACTATAATATTTGCCACGAGCCTATAGATATTCATAACCCAAAAATGAAAGGTGTGTCTGGTTTTTTACCTGAAGAACGCGAATGGTTAGGTAATTTTATTGACAGCGGTTTTATAGATAGCTACAGATATTTACACCCAGAAAAGCAAGAATTCTCATGGTGGAGTTACAGAGCTAATGCCAGAGCCAATAATAAAGGTTGGAGATTAGATTATGCAATGGTGAGCAAACCTTTACAAGAAAACATAAAACGAAGCGTTATACTCACTGAAGCAGTACATAGCGATCATTGCCCAATTTTATTAGAATTAGATTTATAAATACATTTTATTCAATTTTTAAACATGATGAAACATCAATGATTAATTATAAATCAAACAGTTAAAATAACAATATGATGTTCCATGTGACCATTAAAAAAATAATAAACATTAACACATGAAAAAACTTTCATTAATAGCCATTTTACTTATTACGATGACCTCTTGTGTGTCTAAAAAAATATACACTGAGTTAGAGGACAAATATGCCAATCTAAAAAAGGATAACAGAGCTTTATCTGATGAAGTAGAAGCGCTTTCTGCAGACAGAAACAAATTAACTAATGACCTAAACAGCCTGCAAGCTGCCTATGACGAGGCTGTAAAAGAAAGAGATCAGTTACGCTCAGACTATGCTGCTACAAAAACTAATCTCGACAATTTAAAAGCATCTTACGATGCATTAGAAAAAAACAGCTCCGCTGAAATTGCCAAAAACTCTCAAAAAAACAGAGAACTTTTAGCACAATTAGAAGCCAAAGAACAAGCCCTTGCTGCCGAAAATGAGCGTTTAGAAAAATTAAAAAAAGAACTTGAAAGCAGATCGCAACGCGTTGCAGAATTAGAAAGCGTAATTGCAGCTAAAGATGCTAACATGCGTGCTTTAAAAGACGCTATTTCTAAAGCCTTAACTAACTTTGAAGGCAAAGGTCTTACTGTAGAACAGCGCGATGGTAAAGTATACGTTTCTATGGAAAACAAATTGCTTTTTGAATCTGGTAGCTGGTATGTTGGTACACAAGGAAAGCAAGCGGTAAAACAACTAGGAAGCGTTTTGGCTGAAAATCCGGATATTGCCATTTTAATAGAAGGTCATACAGATAATGTACCTTATAAAGGCAATGCACAACTAAGTGGCAACTGGGATTTATCAACTAAACGTGCTACGGCTATTGTAAATATATTAAGAGAGAATTCGTCTATAAACCCAGAAAACTTAACAGCTGCGGGACGAGGCGAATATGCTCCTGTTGCCTCTAATGATACTTCAGAAGGTAGAGCAAAAAACCGTAGAATTGAAGTGATTTTAACGCCAAAACTTGATGAGATTTCAAAATTATTGAATGACATTTAATCATCACTCTTGTTGAGATAGAAATCATTTCAAACAAAACCTTAACATAGATTTAGACCTTTCGTGTTTTTACAACGTGAAAGGTCTTCTTATTTTTGTAGTAGTGATAGTTATTGAATGCTGTCAGACAGAGCTTATCAAAGTCAACGCTTAACAAGCTCTAATAAAATTTAAGTTTAACGCAAAAAGATTCCTGCTTTCGCAGGAAATTGATATGAAATATACAACCTTACCAAATACAGATATAAAAGTTAGTAAAATATGTTTAGGCACCATGACTTGGGGCAATCAAAACACTCAAGACGAAGGTTTTGCCCAAATGGACTTGGCTTTAGACAAAGGCGTTAACTTTTTTGATGTTGCTGAGTTATATCCTGTACCTGCTACAGCCGAAACCTATGCAGAAACCGAACGTATTATAGGTAATTGGTTTGCAAAAACTGGTAACAGAGACAAAGTTGTTTTAGCCACAAAAATTGCTGGTCCTGGCGACTATACTGCCCACATAAGAACTACTGGTTTTAGCAAACAAGCATTAAACGAAGCTGTTGACAACAGTCTAAAACGCTTACAAACAGATTACATAGATTTATACCAGTTGCACTGGCCAGAACGTAACACAAACACATTTGGCATAAGAGATTATGTTCATAATGCTAATGATGGTTGGGAGGATAATTTCAATGAAATTTTACACAATCTTGATGAGATTATCAAATCTGGAAAAATAAGGCAAGTAGGTTTATCTAACGAGAAAGCTTGGGGAACCATGCGCTACTTAGAAGAATCTAAATACAATAACCTACCAAGGATGATTACCATCCAAAATGCATATTCTCTATTATGCAGACCTTTTGAAGGCGATTTAGCAGAAATTGCTCACAGAGAAAATATTGGCTTACTAGCCTACTCACCTATGGCATTTGGTGTTTTATCTGGTAAATACATCAAAGGTATTGCTGCAGATAATGCAAGATTAAAGCTGTTTCCAAGGTTTGCTAGATATAGTAGCGACCAGGCTACAGAAGCTACTAAGCGATACTTACAAATAGCCGAAGATAATAATATGTCTTTAGCACAAATGTCTTTAGCATTTGTTAACCAAAGACCTTTTGTAACAAGTAATATCATTGGCGCCACAAGTATAAAACAGCTTGAAGAAAACATTGACAGTATCAACATAACCTTATCAGATGATGTGCTAAAAGCCATTAATGATGTTCATGCTGTTATTCCTAATCCAGCGACATAATCTTTAGTCGTGAACAAAGAGGAATTTCAATATAGGTTAATAGAATCTACTAAAAGGCTGATTGATTTTACAAGTAACTCAGTTAAAAATTTGATTTCTAATAATGTTGAATATCTAATTGAACCAAGCTCAAGATTAATAAGTGATCATTTAAATAATGATGAACTAAAGAGATTAATAGAAATTAATACGCTTGAAGGAAAACACCAACCATTAGCAAGAACTGTAGATTTATTATATGATTCTGGATTAGTTCCTCTTTGGATTGATATGGAAGTTTACAAATCATCCAAAAAGAAAACTATTGTTAGGTTACTTTGTTCTAGACGATTTAGAAATGACTCAGACCTAAATTATAAAGTTAGTGAATACCCTCCCTTTAATATTAAAATACCTTTGCCGCCTTGGGCTAAGAAAGACGTAAAATTTAATATTAATTGGCGTCACAATAAAATTAAACGCTATTGGCATAAATTAACGTGGAAATGGCAATACAAAAGACGGATGAAAAGCAAAAAGACTAACCGTAATTTCTATTAGGCTATTTCTGTATTCCTCGTATTTATTTCAACTATTATATTAGTGTTAATTCCTTAGCTAATCCTTAGGTTTTTTCTACCTTTGCGGCTCGTTTCAAATTAAGGCATTATTTGCTATTTAAAGAGGTAGAAAATTATACATGTTTAAACTATTGACCACAGGATTTTGGGAAGGTGTTGCAAGAATTATTCTCCGTAACAAAATCTTCATTCTTTTAGTCATAATTGCGACGACTGTGTTCTTGGGCATGCAATGGAAACATATGCGCTTTACTTACACTGAAGCTAATATGTTACCTGACGATCATGAAGTTAACCTAACCTACAATAATTTCCTCGAAGTCTTTGGTGAAGAAGGCAATCTCATTGTTTTAGGAGTTAAAGATTCTAGCGTATTTACGGTTAATCAGTTTAATGCCTGGAACAACCTTGCAGAGTCCTTTAAACCTTATGACGAAGTTGAAACTGTGCTTTCAATAAAAGATCTTCAAAAACTGGTAAAGAACAATGAAAAGAAACAGTTTGATTTAGTTCCGTTCATAAAAGATTCTATATCAAGTCTTGATGAAATAAACAAACTACAAGAAGACCTTTTTAAGAAATATCCATTTTACGATAACTTTTTATTTAATGCAGAAAACAAGACACTTCGTACTGCAATTTATTTAAAGAAAGAGATTGTTAACACCTCTGCCAGAAAAGACTTTATTATAAATATTCTTGAAAAAAGAATACAAGAATTTGAAGCAAAACATCCTAAGCTAGATGTTAAGGTGTCTGGTATGCCTTACATCAGAACATTAAATTCTCAAAACATTGTTGACGAAATTCCGATTTTTATTGGAGCAGCTTTGTTTGTGACTTCGTTAATTTTCTTTTTATTCTTTAGATCTTTTAGAGCTACGTTTATATCACTAATTGTTGTTTGTATTGGTGTGATGTGGACCTTTGGAATCCTTGGTTTACTTGGTTACGAAATTACAGTGCTTACGGCTCTTATTCCACCGTTAATTATTGTTATTGGTATACCTAACTGTATCTTTTTAATTAATAAATATCAGCACGAGGTAAAATCGCATGGTAACAAAGTAAAGTCGCTACAACGTGTTATTACCAAAGTTGGTAATGCTACCTTAATGACTAATGTTACTACCGCTTCTGGTTTTGCAACGTTTATCTTAACCGAAAGTAAACTGCTAAAGGAATTTGGTATCGTAGCATCGCTCAGTATTCTGGCAATTTTCATACTCTGTTTACTTATCATTCCGATAATGTACACGTTTTTGCCTTATCCGAAAGAGCGTCATTTAGAACACTTAAATAAACGTTGGATTGGTGGTTTTGTAGATTGGATGGAACGTATGGTAAAACACAAACGTATTACCATCTACGTCACTGCATTTATACTTATCATGGCAAGTATGATAGGTATTAATCAAATGAAAATATCTGGTAGCTTGATTGAAGATATGCCAAAAAACAAACAATTCTTTAAAGACATTCGTTTTTTTGAAGAAGAGTTTAATGGCATTATGCCTTTAGAAATAATGGTAGATACAAAGCGCAAAAAAGGCGTTATGAAATTAGCGACCTTAAAACGCATTAATGAGCTTGAAGAACTTATTGAAGAAACACCAGAATTGTCTAAGCCAATATCTGTTGTAAGCTTGGTAAAATATAGTAAGCAAGCCTACTTTAACGGCAACCCTAAATATTACCAATTACCAACCAGCCAAGAAAACAGTTTCATTTTGTCTTATGCTAAAAACTCATCATCTGATGTAGATTTGCTTAAGAATTTTGTAGACAGTACAGGGCAATATGCACGTATTACTACCTTTATGAAAGATATTGGTACGGATAAAATGGAACGCATTCAGGAAAATCTTCAAAATAAAATAGATAAAGTTTTTCCTAAAGAGCGTTATGAAGTTACTATGACAGGTAAAGCTTTAGTGTTTCAAAAAGGCACAAAATACCTTGTAAGAAACCTTGTTATTTCATTAACGCTTGCCATTATACTTATATCGCTATTTATGGCGTATTTGTTCCGTTCGTTTAGAATGATTATTGTATCACTTATCCCTAACCTATTACCATTGTTAGTTACAGCTGGTTTAATGGGTTATTTAGGTGTACCTATAAAGCCTTCAACAATATTAGTATTTAGTATCGCTTTTGGTATTTCGGTAGATGATACCATTCACTTTTTGGCAAAATACAGACAAGAATTGCAAGCCAACCACTGGAAGATTAAAAAATCGGTTTACGCTGCGTTAAGAGAAACTGGCGTAAGTATGTTTTACACTTCAATTGTTCTGTTCTTCGGATTCTCTGTATTTACCATTTCTAGTTTTGGTGGTACAGTAGCTTTAGGAGCTTTGGTTTCAATAACATTATTGTTCGCCATGTTATCTAATTTATTGTTATTACCATCGTTATTATTATCATTAGAACGTAATATTGCCAACAAAGAAGTACTGCGTAAACCAACGATAGATATCATTCCTTCGGAAGATGATTCAGACGAGAACTCAAAAAACAAAGAATAAAAATTATCTTAGCATTCAAAATATTTAAAAAATGACAACAAAAACTGTAGCAGAACTGCTTTCACAAGATGTGACCTTACAAGATGTTACCGTAAAAGGATGGGTACGAACGTTTAGAGCTAACCGATTTATTGCTTTAAATGATGGTTCTACCATAAATAATATTCAATGTGTTGTAGATTTTGAAAATTTTGATGAAGCATTGCTAAAACGCATCACTACTGGTGCTGCTGTTCATATCACTGGCGAATTGGTAGAAAGCCAAGGAAAAGGCCAATCTGTAGAAATACAAGTAAAAGCGCTTGAAGTTTTAGGTGACTCTGATGCTGAAACTTATCCTATTCAACCAAAAAAACACACGTTTGAGTTTTTAAGAGAAAACGCTCACTTACGTACTAGAACTAATACATTTAGCGCTGTAATGCGTTTACGTTCTTCGTTATCTTTTGCTATTCACAAGTATTTTAACGAAAATGGGTTCTATTACATGCACACACCAATAATAACTGGTAGTGATGCAGAAGGTGCTGGTGAAATGTTTAGAGTAAGCACTCTAGATCCAAAAAACCCACCATTAACAGAAGATGGTGATGTAAATTATAAAGAAGATTTCTTCGGAAAAGAAACCAACCTAACTGTTTCTGGACAATTAGAAGCTGAAACTTTTGCAATGTCTTTAGGCAAAGTATACACCTTTGGACCAACCTTTAGAGCAGAAAATTCAAATACGTCTCGTCACTTAGCTGAATTCTGGATGATAGAACCAGAAGTGGCTTTTATGGACTTGGCTGGTAACATGGATTTGGCAGAAGATTTTATGAAGTCTGTTTTAAGCTACGTTCTTGAAAACAACAAAGAAGACTTAGAGTTTTTAGACAAGCGTTTGCAAGATGCTGAAAAGTCGCTACCTCAAGCAGAGCGTAGCCCAATGAACTTAATAGATAAAATTAAGTTTGTTGTAGAAAACAACTTTAAACGTGTAAGCTACACAGAAGCTATAGATATCCTTAGAAACTGTAAACCAAACAAGAAGAAGAAATTTAAATATATCATTGAAGAATGGGGAGCAGACTTACAATCTGAGCACGAACGTTATTTGGTTGAAAAACACTTTAAATGTCCTGTAATCTTATTCGATTATCCTGCTAACATTAAAGCCTTCTATATGCGCTTAAATGAAGATGGAAAAACCGTAAGGGCAATGGATATCCTTTTCCCAGGCATTGGTGAAATGGTAGGTGGCTCTCAGCGTGAAGAACGTTTAGATGTTCTTAAAGAAAAAATGAAAGCGCTAGATATACCAGAAGAAGAATTATGGTGGTACCTAGATCTTAGAAAATATGGTACAGCTGTACACTCTGGTTTTGGTCTTGGTTTTGAAAGGCTCGTAATGTTTGCAACAGGAATGGGTAATATTAGAGACGTTATTCCTTATCCAAGAACACCGCAAAACGCAGAGTTCTAAAAATAATATTAAACCTGTAAGGTATAAGTTACCTCACAGGTTTTTTTCTTACTTTTATATTCAACAGAAATTTCAATGTCCCTAAAACAGTATTTACAATTTAAGTTATCCCAGAAGCTGTCTCCACAGCAAATTCAACTTATGAAGTTGATTCAGCTTCCTACTCAAGCTTTTGAGCAACGCTTAAAGCAAGAACTTGAAGAAAATCCTGCGTTAGATACTGGAAAAGATGAGCCTTCTGATGATAATTTTGATGAGTTTGACAACTCTGTTGATGATTACAACGATAACGATTCTATTGAGGCTGATGATATTAATATCGATGAGTATCTTAGTGATGATGAAATACCAGACTACAGAACTCAGGCCAACAATTATAGCTCAGACGATGAAGAAAAGAGTGTGCCATACGCAGCAGGAACATCGTTTACACAACATTTAATCAACCAACTTAATACCTTTAGACTATCTGAACAGGAAGAAGAAATTGCTTATTTCTTAGTCGGTAGTGTGGATGAAAGCGGTTACATAAGACGCTCTTTATCTGATATTACAGATGATTTAGCATTTACTCAAAATGTATTTACTTCTGTAGAAGAAGTTGAAAAAGTACTTAAAGTTGTCCATCAACTAGATCCTGCAGGTGTTGGTGCTCGTAATTTACAAGAATGTTTAAGTATCCAATTAAGTAGAAAAGAGCAAAATCCAGATGTTGAATTAGCAAGTCAGATTATTGACAAGGCCTTTGAACAATTCACTAAAAAGCATTACAAAAAATTAATGCAAAAATTTAGTATTGATGAAGAGCAGCTCAAAGATGCAATTGAAGAAATAGAACGCCTTAACCCAAAACCAGGTGGCTCTTACGCTGGTAACAACAAAATTGTAGAACATATTGTCCCAGATTTTGCTATTAAAATTGTTGATGGTGAATTAGAACTTACCCTTAATGGCAGAAATGCACCAGAACTACATGTATCCAGAGAATATAGCAATATGCTTAAAGGCTATAAGGACACCAAAGAAAAATCTAAAGCACAGAAAGATGCCGTGCTATTTATAAAGCAAAAACTAGATGCTGCAAAGTGGTTTATAGAAGCGGTAAGACAACGTCAGCAGACACTTTTTGTTACCATGAGTGCCATTATGCACTATCAAAAAGAATACTTCCTTACAGGCGACGAGCGTAAGTTAAGGCCAATGATTTTAAAAGATATTGCAGATGAGATTGAAATGGATGTTTCAACCATTTCTAGAGTGGCAAATAGCAAATATGTAGACACACCTTACGGAACAAAATTAATCAAAGAATTCTTTTCAGAATCGATGACTAATGATCAAGGTGAAGAAGTCTCTACAAGAGAAATAAAGAAGATTTTAGAAACCGTAATTGAAGAAGAAAACAAAAAGAAACCTTTAACTGACGAAGCGCTTTCTAAAATTTTAAAAGAAAAGGGTTATCCAATTGCCAGACGTACTGTTGCTAAATATAGAGAGCAACTCGATATTCCGGTTGCTAGATTGAGAAAAGAACTATAATTATTTGGATGAAAAATTTTCTTTTAAAAAGTATATCCTTTGTTTTTCATCCTTTGATTATGCCTTTACTTGGTGTTTTGTTTTATTTTCACAAAACACCGCGATACATTCCAAAGCCTATTCAGAATGCTAAAATTTTCTCTATAGTTATTCTCACAATAATACTTCCCATCTTATTATTCTTCTTACTTAAAACCATTAACAAAGTAGATTCTATATATCTAAAGAGCACCAAAGAACGCTTAATTCCTCTACTTATTAATTGCGTGATAACTACTTTAATTTTAATACGTGTCTTAACACCAAATGAAATTGTAGAACTGTACTACTTCTTTTTAGGAATATTATGCTCTACATTGGCTTGTTTTATAATGGCTGTTTTTAAAGTTAAAGCCAGCATACACATGATTGCTTCTTCTGGTTTTTTTATGTTCGCTGTAGCTGTTGGTCTTAACTATAAAATTAATATAAATGGCACAATTGCGTTAATGATGATAATTATAGGTGCCATTGCAACATCACGTTTACACCTTAAAGCACACACAAATCAAGAACTTATTATTGGTTTAATAACAGGATTGTTTCCTCAGATATTATTTATGAAATATTGGTTATAGAATATAAAAAATCAGACCAATTTTAAAAGCAGTCATATTTAACGGAGCATCGACTAATTTTGTAGAGTCCTCAAAAATAGGGTTTAAGCCATAATAGGCATGCAAATTCCATGTACCATAACCTGCACTTAATGTTAAACCATACTGAAGCCTATTAAATTCATCAATGTTAGAAAGCTTTGTATTGCCTTGGTCACTTTTCAACTTAGTGGAGTTATAAAAAAGATACCCTAATTTAAAACCTGGATAAATCCTTAAGAAACTATAATTCGTTGGGCTAGATTTTCGCCATCTTAACTCAAGAGGCACCTCAAATAAATAGGTTGTAAACTTGTTTTTAGACACATTTAATTCACTCTCATTTATAATGTTAAATGAAACATTATCATTAGTCTCTGTAATAGCAATGTTTTGATTAAAGGAATTAGTAGATAGTCCTAACCCCAAACCTAAGGCAACTGTACGTTCTTTATTAATTGGCATATCTCTAATAAACCCAAAATGAAAACCTGAAGAAAACCCGCTTTGACTTACATCAATAGGCTTTTCGTTAAGTAAATTATAGGTTACTGATATATAAAACTGATCTTCACGGTAGTTTTTATATAATTCAGTTTTTTCTTTATCATTTTTTTTCTGCGAAAACCCGATAAAGCCTGAAATGAATAAAACAATTAAAATGGTATTCTTCATAAAGTTAAAACTACAAAATCTTTAAGTGTAATAAAACAAAAACGCCCTGATTACTCAGGACGTTTTAAATATAAAAATTAAGACTATTTTTATTCAGCTTTAGCGTTAGCAATATACATAACCTTTAATGTATTTGCCTGTCTAAGCTCTTGCTTAATATCAGAAACTAAACCAGCATGAGTGTTTTTATCAACTTTAAGACCTACAACAAATTTTGGTTGTAATTCTTCAGTTAAAGCTCGCTGTGCTTCTAATACACTTGCTTGTACTTCTTCTACTTTAATGATTTTGTCATTAAACTGTATAACTGGTTCTGTTCCCAATTGTTTAAATTGATCACTTGGCTCACCAGCATAAATAAAAGCCGTTCTGTCTTTCTTAAGCTTCTCAACCTGGTCTGCACTAGGCAAACTGTTCTTAATCATTAGAGAGCTATCTCTCATTACGGTTGCTACCATGAAAAAGAAAAGTAACATAAATACAATATCAGGTAAAGACGCCGTTGAAATCGCTGGCAAGTCTCCTTGTTTTCCTTTTTTAAACTTTGACATAATTGTTACTTTTTAACTTTTATCTGGTTCTGCTTCAGACAATTTCATAGGGAATAATTTCTTAATGTCCTCTATACGTCCATTTAAGATAGTATCCTTACTAAATTGATTCTTCTCTTTCTCTTCTAACATTGCTTGGTAAACTTTTTCTACCCCTTGGTATTCTTTTAAGTTACCATACAAACGTTTAGCTTCTCTCTCTCTTAAGAAATTATAAGCCGCTACAAGTTCGTTTTGTACGTCTATATATTTCTCATACGAGGTTTCTCTATCGTGTTTCATAGATATAATTGCCTTATCAGGATGATCAGACGATGACTCGTCTCTCTTTCCTTTACAGTAATCACATCGTTCACCTGCCGCATTGGTTCCTCCACCATTATCTAAAAACTCTATGGCTGCTTGTCTTAAATCCTTTAACTCCATTTGCTCATCTTCTACAAGCAATTGGTTGTTTCGGTTTATAAGAACAGTAAATAGATTTTTTTGTTTAATAATAGGTGGCTCAACCTCAGTATCGTCAATAGGTGGCAAACTTCTTAATAAACCTTTATCTTTTTCTATGGTAGTAGTTACCAAGAAGAAGATAAGTAATAAGAAGGCAATGTCAGCCATTGAACCTGCATTAACTTCTGGTGCTGCTCTTTTTGCCATACCTTATTATTTACTAATTATTTTTTTTACAGAAGCATAAATCATTGCTAAAGCTGCAACTACGATTAACACATAGAATGCTGTTAAACCAGCTCCTACCATGTGCGATTGACCGTCTGTTGCAAATCCTTCTTGTAACTTATATGACTTTGTGTCTCCACCAGATACCACATAAGATATTATTAAGACGGCAGCAAAAGCTCCTATTCCTATTAACGTGTTTTTTAGCCCTGAAGTATTTGTAAATAGATTTTTGATAATAAAAACCACTACAAACAAGATTACAATACCTAAAGTAATGTAAGCTGCCCAGGCCATTGGCTCTACAAGACCAGCTTTTTCGCCTGTCTCGATAGCCTCATCACCAGCTGCAATAATTCTAACTAAGGATACAATCCCTACCAGACTTAGTACAGCAGCTACTATTTTTAATATTTTGTGTAACATAATTTAATTTGGTCTTTTTTATTTTTTGTGTCTTACTAATAAGTCCATCAATGTAATTGATGCATCTTCCATATCATTTACAATACTATCAATCTTAGCGATGATGTAGTTGTAGAATATTTGAAGAATAATAGCCACAATAAGACCAAATACTGTTGTTAAAAGTGCTACTTTAATACCACCTGCTACTAATGATGGCTGCATGTCACCTGCTGCTTCAATCTTATCGAAGGCCTGAATCATACCGATTACTGTACCCATGAAACCAAGCATTGGTGCTAATGCGATAAATAATGATATCCAAGAAACATTCTTTTCTAACTGACCCATTTGAACACCACCATAAGCTACTACAGCTTTTTCAGCGGCATCAATATCTTCGTCAGCTCTATCTAAACCTTGATAGAATATAGAGGCAACTGGTCCTTTTGTGTTTCTACAAACTTCTTTAGCAGCTTCTATACCACCAGACGCTAATGCATCTTCTACATTTTGAGTTAATTTTTTAGTGTTTGTAGTTGAAAGGTTTAAAAAGATAATTCTCTCAATAGCGATTGCTAAACCAAGAATTAAACATAATAATACAATACCCATAAAGCCTGGGCCACCTTCAATAAAACGCTTTTTTAATTCTTGATGGAAACTCAAATCTTCACCTGCTGGTTCTTCAGCTTCTTGAGTTAGAGTTGTAATAGTTGCTGTTGTAGTTGCTAATGTTGTTGCATTGGCATTAACAGTTCCGATAGCCATTAAACATGTTATGGCAAGAATAGAAAATAATCTTTTCATTGTTCTTAATCTTAATTTTATTAGTTAAAGTGTTAAAGATAAAAAAAATAATGTAAAAATCGCCTAAAATCTATGCAGAGAGGAAGGGATTCGAACCCTCGATACCCTTTTGGAGTATACACACTTTCCAGGCGTGCGCCTTCGACCACTCGGCCACCTCTCTCTAAATTTTGTCAAAAATTACGGTGTGCCAAATAACAAAAAAAACTTCAAACACTAAAATTTGTATCGTTAATTTTAGGTCATTTCGCCACGCAGTGATGTTTCGAATGTGTTTTTGAATTCCGAAGCAGGTATTTTCTCACCTAAAAGGTACATTAATTTAGTGATTGCTGCTTCTGTGGTTATATCTTTTCCAGAAATTACACCTATGGTTTTTAATTTTGAACTGGTTTCATATTGCCCCATATTAACGCTTCCTCCTGCACATTGAGATACATTAATGATATGGAGACCTCTAGATATTGCTTTTTTTAGCAAATCTACAAACCACTCTTCTGTTGTTGCGTTACCTGCTCCATAGGTTTCCAATAATAATCCTTCAAGTGTTTTGCAGTTTAGTATTGATTCAACTAATGCCTTAGATATCCCAGGAAATAGTTTAAGAATACCAACATTGGTATTCATTTTTGTTCGAACTACTAATTGATCTTTTGACTTTGCTCTCCATAAATACTCATTATTAATATTAAGGTGTACACCAGACTCTGCTAAATTTGGGTAATTAAAAGACTCAAAAGCTTCAAAATGTTCTGCGTTTATTTTAGTGGTTCTATTACCTCTGTAGAGTTTGTATTCAAAATAAAGTCCTACTTCGCGAATAACCGGAAGACCTTCTTTTTGCAATGATGCCATCTGAATGGAGGTTATTAAATTCTCCTTAGCATCCGTTCTTAAATCACCTATTGGCAATTGAGATCCTGTAAAGATGACTGGCTTTTCTAAGTTCTCTAACAAAAAACTTAGTGCTGATGCAGAATAACTCATGGTGTCGCTACCATGTAAAACTACAAAACCATCAAATGATTGATAATTAACTTCTATTATTTGAGCAATATCTGCCCAAAACTTAGGATTCATATTAGACGAATCTATAGGTTCTTCGAAGGAAATGGTTTCAATATTGCAATCTAGCAAACGTATCTCTGGAATACGTGTTAGGATGCTATCAAAATCAAACGCTCGTAACGCTCCTGTATCGGCATCTTTTATCATACCAATTGTACCACCTGTATATATTAATAGGATGTTAGGTTTTTGCATAATTTTAGATTCCAAATACTTGTTTTGAGTTTTCTGTAGTAATTCTAGCAATCTCCTCTTCGGATGTATCGTAAAGTTCGGACAATTTTTCTAATACCTTATTAATATATAAACTTTCGTTACGCTTACCGCGATATGGTTTTGGTGCTAAATATGGAGAATCGGTTTCTAGAACAATATGTTTTAAATCGATTTTGTTTAAAAACTGGTCTATTTTTCCATTTTTAAATGTTACTACTCCGCCTATGCCCAACTTCATGTTATAAGATATGGCTTGGTATGCATGCTCTAATGTGCCAGTAAAGCAGTGAAAGATTCCAAAAAGATCATTTGATTTTTCTTGTTCTAAAACTTCAAAAATCTCATCAAATGCTTCTCTACAATGAATAACAATAGGCAACTTATGCTTTTTTGCTAGATTAATTTGATATTTGAATGCTTCAATCTGAATATCTAGTGTGGTTTTATCCCAATATAGATCAATTCCTATTTCTCCAACCGCATAAAACTGTCTTTGCGATAACATATCCTCGACATGTTCTAATTCTTTCTTATAATTTTCTTTTACATGTGTAGGATGCAATCCCATCATTAAAAAAATATGCTCAGGAAAATCTTTTTCGAGCTGAAGCATTGATGCTGTATAAGTAGAATCTATTGCTGGAATAAAAAATCTGGAGACATTAGCATCTAAAGCACGCTGAATCATAGCTGATCTATCTTCATCAAAAGCTTCACTATATAAATGTGTGTGCGTATCGGTTATAATCATTTGCCAAAAATAAAGGTTTAGTATCTTATATTTACACAAATTTTGAAAATGGAAACGTTAAAAGACTTTCTTCTGAGCAAAGGCTACTCCAAGATAAAGCTGAAATTGACCAAAACAAATCATTTTGAAATTAAAGCTACTATTAATGGAGTTAAAGGTCGCTTTATTTTAGACACTGGAGCTTCTAGCAGTTGTGTTGGCTTTGAAGCCATAGAACGTTTTAACCTTAGAGTTAAAGATTCTGAAATAAAAGCTGTTGGTGCTGGTGCTTCTAATATGACTACGCAAATTTCAAAATCCAACAATTTAAAAATTGGGAAATGGAAAAAAAGTAGAGTTGCCTTAATTCTTTTTAATCTTTCTCATGTTAACACTGGGCTCGTTAATCATAATGCAGATCCTGTAGATGGCATTATTGGTGCAGATATTTTAAAGAAAGGGAAAGCTATAATTGATTACGAGAAGAAATACCTTTTCTTAAAGCTGAAAGATATTTCTTAACTAAAAGATTCTTTTTATCTTTATCCTCCCTAGTTGATTAATAGCCTTATGAATCCAGCCATCATAATTGCAGATGACCACCCTTTGGTGCTAAAAGGTCTTCAAGATTTTTTACACGAAAAAGAATATAACGTCCTTGCCAGTGCTAAAAATGGTAAAGAAGCCTTGGCATTAATAAAAGCTCACACTCCAGATATTGCCATTCTAGATATTAAAATGCCTTTTTTTACAGGTTTGCAAATAGCTGAAAAATGTAAAAACGCTAATCTTAAGACAAAAATAGTTCTTATTACTTTTGAGAAAGACGAGAAAATATATAACGAGGCTAAAGCTTTAGGAGTTTACGGTTATGTATTAAAGGAGTTTGCACTGGATGAAATTGAAAACTGTATTTCTGCAGTAATTAAAGACAAACCCTATTTTAGTCCAGAACTTTTAGCGTACATAGAAGTTGATAATGGACCTGAAGAATTAAAAAACTTGACAAAAACGGAGCTCAAAATCTTAAAATTAATTGTAGAAAATAAGACTGCAAAGGAAATTGCAGAGCATTTATTCATCTCTCCAAGGACTGTAGAAAAACACAAAAGCAACACTATCAGAAAGTTAGGTATAGAAAAAACACCTAATAGCTTGTTAATTTGGGCAAAAGAGAACCAAAACTATATTTCTTAAAAAATACGTAAGGTTACGTATATTATCACATTGTTTTATTTCAGAAATTTACACTGTTATTAATTAAGGGTTAATAACGAGCTATTAATTAGTTCTTAGGGGATTATTTGAGCCTTGGAGTCATCCAAGGCTCTTTTTTTATGAAAAAATTCAAAAAATACGTAAGGTTACTTATAGTATCTCATTAAATTGATAATTAATTTTATACAGAATAAAAACCTAAATCCCAATGCTATGAAAAAAACACTAAACTTGTCATTCCGAGCCTGCCGAGGAATCTCATTACTACTAAGTTTTTTATTGCTCAGCGCAACAAGCTGCAACAACGATGACAACAACTGCCAAGGCATAGACTGCCTGCCACCAGCCACCCAAACTGGCGAGGGTACTTTTGGCTGCCTTGTTAACGGCGAGCCCTTTGTGGACAACTCTGGCTTCTTTAACTGTTTTTACCAATTGGTGGATGGTGAGTATTTTTTCGGAATTACAGCTCAGGATAGTGGAAACGAATACACTCAAATTGATATTGGCTCATTAAATTCTTCTATTGAAACAGATACTCAATTGCAACTTAAAGAACGTGAGAACGGAAATTTTTATGGGTTGTTGAGTTTTGATTGTATTTGCCCTCAAGGAATGACAAATTCTGATGAACCTGGAACTCTTGAAATAACGAAACTTGACCTGACAAATAACATAGTTTCAGGAATATTCAACTTTACAGTCATTAATCCTGATACAGGAGAGACTTTTGAAATAACCGAAGGTCGCTTTGACAGCTTTTTTACACAATAACATTCCCACTTTCGTGGGAATCTAAATAAAAGCCCTGCGCCAACAGGGCTTAAAAATGAATAAAGATTCACACATTTATTAACCTTTAAACACTTTACAAAATTATGGAAAAACTATTTTATCTTTTATTTATGCTACCAACGCTTGCACTTGCACAAATAGAAGTTGACGACCAATGGAAAACCTCGGTGAACCCTATCTTTCAAAATCTCGACAAAAACAAAATCCAATCGGGTATGCTATTGGATTATGCTATGGAGTTTATCGATGTTACCGCCTATAACGGTACACTTACAGACTCTACCTATATTAATGCCAATATAGTAGGAGATATCTATAAAACCCTATTTATGAGCAAGGTGGCAGCCGATACCACACATACACCTTTATTTGAGCGTTATGCCTATAATTGGGCAAGAGAACGCTATAATGCCACAAAGGACAGCAGCGGTGTTTATATACTTACTGGCTTATTATACGAGTATCAAAAACTTAACGAAAATGCCTTAGCACAAAACAAAATAACCGTTAGTAATAACAAATACTACGATAAATACATTAGTGGAGTTTGGCAAAACCCTTACCAAACCAAACGTGCCTTTGCTGTAACACCTCCTGTAGCTCACAGCCGCAGTAAAGATGTTTATTTTAAACTACCTAACGAGTTATTTCTTTCTAATCTTAATAACCAAATAGCCAATATTCAATTAGATGCAGATAATGGTCAAGGCTATCAAAATATGCCTTACAATACTATTGTACCCATACAGTTCTTTGAAAACAAAATCCATGAGTTAAAGTTTAAGGTTACATTAGTTAATGGACAAACTCTGTATTGCCATAGCAAGTTTAAAATAGATGACCCTGTTTTAGAACGACAAAAGCAACAAGCCAGAGGTGTTATTATTGTCAACGACGAACGCGTCTATATCCATGAAGACAACAATTTTTTTAGCGCAGCATGGGTTACTATTCGCCGTATTCCTGGAAATGATAACATTACACGGCCACTCATTATTGCCGAAGGCTTGGACACTGGTAACTTTACCGCACCCGAAGATTTTGGTGGTGAGACTACTTTACAAAACTTCCTTGGTTCAATCAATAACTCTGGTGATTTACTTCCTCTACTTGATGCTAATAATAATGCTAATGACTATGACCTCATTTACATCGATTGGGTACGTGGTATGGGAGATATGCAAGCTAACAGCCGTGTGCTAGAGGAAGTGATCGGTTGGGTCAACGAGCAAAAGGTTGGCAACGAGCCCAATGTATTGTTAGGGCAAAGTATGGGAGGCGTTATTGGCCGTTATACATTAGCACGTATGGAGAATGAGGGCAACACTCACGATGTGCGCTTGTTTATTGCCCACGATAGTCCTATGCAAGGTGCCAACACGCCTTTATCAATACAACATTTCTCATTACATATGCGAGAGTTGTATGTAGAAAGTCCATTGGGTTGGTTAACCGGTGAGGTTTTAATACCAATTGGTTATGGCTTAGCAGAATTAGGTAGTGGCCTTTTAAACTTCTTTGGAGCCAACACCTCAGTCCCTAGTTTTGTGACTCCTTCGCAGTTGCTTAGTTTACAAGACCAAGCTGCGGCTAGGCAGCTTAACTATTGGTCTGCTATTAGTGCCCCAAATGGCAACCAAATACAAACAAAATCTTATAACGAGTCTTGGCAACAAACCTTAGACACAACAGGCTGGCCTGCCCTATCCAGAAATATTGCCATAAGTAACGGTAACGAATGTGCTGTAGACAACGGCTACAATCCTGGTGATGCCTTGTTCTTTATAGACGATGACACTTTTCCAACAATATGGCTAGGTATGTTAGAAGCTATATTTGTCGGTACACTCGTAAGACCAAACTTAGGTTTGATTGTTGTAGGTGCAATACCTGGATTTAGTAAATGGAAAACCAATTTTAATTTTAACAGCTATGGTGTTCAAGGTTCTGAAAATAAAATATATCGTGGTAAAATATCTTATGAAAAACGTGTATTATGGATAGGCCCAAGGATTACTGTTAATATTACCAATCGTAGTTATTATGCTCCGCAAGATGCATTGCCTTTGGACACTTTTTCTGGTGGTGTAGAAAATTTTCAGGATTTTGAAGATGAGTTACCAAGTTTTGTACCTTCAATTGATTTTGTTAATCCTCGTTATGGCTTTATTCCCCTAGTTAGTGCTTTAGATATAAGAAAAAGTAATGGCAATAATCCTACTCCAGATGACTATTTAAAATCGTATTCTGGAGGTGTACCATCAGATCCTAATCTTGTATCTGGTTTTAATGCGTTCATAGTAGATAATGTACCCAACCAACCGTTTAATAATAATCATATCTCTTTTCAACCAAGGAATGGCAACTGGTTGGCTGAGGAACTAGAAGCATTATCACCAGGGGATTATCCAATTTTAGAAGATTGCTCAGCTTTTTGTACAAATGAAGCAGAAATAGTAGGCGAGGATATATTGTGTACTAGCGGCACATACTCTGTATCAGATGTGGCGACAACTGTAATTTGGACTGTCACTGACCCTGACAACCTTGTGTCGTTTACAACAAATGGCAATGAAATTACCCTCAATCAGCTAAACCCTGATAACTTTGGTATGGTTACATTAGAGGTCTATTACAGTAACCAAAGATGTGGTAACATTACACTTACAAGAGACATAGAAGTCGGTATACTTCCTAGTCGTGTTAGTAATGCTTCACTTACAGGTGAAACCTCTGTTTGTGATAGCCAGCAGTATACATACTACATTAGTGGCTTTAGCCATCCTTGTGTAGATGATGTAGAATGGACAGTGTCAGATAATTTAAATATAATCTCACATACTCCAACGAGCGTTACAGTAACTACAAATCCATTTAACGACCAATATGCTGGTATAATTACTGCAAACTTGCCAAATAGTAGTTTTTCCATTGACAAAGGTGTTTGGGTAGGTGTACCAAGCAATGCTGGGCTATCGATAGAAAAAATAGGAGCTTATGACTTAATGGTCGGTCGTTGGACAAAACTACAGGCTGTTTATGCGCCACTATTATACGAAGCTAACGATTCTCTTAATGTAACTTTTGATTGGCAAATACCAAACAGTGCTATTAGAAATTATGATGATACTGCTTATAAAGATGTTAAACCAAATAACTCTGGACAACTAAATATTGGTGTTAGGGCAGTTTGCGACTGTGGTAATGGTGAATGGAGATACAAACTTTTTCAAGTTAGTCCAAGTGGCGGTGGAAATGAGTTAATTCCTGTAGATTAGTCAAAAAAAATTAAAAAATACGTAAGGTTACGTATAGTATTGCTTTACAATTATTTGCAATTTTACAGAGCTATTAATCAATGCCTCAGATTATATTATCAAAAAGCTCTGGGCAGAACAATAAAGTTCAGAGCTTTTTTAAAAAAACAAACATTATGGACACAATGAAAGATAATACTGCAAAAAGGGATAAAATATTTATGATTCTATTAATTGTAAGTTCTGTTATAGTCATTTCAGCGAATGTGGCTGTTAATTTTTTTAGTTAATTTTAGTTAGTTACCTATTTATTAGGAGTAAAAAAAGCGCAATTACTTATTAATTGCGCTTTTTTACTTTATTGATAACTTTAATAAAATTACATTTCTAAAGCTTTCTTTGGATTGTTATCCATCAATAATTCTTCTGGGTTTTCTAATGCTTCTTTAACAGCAACTAAGAAACCAACAGATTCTTTACCATCAATAATTCTATGGTCGTAAGATAATGCGACATACATCATTGGATGAATTTCAACTTTACCATCTACAGCTATTGGTCTTTCTATAATATTATGCATACCAAGAATACCACTCTGTGGAGGATTTATAATTGGTGTAGATAACATACTACCAAATACACCACCATTAGAGATAGTGAATGTACCGCCTGTCATTTCATCTACTGTGATCTGACCATCTCTGGCTCTTAACGCTAAACGTTTCACTTCTGCCTCAACACCTCTAAAGGTTAAGTTTTCTGCATTTCTTATCACCGGAACCATAAGTCCTTTTGGCCCAGATACTGCAATACTTACATCTACAAAATCGTAAGAAATCATCTCCTTACCATCTATCATAGAGTTAACTGCAGGATATAGTTTTAATGCTCTTACTACTGCCAAAGTAAAGAAACTCATAAAACCAAGACCTACTCTATGCTTCGCTTTAAAGTCTTCTTTGTATTGCTTACGCAATTCAAAAATTGGTGTCATGTTAACCTCATTAAAAGTCGTTAACATAGCTGTTGTATTCTTAGCTTCAACCAAACGCTCTGCTACTTTACGACGTAACATAGACATTTTGCTACGAGAAGTCCCTCTGTTTCCTCCTGTTGGAGTTCCCATAGAAGGTACAGCATTTACAGCATCATCTTTAGTAATTCGGCCATCTTTACCAGTACCTTTTATAGTATTGGCATCTAACCCTCTTTCTTCAATGATTTTTTTTGCGGCTGGGCTAGGCGTACCAGAAGCATATGTTTCTTTCGCAGGATTTGGAGCTTTTTCACCAGATTTGTTAGTATCAGCTTGCTCTTTCGCTAAGTTCTCTTCAACACCACTATCGTTTCCGCCTTCGTCACCTCCTTTGTATGTGGTTGTAGCATCTGCTTTTGGCTCAGCGCTAGTGTCAATTAAGCAAACAACTTGCCCAACAGCTACAGCATCACCTTCTTCAGCTTTTAACGTAATAATACCACTAGCCTCTGCTGGCAATTCTAATGTTGCTTTATCACTATCAACCTCTGCAATTGCTTGGTCTTTCTCTACATAATCTCCGTCTTCTACTAACCACTCAGCAATTTCTACTTCAGTAATTGATTCGCCCGGTGAAGGCACTTTCATTTCTAAAATCATGCGTTTATTGTATTTAACCTTGTTTTGGTTTAATTATTCTTATTTTCTAATTTGGTTATTTTTCTTCTTATCAAAAACGTAATCGATAACTTCTTGATGTCTTATTTTTGAACGTACAGAACTACCTGCTGCAGGTGCACCATATGGTCTTCTACTTGCCGCTCTCCATGTGCGTGCTTTATCAAAATGCATCATCATATGACCATAAGCACCCATATTTCTAGGCTCTTCTTGTGCCCAAACCACATCGTCAGCATTTTTATATTTACCTAATATGTTATTAATTTCATCTATTGGTAATGGGAATAATTGTTCTATTCTAACTAAAGCGACATCTTCTCTACCTAACTTTTCTTGCTCTTCTAAAAGATCATAATAGAATTTGCCTGTTACAAACACTAAAGTTTTAACCTTATCGGCTTTAGCACTTGTATCATCTATTATGGTTTGAAAACTTCCGTTTGCAAATTCTTCTACAGTAGAAATCACCTTAGGATGACGTAATAAACTTTTTGGTGTAAACACAATTAATGGCTTTCTATAGTTAGCCTTCATTTGCTTTCGTAACAAATGAAACATATTGGCTGGCGTTGTACAGTCTGCAACAAACATATTGTCCTTTGCACACAACTGTAAGTAACGTTCCATGCGACCAGAAGAGTGTTCTGCACCTTGACCTTCATAACCATGAGGTAATAACATTACCAATCCGTTTGATGTTTTCCATTTATCTTCTCCAGAAGATATATATTGGTCTAACATAATTTGAGCTCCATTACTAAAGTCTCCAAATTGTGCTTCCCAGATGGTTAATGTATTAGGACTAGCCATAGCATAACCATAATCAAAACCTACAACACCATATTCTGACAATAATGAGTTATAAATATTGAATTGCCCTTGGCTCTCAGACACATTTTTTAATAAAATAATTTCTTCTTCGCTGTCCTCTACTTTTACAACAGCATGTCTGTGTGAGAAAGTACCACGTTCTACATCCTGACCAGAAATTCTAACATTAAAACCTTCGGCTAACAATGTACCGTAAGCTAAATGCTCTGCCATTGCCCAGTCTAATCTGTTTTCATCAAACATAGTTTGACGCGATTCTACCAAACGTTGAATTTTTCTGATAAACTTTTTATCATCAGGTAAATTAGAAATAACCTTTGTAATGTCTGTAAGCAATTCTTTAGAAACTGTTGTGTCTACAGGCTTCATCATTTCGCTTTCATCAACACGTTCAAAGTCTTTCCATTGTTCGTGCATAAATGGAGAAATAACTGTCTTTTCTACTTTACGAGAGTCTTCTAGTTTTTCCTCTAGTTTATCCTTGTAATCTTTTTCAATTTTAGAAACATGATCCTTATCTATTATTCCTTCAGCAATTAAGCGTTCTGCATAGATATCTCTTGGATTTTTATGCTTTGCAATTGCTTTATATAATAATGGTTGTGTAAACTTTGGCTCATCACCCTCGTTATGACCATATTTTCTGTAACCTAATAAGTCTATAAATACATCGCGCTTAAATTTCATTCTAAAATGAAGTGCAAATAATGTTGCGTGTACCACAGACTCTGCATCATCGGCATTAACATGTAATACCGGAGACAAGGTTACTTTACCAACATCTGTACAATAGGTACTAGAACGTGCGTCTAAGTAATTAGTCGTAAAACCTATTTGGTTGTTTACTACAATATGTACTGTTCCGTTTGTTTTATAACCATCTAATTTTGCCATTTGTACAACTTCGTACACAAGGCCTTGTCCTGCTATGGCAGCATCACCATGTACTACAATTGGTAATACTTGCGAAGCATCTTCAATTTCTGGCTTGTCTTGTTTTGCTCTAGATATACCTTCTACAACTGCACCTACAGTTTCAAGATGCGAAGGGTTTGGAGCAATACTTAGGTTAATCTTTTTGCCAGAGTCGGTTTCGCGATCGCTCGTCCAACCTAAGTGGTATTTTACATCACCATCAAAAATCTGCTCTTCATAATCTTTACCATCAAACTCACTAAAGATATCTTTTGCAGATTTTCCAAAAATATTTGTAAGTGTACTTAAGCGGCCACGATGTGCCATACCCATTACAAATTCTTTAACTCCGTATTCTGCCGCTGTTTCTATCATAGCGTCTAAAGCAGGAATTAGAGATTCGTTTCCTTCTAAAGAAAATCGCTTTTGACCTACATATTTGGTATGCAAGAAGTTTTCAAAAGAAACTGCTTCATTAAGTTTTCTTAGAATATTTTTCTTTTGATCTGGCGAAAACTGAGGGTGATTATCATTAACATTCAGTTTTTCTTGAATCCACTGAATTTCCTCTGGTTTTCTTATATACATATACTCTACACCAATAGAATCGCAATAAATACGCTCTAAATGATCTATAATATTTTGTAAGGTTGAAGTGCCAATACCTATGATTTCACCTGCAGAAAAAACAGTATTTAAATCACTTTTTGAGAGACCAAAATTTTCAATCTCTAAAGTTGGAGCGTATTTTCTTCTGGCTCTAACCGGATTTGTTTTAGTAAATAAGTGACCTCTGTTTCTGTAACCATCAATAAGTTTTACAACCTGAAACTCTTTTTGAAGCTGTTCAGGAATTTGAGCAGACACACCTTCTACTATTTCACCATCCATTCCATAATTTTCAGAGCCAAAATCGTACCCTTGAAAAAAGGCACGCCAACTCGGTTCTATAGCATCTGGATTTTTAAGATATTGATCGTATAAGTCAGCAAAATATGCTGTATGTGCTGCGTTGAGAAAGGAATATTTATCCATTATTTTTACGAGACGTTGTCGTTTCAACAAAATTTCTTCAAAAATACAACTTTTAGTAGATAAACTAAGCGTTTTATTATATTTATAACAAATAAGGAATTAAGAATTATTAAGATGATAAAATTTAGATTAAAGACTGCCAAAAAAATAATTTTAACTAGTGTTCTTTTATGGTTTTTTACATTTTCTTTAAATGCCCAAGATATTAGTAATGAAGATGGTTTTTGGCAAAACGTTCAGTTTGGCGGTGGTTTGGGCCTAAACTTTGGAGATGGTTTTTTTAGTGGTGCTATTGCTCCTAATGCTTTATATAACTTTAGTCCTTATGTTGCCACTGGCATTGGGCTAAATTTTCAGTACAGCTCTCAACGTGACGTTTTTAAATCTACCGTCGTTGGCGGAAGTGTGATTGGTTTATTTAATCCTTACAGAGAACTACAACTCTCTACTGAAATTGAACAGCTATACGTAAACCGCGATTTTGATGAGCAGTTTGTAAGCAATGTAGATGACAGCTATTGGTATCCTGCTCTGTTTCTGGGTGCTGGTTACCGAAGTGGTAATGTAACTTTTGGAATAAGGTATGACGTGCTTTATGATGAAGATAAAAGTATACAAAACCAAGCTTGGATGCCTTTTGTGAGATTTTGGTTTTGACTTCGACTGCGCTCAGATACCGTATCCCTATTTCAGTGTTTATTTTTATACCAAACTTTTTGCCACTCTCTCTGAAGGATTAAAAAGGTAATATCTTCAGACAACTTTAAGGTATCATCTCCATCGAGCAATCTTACTTTCTTTTCAGAAACATCAACTTGATAAAGTAGATTAAGATAGTCTGAAAATTTATGCTGAATAAGATGAAAAACCGTGTCTTGCAATACCAACTTAAGGCTTGTTGGCAACGTATCTTCATCAAATTCTAAATCTACATTTGCAAAAAGTAAATCCTTATTAAGCTGAACTATTAACTTTTTGTACAGCTTTAATTTGTTGGCCTCAACGATTAAATCTTCAAAATTTACAGGCAAAGCCATTACACACGTCTATTCATTAATTGTTCACCAAACAATTGAAGCATTTGTTTTTTATCTTCAGAAATATTTATTTTATCCAATACGTTAAACGCCTTTTGGGTGTAATCTTTAACAGCTAATTGCGTAGCGTCAGCCGCACCAGAAGCATTAAAAAGTGCTTTTACTTTTTCTACTTTTTCGTCATCAGTTAACGCTTTATTAATCATTAAATCTAATAAGCTAGTTTTTTCAGCATTATTACCCAGTTCTAATGTTTTGAGGTATAAATAGGTCTTTTTATTCTCTAAAATATCACCTCCTACTTGCTTACCAAATGTTTCAGGATTACCAAATGCATCTAAATAATCATCCTGAAGTTGAAAAGCGACACCTAGATAACGACCAAAATCGTAAATTAAATTTTGATCTTCTTCTGAAGCTTCTGCAACAATAGCTCCCATTTTCATTGCAGCACCAACCAAAACAGCAGTCTTATATTCAATCATTTTAAGATATTCTGGTATTGTAACGTCATTTCGAGTTTCAAAATCAATATCGTATTGTTGTCCTTCGCAAACCTCTAAAGCCGTTTTACTGAATAATTTTGCTAAGGCCTGAAAAATTTTTGGTTCGTAGTTTTCAAACAATTGATATGCCAAGATGAGCATAGCATCACCAGAGAGAATTCCTGTATTCAAATCCCACTTTTCATGAACCGTTGCTTTTCCTCTACGCAAAGGTGCATCATCCATAATATCATCATGTATCAAAGAAAAATTATGAAATACCTCCACAGAAAGAGCGGCATCCATAGCAGCACTTGTAGAACCATTAAAAATCTCTGATGTCATCAAAGTTAAGACAGGTCGCAAGCGTTTACCACCAAGTTTTAAAATATAATTTATGGGTTCATAAAGATTCTTAGGCTTTTTGTTTACTACAAAATCTTCTAAATAAGATAGAAACGATTTTTGATAAGTTTCAATATTCTGCATAAAGCAAAAATAATGCTTTAAACACATTTTAAGACAATGTTATCTATGTTAAAAAATTATTAAAACTATGGAAACTTTTTTTGTTTTTAAAGTTTCCTAATGTAGATTTGCGCCTTAATTATGAAACAAGAAATTTTAAAGACTGCTGTTGACATGTTCTTAAACTACGGTTTTAAGAGCGTAACCATGGATGATATTGCCAATACTAAGGGTATATCTAAAAAGACCATTTATCAATATTTTAAAAACAAGACTGTTTTAGTTGAGGAAGCCGTAATGCTTTTGTTTGAAACTATATCGTGCGGTATAGAGGATATTAGAGATCAAGAAAAAAATCCAATCGAAGAAATTTATGAGATTAAACGTTTTTTAATGAAAAACTTAAAAGACGAAAAATCTTCGCCTCAGTTTCAACTAGAGAAATACTACCCTAAAATTTTTCACGACATTAAAGAAAAACAGCTATGCGTTATGCAAGATTGCGTGGGTTGCAACCTAGATCGTGGTAAGAAAATGGGACTTTTTAGAGAAGATATTAATGTTGAGTTTATTTCAAAAATCTATTTCAACTGTATGATGGCATTAAAAGACAAAACACTGTTTCCTTTAGAGCATTTTTCGATGCGTATGCTGATGAACAACTATCTAGAATACCATTTAAGAGGTATATGTACACCTAAAGGAATAGAGTACCTAAACAAATATTTAGAGATCAATCAAAATCAACAATAACCAATGAAAAAAACGCTTTTATTAATAATAAGTCTTCTTTTTGGCGCTATTGGTATATCTCAAGAGCATCCTCAAAGCTTTACTTTACAGGAGGCAATTGATTATGCCATAGAAAACAATAGGCAAGCTAAAAACGCTGCAAGAGATATAGAAGCCGCAAAGCAACAAAAATGGGAAACTACCGCTACTGGTTTACCTCAATTAAACGCTAATATTGCGTATCAAAATAATTTAAAGCAGCAGGTATCATTATTACCAAATGAATTTTTTGACCCTTACAGCCAAATTAGAAATCTAGACCAATTTTATGACGAGCTAGGTGCTCCTGAAGGAATCCCTCCGATTGAACCAGGTTTTTCTGAAGTTATCTTCGGAACTAAGCAAAACGTAAATGCAACTGCCACTTTAAGTCAATTGATTTTTGATGGCTCTTATTTAGTAGGGCTACAATCTGCAAAAGTGTTTTTGGAAATTTCAAAAAACGCTAAAGAGAAAACAGATTTAGAAGTAAGAAAGAATGTTATCAACGCATACGGAAATGTACTACTTGCTGAAGAAAGTGTACTTATCCTCGAAAAAAACATCGAAGTTTTAGAGAAAAACCTTTTTGAAACTACAAAAATCTATGAAAACGGACTGGAGGAAGAAGAAAGTGTTGAACAGTTACAGATTACATTGTCTAATCTAAAAAGTAACCTCAACAACGCTATTCGTTTAAGAGGAATTGCATATCAAATGTTTAATATAACATTAGGAATAGACTATGCTGCTCAATTAGAACTTACCGAAAATTTAGAGCAATTAACACAAAAGAATATTTCATTAGAAGCTTTAGATTTAGATAATGATGTAACAACAACTGTTGATTATAAAATTGCAGAAAACGACACAAAATCTAAAGAACTTCTACTAAAATTAGAAAAGAGCAAAGCACTACCAACATTAAGTGCATTTCTTAATGGTGGCTATTTAGGCTTTAGCGACGAATTTACATTTTTTGAGAAAGAACAAAACTGGGCAGGCTTTTCTGCGTTTGGATTTAATCTCGATATTCCGATTTTTAGTTCAGGCGGAAGGAGTGCTGCAACACAACGTGCAAAAATTAATTTTGAAAAATCTAAGGATCAGCTTACTGAGACAGAGCAGCAACTAAAACTTCAAATAGATACAGCAAAAAGCAATTACAAGTTTGCAACAGAAGATTACGAAAACAAAAAACAAAACCTAGCATTGGCTGAACGTATTGAGCGAAAAAACCAAACCAAATTTTTTGAAGGCATAGGCTCTAGTTTTGAGCTGAGACAAGCACAGACGCAATTATATTCTGCACAACAAGAGCTTTTGCAAGCTATGCTAGATGTAATAAATGCCAAGGCAGAACTAGAAACCATAACCAACACAACGACCAACTTTTAAAACTATCATCATGAAAAAAATATTTAGTTTAATCATTTTAGCTTCAATATTGGCAGCTTGTTCTGGAGAGAAAAAGCAATCGGTAGAAGAGCTAGTAGCATCTAACAATGCAGAAGCTATTCAAAAAAGAAAAGACGAATTAGTAGACGAGCAACAAGCGCTTGCTGTTCAAATTAAGCAATTAGACGAAAAACTTCAGAGTATAAGTCCAGACCGTAACGTGCCTTTAATTACAACGTTTAAGGCTGAGACAGAAGAGTTCGTACATTACTTAGAACTTCAAGGAAGCGTTGAAACAAAACAAAATATTGTTATTACACCCGAATCTAATGGTATTATAACTCGTATTTATGTAAAAGAAGGTCAGAAAGTTGGCAAAGGGCATTTATTAGCCAGTATTGATGATGGTGGTTTAAGTCAACAAAAAGCACAGTTAGAGATTCAAGCAGATTTAGCAAAGACTACTTTTGAACGTCAAAAGCGTCTATGGGATCAAAAAATTGGAAGTGAAATTCAATATTTACAAGCAAAATCGCAATACGAAGGCTTACAGAAAAGTATAGCTCAAATAAATCAGCAATTAGGTAAAAATAGTGTTA
Organism: Winogradskyella poriferorum; assembly: GCF_036553625.1. Taxonomy (NCBI): domain Bacteria; kingdom Pseudomonadati; phylum Bacteroidota; class Flavobacteriia; order Flavobacteriales; family Flavobacteriaceae; genus Winogradskyella; species Winogradskyella poriferorum. The sequence continues at coordinate 663,607 of NZ_JAZHOU010000001.1, forward strand.
GAGCTCCATTCTCTGGTGTTATAGATGACGTTATAACAGAAGAAGGAAATGTCGCTGCAGCTGGTCAAACACCATTAATGCGATTGGTTAACTTAAGTGATATGTACATTAAAACCGACATACCTGAAAGTTACATCACTAGCATTACAAAGGGAAAAACTGTTGAAGTCACATTTCCTGTTTTAGGAAAAACGCTTACATCTCAAATTAGACAAACTGGCAATTTTATAAATCCTGCCAACAGAACTTTTGATGTAGAAATTGCAGTACCAAACAAAGATGGAAGCATAAAACCAAACTTAACTGCTCGTCTAAAAATCAATGATTACACTAACGATAAGGCTATATTAATACCACAAAGTATTATTTCAGAAAATGCTGATGGCGAACAATACATTTACACAATTACAGACAGAAATGAAGATAAAGCAACTGCAAAACAAGTTATTATAAAAACTGGTAAGACTCAAGGTGACTTAATTGAAGTATTATCTGGGATTGAAGGTAATGTAGAAATAGTACAAGAAGGTGCTCGTAGTGTTAAAGACGGACAAACTGTTAAAGTTATCAACTCTAAAAATTCCAACGACCAATAATACACCAACCAATGGCAAAAAAGAAAAAAGAAAAAAAGAACGTCGATAAGGAATTTGGTTTATCGTCTTGGGCCATAAACAATAAAACCACAATGTATGTGGCCATAATTTTAATACTCTTCTTAGGAGCTTCTGCATATTTTAGTATGCCAAGAGAAAGTTTTCCAGAAATTAGAGAAACTAAAATTTACATTAGTTCACTTTATCCTGGTAATACGGCTGAGGATATAGAAAAATTAATCACAGACCCAATAGAAGACAAACTTAAGAATGTTAGTAATGTTGTTGAGATTACATCGACATCGCAAGAAGATTATTCTATGGTTATTGTGGAGTTTGATGAGGATATTTCCGTAGATGCAGCAAAACAAAAAGTTAAAGATGAAATAGACTCAGAAACTGCTGGTGAAGATTGGCCGACCTTTAATGGTGCCAAGGTAGAGCCTAATGTGTTTGAATTGAGTCTTTCTGAAGAAATGCCAATTCTTAATATCAATATTTCTGGCGATTATACTGTAGAACGTCTTAAGGAATTTGGTGAGTATCTCGAAGATGAAATTGAGGATTTAGAAGAAATTAAACAAGTAGATATTAGAGGTGCACAAGAAAAAGAAGTTGAAGTCGCTGTGGATGTCTATAAGATGATGGCATCTAAAGTAAACTTTGATGATATCATTGGTGCTATTGGAAATGGTAATATGACAATGTCTGCAGGTAACCTTATTACAAGTGGACAACGTCGTACCATTAGAATACTTGGCGAAATTGAAAATCCACAAGATTTACAAGACTTTGTTGTTAAAGCAGAGAATAACAATCCTATTTACTTAAAGGATATTGCAACAATAACATTTAGACCAAAAGACAGAACAACATATGCAAGAGAATATATTCCTGAAAAAGGAGAAAGCGATGCCGTTGTAATGCTAGATGTAAAAAAGCGTTCAGGTAAAAATATGGTAGCTGCTGCCGAAAAAATCGAAAAAATTGTAGCAGATGCAAAAGCCAATGTTCTCCCTACTAATTTACGTATTACTATTGCAAATGACCAGTCTTCAAAAACAATTGGCCAAGTAGATGATTTAGTAAACAACATCATCTTTGGTATTATCCTAGTTGTAACGGTATTAATGTTTTTCCTTGGTTTTAAAAATGCCCTTTTTGTTGGGTTTGCCATACCAATGTCAATGTTTATGTCCTTAATGATATTAAACCTCTTGGGCTTTACAATGAACACTATGATTCTCTTCGGACTAATTATGGGTCTTGGGATGCTTGTAGATAATGGTATTGTACTTGTTGAAAACGTTTATCGTTTAATGGAGCAAGAAGGTTTATCGCGTAAAGAAGCTGCTAAAAAAGGTATTGGAGAGATTGCTTTTCCAATCATTATTTCAACTGCAACGACGGTAGCTGCATTTATTCCGCTTGGTTTATGGCCAGGATTAATGGGTCAGTTTATGGTATATTTCCCTAAAACCTTAGGTGTTGTATTAGGTTCTTCATTAGTTGTAGCAATATTCTTCAATTCGGTTTTAGTATCTCAATTTATGACTATTGAAGACAAAGAAATGCCACTTAAGCGAATTATTTATATCACATCAATAGTAGGTGGAATAGGTCTGCTGATATTACTATTTGGAGGAACTTATAGAGGATTGGGAACTGTAATGATTTTTACAGCTATAATGCTATGGGTTTACCGATTAATACTAAGAAAAGCTGCTTATAATTTTCAAACTAAGACATTAGTACGTCTTGAAAATCTTTATGAAAGTACATTAAAAGGTTCATTTAAAGGATGGTGGCCACAAATTATAGCCATAGGAAGTTTTGTGTTATTCTTTTTAGCCTTTGGAAGTTTTGGTGCTTCTGTTGCTAGTCAAAGAACTAAAATAGAGTTCTTCCCAGATAACAAACCGAATCAAATCATTGTTTATATCGAATATCCTGAAGGTACAGATATCAAAAAAACTAATGAAATTACTAAAGAAATAGAAGGCAAAGTCTACGACATCCTATATGATGACGAATATATTGCAGATGGCGAAAACTTTATGGTAGAAAGCTCAGTATCACAAGTAGGTGAAGGAGCCGGAAATCCTCAAACCGATGGTGGATCTACTGCAGAGATGCCACATAAAGGAAAAATTACAGCCTCAATGCGTGAGTATAAATTTCGAAAAGGAAAAGATAGTGAAGAATTGCGTAAAAAAGTGCAAGAAGCATTATCTGGAATTTATCCTGGCGTCTTAATTTCAGTGGAAAAAGATGCCAACGGACCACCAGCAGGACCTCCTGTAAATATTGAATTACAAGGAAATGATTATGACGAACTTATTGCTGTAGCGGAGCGAATGAGAGATTACATAAATTCAAAGAATATTTCAGCAATAGACGAGCTTAAGATAGACGTTAACAAGTCTAAACCAGGAATGCAAGTAGTTGTTGATCGCGAAAAGGCTGGTGAACTTGGCGTAAGTACTGGTCAAGTTGGGCAACAGTTGCGTAATTCTTTATTTGGTGCTAAGGCTGGTATTTACAAAGAAGATGGTGACGATTTTGATATCTATGTTCGTTTTAATGAAGATTTACGTTATAACACTAGTGCACTATTTAATCAAAATATAGTGTTCAGAGATATGGCTTCTGGTCAAATAAAAGAAGTTCCTGTTTCAACAGTTGCTAATCAAAGAAATAACTCAGGTTTCAGTGCTATTAAACATAACGAAACTAAACGTGTAGTTACCGTCTATTCGGCATTAGCACCTGGCTACACTGATGCTGGTGCAGTAGTTAGTCAAATTCAGAATGAAATGAAAAATTTTGATGGTCTGCCATCGAATATCAAAATAGATTACACAGGTCAAATCGAAGAACAAAACAAGGAAATGGCATTTTTAATGAGTGCGTTCTTTACAGGATTAGGGTTGATTTTCTTCATCTTAATTTTCCAATTCAACTCTGTATCTAAGCCTGCGATTATAATGATTGCGATTTTCTTGAGCTTAATTGGTGTATTTGGCGGTATTGTAATTACTGGCGATTCATTCGTAATATTAATGACAATGATGGGTATCATTTCTCTGGCAGGTATCGTTGTAAATAATGGTGTGGTACTGCTAGATTATGCGCAATTATTAATTGATAGACGTAAAAATGAATTAGACTTAGATATGTCTGAATATTTACCAAAAGACGAATTGCTACAACAAATCATCAAAGCTGGTAAGGCACGTTTAAGACCAGTATTGTTAACTGCAATTACAACTATTTTAGGGTTAATTCCATTAGCGATTGGATTAAACATCAACTTCTTTACATTTGTAAGTGAGTTTGATGCCAATATTTATTTTGGTGGTGACAACGTTATATTTTGGGGACCATTAGCTTGGACAGTAATCTATGGCCTAATTATAGCCACGTTCTTAACATTAATAGTAGTACCAGTTCTTTTCTACTTATCAACAGCATTCAAGATGTGGTTAAAATCTAAATTTAGTTCAAATGAAGATTTTGACACTTCAGATGAAGACACCCTTGTACTTGAATAAGAGTACATTGATTAATAGCGAGAAGGCCTCAACAATTGTTGAGGCTTTTTATTTTTTTATCCCTTAAGTTGATTAAATTTGCAGGATTAATTTTTGAATATGTACAGAAGTCATAATTGTGGAGAATTAAGAGCCACTCACAACAATACAGAAGTTACACTAGCAGGTTGGGTACAAGGAGTTAGAGATAAAGGTTTTATGATCTATGTAGATCTTAGAGACCGTTATGGTATAACACAGCTTTACTTTGATGAAGATCAAAGCTCCAAAGCACTTATGGAAACCGCTCAAAAATTAGGGCGCGAATTTGTAATTCAGGTCAAAGGAAAAGTACAAGAGCGTACCTCTAAAAACCCTAATATTCCTACAGGTGACGTTGAGATTTTAGTTTCAGAATTAAACGTTCTTAACGGCTCTAAAACACCTCCATTTACTATTGAAGATGAAACTGATGGTGGAGATGATTTGCGTATGAAATATCGTTACTTAGATATTCGTCGTAATCCTGTAAAAAACAGTTTAGTTTTTAGACACAAAGTAGCTCAAGCTGTTAGAAATTATCTTTCTAACGATGGTTTTATTGAAGTTGAAACACCATATTTAATAAAATCTACACCAGAAGGTGCTCGAGATTTTGTGGTACCTTCTCGTATGAACGAAGGTCAGTTTTACGCCTTACCACAATCTCCACAAACCTTTAAGCAGTTGCTTATGGTTGGTGGCATGGATAAATATTTTCAGATTGTAAAATGTTTTAGAGATGAGGATCTTCGTGCAGACCGTCAGCCAGAGTTTACACAAATAGACTGCGAAATGGCGTTTGTAGAACAAGAAGATATTTTAAATACGTTTGAAGGGTTAACACGTCATTTACTTAAAGAAATCAACGGAGTAGAGGTTGATAAATTCCCAAGAATGTTATACGATGACGCTATGCGTTTGTACGGAAACGACAAACCAGACATTAGATTCGGAATGGAGTTTGGTGAGTTAAACGACGTAGCACAGCACAAAGATTTTAACGTATTTAATTCAGCAGAATTGGTTGTTGGTATCGCAGTACCAGGCGGAAATGCATACACCAGAAAAGAAATAGACAAACTTATTGATTGGGTAAAGCGTCCACAGGTTGGTGCTTTAGGTATGGTGTATTGTCGTTGTAACGAAGATGGTACTTTTAAATCTTCAGTAGACAAATTCTACGATCAAGACGATTTAGCAAAATGGGCAGAAGTTACAGGTGCTAAAGCAGGCGATTTAATTTGTGTACTTTCAGGAGACACCAATAAAGTGAGAGCACAATTAAGTGCTTTACGTATGGAATTAGCAGAACGTCTTGGCTTACGTAAGTCAGATGAATTTGCTCCACTTTGGGTTATGGATTTCCCACTTTTAGAATGGGATGAAGATACTGAGCGCTATCACGCTATGCACCATCCATTTACGTCTCCAAAACCAGGACAATTAGAATTATTAGATTCTAAACCAGGTGAAGTAAAGGCTAATGCTTACGATTTAGTATTAAATGGTAACGAAATTGGTGGTGGTTCTATTCGTATTCACGATAAAGCAATACAAGCGATTATGCTAAAACACTTAGGATTTTCTGAAGAAGAAGCCAGAGCGCAATTTGGTTTCTTAATGGATGCTTTTGAATATGGTGCACCTCCACATGGTGGTATTGCTTTTGGTTTGGATAGACTTGTTGCTATTTTAGGTGGACAAGAAACGATTAGAGATTTCATCGCTTTCCCAAAAAACAATTCTGGTAGAGATGTAATGATAGATGCACCTGCACCAATAGATGATGAACAATTGCAGGAACTCAATTTAAAATTGAATTTAAAATCATAAATATTAAATCCTGCTTCTTGCAGGATTTTTTGTTAGCTTTAAACTATGCCAACGAAGTCCATCTTTTTAAAGCGATTACTCATTTGGAGATACAAACATGTCTCCGAAAAGAACTTTATTTTTTTACTAAGCCTCATCATTGGTTTATTAGCTGGATTGATTTCTGTTTTCATTAAAAATATCACCTTTGCTATTGAAGCTATTTTTGAAAAAGGTATTATTCTTTCAGAAAATAGCATCTATTTTATTTTACCAATAGTTGGTTTGTTTTTGGTTTACTTGTTTGTAAAATACATTTCAAAACAACCAAGCGAACATGCCATTCCATCCATCCTTTTTGCCTTATCTAAAAGAGATGGCATTATAAATAAGAAAAAGATATACTATCCTTTAATTACAGCTCCATTAACCGTAGGTTTTGGTGGTTCGGTAGGATTGTTAGGACCAGCTATTGCTTCGGCTTCTGCATTAAGCTCTAACTTTAGCAGACTATTGCATATTGATAGAAAAACCAGAAGCTTATTAATTGCCTGTGCAGCAGCAGGTGCAATTGCTTCTATTTTTAAGTCGCCAATTGCCGCAATTATTTTTGCTATTGAAGTTTTTAGTTTAGACCTAACATTTGCTTCACTCTTACCTTTATTGATGGCTTCAGTATCTTCTGTAATTACATCCTACTTTTTTCTGGGAGATAGTGTATTATTTGAGTTTAGCGTTTCAGATAAATTTGTAATTAAGGATACACTATTTTACATCCTTTTAGGAATAGGAACTGGTGTTGCTTCTATCTATTTTTCAAAAATTTACTTCGGAGTTACGTCAATATTTAATCGGTTTAAATCCGCTAGACAAAAATTAATTGTTGGTGGTTTGGCTATTGGTGTTATGCTCTTTTTTATTCCTCCACTTTATGGTGAAGGTTTTGGATTCATCAACAACCTTTTAATTGGTAACGATATTGAAGCTTTAGGTAATACACCTTTTGATTCGCATTTAGACAATATCTGGATCGTTATCGGACTTTTATTTGGCATTACCATTTTTAAAGCCATTGCCATGACCACAACATTTGCTGCAGGTGGAACTGGCGGAATTATCATTCCGACCTTAGTGATGGGAAGTGCCTTAGGAAATGTAGTTGCCAAAGTCATTAATAACTGTGGTTTAGGTTTTAATGTGTCTGAAGCTAATTTTACATTAATTGGTATGGCTGGTCTTATTGCAGGTGTACTGCATGCTCCATTAACTGCCATTTTCTTAATTGCTGAAATTACTGGTGGATATCAACTCTTTGTACCTTTGATGATAACAGCCTCCATGTCTTTTATCATTAACAAAAATGGTTTAGACCACACTATTTACACTAAAGAATTATTAGAAAAAGGTGCGCTTCTCACTCAAAATAAAGACAAAAGCGTACTCACATTAATGAAGTTAGATTCTGTTATTGAACAAAATTTTGTAGAACTACACCCAGACATGACATTGGGAGAAATGCTGAAAAATGGTGTTTCTAAATCGAACCGAAATTTGTTTCCTGTTACTGATAATGAAAAGAACTTTATAGGCATCATTTTACTAGATAACATAAGGTCTGTAATGTTTGACCAAACACTATACAATTCAACTACAGTTGAAACCTTTATGCAAAAACCACCAGAAATCATCTACTATGAAGAGGATTCTATGGAAAAGGTGATGAAAAAATTTCAACGCTCAAAAGCCTGGAATTTACCTGTAATCAGAGATGATAAATATTATGGTTTTGTATCAAAATCTAAGCTTTTAACAGCTTACCGTCGCGAATTGATTAATTTTACGTCCTAGAAATTTAAAATAATGAAACCTATTCATATTATCACACTTATAGCTTTTTTGGCCTCATTAGGTAGCATTGTTTGCGGATTAATTTTAGAGGTTGACTACTCTGAAAAACTCATAGGCTTTGGAGTATTGGGATTATTTTTGGTTGTTTTTCCATTATTTTCTTACTACAGATGGAAAGGAAAAGACGCTAAAGACTATATGCTAACTAAGGAAAACCTTGCGAAAATGCGCGAAAACCAAAGAGAAAACAAGTATTAAGTAACTTATTAATTTTCAATATTTTAAAATAAAACGATTTATTAACCTTGCGCGTCGATTAATACCTTACCTTTGGGCTTTAATTTTTTATTTTTTTATAATGACTGGAACAGTTAAATTTTTCAATGATTCAAAAGGATTTGGATTCATTACAAACGAAGAAACAGGAAAAGACATCTTCGTTCACGTATCAAACCTTAATGGCGTAGAGTTACGCGAAGGTGACAATGTAGAGTACACAGAAGAAGAAGGCAGAAAAGGAATGGTTGCTGCAAACGTAAGCATCCTTTAAGAGATATACTTTATTTTTAGTGCAACGCTCAACCTTTGGTTGGGCGTTTTTTTTATTCAAAAACTATTGGCAAACTAGGTTTAGGAATTTTTACAATATAATAAGGTTGCGTCATTACCGAAGTTGCTATACCATTTGGCCCTTTTCTCAACACCTCTACTAAAATTTTCTCCTTAGTTTCTTGAATAGCCAGATTTAGGCTATGTCCACCTGAATTCTTTATCTCATCAAAAACAGCAATTACAGTATACTCAGAAAAGTCAATATCTGTTTCTGAAAAACTATCAGAAACCTTATTGGCAGCATTAATTTTATTAAGTAGATCCTTCCATTCTTCTGTAGTTGTAATTACTAAATTCTGTTTCTCTACGCCTTCAGCACCAGAGCCATATAGGTTACCTTTTCCAATAAGAATAATATTTTCTTGCTTCATTTTTGCTTGATTTTCTGCTGATTTACAGTTTAAGGCAAACAGTAAAATTACAATTCCCATTAACTTATGCATAGATCTTTGTTTTAATTCAAATTTCGTTTTTCAATAAAAAATCGCTTCATCAATTCTGAAGCTTCTTCTGCTAAAACTCCACTAACAACTTTAGTTTTAGGGTGTAATTTGGTTCCCATAGCCGTAAAACCACGTTGTTCGTCTGAAGCTCCATAAACTATTTTTGAAATCTGGCTCCAGTACAATGCACCAGCACACATTTGGCAAGGCTCTAACGTAACGTACAATGTACATTTGATTAAATATTTTCCACCTAAAAAATTAGCTGCAGAAGTTATCGCCTGCATTTCTGCATGCGCTGTAACATCATTTAGCAACTCTGTGAGATTATGCGTTCTGGCTATAATTCTATCTTCTACCACAACAACAGCTCCAACAGGAATTTCACCTTTTTCATAAGCAACCTCAGCCTCCTGAAGGGCTTTTTTCATATAATATGTATCGTCAAATGGCTTTATCATTATTGTAAAAATACGATTTCAAAAATCATTAAATTCTATTACGGCAAGAATTTTGATGAAATAACAGAAAGCTATTAATTATGAGTACTCACTATTCTATTTCTATCCCAAAACCATGCCATGAGGACTGGTCTAAAATGACACCAAACGAAAAAGGTCGATTTTGTAAATCGTGTACTAAAACCGTTGTGGATTTTACAAAAATGAGTCCTGATGCTATTCAGGATTACTTGCATAATAATAAAGACCAACGCATTTGTGGCCATATAAAACAAAGTCAACTTGATAGTATCAACTTAAGAATTCCTGAAGCTGTAATTCATCAAAATCAAAGTTTCCATCGATTGTTTCTTTTGGCACTTTTAATTTCTATGGGAATGACGTTGTTTAGTTGTGAAGATGAAAACGGACAAAAAAAGAAAATTGAAAGTGTAGAAGTTGTAGAAACTAAGGCGAAAGTTAAAGATTCTATTATTGATGAGCCTCAAAAAGAGTTGATAAAAAAAGATGATTCAATAGCTATACAATCACCGAAAAAAATCCAAACGGCACCAGAACCAGATTTTCTCGGTTTGGTTATTGTTGAAACTGGTGAAGTTGCAATTGATTCAATTAGCAGTAATGGCTTAGATTCACTAAATGTCAAAAAACCTAAAGAATGTGCATTACCAACAAAAAACGACAGCATTATAGAACCTATAATTATGGGAAAAATGGAGTTGGATACAGACACAGACAATTCAATTATAGGTTTTGTGAGTATTGAGCAACCACCAGAATTTTTGGATACTCCAAAACAATTAACCATCAAAGAAAAGAAAACTTACTTTTCAGATCGCATCCAAGAAATCGTAAAGGAAAACTTTAAGGCTCCTCAAAGTTTTCTTGATCTCCACGGTAAACAAAGAATATTCACTCAGTTCACCATAAACGAAACTGGAGAAGTAGAAAATATAAAAGTAAGAGCGCCTCATCCTCTTTTTGAGGCTGAAGCCAAACGCGTTATAAATTTATTACCAAAATTTAAACCTGGTAAGCAAAGAGGTAAGGCAATTTCTGTAGTCTATAATCTGCCCATAATTTTTGTAATTGAAGACTAGAAAAACTCGTATTTTTGCTTGGTGCAAAATTCACTTTTAAAACATATAAACTTACCTGAAGACTTACGTCAACTCAAAGCTGAGGATTTACCTCAAGTAGCTAAAGAATTACGTGAGTTTATCATCAACGTTGTGGCCACAAAAGAAGGGCATCTTGGCGCTAGTTTAGGTGTTATAGAATTGACTATTGCACTACATTACTCCTTTAACACACCTGAAGATTTATTAATTTGGGATGTTGGTCACCAAGCTTATGGTCATAAAATTTTAACCGGAAGAAAAGATCGTTTTGAAACCAACAGACAACTTAATGGTATTAGCGGTTTTCCAAAACGAAGTGAAAGTGATTATGATACCTTTGGAGTTGGACACTCTTCAACTTCAATTTCAGCAGCTTTAGGTATGGCTATTGCTTCACAACTAAAAGGTGAAAACAAACACCATATTGCGGTTATTGGTGATGCTTCTATTGCAAGCGGAATGGCTTTTGAAGGTCTTAACCATGCTGGAGTTACAGATGCTAACCTATTGGTTATTCTTAATGATAATGCTATTGGTATAGATCCAAGTGTTGGTGCCCTAAAACAGTACTTAACCAATGTAAAAAAGGGCACTCAAAAACAAGATAATATTTTTGAAGCTTTAAACTTTAACTATTCTGGTCCTATTGATGGTCATGACTTATCATTATTAATTTCTGAACTAGAGCGATTAAAAACAGTAAAAGGTCCAAAGTTTTTGCACGTAATTACCACAAAAGGTAAAGGGCTAAAACAAGCAGAAGCCGACCAAGTAAAATACCATGCACCTGGTAAATTTGACGCAAAAACTGGTGAACTTATTGCAAAATCTAGCACTATTGAGCCTCCAAAATATCAAGATGTTTTTGGTGAAACCATTGTAGAACTTGCCAGAAACAACGAAAAAATTATTGGTATTACACCAGCTATGCCAACAGGAAGTTCATTAAAATATATGATGGAAGTATTTCCTAATCGTGCTTTTGATGTTGGTATTGCAGAACAACATGCTGTTACTCTTGCAGCAGGTATGGCGACACGAGGATTAATTCCGTTTTGTAATATCTACTCTACCTTTTTGCAACGTGCTTACGACCAGATTATACATGATGTAGCGTTGCAAAATTTACCTGTAGTGTTTTGTTTGGACAGAGCTGGCTTAGTTGGCGAAGATGGCGCAACGCATCATGGTGTTTTTGACTTAGCTTATCTTAATTGTGTACCCAATTTGGTAATTTTTGCACCAAGAGATGCCATTGCTTTACGAAACATAATGTACACTGTTCAGTTAGGAATTGATTTCCCAATTGCCATACGCTATCCACGTGGTAGAGGTCATCTTTTAGAATGGAAACTACCTTATAAAACCATTAAAATAGGTAAAGGCGAATGCCTTAAAAAAGGAAAAGATGTAGCCATATTATCTATTGGTACTATGGCAAAACATGTTGAAGATGCTATTACAGATTTAGATGCTTCGCATTATGACATGCAATTTGTTAAGCCTCTGGATGAAACGTTGCTACATGAAATTTTTAACACACACAAAACTATTGTTACCATAGAAGATGGCACCATCGTAGGTGGTTTTGGGAGTACTATTTTAGCTTTTGCTAATACACATAGATACAAACATCATATTGAAGTTTTAGGAATTGAAGATAAATTTATTGAGCATGGCTCTGTGTTGCAATTGCAACAATTACAACAGCTGGATTCCACTTCAATTAAAAAGAAAGTAGAACAACTACTCTCTATCCTCAACAACAGCTAAATCTGTTTTTCCTTCAACCTGCTCAATCTGTACAGTATCATTTTTTACTTCTTGATCTTGGACGTTAGATATGTCGTCTAGCATTAATAGGCAAGTCAATACTACTACAAAAATGACTAAGCCTCCGAGTATATTATTTCTCATAAGTAGGTTTTTTGGGGCTAATTATGAAATAAATTAAAACAATATATCGTTAAAAAACAAATTTATTCGATGAAATGCAAATTTTTATAAGATATTACCTTTCAGTTTTTTATGTAATAACATGGCATTAGTATCAGACAATTTTGATATAAATAAGCATACTGAAAGTAGATTATTATAAAGAGATTCACTAGATAATCTAACCGTTTCAGGTAAGAGGTTTTGTAACAATTTATCATAGTTAGACAAACTGTCGTTGTATACATTATACGCTAAGTTTCCATAAGCATTTAACAGCTGATTTAAAATTTCGTAACCTGCAATCTCCTTATTTATAACTTCTTTTGATCGGTATACTTTTTTAATACTTAAATCAATGATATCTTTTATCTGAGCTTTATATTGACTAACATCTAAAAGTGCTGTTTCAAATTTTCCCTCTAAAATATCAGCTTCATGCTTCATAAAAATGGAAGCAGCTTCATCAATTAAAGTACTAATTGCTAATGCTCTCAAATAACTAACTCTGTCTTCAGTGGTTTTTAGAGCATTATAATTTTTGGTTATAATTCTGCCTTTTACAAGCTTTATTAAATACTCCAGAGCATAATCTTCTTCAATCAACCCAAGATTTATTCCATCTTCAAAATCTATAATGGTGTAACAAATATCATCAGCAGCTTCTACCAAATACGCTAAAGGATGCCTGTTGAAGCTCAGGTCTGTTTCACTTCGGGATATTAACCCTAAATCTGTAGCAACCTCTTTAAACATGTCTTTTTCACTTTGAAAAAAACCATATTTTTTATCAACTATATGCTTTGTTGGTTTTTTAGGCAATGATTCCTTTGGGTATTTCATAAAAGCACCAAGTGTGGCATAACTTAATCTTAGACCACCTATTCTTCCTGCTCTACTTTCGGTTAAGATTTTAAAACCGTTGGCATTACCTTCAAAATCACATAAATCTTGATATTCTTTATCTGTTAATTTAGATTTGAACTGTGCTCCACTTCCAGTCTTAAAATATGCGCCTATTGCCTTTTCACCAGAGTGACCAAATGGAGGATTACCTATATCGTGCGCTAAAGCAGCAGCTGCAACTATGGCACCAAAATCGTTAATCTTGTAACCATGTACATTTTTTAGATGCGGATGTTTTTCTAAAAGTAATTTACCTACTTGTCTTCCCAAAGATCGTCCAACCACACTTACTTCTAAACTATGTGTTAACCTAGTATGAACAAAATCTGTTTTAGATAAAGGAACAACCTGCGTCTTGTCTTGTAAGCTTCTAAATTCTGATGAAAATATAACACGGTCATAATCTACTTCAAAGCCAACACGTGTTTCATCTTGTTCTTTTCTCAATCTTTTGTTTTCGTCACCAAAACGTCTTAAGGATAATAATTGCTCCCAGTTCATATCTTAAAATTAAGAATGCAAGATAAATAAATCGATATAGAAATATTTATAAAAACCCATTTCAATTATCTTCTTTTTTAATGTTAAGAAATTGTATCCTTAACACTAATTGACTTAATATTGAACTAACCTTTAACTAACTTTTTGGTCACAAAACTTTAATCATTGAGTAACCTCTTCGAAGGAATATCACATTTTCTTTGCATCACAATAAAAACCAAAAATTGTTTATTAAAATTTAACTCAATGAAAAAATTACTTTTAATCGCGTTAGTAGCTTCTACACTAGTATTTACTGGTTGCTTTAAAGATGATGATACTCCTATTATTATAGAGGAAACTACAATAATTCAAAACCCAGGTGGTGGTACAGGTGAAGAATGTCCTGTAATTGCTGTAACTGGTGAAATTGCTGATGGTACTGTTTGGACAAACGACAATATCTACCAATTAAACCAAAAAGTTGTTGTTCCATCTGGTGCAACTTTAACTATTAACCCTGGAACTATTATTAAAGGTTCTTCAGGTACTGGTTCTTTAGCTTCTGCTTTAATTATAGCTAGAGGTGGAACTCTAAATGCAAACGGATCTGCAAACGAGCCAATCATTTTCACATCTACTGCAGATAATATTACTTGTGGAGAAACTGCAGGTACAAATTTAGATGAAAACGACAGAGGTCTTTGGGGAGGTTTAATTGTATTAGGTAATGCTCCTTGTTCTTTCTCTGGTGATATTCCAGAAGCTCAAATAGAAGGTATTCCTGCTGACGACTCTTTTGGTCTTTACGGAGGAACAGTTGCTAATGATAGTTCTGGAAGTTTAAGATACATCTCTATTCGTCATGGCGGAGCTTTAATTGGAGAAGGTAACGAAATCAACGGTCTTACTTTAGGTGGTGTTGGAAGTGGTACAGTTATAGATAACATCGAAGTTATTGGTAATGTTGATGATGGTATTGAATTCTTCGGTGGTACTGTTGATGCTTCTAACTTATTAGTTTGGGCTCAAGGTGACGATGCTCTTGATATTGACCAAGCTTATTCTGGTACTATTGATAATGCTGTAGTTGTATTAGGAGATATCTCTGATCATGCTTTTGAAATCGATGGTCCTGAAGGAACTGCAAATGGTGCATTTACTTTAAGAAACGCTACAATTATTGGTAACTCTGTTACTTCAAATGGTGAGTATGCAGATTACAGAAGTAACGCTCAAGGTCTTACTGAAAATGTTTATGCTTATGGTTTCCCTGCAGGTAAGGACGTTGAATTAGACAACGATGGTGTTGCAACTAACTATAATAATGGTGACTTAACTTTTGGCCCTTGGGAAATCGTTTTACCTACTGGAGTAACTAACGTTACAGACATCTTTGTAAACAATGCTGAAACTGTTACTGTTTCAGGATTTGGATCTACTGCAACAGCAGTAACAGAAGGATCTCAAACAGTTGGAGCTGACACCTCTAGCTTAAGCTGGACCTACGCTAATGTAGCTGGTGGTTTAGGATTCTAATAAACCCTTTTTTCCATTCATAAAAATAAATCCAATGTCTACAATGTAGGCATTGGATTAATATCAAAATATAATGAAACATATTTTAAAAGTCTTAGCTCTTGTTTTATTTTTCTCAGCTACAACTACTACTTTTTCTCAGGGAAAAGTAAGTGGAACTGTAATTGACGGTGAATTCAATGAGCCTATGGCCTTTGCTAACATTTTAGTTAAAGGTACCTCAAAAGGTGTTACTACCGATTTTGATGGAAAATATGAGCTAGAGCTAGAAGAAGGCACCTACACAATTGTATTCTCTTTTGTTGGTTATGCGACTAAAGAAATTTCAGATGTTGTTATAAAAAACAATGAAGTGTTTACTTTAGATGTATTGATGGAAACCAATTCTTTAGATACGGTTGTCATCACTACTACAACTAAGAGAAATACTGAAAGTGCAGTTTTAAACCTTCAAAAAAAGTCAGCAGTAGTTTTAGATGGTCTGTCTTCGCAAGCCATAAAAAGTACAGGTGCTAGTAATGTTGCTGCCGCTGTAAAAAGTGTTCCTGGTGTATCTATACAAGGTGATAAATACGTTTTTGTCCGTGGTTTAGGTGATCGCTATACAAAAACCACTTTAAATGGCATTGACATTCCTGGTTTAGATCCAGATCGTAATACGATTCAAATGGATTTATTCCCTACCAATATTATTGATAATGTTATAGTTGTAAAATCAGCATCAGCAGAATATCCGGCAGACTTTACTGGTGGTTTAGTTGATATTGTAACAAAAGATTTTCCTAGCAAAGGAGAATATTCTATCTCATTAGGTGGAGGTTACAATCCTGATATGCACTTTAACGATCAATATTTAAAATCTGAAGGAAGTGATACAGATTTTTTTGGTTACGATGATGGTACAAGAAATTTACCAATAAACAGATACCAACAAATCCCTGGTACTTTTGATAACAAACTGTTATTAAATGCTTTAACAAGCAGATTCTTAAGTGAACTTGCAGGTCAGCAATCTACTAGTGGAATGAACTACGATTTAGGTTTCACATTAGGTAATCAATACAATATTGGTGATGACAGATTAGGGTATCAAGCTTCTTTCTCTTACAAAAACGAAACTACGTTTTATGAAGACAGACAAGATGGTGCCTACGTTAAAAATAATGCAGACCCTTCTGACAATGACTTAAATTTTACTTTAGCATCTACAGGTTCTGAAGGTATTAACAATGTTATTCTTAACGGAATGTTAGGCTTAACATATAAGACAGATAAGTCTAAAATTAAAGCAAACTTACTTCACATTCAAAATGGCGAATCGGCAGCAGGTTTCTTTAATCAAACCATATCTCAGGATGGTGTTGGTGGTGGTTTAGAGCCATTAACTAAAAGTTCTATTACATACACAGAGCGTTCTATTACCAATTTACTGTTAACTGGTAAACACAGATTAAACAGTATGACAGAGGACAACGCTTTTAACATGGAATGGAAGTTGTCTCCGACTTTTTCTAAAGTTATGGATAAGGCGCACAGAATTACACCATTACAAAGAGCTGACAATGGTGAGTTTTTTGTTAGTCCATCTGCTGCAACTTTCCCAATTCAATTATGGAGAAACTTAATAGAAGAAAACTGGGCTGGTAAAATAGATTTTGATAAAACTGTTGAAATGTTTGGTCGTCCTGCTAAAATTAAATTTGGTGGAGCGTACACTTACAAGTTTAGAGATTTTAGTACAGATGACTATACGTTTAATATTCAAGGTGATGATTCTTTTATTGCTAGTGGAGATGTTAATCAATTATTAAATCCAAATAACATTTGGACTCCAGATACGGACAATGGTACTTATTTAATCTCTATTGATACATTTAACCCTAATGACGCATACGAAGGTGAACAACATATTGGTGCTACTTACGTATCTGCTGAGTTTAATATATCTGAAAGCTTTAAATCTATTATTGGTGTAAGAGCAGAAGCATTTAATTCTTACTATACAGGACAAGATAACACTACTGTTTTTGACAGAACAAGTATTTTGGATGAAGTAGATTTTTTCCCTTCTGCTAACTTGATTTATGCATTAAACGAAAAATCTAACTTAAGAGGTTCTTATGGTAGAACAACTGCACGTCCTTCATTCAAAGAAGCTTCTGTTGCTCAGATTTTTGACCCTATTACAAACCGATTATTTATTGGTAACATCAACTTAGTACCAACTTACGTAAACAACTTTGATTTACGTTACGAGTACTTTGGTGAAAATGGTCAGATGTTTGCAGTAAGTGGTTTTTACAAAGATTTTAAAGATCCTATTGAGCAAGCATTCTTTCAACAAGCTCCAAGCCAAATTACTGTTGGTAATCTTGGTGATGCGCAAGTTTTTGGTGCTGAGTTTGAAGTTAGACAACGCTTAGGTTTTCTTTCTGAAGGTCTTAACAACTTAAGACTTGTTACTAACGTTACTGTTACCGAGTCTCGATTAACTATGGGTGAAGATGAATTTAACAGTAGACAATTAGCAGCAAGAGATGGAGAAACTATTGATAGAGAAAGAGATATGCAAGGACAAGCTCCTTTTGTGATTAATTTTGGTTTTGACTATAACAATAATGATATTGGCTTACAAGCAGGTTTATTCTATAATGTTCAAGGTGAAACTTTAGATGTTGTTGGTATTGGCTTAGTACCAGATGTATACGCACAACCTTTTAATAGTTTAAACTTAACTTTTAATAAATCTTTTGGTGAGAGCAAACGTTCTTCTATAGATGTAAAAGTTAGCAACATATTAGGAGATGAGCGTCAAAGTGACTATGTATCTTATGGAACTGACAATCAAGTTTTCTCATTAAGAAATCCAGGTACAGAGTTTTCACTGGGTTACACTTTTAAGTTCTAATGCAATTATAAAATTATTGTAAATAAAAAAAGCGCTCTAATGTTAGAGCGCTTTTTTTATTTACACTATTGATAATAACTAGTTGTTAATGGCAACCTTAGTTTTGTTATCCCATTGGTTAACGCTTACAATTTTAGAATCAATAAAATCTACTTCTTTTAAAGATTCACCTTGCCAGAAAAACCATTTTCCAACTTTTTTACCATCTTCATAATTTCCTAATGCAACTTTATTTCCTTCTGCGTCATAGCTCTTCCACTCGCCGTGTACCTTGCCATCTGCATTAAAAACACCTGTTTGACTTATTTCACCATTATCATGATAATATGTAACGTAAGTTAAGTCGCCTTTCTTTTCTAACTTTGGTTCATTATTGTCTTGAGCATAAGAGAATGCTACACTCAACATCATAAGAACAATTACTAAATTTCTCATATTCATTTGGGCTTTAATTAATAATCACATTACAAACATAACATTAATTTTACATTTAAACAACTTTTACGTAACATTAAGTTAACATTAAACATATAAACAACTGATTTACAATTATATAGTATTTGTAAAATCGTTAACATTAGATAACATTTAATCAACTTCCCGTATTTACTATAAAATCAAATCTATATTTTTTTAAACCCACACGTATATCATAACATTATGGTAACATAACGTTGAAATTAAAAGAAGAAATTTGCGTACAATTATAGTTACTATTTTAAATGGAAAACCTCTATATCTATATGCTAGCTGCATTAGCATTTCTAGCTGTTGCAGACTTAGTAGTTGGTGTAAGTAATGATGCTGTAAACTTTTTAAACTCTGCCATAGGCTCTAAAGCCGTCTCTTTTAAAACCATAATGATTGTTGCCAGTATTGGTGTTGCTGTTGGTGCAATGACCTCTAGTGGAATGATGGAGGTTGCAAGGAAAGGCATCTTTAATCCTGGAGAATTTATGTTTAACGAGATCATGGTCATTTTTATGGCTGTGATGCTAACGGATATTCTTCTCTTAGACTTTTTTAATACAATGGGCTTACCTACTTCAACAACGGTATCTATTGTATTTGAATTATTAGGTGCCTCGGTTGCTGTTGCACTTATCAAAATTTATGCTGACAGCTCTAAATCTATAATAGACTTAGGTAACTACATAAATAACGAAAAGGCAATTGAAATCATTCTTGGTATTCTACTATCTGTTGTTGTTGCTTTTACAATTGGTGCTATCATTCAATATGTGTCTCGTTTACTATTGTCTTTTAAATTTGAAGAAAAACCAGATTGGTATAGTGCTATATTTAGTGGCTTTGCTGTAACATCAATAATGTACTTCATTATAGTAAAAGGCTTAAAAAACGCATCTTTTATGCCACCTTCGGCTCAGGAGTTTTTAAGCACAAGCCCTTTTACTTTTACAGGTATAAGCTTTTTAGCCTTTACCATACTTTCTATGTTGGCTATTAAATTATTTAATGCCAAAATTTATACTATTATCATTATTATAGGAACATTTGCTCTAGCTGTGGCCTTTGCCGGAAATGATTTAGTTAACTTTATAGGTGTACCTATTGCAGGCTATGATTCATTTCAAAAATGGTATGAAGCCTTCTTAGCCAATGGTGTTTTACCATCAGAGTTTAGTATGGAAGGGCTTGCTGGTAAAGTACCAACCAACTCATATCTACTGCTTATTGCTGGTCTTATAATGGTACTTACCTTATGGTTTTCAAGCAAAGCTAAAGCTGTAGTGAAAACTTCTGTAGATCTATCAAGACAAGACGAAGTTAAAGAACGTTTTGAACCAAATTATCTCTCCAGAAACATAGTAAGACTAACTATTGGTCTTAATGAGAGTATAAACAAAGTCTTACCAAATTCATACAAAAATTGGTCAAAAGAGCGGTTTATAAAACCTAATGTTGTTGTAAAAGAGCAAGATAAACCTGCTTTTGATTTGGTAAGAGCTGCTGTAAATTTAATGGTAGCATCTGTTCTTATTTCAATTGCTACATCTATGAAATTACCACTTTCTACAACCTACGTTACATTTATGGTTGCCATGGGAACGTCTTTAGCAGATAGAGCTTGGGGAAGCGAAAGCGCAGTGTATAGAGTTGCTGGTGTACTAAATGTTATTGGCGGATGGTTTTTTACAGCATTTAGTGCTTTTGTTGCTGCTGCAATCATGGCTTTTATTTTATACCATGGAGAAGGCTATGCTTTAGCCGGATTGTTAGTATTAGCAGTAATTTTATTAGTGAGAAGTTATTTGGCCCACCGTAAGAGCTCTAAAATAATGCGTGAAGAAGATCAGCTTGAAAAAGCTGAAAGTAGTTCTACACAAGGTGTTATTCACGAGAGTGCATCTAACATTGCTAATGTTATTAAACGCGGAAATAGGATTTACACGTCAGCTATTAATGGTTTAGCTGTACAAGATTTAAAGCTCTTAAAAAAGAATAGAAAACAAATCGATAAATTATCAACCGAAATTGATGATCTTAAGGATAACATTTTCTACTTTATAAGAAATCTAGACGAACCAAGTGTAGCGGCAAGTAATTTCTATATTAACATACTAGGTCATTTACAAGACATGACACAATCTTTAGACTACATCTCTAAAGCCAGCCATAAACACATCAATAACAATCATAAGAAATTAAAGTTTAGTCAAATTAAAGAGCTTAAAGACTTAGATTCTGAACTCGAAACACTATTTGCTACAACACAAACTGCGTTTGAATCTAGATCTTTTGAGCAAATTGGAGCTGTGTTAGAGACTAAAACAGAGATGTTTGACTTAGTTAGAAACAAAATACAAAAGCAAGTAGAACGCACAAGAAGCGAAGAATCTAGCCCTAAGAACACAACGTTATATTTTAGTTTACTCTTAGAAACTAAAGACTTATTGACTGCCATGATGAACCTACTAGAAGAGTATTATCAATCTCATGATAGCTCTGTTAAACCTGCAAGACTTAACTCTAGAGTAGGTTCTGACCAAGAGGAATAAATTCAAACTTTATTATACCAAAAGCCTTAGAGATTCTAAGGCTTTTTTATGGTCAATTTTTAAAAATTATTACACTTAAACATCCAAAACACGCATTTAGTCGTATATCTACTTATACTAGATAAACTAATTAAAACAAAAACATGAAAAAAATTTCAATGCTTTTAATAGCAACAATTCTTTTAAACTCTTGTGTTTCAAAAAAGAAATACATGGCTTTAGAACAAGAAAACGGAGAGATTAAAAGCCAACTAACCAAAACCCAAGTAGCGAAAGAGGATCTAGAAAACAAATTCGCTAAAATTCAAGAACGTGTTGATAGATATAATGAAAAAATCAGCTCGCTAAATGAAGATGTAGAAGGCTTAACAATGGAAAACGACATAAAGTTAGATGTCCATAAAGATGGCACTATTATGTCTAATGAGAGTAAACGAAAAATGCTTACTACTCTAGAAAATGTTGATCCTACTAAATTGGCTGAAGCCAAGACCTTAAAGGATTCTATGAATTTAGCTATTCAATACAATCTTGAAAAAACAATGAACAGTTCGGATCTTAATGAAGATGAAGATATTGCTGTAAACATCAATGAAACTGTTGTAATGATTTCAATTTCAGATAAGATGTTATTTAATTCTGGAAGCTATAGAATAAGTAGTAAAGCAGACGACATTTTGCAAAAGTTAGCTGATGTTATTAACTCAGAAGAAAGTATTGATGTTATGGTAGAAGGTCATACTGATTCTAGAAGTATTAATACAGAAAAGATACAAGACAATTGGGATTTAAGTGTGTTAAGAGCAACTTCTGTTGTTAGAAAATTACAACACAAATACAAAGTAGATCCTGCAAAACTTATAGCATCTGGTCGCAGCAGCTACCAACCTTTGGTAGACAACAGCACCAGAGAAAACCGTTCTAAAAACCGTAGAACACGTATTATCTTAATGCCTAATATTGACAAGTTTTTTGCTTTAATGGAGGCAAATTAATTAATCCATTATTTTTTATAGAGGTGAAAAAGCACTCTCGCGTGTAACTCGGCGTTGAGTGCTTTTTGTTTTTACATTACTAATTTTAATACTAAAATAAAGAGTAGTTAAAGTTGTAGTAATCTATCATTAAAACAACAAAGTTGTGTATAAAGTGAATAATAATACTATACCAAAGTGTATTGTACTTACTCCTCATGTATCCTAAAATTAATCCAAATGGAAAAATCCAAATAAAAGATATAAATGAGAAATGAATTAGCGCAAAAATAAAAGCCGTTGCAATAATAGTAATTCGCTCACTAACCACCTTCTGTAAGCTATTAAACAAGAACCCTCTAAATCCTAACTCCTCAAATATTGGTGGCAAAATAGCTGTAAACAGAATTGCCCATAATAAAGGGTATTCTAAATACAAATATTCACTATAATAATTCTCACTAACGCCAAAGAGCGATTCGTTTAAATACCCAATAGATAAAGAAACAACAATTGCTGAAAACAAGGGAAACACAATTGAAAACGCTAAAACTTTCCTGTTTAACTTAGGGATTTTATAAAGCTTTACAATCTGCTTATAATCAAACAAAGAGAAAGCAACTACCATAAGTGCAAATACACTCTCTATACCAATTTCAACATAAAGATTAAGAGGGTATTCGTTGTATAGCAAATAAGATACAACAGCAAACAGCAGAAAAGTTGCATAAAAAACTATAATTAAGTTTAATGAGGATGTTCTCTTATCCACATTATTTTTAAGAAGTTGCTTACCACATCTGGTGCAAAACTTAACTTCTCTGTATAACTCCACATTACAACTACTACAAACAATACTCATATTCTAAATCCTCTTTACTTTTTTATTGAAGAAGCAGAATACACACCCACTCCCAGGTAAACTATAATTATTATTTTAAATATAATACCTCTTAAAATTGTTGAAGGATCAAAAATGCCCGAGATAATTATGGTTGTTAAAAATAGAAATAACCCAAGCAATAACGCTGCCAAAGGCTTTTTAGAAGTCCAAGCACCCAACAACAAATAAATAATCCCAAGAATAGCATTGGTAATCAATACACCTAAATCCTCATCTTCAAAAAAACTAAAGAAACCAAAAATAAGTACAATACCAGCCATTACATACAGTATATTTCTTGCTAATCTAATTTTTTTATCAGCATCCATATTCTGATTTTTCTGCATCGCTCTCCTTGCATGATATAGAGCTATTTCTCGTTCAGTACCTTTTTCTGGATAACCACATTCTGAACAATACAAATCTTCTATATCCATGGAAGTCTTACATATTGTACACGCGAATTCTTGAGTTTGGATTATTGGTCCTTCTTCCATATTTGGAATACGATTTTTGGATGAAGCAACCAATATAGAAAAAAAGCCAATACCTATATCAGTATCAACGAAATACTCGTTATGAGTAGAAAAATATCGATAATGCTTTTCTTGTTAAACACTAATAAAAACAAGACAAACAAAGAAGCTAGCTATATAAAAAGGCTATTTGAAATTTTTCTCTGCAATTTTCTCTAACTCAGCATACCAATCTTCACCAAACTTTCTAATCAAAGCTTCCTTTACAAATTTGTAAATAGGCACTTGTAATTCTTTACCAAGAGAACAGGCATCATCACAAATCTCCCATTTTTCGTAGTTAACTGCAGAAAATTCAGAGTAATCCTTTACTCTAATCGGATAAAGATGGCAAGACACAGGTTTTTTCCAAGATATCTCACCTTGGTTATAGGCTTCCTCTATACCACATAATGCAGTGTTTTTATCATCAAAAATAACATAAGCACATTCTGCACCATTAATAAGCGGAGTTTCTAATTCTCCATAGGATGTTTTTACCCAAGCACCTTGTGCATCAAGGACTTCAACACCTTCCTTGCGTAAAAAAGGTCTTACTTTTGGGTAGATATCATCTAAAATCTTTGTTTCTTCTTCATCTAAAGGAGCACCAGCATCTCCATCCACACAACAAGCACCCTTGCATGCCGAGAGATTGCACACAAAATCTTTTTCTATAATATCTTCTGAAACTATGGTTTTTCCTAACTGAAACATGCCACAAAAATAAATAAACTTTACCGTTATTTAATATTGTTAATCCACAATAAAATAAGACCTTTGCGCCGAATTTTAAAAACAGAAGTTATGCAGTTAGAATTTAAACAAATATTTACTGCTTTTATGGTTTTGTTTGCTGTAATAGATATTATAGGAAACATTCCTATCATTATAGATTTACGCAAAAAAGTTGGTCATATACAGAGTGAAAAAGCCTCATTAATTGCTGGTGTAATTATGATTGTGTTTCTTTTTGTGGGTAAAAGTTTATTGAATCTTATTGGTATCGATGTTAATTCATTTGCTGTAGCTGGTGCTTTTGTCATCTTCTTTATTGCATTAGAAATGATATTAGGCATAACACTTTATAAAGATGATGAAGGCAGCGCAATGACTGCTTCTGTTTTTCCATTGGCATTTCCTCTTATTGCCGGACCAGGAAGCTTAACTACCTTATTATCACTTCGAGCAGAATTTGAAATTGAAAACATTATCGTTGCAGTAATCTGTAATGTTATTGTAATCTATGTTGTTCTTAAAACATCAGCTAAAATCGAAAAGCTAATAGGTAAAAATGGAATTAACATTATAAGAAAAGTTTTTGGTGTAATTTTGTTAGCCATAGCGGTAAAATTATTTGCTGCTAATATTAAAGCCTTATTGGTATAACAAAATATAATATGAAGATTTTTACCTGGATTTTAACGATTATTGCTGTCGGTCTTGTAATATATAATGCAACTAAATTGGATTTTGATGCATTACTAACAGGCGAAAGTAAAATAGCAATGATAACAATAGTTGCGGCACTTTGTGCTATTATATTATTACAAATTCTTAGAATCTCTAAGAAAATTGAAACTCTAAGCAAAAACAGAAAATGAGTTTTGATGTGCTAATTATTGGTGCTGGCGCAGCTGGATTATCTTGTGCTTTAGTGTTGGGCTCTGCAAAGAATAAGCCTTTTGCAAAAGACAAAAAGATTGGCATTATCGCGCATCAAAAAAGCTCGCATCTCCAAACCGCTTTATTTAATAACGTTCTTGGTCTTAAACCAGGTACTTTAGGAAAAGATATTCTAAATGAGGGACTTCAGCAGCTTACAGATTTGTACCCACACGTTACTCAAATAGATAGCGAGAAAGTAACACAAATAGATAAGAGTTATGGTGATTTTAAAGTCACTACCAACAAAGGCGAATACCTCTCTAAAATAGTGGTTATTGCTGTTGGATACACTAGCCTATTTACAATAAATGGTTTAGAAAATTATATTGAACCTCATCCAAGAGCTGCTGTAGAAAAAGACAGAATCTGGCTAAAAAACACAGACCATTTGATTGAAGAAAATCTATATGTTGCTGGTACATTGGCTGGTTGGAGAAGTCAGTTTGCTATTGCCTCTGGCAGTGGTGCTCATGTAGCTACAGATATTCTTACACTTTGGAATGGTGGCAAACACACCAAGGTACACGATAAAGTTATTGTTTAAAACTTGGGTATTCGTTGCTGAGAAGAATCACTTCTTGTACCATAATATCTTCCTTATTTAGAACTTCTTCAAAGGAATTGTCATCAAACAATTGTCTGGCTAAGGTTGCCTTTATAAGACGTCTTATTTCATCATTATAAGCCACAAATGTAATGTTTGTACCTTCTTTTCGATTTACGTAATCCTGAAAGCGCACAACGATATCGTCACTGACTTCAAAATTATTTATAAAATCGTATTTGGTAACATCTTGATATACACCTCTATCTTTATCTAACTCTTCAAAAACAAAATAACCGAAATGACCTCGACGCCTTAGATAGTTGATCGTTTCATTATCAAAAGAACGGTCTACAGGCACAAAAACATCTGGTATAATGCCTCCACCTCCGTACACTACTTTTCCCTTTGGTGTTGTGAATTTTAATGAGTCGTCAACTTCAATATTTTCTTCGTCTGCTAATTCTCCTGTTCGCAAACGTTTGTAATAATCATTGTAATAAGAGTTATTATCACCATTAGTGTAAGGTCTTTGGATTGAACGACCTGTTGGAGTGTAATATCTAGAAACGGTTAATCGCACAGCACTACCATCACCTAGAGCCATTTCGCGCTGCACCAAACCTTTACCATAAGAACGTCTCCCAACTATAATACCCTTATCATTGTCTTGTAATGCACCTGCAATAACTTCACTTGCTGAAGCGGAATTTTCATTGATAAGTATATAAATTTCACCATCTTCAAAATCACCTCTTCTTGTAGCATAGACATGCTCTTCTTTTCCTTTTTTATCTCTGGTAAACAAAATGAGTTTATCGTCCTCTAAAAACTCATCTGCTATTTGCTCTGCAATACCTAAAAAACCACCTGGGTTATCTCTTAGATCTAGAGCTAATTTTGTTGCCCCTTGATCTTGTAAATCTTCTAATGCAACCTTAAACTCTCTGTAACTAGTCTCTGCGAAACGATTCATTTTTATATACCCTAAATCGTCTGTTAGCATATAAGCAGCATCTACACTTCTTATAGGAATTGTTTTCCGTTTTACTTCAAACTCTAAAATTTCATCTTCACTTTTTCGATACACTGTGAGCTTTACTTTAGTATTCTTATCGCCTTTTAATTTTTTTGAAATATAATCGTTGGTAACTCCTCTACCATAAATTGTATCTCCATCTGCCAACAAAATACGGTCACCACTCATTATCCCAGCACTTTCACTTGGTCCATCTTCTGTTGGTTTAATTACAGCTATTGTATCCTTGTAAGGATAGTAATTGATACCAATACCCACAAAATCGCCTTTCATACTCTCAGTAATGCGCTCTAAATCTTCTTTTGGGATATAGGTAGAATGAGGGTCTAAATTATCTAAAATTCCATTTACGGTAACATCTACAATACTATCTGTGTTTACCTCATCTACATATTCGTAATCTATGTAATCTATTAAGCGATTGAGTTTATCCTTTTTACTATTGGTTGTAAAAAGGTTATCAGACGTATCTGTGAAGTTTAACTTTCCGCCAATGACAACACCTGCTGCAATAGCTACACCAATAATAAGTGGTATGTATTTATTCTTTGTTGCCATGTCATTGTTCCCAATTAGGAATCTTAGCTTAAATCTTCTATTAACTCTAGTTCTATTCCTGCCTTCTTTAAAAACTCTATACCAGAATCATCTTTGTAAGGCTGAGAATACACTACTCTAACGATACCTGCTTGGTGTATTAACTTACTACATTCCTTACAAGGAGATAATGTAATGTATAAGGTTGCCCCTTTACAAGATTGTGTTGACGAAGCCACTTTTAATATAGCATTAGCCTCTGCATGAAGCACATACCATTTTGTATACCCTTCATCATCTTCACAATAATTCTCAAAACCTGTTGGTGTGCCATTATAACCGTCTGAAATAATCATTCGGTCTTTGACGATAAGTGCACCAACCTGTTTACGTTTGCAATGCGAAAGCTTTCCCCATTCTTGAGCAATACGCAAATAAGCTTTATCGTAACGTAATTGTTTTTTATTTGACATTAAGTGTTTTAAACAATGTATTTAACGAATATAATAGGATAGAATTGTATAAACAATCACGCTGTCGTTAAAGTTTTACAAAACTTTAGTATTACCATAAGTAATCATTACGAATAAGTATTTCAAGAACCAAACCTATTACGATTGCTGAAAGCACCATTACCCAGTCGCGACGCGAAAATCTAAATATCGTCTGGAAAAGAAATCCAAGGAATAAAACTACAAATACAATAATTATCTGTGCAATCTCAATACCTAATGCAAATTCTAACAGAAGCTCTATCTTATTTTCAGACTGGCCTGCAAACATTTTAAACTCTCTGGCAAAGCCTAAGCCGTGAATTAAACCAAAAAACAATGTGGTAAAAAATAGCAAGCCTATTTTTTTGCCTCTATCTTTTTTACCTGCTGTAAAAACATTGTAAACAGCAGCAATTAAAATGGTTATAGGTATTAAGAACTCAACCAACCCTCCATCTACTGAAACAACACCATAAGCGGCTAATACCAAGGACAACGTATGCCCTAAGGTAAACATAGAAACAAGTAGTAAAACACGCTTCCAATCTTTAAAAACGTAAGGTACAGCCAACACCATTAAAAAAAGAACATGGTCGTAGCCATTAATATCTAAGACGTGGTTAATGCCATACTGCACATTGAACCAAAAATTTTCGAACATAGTTTAAATTTATTTAATTTGGGTTAGTTCAAAGTTACGATTAATATTGAAAAAAAAACCTAAAGATATCTTTAGGTTTTTTTGAAAGGTAATTATACAAATTTCACTAATGCTTGTCTACATCAGGCACTTTTATTGTTCTGTTAATCCAGCATCCTATTTTTAAAGTTTTACCTGCTAAACCACTAATAAATATTTCTTCCATGTTTGGTGCTTTAGCTAAATAACTATCTACATACTTTTGTGTTAAATCATTTAAGGTTGGATCTACTCTAGACGCTTTTTGAGCTTCTTCAGCTGCTAACCAAAAAATTGCTCTTTGCTCAAAATTATCCTTGCCACAATTTTTATCCTTGGCACTATCTGCATACATACTCGCAATATATAAATGAGGCTTTCCATTTGCTGGATTTAGCCTAAGCGCATCCAAAAACAAATTCCTAGCTTTGCTGTAATTAAATTTTTTCTTGTAAATAAGACCAATAGTAATTGCCAATTTAGCTTTCTTGTATGGTCTTTCCTCTAACCCATAACCTTGAGACAAATATTCATATGCCTCATCATATTTTCCTTTTTTCATTAAAACTGTAGCGACATAAATTTTTGTGTCTGCAGATGGCGCTACCTTATCGTATTGCTTAACCAACGTTTCATAAAGATCATCATCTGTACAGTCTTTATGATACATTCTGCTAACAGAACGTTTTAGCCAAATAGAATCATTTTGATGCGTTTCAAAATCTTTGGTATATAACGGAATCAAATTCTCACAAGTAGCTCTTTTATCTACTATTACATTAATGTTTTTCTGAATAAGGGTGTAGTTTTTAAGATAACTTTCGAAGGCTCTTTTCTTATTTTTTTCTCCGCTAGAAAGTGTTTTACCACTATCAACTTTCTCTACCAAGGCATTTAATTTTTCAGAATAATTCTGAATTTCAACTTCTATTTTTTCATTAATATCATCGTAAGTTTCGAATAATTCAGTAGGCGATTTTTTACCTGCATCAAATAATTCTACCATCAAAGAAAAATAGGTATATAAGCTTTTGGGATGTGTAAAGGTTTCTTTATCTGCATTAAAAGCAGCATCAAAACACGCAAAAAGTTCTAAGGTGGTTTTCCCAAGCTCGTCTTTATAATCGTATTGTAGTTGGCAGGCCTTTGCTTCGTATTCGCCTTGTGGAGTATCATTATTAAAATGCTCTCCACGCAGTTTCCATAAATCTAAAAGTGTATTTACAAAACTCAATTGAACTTCTCCTTTTGAAGTTTCAATTTTATGTTTCATAATCTTTTCACCATCAGCATATGTGGCAAGATTTAAACCTGGACAATTCTTTTTTACATATAGCCAAGGCTCGTAAGCGGAGTCATAATTTTTTGCCTGTGCGGCTACATGAGCGTTAGATAAGTTTGTTTTGCATTCTAATTCAGTTTGAGCGTTAATGCCAAAACTCAATAGCAAAACCACTGAGAAAATAATGGATTTTAGCCTCATAATATTGTTGGTTTATAGTTAGTTATTCAACAAAAAAGCCACAAAAAATGTACCAAATCCAACGGAAACAAAAAGGCAAGCATAATTATTATGCTTGCCTTATAATTTAACTGTACTCAAGGTGGGAATCGAACCCACACTTCCGAAGAAACTGGATTTTGAATCCAGCGCGTCTACCAATTCCGCCACTTGAGCAAAACGGAACAGCAAAAGTATAAAATATTTTTCTGCAAGCAACTAAAAATAGTAGGTTTTATGCTTTTTGTGAGTAAATTATTTTTCTAACTTTGAGCCCTTAAAACAACACAACAAACAACCCTTTTTAATTACTCTTTCAGATGCCTAACAACATTACAGAAGCTAAGATTTTCACCTGTTCACAAAGTCAAGATTTAGCTCAAGAAATTGCAGCCGCATATGGAGTTGATTTAGGTAACGTAATTACCTCAACTTATAGCGATGGTGAGTTTCAACCTTCTTACGAAGAATCTATTAGAGGTACTCGTATTTTTATTATTGGTTCTACTCATCCCGGACCAGAAAACTTAATGGAGATGCTGCTAATGATAGATGCCGCTAAGCGTGCGTCTGCCAGACATATTACTGCTGTAATGCCTTATTTTGGTTGGGCCAGACAAGATAGAAAAGATAAACCAAGAGTTCCTATAGCTGCAAAACTGGTAGCTAAAATGTTAGAAGCTGCTGGTGCAACGCGTATCATTACTATGGATTTGCACGCAGACCAAATTCAAGGATTTTTTGAGAAACCTGTGGATCATTTATTTGCTTCAACAATATTTTTACCTTATTTAAAGAGTTTAAATCTCGACAACCTAACAATTGCTTCACCAGATATGGGAGGCTCTAAGCGTGCATATGCATACTCTAAAGCTTTAAAGAGCGATGTTGTAATTTGTTACAAACAACGTGCTAAGGCCAATGTAATATCTCATATGGAGCTTATTGGTGATGTTACAGGCAAAAACGTAGTATTGGTAGATGATATGGTAGACACAGCTGGTACACTTACTAAAGCTGCAGACTTAATGATGGAGCGAGGTGCCAAAAGTGTTAGAGCTATTTGTACCCATCCTATTTTATCTGGTAGTGCTTATGAACGACTAGAAAACTCAAAACTCGAAGAATTAATCGTTACCAATTCTATACCTCTAAAACAAGAAAGTAAAAAACTTAGAGTTTTAAGCTGTGCTAATTTGTTTGCTGGTGTAATGTATAACGTACACCATAACCAATCAATCAGTAACAAATTCATAATGTAGAACTGATAATTCTACAACCATTTCTCCGCAACCAAACATAGATTATTAAGAATTTTAGTTTTTCAAAGTTCTACAACATTAAAAAATAGAACAAAAAGACTAGTATTTCTCTAATATATGTTTAAATTTGCAGCCCTCAAAATGAGGAATTTAAATATTAAATCATTAAACTTTTAAAATGAAATCAATTACAATTAATGGATCTCAAAGAGAAAGCGTAGGCAAAACGTCAACAAAAGCCTTACGTAATGCTGGTCAGGTTCCTTGCGTATTATACGGCGCGGAAGCTAAACCAGTGCATTTCTCTGCACCAGAGTTGGCTTTCTCTAAACTTGTATACACAGCAAATGCGCATACAGTTGTGATTGCCTTAGATAACGGTGAAGAATTTAATGCTGTTATGCAAGACATTCAATTTCACCCAGTAACCGATAAAATTCTTCACATAGATTTTTATGAAATTTATGAGGATAGAGAAATCACTATGGAAATTCCTGTTAAAACTGTTGGAACTTCTAAAGGTGTTCTTAATGGTGGTAACTTGAGAGTACCTTACCGTAAGCTAAGAGTTAAAGCTATACCTTCTAAATTACCAGATTTTATAGAGGTAGATATTACTCCTTTAAAAATCGGCTCTAAGCTTTACATTAGCCAACTGACTAATGAGGACTATAAATTTATGCACCCAGACAACATCGTTGTTTGTCAAGTTAGACGTAGTAGATTATCTGTTGTTGGTGCTGACGAAGACGAAGATGAAACAGAAGAAGGTGAAACTGCAGAAAACGCAGCAGAAGCTCAAGAATAGTTTAAAAACTTTTCAGATATTGAAAAAAGCATTCTGTAAAAGAATGCTTTTTTATTTTTACACAAATTAAATGGAATGTGGAAACATTTAAAAAAGTGGCTTGGTTTTGGCACTGTCATTAAAGAAAATGAAGAAGATCTTATGAAAAAATTCTTAGTCGTTGGTCTAGGTAATATTGGAGATAAATATCATAACACCAGACATAATATTGGCTTTAAAATTTTAGACTACTTAGCTAAAAAAGAAGAAGCCACATTTGAAACCGTAAAACTTGGAGATGTAACAACTATAAAAGTTAAAGGAAGAACATTAATTCTTCTAAAGCCAAGTACCTACATGAATCTTAGCGGTAAAGCTGTAAAATATTGGTTAGAAAAGGAGAAAATTCCTTTGAGCAACTTGTTGGTTATAACAGATGATCTTAATTTACCTTTCGGAACACTAAGGTTAAAAACCAAAGGAAGCGATGGCGGACATAATGGCCTAAAAGACATTCAAGACAAGCTGCAAACCACAAAATACAACCGTTTTAGGTTTGGTATTAGCGATGCCTTTAGCAAGGGAAGACAAGTTGATTATGTTCTTGGCGAATGGAATGAAGAAGAAAACTCAAAACTCGATGAGCGGCTCGAAACTTCAGCAGAACTAGTTAAATCCTTCGCTCTTGCCGGAGTTAACAACACCATGAATCAATTTAACGGAAAATAGCATACTTCATTATTAATTTTCTGTTTAAAGACCTAACTTTGATAAAATTTTAGGAATTGCTTTGAAGTCTGAAAAAATCTTAACTATAGGTACTTACGATGGAGTCCATATCGGACACCAAAAAATACTAAAGCGTGTTGTTGCTCTGGCTCAGAAAGAAGAACTAGTACCCACAGTACTCACCTTATTTCCACATCCTCGTATGGTACTTCAAAAAGATGATACTATAAAACTTCTCAATACTATTGATGAGCGCATTGAGCTTCTTAAAACTATAGGCATAGAAAAAGTTATTGTAAAAGAGTTTACAAAGGAATTTGCTAACCTTTCTGCTAAAGACTATGTAGAACAAATTCTTGTAGAAGAACTCAACACCAAACAAATTGTTATTGGTTACGACCATCATTTTGGTAAGAATCGAAGTGCAAATATTGATGATTTAAAAATATTTGCAAAAGAATTCAATTTTAAAGTTGAGGAGATTTCTGCACAAGAAATTGAGGACGTTACCGTAAGCTCTACAAAAATCAGAGAAGCATTAAACAATGGACATATTGAAATTGTTAATGCCTATTTAGGCTATAATTATTTCATTTCTGGAGAAGTTGTTAAAGGCAAAGGTATCGGACGAACTTTAGATTATCCTACTGCAAACATTCACATTAAAGAATCTTATAAGTTAATACCAAGAGATGGTGTTTACGTTGTTAAATCTGTTATAGATAATACAACAATTTTTGGTATGATGAACATTGGTACCAATCCAACAGTTAGTGGAAAAAGCAGATCTATAGAGGTTCATTTTTTTAACTTTGATAAAGATATTTATGGTAAAAACTTAAAAATTGAGTTTTTACATTGGTTACGAAGCGAACAGAAATTTGAAAGTCTCGAAGCTTTAAAAAAGCAGTTAAATATTGATATGACTGATGCCCTAGACCATATAAAAACAATAAATGCATAAATTTTTGTTTAAACATATAGATAATTCTGGTCTTATTGTCTTTAGGATTATCTTTGGTTTACTCTGCTTTTTAGAATCTGTAGGTGCTATTGTTTTTGGTTGGGTAAAACGTACCTTAATCGATCCAGAATTCACTTTTACCTTTATAGGTTTTGAGTGGTTACAACCATTACCTGGTAACTGGATGTATGCCTATTACATCTTAATGGGAATTTTTGGCCTCCTTATTATGGTTGGGTACAAATACAGATTTAGCATGCTAATGTTTGCGTTGATGTGGACTGCAACCTACTTAATGCAAAAATCATCTTATAACAACCATTACTATTTACTCTCTATTTTAAGTTTTTTAATGGTTTTGATGCCAGCAAACCGATACGCTTCTATCGATGTAAAATTAAAACCCAAATTGAAGCGTATTTCAATGCCTGCTTGGTGCAAATGGGTTTTTGTTTTACAGTTACTTATACTTTATACATACGCAACAGTTGCTAAGTTATATCCAGATTGGCTAGACTCCACATTCATTAAAATTTTAATGAAGGGAAAAGCAGATTTCCCTCTAATTGGCAGTACATTACAACAAGATTGGTTTCATTATTTTTTGGCTTATGGAGGTATCCTATTTGATGGTTTAATTATTCCTGCCTTATTATTTAAGCCAACAAGAAAATTTGCCTTTTTTATTTCAATATTCTTTCACTTATTTAATTCTATTGTTTTACAAATTGGTATTTTCCCTTATTTGGCTTTAGCTTTTAGCCTTTTCTTTTTTGAACCTAAACGTATCAGAAATCTTTTCCTAAAAAAGAAAGAGCTTTATGAAGCTAACGAAGTAATAGTTCCAAAATATGGTAGTGTGTTCATTACAGTCTTCATTATATATTTTCTTATTCATATTGGGTTACCGCTTCGTCATCATTATTTTAAAGATGATGTATTATGGACTGAAGAAGGTCATCGTCTTTCTTGGCGCATGATGCTTCGTGCCAAGAGCGGCAATGTAAATTATCGAGTAATTGACGAATCTACAAATAAACAGATTCCTATAAACATCAATGATTACCTCACCAAAAAGCAAAAGCGAGGAGCAAGCACTAAACCAGATATTATTTGGCAATTTGCGCAACATCTCAAACAAGATTTCTCAAAAAAAGGAAAGTCTGTTAAAGTTTATGTTAGAGCTTATGTTAAAGTTAATGGTAGGCCATCTAGACCACTTATAGATCCAAATGTAGACCTTGCTAACGAAGAATGGTATCATTTTAAACACCACGATTGGATATTGCCCTCAAAATAGTTTTTATCTGCTTAAATTCTTATTACTTTTGTGCCTTGATTTTCTTATACCGCTTGGTATAAATCCAAAATTTTAGATATGTTACAAGTTGCTTTTATTAGAGAAAATAAAGACGCTGTTATTAACGGTTTAGCAAAACGAAATATCGATGCTACCGAAATGATTAACGATGTTATTACATTAGACGAAGACCGAAGAAATCTTCAAACAAAGTTGGATAACACCAAAGCAGAATCTAACGCTCTATCAAAAGAGATTGGTAACTTATTTAAATCTGGCGAAGTTCAAAAAGCAAATGTTTTAAAGGAAAAAACAACACAACTTAAAGACACTGTTAAAACTTTAGAGCAAGAACTCAATGAAAAAGCAGATGCGCTTAATGAGTTATTATACAAAATCCCTAATGTGCCTAACAAGGTTGTTCCTGCTGGTAACACAGATGAAGATAATGAAGAAGTATATCGTGAAGGCGATATTCCTACTTTGTTCGAAGGCGCTTTACCACATTGGGAACTTGCTAAAAAATACGACATCATAGATTTTGAACTTGGTAACAAAATTACCGGAGCTGGTTTTCCTGTTTACAAAGGAAAAGGTGCAAAATTACAACGTGCACTTATCACATATTTTTTAGATAAAAATACTGAAGCAGGTTATACTGAAATGCAAGTACCACATTTAGTAAATGAAGCTTCTGGTTTTGGTACAGGTCAATTACCAGACAAAGAAGGTCAGATGTACCATGTTACCGCAGACAATTTGTATTTAATTCCAACAGCAGAAGTACCTGCAACAAATATCTTTAGAGACACCATTCAAAACGAAGATGATTTACCTAAAGCCATTACTGGTTACACACCTTGTTTTAGACGAGAAGCAGGCAGCTATGGTGCGCATGTAAGAGGATTAAATCGCCTGCATCAATTTGATAAGGTAGAAATACTAAGAGTTGAGCATCCTGACAAATCTTATGAAGCTTTAGATGGTATGGTAGAGCACGTAAAAGGTATTCTGAAAGAATTAAAATTGCCATACAGAATATTACGTCTATGTGGTGGCGATTTAGGATTTACTTCTGCATTAACTTATGATTTTGAAGTCTTCTCTACAGCACAAGACCGTTGGCTAGAGATTTCTTCGGTTTCAAATTTTGAAACTTTCCAAGCCAATCGTTTAAAACTACGTTTTAAAAATAGTGATGGTAAAAACGAATTATGCCACACACTTAACGGAAGCTCTTTAGCATTGCCAAGAGTTTTAGCAGGAATTTTAGAAAACTATCAAACCGAAGACGGCATTAAAATACCAGACGTATTAGTACCATACACTGGGTTTAACATGATTTCGTAGCCTATTTCTGTCGATAAATTCGGGCTTATTTGTTAAAAAAATATGTTTTTTATCGATTTTTTATGTATTTCTTCGCTTTTTTTGTTTATTTTTATCAAGTTAGCGATCCAAATCAAGGATTAGCCTAATTATGAAAAACGTAAAACGCATTGTACTACTCATTGCACTAGTTGTTATGGTAAGCAAGGTTTTTTTCTAACTATAAAGTATTGAAAACACCACGACAAAGTAATTGAATCATATTTACAATAAATAATGGTTAATAGCACATTTATTTTGCTGGTCAAAATGCCTAAACTTCTCGTTTAGGCATTTTTTTATAATAACATTTACAATATCTAGATATTGCATTTGTTATATTTACAAAAACACCTTTTTGTGAAAAACTATTTATTCATAATATCACTTGTACTTACCTTCGGTTTTGTCAATTCACAAAATAGTGAAGTACTTGCTGACAGCTACTACAAAAAAGGTGAGTTTAAAAAAGCTCTTGTTATCTACGAAAATCTAAACAAAGAGAAACCATACAATTATAATTACCTTTTCAAACTTATTGATGTACATCAACAATTAGAACAATTCGATGCTGCTCAAAACATATTAATTCAGCGCCTCGAAAAACGTAGAAATCCAACGCTTATCGTAGAATTAGGATACAACTACCAACTTAAAGACAGCTTAGAAAAAGCTAAAACCTTATACAAAGAAGCAATAGACTATATAGATGAAAAACCAAACTACGTCTATAGTGTTGCTAAGAAATTTGAAGACCATTCGTTACTTGAAGAAGCAATAAAAGTATATGACAAAGGCAAGGTTTTAATGCCAAATCAAAACTACAGCATTCAATTAGCTCGTATTTATGGCGATCAAGGGAATATTGAAAAAATGTTTGAAAACTATATAGAATATATAGCCTACAGACCAAATTACATTAATAACATAAAGCGTGCAGTAAGCGATTTTATATCGGAAAACAAAGACAACGAAAACAACCTTTATCTAAGGCGTTTGCTTTTAAAAAAAATTCAACAAGAGCCAAATCCGTATTGGTATGAATTTTTGAGCTGGCTGTATGTGCAAGAAAAAGCCTATAATAAATCTTTCATTCAAGAAAAGGCACTGTACAAACGTAATCCCGAAAGTTTAGATCGTATTATAGAACTCGCTGTAACAGCCTTAAATGATAATGACAGTGAAACCTCAAAGGATATTTTTAATTACGTTTTAGAAACCACTCAAGATGCCACTACAGCATTAACAGCGCATCAATATATTCTAGAAATTGATACTCAAAATGCAACATCTAAAAAAGAGCTAGATGTTATTGATGAAGCCTATAATAAGTTATTTGACCAATTCGGAAAGTCCGAATTAACATTACCACTACAATTAGCGTATGGAGAGTTTTTAGCCTTCCACCAAAAGGATACCGAAAGCGCAACATCCTTTTTAAGAAAAAGCATGAAACTAAATATTTCAGAATTTCAAGAAGCTGAAGTAAAACTGCTGTTAGCTGATATTTTGGTATTACAAGAACGTTTTAATGAGGCTTTAATCTTTTACTCTCAGATTCAGTTGAGTCTTAAAAACAGTACTATATCTCAAGAAGCACGATTTAAAGTTGCAAAAACAAGCTATTACAAAGGTGATTTTGATTGGGCAGAATCGCAACTGAAAATTTTAAAATCATCAACCTCGCAACTTATTGCCAATGATGCTCTGGATTTAAAACTTTTAATATCAGATAACAAGTGGGAAGACAGTACACAAACCGCACTAAAGTACTATGCGAAAGCAGATTTGTTCGCTTTTCAGAATAAAACCGATGAAGCTATTTCACTTTTAGATAAAATTTTAGAAGAACATAAAGGAGAAAGTATCATCGACCAAGCTTTATTTCAGCAAGCCAAATTGTTTGAAAAGAAAAAACAATACAATAAAGCTGAAGCCAACTATCTAAAAATTATTGCAGACTATAGAGAAGACATCTTAGCGGACGATGCGCACTATTATTTGGCCGAATTATACAATACACATTTAGCCAAACCTGAAGAAGCTAAACAGCTTTACGAAAAAATCATTTTTGATTTTGAAGATAGCATCTATTTTATAGAATCTCGTAAAAAGTTTAGGATGCTGAGAGGTGATAGTATTAATTAGATGACAATCTAAGATTAGTAGTTATTAGTTTCAATTCCCTAACTTTGCAACTAATTCCTTATCTCTTTTTCTTATCATGATTATATACAACGTCACAGTAAACATAGACGAATCCGTTCACGATGAATGGTTAGCTTGGATAAAAGAACATATTCCACAAGTTTTAGCTACAGGAAAATTTGTAGATGCCAAACTCACCAAAGTATTGGTAAAAGAAGACATGGGAGGCATAACCTATTCTGTACAATATAAGGCACACTCCAGAGAAGCTTTAGAAGCATATTATGCAGAAGATGCTGAGCGCCTGAGAGGTGATGGTCTAAAACGGTTTGCTGACAAAATGTTGGCGTTTAGAACCGAATTAGAAGTCATAGATGAATACTCCGTAAATTTCAATTAAGTATAAAATGGCACTCAATCAGAAAATATACAATAACAGAAAAACCTTAAGAATTATAAGTATCTTGATGATGTTTCTAGGTGTAATTATTGCTTATTTTTGTTATAATTCTGAACCTTGGGAAACTATTGGTGGCTTTTTATGTGGTGCAGGATTCGCTTTATTTATAATTTTTGTTTCCCTTAAAGAACCCAAAAACCAATCTTAATCAGTGTCAAATCAAAATCAAGTTAGAGCCAAAAAACACTTAGGACAACATTTTCTAAAAGATGAAAATATTGCCAAAAAAATTGCAGATACCTTAACACTGCAAGGCTATAAAGACGTGTTAGAAATTGGTCCTGGAATGGGTGTATTGACTAAATATCTTCTCAAAAAAGATATTAAAACTCACGTTATAGAGATTGACACAGAATCAGTTGAGTACCTAAAAAACAACTACCTCAACCTTTCAGATAGAATTTACGAAAAGGATTTTTTAAAGTACGATTTAACTGAAGTTTTTAAAGATCAGCCCTTCGCTATTATTGGTAATTTTCCTTACAACATATCGTCTCAAATTGTTTTTAAAACTTTAGAGATGCGTTATCAAATACCAGAATTTTCAGGGATGTTTCAAAAGGAAGTTGCTCAGCGCATTTGTTCTAAAGAAGGTTCTAAAATTTATGGCATTCTTTCTGTTTTAACCCAAGCATTTTATGATGCTGAATATTTATTTACAGTGCCGCCTTCAGTATTTAATCCGCCACCAAAAGTAGATTCTGGTGTACTATTACTAAAACGAAAAGAAAATTTCACATTGCCTTGTGATGAAGTTTTATTCTTTAAAGTTGTGAAAACAGGTTTTCAGCAACGCAGAAAAACATTACGTAATAGTTTAAAAACCTTCAACCTTTCCGATAATTTAAAAGCAAATACTATCTTTGGGCAGCGACCAGAGCAATTAAGTGTCTCACAATTTATTGAGCTCACTTCGCTTATTGAAAACGACCAAAATTAAGTTTTACGTCATTTCGAGTGATTTCAAAATATAAATTTTGAAATTGTATCGAGAAACATAAAAAAACAAGTGGAAGAAACTCAAGACAACATACAATTTCAACTTACAGATGAGCTTATTGAAAAAGTAGAAGTCCTTGTCGAAGACAAAAACGACAAAGAACTAAAATTACTTTTAAACGAGTATCACTACGCTGATATTGCCGAAATTCTTGATGAACTCGATCTTGATGATGCGCTTTATGTCATAAAACTTCTGGATTCTGAAACGACCTCTGATGTTTTAATGGAACTTGATGAGGACAATCGTGAGAAAGTTTTAAAAAATCTATCGGCAAAAGAAATCGCCGAAGAAATTGAAGAGCTAGATACCGATGATGCCGCAGATATTATTGCAGAACTGCCAGAGGAAAGACAACAAGCTGTAATCTCCCAAATAGAAGACGAAGAGCATAAAGCAGAGATTAGAGAGCTTCTAACCTATGATGATGATACTGCTGGTGGTTTAATGGCAAAAGAGCTCGTTAAAGTCTACGAAACCTGGACAGTTGCTGGTTGCTTACGTCGTATAAGAGGACAAGCTAAAGATGTTACTCGCGTGCATTCTATTTATGTGGTTAATAAAGAAGAAAAATTAATTGGTCGCCTATCACTTAAAGATTTAATTGTTGCCAAAAGTGATCAGAAAATTGCAGACATAGCCAAGGATAATGTAGACTATGTAAACGTAAAAGATGATGCTGAAGATGTGGCTAGAGTTATGGCAAAATACGATTTAGAAGCCATTCCTGTGGTTGATGATAACCAAACACTTTTAGGTAGAATTACCATTGACGATATCGTTGATGTCTTAAAAGAAGAAGCAGATAAAGATTATCAGTTAGCAGCAGGTATTACACAGGATGTAGATTCTGATGACAGTATTTTTGATCTTACCAGAGCTCGTTTACCATGGTTATTCTTAGGTTTAGTTGGTGGAGTTGGAGCTTTTTTAATAATGGAAGGCTTTCAAGAAGCCTTCAGCAAGTATGCTGTTTTGTTCTTTTTTACACCACTTATTGCAGCAATGGCTGGTAATGTAGGTGTACAATCTAGTGCAATTATTGTACAAGGTCTTGCCAATGACGATGTAAAAGGAAGCGTCAACAAACGTTTAATAAAAGAAATGCTCCTTGCAGCACTTAATGGAACTATTTTAGCCTTGTTTCTTTTCATTTTTGTTTGGATTACCAAAGGTGAATTTAATACAGCTTTAGCCATCTCAGTATCTTTAATTGCTGTAATTATTGTTGCTGGATTGATTGGAACTTTCGTCCCGCTTTTTTTAGACAAAAGAGGCATAGATCCTGCTATTGCAACAGGACCATTTATTACCACTAGCAACGATATTTTTGGAATCCTGATTTATTTCTGGATTGCCAAATTGATTTTGGGTATCTAATTGTAACTGCTTTCGTAACTTTACTTCATGAAAGCAATAAACATCAAAGAAAAATTTTCAAAATTCGATAAAAACTGGCATCCGCATCAGATAGCTGTAGTGGATGATATGCAAGTAATTCTAGCCAAATTAAAAGGCGAGTTTGTATGGCATAGTCATGATGATGAAGACGAATTATTTCAAGTCATCAAAGGCACACTCTATATGCAATTTAGAGACCGTACAGAAGTTGTTAAAGAAGGCGAATTAATTGTTGTTCCAAAAGGTGTAGAGCATAACCCTTACACGAAAAACGATGAAGAGGTACATGTATTGCTTTTTGAAAAACTAAGTACAGCACATACCGGAACCATAAAACACGAAAAGACGCAAACACATTATCCTAAGATTTAAGTTTTAGTATCTCTATACTAGAAAAGACTCTGAAATAAATTCAGAATGACAAAACACCTATGAAGATTCTCCATTTAGACAAAAACCATCCGCTACTTTTAAATCAGCTAAATGATTTAGGGTTTACCAATCATGAAGACTACACGTCATCAAAATCAGAAATTGAAGCTAAAATTGAAACCTATGATGGCATTATTATAAGAAGTCGGTTTACCATTGATCAACAATTTTTAAATGCGGCTACAAATCTTAAATTCATAGGTCGTGTTGGTGCTGGTTTAGAAAATATTGACTGTGATTACGCTGAAAAAAAAGATGTGCATTTAATTTCCGCACCAGAAGGTAATAGAGATGCTGTTGGTGAGCATGCCTTAGGTATGTTATTATCGCTTTTTAATAAATTGAACAAAGCAGATCGTGAAGTAAGGCAAGGCAAATGGCTAAGAGAAGACAACAGAGGTATAGAGCTGGATGGCAAAACAGTTGGCTTAATCGGTTATGGTAATATGGGCAAAGCCTTTGCGAAAAAGCTAAGAGGTTTTGATGTGGAAGTGCTTTGTTATGATATTAAAGCCAATGTTGGTGATGAGAATGCTGCCCAAATATCGCTTAGCGATCTTCAGGAAAAAGCAGATGTCTTAAGCCTACATACACCACAAACTGAATTAACGATAAACATGGTAAATTCAGAATTCATCAATAAATTTAAAAAGCCGTTTTGGCTTATCAATACAGCTCGTGGTAAAAGTGTTGTAACAGCTGATTTGGTTAACGCTTTAGAAACTGGTAAAATCCTAGGTGCTGGATTAGATGTTTTAGAATACGAAAAGTCGTCTTTTGAAAACCTTTTCACATCAAGCAAAATGCCCACAGCTTTTGAATATCTTATTAATGCAGAAAATGTACTTCTAACACCTCATGTAGCAGGCTGGACGCTTGAGAGCAATATTAAACTTGCGCAAACCATCGTAGATAAAATTAAAACAAAATTTTGCTAATTTTAAAACATGAAGAAAACCATTCTTGTTTTTGGATTGTTGATTTTAGCAAT
Organism: Winogradskyella poriferorum; assembly: GCF_036553625.1. Taxonomy (NCBI): domain Bacteria; kingdom Pseudomonadati; phylum Bacteroidota; class Flavobacteriia; order Flavobacteriales; family Flavobacteriaceae; genus Winogradskyella; species Winogradskyella poriferorum. The sequence goes on from NZ_JAZHOU010000001.1 coordinate 706,539, forward strand.
ATTATTGCTATTTCAGTTTAGTAAATATACCTTAACAATAGGAAATATTAGTACTGAAGTTGTGGTATCAATTATTGCACTAACGTTTTTCTTTATTGGTATTTATATCAATAAAAAATCACTTCATAAGAGCGCATCAAATTCAACCGAAGTTGATGAAAACAAAATAAAAGAGTTAGATATTACAACCAGAGAGTATGAGGTTCTTCAATATATTTCTGACGGTCTATCTAATAAAGAAATTGGTGAAAAACTTTTTCTTTCAGAAAGCACCATTAAAACTCACGTTTCAAATTTATTAGTAAAGCTAAATGCAAAACGCAGAACGCAAGCAGTTCAAATAGCAAAATCTCTCAATATCATATAATACATATACTTTTAGACTTTAGTACTACTTCTTTGGTACTTTAGTATGAGCCAAAAATTAACTGCAAAAACTACTTTTGACACTAACTAAAAACAAAAATCATGAAAAATACAGTACTTAAATTTGGCGGCTATGGATTAATACTTGGAGCCGTTATTTTTGGATTAGCACTAACTTTTGGTGGTGGCTTAAGTTACACTACTCAAGAAATTATTGGCTATGGCTCAATGGTAGCTTCTTTATCCTTTGTTTATTTTGGAATCAAACATTTTAGAGATAAAGTTAATGACGGAAAAGTAACTTTTGGTAAAGCACTTTTAATTGGTGTTTTAATATCTGCTTTTGTTGGTCTTGGTGTTGGACTAGTTGATTATTTGTACACAACCGTTATCAATCCAGATTTTGCAGAAGACTATTTAGCAAAAACTTTGGAAAGCTACGAAACGTTATACTCTGGTAAAGAACTTGAAAACAAAAAAACTGAATTAACTACCCAAATGGAAAACTATGGAGGTTCAGGCTTTATGGCTACCATTATGTTTTTTACTGTATTTATAATAGGATTTATTATATCTTTAATTTCAGGATTAATCCTTCAAAGAAAATAACTACTAAATCAATCTATAAAATGCAATACGACGCAACATCACCAGAAGATTATATAAGCCAGGTGCCAGAAGAACGACAAGACACGCTCAAAAAACTTCGTAAGGTTATAAAGGATAACTTACCCACAGGGTTTGAAGAAGGCATGCAATACAAAATGATTGGCTACTACGTGCCTCACTCAGTTTATCCTGATGGTTATCATTGTGATCCAAAAACACCTTTGCCATTTATGAGTTTTGCGTCTCAAAAAAACTCTGTAAACTTATACCATATGGGCATTTATGCTAAGAAAGAATTACTGGATTGGTTTGTTGGTGAGTATCCTAAGCATTGTAAACGCAAATTAGATATGGGTAAAAGTTGTATTCGTTTTAAAAAAATGGATGAAATACCATTTGAACTTATTGGTGAACTTACTAAAAAGATGAGTGGTGAAGAATGGATAAATATTTATGAATCAACCTTAAAGAAAAAATAAAATGAAAAAACGAGTAACAGGAATTGGTGGATTATTTTTTAAAACAAAAGATCCGCAAGCCTCAAAAGATTGGTATAAAAAACACCTAGGTTTTAACACTGATGCCTATGGTTGTACATTTTGGTGGAAAGACCAAGATGGTAACGATTGTTCTACACAATGGAGTCCGTTTGCAGAGGATACAAAATACTATGAGCCTTCTAAAAAAGACTTTATGTTTAACTATAGAGTAGAAAATTTAAAAGAATTACTAGTGACTTTAAAGGAAGAAGGTGTCACAATAGTAGGCGAAATGGAAGAATACGATTACGGAAAATTTGGTTGGATATTAGACAATGATGGTAACAAAATAGAACTTTGGGAACCTGTAGATCAGGCATTTAAATAATTCTGTAACGATTTAATACATTCTTCTACAAATAATTACACTAAAACCATTGACAATGACTGAAGAAAACAAAAATTTAGAAGACAAAGCAAATGATGCTGTAGAAAAAGCTAAAGAAACTATTAATGAAACTTCAGAAACTACTTCTGAAAAAGCAAAAGACTTACATGAGAGTGCTTCTGAAGCTTTAGATGCTGCAAAGGAAAAAGCGGGAGAACTTGCTGATGATGCCAAAGAATTATTCGGAAAAGCTAAAGACAAAGCAACTGAGTTTCTTAATGAAGATGCTAAAGAAATTTACAGCAATGCTAAAGAAAAAGCTTCTGAATTTACCGAAGAAGCAGAAGAAAAGTTAGATAAGTTTACTGATTCTGCTAAAGAAAAGGCGGCGGAATTTGCTGAAGATGCCAAAGAAACTTATGAGGAAGCTAAGGTTAAAGCCAAAGAGTTTGCAAATGAGGCTAGTGAAAAAATAAGTGAATTTGCTGATGAAGCAGAGGAAAAACTAGAAGACTTAGCAGAAGATGCAAAAGAAACCTATAACGAAGCTAAAGAAAAAACCAAAGGCTTTTTTAGTAAGTTATTCGGCAAGAAGTAATTATTGAATCCTTGGAATTCTTAAAACTCAGAATTATTTAGTTCTGAGTTTCTTTTTTTGTACTCAACCCGTAATCCAAAGGCAAAGTATCTCCCATACGCTGGCTTCCCATGGCTCCATTAAAATAAACACCTCTTATAGCCGAATAATTTCCGTATGCATCTAACAAAAAGCTATCTACGTATACATTTATATCACTCTGCTCTTTTCGGTCGTATAAAATAGATACTTTTTGTTTTAGTGAAACCTCTTTAAGACCAGAACTATCTTTTTCTTCAATTCTAAAATACTTATACTCACCTACCTTAAAGCCCTGACTATAAATCTCATAACCCTCTTCTTTAAGATTTTTATGAAACAAAGCTCTCATAAAATGCTGTACAGATCCTTTATATACTTTCTCTCGTGCTCTTTTTGTCCTTTTTTTATCTGACTTTTCTAGGTTTTTGTAGTATGATGTGCCAGCATAAGCTACCCTATCTAAGGCAAAATCTTGCTCTTTTAAATTAGCGAATCGGAAAATAGCCTCAAAGTCTATCATATCAAAAGATATCTCGTACTGAAGGGCTTTGTTCTTTATAATTATAGGTACATCTGCACTTGCGTATAATGTTTTCTTTTGTTTATCGTAGCGTAAAAAGATGTCTTTCTCGTTTAAAATCTTACAGGATTTCCCATACTTTGAACTTCCTAAAAACTCTTTTCTAAATAGACGAAGCTTTTGTCTTCTGGTTAATCCGTCGTCAAAGTCTATAAACACCTCATCCAGACTTACATCTGTAGACTTTAGTTTTATTGTTATATCGCTCTTGGTTCTATAATCTTCAATAATTACTTTTTCGTAACCCAAATAAGAAATGACTAAAGGAGATTGTATTGCGTCAGAATAACTTATGGAAAATTTCCCTTTAGCATCCGTAGTAGTTCCAATAGTTGTGTTATCAAAATAAACAGCTACAGTTTCTAGAGGGTTATTGGTTGAGGCATCTAAAATAATACCTGTTATTGTTTGAGAAAAACAAAGTGTTGGAAGTAGTAGAAAAAATAATAATCTACTTATCATTACTATCCATAAATTTACGTTCTAGCTCCGCCTGAAACTCTTCCATAACAGGTCTTACCGTACTTTCTGGTAAATCAGCAATCTTAATATACATTAATCCATCTACGGCATTATTAAACAATGGATCTACATTAAATGCTACAATTTTTGCATTCTGTTTAATGTACTTTTTTAACAATACAGGCAGACGTAATGCGCCTGGTTCTACCTCATCAATCAGCTTGTCTAGTTTATTTAAATCTGCTTCAGCTTCATCAAAAACAAACTCTTTATCAGCATCCTTTAATTTCACCTTAAACTCTTTTTTAGGATGCACATATTGCGCTACATAAGGATCGTAGTAATGCGATTTCATAAACTCAATCATCAAACTCTTTGAAAAGTTTGAAAATTGATTACTAATACTTACACCGCCTATTAAATACTTGTGCTCTGGAAAACGTAATGTAGTATGTACAATTCCTTTCCAAAGTAAGAATAATGGCATTGGTTTTTGTTGGTATTCTTTGATGATAAAAGCACGACCCATTTCTATAGATTGGCTCATCATTTTGTATAGTTCTGGCTCAAAGCGGAATAAATCTTGAAGATAGAACCCATCTATGCCATAACGCTCAAAAATATCAGAGCCTAGACCCATTCTGTAAGCGCCTGCCACTATATTTTTATCACTATCCCATAAAAACATATGATGGTAGTAGGTATCAAACTGATCTAAATCCGTCGCTTCATTTGTGCCTTCACCAACTTCTCTAAAAGTAATCTCTCTTAACCTACCAAGTTCACTCAAAATATTAGGCATATCATTGGCAGAAGCTAAAAACACTTCATAATTTTTGCTAGCCAACAATCTGCAATCTTTTTCTCTTAAACTTTCTACCTCAGCTACCATAAGTTTGGTATCTATTGGAGTAACAATACGTTTTGGAGGTTTTGGCACTTTTACGGTAGACTTAATGTTATCTAAGATCTTAGGCTTATCTTCAAAAGTCTTAGAAAGCATATATGTTTTTCTACGTAAGAAATCTGTGAAATCCTCTAATGTTTCATGCTCTTTTTGGTCATTTACAGAGATTGGCCTACCTATTCTTACTTTAATAGTTCTTCGTTTTTGCGTCAGTAACTCTGAAGGTAATTTGGCCGTTCTTAACGTATCACTAATTTTTGAAAGTCTATAAAACAACCTACTGTTTTTAGCATGAAAATAAATTGGAACAACAGGTACTTCTGCCTTTTTAATAAGCTTCATAGCGGCTTCTTCCCATGGTTTATCAACCACTAACTTACCATCTCTGTATGTAGACACTTCACCTGCTGGAAAAACACCTAAAGGGTGTCCTTCTTTTAAATGTAAGATTGCATTTTTAAAACCTGTTATGCTACTTTTTGCATCCTTTCTATCTTCAAAAGGATTTACAGGCATTATATAGGGTTTTAATGGTTCTATGCGATGTAAGAGAAAATTGGCAATAATCTTAAAATCGTCACGCTGCTCAAGCATTAGTTTTAAAAGTAAAATACCATCTATTCCTCCTAATGGATGGTTAGATATCGTAATATAAGCACCATCTTTAGGTAGACGTTTTAGATCTTCTTCTGGAATTTCAAATTTAATCTGAAAATCATCTAACAATGCATTTAAGAATTCTAACTCAGACTTATGTTTATTACGCTTGTATATCTTATTAATCGTAGAAATTTTTAGTACTTTCATTAGAAGCCATCCAAAGAAAGTACCCAGAAAACCATATTTGTCTGCATTAATAGCCTTTGCGACTTCCTTTGCTGTTACTAATCCCATATCAGATGATTTCCTCATAAAACAAATGTAGTAAATGTTATTTAGTTACAATTTGAACTGTTTCTCTTGTTAGTTGCTTAAGCAACACAGTTTTATCTTTTTCAAGCCCATTTATAGCTTCTTCATTATAGTGCCTAATAGTATAAAGACTAACATTATCATAACAGGTTACATTAAACTTAGCCTTTAAATGTTGCAACAATTTATCACGATTATTGTAAATATTATCTATACAAACCGAAAAACTTATTGCTGAGTTTTGAATTACATCTACTTTCATCTTGTATAGGTGTAATAAACTAAATATCTCACTAATATTTTCTTCAACTATATACGAAAAGTCTAAAGATGATAATGAAATTAAAATCTGATTCTTCTTAACTATAAAACAAGGCACTTCTGGCTCTATAGCTTTTCCTTTACTTACACAAGTGCCTTCTGCCCTTGGATTTAAAAACGATTTTACATACAGCGGAATTTCCTTTTGCTGTAGTGGTTGCAAGGTTTTTGGATGAATTACAGATGCACCATAAAATGCTAACTCAATAGCTTCTCTGTAGGAAATTTGGTTGAGTAACTGAGCATTTTCAAAATAACGTGGATCTGCGTTTAATACACCTGGAACGTCTTTCCAAATGGTAACACTATTGGCATTGAGGCAATAGGCAAAAATTGCTGCAGTATAATCACTGCCTTCGCGCCCTAGAGTTGTTGTAAAATTATTAGAATCGCTACCCAAAAATCCTTGTGTAATATTCAGTACCGATTTATTAAATTTTGAAGAAATATACTCTTGGGTCTCATCCCAATTAACATTAGCGCGTCTGTAGTAGTTATCTGTCTTTATGTATTCTCTTACATCTAACCACGTATTTTTTATACCTATTTCATTAAGATAATGACTAATTATTGTAGTAGATATTAACTCACCAAAACCAATAGTTTGATCATAAACGTAATTGTAATCTGGCGATTTATTGCTTTTAAAAAACAGATTTAATTCATCAAAAAGGGCTTTTACAGCAGTGAACACCTGATGTCTTTCATTATCGAATAAATCTAACAGAATCTCATTGTGATATTTTATAACATCATGAATAGAGCTTTGTAATTCACCTTTATTTTCAAAATAATTTTTGATGACCACTTCCATAGCATTAGTTGTTTTTCCCATAGCAGAAACAACCACCAATGTATTTTCATAACCCGTTTCTTTTAAAACAGAAGCTAAATTTTTTACACCATCTGCGTCTTTTACAGAAGCACCACCAAATTTATAAACGCGCATCACAATTCTTTAAATAGTTTTCTATAGCTTTTTCATCTAAATGAACAACATCCCAATCTCTCATTACATTTGCTCCTTTATTTTCATAAAAATTTATTGCAGGCTCGTTCCAATCCAATACCTCCCAACTAATACGTTTTACACCAAGAAATTTTCCGTAAGCAACAACTTTATCTAACAGTAAAGTTCCTAGATTTTTTCCTCTTTGAGATTCACTTACAATTAAGTCCTCTAAATGCAAAACCTCTCCTTTCCAAGTAGAATACCTCTTGTAAACTAAAGCCATACCTTCAACCTTATTATCAACTTCTATAACAAAACAAGTAAATTTTGGATTGTCACTAAACCCATCAGACTCTAATAGTTCTTGGGTTACCTCTACAGCTTCTGGTTCTTTTTCAAAAATTGCTAGCTCGTTAATGAGTTCTAGCACTCTTGGCATATCGGTTTTTTTTGCAAGTCTTGGTTGGTTCATTTTTCTTGTTTAGAGAACTCAAATATAGTTTAAAATTCATTGTTTAATTTCATACAGATTTCTTTAAAAAGACACTTTATCAAATTCTTAATGAGTTTAATCTACGAAAACGTTATAGTTTGTTAAAAAATGCGATATTTGTTGCTATTAACCAATATAATGCTTCATGTCTCAACGCAAACAAACGCTTGGTGAATTTATAATTGAAAACCAAGCTTCCTTTAAATATACATCAGGAGAACTTTCTCGTCTTATTAATTCTATTAGGCTTGCCGCTAAGGTTGTAAACCATGAAGTTAATAAAGCTGGTCTAGTTGATATTCTTGGAGCTGCTGGTGACACGAATGTGCAAGGTGAAGATCAGCAAAAATTAGATGTGTATGCTAATACCAAGTTTATACAAACAATGACAAAAAGAAACATTGTTTGTGGTATTGCCAGTGAAGAAGAAGATGATTTTATAACTATCAATAGTCAAGATGAAAACCACCAAAACAAATATGTGGTTTTAATAGATCCTTTAGATGGATCTAGTAATATAGATGTTAACGTTTCTGTAGGTACTATTTTTTCTATTTACAGACGTGTTACTCCTGTAGGAACACCTGTAACTATAGAGGATTTTCTTCAAAAAGGAAATCACCAAGTTGCAGCTGGATATATTATTTATGGTACATCTACTATGTTAGTATATACCACAGGACATGGTGTTAACGGATTTACTTTAAATCCTGCTATTGGATCATTTTATTTATCGCATCCTGACATGCAATTCCCAGAAGATGGAAGAATTTATTCTGTTAACGAAGGTAACTACATTCATTTCCCAAAAGGCATAAAAGATTATATAAAGTATTGCCAAATGGAGGAAGGAGACAGACCGTATACAAGTAGATATATTGGGTCTTTGGTTTCTGACTTTCATAGAAACATGATAAAAGGTGGTATATACATGTATCCTAAAAGCTCTAAAGCCAGCAACGGAAAGTTAAGATTGTTGTACGAGTGTAATCCTATGGCTTTTTTAGCAGAACAAGCCAATGGAAAAGCAAGTGATGGTTTCAATAGAATTTTAGATATACAACCTACAGAATTACACCAACGTGTTCCATTTATATGTGGTAGTAAAAATATGGTTGAGAAAGCTGAAGAATTTATGAGAGCCGCTGAATAAGAATAAATTAGGATTCTTCTTTAAGATAAAGGCATAAAAAAAGCAACTTCAATACTGAAGTTGCTTTTTTATTTTAATACGATAAATAAACTTATTTGTTCATGTTTTTCATTTCATCAACAAATGTTTCCAAGTCTACTTTTTCGTAAGCTAGAGCTAAAGCTTTATCTGCAATATACTTTACATTTTGAGCATGAAAACCTAAGCCTACACATATTTTTTCTAATAACCAATGTTGATTAGGTCCTTCGATATCATCTACCCAAACCATGCGTGCCAAATCATATAAACGCTCTAAGCGCTTGTCGTATGATGTTGGTGGATTAATTGGATGAGATTTGTAATCTTTAAGTATTTCTTTATACTCAATCTCCGTAATATCTAGTCTTGTCGCTAATCGGTCTAAAAACGCTTTTTCAGCATCGCTAATTACACCATCACTCATCGCTACTCTAACTATTGCAGCAAAATGATCCTCATTACGTTTTTTAAAACCACTATCGAATAAATCTGAAAATGACATAGTATATGTTTTTTTAATGGGCACAAATATACTCTAAACCAAAAGGTTTTAAAATGAAAATCTAAAGATTTTTATATCTATTGTTAAAGACAATTATAGAGCCTCGAAGAAAACGTCTTTAGGAGTAAAGAATATTCTATTTTGAAACATTTAATCAAAACATACTTATATTTGCCTTTTTACTTAATAAGGGAAAATCTAGTGAGCAAAACTCTAATCTCGCAAACCTTTTCACAGACTTTGCAACTGCAAAATCTGCAGAATGCTATTGCCAAAACTCAAAATAAAACACACCTAAAAGGCCTTGTAGGATCATCTTTCTCTATTGTTGCTTCTGAAGTCTTTAAATCTGTAGAAAAGCCATTTTTACTCATTTTTGATGACAAAGAAGAAGCTGCCTATTACCTCAACGATTTAGAACAACTCATCAATGATAAGGATGTTTTATTCTATCCTGGTAGTTATCGCAGACCATATCAAATTGAGGAAACCAACAATGCCAATGTGCTTTTAAGAGCAGAAGTACTTAACCGTATTAATTCTCGCAAAAAGCCATGCATTATTGTTACCTATCCTGATGCGCTTTTTGAAAAAGTTGTTACCAAAAAAGAACTAGAAAAAAATACTTTAAAAATTGCTGTAGGTAATGAATTGAGTATCGATTTTGTTAACGAAGTTCTTTTTGAATACAAATTTAAACGTGTAGATTTTGTTACAGAACCAGGAGAGTTTTCTGTAAGAGGTGGAATCATCGATGTCTTTTCTTTTTCACACGATGAACCTTATCGTATTGAATTTTTTGGCGATGAAGTGGATAGTATTAGAACTTTTGATGTAGAAACACAGCTTTCTACAGAAAAAATTAAAAAAGTTAGCATTATTCCAAATGTGGCTAACAAGCAAATTGCCGAACAACGTGAAAGCTTCTTAAAATATATTTCTAGCAAGACAGTTCTATTTGCAAAAAATCCTTCATTTATTTTCTCAAGAATTGATGAGTTTTTCAGAAAGGCTGAAGAGGCTTTCAAAAATTTATCTACTGAAATTAAGCACGCAGTTCCTGAAGAATTGTTTTGTAATTCAGAATTACTCAAACGACAATTTTTAGATTATAATTTAGTTGAGTTTGGGACAGCACCAATACTTAGTAATAATGTAATTGCTTTCAACACCAAACCTCAACCATCATTTAACAAACAATTCAACATATTAATTGAAGACTTAAATGAAAACCACAGCAACGGTATTACCAATTACATTGCCTGTGTAAGCGAACAGCAAGCCAAACGTTTTCATGATATTTTTGATGATGCTGAACAGGAGGAAATTCATTATAATACAGTCGTATTATCACTTTATCAAGGTTTTATAGATAGCGACAATAAAATTGCGGTTTATACAGACCATCAGATTTTTGATCGTTATCATAAGTTTCATCTAAAAAATGGTTACGCCAAAAAGCAAGCCATTACGCTTAAGGAGCTCACCAACTTAGAAGTCGGAGATTATGTTACGCACATAGACCATGGTATTGGAAGGTTTGGAGGACTTCAAAAAATAGATGTTGAAGGCAAAAAGCAAGAAGCCATAAAATTAGTGTATGGCGAACGCGATGTGCTGTATTTAAGTATACATTCTCTTCATAAAATCACCAAGTTTAATGGTAAAGATGGTAAACCTCCTAAAGTTTACAAACTAGGAAGTAAAGCATGGAAAACACTTAAACAAAAAACCAAATCTCGTGTTAAGGAAATAGCCTTTAACCTTATTAAACTTTACGCCAAACGTAAATTAAAGAAAGGGTTTCAGTATGCTCCAGACAGCCACATGCAACACGAACTTGAAGCATCTTTTATATACGAAGACACACCAGACCAAATCACTTCTACTGCAGATATAAAAGCCGATATGGAGAGCGAACGACCAATGGATCGTTTAGTTTGTGGTGACGTTGGTTTTGGTAAAACAGAAGTTGCCATAAGAGCAGCTTTTAAAGCGGTAGATAACGGAAAGCAAGTTGCTGTTTTAGTACCAACAACCATTTTGGCTTATCAGCATTACCGAACGTTTAAAGAACGTTTAAAGGATTTTCCGGTTACAGTAGATTATGTTAACCGTTTTAGAACTGCCAAGGAAAAACGAGAAACTTTAGAAAGTCTGGAAAAAGGTGGTGTAGATATTATTATAGGCACACACCAATTGGCTAATAAAACCATAAAATTTAAAGATTTAGGACTGCTCATCGTGGACGAAGAGCAAAAGTTTGGTGTCGCTGTAAAGGAAAAACTAAAGACCATTAAAGAAAATGTTGATGTACTTACACTAACAGCAACACCTATTCCGCGTACATTGCAATTTAGTTTAATGGCTGCCAGAGATTTATCGGTCATTACAACTCCACCACCAAATCGTTATCCTATAGAAAGTCACGTTATTCGTTTTAACGAAGAGACGATTAGAGATGCTGTGAGCTATGAGATTCAACGTGGTGGACAAGTGTTTTTTATTCATAATAGAATAGAGAATATTAAGGAAGTTGCTGGTATGATTCAACGCTTAGTACCTGATGCTAAAATTGCCATAGGTCATGGTCAGTTAGATGGTAAAAAACTAGAGCAATTAATGCTAGCCTTTATGAATGGCGAATTTGATGTTTTAGTAAGTACAACCATTGTAGAAAGTGGTTTAGATGTCCCTAATGCCAATACTATTTTTATTAATAACGCCAATAATTTTGGGTTGAGTGACTTACACCAAATGCGTGGTCGTGTAGGTCGTAGCAACAAAAAGGCATTCTGTTATTTTATAACGCCAGAGTATTCTGCCATGACTACAGATGCACGTAAACGTATACAAGCATTAGAACAATTCACAGAGCTAGGTAGCGGTTTTAATATTGCTATGAAAGATTTAGAAATTCGTGGTGCAGGAGATTTACTTGGTGGTGAGCAAAGTGGTTTTATAAATGATATTGGGTTTGACACCTATCAAAAAATCTTAAATGAAGCCATTGAAGAGCTTAAAGAATCTGAATTTGCTGATTTATACAAAGATGACGGCAAGCCTAAACAATACGTTAAAGATATTACCATAGATACTGATTTTGAATTGCTATTCCCAGATGATTACGTTAACAATATTACAGAACGTTTAAATCTGTACACCAAACTCAACGAGATAAAAACAGAAGAGGAACTTCAGAAATTTGAATCTGAAATTATAGACCGTTTTGGTGAATTACCAACACAAGTTCAGGATTTGTTTGATAGTGTTCGTTTAAAATGGATTGCTGCTAAAATGGGACTTGAAAAAGTGATTATGAAAAAAGGAAAACTTATCGGTTACTTTATTCAAGATCAGAAAAGTAAATTTTATCAGAGTAAAGACTTTAGTAGAGTTTTACAATTTGTACAAATAAATGCTTCAAAATGTAAAATGAAAGAAAAGCAAACCCGAAATGGTTTAAGATTATTAATTACTTTTGATAAGATCAATAATGTATCTGCTGCATTAAGAGCATTGCAACCCATTATGGCTTAATTATTGAGGTTGTTTGTGCATCGAAATTTTAAAATTTAAACATGAAAAAACTAGTTACGTTTCTATTTATTTTTCCGCTTTTAGCTTTTGGACAAAGCGTTAAAGGTACATTTTTACCAGCTGAAGATTTTACATATGCTTTTTTATATGAAGCTACACCAGAAGGTGCTAATTACGTAAGTCATGGTGAGTTAAATACTGAAGGGCAATTTGAAATTAAAATAGATTCCAGCGCAGCACCAGGCATTTATAAGATAGTGTATGCAACACCTCCTGAAGAAAACAACTTCGATTTTATCTATGATGGCAGGGAAACTGTGGCTTTTAAATTTAGTCAAGAAAACGGTGTAGAATTTACCGAGTCTGAAGAAAATAAACTTTGGGCATCTTATATTAAAAGCATGGACATGGTTAATCAAACCATAAGTAATTACTACCAAAAAGACGGAAAAGACAAAAAAGGTTTTAATGCGGTTTTTAAAGTCTTAAAAGATACTCAAACATCATATGAAGCACTGGCTTCGGGACGATTAGCTTCTGCATTTATAACAGCTAACAGACCTTATATCCCAACGGAATATGAAGATTATAACACCTACTCCAAAAATGTAAAAAAACACTATTTCTCTCAAATAGATTTTAGCAACTACATTTTACAGAGCTCTACATTTTTAACGAATAGAGTGATCTCTTATGTTTTTAATATGGTAGAAAATCCTACCGACGACACCTACAAAACCTTGGTAGATGATGTCTATAATGCTATAGATGATAAAGATTTAGAGATAAAAACTTATCTTCTAGAAATAGTATGGCAACGTTTTGTTACTGCAGAAAATAACGATCTAGCCAACTACATTACTGATAAATACTTACTAAACTTAGCCAACACATCTGGTAACAAAGTATTGGCTGAGACTATAACTTCTTATAAAAACACATCTATTGGCACCAAAGCGCCAAATTTTGAAATTACATCTTCGAGTAATACTACAAGCCTTCATGACGTTAAAGGTTCGGAATACTACTTGCTAGTCTTTTGGAGTAGTACTTGTGGACATTGCCTTAATGAACTTCCAAAAGTAAAAGAATTAGTAGCTGATAAAAGCAATATTAAGGTAATTGCCTTTGGTCTTGAAGAAGAGCCATCTAAATGGACGTATGAAATAAAAAAGTACCCTGATTTTGTACACACTATAGGTCTGGGTAAATGGGAAAACCCAATTGTAAAAACTTACGGAATTGCAGCTACACCAATGTATTTCTTATTGAGTAGTGATAAAATTATTATGTCTAAACCGTACTCTTTTGAGGATTTAGAGGTGGTTTTGAAAAGTTTGTAATGTACAGCCTCAAAGAGATAAAAGAAAACTACAGAAGTTTTTCAGACTCGAAGATTGAGAATATTGCCAGAAATGAGTCTAAAGGGTTAAGGAAAGAAGTACTTCATATTCTTAAAGATGAAATTACAAGACGTAATCTTAATCCTAACTTAATTAATTGGATTAATACTGAAGCTAAATCATATGAAGGTTTAGAACGAAAGACTTTATTAAAGGATATTCAAAGTCAAAATTGTCCAAGGTGTAATTATGAAACTAAACTTTATGGCTTTGAAACCAATACAGTCAAATCTTTTCTAATTGCAGCAAGCATTAAAAGAAAAGAGTTTATTCTTTGTATGGATTGTGGCAAGAAAGAAAAGTTAAATGCCATTGTAATTACATTTTTTGCTGGTTGGTGGTCTGGGAGTGGTTTTTTAAAGACACCTTATTACATTCTAACAGATATTTTTAATTTTTTATATATCGATAAAATAAGTGCGAGAATATTAGAAAAATTTATTGATAAATATAATGGAACCTTCAGAAGGCATGGAGCAAATAGCTCTACAATAACAAGACTAATTAATTTAAAAAATAAAAACGCTCAGTAAAGCTAGCGCTTTATCTGAGCGTTTTGAAACTAAATAACCAACCAAAATTTAGCTTCTTGTGTTTTCTCTAGGGTTATCAACCTTAGGTGTTTTTTGTTTACGCTTTTTAGGCATTTCTTCTTTCTTTGCAATGTTACCTTGCGCATCAGAACTTCTATAGTATGCTATATATCCTCTGCCTTCAAACTCATATACTGTTCCAGAATTTGGATGATATAGCTCTATCGTTCCATCATTAATAACGCTGAGTTCAAAGAATTCATTGTCAAAGAAGTCATAATCTAATGTTAATGTTTTTAGGTACATATTTCCTGACACATTACCTACTCCATACACACCTGTGTAATCCCAGTAAATATTATCTGGATTATAGATGTTTACATCTTGAGAACTTCTAAAAGTAGAGTCATTTCCACCAGATAAAAACTGCAAATAATTCTCGTTATCAAACTCATTTATTGCTCCATAGTTACTGGTGTAAACTTTTTCCCAAGCCTCATATTCTTGTAAGAAATAATGAATGTTATCGTAGAACACAAAATCGTAATCAAATGTAGATCTCTGATAGCCATCTAAAAAGTAAGATGTATCATTATATGGGTTATACAATTCAATTGTGTTATGGTCTATTTGATACACATCAAAACTATCATATCCATCAATAATATGGTTAACGTCTAATATCATATCATACGCATCATAGTTTCCTATTTGTACACCAAAACCGTTACCTTGACTGCCAATACCTACCAAATTGTTATTAGCAAAAAGACGACCATTATCAAAAGTTAAGGTAAATGCAATTTGCATAAAAGGTGTTTCTCCATAGCCTTGAGTCGCATTAATATCTACATACCATAAATCGTAAGACTGCAATAATTGATTTAAAGAAATCGCAGGCCCATTATCGTTAATATGTAACTCTTCCGTATAACAAGATGTAAGGAGTGTAGCACTAAGTACAAATCCGAAAAGTAATTTTAATGTCTTCATAATTCAACGGTTTTAAGGGTTACTGTTGTCATAATTTCAAAACCTGTGCCAAATTCAAAATGATGCCTTAGATTGAAGTCTTAAAACAGTTATATTTTATGTATTTTTGAAATACAAAATCGACATATATTCTATGAGGGAATCTAAAAAATATGCTGTATTTGGTGCAGGAAGTTGGGCAACAGCCATTGTAAAAATGCTTTGCGAAAACTTAGATGAAGTAGGTTGGTACATGCGTAGCGTTTACACCAAAGAACATATATTAAAAGAACAACATAATCCTAGTTATTTAAGCTCTGTCGAATTTCATACAGAGCAGTTAAAACTAAGTAATAATATGAATGAAATTGCTGAATGGGCAGATGTACTCATTTTCGCAATTCCATCCGCTTTTATGCACTCTGAGTTAGAAAAACTCACTTCTGATATCAGTAAAAAAATTATCGTTTCTGCAGTAAAAGGCATTATTCCAGAATCTGGATTGTTGGTTGGCGAGCATTTTCATGATATTTATAATATTCCTTTTGAAAATATTGCTGTAATTGCTGGTCCTTGCCATGCTGAGGAAGTTGCTTTAGAGCGTTTATCTTATCTCACCATTTCTTGTGCAGATGCTGATAAAGCAAAAGCTATTGCCAAAAATCTATCGAGCGATTATATAAAAACCAAAATTAGCGATGATATTATTGGTGTAGAATATGCTGTAATGCTAAAAAATATTTATGCCATTGCTGCTGGAATCGCTCATGGATTGGGTTATGGTGACAACTTCCAAAGTGTTTTGATGAGTAATTCTATTCGTGAAATGAAACGTTTTATTAAGAAAATGCACAAAATGAAACGCAACATTAATAACTCTGCGTATTTAGGTGATTTATTGGTAACTGGCTACTCTGTTTTCTCAAGAAATAGAATGTTTGGTAATATGATTGGCAAAGGCTACACCGTAAAATCTGCACAGATGGAAATGAATATGGTAGCCGAAGGTTATTATGCAACTAAAAGTGCTTTTGAACTCAACAAAAAGAATAAAAAGAAAACACGTTTACCTATTATAAACGCTGTTTACGAAGTACTTTACGAGAATAAAAACCCTAAAAAGGTATTTCAAAAATTGACTGAGAAGTTGGATTAACAAATTGCGTTGTCATCCTGAATTTGATTCAGGATCTTACATAAAAATAGATTCCGCTCAAGTGCGGAATGACAAAAATTATACTAATTTAAGAGATTCCTGCTTTCGCAGGAATTTTATTTCACCAAAACACCCTTCAACTGCATTAAAGGAATAGTTTGAAGTGACTTTTCGTTAATGGTGTTTTTTCTGAATAAATACGTTTTATCAAACATCTGATTATCATCAAAAAAAGTAATTTTAAACGAGTTGTTAAGCTCTAAAACCTTTTCTTGTAGATACTCAATCTTGGCATAACTACGCGCTGGTAATTTTGCAAGTGTATGACGCATAGGAGGTGTCATTTTTGTGTCGTTATAGCCTTGTGAAACAATAAGGACAGTATCTAAATCTTTATCTGAATTGTTTATGATATAGGCATTCCAATCTAGAGTTTTATACTCTAAATGTTGTTCTTGTACTACAGCTACGTATACGTCTTTTACTTCAGGTATAGTGATGTCTTTTTTCATGTTGCAAAAATAGCAAACTATTCAAAATATGTATTCTTGTATCCAGAAACCGAAATACCTCTTAAGCTATACACCACAAAGTGATTAAGTAATTCTTCGTTAGTGTATTCTTCCACAAGATTATTGTTTCTATAAGCAACTTCTTCAAAGCGTTTAAAGTAAAGCCCACAAAACAATTGTAAATTAACTTCGGTTTTTACAATCCCTTCCTGCTTAGCTTTCAATAGTAGATTATATATTGTTTCGTTTACAATTTCGTTTCTAAAGTTCTCAAAAATATCATTGGCCTTGGGATAGTACTTTTTCAGCCCAAAAATAAAAGAAGGTTTAAAGTGCTTAAGTCTACCAAAGGCTTTCTCATAAATTTTTATGATTTTAGTTATAGCATCATCTTCCGTTTCTAAAATAGCATTTACCTCTTTTTTAAAATCATCAATTAAAAAAGCAACACTCTCTACAACCAAATGCTCTTTACTCCTAAAGTACTTATAAATTGTTTTTTTAGAAATGCCAACTGATGTTGCTAGTTCGTCTAAGGTGTAACGTTTACTCCCAAACTTTGTAAAACTGTCAACGGCAGCTTTTATCAATTCGCATTTGTCTATCATTACTTGTGTAAGTATATACTATTCTACTGCTATGGATAATAATGGAATATTTATCCCAGAAGCCATAACTCTGGTTTTACTTTTATGAACTATGGATTCCCAAAATCCATATTTTTTAGGAATCATTACTAGTAAATCAGCTTTTGAGGCTTTAATTTCTTTCTCTATTTCTTCGATTACGGCATTAGACTTTACATTTTTGTAAATGTGTGTAATTGGCTCTAATTCGTTATCAATATTTTGTAGCACTTCACCCTTTGATAAAAGTTCGTTTATCTTGTTTTCTACATGAAATACAGTAACATTAGATTGTAATTGCATTGCTATCTGTCTTAATCTTGCTAAAGATTTTAGTGGTATAGCTTCCATTAAATCGCATGCAAAAAGCACATTTTTAATACCAGAAAATTTAGCATTTAATGGCACTGCAAGTACAGGAAACTTTCTCATACTAATCAAGGTTGTAGTAGGGTTTCCTAATAAGTTTTGTTCCATAGATTTTGGAGACATTCCCATAACCAATAAACGCGAATTATTCACCTCCATTAGGTGTTCTATCTCTTGCTCTAAATCAACATACTTACATTCGTACTCAACATCAATATCAAATGCTTTAGATAGGTTTAGTGCTTGGTCCTTTAATTTGTCACTATTCTTCTTAATTAAGCCATCCATAGATTTTACAGTTAACCTAGAGTTTGCAGCATGCACAGGTAGCCTAAAGGCATTAAATAATATCAATTTTGAATTGAATACCTGAGCAAGTGAAGCTGCATATAGTACAGCATTATTAGATCGTTCTGAAAAATTAGTGGCAACTAAGATAGGTCTCATAATTTTGTGTCGATTTTCTTTGTTTTGAAAGTGAATAACTAACAAAACGATTATTCTACATAGCTTTAAGCTTTTTCATGAAATCCGAAAAATGGGGAAAGAAATCTTCGAAAAGTTCGTGCTTTCTGTTTTTTAACATCACTTCACTAAACAACTTTAAACCAACAGCAAATTCAACAGATTCATTGTTATTATCAAATAGGTTTTTAGCCTTTAAGATGTCTATGATATTGAAGATATTATCGTGATTCTCGAATTCAAACTCTAAGTTTTTTTCGGCTACAGATTCATCCTTTAAGACTAATTCTTTAAGGTTGATGCTGTACTTATTATTTTTCTTTCCCATTATTCTTTTAAATTTTATTTCCAGCCTCCACCTAAAGCTTCATAAAGGTTGATAACGCTTAGCAATTGTTGTAATTTGTTATCAATAACGTTTAACTCGGCATTAAGCGCACTTTCTCTTGCGGTTAATAAATCAAGGTAATTAGCTAAACCGTTTTGCAATAATTCTTCTGAGTTTGCTTCTGCTTGTCTTAAGGCTTCAACTTCATTTTTACGGTATTCAAATTTTTCGGTTTCAGCATTGTAAACGTAAAGTGCGTTAGACACTTCGTTACCTGCAGTTAACAAGGTTTTCTTAAAGTTTAAAAGTGCTTGTTCTTGCTGTGCTTTGGCTACTTCGTGCTGTGTTTTTATTTTACGCTGATTAAATATTGGCTGTGTTAAACCACCAATAACTGTTGCAAATAATGAATTAGCATTAAATAATTTATCTAATTCTAAACTTTGAAATCCGCCACTTGCCGTTAAGGTTAACGATGGATAAAAGTTGCTTTTTGCCACATTGGTTAGCTCAAACGCATTGATCAAATTGTACTCTGATGCAATTACATCTGGTCTGTTTCTCAGCAAGGTTGCTGGTACGCCAAGTGTAATCTTTTCATCTAACTGTTGCTCGGTTAACTTACTACGTTCTATTGGTTCTGCTGGTCTTCCTAATAAGAAATTCAACGTGTTTTCGGTTCTAAAAATGGCTGCTTGTAAATCTACTTTTAAGGCTTTGGCATTGTTAAACTGCGCTATGTATTGGTCTACCGCAACTTGTGTGACGTTTCCAGCATCTTTTAACGCCTTAATAGTGTAAACACTACTGTCTCTAGTAGCAATTGTTTTTTCGGTAATCTCTAATTGCTCATCTAACGCTAATAACTGATAATAAGTTGAAGCAATTGCTGAGATTAATTCGGTTTTTACAGCTTTATGCGCTGCTACTGTTTGTAAATAACTAGCTTCACCTGCACGTTTATTACTTCTTATTTTACCCCAAATATCGGCTTCCCAAGATAAACTTCCTGATAATTCATATTGATCTACAGACGAGAAAAAACCACCAAACTGACTGTTTTCAGACAGCTCTTGATACGTTGCTTGGGCTGTACCAGTTAACGTCGGTAAATAACCTGCCTTACCTTGTTTCATGTATGCATTAGCGATAGCAATTTGCTGAATAGCCACACGAATATCTAGGTTGTTTTGAAGACCTTCTTCAATATATTGTGCTAAATATTGGTCTTTAAACATATCTTTCCAAGATACATCGGCTAACGATATACTGTCTTGTGGTAAGTTATCGGTTCTGTACAAATGTTCTGTTTCTTCTAATTCAGGACGTGTGTAATCCTTCGCCACAAAACAACTTTGCAGTGTTAGTGCCAGCATTAAAACTAATGCGCCTTTACTAAAATTTTTATTTATAGTTGATTTCATTTTTTTAAGCTTCAATTGTTTCTACTTCTGGTTTACGCGATACTTTTTCTTGTAACCATTGGAAAAAGATGAATAAAATTGGGATAACAAATACACCTAAAATGGTTCCTATTAACATACCACCAGCTGCACCTGTACCAATAGAATTGTTTCCTTCGGCACCAACACCTTTGGCTAATACAAGTGGCATTAACCCAAGTATAAAGGCGAATGATGTCATTAAAATTGGTCGTAAACGTGCTTTGGCACCATGGAAAGCTGCATCTACTATACTTTCACCTTGTTTACGTCGTTGCAATGCAAATTCAACAATAAGTATGGCGTTTTTAGCCAACAGACCAACCAGCATGATAAGTGCTATTTGGAAGTAAATGTTGTTTTCCAACCCTAAGAATTTGGTGCTTATATACGCACCAAATACACCAAATGGCAGCGATAATAATACCGAAAATGGTAAAATATAACTCTCGTACTGCGCACTTAATAAGAAATACACAAACAGAATACTTAAGATGAAAATAAACGTAGTTTGGTTACCTGCATTTACCTCTTCTCGTGTTAAACCAGAATATGCAACGGTATAATTACTTGGCAGTTTTGCCACTTCTTCTTCAATCACTCTAATGGCATCACCTGTACTAAATCCTGGATTGGTTGCACCTGTTATATTTGTTGAATTAAATAGGTTGAAACGCGTTACCGATTGTGGACCATACACACGTTTTAAAGTTACAAACTGTGTAATTGGCGTCATTTCACCAGAACTTGTTCTAACATACATACTGTTTAGGTCGTTTTCATCTGCTCTATCTTCCGGTAACGATTGTATGTATACACGATACTGTTTACCAAATCGGCTAAAATCTGAAGCGTAAATTCCACCAATATAACCTTGAAGCGTCCCGAAAATACTGTTAATAGCCACACCTTTTTCTTTTGCTAAAGGCACATTAACTTCCATTTCGTATTGCGGATAATTAGTGTTGAATGCCGATTGCGCATATTGAATTTCTGGATGACTCATTAAGGCTGCTGCAAACTCTTTATTAGCTTTATCTAAATCGGTAAATTCACCACCGAATTTATCTAGTAAATTTACCTCAAAACCAGCTGAATTACCAAAACCACGAATACTTGGTGGCGAGAAGAAAATAATTTTTGCTTCTGGAATGGTAGCTGCAATACCAAATAATTTACCAGTTATGGCTTGTGCAGATAAGGCTTCAGATTCTCTTTCAGACCAATCGTCTAACTTGACGAAACCAATACTAAAGTTACTACCAGCACCACTAATTAAGCTTCGCCCTTTAACAAAACTAGCACCTATAACACCATCAAGGTCTTTAATTTTTGCGTATAATTCTTTAGTTACTGCTTCGGTACGGTCTAATGATGCACCGGCAGGTAATTCTATGTTAGCAAAAATAATTCCTCTATCTTCATTTGGTACAAATCCAGTTGGCGTTGTTGTTGCCGCCCAATAAATACCTACACCAGCAATGATTAATAGCATTACTGATACAAACTTGTTTTTATATAAAAACTGTAGTGACTTAACGTATTTATTTACAGTTGCGTCAAATCCTCTGTTAAATAACGTGTAGAATTTTTGAAGTGCATTTTTTCCTTTTAATTCTTCATCGTCTTTATGTTCTTTTAGTAACAATGCACATAATGCCGGACTTAACGTTAAGGCGTTTACTGCCGAAATTAAAATGGCTATAATTAAAGTAACACCAAACTGCTCATAAAATACACCTGTTGGACCTGTTACAAAGGTTACTGGAATAAATACAGCAGACATTACCAATGTAATTGAAATAATAGCCCCAGAAATTTCACTCATAGCCTTTAATGTGGCACTTTTCGGTTTTTTCTCACCTTCATCCATTTTGGCGTGTACAGCTTCTACAACAACAATAGCATCATCTACCACAATACCAATAGCCAGCACTAATGCGAAAAGCGTTAATAGGTTTATGGAATAGCCAAAGACATTCAAGAAAAAGAAGGTACCAATAATCGAGACTGGTACTGCAATTGCAGGAATTAATGTAGAACGAAAATCTTGTAAGAAGATAAATACCACTAAAAACACTAGTAAAAAGGCTTCTAAAAGTGTGCTAATTACTTTGTCTATAGATGCGTTTAAGAATAAACTTGTATCGTAAGGCACAAAGAAGTTTAAACCTTCAGGCAAACCTTGTTCTACATCTGCTAAAGTGGTTTTTATGTTTTCAATAATTTCGGCAGCGTTAGATCCTTTGGTTTGGAAAATTCCCATAAATACCGCTGGATGTCCTAAACTTGTAGCGTTAGACGAATAGGATTGCGCATCTAACTCGATATCTGCGACATCTTTCAATCGTAAATATTCGCCATTTCCTAAAGCCTTAATTACGATGTCTGCATACTGCCCTTCTTCTTTAAATCTTCCGCTATACTTTAAAATATAAGAGAAAGATTCACCATTATTTTCACCTAAAGAACCAGCTGCAGCTTCTAAATTCTGCTCGTTTAAAGCAGCTGTAATATCTGATGGAATTAAATTATAAGCTGCTAGTTTTTCAGGTTTTAACCAAACACGCATAGCGTAATCTTGTTGAGAAAATACAGATACATCACCAACACCTTTAATACGCTGCATTGCAGGAATTACGTTTATTTTTAAGTAATTCTGAATAAAAGTAGCATCATAATCTTCGCTATCAGAATACATAGCAATAAACATTAATGCACTGGTTTCTTGCTTTTGTGTTACAATACCCGTTTGAATAACTTCTGAAGGTAACAACGGATTTGCACGTGCTACACGGTTTTGTACGTTTACCGCAGCAATATCGGCATCCATAGTTTGGTCGAAATACACGGTAATTTCTGCAGTCCCGTTATTTGATGCTGTAGATGTAATGTACGTCATACCTTCTACACCATTAATTTGCTCTTCAATAGGTACAATTACACTCTCTAAAACAGTCTCTGCGTTAGCACCTGTATAGTTAGCCGTAACCTTAATAGTTGGCGGCGCAATATCTGGATATTCCTCTATAGGTAAGGATGTTATACTGATAACACCTAGTATAACTATGATAATAGAGATTACTGTTGAAAGCACTGGTCTTTCAATAAATGTTTTTAACATAACTAATAAATATGTTTAAGGAATAATTTAGTTTTTAAATAAAGTAGCTACTTTTTTAGTGGCTTCGTTAAACGGAATTTCTTGTGGCGCAATTGGCATACCATCGCGTAATTTTGAAACACCAGATGCTACAATTTTTGTGCTAGCATCTATACCCGATTTTACCACGTAAAGATTGTCTACTTTAGCTTCAACTTCAATAATTTTACTGCTTACTTTATTGTTTTCGCCCAAGGTGTAAATCATTACTTTACCTTGTTGCTCAAAGGTTGACGATTGTGGTACAACTACTGCATTTTCGTAAGTTGAAGGAATACGTATTTTTCCACTGTTTCCGTTTGTTAATAGCTCATTTGGATTATCAAAAGCAGCTCTCACTTTTATAGTACCAGTTGTTTCGCTAATTTGACCAGTACTGGTTTGAATACGACCTTTTTCAGCATATATATCGCCATTTGCCAATACTAAACTAACGTCTGGCGAATTTTTAATACGTTCTGCTTTGGTTTTACCCTTCATTCGTTTTAAATGGTCTATGTATTGCGCTTCGTTTAAAGTGAAAAACGCATACACTTGACTAATATCACTTACTGTAGTTAATGGTGTTGCATCGGCAGCACTAACTAAAGCACCTTCTCTAAAATTGATTGAACCTACGTAACCATCAACCGGACTTTTTACCGTTGCATAACCAATATTGGCAGCAATACTGCTGTAAGCCGCTTGGGCTTGTGCTAAATTGGCTTTTGCAGTTTCTAATTGTACAGGACTAATAATATTTTTTTCTACTAAAGGTTTTAACTTATCAACCTCAACTTGAGCCACGTTAACTTGTGCTTTTGCGGCTTCGGCATCTTGACTTAGCGATTGCGTTTCTAACCTAAAAAGCGGTTGACCTTTGCGTACTCTAGCACCTTCGTCTACCAATACTTTTTGAATGTATCCTGAAGTTTTTGCACGCACATCACTGTTTACAATACCTTCTATATTTACAGGATATTCGTTATAGCCTTCTACAGTTTGCGTTTGAATTTGAGTTACCGGAAATGGTAAGGCTTGCTGTTGTTGTGCTGCAGCTGCTTGCGCATTGTCTTTATTACCACAACTAACCACGACTAGAAAAAAACTAGCTATGGTTAATATTGAAATTAATTTATTTGTTGTCATCATTTTAAAGGTTGAATTTATTTTTAATTAGGTTTTCTTTTAAGTTTTCTATTGAAGCTGAAGCATCTTTTACAAATCGTAAATAATCGTTATGAAACGTTAAATCGAACTTTTCCTCTTCATCTGTAATATGTTCGTTAATGGCTTCTTTGTACGCTTTCATTTCTTTGTGAAGCGTAGCAACTTCTTCCCATTCTTTAATCATTTCATTAATATGATGTAAAACAGAATCTTTATTAATGATGAAATACTTTTTACGGTCGCCCGTTTTGGTAAAGTATTCTAATTTCTTTAAATCTTGCAAGTGGTTTAAATGCGTAGAAATAGTGCTTTTACTTGCTTGAAGTACAGTAACCATTTCATCAAACGTAGTACCACGTTTACCTGTTAAAATTACGTACGCCATAATGCGCGCAGCAACAGGTGCTAGGTTTTCTCTACCTTCTAAATGCACACCAAGTTTTTCAACTAGTGCCATTTTTTTGCTACATATATCTTTAGTCATAAATTATTCTAAAAAATTATGCCGCAAAAATACATTAAGTTCGGAACAAACCGAACTAAACGAAGTTAATTTGTTGTTAAATAAAAAAGGCTAATATGTAAATTTCTTAACATATTAGCCTTTAACTATAATTCGTTGTTAATTTATTATAAAGCCGATTTGAATTGCTCTAAGAATCGTACATCGTTTTCGCTTAATAATCTAATGTCACTGATTTGGTTCAATAGCATCGCAATTCTATCGATTCCCATACCAAAGGCAAATCCTGAATATTCTTTAGAATCTATGCCACAATTTTCCAATACATTAGGATCAACCATACCACAACCCATGATTTCTAGCCAACCCGTTCCTTTAGTGATTTTATAATCTGTTTCGGTTTCTAATCCCCAATATACATCCACTTCAGCACTTGGTTCTGTAAATGGGAAGTAAGATGGACGTAAACGAATTTTAGATTTCCCGAACATCTCAGTTGTAAAGTATTGCAACGTCTGTTTTAAATCTGCAAAGCTTACATCCTTATCAATATACAAACCTTCGACCTGATGGAAAAAACAATGTGAACGTGCCGAAATAGCTTCATTACGATATACGCGACCAGGTGAAATGGTTCTGATAGGTGGTTTGTTATTTTCCATATAACGCACTTGTACAGAACTTGTATGTGTTCTTAATAAGATATCTGGATTGGTTTGAATGAAAAACGTATCCTGCATATCACGTGCTGGGTGATACTCTGGTAAGTTTAGTGCTGTAAAGTTGTGCCAATCGTCTTCAATTTCAGGACCTTCACTAACGTTAAAACCTATACGAGAGAAAATATCAATAATTTGATTCTTGACAATTGAAATAGGATGACGTGCACCTAAAGCAATAGGCTCACCAGGACGCGACAAATCGCCATAGATACCCTTTTCTTCTTCTTGACTTTCAAGAGAGTCTTTAAGAGCATTGACTTTATCCTCAGCTGTTTTTTTCAGCTGATTTATAGTCTGACCAAACTCTTTCTTTTGCTCGTTTGCCACGTTTTTGAATTCAGCAAAATATTGCTTAAGCAACCCTTTAGATCCCAAATATTTAATTCGGAATGCTTCTACTTCTTCTTTTGATTGTGCCGAGAACGCCTCCGCTTCCGCTATCAACTCTTTTAACTTGTCTATCATTTTTGCTGAATTTATCTCAGTAATTCAATTTTAGGACTGCAAATTTAAAAAATATCAATCGATATACTCCATTTCAACAAAATAGTTAACGATAGCTTCTTTCATCAACACACTTTGTTCTCCTGCTTTTAGAAATGGTAATTGTTCTTTTACTTTATAATGTGGCCAACCATCTTCGTCTACAAAATCAAATTCATAAAACCCATATGGTTCCAAAAGTTTACAAATTGCAATATGCATAAGGTCTAATTTGTGGTCTTTTTTATATGTTCTGTGAATTTGCCCTAACTCCTGAACTCCAATAAGATATATAATAGAATCTAGATCTAACGTATCTCCATCTGCAAATTGGTTAGAGAGCTTTTGCACCACCAAATCCCATCGTTCTTTTAACTGTTCGTCTCTTGCCATAATTTATCTTACAACTTACGCGTTATAGAATTAGCAAAGTTAATTTATATTTGCTAAAACCGCTAGTATTATGAGTATCATTGATATTGTTTTGGCAGCTCTTCTGCTTTTTGGATTTGTAAGAGGTCTCTTTAAAGGCCTTTTTGTTGAAGTTGCCTCGTTAGTTGCCCTTGTATTGGGTGTTTATGGCGCTATTCACTTTAGCTATTTTGCTGCTGATTTGCTAGAATCTAAAGTAGATTGGAACGAAAAAACCATAAATATTGTTGCCTTTGCTATCACCTTTGTAATTATTGTTTTAGCTATAAGCTTGGCTGGTAAAGCTCTAACAAAACTCGCAGATTTTGCTGCTTTGGGTCTTTTAAACAAACTTTTGGGTGGTGTTTTTGGTGCTCTAAAAATTGGTTTAATACTCAGTGTTTTACTTATTGTTTTTAATAAACTAAACAACACACTACCTTTTATGGAAAAAGAAGACTTGGAAGAAAGTGTTCTTTATAAACCTGTAAAGTCTTTAGCACCAATGATTTTTCCTAATCTCATAAAAAGCGAAGCTGAACAGGAAACTACACCTGAAGAAGAAGCATAAAAAAAGCCACTAGAAAGCGGCTTTTTATTGTAATCTATTTAAAGAATTAAGAATAAAACTCTACACCACCTGTACTTATATCGTACATAGCACCTACGATTTTAATCTCTCCGTTTTTTTCCATTTCATTTAAAATAACACTTTGGCTCCTAACATTATCTAAAGTCATTTCTACATTCTTTTTAGCAACAGCATCTACAAACTCTAAATTAGAAGAATTTCGAGCAGATTTATCCGTAGGTTCATCTACAGCGTATACTGCTGGCTCTATTTTATTTATTAAAGCGGTTAAGTTACCCATCCTCGCGTGATCGCAAGCACCTTTAACAGCACCACAACTTGTATGACCTAGTACAACTATTAGTTTTGTACCTGCCAGCTTACAAGCAAATTCCATGCTTCCTAAGATATCTTGGTTCACAAAATTACCAGCAATTCTTATACTAAAAATATCACCTAAACCTTGGTCAAAGACTAATTCTGCAGAAACTCTAGAATCTATACAACTCAAAATTGTAGCGAAGGGAAACTGTCCTTCTGCAGTATCATTTACTTGTTCTAGTAAATTTCTGTTTGCTTTTAGATTTTTTTGAAATCTGATATTTCCTTCTTTTAGAAACTGTAAAGCTTTTTCAGGTGTCATTGTTGCCTGCGTTTCTTTTGTATGTGCTTTCATTTGATATTTTTTTGTGCTTCCTAAGTTTGAAGCATTATTTTTTTACTTCTTTTTTTCTGTTTTAAAAAATGTCACAAAACTATCCGGATTTTCAACGATACCTCTTTCTGAAAACAATTTAATATTAATATTTCGTTCTTTTGCTTTAAAAGCAAAGTCTTCAAGAATTTCAACAATATCGTTATCTAAAAATTTTGTATTCCTTACATCTAACTCTAAAGTAGAATCGTGAGGTACACGATCTAATTCCTTTAAAATTGCACCCTTGTTAAAGAAGGTAACTTCTTCTGCTAAAGTCATCTTAATCTTACCATCATCAATATCTTCTCCTTCTTTATGTAAGAAGTGGGAGTTTTTATAGCTTCTGTATAGTACTATAAATATACCTATGGCCAAACCTAAACCAATTCCTTTTAATAAATCTAGAAATACAATTCCTAAAACTGTAACAATGAATGGCACAAACTGCATCCATCCTCCATTATACATAGCTCTAAATGTTGATGGTTTTGCCAATTTGTAACCAACAATAAATAAAATAGCTGCTAATACAGATAACGGAATGTAGTTTAATATACGAGGTATAATAATCACTGAAATTAACAGTAAAAATCCATGAATAATAGCACTTGCCTTAGTTTTACCACCAGATTGAATATTTGCCGAGCTACGAACAATTACTTGCGTAATAGGCAAACCTCCAATTAATCCTGATACAATATTACCTGTTCCTTGTGCCAAAAGCTCTCTATTAGTTGGTGTTACACGTTTGTGAGGATCTAACTTATCGGTTGCCTCAACACATAATAACGTTTCTAATGATGCTACTAAAGCAATAGTAAATCCTGTAATTAGTACATCGGCTTGTGTAATAACACTAAAATTCGGAAAACTAAACTGACCAATAAAAGAGTCAAATCCATCAGGCACTGGTACACTAACCAAGTGAGCCGCTTCAATAGCTAACGTTTCATTTGTATTGGTTAGTAAGTAAAATATAATACCTACTACAACTGCAACAAGAGGTCCTTGTACTATTTCAAAAAACTTTCCTTTTTTAACAAGAACATTACTCCATAACAATAGTATAATTAAACTAATTATTCCTATCACGGTTGAACCAATTGTTATGTTGTCTACTGCAGAAAGAATAGCTGAAAATGTATTTTCACCAGATGGTTCCAAGAAACTATCCGCTCCTTCTGGCTCTATATCGTATCCAAAAAAATGAGGAATCTGTTTTAGAATAATGATTATCCCAATTCCTGTCAACATTCCTTTGATTACTGAAGAAGGAAAATAATACCCTATAATTCCAAGTCTTAGAATTCCAAAAATAATTTGAATCACTCCTCCAAGTACAACAGCTACCAAGAAATTTTCCCATCCACCTAGTGCTGTTATTGCTGTTAATACTATTGCCGCAAGACCTGCCGCAGGACCACTTACACCAATTTGAGATCCACTTAAGAATCCTACAACTATTCCTCCTATTATTCCTGCTATTAAACCTGAAAATAATGGCGCTCCACTTGCTAAAGCAATTCCTAAACATAATGGGAGTGCTACAAAGAAAACAACAATACTCGCTGGTATGTCACTTTTTAATGATTTAAACATATTATATACAATTTACACTTAGAGAGACCTCTAAGACTTTTTTAATTTAATTTTGATAACCTTTTTTAAAAGTTCGTTATATGACAGTATTTAAATAAGGTATCTCTCGGGAGGTGGAGAAATTAAATTTAAATGAGGTATATAGTATTCTTTAGCAGTATAAACGATATACTCCTTTTTATTAATATCTATTGATATGTCTTCTAATTCTTCTGGTGATTTATCAAAAAGTACCTTAGTATCCTCTTCTTCTTCATTCATTCCAAAAAATGCGGAAATATCTGCCGAATCATCGCAGGATATAATTATAGTTGGCGCACATATCATTAGCGTAAATAGCATTACAAATAATAGTGCAATTGTTCTTTTTAAAATCATAGGTTTTGCTGTGAGCAAATATTACTCTCACAATATATGATTTTGTTAACAATTTTTAAAAGGTCTTAAGGATTTTTATGTCTTTTGAAGGAATCCAGCCCGTAGAATTGTCTGAAAGCTGAATTTTATTCCAATCCTCATAAGTATCTATAACTTGCACTTTTGTACCTTCATGAAGTCTAAACACTTCTTCTGAAGTTTTGTTTGCTTCAGATTTTACTTTAGACTCTTGTGCAAACACAATAGCCGGATTATCTTTTTTATTTAAATTTTCCTTTTTAAATGCCATTGCTACAGAAAAACAAGCTCCAAACAGGCCTATCAAGCTTACTACAAAAGCCACTCTCTTTTTAGAAGTTGCATAAGAAAAGTGATATAATAAAAATAAGACAACAAAAACAATAACGCCTGCAACAGCAATTTTTGCCCAAGTATCTTTACTAAATGTATTAACTAGATTATTAATAATTCTGGTAAAACCAACCTGAGGTACTGTATCAATAGCATCAATAGTCATGTTTTGAGCATAACCTACCAAGTTGTTTTTAATGTCTTTATCGCTAGGATTTAGCAACAATGCTTTTTCATAATAATATACGCTTGGTGCTATATTATTAAGTTTGTAGTTGGCATTTCCTAAATTAAAATATAGCTCTGCAGAATGCTGACCAGAGTCTAAAATCGCCTCATATTTATCAATAGCTTCTGCGTATTTACCATCATTATAAAGCGCATTGGCTTCATTAAAAAGCTTATCGTTTTGAGAAAAAACAACAACGTTAAAAAAACAAAGAAATAATGTGATAAGTCCTTTCATCTATCTAATTTGTTTATCTATTAATGAAATTGTTTTTGCTGCCTTATCATAATCATTCTGCATTGTAACATTGGTTATTGGCGTATATCTTGCCAATTCGCAACTTTCTAAAATTGAAATGAACTCTGAAACCACATTACTCTCAACTTGTCGTTTTGTAAGTAGTGTATTTATCTTCTCCTTGTTAAAATCACTGGTTTCAATATTTAATTTCGCTTTTAAATAATTATGCAAGGCCCTTTCTAATGACTCATAGAACACCTCTTTTTGCCCTAAATTTTTCTTAGCTTCACTTAAGTATTTTTTAGCTAAACGGTCTGCCTTTCTTATACGAGTTCCTACAACATCTGCATCGCGTTTGTCTTTTGCTCTTCTTATGACAATTGCCAATGGTATTGCTAAAAATGGCAACAACAATAAGCACCAAAAACTTGTTGATTTAAAAAAGTCTTTGCTAGACATAGACTCCCAGTTCGTTGTGGTTTTTATAAACGCAAATGCATTAGAACTAGGCTTTACGATTTGTTTTAGTTTGTTTTCTTCAGCACTTTCAGAACTATTAACTGATGCTGTTGGACCTTCTACAACATCTATTATAATTTCATCTGATGTAATACGCTTGTAACTCTCTGTTTTTAAGTCGAAATATGAAAATGATATTGATGGTATAGGATATTTACCACGATATTGTGGTACTATGGTATAAGTATCTGAAATACTTCCTTGCATACCACTTAAGCCAGTACGCACATTTTCTTTATGTTCTGGTTCGTATACCTCTAAAGAACTCGGTGTGGTTAATTTAGGAAGCTCAAATAATTTAAGATTTCCTCTACCTGTAACCTCAATCTTTGCCTGTAGCGATTCTGTAGCATTTAATTGATTTTTTGAAGTGGTAACATTAAAATTAAAATCTCCTACAGCTCCTTTAAAGTCTGATGGTTTACCTTGCTCTGGCAACGGTTTTACATTAATAGTTTTACTCCCTGCAGTAATTGTTTTTGGTACCTTAGTCATTATTTGCTGAAGGAAGACATTAGATCTTCCTGTTGGCACTTCTACAGTAACATCTAAAACTAAAGGTTCTAGTTTTAATTTTCCTGTTTTTTGAGGATACAAAACCGTCTTTCTTAAAACCACATAGCGGTAATCTTCACCTTTATATTCACCTCTTTGAATATTAAGTCCTTTTATTTCTATATTCTGACTCCAAAAGTCGTTATATCTTGGTGTTTGCTTTTCTCTCCAATTGTTACTAATACCTACATCTCTTGCTACGTAGAGCTTATAAACCACTGTAGTTGGTTCGTTTAAATAAGGGTTGCTATTAGATACTTCTGCAACTAAATGAATCTTATCTGAAGCTATGTCTGAAGCATCTGGCTTACCATTAGGCTTATCTACAGCATCTACTACTGTTACGGTGACCGGAAATGTTTTATAGACTTCTCCATCGATCTCTATAGTTGCCTGTTTAATGGTAAACTTTCCTTTTTTCTTTGGTGCTAAAAAGTAGCTATACGTTTTTTGGTATGTCTTTTTGCCGTTAGCATAAGAATTCATCAAAGACGTATTAGGGCCACCTACAACTGTAAAATCATCAAAATTTGGTGGAACAAAATTGTCTCCGTCCTGATTCATCTCAAAATCTATACGCAAACGCTCATTTACTCCAAGTTTTTGTTTGCTGACTTTAGCTTCAAACTTTACTTGAGCATAAGTTATGCTAGACACTAGCAAAAATAAAACTATCGATATGTTTTTGATGATTTTCATTTTTTTGAACAACAATGATAAGTAACTCTTAGTTAAACTACCAGTCTTTTTCGGTTCTAACTTTAGCTCCTTTTTGCTTTTCGGCATTCATTTTTTGTTGAACCTTTTGTTCTTGATTTTGCATGGCCTCTAGAATATTCTTCATTTGCTGAGGAGACATCTGACCTGGCTTTGGTTTAGGTTTCTGGTTTGGATTTTTTTTGTCTTTATCATCTTTGCCTTCATCCTTTTTATCATCCTGAGGTTTCCCTTTGTCATCCTCTTCTTTATCACCTTCTTTTTTATCCTTATCGCCTTCGTCTTTCTTGTCCTTATTATCTTTGTTTTCGTCTTCCTTCTTTTCTTCTTTTTCCTTGTCTTTTTCTTGTTCTTTATTCTCGTCCTTTTTGTCGTCTTCTCCTCCACCGTCTTTTTGCTGCTCTGCACATTCCTTTGCTAAGGCAAAATTGTATCTGGTTTCCTCATCAGTTGGATTGTTTCTTAAAGCATTTTTAAAAGCCTCCGCTGCTTCTTTACACTTTTTCTCTTTCATTAAGAGATTTCCTATGTTGTGATACGCTCTATGTTTTTCGTCTTTTGTTTCAGCCTTTTTTGCAGCTTCTTGCGTTCTGAATAAAGCTTCGTTGAAGTTCCCTTTTTTGTAATAGGTTGTCGCAAGATTGTAGGCTCCTACTGCTTGGTTTGGCGCATTAGAAATGGCTCTTCTATATTCCATTTCTGCTTGGATATAATCATCTTCTTGCGCCAACTCATTGGCTTTATAAACCAAATTTGTGGCTCTTTTTTCTTTTTTTAACTGTTCTTTATCCTGGTCTTGACTAAAGCCCAAAAAACCAGTCAGTACTATTATCGCTAATATGTAAGTCTTCATCTTCATAATTCTACTTTAAAAGTAACAAACCCACTAATTAAATGGCGTTAAAGAAAATTTAAAAATTCTCGTTGAACAGATTCAATTTCTTTAACCAAGCTGTTTTTCTTTCTAAAAAGAAAATTTCTATAAATAATAAAAAGATACCTATGCCCAAAAACCACTGAAACTGGTCTTTAAAGTCTGCTATTTGTTTAGATTCAAATTCCGTTTTATCCATCTTATCTAAAACGTCTTTAATGGTTTCTACAACTTCAGCAGTATTACTTCCATTTATATAAACTCCATCTGTTTCTTCTGCTATTTCTCTTAAGGTGCTCTCATCTAATCTGGTGATAACTGTTTCTCCATTGTTATCTTTTTTATAATTGAGAACAACTCCATTGCGTTTTATTGGAATAGGACCTCCTTTAGTATCACCAACTCCGACCGTTAAAATTCTTATGCCTTCTTCGTTGGCTTCTTCAGCAATATCAATGGCTTCACCTCCATGATCTTCACCATCTGAAATAATTATTAGTACTCGGTTGGTTTGCTCATCATCGTCATAATATGTTTTGGCTAATTGAATAGCTTCATGAATGGCTGTTCCTTGAGAAGACAACATATCCGTATTCATATTTTGCAAAAACATTTTTGCCGATGCATAATCTGTAGTTATAGGCAACTGAGGAAATGCTTTACCTGCATAAGCAATGATACCAACTCTATCACTCGCTAAACTATTTATAATTTGAGTTACAAGTTGTTTTGATTTTTCTAATCGGTTTGGCGCTATATCTTCAGCCAACATACTTTTTGAAACATCTACCGCAAATACAATGTCTACTCCTTGACTACGAACTGTTTCTAATTTGGTGCCAATTTTTGGGTTTACCAACGCTAAAGACAAACACGCAAAAGCTAAACATAGAACTGTAACTTTTAAAACTCTTTTAAAAAGTGACTGGTTGGGACTCAAACGATTAAGCAAATGACTATCTGCGAACTTCTTCTGAGCAGAGCGTCTCCACACTTGCAGCAAAACAAATAGCAAAATTATTACCGGAATAACCAGTAAGGTCCAAAACCATATTTTTTCGTCTATTCTAAACAAAGCTTCTAAATATTGTGTGTTTTAAAATTATCTCTATTAATAAAAGTATACCTGCTAAGAGCACTAATGGTCTGTACTTTTCATCATAGTTATAGTACTTCTTTTCTTCTATTTCCGTTTTTTCTAGCTTATTAATTTCTTTATAAATCTCAGCTAGTTTTTGATTATTGGTTGCCCTAAAATATTGTCCACCCGTTACATTGGCTATCTCCTCTAATAACTTTTCATCTATCTCTACCTGTTGACGGCTGTACCTAAAGGTTCCGTTAGAATTTATTGCACTTGGAGATAATGCCATACCATTAGTCCCTAAGCCTATTGTATAAACCTTTATACCATACTCTACAGCTAACTCACTGGCAATTTTAGGGTCTATAAAACCTGAATTATTAACACCATCTGTAAGCAGAATAATTACCTTACTTTTAGCTCTGCTGTCTTTAAGTCTATTTACTGAAGTAGCTAAACCCATACCAATAGCTGTACCGCCTTCTATAATGGTATTGTACTTTATATCTCTAAGTGAACGTTGCACAATAGACTTATCGGTAGTAATTGGTGTTTTGGTATAGGCCTCACCTGCATACTCTACTAGACCAATTCTGTCATTTGGTCGACCA
Organism: Winogradskyella poriferorum; assembly: GCF_036553625.1. Taxonomy (NCBI): domain Bacteria; kingdom Pseudomonadati; phylum Bacteroidota; class Flavobacteriia; order Flavobacteriales; family Flavobacteriaceae; genus Winogradskyella; species Winogradskyella poriferorum. The sequence continues at coordinate 741,465 of NZ_JAZHOU010000001.1, forward strand.
TCTATAAAATCTGCTGCAACTTCTTTTAAGGCTTCCAAACGGTTTGGTCGTAAATCTTTTGCCAGCATACTAGCCGAAACGTCTATGGCCATTACAATATCTATACCACTTGTAGTCTTGGTTTTTGTAGACACATCAACCGTTCTTGGTCTTGCAAGTGCTGTAATTAATAAGGCTAAGGCTAACATTCTTAAAGCAAATAACATATGTCTGAATCTTGACCAAAAGGACGATGTTGTTTTGAAACCTCCTATACTCGATATTTTTAACTCAGCAGATTGCTTATTGTGCTTAAATACATACCAAGCTATTGCTATTGGCAAAAGCAATAGAAACCAAAATAACTCTTTATTTAAAAATTGTATATCCTCAAACATTAATTCTGTGATTCTTGTTCTGTATTTGCTTGTTCGTCAGATTTCATCTCTATGGATGCTATAATTTTTTCTGCAATCTCAACAGCATAGCTATCCTCTTTAGCCCAAAATAGAGTTATGTGTGCTATCATTCCTTCTTTGGTTGCAAAACTGAATATAGCATATTCACCTTCAAAAGTTTCATCAGAATCTTGAATTGGAAAATCAGCCGTACCATGCGTTTTACTCCCTTCGACATCATTTGGTGTTTTAAATGTATCGTCTTTAGTAATTATATTTTGAACATTTTCAGACTCCCATGATTTTATGATATTGTCAATGGACTGCACTACTTTTCTTTGAATATCCTCTTGTCCTTGTTGATTATTCACCTCATCTGTAATAATCTTAATTTCAAGATGCTCAGCGTCATCAAATACAAAAACTCTTTTTGTAATCTTATCTTTTGATTTGTCTGAAAGTGTATCCTGAACACGTTTTAAAACCTCTGGAGTCTCTATATAAACTGGTGGATATCCATAGACACTTTTAACCCATTCGCCTTCTAAAAGCTCTTTACTTTCATCTCCTAAAATGGTGTCATTTACATATTTAAAACCATATTTTAAACCAAAACCTACGTAAGTAGCAGCAAGCAATAAAACTAAGCTCGCAACTGTAATAAGAATTTTAGTTCGTTTCTTCTTACGTTCTTGTGCTTCTTTGTATTGTTGATCTAACAACTTTTCTTCTTCTGAAGGCTCCGGTAAAATGGCTTTAACACTTTCTATTTCTTTTTCAATCGTTGCTCTATCCATTTCAATTAGTGCAGTATCTGGCGCTGACTTTGCAAATTTTACTAAATCGGCACGTTTTAGAATAGTTTCGAGATTATTAAGTGTTTCTTTAGAAAACGGAAATTGGTTACCTTCTTTTAAAAGCTGAAGTCTATTCATCAGCTCATCTGTTGTACTCTCAAGAGAGCGTTCGTATACTTTTTCGTCTAAATATTTTCTGATAATCATGGTCAGTTCAGAATAATATTCTTTGACTTCTGATCGTATTAAATATTGACTGTTATCTAACTTTTTTAAAGCTAACTTTGCTCTGTCATAAGGTGGCAACAACGCGATTTCCTCTTCCTCTGTTAGCGGTTTTTCTCTCCAAACAAACCACCACAACAAAAAGCCAATTAGAGCTAAGGTAGCAAGAATTGCCAATAACCATATCCACCAATTACTACTGCTTTTTTCAACTTCTATAATAGGCTTAATATCATATAACTTCTGTTTCGTTGTATCAACCTCAACCGTACCAACATCTACTCGAAGGGAATCTGTATAAAATGGTTTGTCTCCAATAATTATTTTTTGTCTTGGTATGGTATACGATCCAGAATCGAAATGCGTAAGCTTATAAATCCTTGATAGTTTGAATTTTGAATCTTTCTTAGTGGTATCAATTTCTAAAGCCTCTACCGCTTCAAGCGGTGAAAATGTTTGTCCTTCAGGAAAAACAACTAATGCTGTAGAGTCTGCTTCAACTTTTATTTTATAGTTGATTTGCTCTCCTATTCTAATTTTAGTTGTGTCAACCTCTGTTATAACTTGACTGAAAGCGTTACTAGTAAACAATAAACAGTAGACAGTAGACAGTATCAGAATTACAAACGCATTGCACGATGTTCTTCTTTCTGATAGTTTCTTACCACAACTACTTATATTTATACTATTCTTTGTCACTTCTTACTTTTTACTAATAAACTTAGCGCTTCGCGCTTACTATCCTCTTCGTTTAAAATATCCTAATAGTTTTTTCACATAGCTTTCATCTACTCGACAATCTATACTACCAGCACCAGATTTGGTAAAACTATCTTTAAAATAATCAACTTTTTCTTTGTAAAACTTGCCGTAATTCGATCTTACAATTTTAGATGCTGTGTTTACCAAAAGCAATTCGCCTGTTTCCTCATCTTCCATTTGTACCATTCCAATGTTTGGTATGGTTTCTTCGTGCTTATCGTAAACTCTAATGCCTGTAATGTCGTGTCTGCCTGCTGCAATTTTAAGATTTTGCTTGTAATCGTCTGCTATAAAATCTGAAAGCACAAAAACAATGGCTTTTTTCTTCATTACGTTAGACAAAAACTTGAATGCTTCGGCTACATTGGTTTTTTTACTTTTTGGCTGAAATTCTAACAGCTCTCTGATAATTCTTAATACATGAGAGCGTCCTTTTTTTGGTGGAATGTAAAGTTCGATTTCGTCTGAAAATAAAATCAACCCTATTTTATCATTGTTTTGTGTTGCTGAAAAAGCTAATGTTGCCGCTATTTCGGTAACAATTTCATCTTTAAATTGATTTTTTGTTCCAAAGAATTTACTACCAGACACGTCTGCCATGAGCATCATGGTTAGTTCGCGTTCTTCTTCAAAAACCTTTACATACGGTTCGTTATAACGTGCTGTAACATTCCAATCTATATTTCTTACATCATCACCAAATTGATACTGACGAACTTCAGAAAAGGTCATACCACGACCTTTGAAAGTAGAGTGGTACTCACCTCCAAAAATATGATCAGACAAGCGACGTGTCTTAATCTCTATTTTTCGTACTTTTTTTAGAAGTTCTTTGGTATCCATAATTTCTTACGCTTCAAAATTATTAATCTCAAAACGATGTTTATTTTCATTTAACACGTCCAAAACTTTATTGAGTCTATTATTTACAATGCCTTCTAGCGAGAGAGAATAGCTTTCATTAGATGTAATAATATTTAGTTCTCCTGGCTTATATTGTCCTGCTCTTACAATATTGAAAGACTGTATATCCTTCCAAAATATCTTTTCCTTGTTATCTTTATAAGAAATGTATTCTTTGTTAATTTTTAAAATGTACTTGTACTTAAACATTTTATATAACTCATACGCTATAAGAACAGCTCCGGCTACAATTGTAAAATATACCATTCTATCATTTACTGATTCTGTATATTTTAAATAAACAGCTCCAATCATAAGAACTATCCAAATAATAATTGATACCATATTGTTAGATTTAAAAACGGTCTCTCTTGCAATATCTGCATTAATATCTCTTATAATCTCTCTCTTCTTACCTAACCTGTCATTAAAGAATCTTTTTAATTCCTCCTTTTGTTTATTTGATTTTAGTTCAAATTTTTTTAAGAATTTATGTTCTGTAATGTATTTTTTAGAAAGCGCTTCTTCGTAAAACCTGTGTATATCTTTCACGTTTTTCCCTGCCCAAATCTTGTAACGCACAGTTTCTTTAAGCCACCAATAAAAAGGGAAAAAAATCCCTATTAACACACTTGAGATTCCTCCAGTGATTAGAACAATATTGTTTTGATCATTTCTAAAAACAAAAACCAAAAAAAGAGGCACAACTGCTAAAAACACAATTGCTACAGAAACACAGACATAATTAATCCGGTTTTGTCCTCGCCTTAAAGCGTCTTTTACTTTTATGTTCTGATTTAAATTCAAAGTGTGTTCTTAACTTTTTATCTGTAGATCAATACGATTTACTAATCAAAAAATTTAAAAATGATTTAGATTAATTCTCTTTTGGTCTCAACTCATGCTTTTTGATGAGAGTCCTTATAGAAATGAGACGTCTAAGGCACTTCAATCTCATTAACAATTTTGTTAATGATGTCTTCTGAAGTTACATTTTCCGCTTCGGCTTCGTAAGTAATTCCTATTCTGTGACGTAATACATCGTGTACAACAGCCCTTACATCTTCTGGGATTACATAACCTCTTCGCTTAATAAACGCATAACATTTAGCTGCAGTTGCCAAATTGATACTACCACGAGGAGAAGCGCCAAACGAGATTAACGCTTTTAAATCACCAAGTCTGTACTTTTCAGGATAACGTGTTGCGAAGATGATATCTAGAATGTACTTTTCAATCTTCTCGTCCATATAAACTTCTCTAACTGCTTCTTGAGCACTTAAAATTTGTTTAATGGAAACTACTGGATTTACTTTATCAAAAGAACCTTTAAGATTCGCTCTAACGATAAGTTGTTCTTCATCTAGCTTAGGATAATCAATTACAGTTTTTAGCATAAAACGGTCAACCTGAGCTTCTGGTAAAGGATATGTTCCTTCTTGCTCAACTGGGTTTTGCGTTGCCATAACTAAGAACGGTTTATCTAACGTAAACGTCTCATCACCAATAGTAACCTGCTTTTCTTGCATCGCTTCTAACAAGGCAGATTGTACTTTTGCAGGTGCCCTATTAATCTCATCTGCTAAGACAAAATTTGCAAATATTGGTCCCTTTTTTATTGAGAAATCATTCTCTTTAATGTTGTAAATCAACGTACCAATAACATCCGCTGGCAACAAATCTGGTGTAAATTGTATTCTGCTAAAACTTGCATCAATAGCTTTAGATAAGGTATTTATGGCTAATGTTTTTGCTAATCCTGGCACACCTTCCAAAAGAATATGTCCTTGACCTAAAAGACCAATTAACAAACGTTCTACCATATGTTTTTGACCCACTATAACCTTATTCATTTCTAGGGTTAGCAAATCAACAAATGCACTTTCTTTTTCAATCTTTTCATTAATTGACTTAATGTCAACTGTACTCGTTTCTTCCATATTTTATTAGTTTAAGGGCAAACTATTTTAGTGATTTATTATGTGATGCAAAGTGTTAAAATTATTTCGTAGTTGCTGTTAACAATTGGTTAAAAAAAAGCGCGATATCCTAACAATATCGCGCCTTTATATTTTAATGAGCTGCTATCTACTCTAAAACTATCGTATCTAAATTAGTTGTTTGACCAACGGTTACCTCCACATTATCTATTACAACAGGATTAAGCATAGCGTCATCATCTGGTGTAATTGTAACTGTATAAATACCACTTGGCAAACCATGAATTTCAAAATTACCCGATGCATCTGTAAAAGTTGAAGCGGTAATAATACCGTTTGTTGCCTCTACTTCTACTGGTATATCATTTGGTGAGACGCTTCCAAATATGCTACCAGAGTTTATTTCTAAGCTTGCTCTTAAAACGGGTTTTAGGTTAATATTACCCGAGTTTCCTGCCATTACAATAGATTCATCAACATCAAAATCTAGAATAAAATCATAGTTAAATCCATTAATTATTTCTTGATTTACCATAATCTTAAGACCAGATTGCTGTGCACTAGGAGTATTTAAAGGCCTGGGCTCTGTTTCACCCTCTAAAACCACCGTGTTATCGTCACCAAGAATTAAGCGAATTTGCTTAATTGTACCTTCTTCAATTTCTTCATTATCCACCAACTGTAAACTTACACCTCCAGTTAGCTCAAGCAAATCATAAACACCTGGTGAAATAACACCTACCGATTGCCAACCATTTACATCATCATCTTCATCAAAATCTTCACTATCGTACTTTACCTTAACATCGATTACCTCAACATATACATGTTCATAATCACCTGGATCATCTACCAATTTAATAGAAAGGGTAGGTGAGGAATTATTGATAGAATCATCTGAGTTGTTACAAGAAAATGCAAATAGAATAAGAAATGTAGCAATTAGCTGCTTTAATAATTTCATAATTTATGTTTTGGTTACTAGAGTATTTACGGCCAAAACACACTTTTAGATGTTAAAACTTCAAAAAGTTATATAACACTGAAAATAGAGTACAATACTTTTTAAGTGACAATTAATATTCAATTTGTCTTATTGCAGTATAAAGTTTAGGGTTTAAAATCATCATATTTTCCTCTTCATTATAGGAAACCGACTTATCTAAATCTATATCAATGACCATATCATATCGTCTTTTAGAATTTAGTTGTGTTTCAATTAAATTTGAAGGTTTTGCATTACCTAAGGTTTCAATATCTAAACTGTGCAGCACATGGTTAATATCCATAAAATTATTGTCTCCTAGCAACAATCTAATTTCATAAACATAGGTAGCTTCAACTTCAAAATCATCAACCAACAAAAGTTTATTACCCTCTTCAAGGTCCGACACATTAAAAACTCCTTGATTGATTGTATTTAAACTCACCCATGAATTCGTACTGTGAGGATTTTCACCTATTCTAATTTGAACACCTTCAATATCTAAGTAAAGTTGACTTGAAGATTGATTAGAACTTTTAAGTTTTACCGTAATCTGTGTTAACTGGCTATTATCTTCAATATCATCTTTAGTACAACTCGATATTGTTAGCACTACCGTAAGTAGAAATAATGTCTTAATGAATTGAAACTCTTTCATGATTTGGGGAAATGGAATAATTACATACCAAGAATACTTTAATTTTTAGGATTTCAGTATTTTTATACACCAATTGCAAAAAAATCTATATAACCTGAAAAAAAAGTGAAATATTCTCGATTAATTGCAGGTACAATGACCTGGGGAAGTTGGGGCAAACAACTCTCAAAAAAAGAAATGGCAGACTTAATGCACCATTGCCTTTCTAATAACATTACAACTTTTGACCACGCTGATATTTATGGCGCTTACACAACCGAAGCTGATTTTGGAAAAGCGTTTACCGATTCTGGTATAAAGCGGGAAGATATTCAGTTAATCTCAAAGTGTGGTATTCAATATTTATCAGACAACAGAAATAACAAAGTAAAGCATTACGATTACTCTAAAGACTATATCATTTGGTCTGTTGAAGAATCTTTAAAAAATCTTGAAACAGACTATTTAGACTTACTCTTGCTACATAGACCTAGTCCTTTAATGGTTGCTGAAGAAATAGCAGAAGCGATTACCATCTTAAAAAAAGACGGGAAAATTAGAGATTTTGGTGTATCAAACTTTACGCCTTCCCAAATGGAAATGGTTGGATTGCGAATGGATATTGACGTTAACCAAATTGAATTTTCGCTCACGCAACATTCAGCAATGCACGATGGCACATTAGATTATTTAAAAACATGTGGTATTAAGCCTATGGCTTGGTCTCCATTAGGTTCCGTTTTTAAAGAAGACAATGAACAAACAAGACGTATTCATAAACAACTCGGTGAGTTGAAGGACAAATACAACGCGACAGAAGACCAGTTATTATTAGCGTGGATTATGAAACATCCTGCTGGTATTCATCCTGTAGTTGGCACAACCAATAAAACAAGACTAGAGCAAGCCGTTGAAGCTTCCAAAATTGACCTAGAAGTCGAAGATTGGTTTTTAATATTAGTAGCAAGTCAAGGTCATAAAGTCCCTTAATTATGAAAAAAACAGCATTAATAACAGGCGCCACAAGTGGCATTGGTAGAGCTACTGCTCATGAGTTTGCCAAACATGGTATTAACTTAGTGCTATGTGGGCGCAGACAACAAAGATTAGATAGTATAGAAAAAGCCTTATCTAAGCAAACAGATGTCCATACCTTAAATTTTGACGTACGTGATAAGGAAAAAACGCTTGAAGCTATTGCTTCGTTACCTCCAGAATTTCAAAATATCGATATCTTAATTAACAACGCAGGTAACGCTCACGGATTAGACCCAATACAGGATGGAAGTCTTGACGATTGGGATGCCATGATGGACATTAACGTAAAAGGCTTGCTATATGTTAGCAAAGCTATAATCCCTGGAATGACAAAGCGACAATCCGGACATATCATCAATATTGGCTCATCGGCAGGAAAGGAAGTTTACCCTAAAGGCAATGTGTATTGCGGTAGCAAACATGCGGTTTTGGCCATAACAGAAGGTATGCGTATAGATCTTAATCCTTTCGGAATAAAAGTTTCTGCTGTAAACCCAGGCTTGGTAGAAACAGAATTTTCTCAGGTTAGATTTAAGGGCGGAAGTCAAGCTGATAATGTTTACAAAGGTTATAAAGCTTTACAACCCGAAGATGTAGCAGAAGTCATCTACTTCGCTGTATCCAGACCTGCTCATGTTAATATTGCAGATGTACTAATGTTTTGTACTGCACAAGCGAGTTCTACTATTGTGAAGAAGAACTAATGAAAGTAGATATCAAATCTCAATGGTTTAGTTTAGCCTCTAAATACACTAAAGATGATTTTTTAATAAATTCTCTTTGGTTAGAGATTTCGAAACATTACTCTGAAAAGAATAGATATTATCACACGCTTTCACATATTCAAAATATGCTTCTCCAAGCCAAAAGCTTTGAAGATAAAATTGTAGATTTTGACGCTTTACTTTTTGCCATTTGGTATCATGACATTGTTTATAAATCAACAAAAAAAGACAACGAAGAAAAAAGTGCACTTTTTGCCAAAAAAAGTCTAAAATCACTGAATTTTAATGAAAATCAACTTAAAAACATTCAAGATTTAATACTTTCTACAAAAAAGGATTTTCTTATTTTAGATAAAAATATGGATAATGCTTATCTTTTAGATTTTGATTTATCTATTCTTGGATCTGATTGGGATACGTATAGAAATTATACTATTCAAATTAGAAAAGAGTATAAGATCTATCCTGATTTTATGTACAAACCAGGAAGAAAAAAAGTGCTTCAGCATTTTTTAGAACGAGAAACGTTATATTTTACAAAAGCTTATCAGGTTACTCATGAAAATCGTGCAAGAGAAAATCTAAAAAAAGAATTAGAACTGCTATAAATATTGAGATTCCTGCTTTCGCAGGAAATATTATGATTAACAAACGCCTCCTCATAAAAAATCTACTGGCTCACAATGATGAGAACAGTTTTTATGACAAAAAGCGAAAAGTTGATATTAGCCACAAAGAAGGAAAAGCCAAATTTTTAAAGCATATTTGCGCACTTTCTAACAGCAACCCTAAAAACAACTCTTACATTGTTATTGGTGTTGAAGATGAGGATAACAAAATTTTGGGTACCGATTTTTTTGATGATAGTAAAATACAAAATCTCATCAACGCCTACCTCACCAATCCGCCAATAGTACAATACGAAAACATTCCCTTTCCACACTTACCAGATGACAAAGTTGTTGGCTTAGTGACTATTAGACCAATTGATAAAATCACTTCGCTACGCAAAAACATCTGGAAATATTACGGAGGCTCAGTATTCTTTAGAGATGGTAGCATGAGTATGCCTAAAGTATTTGATATTGAAATTAAAGATGTTAACTCTAAGATTGTTGCTGCTATAGAAAACCACGCACAAAACAATATTGAGCTGACATTAAATGGTGTTTTTGATTTTATGAACAAGCGCCAAGATTTTAATCCACAATACAAAGTCTTCAAAGAGTATTTTGTTCTTTGTTGGTCTGGGCAAAAAAAACATGTTAAAGACGAAGTTTTTTATTCTAGAGTAGACATAGAAATGATTAACGAACAGGTACGTTTGTTCTATTCGGCTTTAGATGAAGTTGCTATATTTTATAACGAAGATTCGTTTAAGATTGTAGAATATGTAAGGCTTGGACTTCAAAAATATTATAAGTATTATAAGCTTGAAGAGAAGATTATTCATTTCGACAATAACGCTAATTATTCTATTGAAGCTAATCTAATTTTTGAGCCTCCTCAATTTGATAAAAAAGTGTTATACCACATCTATAATACTAATAACACAATACTGGAAAAACTCGAAAAAGGGATTACTATTCCAAGTCATCAAATTCCAGATTTAAATAATTTAGCCGCAAGTTATTTAATTTGTTACCTCAACGGTTTTGAAGACGCATTACCAAAACTAGAATATGCAAAACCATATATAAAAAATTACAGTTTAGACCTATATCAGTCTTATAAAGAAACTATTAGAATTTTAAGAAAGGTAAAGTACAATTAATCTTAGTCGGATTTTTAGAATATTTTACCCTTATTTTTTGCATCTGGTCGAATCTATATAAAAGTAAATGCAGATTATACATTTTTTTCTACCATTCATCAAAAAATTAAAAAATGATAGTATTTAATACGCATCTTTGATATGCTATTAATCAATTATATAACCTTGTTTCAGCACGCTTTTTTAAGTTTAATCTGAGACAAGGTTTTTTGTTTTAGTTAGACCTTAACTAAAATTCTAAAACCTAGGCAATGACAAAGCAATTGTCTTTAATTTTACTAACTAAATGAATTGGAGATAAAGGGTTGACATTTATTTGACGCTACTTTAATGAAATAAGGTCCTTCTCGATTTACTGCGTCTAAGAAAATAATCTGAATTTTAGATTCTAAATGAAATTGAGTTTTTCAAAATCCTGATTTAATACTATTCTGTCATCAGCGTTTAGCCATTTACTTAGAACTGTAGCGTAAACGGTTCTAAAATCAATTTCATATTTTAAATCTCCATTATTATCTAGATCTTTTAAACTTGCCAAACTATTATACAAACCAGATTTTTTTAAATTTTCGCCAATAACAAAAATATTGTTTGCTGCTCCATGGTCTGTTCCGTTACTATAATTTTGTTTTACACGTCTTCCAAATTCTGAAAAAGTAAGTATTAAAGTATTTCTAAATTTATTATTCTTTCGTAAGTCCTTCACAAAAGCTTCAACAGCTTCGGCATAGTTCTTTAAAAGTTTATCTTGTCTTCCTACTTGATTAGCGTGTGTGTCAAAACCACCTAGTGAGGCATAATAAATATTAGTGTCTAAACCAGATTTAATGAACTGACCAACCACTTTTAATTGATTAGATAACGTTGATGCTTTTGGATAACTATCCGATAAATTAGAATCTAAAGCAGTCTCATACAAATACTTTGCAGAAGACTTTGCATCAATCATTGTTTGATATAAATATCCTAAGTTGTGCTCATCGTGATGACTAGGGTCATGGTAAGATAAAATAGTATTAAAATCAGATTCTTGAAGAGACCTGTAGAGTTGCTTAGCGTTTCTTGTTGCTATCCCATTTCTTCTTTCGCCTCGTAATGCTAAATCTAAATCATCATCAATTTGAATAGCATTGTATGGTTTTTTTCCGTATTTATCCAAATAACGTCCTATCCAACCAGAATCTAAAATATTACTATGGTCACTAGCTGTTTGCCAAATATCTGAGGATACAAAATGAGAACGACTTGGATTAGGATAACCTACATTATTTATAATACTGAGATAACCTTGATCATATAACTTCTTTAAAGGCAATAGATTTTTATTAAAGCCTAATTCATCATTTAACCTAATTGTGTCTCTTTGCTTTATTGCAATTTTTGGTCTGGCATTGTAATAGATGTCATTATTTACAGGGATAATTGTATTCAATCCATCGTTTCCTCCTTTTAGATGAATAACCACCAGATTACGATGCGTGTTTAAGTTTGGGACAAGATCATCAAATGCTTTTAAAAAGTTTGGCACTAATGCCATACCAGTTGCAAGGCTTGTGTTTTTTATAAAACTTCTTCTTTTCATTTTTAACAACTTTTATTATCTAACACATTTGATATTCTGGCAACGACATTAAGTTTACCAAATTTTTCCGACTAGGTCGTCTCCCAAATCTTTTGATATAGTTTGCTGTTCCTCTGTTTACTTCACATAGAATTAAAGTGTCTTTCAACATTTCTAGCGAAATCTTTTTAACGCTTTTCTTATAGGCTTTCCAATCTACATATACCGTAAGTTTTTCTTGGTATTTGTTTTTAACTGAAACAATTCTTAGATTTTTAATATTGCCTTTGTATTGATAACTATAGCTTTCCTTCTCTAGAATCATAGAAGGCAACTTTATTCTCAACATTAAGCTATTAGTTGTTATCCATGATTTTCCCCCTTTCCATCCAGCAACATTTGGTGGGTTAAGTAAAAATTGGTCCAATAGAGTTTGAAGTCTAAATAACTCTTCGTTTTTGGTGAAATATACAGGAATCATTCTCTGAATACCTACTATTAGATCAATTGGAGATTTTATCTTAGTTCCTATATTCTCTTTGTTATAAAACCAATCTGAATTGAACACATAACGCATTAGCTTTTCAATATTATATTCTCCATAAAAAACATGAACCATCTCAGCAACATGTTCTTTATTTATATTAGAATTAACGAAGTATGAATAAATTTTTTCACAGATATATTGCGCACATTGTTTTTGCTCTAATATTATATCTATGATATCATCACCATCAAAATTACCTTCTTTACCAAAAAATTGCTTAATCCCATTATCATGTCTATTTTTAATAAGCCTAAAATCACCATTAAATTTAAAATGGTAACCCGTAAAGGCTCTTGCGCATTCTTTTATATCCTTTTCTAAATAGTTGCCTTCTCCTAAGGTAAATAACTCTAAAAGTTCTCTCGCAAAATTCTCGTTTGGACTATTTTTTCTATTTTGACTTAAGTTTAAGTACTTAATCATAGAAGCCTCTTTAGAAATAGCCTTTACAAAGTCTCTAAAATTTCCTAATGCATGTGTTCTAAGTGTTGTATTATATTTTAAAATATAGTTTGTGGCCATATCTCTACAAACAAAATGGTTTGCCCAAAATAAGGTCATACGTTCACGCAATACCCTAGGTGTTTTTTCTAATCGTTTAAACCAAATAGTATTTAGAATTTTTGTTTCTTGCCTATTACGTCGTGCAAGTTCTTGACGAAACTGCGCTTCATTTTTTAGGCGTTCTTGAGGAAATACCTTTAAATAAGATAAATCCTTTTGTAAAGGAACAATATCCTTAGATTTTTGAAATAAATCGTTTACCAATGCTTCTTTACTAAATGATGCCAAGTATTGCAATTCTTTAGGCTTTAAGCCAAATCCCGCTCTCCAATATAAATGTTGAACTTCTTTGTAAGTCATATCCGTTAGACTAGAAAATATTGAAAATGTTTAATACAGACCTAAGATGCAGTCTTTTTAAAAATAACGAATGAACTTAAATGTCTGTTGTGTTTGAAGTTACAAAATATTCATAAAAAATAATGTCTTCTTTACTTATCTGAACCATTACCAGTCAAAAAGTCACAAAAGAAAAAAGCCATATCATATGATATGGCTTTTAAAGTATTTAGTTATTTATTACTACAAATCAAACTTAATTCCTTGTGCTAAAGGTAATTGGTCTGAGTAGTTTACTGTATTGGTTTGTCTACGCATGTACACTTTCCATGCGTCAGATCCTGATTCGCGTCCGCCACCAGTTTCTTTCTCACCTCCAAATGCGCCTCCAATTTCAGCACCAGAAGTTCCAATATTTACGTTGGCAATACCACAGTCGCTTCCCGCAAAGGATAAGAATTTTTCTGCTTCTTTCATTTCATTAGTCATGATTGCAGACGATAATCCTTGTGCAACTCCGTTTTGCATTTCGATTGCATTTTCTACATCGCCAGAGTATTTCATTAAATATAAAATTGGTGCAAAAGTTTCGGTTTGTACAATATCAAAATCGTTTTTAGCTTCAATAATTGCTGGTTTTACGTAGCAACCAGATTCGTAACCTTCACCTTCTAAAACTCCACCTTCAACTAGTACATTTCCGCCTTCAGCTTTTGCTTTTTCTATTGCAGATAAATACGTGTTTACTGAGTCTTTATCGATTAATGGTCCAATGTGGTTTTTCTCGTCTAACGGATTACCTATAGTTAATTGCTTGTATGCACCAACAATAGCGTCTCTTACTTTATCGTAAACAGATTCGTGAATAATTAAACGACGTGTACTTGTACAACGTTGTCCGCAAGTACCAACAGCACCAAATACTGCACCAGGCACAACTACTTTTAAATCTGCAGTAGGTGTAATGATGATGGCGTTGTTTCCTCCTAATTCTAATAAAGATTTACCAAAACGCTCGGCAACAGTTTTACCAACAATGCGTCCCATACGTGTAGATCCTGTTGCAGAGATTAACGGAATTCTATGATCTGTAGTCATAAACTCTCCTACTTTGTAATCTCCATTTATGATACAAGAAATACCTTCTGGTAAATTATTTTCTTTTAATACCTCAGCAATAATATTTTGACAAGCTACCGCACAAAGTGGTGCTTTTTCTGAAGCTTTCCACACACAAACATCTCCACAAACCCATGCTAAAGCAGTGTTCCAAGACCAAACCGCAACTGGGAAGTTAAATGCTGAAATAATACCAACAATACCCAAAGAGTGCCATTGCTCTCTCATAACGTGACCTGGTCTTTCCGATGGAATAGTTTGTCCGTTTAACTGTCTTGATAAGCCTACTGCAAAATCGCAGATGTCTATCATTTCTTGCACTTCTCCGTAACCTTCTTGTAAAGATTTACCCATTTCGTAAGACACTAACTTACCTAATGGCTCTTTAAGCTCTCTTAAACGGTTACCAAATTGTCTTACTATTTCACCTCTTTGTGGTGCTGGCATTGCTCTAAACTGTAAAAAGGCGTCTTGAGCTGTTTTTATAACTTTATCGTAGTCTTCTCTGGTTGTTGTAGAAACTTTACCAATTAACTGTCCATCTGTTGGAGAATAAGATGAAATTAACTCTCCACTTCCAAAGCTGTTTGAGCCTGTAGAAGTTCCGTCGTTAACATCTTTAACACCTAATTGATTTAGGGCTTCTTTTATTCCGAAATCGGTAGCAATTGCTTCCATATATCTCTGTTTTTTATGAATTATTGAATTTTGCTACGAAGTTACTAATAAATTATCAGTTTAGCTTGAAGTCTGAGACTTTATAACGTAACTTTAAAGCACTTACAAAATCAGCTATTATTATGAAGAATCTTCTCGTTTGCATACTTGTATTTTCACTTTGTCTTTCTTGTAAAAATGAGCGTAGCTCAAACATTAAAAATGAATCTGAAACGATAGCCACTTCTAAAATTGAAACTGCAGAGTTTGCCATTATTATTCATGGTGGTGCAGGCACAATTCTGAAAAAGAATATGACTCCTGAAAAAGAAGCGGCTTACAAAGCAAAACTCGAAGAAGCCATAAGAGTTGGCTATAATATTCTGAAAAATGGTGGAAGTAGTCTTGATGCCGTTGAAAAAACCATTAACGTGTTAGAAGATTCACCATTGTTTAATGCAGGAAAAGGTGCTGTCTTTACCAATGCCGAAACTAACGAACTCGATGCCTCAATAATGGATGGAAAAACCTTAAATGCTGGTGCTTCTGCAGGCACTACAACAGTTAGGAACCCAATTAATTTAGCAAGAGCTATTATGGAAAAGTCCAAACACGTGATGCTATCAGGAAAAGGTGCCGAAATCTTTGCCGAAGAACAAGGTCTGACGCTAGTTAATCCTTCTTATTTTTATACCGAAAGCCGATTAGAATCCCTAAAACGAGTTAAAGAGCGTGAAGCGCAAAAAACTAATAAAATAGATACAGAATCTGCTTATCTCGATTTCTATGATGCTGACATTAAAGATTCAAAATTTGGAACTGTTGGTTGTGCAGCACTCGACAAAAACGGAAACCTAGCTGCTGGCACTTCAACTGGTGGCATGACCAACAAACGTTATGGTAGAATTGGCGATGCACCAATTATTGGCTCTGGTACTTATGCCAATAACGCAACCTGTGCTGTATCCAGTACTGGTTGGGGAGAATACTTCATAAGAGCACAAGTTGCTCACGATATTTCAGCGTTGATAGAATACAAAGGCTTAAGCCTTAAAGATGCTGCTAAAATTGTTCTCGATAAAGTAAAAACACTTGGTGGCGATGGAGGAATTGTAGCTGTTGACAAAAATGGAACAATGGTAGCCGATTTTAATACAGCTGGTATGTACAGAGCCACAATGAATGACAAAGGAGAATTGACGATTAGGATATATGAGCAATAGTTTATGGCAGTTCTCGATACGATTTCAACGAGTTAAAATCATTCAAAGTGACATTTTTTTAACATTTAAGAACATTTTAACAAACACCCAAAGTCTAAATATTAAAAAACTGGCGTACTTATTTAACAAGAATGCACCTACCCTTCTTTTTACTGAAGTTTTATTTAATACCATCATCAACTATGCGCATCAAAAAGCACCTTGCCTTCCTAGCTCTAATCCTAATCGTTATTTCTTGTAAAAAGAAGCCTATCGAAACCGATAACATTTTCAAATTTCGTGATTATATAAGCTACACAACTTCTGATCGTGTATCTATAGCTGACCCAATAAAAATTAATTTAGCCGAAGAAGTTAATGGCTGGGAAGCAGAGCAAAGTATTGATGCCAAAATCGTAAAAACACATCCTTATGTTCAAGGTTCTTTAAAAGCATTAAACAAGCATACGCTTGTATTTACACCAGACGAAAACCTAGAGCCAGACACCGAATATACGGTAACGGTAAACTTAGCTGACATCTACAAAAACATTCCTAAAGACTTTGAATATTACACTTTTCAGTTTAAAACTATAAGACCAAGTTTTAATCTTATGACCAACAATCTGCAATCATATAGCAAGGAATGGCAATATGTTTTAGGAACGCTACAATCGGCTGATGTTATTACTCTAGAGGATGCTAAAAAATTGGTAGAAGCTTCTCAAAATAAAAAAGACCTCAACATTGTATGGTTAGAAAGCAACGACACATCTCGTTATTTCGAATTTAAAATCGATAGCATTAAGCGCGAGATTGAAGACAGCAAAGTCCTTGTCTCTTGGGATGGGAAAGCCATTAACGCAGATAATAAAGGGGAAAATTACCTCAACATTCCAGGTAAAAACAACTTTACCATTATAGAAACTAATGTGATTCAAAATCCTGAGCAACATCTAACGATTAACTTTTCAGACCCATTACAAAAGCAACAGAATTTTGCTGGCACGGTAACGCTTCAAAATGTAAAAAACCCAAAATACATCGTCGACGGCAATGTGCTAAAAGTGTATCCAGACACTAAATTGGTTGGTAACATTAAAGTTGATGTGTTCACAGGAATTAAAAATACAGACGGTTTCAAACTCAAAAATCAGTATACCCAAACCTTAACATTTGAAGAATTAAAACCTCAGGTGCGCTTAGTAAGCAGTGGTTCTATTCTTCCAAATTCAAAAGACTTAAAATTCAATTTTGAAGCGGTTAATTTGAGCAAAGTGGATGTGAGAATCATCAAACTTTTTGAAGATAATGTCCTTCAATTTTTACAAGACAATAACCTCAACAGCGATAACAGTTACGCGATTAGAAATGTTGGTCGTCGCATTGCTAAAGAGACTATAACACTTATTCAAAATCCATCTCAAAATACAGGAAAATGGAAAGCCTACAGCATCGATTTATCCAAATATTTACAAGCAGATGCTGGTGCTATTTATCGTGTAGAAATCGATTTCAAAAAAGACTATTCACTATATGATTGTTCGTCAAACTCTGAAACTTCAGACGTTGATGAAGACGATTATTACGATGACTATTACGACGACTATTATGAGGATGATGTTTATGCTTCTGAAGACATTTCTGAAGAAGAGCAAGACTTAAGAGAAGAGCGTTATTGGGACAATCTTACTTATAGCTATAAGAACAGAAACTACAACTATCGCGAAAGAAATAATCCGTGTACAGAATCGTATTTCAACTATGGCAATAAAGGCATTGCTGCCAATCTAATTGGCTCTAACCTTGGTGTTATTGCTAAGCAAGGTAACGATAACAATTACTTTTTTGCAGTGACCAATATTTTGGACACCAACCCAGAACGTGGCACAAAAATCACATTATACAATTATCAACAACAGCCTTTAGCGGACGGTATAACCAATCAAGATGGTATTGTAGAAATAGATGCTAAGAAACGTGCAGCTTTTGCGGTTGCTGAAAAAGGCAATAATGTGAGTTACGTAAAACTGTTTGATGGCAACTCGCTTTCGCTAAGTAAATTCGATGTATCTGGAAGCAGATTGCAACGTGGTCTTAAAGGCTACATTTATGGCGAACGTGGTGTTTGGCGACCTGGCGATAGTCTGTTTTTAACCTTTATGCTAAATAACAAAGCGAACAAATTACCGAAACGCCATCCTGTAAAATTAGAAATCACAGACCCAGTTGGTAAGTTGGTATATCGCAAAGTTTCGGTGGATAATATCAATAATTTTTATGATTTTAAAGTACCGACTTCGGCAGATTACAAAACCGGAAATTACAATGCTAAAGTTTCGGTTGGTGGTGCCAATTTTACCAAAAGTTTGAAGATTGAAACGGTAAAACCGAACCGTTTAAAAATAAAAATAGATTTTAAAGACAAGGTGTTAACCAACAACAAACCGCTTCAAGGCGATTTGAATGTGGCTTGGCTTCACGGTGCACCTGCAAAAAATTTAAAAGCTGAAATTAAGGCGAAATTCACAACAAAATACACCAGTTTTGATGGTTATAAGAATTATGAATTCAACGACCCAACACGCAATTTCAGTACGGAAGAAACTAATGTGTTTGAAGGCTATCTTGATGCTGAAGGTAATGCAAAAGTCAACTCAACATTAAACATTGGGAAAAATGCACCTGGAATGTTAAACGCACAATTCCTGGTCCGTGCTTTTGAAAATGGTGGCGATTTTTCACTTGATGCATTTACAGTTCCTTATGCACCTTACGAAAGTTTTGTTGGTCTGCGTTCGCCTGAAGGTAATCGTTATGGTTCTTTCTTTACAGATGAAAACCACACGTTTGATATCGCTACTGTTGATGCCAACGGAAAACCTATTCAGCGCAAAAAACTAGAAGTGAAAATCTATAAAGTTCAATGGCGTTGGTGGTGGAATTCTTCTTATGATAACCTATCGAGCTACGTGTCCAGCAATTACCACAGACCAATGCAGCAGTATGAAATTGACACAGATGTTTCAGGTAAAGCGAGCTTCAAAATCAATATTCCTGAAAAAGACCGTGGACGTTACCTCATTAGAATTGTGGATCCTGAAAGTGGTCACGCTACTGGTCGTACTGCCTATTTCTATAAAAATTGGTGGTCTAACTCGCCATCTGGTGACAAGGATGCTGCTAAAATGTTGGTCTTTTCAACAGATAAGGACAACTATAATGTTGGCGAAACGGCAAAATTAACCTTTCCATCTGGTAGTGAAGGTAGAGCCTTAATCAGTATAGAAAATGGTACGGAAGTTTTAAAACACCAATGGGTAAAAACGCAACCTGGCGAGACTACAGTTGATATTCCTGTAACGCCAGAAATGGCACCAAACGTGTTTATCAATATTTCGTTGTTACAGCCTCACGCTATAACATCTAACGATTTACCGATTCGTTTGTATGGTGTAATTCCTATGATGGTAGAAAATCCTGCCACCAAATTAGAACCACAAATTAAGATGCCAGATGTTATTAGACCTGAGCAATCTTACGAGATAAAAGTGTCTGAAAAGAACAACAAACCAATGACTTACACTATTGCTGTTGTTGAAGAAGGTTTACTCGATTTAACCCGATTTAAAACACCAAATGCTTGGGATAGTTTTTACGCTCGTGAAGCCTTAGGTGTAAAAACTTGGGATGTTTTTGACGATGTTATTGGCGCGTATTCTGGCAGTATAGACCAAGTGTTTGCCATTGGTGGTGATGGTTCTGCAGTCAAAGGCAAAAACAAAAAAGCCAATCGATTTAAACCAGTAGTGACGTATTTAGGTCCTTTCCTTTTAGATGAAGGAAAAACACAAACGCACCAACTAAAAATGCCAAATTATATTGGAGCTGTGCGCACAATGGTTGTGGCAGGAAATAATAACAAAGAAGCCTACGGAAGTGCTGAAAAATCAGTTCAAGTTAAAAAGCCTTTGATGGTCTTAGCAACCTTACCACGCAAATTGAGTCCTGGCGAAAAAGTAACGCTTCCTGTTACTGTTTTTGCAATGGAAAACAAAGTAAAGAACGTCAACCTATCCTTAAAATTAAGTGAAGGTATTACGGTAAAAGGTCAGCAAACACAGTCACTTCAATTTGATAGACCAGATGAAAAAATGGTGTATTTTGAATTGGATGTTTCCAAAGCAAAAGGTATCAATACGATTGAAGTTATCGCTTCAGGAAATGGTGAAAAATCGAACTACAAAGTAGAGATTGATGTTGAAAATCCTAATCCAATGACCTCTCGTGTTATTGATAAGGAATTGGCTGCCAATGGAAACCAAACCATTGATTTTTCAACCTTTGGCGAACCAGGCACTAACTATGCAACGGTAGAATTTTCAACCTTGCCACCAATGGATTTCTCTAAGCGTATGGCATATCTCATTCGTTATCCTTATGGTTGTGTTGAACAAACTACATCTAGTGTATTTCCGCAGTTGTACTTAGCAGATATTTTCGACCTAACGGACAAAAAGAAAAAGGAAGTACAGCAAAATATTGAAAATGGCATTCGTCGTTTAGGCACATTCCAAAATCCTGATGGTGGATTAGGCTATTGGCGAGGCGAACGCACAGCAAGTGATTGGGGAACGAGTTACGCAGGACATTTTATGATTGAAGCCGAAAAGAAAGGCTTTGTTTTACCATTGAGTTTTAAGAGCAACTGGATTGCCTATCAACGCCAAGCGGCTCGCAACTGGCGACCAAGTTACAGACATTACCATAGTGACTTAACGCAAGCCTACAGATTGTACACCTTAGCATTGGCAGGAAGTCCAGATTTAGCAAGTATGAACCGATTACGTGAGTTTGATGAAATTTCTAATGATGCCAAATGGCGATTGGCTGCAGCTTATGCCTTGGCAGGACAAAAGGAAGCAAGCCAAGCAATAGCAAAAACTGCAAATATCGATTTTCAACCTATCAATTCTGATAATTACACTTATGGTTCATTACACAGAAACAGAGCAATGGCTTTGGAAGCTATGCTGCTTACCAACGATTCTAAAAAAGTAGAATTGGCTAAAAGCATTGCAAAATCGTTATCTAGTGACAGATGGATGAGCACACAAACCACAGCCTACAGCTTATTGGCAATGGGCAAACTTATTGTTGAAAATGGTGGGAAAGATTTAAAACTAAGTTATTCCATCAACGGAAAATCGGAAACCATTGATACTAAAAATGGTATTGCACAACATAACATTCCTGTGAATGATGGTGATAATCAAATTACAATCAATAACAGCAGAGACAATGTAGTTTATGTTAGAATTTTAAATTCAGGAAAACTGAAATTAGGCGAAGAACTTCCTGTTCAGCGTGGTTTTTCAATTTCAACAGTTTATAAAGATTTACAAGGCAATAAAATTGATGTGACCAAATTACAGCAAGGTCAGGATTTTGTAGCAACGGTAAGTATTTCTAACCTCACGAGTGATTATGTAAATGATGTGGCGCTGACTCAGATTTTCCCATCAGGTTGGGATATCGTCAACACACGCTTTACAGATTTTGGCGACACAACGGTAAGCCAAGCCAGATATACTGACATTAGAGACGACCGTGTAAACTTCTTCTTTGATATGGACAGAAGCGGCACACGTGGTACAAAGACCTTTACAGTAATGCTCAACGCTTCGTATTTAGGCACCTATTATTTACCAGGTGCACAAGCCGAAGCGATGTACGATAATGATGATTATTTAGTACGTAACAAAGGGCAATGGGTTACTGTTGAGAAGTAAAATTCCTGCAAAAGCAGGAATCTCATAAAAGTAACGTCAGTTCGAGTGATTCTGACCAAAAGTCAGAATTGTATCGAGAACAAATAGAAGTAAAAAAAGGTTTCTTTTTCTCGATACTAATTTCAACCTATAAATAGCTTGAAATTCACTCGAAATGACGAAACTTAAAAAGACTGAATTAATTTAAAATAGATTCTGAATCAACACTTCGACAAGCTCAGTGTGACAGTTCAGAATGACAAAAACAAAGCTAAACTACTTGTCGTCCGGAAGACAAGCATCCTAGAACGTAAACCGCTAAAACGTTAAACTTGAAAACAAGTAATTATGAAAAATTTAAAAATGATTTTAGCGATTGGATTTGTATTCAACATCCTAGTAGTAACAGCGCAACAAAGCGCTTATGTATCGGCAGAAAGCGGATTGTCTCTGAGAGATCAGCCTGACGTTAGCGGCAAAATGCTAACGAAATTAGCCTATGGCGAAGCCATTGGTGTGTTAGAAAAAACGAATAAACAGTTGGTCGTTCTCGATGCTGGCGAAAAGGTAAGTGGCGAATGGGTTAAGGTGGAAACCAGAAACCATATTGGCTATGTATTTGATGGCTATTTATCATCAGAAAAAATTGCCAAAACCATTCGTTTGAAATTAAAAGATTTAAATGTTGAAATTAAAAATCTAGCGACGAGTGATTACAAGCGTTCGCACGATTTAAACAATAGCGAAACGGCAACGATCAATGTTGACGCAGACGCAACACCTGAAGGAAAAAACATTGTACTAGTAGATAGCGACTATAAGCACGTAAGCTTGTTTCAACGCTATGAAAACAGTTTCTCATTTATGAGTGCAGATTCAAAATGCAACACTAACGAGTGGACACAATTTGACACCGAATGGAAGCCATTAAAGCAATTGAATTCTAATACTTATGAGACTTTGACATACACTGAAAAAGATTGGATTACTTTTATTGAAACAGCAACGAAAGATTTAAAAGATGATGTAGTAGATAAATGTGGTGAAGATTGGTTGAATTATGTAAAAACCATTGATAACGTTAAAGATTTTCCTGTGAGTGTGTCGACAAATCGTGTGTTTATCAAAATGATTTTAACCGATTTTGAAGATAACGTAACAGAAAAAATCATTGAGTTTGAAATGCCAAAAGGCTCTTGAAATGTAAGTTTGTCAATTTGAGTGCAGTCTGAAAATCTTGAAATTATATGAGGTTTCGACTGCGCTCAACCTGACAAAAAATTAAATACTAATGAAGGACAAAATTCCCTACTACGCAGTCATATTCACATCAACTCAAACCGATGACATTGAAGGTTATTCAGAAATGGCTGAGAAAATGGAAACTCTAGCCAAACAACAAGAAGGTTTTATTGGAATTGAAAGTGCTCGCAACACTTCGACTGCGCTCAGTGCAGGCACTGGAATAACTGTAAGTTACTGGGAAAGTTTAGACGCCATAAAAAACTGGAAAGCCAACACAGAGCATTTATTCGCACAACAAAAAGGTCGCGAGCAATGGTATAATTGGTACAATGTAAAAATTTGTAAAGTCGAACGTGAGTACCAATTCCTGCGAAAGCAGGAATCTCAAGAATAAAATAACAAATTGTCATTACGAGGAATGAGACACGAATAAGAGCCTGTACTGAGCGTGTCACGCTGAGCTTGTCGAAGTGCAGTCGAAGTATGGTAATCTCACACACAAGAAACAGATTGCTTCGCTACGCTCGCAATG
The DNA here is from genome assembly GCF_036553625.1 of Winogradskyella poriferorum. Taxonomy (NCBI): domain Bacteria; kingdom Pseudomonadati; phylum Bacteroidota; class Flavobacteriia; order Flavobacteriales; family Flavobacteriaceae; genus Winogradskyella; species Winogradskyella poriferorum. Next base: position 765,105 of record NZ_JAZHOU010000001.1, read on the forward strand.
ACGAATTATTAAAATAAATTGAAAATCATAAACTACATAAAACGCCACAAAATAAAGTCAGCTATCCTAGCTGTACTTCTTGTAGTTTATTATTTCTCATTACCAAAAAACCTCTTTAAAGACCCAACAGCTACTGTAATTACCAGCAATAATAATGAATTGTTAGGTGCTAAAATTGCAGATGACGGCCAATGGCGATTTCCTGAAACCGATAGTGTTCCAGAAAAATTTAAAACCTGTCTTTTACTTTTTGAAGACGAATATTTCTACAAACATCCTGGTTTTAATCCAATCTCAATATTTAAAGCTTTAAAACAAAATATAAGCTCTGGCTCTGTAAAACGAGGTGGAAGCACACTGACGCAACAAGTGATTCGCTTATCTCGAAAAGGACAATCTAGAACCTATATCGAAAAGCTGAAAGAACTTATTCTTGCAACACGATTAGAATTCAGACATTCTAAGGACGACATTTTAAAACTGTATGCAAGTCACGCACCATTTGGTGGTAACGTGGTTGGAATTGACGCAGCAGCTTGGCGCTACTTTAATAGAGAAGCTTCTAATTTATCTTGGGCAGAAAGTGCTACGCTTGCGGTTTTACCCAATGCACCAAGTCTTATTTATCCAGGAAAAAACCAACAACGATTACTTGATAAACGCAATCGCTTATTAAAAAAGTTGTTAGATAATGGCACTATCGATGAACTCACTTACAAGCTTTCCATAGCTGAAACTTTACCACAAAAACCGTATCCTTTACCTCAAATTGCACCGCATTTATTACAAAAAGTAGCCAAACATAACAAAGGGAAACGTTTAAAAACAACGGTTGATATTGCATTGCAAACACAAGCTAACCATATTGTAAAGCAACATTACAATAGCTTAAAACAAAATGAGATTTATAACATTTCGGTATTGGTTTTAGACGTTAAAACCAGAAAAGTCTTGACTTATATTGGCAATTCGCCAACAGATAATGCACATCAAAAAAGTGTGGATATTATTGACAAACCCAGAAGCACAGGCAGTATTTTAAAACCATTTTTGTATGCTGCTATGCTCGATGCTGGCGATTTGTTACCTCATACTTTGGTCGCTGATGTGCCAACACAATTTGGCAGTTATCAACCCGAAAATTACGACAAGTCTTATGATGGTGCAGTACACGCCAACGAAGCTTTATCACGCTCATTGAATGTACCTGCCGTAAGAATGCTTCAAGATTTTGGGTTAGATCGTTTTTATCATTATTTGAAGCAATTAAAGTTGAAAGATTTAAGGTACAATGCTAATCATTATGGCTTGTCTTTAGCACTCGGTGGTGCCGAAAGTAACCTCTGGGATTTGTGCAAAAGTTATGCTGCAATGGCTTCGACTTTGAATCATTTTAATGACAATTCCAGCAAATATTTTACTAACGAATTTGTTGAACCTGTTTATAATTTTAAATCTGAAGTCGACTTCGGAAAACTGGTCTCTGAAAAGTCGGTTTTTGATGCTGCCTCTATCTATCTCACGTTTGAAAGTATGAAACAAGTGAACAGACCTGAAAGTGATGAGAGTTGGGAATTTTACGATTCTTCTCAAGACATTGCCTGGAAAACAGGCACCAGTTTTGGGTTTAGAGATGCTTGGGCTATTGGCACCACCAAAGATTATGTAGTTGGTGTTTGGGTTGGTAATGCTGATGGCGAAGGCCGTCCTGGTTTGGTTGGTGTACAAACGGCTGCGCCAATTTTGTTTGATGTTTTTGATATTCTACCAAAAAGCGAATGGTTTGCAAAGCCTTATGACGAAATGATTGAAGTGAGCATTTGCAAAAAAAGTGGTTACAGAGCTTCAACAGTTTGTGATGGTGTGGAATCTAGATTTATTCAAAATGCTGGACAAAAAACAGCACCTTGTCCGTTTCATAAATTGGTGCATTTGGATGCTTCTGAGCAGTTTCAAGTAAATTCTTCTTGTAAGGATGTTTCAAACTTAAAAACAACATCTTGGTTTGTTTTGCCACCACTTCAGGAATATTATTTCAAAACTAAAAATCCGTTTTACAAACCCTTACCACCTTTTAGAAATGATTGTGTAGAGACTTCAGCAATTCATATGGAATTTATTTATCCTAATCAGCAAAACACTATTTTCTTACCCAAAGATTTTGATGGTAATACTAACGATTTAATCTTGAAAGTGGCACATTCTAAACCCGAGTTAACGCTATATTGGTACATAGATGACGCTTTTATTGGCCAAACCAAAGATATACACGATATAGCCGTTTTACCTCTGCAAGGCGACCATACCATAACTGTGGTTGATGAACTTGGAAATGAAATAAAACATCGTATAACTGTCGCAAATTAAAGTGGTTTCTTATTTTTGTACTCTAAAAATCACATAATGGAGAAGACAGTACAATTTATACATTCTGGTTGGGCATATATTGTTTTACTAGTTTTAATCATAGCAACGTTTAATGCTTTAATAAAGTTTTTTAGCGGTAAAGAGTATAGTCCTGTAGACTTTAGATTTTCGTTATTTGCTTTAATTACAATGCATATTCAGCTATTGATTGGAATTATTCTGTGGTTTACAAAAGGTTATTTTGACGAAATGAGCGTTGGAGAAGTGATGAAAAATGATGCTGTTAGAAAATTAGCTGTAGAGCATCCTGTTACCATGTTAATTGCTGTAGCATTGGTAACTATTGGTTACTCAAAGCATAAAAAGAAATTAGTTTCTAAACCTAAATTCAAATTAATTGCTATTTTCTATACCATAGCGTTAGCTTTAGTTTTATATATGATTCCTTGGAATCAGTGGTTCTAAAAAATAAAAAGGCGCAAATTAAGATTTGCGCCTTTTTTATAACTATTAAGTTTCAGAATTAATCTTCCGATTTTTCATCTTCGTCTTTTACTTCTTTAACCAAGTAAACGTACACTGGAAAGTGATCACTAAAACCGTCTGTAAAACTACCATCAGAGAAACTTCTAAATGGATATCCTTTATACCTTCCGCGTTTATTAGTTAAATAGTTCTTGTTAAAAATACCTGCTTTATACAACCTAAACGAATCGTAATCTTGCTCAAGGAAAGGTTGAGTTAATAATATTTGATCGAACAAACTCCAAGCATCTCTGTATCCTGTTGTTCCTAAACCTTGCTTTTTAAATTGATTTTCAAAAGGGTTATAAATCCCTTTTAAACCTACCTTCTTCTTTTTTGCTTCAGCTTTTAATCCTTCTTTTAAACTTGCATTATTTGGGTTATCATTTAAATCTCCCATAGTAATGATTTTTGCATAAGGATCTATAGATTGAAGTGAATCTATAATACGTTTGTTTAATTTTGCTGCAGCCACACGTTTTGGTCTACTTCTAGCTTCGCCACCTCTTCTTGAAGGCCAGTGATTAACGATGATATGAATAAGCTCTCCATCTAATTTTCCACTTACTAACAGCTGATCTCTAGTGTAAACACGCTTTCTTGTATCGTCATCATAAATCTTCAACTCAAAGCTGCTTGTATCAATTGGTTTAAAAAGTGATTTTTGATATAATAGCGCTACATCAATCCCTCTGGCATCAGGTGAATCGTAATGTATAATTCCGTAATCTTTATCTAATAATTGAGGGTCATTTACCAAATCTACAAGAACTTGTCTGTTTTCAATTTCTGAAACTCCAATAATAGCAGGACTATTATTTGTATCCTCCTTACCTATATCAGCTACTACCTTGGCCATATTTTTAACCTTCGCTATATACACTTCAGCTCTATTAGCTTCGTGCATCTCCATAATTGGACTAGCCTCATCGTATTTTAAAGGATCATTAATAGTATCGAATAAGTTTTCGAGGTTGTAAAATGCCACTGTATGAATCTTATATTTCTTCTTTTCTTGTGCATTTACATTGGCAAACACTATTGTTAATAAAAATAAAATACTGAGTTTTAATGTTTTCATTTAATGTATGTTATGTTATCATTAATTACTTTGCAATTCTTGGGCCAAAAGTATATATTTATTATAAAAGATGTACATTTGCACGCCTTAAATAACTTTTATTTAATGTAAGAAATATTATTAACTCTAAAATCAATTATGAAAAAAAGTCTAATTATTTTATTGTTTGGATTGTTTTCTTCTTTTACATTGGTGGCACAAAGCACAATGATTAAAGGTAGTGTAAAGGATGCAACTTCTTTAGAACCAATTCCAGATGTAACAATAACAATTGAAGAAACCCAGCAGTCTACAATGACAAACGGTTTGGGTGAATTTACTTTTTCTAGCAACGTTCCATTGGGTGAACAAGTATTAAGAATTTCTAAACCTGGATATGTTACAAAACGTTACCCTATTATAGTGAATGAAGGGCAAACGGTTAACATTACAGACATGACTTTGGAAGCAGAATTAGCAAGTGGTAATGACCTATTTACCATTACTTTATCTGACGATGAATTAAATGACGATACTAGTGGTGCTGACAACATTTCTGGATTATTATCTTCTTCTATGGATATTTTTCAAAGAACTGCCGCTTTCGAATTTAGTTCTTCTTTCTTTAGAATGAGAGGTTTAGACTCAGACAATGGTTCTGTTTTAATTAACGGAATTGAAATGAATAAAGTATACAACGGTAGACCTCAATGGAGTAACTGGGGAGGTTTAAATGACGTTGTAAGAAATCAGGTTTTAACTGCTGGTTTAACACCTTCAGAATATAATTTTGGTGGTGTATTAGGTACAACAAATATTATCGCTAGAGCTTCTAGCTATAGAAAAGGTGGTAGAGTAACATATTCTTCGTCTAATAGAAGTTACACTAATAGAGTAATGGCTAGTTACGCATCTGGATTATTAGATGGTGGTTGGTCTTATGCGTTTATGGCAAGTAGAAGATGGGGAAATGAAGGTTACCAAGATGCTACTTTATATGATGCAAATTCTTTCTTTGCAACTGTAGAGAAAAAGATTAATGATAAGCACAGTCTTAACTTTACAAGTATATATGCTCCTAACAGAAGAGGTAAATCTTCTCCTAACACTCAAGAAGTATATGACTTAAAAGGCATTAAGTATAACGAATATTGGGGCTACTTAGATGGTGAAAAGAAAAACTCTCGTATTAAGGAAACTGAAGAACCAATATTAATGCTTAACCATTATTGGGATATTAACAGCAAAACATCTCTTAATACAAACGTAGCATATCAATGGGGAAAACTAGGTAATAGTCGTTTAGACTTTCCTGGTGGTGCTAACCCAAGCCCAGCTTATTACCAAAAGTTACCTAGCTATTTCTTAGCTGATGATGATGGCCCAGATTACGAAAACGCTTATATCGCTGAGCAAGAATTTATAAATGATGGCCAGATAGATTGGAACAGAATTATTGATGCCAACCTTACAAATAATGTAGATGGTAGCTATGCTGCTTATGCTTTATATGAAGATCGTTCTGACGATTCTCAAGTAACAGTAAACACTATTTTAAATACTGAACTTACCGATAATATTATTTTAAATGCTTCTGTAAACTACAAGAGTTTAAAATCTGAAAACTTTGCAGAGATTATCGATTTATTGGGTAGCAACACAGGTGTTTTAAATGTAGATTCTTTTGATGGTTTTCAATTTGATCTTAACAATCCTGACCAAGTTGCTTTTGAAGGTGATAAATTTAGATACAACTACAACCTTCATGCAGATATTATTTCTGGATATGCTCAAGGTGTATTCAAATACAACAAAGTAGATTTTTATTTAGCTGGTAGTATTACAAAAACAGACTACTACAGAGAGGGTATTTACAGAAATGAAGCAAATGCAAATAATTCTTTTGGAAAAGGTGGTGAAGTAGATTTCACAGGCTTTGGTGCTAAAGCAGGTTTTACTTATAAAATTTCTGGTAAGCACTTAATTGATGTAAACGGAGGATATATTACAAGAGCTCCTTCTTTACGTAACACATACGCTAACGCAAGAGCAAATCATGATGTTGTTGGTGTAGTTAATGGAGTTAATATTACTGGTCAAGAGATTACAGAAGAAAAAATAACATCATTTGATGCTAGTTACATCTTTAGATCACCTATCGTAAACGCACGATTAACTGGTTTCTATACTAAAACAGAAGACGCCAATGAAATTTCTTTCTATTATGCAGATGGTATTGGTGGTTTCTTTGATGAGCAAGGTAATGTACAAACAAACAACCTAGTTTCTGAGGTTTTACAAGGGGTTGATAAAAGACACATAGGAGCAGAATTTGGTATTGAGGCACAAGTAACACCTACAATAAAATTAAAAGGTGCTGCATCTTACGGACAATATACTTACGACAACAATCCTAACTTATACATTTCGGCAAATGACCAAGCTGCATTTTACGGAGAATCTAAATTAAAAGACTACAAAGTAGCTGGTGGTCCTCAAAAAGCTTACTCAGTAGGTTTTGAATATAGAGACCCTGACTATTGGTGGTTTGGTGCTACAGCAAACTTTTTTGATGAAACTTACGTAGATGTAAGTCCATTGTTAAGAACATCTAGCTTTTACACTGAGCCAACAGACGGATTACCGATGAATGATTACAATCCTGAAATTGCAAGAGAGCTTTTAAAGCAAGAAGAATTCGGAAACTACATGGTAGTAAACCTTATAGGTGGTAAATCATGGAAAATAGATGATTATTTTGTAGGGTTCTTTGCTAGTGTAGGAAACATATTAGATAAACAATACAGAACTGGTGGATTTGAACAAGGTCGTAACGCAAATTACAGAGAGTTACTTGAAGACACTTCAAACCCTAAGCGTCGTTTTGGACCTAAATACTGGTATGGACGTGGCGCAAATTACTTTTTAAATGTATATTTTAGATTCTAAAAAAACTATGAAAAATAAATTTCAAACTATGAAAACAACAAAATTATTAACACTATTACTTGCCATTTTTGCAAGTATTGCAATTACATCTTGTGTTGAAGATGACGATTATAGTATTCCTAACAGCTTAGGAAATGAAGAGAACGCTGGTTTAGAACAAATTATGGCTGATTTAGATGCAGGTACTTTAACTGAAATTTCAATTGCAGACTTAAAAGCACTTTACCAAGCATATGAAGATGGACAAAGTGGTTTTGATTACGACCACTTTATTCAGATTCCTGACAATTTGGTTGTAAAAGGTTATGTAACTTCATCTGATGCTACAGGTAATTTTTACAAAGAATTCTATATGCAAGATGCCCCTGAAAATCCAACAGCGGCAATAGGTGTTCTTTTAAACCAAGTAGACTCTTACAACCAATTTAATGTTGGTCGTGAGGTTTATATTAAATTAAAAGACATGTATGTTGGTTACAATGCTAACGAAATTATCTCTGTAGGTGGTAAGTCTGATGAAGATGAAGTTGGACAATTTACAGCAAATCAAATCCCTACTAAAATTTTTAGATCTGAAGTAACGGAAACTATCGTTCCATTACAAGTTAATCTTTCTGAGATTAACGAAAGTCATGTTGGATTTTTTGTAACAGTAAATGATGTTCAATTCCCAGAAGATTTAGAAGGTAGCTCTTATGGAGACCCAACGGAAGATTTTGATACAAGAAGAACACTTCAATCTTGTGAAGGATTTGGATATTCTAACTTCTTATTAGAAACAAGTTCTTTTGCTAATTTCTATAACACACCTTTACCAACACAAGGTGGAACAATTTCTGCTGTTGTTTTAAAATCTTTTGGTGGTGATGATTTAGTACTTTTACTTAATGAACTTGGTGATGTTGAGTTTAACAGTGCTCGTTGTATGCCTTTAGACATTAATGATTTTACAGTAGTTTTTGAAGATGGGTTTGATGGTGGTTTAAGCCAATGGACAACTTTTAATGTTACTGGAGCACAAGTTTGGGGAACAACTAATTTTGGTAACCCAGCACCAAGTGCTTACATGAATGGTTACTCTGGTGGTGCTCAAGAAAATGAAGATTGGTTAATTTCTGAAGCTATTGATTTATCTGGAGTAACTAACACTTTCTTTTTCTTTGAAACTGATAAGCGTTACGACGGAAACGATTTAGAGGTATATATGTCTACAGACTATTCTGGTGGAGATCCAAACTCTAACGGTACATGGACCATGCTAGATGCAACTATGGATCCTAATGCTAATAGCTGGAATACTTGGACAAACTCAGGAAGTATTGATGTTTCTAGTGCTGATGGACAGATGTTATACATTGCTTTTAAATACACTTCTACTTCATCTGCAGCTGCAACTTTTGAATTAGATAATGTTACTGTATTAGGTTTATAATACATCTATAACAACAATTTTTACAAAACCTGCTTAATGGCAGGTTTTGTTTTTTTAAACACCGTATGTTAGACAACTATTACATATCTATTTTAAATCACTACAAAAAGCGTTTTGGAAAACGTAGCTTAACGATAGCGCTATTTTACATAAATATACTAGAGCTTTCTATATTAATGGCTGTAGGTGCTTTCTTTATGGCCTTTGCTACTCAGATGAAGATAAACTCTATCTCATTAAACAAATTTTGGATATTATTTAGCTTAACTTCTCTTTTTGTTATGTTTAAAAACTGGATGCGCTATAACGGAAAAAAAAGGAATATACTGAATGCTAAATCAAGGTCAAAGACGCCTTCAATTTATTTGTTATGGTTATTGCCAATAGGCTGTATAATGCTTGCTTTTGTTTTTTTACAAGTATTAGCTTAAAACAAAAACGCCATCCTTAAAAGGATAGCGTTTTAGATTTGTAGTAAAAAACTACTATTCAGTTTTGTTTTCTTCTTTATTACAACATGGTTTTTTGCAGTCTTCTTTGCATGCTTTCTTCTCTGCTTCAGTTTTGTTAGCACAGCATGCTTTATTACAATCTTCCTTGCATTTTTTAGTCTCATTACCAAAACCATCTACAACCTTCATGTCTTTTACTTTGTATACATCACTAACTTTAGCAACTGCTTCTTCTAAAGATTTTGGAGATACTTTAGCTTCATCGTACTCAACCATAGCCAAACGTGTATCAAAATCTACTTTTGCAGATTTTACACCATCCATTTTAGCCATTTTCTTTTCAATAGTTTTTGCACAACCTACCGCACAAGTCATACCTTCAATTCCAAACTCTACTTTAGCATAATTTGCATTTGGATCTAAAGTTTTAGCAACTTCTTTAGCATCTACTTCTACATCAACAGTTTTTACTTCTGGCTCAGCTTTGTCTTTGCAAGATGTTAAAGCCAAGAGTAAAGCAGAAGCAACAATTATATTCTTAAAATTTCTCATAAGTATAGACTCTTAAATTTTGGATAAATCTAATAAATATTGATGTTTCTTGCGAAAGAATTAACGATTTTTGTGAATCTTAAGGAAACATTTGTATGAAAAGCCCTAACATAAAATGGATTTATCTTCTCATCCTTTCGGTTATTTGGGGAAGTTCGTTCATTCTCATTAAAAAATCGTTACTTGGACTTACTCCATTTCAACTTGGCGCTCTAAGAACTATTTTTACGGGAATAATTTTATTATCAGCTGGATTTTACCATTTAAAGCATGTCCCAAAATCTAAATGGAAGTGGCTACTTTTATCTGGTTTGTTAGGATCTTTCTTTCCTGCGTTTTTCTTTGCCATAGCAGAAACTGAAATTGACAGTGCTGTTGCTTCAATATTAAATTCCTTAGTACCTCTAAATACAATAATCCTTGGGTTTGCCGTTTTTAAAATTGTATCTACAAAACGACAGATTCTAGGTGTAGTTATTGGATTTGTAGGTACTGCAATTTTAATTTTAAAAGGATCTGAACTCAATCCAAATCAAAATTATCTATATGCTGGCTTTGTTATTGCATCTACATTAATGTATGCTGCAAACGTTAACATTATAAAACGATATCTACAAGACGTAAAACCGTTGGCTATTGCTGCAGGTAATTATGCTTTTATTGTTATACCTGCTATAATTGTATTATTCTTTTCTGATTTTTTTACGTCAGAACGATTAAATCATCCTTATTTACTTCAGTCATTAGGTTTTGTCGCTATCCTTTCTGTATTTGGAACTGCAATAGCTAAAGTAGTTTTTAATAAACTTGTGCAAATTTCTACACCTGTTTTTGCTTCTTCAGTAACTTATATTATGCCTATAATCGCATTGCTTTGGGGTATCTTAGATGGTGAATCTTTTAGTGTAATTCAAGGTTTGGCAGCACTCTCAATCTTGGTTGGTGTCTATTTATCTCATAAACGTAAAACATAAAAAAAACCGAAGCTAACGCTTCGGTTTTTTTTATCAAGGTTTAATACTCTTAATTAAAATCTTCATCAGTAACTCCTTCGTTAATTTTAACTTCTGTAGTTTCAAAAGTAAATGACTGAGGGCCTGCTGTAACTTTCATAGTATACGGCATCATTACACCATCAACTTCTTTGTAGTTAGAATAATCTACAACCGATGTTATAGATTGTCCTTGTGCTTCTGTTGTAGATTCAGTTCTTATTAAATAACCTGTCTCAGCGTCATAGTATCTATACGATGCTTTGTCATCTTTAGTTACTTTTATTTTATAAGCATCTGCTCCTTCAATTGTTGTAAGGCTTTCTAATTCAATGTTTGAAGACTCCATATATAATTCCTCGAAAAGACCTTTAGTAGATTTTCTAGAAGATAATTCTTTATCTTCCATAGGAATCTTTCTTCCTTGTTGTTCCATATAACCATTACTACCATCAAAATTTTGCTTCATTAAGGTACCCATTCCTTCGGCAACAACTTCCATTTTGTACTTATTTGGTGCCATTTGTTTTGTAGTAGCAATAGGCTTAAATGGCGCACCTGTTATGGTCATTTCTGCAACAACTAATGTAGTATTTACTTCTCTAAGTTTTGCTTCACCACCAATAGCTTTCACATAGTTTTTAATCACTGTTTCTGCCGTTAAGCCTTCTGGTAATGGCTTAGAGAAAACAGGTTTCTCTGTAGGATTGGCATAGGTGTCGTAATACTTAATAGGAATTCCTGTTTTTTCAAGGTTTTCTAACACTTCACTTCCTTTACCTACTACTACTATGCGCGCATTTTCTGGTTTAAAGTGTTTGTTAGCTACACGCATTACATCTTCTTTTGTAACTGCATTGATCTTTGCTAAATACGTCGAATAAAAATCTTCTGGTAAATTATTTAGCTTTATACTTAAAGCATAGTTTGCAATAGTTCTTGGACTTTCTAAATCTAATATAAAGTCACCTACATATTTTGCCTTAGCATTTTCTAGGTCTTTAGTATCTACTGGTTCTGTTTTTATTCTGTTAATTTCCTTTAGTGTCTCAACAACAGCACTATCTGTTACCATATTTCTTACTGCTGCTCCTGCTGTAAAACGAGATGCTCCATATCTACTTGGACTAATACTTGTACGTGCTCCGTAAGTATAACCATGCTCTTCACGAAGATTCATATTTAGGTAGCTACCAAAACCACCACCTAAAATTTTATTTGCGATTAGTACGGCATGGTAATCCTCATCATTCATTTTAAAATCTACATTGTTAGTCAATGAGATATTAGACTGAACTGCATTAGGCATATCTATAAAGTTAACTTGGGTGTACTGAGCATTAGCCATTGGCTTTGGTAAAGTAGTCTCTACACCTGCTGACTTTTCCCATTTTCCAAAATGTTCTTTTATTTTACGCTTAACGTCGCTCATTTCTACATCACCCACTATTACAAGATATGCATTGTTAGGATTAAAGTACTTTTCATAAAATGCTAAAACGTCACCAAATTCAATATTGTTAACTGTTTCTTCTGTAACAAACTCTCCATAAGGATGCTTAACACCATATGATAGTGCAGAACCTACTCTACGAGCAACTGCATCTACACTCTTTTTGTCTGATTTAAGACTTTCTATAAGCTTTTCTTTTTCCTTCTCAAACTCTTCTTTAGTTAATAATGGGTTTATTGCCGCATCTGCCATTAACTCAATAATTCTATCAGAATATTTTGATAGTGAACTTGCGAAAGCACTTTGAGACCCAAATCCTAAATTAGCACCTAAAAAATCTATCTCGTCATTAAACTCATCTTTAGGAATATTAGTGGTTCCGTTACCAAGCATAGCACCTAAAATACTAGAAACGCCTGCTTTTTTACCTTCTGCTATTGGCTTATTGTCTATTCTTAAAGTAATAGAAACTCTTGGTAATTTATGGTTTTCTACAACTAAAACTTCGATACCATTCTTTAACTTAAACTCACCTGGTTTCTCTAAAGTTATCTTTGGAGCAGGTCCTGGTTTTGGTTGTACAGATCTGTCGATTTGTGCATTTATTACACCTACCGTCATTAAAAACAACGCAACAAATGCTGATATTTTGATTTTCATGTGTTTTTTCATTTTTATTTTATTGATCATCAGTCTTTGGTAAGTATTCTAATATTAAACGTTGATTAGGGTTTAAATACTTCTTAGCAACATCTCTCATTTCTTCTCTTGTAATAGAGCGATAGATTTCTATTTCGTTATTAATTAAGTTCACATCGTCATAAAGCATATAATATCTTGCCAATGAGTTTGCAATACCTTCAATACTAGAGTTAGAATTTACAAATTGATTCTCAAATTGGTTTTGAAGCTTTTGGTAATCGCGTTCAGATATTAATTCTTCTTGAATTTTAGCAATCTCTTCATCCATTTCGGTGATTAGTGTATCTAAAGACACATCTCCTAAAGGCAAACCAAATAAAGCATAAATACCATAATCTTCTTGGCTAATATTTACTGCTGCAACTTGTAAAGCCTGCTTTTGTTCATCTACCATTTTTTTATAAAGCACAGAACTTTTTCCTCCGCTTAAATATTGAGAAATCATATCTAAAACATAAGCATCTCTATTTTTAAAAGAAGGTGTTCTATAAGCCGCAATAACTGCTGGTATTTGAATGTTTGGATCGTAAGCCTTGTCTCTCATAGACTCAGTAATTGGCTCTTCTCTAGGCAGATCTCTAACAATATCCTCACCTTTTGGAATTGGACCAAAATAATCTTGAATCATTTTTTTAACCTGAGGTTTGTCAATGTCTCCTGCAACCACTAAAACAGCGTTATTAGGCACATAGAATTTTTTATTAAATGCCTGAAACTCTTCTAATGTAGCTGCATCTAAGTGCTCCATTTCACCAATGGTTGTTCCTTTATAAGGGTGCACTTTAAACATACGTTTTTTAATTTCAGCTAAAATGTTACCGTAAGGTTGATTGTCTACACGTAAACGTTTTTCCTCCTTTACAACTTCATTTTGTGTATCAACACCTATTTGATTGATTACAGGATGTAATAATCTCTCAGATTCCATCCATAAACCTAACTCAACACTGTTAGAAGGAAACACTTCATAGTAGTATGTTCTGTCATCAGTAGTATTAGCGTTATTGCTTCCTCCATTTGATGTTACAATATTAAACCATTCACCACGAGGGATATTTTCGGTTCCTTCAAATAATAAATGCTCAAAAAAGTGAGCAAAACCAGTGCGCTCAGGATTTTCATCTTTTGCACCAACATGATACATTACGGAAACAGTAACCACAGGAGCGGAATTATCCTGATGCAATATAACATGCATTCCATTGTCTAAATCGTACTCCTCAAATTCCACCTGCTGCGCATTGGCAAAAGAACCAACAAACAACAAGAGTGCTAGAGTAAATAAGCTTTTTCTCATTATTAATAAGTGTTTAAATTTTAAATTGTTTAAGTGTTTGTCTTAATATAATGTGCATTGTTACACAAAACCACACAAAAATAAGGAATCATTAGGCTTAATTAGCCTAATAAAATGTAAAAACTGTTTTTCATGTAGTGTCCTAATTTAAAAACACATACGAATTTAAGTTGAAAAGTGTGTGAAATGCCTTAAAACGTTTGTAGATTAGGAATTTAGGAGTATATTTGCATCCGCTTTCTGAGAAAAGCATATTTTTTTAATAAACAAATTAATAAAAACGTTACGCTATGTACGCAATTGTAGAGATAGCAGGGCATCAATTTAAAGTTGAAAAAGACCAAAAAGTTTTTGTTAACCGTTTATCTACTGAAGAAGGTAAAAAAGTTGATTTTGACAACGTACTTCTTATAGGTGATGGTAACAATGTTACTTTAGGCGCCCCAGCTATAGACGGAGCACAAGTAAGTGCAAAAGTCTTAAAGCACCTTAAAGGTGATAAGGTAATAGTTTTCAAAAAGAAAAGACGTAAAGGTTACCGTGTAAAAAATGGTCACAGACAAGCCTTAACTGAAATCGTAATTGAAGGTATTACTGCTTCTGGAGCTAAGAAAGCTGCTCCTAAGAAGGAAACTAAAAAAGCTGAACCTAAAGCAGAAAAAGCCGCTCCTAAAGCAGCAGCTAAAAAGGCAACTGGTAAAGCTGATGATTTAAAGAAAATTGAAGGTGCTGGACCTAAAGCTGCGGAAGCATTAGTAAACGCTGGATTTGAAACTTTTGCTAAAGTTGCTAAAGCAACTCCAGAAGAATTAAGCAATGTTCTTTCTGAAGCAAGCTCTAGATTAGCACACATCGTTACAGATACTTGGCCAAAGCAAGCTAAATTAGCTGCTGATGGTAAGTGGGACGAATTAAAAGAATTACAAGACAGATTAGACGGTGGAATTGAAAAATAATTTTTCTAATCCATTAATATTAACAAAATAAAACCTTAAGACAATGGCTCATAAAAAAGGAGTTGGTAGTTCTAAAAACGGTAGAGAATCAGAATCGAAACGCTTAGGTGTTAAGATTTTTGGTGGTCAAGCTGCTATCGCTGGGAACATCATCGTAAGACAAAGAGGTAACACTCACCACCCAGGTGAAAATGTATACCAAGGAAAAGACCACACTTTACATGCTAAAGTTGATGGTATTGTACAGTTTACTAAGAAAAAAGACAACAAGTCTTATGTTTCTATAGCACCATTTGAGGCTTAAGAAATCTTTCTTAATAAAATATTTAAAAAGCGGTTAGAAAATCTAACCGCTTTTTTATTGGTAACATTTTCATCATAAAAATTACAGGTTTATATAACATTGGTTGCTTTTATTTATGAGTTTAAATAAAATAACCTTGAGTTTTCATAAAAGCCTTTTATTCATATACCTTTTAATTTCCGGAATTGCTAATTCACAGTCCTCAAAAAACAACGAACAACTAGACCAACAATTATATAAATTAAAGGAAAGACTAGAATCTGCAAAAGCAGAATCTAACACTCAGAAAATAGCAAAAACCTATATTGAGCTTGGAAACTTCTTCAAGGCTATTGAGCTTTATGCTGAAGCCCTAAAAAACTATCAGGCATATTTAGATATTCAAAAAACTAAAGATTCCTGTTCTGTATACGTTTATAATTCATTAGCTTCAATAGATCTCGACCTTAAAAAATATATTGAAGCTAAAAAATACTCACTCATCAGCCTTGATCTCTCTGAAACTATTAGCTATGAAAAAGGCAAAGCCGAAGCTAATGCTCTATTAGGTAGTATTGCCGAAAAGCAAAGTGATTATAACAGTGCTTTGAAATACCAAAATATAAGTCTTGCTATATTTAAAAAGCTAAATGACAGTACTGGTCTTGCAACGGTAAATGAAAACATAGGAAGTATTTATGAAGACCTTGAACAATATGATCTTGCGCACAGTTATTTCAAAAAAGCGCAGGAATTTGCAAAACATAGTAACTCAGATTTACAGATAAACATTATCAATAATCTTGGTGATGCCAATCGTAAGACCAAAAATTATGAAAAGGCAATCCTCTATACAGAAGAAGCATTAAAACTAGCACAACAAACTAATAATGCATCTCAATTTGAAAGTGCCTTAAAAGATCTTGCAAGAACTTATGCTGATACTGGAGATTTTGAAAAAGCCTATAACTACCTCAACAACCAGTCTGTTATAAATGAAGAAGAGCTCAAAAAAAACACTACCGAAATGGTAAGTGCAATGCAAGTGCTGTATGACGTTAAGGAAAAAGAAGCTGAAGTTGAACTGCTAAATAAAGAAAATCAAATAAATAAAGTACGGCAATATGTTATTTTAATAATTACTGGCGCAATTATTCTGGCATTGATAGTAGGTTTTATGTACTGGAAAAAGAGAAAAAAACACGAAAACCGGATACTAGAATATAAACAACAATTGCTTCAGGCAGATTTAGATAAAAAAGCAGCTAAAGAAATTGCTTTAAATAGAGAAATAGATATTAAGGTTTCTTCCCTTACAAATTACAGCCTTCATATTGCCCATAAAAACAAAATGCTTTCAGACATTTCTAAAACCCTTTCTAAGTTAAAGAATCGCAATAGTGAGCTTGTCTCAAAAAAACTAAAAGATATTGTCAAAGACATCGAAGCTGATCTAGAAAACAATAACGAATGGACAGAGCTTATGAGCTACTTTGGACAAATTCACCCAAACTTTTTTTCTACCTTAAAACAAATTGTAAACGATAAGTTATCCTCATCAGAAATGCGCTTGTGCATGTTATTGAGATTAAATCTCTCTTCAAAGGAGATTGCAGACATTCTTCATATTACTCCAGATAGTGTTCGAATAGCTAGATACAGACTAAGAAAAAAATTGCCTTTAGAGTCAAAAGACGATCTTCAAGACTATTTACTAAATCTTCAACTAGATTAACCAAATTCTTTTCTCAATGTTAAGTTAACGTAAATGTTGCTTTCATTTATACCCATTTTACAAGGTTCTGTTACGTTTTGTTAACGCTCATTTTATCTACAAATGAAGTCTTCAAACTAGTTTTGAGGGAAACAAAAATCAACCTTAAATGAAACATTATTTTACCCTTTTATTTTTAACCCTCTCTTTTTTCGGATTCGCACAATCTGGAAATTTACAAGGTGTCATTTCCGATAAGGATGGTCTTACCATTCCTGGTGCTACAGTTTCTATCACATCACTTAACAAAGGCACTGTAACTGATTTTAACGGAAAATACGTGTTAGTAGATATTCCTGAAGGAAAACATACTATTACTGTAAAATATCTTGGTTATTCAGATGTGACTGAAGATATAGATATTGTTGCAAGCCAAACTGTAACTCTAAACTTTACACTAAACTCCGAAGATACTGCTCTAGAAGAAGTTACTATCAATGGTTTTGGTCTTAGTGGACAAGCAAGAGCTTTAAACACCCAAAAGAACAAACAAAACATTACTAACGTTGTCTCTACTGATCAAATAGGGAAATTCCCAGATGCCAATATTGGTGATGCAGTAAAGCGTATTCCTGGTATTACGATGCAAGTAGATCAAGGTGAAGCACGTAACATTATTGTTCGCGGTCTTTCTCCTCAATTAAACTCTGTTACCTTAAATGGCAGTAGAATTCCTTCTGCTGAAGGTGATAACCGTAACGTTCAGATGGATTTAATTCCATCGGATATGATTCAAACGATTGAAGTAAACAAAGCAGTAACTCCAGACATGGATGCGGATGCCCTTGGTGGTTCTGTAAACTTAATTACGCGTACTTCGCCTCAAGGTTTCCGTTTGTCTGCAACAGTTGGTTCTGGTCTTAACTTTATCACAGACAAAAGAATCTTAAACGGATCTTTCTTAGTAAGCGACCGAAGTAAAAACGATAAATTTGGTTGGATGGTTTCTGCATCTATTAACGATAATGACTTTGGTAGTGATAACGTTGAAGCTGAATGGACAGACGAGTTTGAATTTAACAACGGAGACGAAGATAATCTTGAAGAAGTGGATGTTAATCCTTATGCTAACGTTTTTGAAATCAGAGAATACCTAGTACAACGTGTACGTCGTAGCTTTTCAGCTAATTTAGATTACAAATTCGATGATAACAACTCTGTATATTTTAAATCTATCTATAACTGGAGAGATGATAGAGAAAACCGTTTTAGATTAGAGCACGAAATCCTTGATGGTGAAGACATTGAAGCTGGAGATTTCTCAGTAGATGGTAATGGTAACCTTACAATGTTTCCTGTAGAAGCAAAGCGTCAATCTAAAGGTGGTATTGGAAATGACAGAAATAAAAACAGACGTTTAGAAGACCAACGTATGCAAAACTACAGCCTTGGTGGTGAGCACCTTTTTGGCAATGTACAGTTTGATTGGATGGCATCTTTTGCTAAAGCTTCAGAAGAGCGTTTAAACGAGCGTTATTTAGAGTATGAGAGTGAATACATAATCGACTTTAATAACAATCAAGATAAACCTTTGTACACTCCTACAAATCCTGCTAATGTTAATTTTGCTGATTTTGAATTTGGTGAGCTTACAGAAGAAAACCAATATACAGAAGAAGAAGACATTAATATTTTTGTGAATGCACAATTACCTTTATCTGTTATTGATGGTAATGATGGCTTTTTAAAGTTTGGTGCTAAAACAAGATTAAAAAATAAAAACAGAACAAACGGTTTTATAGAATACAGTGATGAAACTGGTGCATTAGAATTCTTAGGTATGGTTCCTACAAGAAGCTATTCTGATACAGACTTCTTAGCTGGTAGCCAATACCAAATCGGCACATTTGCTAGTCCAGAATTTTTGGGTGGCTTAAATCTTAACGACACTGACCTTTTTGAAGGTGAAGATTTACCAGAAGAATATGCTACTGCTAACTTTGACGTTAACGAAAACGTATATGCAGGTTACGCTATGCTTAACCAAAATATTACAGACAAGCTAAGTGTTTTAGCCGGTGTAAGATTAGAGCATACTTCTATTGAAAGTACAGGTAACGAGCTTGTTTTTAACGAAGATGGAGACGTTGATGGTATTGCTGAAGTTAAAGACGAAAACTCATACACCAACATATTACCTGGTGTTCATTTTAAATATGATGTAACGGATAATACCGTTTTACGTTTTGCTTGGACCAACACTTTAGCAAGACCAAACTATGTAGATTTAGTTCCATACAGAGAAATCAATAACGAAGATGAAGAAATCTTCTTAGGAAACTCTGAATTAGACCCAACAACGTCTATGAACTTTGATTTTATGGCAGAGCACTACTTTAAATCTGTTGGTATTGTTTCTGGTGGATTATTCTACAAAAGCATTTTAGACTTTACTTATGTGTTTCAATCTGAAGATGAAAACGGTTACGAAGTGTATCAACCTTTAAATGGTGATGACGCTTCAGTATTTGGTGCAGAGGTATCTTTTCAACGTCGATTAGACTTCTTACCAGGTTTTGCTAAAAACTTCAGCATCTATTTAAACTATACGTACTTAACGTCTAGTGCAGATGGTATCCGCAACGAGGATGGTGAAGAGCGTACAGATTTAGATTTACCTCAAACATCGCCAAATATGTTTAATGGTTCCTTAGGTTATGCTGGCAAAAAGTTTAGCTTGCGTTTATCGGCTAACTTCTCTGATGATTATATTGATGAAATAGGAGGAAATGCTTTTGAAGACCGCTATTACGACGAGCAGTTCTTCTTAGATTTTAATGCCAACGTTGCACTTAACAAAAACTTAAGTTTATACGTAAATCTAAATAACATTACTAACCAACCATTACGTTACTATCAAGGTGTGAGTAGCAGAACTATGCAAATGGAATACTACGATATGCGTTTAACATTCGGATTAAAATATGATTTATTTAAGAAGTAAGATGATGAAGAAAACCTTAATACTAGGTGTTATTTCTGCTATAGTTTTCTCTTGTGGAAATGGATTACCAGAAATTGCACCAACACTAAAATCCGAAAAATTACCACACGACAGTGACGACCCAGCAATATGGATTAATCACAAAAACCCAGAACAAAGTATTGTTTTTGGTACTGATAAAGATGAAATTGATGGTGGTGTGTATGCACTAGATTTAGACGGAAAAATCATAAAAGAGAAAAGTTTAACTGGAGTAAGTTATCCTAATAATGTGGATGTGGAATATGGTTTTAAACTGAACGACTCTACAAAAACCGACATTATAGTATTTTCTGAACGTGAGAAAAACCAAATTAGAGTTTATTCAGTACCAGATATGAATCCATTGGATAATGGTGGTTTTAAAGTGTTTGAAGATGAAACTGATGTTTTACAAAAACGACCAATGGGAGTTTCTATTTATAAGAATCCAGCAACTGAAGCCGTTTCTGTATTTGTAAGTAGAAAAGCAGGACCAACGGAAGGTTATTTATACCAATATGCCTTGGTTAGCGATTCTTTAGGAGTACATTCTAACTTATTGCGTAAAATGGGAACTTTTAGCGGCCAAAAAGAAATCGAGGCTATTGCTGTAGATGACGAATTAGGTTTTGTGTATTACTCTGATGAAGGTGTTGGTATTAGAAAATACCACGCAGACCCTAAAAAGGGAAACAAGGAAATTGCACTATTCGGAACAGATAATTTTAAGGATGATATTGAAGGTATTGCGATTGCAACATACGCTAATGGTGAAGGTTTCATCATTGTATCCAACCAACAAAACCACAGTTTTAACATCTTTAGACGAAGTGATAATAGCTTTGTAAAGGAAATAAACTTAGGTACAATTGAAACAGATGGTTGCGATGTAGTAACAGTACCTTTGGGCAAAAAATATCCAAATGGACTGTTTGTCTCAATGAATGACGAGCAAGACTTTTTCTTTCATGCTCTTGATTCATTAAAGTTGAAGTAATTTTTTTCAAGTTAATTTTTATAATTGGTTAAGAACCCTTTCCGTTTTTGGAAAGGGTTTTTTATTGTCATTCTAAAACACTAATAGATTTTTATTTCCGTTATTGTATTGAAAACTAACCAGTCTTTATGAAGCGCATAGTCCTATTTTTAAGTCTTCTATTTCTTTTACAAAGTTGTAAATCCTCATACAGTAAAACTGAATTACTTAAAGAAAATAAAGCCCTTAAAGAACGCATCAAAAAACTTGAAACTGCTGATACTGTAAATAAAGAAGCCGCTATTGAACTGAAAAAGATAAATGTAGTTTACAGAGGTATTTCTAACCCTATTTATATATCAAAACCTAATGCTGTTTCCTTTGAAGCAACCGCTTTTGGATTGAGAAAATTAGATAGTTTGGGAAATTATAATCTGAGTCCTGGAACTGGTAAAACAGTAGATATTACAATTAAATCTAAACTTAAAAATGGAGATTCCTTAACCGAAACAAAAACATTAAGGATTAAGGATATTGGTATGCCTTTAAGCTTATTAAATGGAATAGGTTGCAATTCTTCTAAGTGTGAATTAATGCTAAGAAAAGAAGATTTAAAAAATAGTGCAATAACTTTAGACAGCGAAAGTTTGATATTGGACTTAGATGTGACTGGCTTCAAGTTAAAAGTTCCTAATCAAGACGTTATTACAATAATTGGAAACGTGATACCTAAAGAAGTAAATGACATCATTGATGATCTAAAAAATGATGATCAAGTTTTTGTCTTCGATATAAAACCAAAAATTAAAAACCCTATTTCCAATTCTATCAGAATATGTAAAATAAGTCCTATTCTAATAAGAATTGTTGAAGACAATTAAACAATTTCCATCTTCTTCAATAGGAAGCTCGCATTCATATTTTGGCAAACGCCTTTCTTAAGTTTGTAATCAAAAAAGAGTTCGTCGTTTTTAATTTCGGCATCAAAGTAGTAGTTTTTTACAGCTTCTAATTCGGTTTCAATTTCAGTAAGACTTAAATCGTGCGTTGCTATAATTCCTGTTGCTTTTTGACCTACTAGTTTTTCTACAAACTTTCTTGAGCCAATGGCTTTATCAGTAGAGTTTGTACCTTTTAAGATTTCATCCAAAATCACAAAATAGTTTTTGTCTTCAGCAATAGTGTCTACAATGAATTTCAATCGTGTAAGCTCACTAAAAAAGTACGAGCTATCATCTGTCAACGAATCTGTAGTACGCATACTTGTAATGAGTTTAATCGGCTTGTATTTACTTGTTTTCGCACAAATAGGCAAACCAACATTTGCCATAACAATGTGCAACGCAACCGTTCTTAAAAAGGTACTCTTACCTGCCATATTGGCTCCTGTAACGATGAAAAACTGCTCTTGTAACAATTCTAAATCGCTATCAATTCGTTTTTCAGCATTTAATAAAGGATGTCCTAAACTTTCGGCTTTAATCGTTATGTTCTCTGAAGTAATTTCAGGGTAAGTAAAGTCTTGATGATTGTAGGCATAGTTACCCAAAGTGTTGTACGCATCATAAAATGTTACCACTTCAAACCAATCTTCAACCTTGTGCGCATACTTGCTAATCCATTGCTCTACGCGATACGTTTGCCTTATATCCCAAAGCAAATACCCATTTCCAAAAATGGCTGAGATAAAGTTATTTCGGTTATCTAAAGCGTCTAAAGCTTTTGAGAATTTTGTAAATATCTGTGAGGCTTTTTCACCTTCAGACTGTATTTTTTGTTGCTGTTGTTGCAATAACTCAGACTTAAATTCTTTCTGTTCGATTTCTTTCAGTAATAAAGCATATTGTCTAAAGGTGTCTTTAGCTTTTTCGGTGTTTTGGGCAACATTATTAATTGATTTTAAAAATCTTCCAGTAATCGCTAAACCTAAAAGCAACCAATATCCAGCATATTTTATTGGAATAATTTCAGTAAATCCTAAGACCAAAAGTGCTACTGAAGCTACACTAAAACCTATTGTTAACCAATATAATGTTGCGTTTAAAAATGGTTTATAATCCTTTAGCCATTCAATAATAGATTTTGCAGAATGCTCCACTTTTACACCTTGCGCTACACCAGAATAATATTGCCTCCATTGAGGCTCATCAGCTAATTCTTTAATCGCATTTTGTCGTGCTTCAATATTAGTAATATCGTTTGCCAACAAACAATTAACAAGCGATTGTGTGCCTTCATTTATAGTTGTTCTGTTGATGTATTGAAAGAAAGAACCTCTTCCAAACAAATCGATATCTAAACTATAGGCATGAGCAGGATTTTGAAATACTTTTCCATCTGCTCTATCATAAAAATCACCTGAAGCTATTTTAATTTCATCTTCATTAATAGTGGCTAATCGTTTGTGCAGTTCGCGTTTGCTTTTAAGATCTGTATGTCTAGATAGTAAAAACAGAAACACAGCAATGCCAACCACAGCTATAATTGCTGCAACTTGCCAGTTTTGATAGGTTAGATAGATACCAAAGCCAGCCAACAAAAATACAGTAAGCCTAAGCACACTGTATAATCCCATCTTTTTATACAAATCCTTTGCGGTTTGTTGGTGTATTTGTAGTTGAGCTTTGTAAAATGTATTTGGGTTTTTCATCATAAACTTTTCGAAGTCGAAATATATGAAAAACCCATACTTTATAGCCTAACTTTAGCTTTATATTAAAAGTCTAAATGCGATTTATTAAAGTCATTATCCAACAATTTAGGCAAGTCCACTTCCTTTATGGGTAAATATTTTATCAGAACGTCTTTACCTTCTCTCTCAATAGTGAATTCTGCTTCGTGATCTATAGAATCGTAGTAATAGCTCATTCCTTTCACCGAATCTCCTTGTCTTAAACCTGCTTTGTAAGCTTCTGAATTCTCATCGATAGACGCAATCTGCTTTCTATCTTCTGAAAAGGTAAAACCTAAATCAAACACTTTAGACGTTGGTTCGTATTCAAAACCAAATTCGTCATAAATTGATTTAAAATCATAGAGTTTTCCTTCTTCAATATGAAGGTTGAAGAATGGTTGAAAATCTTCTTTTAAGTACTTGTTTACTGTTTTAATAAAATACGTATGTGTGATTTTTTGTCCCGTTTTTTCAGCATCATTTTTAAAATCTAACATCACATCATCTAAACTTTTAGCTCCTTCAGTCTCTTGTTTTATTTTTTGATCTAAGTAAAACGCAAGGAAAGCTCCGCGTCTGTAAGGTAGTTTTTGAATGCCTTCTTTCCCACTCCAAAAATTATCATACGTCATTTCACTATTAGGCATTTCTCTTGCTGGATTGGTATAAAGTGCCTTTACAAACGCATTAAATTCATTGATGAAATAGCTTTCATCATAATTGTAAATTTTATTCTTGGCAATGTTTTTCAACGTGTAATAGTCTGTAAACCCTTCACTAAACCAGTATTGCTTTTCTTCATCATCGTTTCTGATTAAGGATCCAATCCAGTTGTGTTGCAGCTCATGATTGAAGAGATATACCAATCCTGAAACTTCTAAATACTCATTGTTTGAAGCATTGGTTGCAAATGAATTGGTTAATCCAGACCCTTGGAAAGAACTTCCTCGTTCTTGCACAGTTGGGATCATAGTGACTACATAGTATTTTTGAGAATTGTCTTGCCAAAATTCACGTTGAGCAGTTACTGTTTTTTCTAGAATACTTAACATCTCAGAGTCTTCAAATACTTCCCAATCACCTCTAATGGCAAATACCACTTTATTGCCATTTATGTCCATCTCATGTGCTCTGAAATCACCTCCAACAAAAACAGCAGTATGAAATTTTTCCTCCGAAATACCTTCTATAGCTTGATAGTATTCTCCGCTTCCAAAACTATTGACAAGCTTGTAATCCTCAGGAAAACCATTCCAAGAAATATTGACATTAAAATTATCTTCTGACTGTTTTAAAACATGCTTTGGAAGCATAAAAAAGTTATGCGAAAACAGATGAAAATATTGAGGTTGAATAATTGGTCTGTACGATTGTCTGGTTTTTAAATCACCTTTACTGTCTTGCTTTATTGCATATTCAACTTCAATTTGGTCTAAGTTTTTAGGATGCGAAATCACATACCAACCACTATCTCTATTGGTCGTTATTTCAGCTTGTTCTGAAAGGACTTTTACATCATGAATTACATTGTGTAAACTATCTTGTCCCCAAGCTTTATCTTGAAATAATAGAATTGTTTGTCCGTTCTCATTGGTTTGAAAAACCATTTTTACATTTAGACTAGTATGGTCTTCTGAAGGAGTAACAGTGTAGTTAATGGTGTGATCTAATGTCTTACTGCATGAAAAACAAAGATACAGCACACAAAGAGCAAGGATAAATTTTTTCATTTTTTGATTGATTAGATGTTATAATAAAAGACGAAAAATTTGACTTTATGTTACAAAAAAACCTCAAGTTAACAACTTGAGGTTTAGTATTATATCAGTTTAACAAACTATATCTAACCTTTTAGGCTTGCTGCAAGATACTCACGGTTCATACGTGCAATATTTTCTAAAGATATGCCTTTTGGACATTCAACTTCACAAGCACCTGTATTAGTACAGTTACCAAAGCCTTCTTCATCCATTTGCTTTACCATGTTTAGTACACGATCCGTAGCTTCAACTTGTCCTTGTGGTAACAATGCAAATTGAGATACCTTAGCACCCACAAATAACATTGCTGAAGAGTTTTTACAACTCGCCACACAAGCACCACAACCAATACATGTTGCAGCGGCAAAGGCATCGTCTGCATCGTGCTTATTAACAGGAATCGCATTAGCGTCAATCGTATTACCAGATGTATTTACAGAGATAAAACCGCCTGCATGCTGTATTCTGTCAAACGATGATCTATCTACCACTAAATCTTTTATTACCGGAAACGCTTTAGCTCTAAATGGTTCTATAGTAATAGTGTCACCATCTTTAAACATACGCATATGTAATTGGCAGGTTGTAATACCTCTATCAGGACCATGAGCTTCACCATTAATGTACAAAGAACACATTCCGCATATACCTTCTCTACAATCATGATCAAAAGCCACAGGCTCTTCTCCCTTGTTTATCAGTTGCTCATTTAAAACATCTAACATTTCAAGGAAAGACATATCAGGAGAGACATCACTTATCGGATAGTCTACCATTTTCCCTTTATCGTTAGCGTTCTTCTGACGCCAAATTTTCAACGTTAAATTCATAGCTTTCCTTTTTTATTTATAACTTCTTTCTTTTACTTCTATATTTTCATAAACCAAATCTTCTTTATGCAATACTGCATCTTTTGGCTCTCCTTTATATTCCCAAGCAGAAACATATTGGAATTCTTTTCTACGCATTGCTTCACCTTCAGCAGTTTGATACTCTTCTCTAAAGTGACCACCTGCAGACTCTTCTCTTAATAAGGCATCCTTAGCAAACAACTCTCCTAACTCTAAGAAATCAGCAACTCTTAATGCTTTTGCTAATTCTTCGTTAAACTCATCGTTAGAACCTGGCACTTTTACATTTGCCCAGAACTCTTTTCGTAGCTCTGCAATTTCAGTAATGGCCTCTTTAAGACCTTGTTCATTTCTTGCCATACCACACTTGTTCCACATAATTTTACCAAGCTTTTTGTGGAAATGATCTACAGAGTACTTACCATTATTATTAATTAAATGCGCAATGTTATCTTTTACACTTTTCTCTGCTTCTTCAAACTCTTTAGAGTCTGTAGAAATAGGTCCTGTTCTAATATCATCAGCTAAATAATCACCAATGGTGTATGGTAATACAAAGTAACCATCAGCCAAACCTTGCATTAATGCCGAAGC
Source organism: Winogradskyella poriferorum (assembly GCF_036553625.1). NCBI lineage: Bacteria > Pseudomonadati > Bacteroidota > Flavobacteriia > Flavobacteriales > Flavobacteriaceae > Winogradskyella > Winogradskyella poriferorum. Next base: position 791,719 of record NZ_JAZHOU010000001.1, read on the forward strand.
ACCAAGACGGTTAGCACCATGATCTGAGAAGTTAGCTTCACCTATACAATACAGTCCAGGAACAGTAGTCATTAAGTTATAATCAACCCAAACACCTCCCATCGTATAGTGTACTGCAGGATAAATCATCATTGGTGTTTCGTATGGATTCTGATCTACGATTTTTTCGTACATCTGGAATAAGTTTCCATACTTAGTTCTTACAACCTCTTGACCAAGTTTTTTAACCAGAGCATCATCATTTTCGTCTAAACCTTTAACGTGCGCCTGCTCTTTACCGTAGCGCATAAATGCTGAAGCAAAGTCTAAGTAAACAGCTTCACCAGTGGCATTTACACCATAACCAGCATCGCAACGTTCCTTAGCGGCACGTGATGCCACATCACGAGGTACTAAGTTACCAAAGGCTGGATAACGACGCTCTAAGTAATAATCTCTATCTTCTTCAGCTAAATCTGTTGGTTTTAATTTACCAGCACGAATAGCTTCAACATCTTTTTTATGTTTTGGTACCCAAATACGTCCATCATTTCTTAAAGACTCAGACATTAACGTTAGTTTAGACTGATGATCTCCTGAAACCGGAATACATGTTGGGTGAATTTGCGTATAACATGGGTTAGCGAAAAATGCTCCGCGTTTGTGTGCTTTCCAGGCTGCAGTAACATTACTTCCCATTGCGTTAGTGGATAAGAAGAATACATTTCCGTAACCTCCTGTACCCAACACAACAGCATGTGCTGAGTGACGCTCTATTTCTCCTGTAACTAAGTTACGTGCAATAATTCCTCTTGCCTTACCATCTACAATAACCACGTCTAGCATTTCGTGACGGTTGTACATCTTAACCTTACCACGACCAATCTGACGGTTTAAAGCAGAATATGCTCCTAAAAGTAACTGCTGACCTGTTTGACCTGCTGCATAGAATGTTCTGGAAACCAATACACCACCAAAAGAACGGTTGTCTAATAATCCACCATACTCACGAGCAAAAGGCACACCTTGCGCCACACACTGGTCTATAATATTTGCTGAAACCTCAGCCAAACGATATACGTTTGCTTCACGAGAACGGTAATCTCCACCTTTTACAGTATCATAGAATAATCTGTATGTAGAATCACCATCTCCTTGATAATTTTTTGCTGCATTAATTCCACCTTGAGCCGCAATAGAGTGTGCACGTCTTGGTGAATCTTGAAAACAAAATGCTTTCACATTATAGCCTAGTTCTGCTAAAGTTGCAGCTGCTGAACCTCCAGCTAAACCTGTACCAACAACGATAACATCAATAAGACGTTTGTTTGCTGGGTTTACAAGGTTAATATCATTCTTATGTTTTGTCCATTTGTCCGCTAAAGGACCTTTTGGTATTTTAGAATCTAATATTGACATAGCATTAATTTTTTAGTGTGTAAAGTGATGATAAACTGCGATAAAAATGAATAAAGCAGGAATCCCTATAGAATACACTTTACTAAATCCTTTAAGACCTTTTGTATATTTATTATTGGCTCCAACTGATTGAAATGCAGAATTAAATCCATGCAATAAGTGAAGTGCTAATAGTACAAAAGCTACTACGTAAATCCCAACTCTAACTGGACTTACAAATTTTTCTCTTAACTCTTCATAATAACGGAAACCAGAGTCAGCAACATTCGGATCTATAAGACCACTCATATCACCATCAATATATTTCACTGTCATTTCGTGTACCCAGAAATCATAAAAATGAATACCTAAAAAGGCTAAAATTACCAGCCCACTTAAAAGCATGTTTCTAGACATCCAACTTGAGTTCGCTGACGCTGCATTCTTTGCATATTTTACACTTCCTCTTGATGCTCTGTTTTGTGCTTCAAGTATGAATCCCATCACAAAATGGAAAATAACACCAATGATTAAAATTGGCTGCATAAGTCCTTGTATTAATGGATTTGTTCCCATAAAATGAGATAACTCATTAAATAGTTCCTCGCTAAAAACAGAGGTAAAATTGATGGAAACGTGCATTACTAGGAAAATCATAAGGAAGAATGCCGAAAGTGCCATGGCAAACTTTCTTCCTATCGAAGAATTAAAAATTCCGCTCATTGTAGATCTAATCTTTTTGTTAGTCCTACAAAGATACAGCGCAAATGGTTTTTAGCCAACTGCGCTGTATTATAATTAATTATTTAGAATGAATTTAATTAGAGGCGTTATTTTATCTCTAACTTGGTAGAGCTATCATCAATTTTTACTGTGTAAGTTCCTTTGGGTAAGTAATATTTTCCGTTGCCAGATTTACCAATCTTTAATTCTTTATTCTCTTTTTCTAAAGCTTTCTTTCCTTTTTCCGTTAACGTTAAATCATAATCTACATAGTTTAATCCTTTAACAACATTAACAGACATTCTATTTAATTCTGATCCATTTTCTGATAGAATTTTCAAGGTTTTTGTACCTGGAGCATTGCTATAAAACTGAATGGTTGTTTTAGGCTCAAAAGCGTCGTACCATCTTCCCCAGGAACTTCCCCAACGACCCGAATGACGTACAGACTCCATATCGAAAAACGTTATGGCTTTGGCGTCCATTTCTGAATTTACCTTTTGTAAAGCCGAAATGTTGGTTTTATAAATGCTACGTCCATGCGTTCCTAATAATAAATCACCAGCTTCTGGTTGCACCACAATATCATGAATCGCTACGTTTGGCAAGCCTTCTGAAAACACATTCCAAGATGTACCTTTATCAAAAGACACATAAGCTCCGTTATCGGTTCCTAAATACAAGATATTTTCGTTTTTAGGATCTTCTTTTATCACATTTACTGGAGATGCTGGTATGTTTCCGCTGATGTCTTTCCAAGTTTGTCCATAATCATCACTCATGTAGGCATAGACTTTAAAATCATCCCAACGGTAACCATTCAAAGTGACATAAACACGTTCCTTTTTGTGTTGCGAAGCTATTACACGACTCACCCATAAATCCTTTGGAAAGGAATTTGAAATATTAGTCCAACTACCACCTGCATTTTTAGTAATATGTACCAAACCATCATCACTTCCTGTGTAAATTAAACCAAATTGAAATGGACTTTCTGAAATGGTTGTCAAAGTACCATAAGCTACATTTCCTTTTTTGCCTCCATTGGTTAAATCGTCACTAATGGCTTCCCAATCGTTACCTTGATTCATAGAACGCATTAACTTGTTACCACCCAAATACAAAATATCTTGGTTGTGAGGCGACAATAAAATTGGAGTTTGCCAGTTGAAACGGTACGGATTTTCACCTAAAGTATGCTTTGGCTGAATGTATTTCTGATCTTCAGTTTCAAGATTTAATCTGTAATAATTTCCGAATTGATAGCCTGTGTATACAACATTAGAATTTCTACTGTCAATTTGAATTTGCATACCATCACCTCCCATTATGGATTTCCATGGATACTGGCCTTCTTGATGCCAAGCCTTGTCTTCGCGTGCATTATGTGCACCAACCCAAACACCATTATCTTGCAAACCTCCATAAACGTTGTATGGTTTTTCATTGTCCACATTAATGGCATAGAATTGTCCAACTGAAGGCGAATTGTTCTTTATCCAGTTTTCACCATCATCGTAAGAAATATTAATACCTCCATCATTACCATCAATTAAATGATTAGGATTTTTAGGATTAATCCAAAGTGCATGATGATCGGCATGCACATTTTCTGCACTGATGGATGTCCATGTTTTTCCACCATCTTTAGATTTTACAATCGGCACACCATAAATGTAAATGTCATTTTCGTTTACTGGCGACACATGAATGTGACCAAAATAATAGCCGTAACTGTAGTAGATACCATCTAGATAATCGTCGTGGGTTGTCTTCCAGGTTTTGCCTCCATCTGTACTTTTGTATACCTCAGCACCAATTACAGGAGTATCAAACAACATAGAGTTGGAATCTTCAAGATATTTTGCTAAATCAATAGGTTTTACGTTACCAGAACGTACCATTTGCTTCACATTTTCTGGTCTGTATTTTTCCTGAAAACCATTCGTTCTCAAAAATGCATTCAGTTTTTTATTGTCTAAAGCCAAGAAATCAGCCTTAGACATGGTCTTGAAATCTTCTTTTGTTAAGTCTCCTTTATCATCCTTCTTTTTATCATCTGGTCGTCTAAACTGACTATCATGAACGGCATATACCACATCATCATTAAAGACTGCTATACCGATACGACCAACTCCTTCACCTGTTGGAAAACCACTTTTTTCTGTAGATATCTTGGTCCAAGTTTCACCTGCATCTGTACTTTTATAAATGGCTGAATTGCTACCGTTTCCTGTAAAATTCCATGCTTTACGATCTTTAGTCCATGATGTTGCAAACATCACATTGTAGTTTTTTGGACTATGTTGCAAATCGATAATACCACTTTCCTCATCTACAAAAAGTGTCTGCTTCCAAGTTTTACCACCATCAGTCGTTTTATAAATTCCGCGTTCTTTGTTTTGTGAATACAAATGTCCTGTAGCACCAACGGTTACCACATCTGGATTATCTGGATGGATTAAAATCTGCGCAAAATGATGTGCATCCATCAAACCTAAGTTTTCCCAAGTCTTGCCATTGTCTGTAGATTTTAACAACCCAATACCAGCATACGACGAACGCGACGCATTATTTTCGCCTGTACCAACATATATCGTTCTCGTTGGCCAGTGCACAGCAATATCACCAACATTCTGAGTGTCTGAACTGTCTAAAATTGGATTGAAAGTAGTTCCGTTATTGGTTGTATGCCAAACACCACCAGACGCATAACCAACATAAAATTCCGATGGCATTTCTGGATTGACATCCACATCTACCACACGACCACTCATTACGGTTGGTCCAATATTTTTAAAAGGCACTTGTTTTACCAAGGACGTTTTTGCCATTTCGCGCTTTTGCACTAAAGCATTTTTTACGGTTTCAGCAGAGGTTGCTGGTTGTTGTGCGAAGGCTACTAAAGCACTTGCAGCAAATGCAAACGACAGGAATTTAGTTTTAAACATGTGGTTGGTTTTTAAGTTGGCTGAATTTAGCCATTAATCCATATATCTTCAAAATTTATAAACAAAGTTTAACAGATTATCTTAATAGGCTTGGGCTTGCGTTTTACTTTGTTTATTTTTGAAAAAACGAAACTTTATCGTCAAGTTGAGGTGTTCGAAAGCATTAAAGTATGCTCTTAAAAATTTCGTCAATTCGAGTGAGTTTTTGCCTTTTACAAAAATTTGTATCGAGAATAGAAATTTTTATGTCGCACTTGTTCTCGATACAATTTTCTTGGATTTCTCTGAAATCGCAATCCAAGAAAACCACTCGAACTGACGTTAAAAGACTTATCAAATTTTAAATCAGTTTTTGTCAATCTGAACTTGTTTCAGATTCTGAAATAAATTCAGAATGACAAGGATTTACTTTTTGTAGATTAAAACAATAAATAACTATCAAATGAAATACCATCCTATAGACCGTAACCTATTCATAAAAAACCGTAAAAACTTTGCTTCTCAGATGAAGCCAAACAGTTTAGCTGTTTTTAACTCCAACGATATTTATCCTGTAAGTGCAGATAGCACCTTACCTTTTGCACAGCATCGCGATATTTTTTACCTCAGTGGTGTAGATCAGGAAGAAAGTATTTTGGTTATTTTTCCAGATTGCCCAAAAGAAAAACATCGTGAAATCTTATTCTTAAAAGAAACTAACGATCATATTGCCGTTTGGGAAGGCGAAAAACTCACTAAAGAAAAAGCCTTTGAAACCTCTGGTGTAAAAACCGTGTATTGGTTACAAGACCTAGAAAAAATTATGTTTGAACTGATGACGCAATGCGACACGGTTTACATTAACACTAACGAGCATTACAGAGCCAATGTTGAGACCGAAACTCGTGAAGATCGTTTCACCAAATGGTTAAAAAATCTGTATCCTGCGCATTCTGTGGCGAAAAGCAATCCTATTTTACAACGTTTACGCTCTGTAAAGGATCCAATAGAAATCGACTTAATGCAAAAGGCTTGCAATATTACTGAGAAAGCCTTCCGAAGAGTTTTAGGTTTTGTAAAACCTGGTGTTTGGGAGTTTGAAATTGAAGCCGAAATGATGCACGAATTCTTAAGAAATCGTTCTAAAGGTTTTGCTTACACTCCAATTATTGCTTCTGGAAATAATGCCAATGTATTACACTATATTGAAAACAACCAACAGTGTAAAGATGGAGATTTAATTCTTTTTGATACTGCTGCTGAATACGCCAACTACTCTAGTGATTTAAGCCGAACTATTCCAGTAAATGGCAAGTACACTGAACGCCAAAAAGCGGTTTACAATGCTGTGTTGCGTGTAAAAAATGAAGCAACTAAAATGTTGGTTCCTGGTACACTTTGGGAACAATATCATGTAGAAGTTGGTAAATTAATGACCTCAGAATTGTTAGGTCTTGGTTTATTGGATAAAGCTGATGTGCAAAACGAAAATCCAGATTGGCCAGCGTACAAAAAGTACTTTATGCATGGCACAAGTCACCATATTGGTTTAGACACGCACGATTATGGTTTACTACACGAACCAATGCAAGCCAACATGGTATTTACTGTAGAGCCTGGTATTTATATTCCAAATGAAGGTTTTGGTATCCGTTTAGAGGATGATGTAGTGATACAAGACCAAGGAGAACCTTTTAACTTAATGGCAAATATTCCTATTGAAGCTGAAGAGATTGAGGAATTAATGAACGCATAATAACCAAAACTGATTATATATGAAACGTATTTGCATAGGCTTACTTTGTTTAAGCTTGCTTTTTAGCACCACAGGATGTGCCACTATTTTAGGTGGACCAATTTCATCGAGTCAAAAAACAAAACCTGCACCAGGACAACAACAACGCGATGTTAGAGTGGGATGGCTTATTGCAGATATTCTACTTTTTGCACCTGGTCTTATTGTTGATTTTGCTACTGGAGCGATTTATAAGAGGTAGATCATAAATTTTAATATTGAAGGTGAGACAATTGAGGAATTGATAAATTAAAACTGTTAATAATTTATTCGCCTCTTAATAGTATAAAATCTAATTTCTAAGCATTTTTGTATAAATGAGCAAAAAATATTCGGACATAAGAGAAAAATTAAAAATCGTTGTAGATAAAAAAACTACTAACGAAATGGCTCATTTAACACACTATTTTCAAAATCATAAAAATGGGGTTTCTCAATACTATAAGCCAACAGCAAAAGAATATTTAGCGGAATTACACGAAAACTTAGAAATTGTTCACGAGCCAGATTTTCAATATTATTTACCTATAAAATGGGATATTCCGTTTCCTCCACCTGAAAACCCAAACTTTAAATTCATTGATTTGTTTGCAGGAATTGGAGGAATTCGCCTTGCATTTCAAAATAATGGAGGAAAATGTGTTTTTACAAGTGAATGGGATTCTTTTGCAAAAAAAACATATGAAGCTAATTTTGGAGAAGTTCCTTTTGGAGACATAACCCAAGTTTCTGAAAAAGAAATTCCAGACCACGATATATTATTAGGAGGTTTTCCATGTCAGCCTTTTTCTATTGCTGGTGTTTCAAAGAAAAATTCTTTAGGTAGACAACACGGATTTTTAGACAAAACCCAAGGCACATTGTTTTTTGACATTGCTAGAATAGTTGAGCATAAAAAACCAAAGGTTTTTATGTTAGAAAATGTAAAAAACCTTGTTTCCCACGATAAAAAGAAAACTTTTAAAGTAATAACCGAAACGTTAACTGAATTAGGTTATTCAATTCATTATAAGGTTTTAGATGCAAAATATTATGTTCCTCAACACAGGGAAAGAATCATAATTGTTGGGTTTAAAAAATCAATTTTCAAAGAAAAAGAAACTTTTGAATTCCCTGAACCACCAAATACTTTATTAGCAATTAGAGAAATTTTACAAAAGCGGGTTGAATCAAAATATACACTGTCTGATAAACTTTGGAATTATCTTCAAGAATATAAGAAAAAACACCAAGCTAAAGGAAACGGCTTTGGTTTTGGACTAACCGACTTAAATGGAGTTTCTCGTACTTTAAGTGCAAGATATTATAAAGATGGTGCTGAAATACTAATACCTCAAAGAGGGAAAAACCCAAGAAGGCTAACACCAAGAGAGTGTGCCAGAATTCAAGGTTTCCCAGATAAATTTATTATTCCTGTTTCTAACAATCAAGCATACAAACAATTTGGTAATTCTGTAGCTGTGCCATTAATACAAGCAGTCGGAAAGAACATTGTTAAAGAACTTTTGAAAGCAAATGAGCATAGTAGAGAAAGCAATTCAATCAGCACAAGAGTCTGAAATAGCATTTAGCAAATTCATTAAGCCTAATGACACAGGAGCTACAGGAGGACATCAAGCTGGTTTTCATTTACACAAATCCTCTTGGCCTTTATTCTTTGATGCAGAAGGAGAAAAAGGAACCAACAAAGACCATTTTGCCACAATCAAATGGCAAGATGATTTTGAGACAACAAGTAGATTTATATACTATGGCAGAGGCACAAGGAATGAGTACCGATTAACACGTTTTGGTAAAAACTTCCCTTATTTAACTGATGACAATGTTGGTGATTTATTAATCATTTCTAAAAAGTCGATTGATTATTATGAAGCTTTTGTCTTAAGTAGTGACGATGACATTGAAGACTTTTTTGCAGCTTTAAATATTTCTTCGACAGAAACAAATGGCATCATTCCAAAACAGTCAGAACAAACTGCTGAAGATAATTTAATTACTTGTTTTTTAAAATACATCAAAACTTTAACTGTTGATTTTCCTCCAACTTTAGAAATAGCTTCAAGCTCACGAAAATGCTATATAAACGCCTATGATGTAACAATAAACCAAATTAAATCAAACCCTGATAGAGAAATTCTTAAATGGTTAGAAGCTGAATATGACCTATTCAAAACACTTGAAAATGATCGATATGCAGAACTTATAAAAAACCCCTTTCCATCTGTCGAAGATTTGGTAGTTTCAGCAAACACTATTCTCAATAGACGAAAAAGCCGTGCTGGAAAATCACTTGAGCATCACTTAGAGGAAATATTCAGAATATCCGAACTTATTTTCCAGACACAAGTGGTTACAGAAAATAATAAAAAACCAGATTTTTTATTTCCTAATATTGAAGCGTATCATGATTCTACTTTTGATGAAAAGAAACTTGTTTTGTTAGCTTCAAAAACTACTTGTAAAGATCGTTGGAGACAAATTTTAAATGAAGCAGACAGAATAAGAACAAAACATTTGTTTACATTACAGCAAGGGATCTCAAAAAATCAACTGGAAGAAATGAAAAAATATAATGTACAGTTGGTTGTTCCTAAAGCTTACCTATCAAGTTTTCCACAAGAATATCGCAGCGATATATTAATACTAGAACATTTCTTGAATTTTGTAAGAGGAACTCAAAAATAAGCCTCTAAAACAAATTGTGATTACCATACTTAAGATAATAATCCAGCTGATCGGTCATTAGCTCATCAACTTCTAAATCTTTTAACGGTACCATACTAATAGGCGGATAAGCCATTCCTGTATTTAAAGCGTATATTCTCGCTCTAGATTTCTCACCATCTTCAATCACCTCCATAGTAACATATCTATCGTTAGGGTCTTCATCTTCATAAGGTGTATGGAATTTTACTATTTGCCCTCTTTTATTTGGTTTCATAATTAAGTTTTTTTCAAAATTACCTTAATAAGAAACCTTGGTCAACCGACAATATGTATCATTTTATACTCCCACTAAACCACCCTCAAAAACATAACGCTGTAACTTCTGCAAGGTTTCTAACTTATCGCTGGTATTTACCAATAATGAAATATTATTGTTGCTACCACCATAAGCAATCATACGCACATTAACATCTTGTAGCACCTGGAAGAGTTCTGGCGTATCAGGATGGTAAATAATCTGGTTACCAACCAGGCAGACAATACTCATGTAGTCGTCAATGGCTACAGTTGCAAATTTTTCGAGTTCTTCGGTAATAGCTTCTAAATGTGTTGTGTTGTCTATGGTTAAGGACACTGCAATTTCTGAGGTTGTTACCATGTCTATGGACGTTTCGTAACGCTCAAAAACCTCAAATACTTTCTTTAAAAAGCCATGTGCCAACAACATACGTACCGACTTAATTTTTATGGCTGTAATACCATCTTTTGCTGCAATGGCTTTAATACCTTCACCATGAACTTTGTTAGTAATTAACGTGCCATGTGCTTGTAGTGCCATGGTGTTTTTTAGTCGTAATGGAATATCGAGTTGACGCACTGGCATTACGGTTTGCGGATGCAAAATCTTAGCTCCAAAATAAGCCAGCTCAGCAGCTTCATCGTACGACAAATGCGATAAGGCCTGTGTATCGTTAACGTAACGTGGGTCGTTATTATGGAACCCATCAATATCGGTCCAGATTTGCACCTCATCAGCTTCAATGGCTGCACCAATTATAGTTGCTGTATAATCGCTTCCACCACGTTGCAGGTTGGTAATTTGTCCTTCGGCATCTAAACAAATAAAGCCTTGTGTAATGTAAATATCAGCTGGTTCAACAGTATTGATAAGTCGGTTAAGGTTTTGCTTGATGTAAAAATTATCCGGTTCGTTATGGCTATCAATACGCATAAAATCTAAAGCTGGTAATAACCTTACATTGAATCCTTCTTGTTGCAACAAGCGACTAAACATATAGGTAGATAGTAATTCTCCATTGGCAACAATACTGTTATGTAACGTTTGTGAAAATGGCTCGTTAATCGCATCTAATATCAGCTTGAATCTGGCATTAACGTACTTGCTCACTTCCAAACGTAATGCTTGGTCTTGTAACAAATCGTAAACCACAGCATTATATGTTTCGTTCAGCTCTGTGATGATGGTTTTGGCTGTTGTAAGATCACCAACTTCAATCAATCTTGAAATTTCAACCAAGGCATTTGTGGTACCAGACATGGCAGACAACACAACAATTTTACGGTCTTTGGTGTTAATGATATCTTTTACATGATTCATATTCACTACTGAGCCTACTGAGGTACCACCAAACTTATATACTAACATAATGCGTTTATTTTAGGGCGCAAATGTAGATGACCTTTGAGCTATTGACCTAAATTTTAAAAAAATAGTACAATTAATTACAATTTGTTATATAGTTAACAAATAACTATTATCTGGATACTTCAATCTAACTATGATATCAAATAAATTTGTTAAATCATATATTATATATTATATTTGAAACATGATTACAATACAAAACCTCCGAAAAGACGTTAAAACCATACTTTTAAATCAGATGGCTGAAGGCTTAATTGCTCCCGGTCATCGTATTTCATTACCTAGTATTGCCGAGACTTTAGAGGTTAGTGCAACACCTGTTCGTGAGGCTTTGAGTCAGCTGGTAGAAACTGGTATTGTGACGTACATTCCTAATCGTGGTTTTTTTGTTACCGAGCTCAACACTTCTGAAGCCTTGGAACTTTATGAGCTTATGATAACCCTAGAAACTGCAGCTGTAAAACAATCCACATTCACTAATGCACAATTAGCAGAATTAAGGCTCATCAACCTTAATTTTACTAAGGCAACCCATGCAACAGAACGCCTTAAACTCGATATGGCGTTTCATAAATGTCTTATAAAATCGTACACCAATCAGTATGCACATAAACTCATAGAAGATATTCGGCTTCGCATATTCATCTATGAGCATGTGTATATGACCAATATGCCAAATGAAACCTCAGTAAAAATGCACAATGACATCATTGATGCTTTAGAACAAAAAGAGGTTGATAAGGCCATCAGCATTCTACAGGACAATTGGAATATCAGCATCAATCACATCAATCAAAATCATCATGAACAGTAAACAACTCATTGGTCTCGTGTGCCTAGTCATGCTTTTTGGCAGTTGCAAAACCGAAACAACACCAGAACCAAAGTCTAAAACATCGCTGGTACAAACCGAATTGGGTCAGCATATAGATAGTGTGCTTACACCTTACGTTAACAACCTTAGGAAACTTACAGATAATACTGCTGGTTTGGCTATTGGCATTACTAAAGGCAACGAAATTATCTACGCCAAAACATTTGGTTATGCTAATATTGAAACAGAAGAAAAAGCCGACTTTAATACAGTTTTTCATATTGCGTCGGTTTCAAAACCTTTTACAGCAGCTACTGTTGTAAAACTAATTCAGCAAGGAAAACTAAGCCTCTCTGATCCTATCATCAAATACATTCCTGAATTTGCAATGAAAGGTGAAGGCTATAAAGACATCACTATTCAACATATTTTAAATCACACGTCAGGAATCCCAAGACATGTGAGTTCAAACGATTGGCTAAATCCAAAAACTGGACCTGAAGCCATGGAAGAAAATTTAGAAAATGTAAAAGATTTTGAACTCGATTTTGAACCTGGTTCTCAGTTTAGCTATAGCAATTCGGCCTTTGATATTTTAGGAATTGTAGTGAGCAGAGCAAGTGGTATGTATTTTCCAGATTATGTTAAGGAGCATATTTTAATGCCATTAGACATGAATGAAAGTCATTATTTTAAACCCTTAGATACCTTACCAAAAAGTTGGGCAAAACCTTATTCTTATGGTATTGCTACGCAAGAGTGGTCTCCATATCCTTATACAGAAAAGTACTTTCCGAGTTCGGGTTTGCAATCGACACTTTTAGATATGTGTAAGTGGGGAATGCTATATACCGGAAAAGGCACCTACAACGGAACACTTGTTTTTGATGAAAAGCATTTTGACATGCTTATAAAACCCTATAGAGATACACCTTGGGGAGATAAAATAGCGCTAAGTTGGTTTGTGAAATCGTATTTAGATAAACCTATTATAATGCATACCGGAAATGATACAGGCTTTGAGACTTTGTTCTATGTTTATCCAGAGGAAAATATTTCTATAGTCGTAATGGCAAATAGGGATTTTGCACGAACAGGTCGAATTGTTAATGCAGCATCTGAAGTTGTGTTTGAAAAAGAGCCAAAATCCTATAATGTTTCGGCACGTTATCCATTCGCAAAAGCCTACAAAAGTGAAGGTATTGATGCTGCTGAAAACCTTTGGAATAACATGAAGGCTGATACTACTGACATCTATTTTGTTGATGATAATGACATCTTAACTATGGGAGCTGTTTTAGAAAATGGTAAACATTGGAAGGATGCGAAAACCATTCTTGGTCATTATAATACTATTAATGAAACTTCAACCTATTCATGGCGACTTTTAGGAAATTCATACCTTAATTTAAAAGACACCTTGAACGCAAAAGCATGCTATGAAAAAACATTAGAAATCAATCCTAATTACGAAAAAGGAAAGATTGCTCTAGAAAGCCTAATCAAGAATTAATCAGCATAGACAAACAAACGTTCCAGACTCTTTTTAGCAGGTAAGTTATCGACATGCCACGAGAAACTTGTTTTTGCTGGTTTTTCCCAAATACATTTAAAGTCTTCTGGTGCGTTGTATTCGCTTATAAACACTTGATGGCCTAATTTGCTTTGTTGCCTGCACCATTCCCAAAATTTGTCATGGTCGAAACTATCTCTGTATTTGGTGGTAGATGCGTAAGGTGGATCGCAATAGACGATACTATTTTCAGGAATCTCTAATTCGGTATAGGATTTACAAGATAAAATCACGCCTTCGAGATTAGGCACTTGTTTGGTAATATTTCGATAATGTTCTGCCCAATAATCGCGTTTGCCTTGCTTATCGCGTCGGTAACCTGCAAACCACTTGCCTCCAAACGAATTAAAACCAACATAAGCCACTAGATGTTTTGGATAGTCGTCTTGATTGTATTTTATGGCTTTGTATTCGTCCTCACTTACCGATTTTGGAGGATCCCAATTCTCGTAAATCAAGGCTTGCCACATCGCCATTAATTCTTCATGCTGATCGTTGGCAATTCGGATACCGTCGACCTTGTCTATCATATTCATACCACCTGCAAAAGGTTCAATATAAGATTGCCTTGGCTGTCTGTCTTTTAGAATAATTGGTAATATATGTTTGGCAAAACGTGCCTTGCTTCCCATGTATTTCATGCAACGGGTTCTATTGGGTTAACACAATTACTTGGAATATAAAAATCATATGGCATTCTAAATTTTGATGAAAATTCGTCAATTCGAGTGCGGTTTACGATTGCAATGAGAAAATCGTGTATCGAGAATAAGAATTTTAGCCTAAGAATTTGTTTTCGATACAATTTTTCATCCTTCAAAATCACTCGAACTGACGTATCGATAGTTTTATTAAAACGGAAAGCATGATTTAAAAATTGATGTTTCATACTAAATGGTTTTCGCCTTTGATTTCACCATAGAAACTATTCCAAAGGTTACAACTGAAGGTAACACCCAACCCAAACTATGCTTTGCTAAAGGAATATATTCTGTTAACTTTTGTAAGCCTTCCGAAGGGCTTAAAAACCCAATAACATCTGGTATGCTGAATACTAAAGTGACGATAATTACAGCTCTAAACACAACTGGAGTTGCTAGTTTCTCAGGCAAAACATTCAGTAAAATAAGCATAATCGTAATAGGATATACTAATAACAATACAGGAATAGCCACTACAACAATAGAGTTAAAATCGAGCTGCCCAACAATAACACCCAACACACAACCAATGATGGCAGTGACTACAAAACCAGTTTGCGAATCATTTAACAGTCCTTTAAAATAATCTGCTGTACCAGCAATAATACCAACAGCTGTGGTAAAACAAGCTAAAGAAATAAGAACACTTAAAACCGTATTACCAAATTCGCCCAAGGATTTTATACTAATATCTCTTAGTAGGTTAGCGCGTTGCATATCGTTACTCAAGGCTGTATCAACGCTAATCTCAGAACCATAATACGCACCAACAGCAATTAATCCAGCGTAAATTACAAATAGACCTAAACCTGCAATAAAGCCTGAATTTCTAATGAGTTTTCGTTTCGACTCGAAGCGACTTACCTCCATGTTATCGAAGTTAAGCGATACAATAATTACCGCACCTACAACCACTGCTCCGATAGCGTCAAAGGTTTGATAGCCTTCTAAAATTCCGGAAACGATAGGTGTGTCAAATTGAGGTGTTCCTGTGGTAAATTCCGAATAAAATAAACCAATCGCTATCACTGCCAGCAACATGATTACTATAAATGGTGTTAAAAACTTTCCGATGAGATTCAATATTTTGGAACGATTCAACACAAAAACTAACACTAAAGCAAAATAAATACTACTGGTTAATAATGGCGACGTACCAAAGGCAGGATGAATGGCAATCTCATGCGTTGCAGCAGCTGTTCGAGGTGATGGAATGGCAACCGCAATAACATAAATAAGAATACAGTAAATTAAGCTGAACGTTGGTGATACTTTTTTACCAAAATCAAACAACGTACCTTGAAGTCTGGCATGTGCTAATATTCCAATGATAGGAATAACAACGGCTGTAATCATAAAGCCTACAGCAACCCAAAGCCAGTTTTCGCCAGAATTGTATCCCAACATTGGTGGCAACAATAAGTTTCCTGCTCCAAAAAAAAGGGAAAACAAAGCGAAACTTGTGACTAAAAGTTCTTTGCGTTGAATATTCACTATTTGGTCTTTTTAAGTTCTAAGTCGTGAAAATCGAAACTAAAATCGGTAATTGGTGCAATGTACTTCATCGTTGCTGAAACCGCTTCTTCCTTTTCATTAAATGTAAATTGCACAAATACATCAGCATCGTAGCTTCTATCATTCCATTTGGCAACAAATGTTGTAGCATTGTATGGTAACAATTCCCCAAATAAACGTGGTGAACGCTCACATTTGATGCTGTATTTTTTGCCATTGTGTGCAATGGTTATATCTCCAAACCAATCATCTGTATAAGTACCTACTATTTGCTCTGGACTTGGTGTTGTTAATTGCGTTTTCGCCTTTTCTACCTGAGCAAAAACTTCTGTTTTTATACTGTCGTTATACTTTAAATAGTCAGCATTATTCTGCCCTAAACGCTGTAACCAATTACGATTTTCGTACCCTAAGTATGAATCTTTAATAGTGTTTGTGATTGTCGTAAATGCAGAACCATTCATTTGATTGGTTAATACTACAATCGCTAAATCTAAATCAGGTATCATGGTAAACTGCGTCACAGTGCCAATCAATCCACCTGTATGATACACTTGTTTGTGACCACCTTTCACATCAGTTACAAACCAACCCAATCCGTAACCTCTAAAGTTAGAATCGTAAGAGTCGTTGGCTCTGACTTTTAATGGTGTTTGCAATTGCCAAAGCTCGTGAAACTGTGCTTCGCTCAATAAACGTTCTCCCTTTTCTGTAACAGCGTCATTCATTAAAAACTTTGCCCAGGTCATCATATCATGCACATTACTAACAATACCACCTGCTGCATTTGCAGTTTCGCTCCAATCGTGTGGAATTTGAATCACCTTACCTTCCGCTCTGGTGTGTGCATCAATAATATTAGACTTATCTTTTACTCTGTTGTAGGATGCTTTAGAACTCGTCATGCCAACAGGTTTCATAATCTTAGTTTCAATGAAATCTTCCCAGGACAATCCACTGATGCGTTTTAAAACTTCACCAGCAATGATGAACATATTATTGTTATAGGCAAACTTACTTCTGAAGGATGTTTCAGGTTCTAAATATTTCACGTTATCAATGATATCCTGAACCGTAAAATCATTCCCTTCAGGAAAAAACATAAGGTCACCAGCACCTAATCCCATGCCGCTTCTGTGTGTTACCAAATCTCTGACCGTAAAATTCTCGGTAACCCAAGGATCATGTAATTGAAACTCTGGAATGTACTTACGCACAGGATCGTCCCAATCTAATTTCCCTTCGTCAACCAACATCGCTAAAGCAAAACAGGTAAAACCCTTACTGTTAGACGCTACACCGACTAAGGTTTCAGAATTCATGTCTTTTTTAGAGGTTAAAGATCGTACTCCATGTCCTTTTGCATAGACCTCTTTTCCATCTTTAAACACACCAACCGAGATGCCTGGCACATCAAAAGTTATGAGCGTTTCTTTTACTAATTTATCAATTTCAGCCTCATTCAATTGAGCAGAAAGGCTAGTGCTACTTACTAAAAGAAGGGCGATAAAAAGTCGTTTTAACAGCATAGAAATTTTATTTTTTCTTCAGTTCGAGTGATTCTGAATTCATTCGGAATAGTATCGAGAACTATTCAATACCTGTTCTCGATACTAATTTCAATCCATATCTTGATTGAAATTCACTCGAACTGACGTATAATAATAACAATAATGAGCGGTAAATATAACAAATATGAAAGGGATTGCTTCGCTAACCAATTTCAAAAATTAACTTTGCAAATATGACTATAGACTACAAAAACATTAGTGTTTATTTTACAGTTTCTGGCAAAGGTGAAATTGTTGTTTTGTTGCACGGATTTTTAGAAACATCTGAAATGTGGCGCGACTTAGTTCCTGAAATCGCAAGAACACATAAAGTAGTTTGCATAGATTTATTAGGACATGGAGAAACAGCATCTTTAGGCTATGTACACACAATGGAAGACATGGCTGACGCGGTGTTTGCAGTTTTACAACATTTAGAAGTTAAAAAAGCAAAGTTTATTGGTCATTCTATGGGAGGCTATGTGGCTTTAGCATTGGCAGAACAACAACCTCAACTTTTTGATGGACTTTGTTTGATGAATTCTACGTTTGAAGCTGACAGTGAAGAACGTAAAGCGTTAAGAACACGTGCCAACGACATGGCAAAGACTAATTTTGAAAATTTAGTGCGTATGTCTTTTGCTAATCTTTTTGCGCCTGAAAGTAGGATTAGCTTCAAAGTAGAATACGAATGGGCTTTAGATATTGCACTTAAGACATCGCTTCAAGGCTACATGGCTGCTAATGAAGGTATGAAGCTTAGACCGAACCGATTTGAAGTTTTTAATACTCTTAATGCTGATAAACTGATAATCATTGGCAAAAAAGACACACTAATCAATAGAGAGCAACTTCTTTCAAAAATTGAAAATACAGATATAAATGTTGCTGAATTTTCTGAAGGGCATATGAGTTACATAGAGAATTTATCAGAATTAACTTACTTTTTATTACAATTCATCGAAAAATAATACTTTTTGACGTTTTGAGTAATTTATTTATTAAGTTTAACCAACTCAAAATGTTTACCTTAAATCCTAACCTACTATGTCAGCAACTAAACTATACTGTGATTTCTTCGGTCACAATTACAAGATGACAAGAAAAGTAACAAACCATGTTAAAGAATATACTTGTTCTTGTTGCAAAAAGCAATTGACAACAAACAGCAATGGTCAGCTTACGGAATTAACGCCAAAATATCAGGAGATAAATTCTGCTTTGGAGCGCATATACAATAACAGAATGATGCGTTTAAAGCGAAAAACATTCAATTCGTCGATTTGTTAAGTGTTAACAACCTGTGAATAACTCTTTTTCTTATATTTAAAATCCTTAATTAAATAATCCCTTAACTAAGAAAAAAGTACTCACAATGAAGAATGTGTTATGCTCTTTAATAGGACATGATTTTGAAGTTTCTAAAGTAGTAACCTATCATGTTAAAGAATATAAATGCAAACGCTGCAGCTCTGAAATGACAATTGATGGAAACGGAAAATTCATTCCGTTAACACCAAAATACAAAGAAATTAATTCGGTTTTAAACCGCGTACATAATAAGCGCTTAGAAAGAAGCCAGAAGCTTCTTATGATTGATTATTAAGCGCATTCCACCCTTTTGCAATAATCGGTATTTTCTGCTCTGCCCTTGTTACTAAGTGCATTCCTCTTTCTTCTTCCGTCATATAACCAATTACAGTTAAATTAGGATTTCCTTTAATTTTAGGGTAATCTTCTTGTGAAATTGTCATTAACAATTCATAATCTTCTCCACCATTTAAAGCTACAGTTGTACTGTCTATGTTAAATTCTTCGCATGTAGAAATTACTTGTGGATCTAAGGGAATTTTATTTTCATAAATATCTACACCAACTTTACTTTGCTTGCATAAATGAATAACTTCAGAAGATAAACCATCACTAATATCAATCATACTCGTAGGCTTCACCTCTAATTTTTGAAGCAACTCTATAATATCTCTGCGTGCTTCGGGTTTTAATTGTCTTTCAACAATATACGTGTACATTGACAAATCTGGCTGCGAATTTGGGTTTACTTTAAAAACCTCTTTTTCGCGTTCTAAGACTTGCAACCCCATATAAGCTCCACCAATATCGCCAGTTACAACTAACAAATCATTTGGTTTTGCGCCAGAACGTAAGACCTCGTTCCCTTCTTCAACTTCACCAATCGCAGTAATAGAAATAATTAAACCAGACGTTGATGATGTAGTATCACCTCCAACAACATCAATTTTGTAAAGCTCAGCAGCAGTTGTAATACCAGCATATAACTCTTCTAAAGCCTCTAATGGAAAACGATTAGACACTGCTATAGAAACTGTGATTTGTGTCGCTTTAGCATTCATGGCATAAATGTCTGAAAGATTAACCATAACAGCCTTATAACCCAAATGTTTTAAAGGCACATAACTTAAATCGAAATGTACTCCTTCTACCAATAAATCTGTAGACACAACAATTTGTTTTTTTCCAAAACTCAAAACTGCCGCATCATCGCCAACACCTTTTACAGTAGACTTATGATTAATCTTAAAATGTTCAGTTAAGTGGTCTATTAGCTTAAACTCACCTAACTCGCTCAAAGGAGTTCTTTTAGGGTTCTTATCTTCTATCATACTGCAAAAATATTATGCTTTTTTAAATAAAGGAATTTATAAGAGCGTTAATTATTTGGTAATTTTAACAATGTGTGAAATTTACCGTAAATTGCTTAAAAAAATATATGAATTTGTTTGCCCTAAAAAGACTATTCTTTCAGCTAATTGCATGCGTCTTTCTGTCTGTTATGGCAATAGGATGTTCTAATGATGATGGTAATGGTAATTTGGATTCAGATAATGATACCGTTTTAGACAGTATTGATAACTGCCCAACAATAGCTAACGAAGACCAACTTGACACAGATGGAGACGGACTTGGAAATGCTTGTGACGAAGATGACGATAATGACGGAATTTTAGACATAAACGACAATTGTCCATTAACAGCTAATCCTTTACAAGAAGATGCCGACAATGATGGTATAGGTGATGCTTGTGATGATAATACTATTTTACCTCAGTTTCCTTGTGAAAATGGATTAGCCAATGGTCACCCTTGCAGTGGTTTTGACCTTATGAGTCATATACCTATTGATGTTTTAGGAGGTGATGGTGCTGAAGGCAACGATTCTTGGGGCTGGACAGATCCTGAAACAGGAAATGAATATGCTTTAGTGTGCACCACAACAAACGCAGCATTTGTAGATATTACAGATTCTTCTAACCCAATTTTGTTAGGCACATTACCAACTGCCACAGTGAATAGTCTTTGGAGAGATATAAAGGTTTATAATAATCATGCATTTATAGTTAGCGAAGCACCTGGTCATGGTATGCAAGTATTTGACTTAACTAGACTACGAAATGTGACCAATCCTCCTGAAACATTTACAGCAGATGCCAACTATAATGAATTTGGCAAGGCTCATAACATTGTAATTAATGAAGATAGCGGATTTGCATACGCTGTAGGATCTGACACCTTTAATGGAGGTCCGCATTTTATTAATATCCAAAACCCAACATCTCCAGTTTTTGCTGGTGGTTATGCTGACGATGCCTACTCTCATGATGCTCAGGTTATAACTTACAACGGACCAGATGCAGACTATACAGGTAGAGAAATTCTAATTGGTAGTAATGAGAATGAAGTCGTAATTGTAGATGTCACTGACAAAGCAAATCCCACTCAAATTTCAACTATAGATTATGGTAACTTAGGATACGCACATCAAGGTTGGTTTACAGAAGATATGGTATATTTTTTACTTGGTGATGAGGTTGATGAAATAAGTTTTGGGATTAACTCTAGAACTATTGTCTTTGATTTTAGTGACTTGGATAACCCATTATACCATATGGAATACTTTGGTCCAACCGCAGCAATAGACCATAACGGTTATGTGGTTGGCGATACGTTTTACGTAGCTAATTATACTGCAGGACTTAGAGCTATTGATATTTCCAGTATAGACTCAGGCGTTATGATTGAAACTGGTTTTATAGATACTTACATTCCAGATGATAACACATCCTTTAATGGAGCATGGAATATTTATCCGTTTTTTGAAAGTGGAAATATAGTAGTAAGTGACATTAATGGTGGATTGTTTATAGTAAGACCATCTAATTAATACTTATGATTAGTAAAGTCGCATATTGTATTTTGGTTTTACTACTGCTAAATTGTAGTAGCGATGATAATTTAGCTGTGAATAACGTTGGCCAATTAACATTTGTCAAAACCTATGGTGGCACCAAAAATGATAGTGCACAGTCTATTACAGCAACTTCAGATGGAGGTTATGCTATTTTAGGCTATACCCAAAGCAACGATAACGACATTACTGATAAGCAAGATGAAAGTTTTGATTATTGGGTTTTAAAATTTGACGCTAACGACCAACTGCAATGGCAAAAAACCTATGGTGGAACAGCAGACGACAGAGGTTATGATATAATTCAAACTTCAGATGGAGGTTATGCTATTTTAGGATACAGTTTTAGTAATGATGGTGATACTTCAGTTAATTCAGGATTACAAGACTACTGGTTAGTAAAATTAGATTCTAATGGAAATATTTCTTGGGAAAAATCGTTTGGTTACCAAGGCACAGATACTGGTATTTCTGTAATTGAAACAAATAATCAAGGATATTTAATCACTGGTGTTTTGGATGTCACAGCCTCAGGAGGTGAAGGCAATTCTCAAAGAACAGCTAACAGACATGCTGGTGGAGATTACTGGGCTTTAAAGCTTGATAATTCTGGTAATTTAGAATGGAGTCGTTACTTTGGTGGAAACTTTACCGATACACCTTATGGAGCAGTTCAAACAGATGATAACGGTTTTATAATTGCAGGAAGTTCGGACAGTGAAGACACAGATATTTCTGGCAATATTGGCACCTATGATTTTTGGATTATTAAAATTTCTGAGTTTGGGGATTTAGTTTGGGAAAAGTCCTTTGGAGGTTCTCAAATCGATGAAGCCAGAGCTATCTCAAAAACTGACGATGGTAATTACATCATTGCTGGTGATACACGTAGTAGCGATAATGATATATCTCAAAACAAAGGAGCGGCTGATTTATGGTTAATAAAAATATCACCTACAGGAAACCTAATTTGGGAAAAGACCCTTGGTGGTTCTAGTTTTGATGTAGCCCGAGCGATAAAGAAACCTCAAAATAACGGCTTTTTACTCTCAGGAAGCTCACGAAGTAGCGACATAGATGTGTCTGAAAACAAGGGACAAAATGATGCATGGGTTTTAAAAACAAACAATAGTGGAACCCTAATATGGGAAACTACTATTGGTGGTTCTAACATAGATTTCTCTTATGATGTTGCTGAACTCACAAGTGGCTCAATTATAGCTGTAGGTGACACAAACAGTACAGATGGAGATATCTTAAACAATAAAGGGTTTACAGATTTACTAATCATCAAAATAGATTAAAAATAGTATCAAAATGAAAAAAACCGTTTCAATCTTATGTTTAATCTTGTTATTTATCTCATGCAACTCTAGTGATGATTCTGTTAGTCCATCTGAGGTTTCAGCAACATTTAAGTTTACACATAATTGGAATGGCGCACTTGTAAGAAATTTTGATTTTGGACCGATTCAATATGTAAATGAAAATGGTGAATCCATTGGATTTGAGCGACTTCGCTATGTGATTTCAGATATTATATTCACAAAAGCTAATGGTGAGGAAATTGAACTTGATGTCTATAATTTAGTAGATCTCACCAATGAAATAAACTTAGAGTATACTCCAAATAATCAGATTCCTACTGGCAATTACACAAATGTGTCTTTTACTTTTGGTTTAGATAATGAAGATAATGCCGAAAATTACACCGATTTAAATTCGGCTTCATTTAATGTACCAGAGATGATGGGAGGTGGTTATCACTATATGCAATTTGATGGTAAGTTTATTAACTCCAATAACGAAGAGCAAGGTTTTAATTACCATGCTATAAGAGCTGTTGATAATTTAGGTGCTAATCCAACATTTCCACAAGATACATTTTTTACCGTAAACCTTGGCGCTATAGCTATTACTAACGATGTAGAAATTGAAGTAAAAATGAATATAGCAGAATGGTTTAGCACACCTAATCTTTGGGATTTAAATATATACAACCAAACGCTTATGCCTAATTCTACAGCACAGATTATGATGTATGAAAACGGACAAAATGTTTTTAGTTTAGGAGATGTAATTCAATAAAAATTTTAAGATGAAAAATGGACTCATCCTTATCGCTTTTATTATTATTTGTTCTGGTTGTTCCAGCGACGATTCAGGCTACCAACCCGCTTCATTATCTCTTGATATTCCTGAAATATTTTCAAACAACATTATTCCTCCTGTTATTCCTACAGACAATCCTCAAACAGCTGAAGGAGTTGCTTTAGGAAAAAAACTATTTTTTGATGGAATTCTTTCTTCTGATGGTTCAAAATCTTGTGCTTCATGCCATTCTCCTCAAAATGCATTTTCTGATAACACACCAACCAGTATAGGTGTTGCAGGAGTTGCTGGTTTTCGCAACTCTATGCCTTTATTTAATTTAGCATGGAATTATAATGAACGTTTTACATGGACAGGAAGAGAACTAAGTTTAGAGCGACAAATCGAAGGGCCTGTAACAAATCCTATTGAACTACAAAACAACTGGGAAGATGTTGTTGAACGTTTACAAAATGACCCTGAATACCCAGAATTGTTTGAATTAGCCTTTAACACCTCAACAATTAGCAAAGACTTAATTACAAAGGCCATAGCCCAGTTTGAGCGCACTTTAATTTCCGCAAACTCTAAATTCGATCAATACTCATTAGGCCAAGCCTCTTTAACACAGCAAGAACTTAATGGTTTAGACATTTTTTTAAGAGAAGATAAGGGAGATTGTTTTCATTGCCATGGCAACCCAAATAATCCGTTATGGACAGATAACGATTTTCATAACAATGGACTCGACGCAACTCTTACAGATTTAGGCTTAGGAGCTTTTACAGGTGACCCTAATGATAACGGTAAATTTAAAACACCATCACTCCGAAACTTAGCATATACAGCACCATACATGCACGATGGCAGGTTTGCTACTCTAGATGAAGTTATAGATCATTACAGTGAAGGACTTCAAAATTCTCCAACTATAGATCCTCTAATGAAAAAAGTAGCACAAGGCGGTGTACAATTATCACCTCAAGAAAAAGCTGACTTAAAGGCTTTTCTACTAACACTCTCAGACCCTTCTTTTTTAAACAATCCTGACTTCCAAAACTAGATTTGTAAGTTTATTCTTGTTTTTAGGTGTTTTTCATCGAAAAATAGTGAGTTTAATCATTTTCTTACTTTCATTTTACTTACATTTTCAGTCCCAAATCTTATTAAATGAAATCTACCACAAGCAAAGCATTGCCCTGTGCTGTGTTTGGTCATAATTATGTGAAGTCTAAAACAAACTCTGACCAAACAGCTGAATTAACCTGTTCTCACTGTAACACTGTTGTAAAAACAGATGCCAGCGGTAATTTTGAGGATTTAAGCGTATCCAATAAGCACATACAAACTACACTAAGGCAATTATTTCATCTTAAGCTTCAAACTAATAAACCCAAATTTTCTTAATCTATAAGAAAACTCTATTAAATCATATGCTAATATAATGTTAGTTAGTATGGTTAAACCTTAGTTAAATCGTATATTTGCATTCAATTTAGAATTAATCTGCTTTAATATATGATTAAAGTTTCTGAACAAGCAAAGAAAAAAGTCATCGAACTAATGAATGATGACGGTTATAATCCTGATACCGATTATGTTAGAGTTGGTGTTAAAAGTGGTGGGTGCTCTGGTTTATCATATGATTTAAAATTTGATAAAGAGCAAATTGACGGAGATAAAGTTTTTGAAGACAATGGAGTAAAAATCATTGTTGACAAAAAGAGTTTCCTGTACCTTATTGGCACTACTTTAGAATATTCAGGAGGATTAAACGGAACCGGATTTGTATTTAATAATCCTAACGCCAACAGAACATGTGGTTGTGGCGAATCATTTTCATTATAAAAACAAGCAATGAGTAAGTATACTGAAGACGATTTAAGAGAAGAATTAAAAACCAAAGAATATGAATATGGTTTTTATACAGATATAGAATCTGAAACTTTTCCTAATGGACTTAACGAAGATATTATAAAAGCTATCTCCAAGAAGAAAGAAGAACCAGAATGGATGACCGAATGGAGACTTGAAGCTTTTAAGGTGTGGCAAGATATGGAAGAGCCTGATTGGGCTAACGTTAATTACGAAAAGCCAGATTTTCAGGCAATTTCGTATTATTCAGCTCCAAACAGTAAACCAAAATACAACAGCTTAGACGAAGTAGACCCAGAGTTATTAGCTACTTTTGAGAAACTTGGTATTTCCCTAGATGAGCAAAAGAAATTAGCTGGTGTTGCCATGGATGTAGTAGTAGATTCAGTGTCTGTAGCTACAACTTTTAAAGAAACACTTGCTGAAAAGGGCATCATCTTTATGAGTATCTCTGAGGCTATTAAAGAGCATCCAGAACTTGTAAAGAAATATATTGGTACTGTTGTTCCGCAGAAAGACAATTTCTATGCGGCTTTAAACTCAGCAGTATTTAGTGATGGTTCATTTTGCTACATTCCTAAAGGAGTGCGTTGCCCAATGGAACTTTCTACCTATTTCCGTATTAACCAAGCAGGAACTGGTCAGTTTGAAAGAACGCTTGTTATTGCAGACGAAGGAAGTTACGTAAGTTACCTTGAAGGTTGTACTGCACCAAGCAGAGACGAGAATCAATTGCACGCAGCTGTTGTAGAGCTAATTGCTTTAGAAGATGCCGAAATAAAGTACTCTACTGTACAAAACTGGTTCCCAGGAAATGCTGAAGGTAAAGGAGGGGTTTTCAACTTTGTTACCAAACGTGGATTGTGCGAGAATAATGCAAAAATTTCTTGGACACAGGTAGAAACCGGTTCTGCTGTAACATGGAAATACCCAAGCTGTGTACTTAAAGGAGATAACTCTGTAGGCGAATTTTATTCTATTGCTGTTACTAACAATTTTCAGCAAGCAGACACAGGTACCAAAATGATTCATTTAGGTAAGAATACCAAGTCAACCATTATCTCAAAAGGTATCTCTGCAGGAAAGTCACAAAATTCATACAGAGGTTTAGTGCAAATAAGCCCAAGAGCAGAAAATGCTCGTAACTTCTCACAGTGTGATAGTTTATTGATGGGTAACGAGTGTGGTGCACATACATTTCCGTACATAGAAGCTAAAAACAAAACTGCACAAATTGAGCACGAAGCTACAACAAGCAAAATTGGTGAAGACCAGATTTTTTATTGTAACCAACGTGGTATAGACACTGAAAAAGCAATTGCTTTAATTGTTAATGGATTTAGTAAAGAGGTACTAAATAAGCTTCCGATGGAGTTTGCAGTTGAGGCTCAAAAATTATTAGAAATCAGCTTAGAAGGCTCTGTAGGATAAGGTTATGAAAAAAATTGTATTCATTTTACTGGCTATGGTAAGTTTTATGAGTTGTAAGGACAATACTAAAACCGAACCGACATTAGAAGAAAACAGAGCTAAATCTTACGACCAAAATGATGGCTACATAACTATCAAAGGCGAATTTGTATTCGATGCTGACCAAAATGCCGCAGTCTTTGAGTCACCAAATGGTACAATTTACTCGGTAGTTGTAGATGATAATATGCATCAACTTAACAAGGAAGTGCAACCTTTTAAAGAACACAAATACACCTCTGTCCCTGTTACAGTTAGAGTAAAAAAAATTAAAAATACAAATCCAAATATTAAGTGGGAACAAGCCTTAGAAATTAAAGAAGTCTTGAAGGTAGAAAAACCAAACCCAAACAAAGAAGACGTTATAAAATTATCAAACTAAGACAATGTTAAAGATAAACAACTTACACGCAAGCGTAGAAGATAAAGCAATCTTAAAAGGTATTAATCTCGAAGTTAAACCTGGCGAAGTACATGCTATTATGGGACCTAATGGTTCTGGTAAAAGTACATTAGCCTCAGTCATTGCTGGTAAAGAAGAGTATGAAGTTGAAGAAGGTGAAATTTTACTTGAAGGTGAAAACATTGACGAATTAGCTGCAGAAGAACGAGCTCACAAGGGCATTTTCCTTTCATTTCAATATCCTGTAGAAATTCCTGGAGTTAGTGTAACTAACTTTATGAAAACAGCAATTAATGAAACTCGAAAAGCTCAAGGCTTAGAAGATATGCCTGCTAACGAAATGCTTAAGATGATTCGTGAAAAGTCTGAACTTTTAGAAATAGACCGTAAATTTTTATCACGTTCTTTAAACGAAGGATTTTCTGGTGGTGAGAAAAAACGTAACGAAATTTTTCAGATGGCAATGTTAGAACCAAAACTTGCTATCCTTGACGAAACAGATTCTGGCCTGGATATCGATGCTTTAAGAATTGTTGCCAATGGTGTAAACAAACTAAAATCTAAGGATAATGCTGTTATTGTCATTACTCATTACCAAAGATTATTAGATTATATCGTTCCAGATTTTGTACACGTATTACACAATGGCAAAATTGTTAAGTCTGGTTCTAAGGAACTAGCACACGAGTTAGAGGCCAAAGGCTACGATTGGATTAAAGAAGAAGTAAACGCTTAATTTATAAGCTAAATGGAATTAAAAGAAAAGTTAGTTTCCTCATTTATGGCATTCGAAGATACAGTCGATGTAGATTCGCCTGTCCATGATATTAGAACTGAGGCTATAAAACATTTTGAAAATGAAGGGTTTCCAACCAAGCGCCAAGAGGCTTGGAAGTACACTTCATTAAATTCAGTATTAAAGCATGATTATAGTGTGTTTCCTAAACACGAAGACGCTTTAGAATTTAAAGACGTTAAGAAGTATTTTATTCATGATATCGATTCATACAAAATTGTATTTATCGATGGTAAATATTCTTCGCACTTATCTCAAACCACACACGATGGTATAGATGTTTGTTTAATGTCTGCTGCCCTTAGCAAACCAAAATATAGGTTGGTTATTGAAAATTATTTTAATAAAATAGCATCAAAAGATGGTTTGTCTTCATTAAACACAGCATTCTCTGCAGAAGGAGCTTACATTCATATACCTAAAAACAAACTGGTTGAAAAGCCAATTCAGATTTTACATTTTTCTACTGGTAATGAAGCAGCTTTAATGCTTCAACCTAGAAACTTAGTTGTGGTTGATGAAAATTCTCATGTTCAGATAATAGAACGTCACCAGAGTTTAACAGACAATCCTGTTTTAACCAACTCTGTAACTGAGATTTTTGCCAACAAACGTGCTATCGTAGATTATTACAAAATTCAAAACGACAGAGAAACTGCTTCGTTAATAGATAGCACTTTCATTAATCAAAAGCAAGAGAGTATTGCTAAGGTGCATACCTTTTCTTTTGGAGGAAAAATTATAAGAAACAACCTTAACTTCTATCAAAACGGAGAGCGTATAGATTCTACTATGAAAGGTATTACCATAATTGGTAACAAACAGCATGTAGACCATAATACTTTAGTACACCATATTGAGCCAAATTGCGAGAGTCACCAAGATTACAAAGGTATATTTGGCGATAGCGCAACAGGTGTATTTAACGGTAAGGTTTTAGTTGAAAAAGAGGCTCAGAAAACTGATGCTTTTCAGGCTAATAACAATATTTTATTAAGCGATAAAGCTACTATAAACACAAAACCTCAATTAGAGATTTTTGCAGATGATGTAAAGTGTTCTCACGGTTGTACAATTGGGCAGTTAGACGAAAGTGCAATGTTCTATTTAAGATCTCGTGGTATTCCAGAAAAGGAAGCAAGAGGTTTATTAATGTTTGCGTTTAGTAATAACGTTTTAGACTCTGTAAAAATTCCAGAAATAAAAAATAGAATTACCAAAATAATTGCCAATAAGCTTGGTGTAAATATTGGGTTTGATTTATAAATGAATAAAGTCTTAAGCCATACCACTCTCGATGTAAAACAAGTAAGAAAGGATTTCCCTATTCTTAAGAGAGAAGTTAATGGCAAGCCTTTAATATATTTGGATAATGCAGCAACATCGCAAACACCTCAACAGGTAATTGATGTTATTGTAGACTACTACTCTGGTTACAATGCTAATATTCACAGAGGAGTTCATGCGTTAAGCCAAGAAGCTACCGATGCTTATGAGCAAGCACGAATAAAAATTCAAAAGCATTTTAATGCTAAGCAGTCTCACGAAATAATTTTTACTTCTGGAACAACGCATGGTATTAATTTAGTTGCTAATGGTTTTTCTTCATTATTAAAAAAAGGAGATGAAATCATTGTCTCTGCTTTAGAACACCACAGTAATATTGTACCATGGCAAATGCTTTGCGAACGCACAGGTGCAATTCTCAAAGTAATTCCTATGAATACTGATGGTGAATTAGTAATTTCAGAATTTGAAAAGCTTTTAAACCCTAATACCAAACTTGTTTTTGTCAACCATGTTTCTAATGCTCTTGGTACAATAAATCCTATTGAGACCATAATAGAAAAAGCTCATGACGTTGGTGCAGCTGTTTTGGTTGATGGCGCACAAGCTGCTCCGCACATTAAAGCCAATGTACAAGAATTAAATGTAGATTTCTATGTGTGTTCCGCTCACAAAATGTGTGGTCCAACTGGCATTGGAATGCTCTATGGAAAAGAAGAATGGTTAAAGAAATTACCTCCTTACCAAGGAGGAGGCGAAATGATTGCCGAAGTAACATTCGAAAAAACTACATACGCTGATTTACCTCATAAATTTGAAGCGGGAACACCTAATATTTGTGGTGGAATTGCTTTTGGCGCAGCTCTGGATTACATGAATACAGTTGGCTTTAATACTCTGGCCAATTACGAAAACGAGCTGCTGGAATACGCTACCTCTAAACTACAAGCCATTGAAGGTGTAAAAATTTATGGCACATCTAGACACAAAACATCAGTAATATCTTTTAATGTTGGCAATATTCACCCTTACGATATTGGTACTATTTTAGACAAAATGGGTATTGCTGTCCGCACAGGTCATCATTGTGCGCAACCGATAATGGATTATTTTAAAATACCAGGAACAGTACGAGCATCATTTATGTTCTATAATACCAAGGAAGAAATCGACACATTTATTGCTTCCTTAAAGAAGGCTGTAATGATGTTATCCTAAATTTTATTAAAGTATAGAAATACTTATATGCCTAATTATCCAGAGTTTGGCATCAAAAGTGTAACTTAGTTTAATAAAATCGTTATTTATGAAATTTTTACTAAGTATTCTTACTTTAGTTACACTTACAGGATCTTGCAATTCTGCTAAGTCAACAGTGACTGAACAAAAAGAGAATATGGCACAATCTAGCCTATCAGGAACCTATAGCATTAGTCAATTAGAAGCCACGGACATATCGTATGAAGGACTCACAATAACCTTTAATGACTCAATAAATCATGCTTCAGTCTTTTCTGGTTGTAATACCTTTTTTGGGAATTATACACTCAAAGAAAACACTATTAAGTTCGGTCCTATCGCAAGTTCAAAAAAACTCTGTGAACCTAAGAAAAACAATCTAGAAAAGAGCTTTTTAAAAGCATTGAATGAAGCGACTTCATTTGTCTTAAAAAATGATACACTTACTTTCTTAAATAACGATGTAAAAGTTTTTACAGCAATAAAAAATGAGGCCTCAAGACCTAGTAAAAACAGCATTGTAGAAGATAATTATAAAAAGTTTGTTGTTATCTATGAAACCTCAACTAGAGGATCATTTAAACATATTGAAGTTTCAAAAACACAAATAAAAATTTCAAAAGAAAGAAGTTTAAAAAACCTAAGTACCTATGCCTGCAACGCACAAGATTGGAAAATGCTTAAGAACATGCTCAGTAATTCAATAGTAGAAAATTTAGACTTATTAAAAGCACCTACAGATACGCGCCTACACGATGGAGCACCTCACGCAACATTATCTGTTATAAAGGGAGATGTAGAAATGATGACACCTACTTTTGATCATGGTAATCCTCCAAAAGAAATAGAATCAATAGTTAATAAGATATTATCAATGGTAGAAATAGCAACTAAACAGTAGCTATTTTGTAACTTTGTTTTAAATGAATTTGATTATGACTATTGAAGAGATTCAAAACGAAATTATAGATGAGTTTTCTATGTTTGAAGATTGGGAAGAACGCTATCAATATATGATAGACTTAGGAAAAACACTTCCTTTAATTGATGAACAATACAAAACCGAAGATCACATCATAAAAGGGTGCCAAAGCAAAGTTTGGGTACATGCCGAAATGAACGACGATAAAGTAGCTTTTACTGCAGATAGTGATGCCATTATCACTAAAGGCATCATTGCTATTTTAATTAGAGTGTTTTCTAATCAACACCCAAAAGATATTATAGAAGCTAACACCGATTTTATTGACAAAATAGGACTTAAAGACCACTTATCTCCTACAAGAGCTAACGGTTTGGTTAGCATGATAAAACAATTAAAAATGTATGCTATTGCATACCAAACACAGTTGAATTAAGATGAGCGAAACAACAATAGACACAAATGTTTTGGGCGATAAAATTGTTCGTGTATTAAAAACAATTTTCGATCCTGAAATCCCTGTAGACATCTACGAATTAGGATTAATATATGATGTTTTTGTTAATGAAGATTATGAAGTAAAAATCTTAATGACCTTAACAACACCAAACTGCCCTGTAGCGGAAACCCTTCCTTTAGAGGTTGAAGAAAAAGTAAAATCTATTAACGAGGTTAAAGATGCCGAAGTAGAAATTACCTTTGATCCACCTTGGTCTCAAGACTTAATGAGCGAAGAAGCAAAACTAGAATTAGGAATGCTATAAAGACATTTTTTTATGACTGCAACAGGAATTGACGCTATCGCATTTTATGTACCTCAACTCTATGTAACAATGGATAACTTGGCAGAAGCCAGAGGTATTGAAGCAGAAAAATTAAAAAGAGGACTTGGTCTGCAAAAAATGGCAGTACCAAACATTGGCGAAGACGCTGCAACCTTTGCGGCTAATGCCTTACTCAACTTAATTACACAAAACAACATCGATCCAAATGAAATTGGTCGTGTATATCTAGGTACCGAAAGTGCTATTGACGGTTCTAAACCTACAGCAACTTACGCTGTAGAAATTGTTGAAAAAGAATTAGCAGCAACCTATGGCGAGCGTAGCTTTAAAAACTGTGATGTAGTTGATTTAACATTTGCCTGTGTTGGTGCTGTGGATGCTTTACAAAATAGTATTGACTGGGTTAAACAAGACCAAAGCAGAAAAGCCATTGTCATCGCCTCAGATGTGTCTAAATACGATATCAATTCTACTGGAGAATACACTCAAGGTGCTGGTGCAATTGCAGTATTAATTAGTCATAAGCCTTCTATCATTACAATTAATGATGTTTGGGGAGTGGCTTTTAAGAGCGAAGGAGACTTCTTTAAACCCAGACGCACTTACAAAAAAGTAGATTTACTAAAATCTATTCTAAGCGAATTAGATTTAGAAGCTTCAAGCGAAAAGATTGCTAAATTTATATCTACTACAAATTCTGAATTTTGGTCAGACAGCAATGAAGTTGTCGAGGTTTTTAAAGAAGAACCTGTTTTTGATGGTCAATTCTCTAATGCTTGTTATAGTGATAGAATTACTGAAGCCTTAGATCATTTCAACCAAAATAAACCAACAGATTTTAATGAAAAATGGCAGCATATTGTATTCCATTTGCCTTATGCTTTTCACGGAAGACGTATCATTTTCAACAATTGGTTACATTGGATTAAAGATTCAAACCTTCAACAAGACTTAGAAAATGAAATTGGTAAACCTGAAGATTCAGACCCAAAAGACTGGTCTAAAAAAGCCTATAAATCGAAGCTATACAGTGATTTTGTAAACTCAAGAATTGCACAAGGCGAATTGGCTTCTTCAGAAATCGGCAATATGTATACGGCTTCAATTTTTATGTCCTTATTGAGCTTTTTATCTGATAACTACAGAAACAATAAAGATATTGCAGGTAATCCTGTAGGTTTTATAGCTTATGGAAGTGGCTCTAAATCCAAAGTGTTTGAAGGCGTTGTACAAAACGACTGGATGTCTAAAATTAAAGATATTAAACTCTTTGAAACTCTTGAAAACAGAACAGCTATCAGTGTAGACACTTATGAAAGTATTCATCGCTCTAAGCTAGAGCAACCTGTAGAAAATGGTAGTAAAATTTCTTTAGAATACATAGAACGTGATGAAACTAATTATGGCTTAAGACGCTACAGCGTAAAATAATTTATGGCAGAAGAAATTATAAATAGAGTCGCTAATAGTAAACTGAAAGTTATTGACTTAGAGGATTATTACCCAAATGGTCAACGTATTCTGTTTGACATAAAAGATTGGTTGCTTGAAGGTTTAGTCCTCAGAGAAAAAGAATTTAGAACACATGTTGCTGAGCATGATTGGTCTCAGTACAATAATTGCTATGTTGCGCTACACTGCTCTACAGATGCTATAGTGCCAGATTGGGCTTATATGCTTATTGCTTTAGAGCTTCAAAACTATTCTAAACTCACAGTAATTGGTACTTTGGAGGATTTAGAGTCTTTAATTTATTCTTCAATTATTGCGGAATTAGACCTTAGTATTTATCAAGATATGCCTGTAATTATCAAAGGTTGTTCTAATAAACCTGTGCCTGCAAATGCTTTAGTTTTATTGTCTCAAAAACTAAAGCCAATCGCAAAATCTATCATGTTTGGAGAGGCTTGTTCATCTGTTCCTCTTTTTAAAAAGAAAAAATAATTGTGACTTATTGTTTAATTTAAGGTCTAATCAATATTGATTAGCTGTTTTCTGACATCCAAAAAGGTCAATAAACACGTATATTTGTAAATTATTCAAAAAACTTAAATTACTAAAATTTAATTCATTATGAACAGAAAATTACTTTTAACAGCATTCTTAATGCTTGCAATTTCGTTTGGTTTTTCTCAAACAAAAGAAGAGTTACAAGCACAAAAAGCTGAAAAACAAGCTGAGGCTGACAAATTTCAAGCTGAAGCTAACGCCTTACAAGCACAAATAGATGCTTTACCAGGCTGGAGAGTAGGTGCTTTTGGTACTATTGGAGGAAGCCTATCTAACTTTAACAACTGGTATGCGCAAGGCGCACCAAATAACTCTTCTGGTAATATTGGTTTTACTTTTAATGCTTTTGCCAACAAAATTGAAGACAAATATTTTTGGAGAAATGCCTTAACTACAAACTTAGCGTGGGTAAAATTAGACAACAAAGACATCGATACTGATAGCGATGATTTTGAACCTACTACAGATGTATTTAACTTATCATCTCTTTACGGTCGTAAGTTAAGCGAAAAGTGGGCTGTTTCTGGTTTAATGGAATACAGAACGACATTACTAAACAACTTTAACGATCCAGGCTACTTAGACGTTGGTGTTGGTGCTACTTGGACACCATTAGATAATTTAATCGTGGTTATTCACCCATTAAACTACAACTTTGTATTTGCTGATAATGATGCTATTTTCGACTCATCTATGGGTGCTAAAATCGTAGCAGATTATACAAGACAAATTGGTGCTATAGCTTTTAAATCTAACTTCTCTACATTCCAAAGTTACAAGTCTAGCGACTTGTCTAACTGGACGTGGACTAACTCTTTTAGCTACACCTTATGGAAAATGATTGGTGTTGGTTTCGATTTTGGTTTAAGAAGCAACAAACAAGAAGCGCTTAACTATGCTCTTGGTCAGTTTGACCCAATGGGAACTGCAGACGAACCAACGTTTGATAATGTAGACAACGATTTACAAACGTATTATACAATTGGTTTAAGCTATAAGTTCTAAGACTTTTTAGCATATAAAGAAAGGTTGTTTAAAAGTTATGTTTTGTCAATCTGAACTCGTTTCAGATTCTAAACACTTTGAAAATCTATTTAAATGAGATTCTGAAATAAATTCAGAATGACAGATTTTCTACTTTTAAACAACCTTTTTCTCTTTTAATCAAACTTTTTCTTTTTGTTCTTCCTTTTAAACAAACGCTTTATAAACCCATCGCGTTTGGTTGGCTCACAATCCAAATCGTTTATGACCTCTTCAGACGAACTTTCAAACTTAGCGTTTGTTATATACTTGTAGTCTGAATCTTTATTGAGCTTTTGATAAAACTTCGCAAAAACTGGCAATGCCGAATTTGCACCTTGCCCTATTCCTGTTGATTTAAAACCTATACTATGGTTATCGTTACCTACCCAAGTAATGGTTACTAATTTTGGCGTTAATGCCACAAACCAACCGTCTTTATTATTTTGTGTTGTTCCTGTTTTTCCTGCAATGTCATTTCGTAATCCGTAGGTGTTTCGCAATCGTGTTGCTGTACCAGAATTGACAGTAGATTTCATCATTTGAAGCATTACTTGCCTTGTATAATCATTGTAAGCTTGCGCTTCGGCAACTTCTGGCTCAAAATTAGCGATGACATTTCCATTTTTATCTTCAATTTTTGTGATTAAAAATGGTTTTACTGGCTTGCTTTTATTGACATAACTCGCATAAGCACCTGTGAGTTCTTTCAAATTTATTTCTGAAACACCTAATGCCAACGATGGCTTGTTAGGCAACTCGTGTGTGATGCCTAATTTTTCGACTTGTTTTATGGTTTTTGGTATACCAACTTCCTCTAACACCTTAACAGCAATGGTATTTACAGAATTACTCAAGGCATTTTCTAAAGTATAATTAATATGAGGGTCTTCTTCATCGCTACCAGCATTACTTGGTGTCCAATCATCATAATTGGTATAGGTCACTTCGCTAAGTGCAAAATAAGTACAAGGGTCTAAACCATTTTCAATTGCTGCTGTATAGACAAAAGGTTTAAAGGTTGAGCCAACTTGTCGTTCGCTTTGGGAAACATGGTCGTACTTAAAGAAACGATAATCAATGCCACCAATATAAGTCCTAACTGCACCAGTTTTTGGGTCTATGGATAGCATTCCTGTATTTAAAAACTTCAAATAATGCTTCAAACTATCTACTACAGAAACATTTTTGATTGTATCTCCTTTCCAACCGAATAATTCAACGTTTCTTTTTACGTTTAAAGAATCTTTAATCTGCGCATCAGACAAACCTGCTTCTTTATATTTTTTAACGATTGGCAATTTTTGAATTGCTACTTTTAAAACTTTAGAGTTATCGTTCCAAGGTGCATACTTTCCGTAAGAAGCTTCAAAATCACTTTGCAATTTTGTAAGGTGCGATTTCATTGCGTCTTCAGCATATTGTTGCATTTGGTAGTCTAACGTTGTATGCACAACCAATCCGTCCTTATACAAATCATAGGTTTCGCCATCTGGTGTTTTTAGCGTATCTAATATTTTTGAAAGCTCTTGTTTAACAGCTTCTCTAAAATAAGGTGCCAACCCTAAATCGTGATTGTAGGATTTGTAATTGAGTTCCAACGTTTCGTTACTATAAAACTCTAAAGAATCTTTTGCCAAGTAGCCATAATTAAGCATTTGGTTGAGCACTACATTTCTTCTGTCTTCACTACGTTGTTGATGCACTCTTGGATTGTAGTAGGTGTTGGCTTTTAGTGTTCCGACTAGAGTGGCTGCTTCGTTTAGCGATAAGTCTTTTACAGATTTGTCGAAAAACTTTAAAGAAGCACTTTCTATACCATAAGTATTATCCGGAAACGGAACCGTGTTTAGGTAAAGCGTTAAAATTTCTTCCTTAGAATAAATATCTTCAATACGCTTGGCTACAATAGATTCCTTGAACTTATTAATGAGCATACTAAATAGCGCATAATTTTTTCTGCCATATAAATTCTTGGCAAGTTGAAGCGTTATCGTGCTTCCACCACCAGCGCTTTTATCTCTGAGAATTAAATTCTTTACAAACACACGCATTAGACTGATATTATCTACACCATCGTGCTCGTAAAAACGGCTGTCTTCAGTCGCAACTAATGCATCTATTAAATGCTTCGGAAAATCCTTGAATTCTACAGGTTGCCTATCATAGATGTAATATTTGCCAATTAACTTACCGTTGTGGTCTAAAAGTTGGGTGGCTTGCTCTTGCTTTATGGAACTTAGTTCTTCTGTGGTTGGCAGCTTCCCGAAGAATCCTAAATATATACTGATATAAAGACCAACCAAAAACAGTAAAATGGCACCTGCACAAACAGAAAGCCATTTTACCCACTTGTTTTTAAAAATCTTTTTTATCCGAATTTTGAATTGGTTGGTGTTTGCTGACATCTTGAAGATAATTTACTCTATATCTTCAACGTCTGGATATAGAAAATGATTGTATGGAAAACGAGTGACGTGAATTTCTCGCACTTCTTGATAGACACGTTTTCTAAATTCGTCCATATTTTCTTTATTCAATGCCGAAATAAAAAGGGCATTATCGCCAACTCTAGACATCCAGGTTTTTTTCCATTCATCAATCGTAAAGTTTGCTTTAGTTCGCTCTTCTAATAAATCTTCTTCATCAAAAGGTTCTGGCTCGTAAGCATCGATTTTGTTAAACACCATAATGGTAGGTTTATCCTTACTTTCAATTTCATCTAAAATCTGATTTACCGATTCTATATGTTCTTCAAAATTAGAATGTGAGATGTCCACCACGTGCAACAATAAATCGGCTTCTCTAACTTCATCCAAAGTACTTTTAAAAGACTCTACCAATTGCGTTGGTAATTTTCTGATAAACCCTACCGTATCACTTACCAAAAATGGTAAGTTTCCTATAACAACCTTTCTAACAGTAGTGTCCAAAGTTGCGAAGAGTTTATTTTCGGCAAAGACTTCACTTTTACTAATCACATTCATCAAAGTAGACTTACCAACATTGGTATAACCTACTAAAGCCACACGTACCATCTTGCCTCTGTTGCCTCGCTGCACTGCCATTTGCTTGTCGATGGTTTTTATCTTAGCTTTTAGCAACGCAATTTTGTCGCGCACAATACGTCTATCTGTTTCTATCTCCGTTTCACCAGGACCACGCATACCAATACCACCTTTTTGTCTTTCAAGGTGTGTCCACATTCCTTTTAGTCGTGGTAATAAGTATTCGCATTGCGCCAACTCTACTTGAGTTCTGGCATAACTGGTTTGTGCACGTTGCGCAAAAATGTCTAAGATGAGATTGGTTCTATCTAAAATTTTACAATTCAATATTTTACTGATGTTGCGTTCTTGCGCTGGCGAAAGCTCATCATCAAATATTACAGTACCAACTTCATTCTCTTTTACAAAGTTCATGACATCTTCCATCTTACCTGTACCTATAAAGGTTTTAGGGTTTGGCTGCGTCATTTTTTGAGTAAATCGTTTTACAACATCACCACCTGCAGTGTAGGTTAAAAACTCAAGCTCATCTAAATACTCTTTAGACTGTTCTTCATCTTGATCTTGAGTGATAATACCAATAAGTACAACACTTTCTAATTTTATATCTTTTTTCTCTAGCATATATTAAATAAAGTACAAAGTTAAGGAAATGGATTTTCCTCAGTATATTTTTAAAAAGCTATATTTTTATTGCATGATTAAAAACTCTAACACGCACACAATAGCTTTTTATAATATCGAAAATTTATTTGATATAGAAAATGATCCATTAACTAATGATGATGACTTTTTACCAACATCTGCTAAACGATGGACACCAAAACGCTATGATAACAAACTAAAAAAATTAGGGAAAGTTATATCTCAAATAGGTAAAGAAGAAACAAACCTAGCTCCTATTATTGTTGGTTTAGCAGAAGTAGAAAACAAAAAAGTACTTTCTGATCTTGTTAGAAGTGAAAATCTAATCTCTGAAACCTATAGCTATATACATTATGATTCTGCAGACGAACGCGGCATCGATGTTGCTCTATTATATAAAGACGAATTTTTTAAAGTTGAAAATTCTGAAACATTTTCAGTCTACCTTCAATCAGAAACTGGTGAAAGAGACTATACCAGAGATATTTTGCTTGTGCAAGGGAAACTTCATGAGGAAGACATTAATATTATTGTTAACCACTGGTCGTCTCGTCGCGAAGGTGAAAAAGAAACCGAACATAAAAGGATTGCTGCAGCCAATGTTGTAAACAATGTTATCGCAAGGTTAAAAAAAGAACAAGCAAATGCTAAAGTCATTGTTATGGGAGACTTTAATGACAACCCAGAGAATGAGAGTTTAATGCTATTAGAAAAGGAAGGTCATTTATATAATCCTTTTAGTACGGTCTTATCCTATAATAAAGGGAGTTTGAATCATGATTTTCAATGGAATATGTTTGATCAAATACTAATTAGTGGTAATTTTTTTGATCCTGATGGTACAAAATTAAAATTTATAAAGGCTGAAGTATTTAATTCAAAGTTCTTAACACAATATCACGGCAAATACAAAGGGCAACCTTTTAGAACTTACGCAGGTAAGAAATATAAAGGAGGATATAGCGATCATTTCCCTGTTTATATTCAATTTAGAACGCCCTAAACCATTTATCGATGAATAATGTCGTTAATCTATTATAGCAATGTTAACAGTACGTTAATAGGCATTTTTTATATCTTCGGGTGAGCATAAAAAGAACGTTTAATCAGCGTAAATATATGCTTCCCAAAGCCTCAAAAAATTAAAAAAAATAAATCCTTTATAATCAATGTATTGTAAAGGGTTAAATAATTTCTAACAAACCGATTAATAATGAAAAAGATTACTCTATTTTTATTTTTGCTTTCGTCCATTGCAATTACGAGTGTACAAGCACAAATAACTACTTTTCCATACACTGAAGACTTTGAGTCTGGTGATGGAGGTTGGGTTGCCGACAACACAACAAATGGTACTTGGGCTTTAGGTACACCAACTGGTGCTATTATTAATAGTGCTGCATCTGGAACCAACGCTTGGGTGACCAATCTCTCAGGTAATTACAATACTAACGAAGACTCTTGGGTTACAAGTCCTGTTTTTGACTTTTCATCCCTTTCTGCTCCTTCAATTGAATTAAGTATTTGGTATGATATTGAATTTAGTTGGGATGGAGCTGTACTTCAGTCTTCTATCGATGGAGGTACCACCTGGGTTAATGTTGGTGCTAACGGAGACCCAAACAACTGGTATACAGACGATACCATTGGAGGTAATCCTGGTGGTCAACAAGAAGGTTGGTCTGGGACTGGTGCAGCAGGAACAAATGCTTGGGTCACTGCAAGACATGCGCTTACAGGTTTAGGAGGTCAATCTAATGTAATCTTTAGAATTGCGTTTGGCTCTGACGGATCCGTTGTAGATGAAGGTTTTGGTTTTGATGACATTAATATTTTTGAAGTTACATGCCCAGAACCATCTGATTTAGCAATTGTAAGTACAGGTTCTGATAGTGCAACATTATCATGGACAGAAAATGGCACTGCTACTAGTTGGAATATTGAAGTTGTTCTTGATGGAGGAATTCAAACGGAAACTCCTACCGACGTTGCTAATACAAATCCTTTTACTATTACTGGATTAACTCCCGCTTCTAATTATGTATACTACATACAAGCAGATTGTGGTGGAGATGTTAGTTCTTGGGTAGGACCTTTTGCTTTTTCAACAGAATGTGTAACATTTACAGCTCCATATACAGAAGGATTTGAAAATGGAGGAACTATTCCGTTATGTTGGACTATGGATGGTGGAGAAGATTGGCAATTTAGTGATACAGGTGCTGGTAACCATATAGGTGACAACGGTACTATAACAGGTACAACATCTTCAAATAATTTCTTTGCATGGGTTGACTCTTCTGGAAATGATGGTGTAACCACCTTAACAAGTCCTCTTGTTGATGTTTCTGGACTTACCAATCCTTCTCTTTCTTTCTATGAACTAAGTGATAACGAAGGTAACGCAAATTCTCAATTGGATGTTGAAGTATGGGATGGTGCAGCTTGGAACAATATGGGAACTTATAATACGAACACCGCTGGCTGGGAGTTAAAATTAATAGATCTCTCTAGTTTAGTTATAACTGGTGATGTTCAGGTAAGGTTTATATTCTCAGAGCCTGTAACAGGCGATTTCTATGATGACATTGCAATAGATGACGTTACTTTAGATGAAGCGCCTACTTGCTTTGACCCTACCTTTTTAACCGCTAGTGCGATTACTTCTACCTCTGCTGAACTTGGATGGACACAAGGTGGCACTGTAGTAGACTGGAATATAGAACTTGTTCCTGCGGGTACGCCTCCAACAGGCACTGCAACAGACTCAGGAGTTACAAACCCTTATACCGTAAGTGGTCTTACAGCTGTTACCGATTATGAATATTATGTTCAGGCTAATTGTGGTA
Source organism: Winogradskyella poriferorum (assembly GCF_036553625.1). Taxonomy (NCBI): domain Bacteria; kingdom Pseudomonadati; phylum Bacteroidota; class Flavobacteriia; order Flavobacteriales; family Flavobacteriaceae; genus Winogradskyella; species Winogradskyella poriferorum. Next base: position 833,658 of record NZ_JAZHOU010000001.1, read on the forward strand.
GCGAACTCAGTGGATGGGTAGGACCTTTTGCCTTTACTACTGAGTGTACAACTTTTACAGCACCTTACACTGAAGGTTTTGAAAATGGAGGAACCATCCCTCTTTGTTGGACTATGGATGGTGGCGAAGATTGGTTTTTTGATAATGATCCTGGTTTCAATCATATAGGTGATAACGGTACCATAACTGGTACTACGGCAACTAATGACTATTTTGCTTGGTGTGACTCATCTGGTGATGATGGTGTTAGAACATTAACAAGTCCATTAGTTGATGTATCTGGACTTACATCTCCTGCTTTATCTTTTTATGAAATAAGTGACAATGAGGGCAATGCTAACTGTCAACTAGATGTTGAAGTATGGGACGGTGCAGCTTGGAATAATATGGGAACATATAATACTAATACTTCAGGATGGGAATTAAAGATTATTGGTCTTAGCAGTCTTACTATTACTGGAGATGTGCAAGCAAGATTTATTTTTTCTGAAATCGTTACAGGAGACTTCTATGATGATATCGCTATTGATGATGTAACTTTCGACGAAGCACCAGATTGTATTCCTCCTAGTAGTATAACCATAACAAATATAACTGGTAGTTCTGCTGATATTGATTGGATTGGAACTGGCGGAGAAGGCTCTTGGGAATATGTTGTTGTACCTGCAGGTACAGGTGAACCTACAGGACCTGGAACAGAGGTTTTTTCACCTTCTGTGAACGAAACAGGCTTATCATTCTCTAGTTCTTACGAGGTTTGGGTGAGAGCTAATTGTGATGCTAATGGATTTAGTGAATGGGTGGGTCCTGTTGTATTTGACACACCAATTCAAACTGATTTTACATTAGATTGTGCTAATGACGGTCCGTTAACAATAGATTATTGTTATGACAATGGAGGTGCTACAAATCCACTTATATTTACTTTTACAAGTAATGATGGTACACCTTTAAACCTTGTATTTAATTCTGGGTTTGTAGAAAATAACTGGGATGAGTTAGTTGTCTTAGATTCTGATGGCAACCCTTTCCCTGGTTACGCACCAGCTGATGACAATTATGGAAATGGTGGTAATATTGGAGGTTTATCATTTCAATCTACCGGAGATACAATTTCTTTTTATATAAACTCTGATGGAAGTGTTAGTTGTGGTAGTGGCAGTGCTACATACGCTGATGGCATAAATTATACTGTTTCTTGTGCTACATGTATAAATCCTGAAGCAACTTATACTGTAATTGATGACTGTGAAAATGGAGATCAATTCTTAATTGATGTAGATATTACAAGTTTAGGAGATGCAACCAACCTTACAATTTCAAATAATATTAATAGTGATACTGTTCCTGTAACAGCAGTAGGTGTTTATCAAGTTGGTCCTTTCCCGTTCCTTCAAGATGTAATAGTTTCTGTAAGTAATGATGATGATGTAAACTGTATTATCAATAGTCAAGCTATACAATTACTCGCATGTCCACCAGACAATGACAATTGCGATGGTGCAACTGTAGCGTCAGTAAATACTGATGAATCATGTAGTGTTACCACACCTGGAACCATTTTAGCAGCAACTCCGTCAGGAGTGCCATTATCTTGTGGTGGAGATCCAGATGATGATGTTTGGTTCCAATTTACAGCTGCAGGTGACCAACAAATTATAGACATTCAAAATATAACTGGTGGAACTACCAATTTAGACCACGCTCTATACGGTGGTGATTGCGGTAACCTTGTAGAAATTTATTGTTCTGATGATACATTTAGCTTAACACCATCATTAGTTGTTGGAGACACTTATTATATAAGAGTTTTCTCTGCTAGTAGTGCAAGTGAAACAAGTACCTTTGATTTATGTATCAGTACACTTGGTACTCCTACCTATTGTTTAGATGCATTACCAATTTGTGCTGACCCTTCTATACAATATGAAAGTATTGTTGGAGATCAAACAGCACCTCCTTATTTAGATTACGATTGTTTAGGATCTCAACCAGACCCTCAATGGAATACTATTAATTTTGATGTGGCAGGTGATTATGTCTTTAGTTTAGATCAGGTTGATTTATCTGGAAATCCTATAGATATTGACTTTATTGTTTGGGGACCTTTTGTTGACCAACAAGGTGGTTGTGTAGATTTGTTACCTGAATCTATTGCAGACTGTAGTTATTCTGCTACAGCGAGTGAAACCATTACTCTTACTAACGTTCCTGCAAACTCTGTGTATGTTATATTAATAACTAACTTCTCGCAGGATCCTGGTTTCTATACATTTACTCAAGATTCTGGACCACCAGACGGAACAAACTGTGATGTTGTTTGTGACGTTGTTCTATCTATAGAAGGTGGTGAAGTTGAAGATGATATAGAAGACCCTATAACACCTGATGAAACTTTTGAATTCTGTGGATATCCAAGCGTAGAGTTAACAGCTAGTACTTTCTATAGTGTTGATGAATTTAGATGGTATAGAGATGGATTTATTATTGCAGATTATAACCAACCTAATTTAACAGTTACTGAGTCTGGAACTTATCAAGTTCAAGTTCTTGGTGGAATTTGTGATCAAAGTGAAACATATTTCTCCGCTTTAATTGATGTTAGATTATTTGATGAAGCTCCGTCTGTAGATCCTCAAAACATTACAGTTTGTGATGGACCTGGTTCTGATGGCGTTGAAGACTTTGATTTAGATGCCTTAACTGCCTCATTAGACTTAGGAGAAGATTTTGTTGTAAGTTATTACACTAATATTAATGATGCTAACCAAGCTATTAATGCTGTATCTTCTCCTTACACTAGCTCTGGTGAAACATTAATAATAAGAATTGAAGATGCAACAGCTGCCAGTGAAGGGTTCTTAGGATGTCGCCAGTTGTCTGAAGTAGAGTTAGTTGTTAACCCTAGACCAGTGGTTAACCAACCTGAAAACTTTGTTGTTTGTGATGATTCAGACGGTAATGTAGATGGTTCTACTGAGTTTGATTTAACTTCAATAGATGATGAAGTGAGTGCAAGCTCAGATGTTACGATTACATATCACTCATCTCAAGCCGATGCAGATAATAGTACTGGAGCATTAACAAGCCCTTATACAAGTAGTGGTGAAACAGTATTTGTAAGAGTTGAAGATATCAATACAGGATGTTATGAAACTACATCTTTCGATTTAGTAGTTAATATAGTTCCTTTAGCTACTTTCGATCAACAATTTGAATACATAGTTTGTCCAAATGCAACAGTGCCTGTTTCAATAGGTATTATACCAGATAACTTCACTGCTACAGATGTTTCTGTAACTTGGTCGTTAGATGGAGTTGATATTCCTGGTGCAAGTGGTTTAACATTAGATACTGTTTTAGTTTCGGGAGACTATTCTGCAGAAATTGTATTTAATGACACACAATGTTCAAATACCGTAACAGCATTCGTTGAAGAAGCTGAGTCTTGTGTTTTCCCTGAAGGTATATCACCTAACAATGATGATCTAAATGACACCTTCGATCTTAGTAGTTTCGATGTTGTAAAACTTGAAATTTTCAACAGAAACGGAACATTGGTTTATTCTAAAAACAACTATGTGGACGAATGGGAAGGCCAGACCAATGATGGTGAGGAACTGCCTGTAGGTACGTATTTCTATACCGTAATCTACGAAGGTGGTGCCAAGCAAAAGAGCGCATGGGTATATATTAACAGATAATCAACTAACTGAATCAACTTAATTTATAATGAAAAAACTCACGATAATAGCGGTTTTCTTCCTTGCATTGCAAATGTATGGGCAACAAGACCCTCAGTACACCCAGTACATGTATAATATGAACATTATGAATCCTGCATATGCAGGCTCTAGAGAAAACCTCTCTTTTGGATTATTATACAGAAACCAATGGTCCAAAATAGATGGTGGCCCTGAAACAGGAACGTTCTTTGGGCATGCTCCCATAGGAAGTAATCTTGGATTGGGCGTATCACTTATTGCTGACCAGATTGGTCCCGTTAAAGAAACTAATGCCTATGTTGATCTATCCTATACCTTAAAGTTGGGTGGCGAACATAGACTGGCCTTTGGTGTTAAAGCTGGGGCAACCTTCCATGATATTAACCTTACCAGTGGTAATGTAGATGTTATTGATGAGGGTGACCCTTTCTTTGGTATGCAAATCAATGAGACCACACCAAATATTGGTGCTGGTTTCTTCTATTACACCAATAAATATTATGTATCGCTGTCGGTGCCTAATATGTTATCCTCTGTACATCTTGATGCTAACGGAAATAAAATCGGTTCTGAAACACAGCACTATTTCCTAACGGGTGGTTATGTGTTTGACCTATCGCCTAACACAGAATTAAAACCATCTTTTATGGTTAAGTCTGCTTTTGATGCTCCTACATCTTTTGATGTGAACCTTAATGCAAGGTTCTTCAAAAAATTTGAAATTGGTGCTTCTTACAGATTGGACGATTCCTTTTCTGGTTTAGTTAATTTTGCGCTGTCTCCGTCTCTAAGGGTTGGATATGCTTACGACGCTGTGTCTTCAGACATTAAAGCTTTTGCTCCTGCATCTCACGAGGTAATGTTGTTGTTCGATCTTAATTTCCCGAAACGAGTTTCACGTTCACCTAGATACTTTTAATCCGTTAAGCTAAACTATTATGAAAAACTTAAAAACACTATTATTTATCATGTTAATGAGTGGTTTATGCTTAACTGCTCAAAACAAAAACACTAAAAAGGCTGACAAGGAATTCGCTAGGTTCGAATACGTTGATGCCGCTGAAAGCTACAAAAAACTCATTGACAAAGGAGAAGGTTCTGCCTATGTTTATGGACAATTGGCTGAATGTTATTACAACATCTTCAATACCGTTGAAGCCGAGAAATGGTATGCCAAAGCTTTAGAGTCTGAAGATAATCCTGAAATGATCTACAAATACTCTGAAATGCTTAAAGCAAACGGAAAATATGAAGAATCTAACAAGCAAATGGAAAAATTTGCTTCTATGCGTCCTTCAGACAACAGAGCAACTGCCTTTAGAAAAAACCCTAACTATTTGCCAAAAATTTTAGAGCAAGGTAAAAAGTTTAATGTGCAAGATGCTGGTTTTAATACCGCGCAATCAGAGTTTGGTGGTATAGAACACGATGGTAAACTTTACATCACTTCTGCCAGAAACGACAATCGTAAAAATTACGGTTGGAATGAGCAGCCATTCTTAGATATCTACTCATTAACTAAAAATGCTGACGGCTCGTATGGTACTGCTACTTTAATGAACAATAAAATCAATACAAAATACCATGAAGGTTTGGTTTCTTTTACACCTGATGGTAAGACCATGTACTTCTCTAGAGAAAGCTATTTTGAAAAAGATTTTGAAAAAGACTCTTTAAGCAAGGTGCGTTATAGCCAATTGTACTTATTTAAAGCTACTAAGTTAGGTGACGATTGGGACACTATTGAAAGTTTGGCTGTTAATAGCGAAAACTATTCTGTTAAAAATCCGTCTGTAAGTGCAGATGGTGCTACATTATATTTCTCTTCTAACATGCCTGGCGGCTATGGTAACTTTGATATTTACAAAGCGGCCATCAATGAAGATGGTACTATTGGTGAGCCTGAAAACTTAGGGCAAAAAGTGAATACTGAAGGACAAGAAATGTTCCCTTACATAAGTAGCAACAACACCCTTTATTTCTCTTCTAATGGTCATTTAGGTCTAGGTGGTATGGATGTGTTTTATACCAAAGTTATAGATGGTAAAATGGCACCTGTTAGAAATGTTGGTATTCCTATTAACAGTAATGGTGATGATTTTGCGTTCTCTATTAATGAAGAAACCGAAGAAGGTTTTGTATCTTCTAACAGAGATGGTGGGCAAGGTAGTGATGACGTCTACGCATTTAAAAAACTTCAACCACTTTGTGATGTTTTAATTACGGCTACTGTATTGGATGATGTTACCAGAGCGCCTTTAAACGGAGCTTCTGTTTCGTTATACGATGCTGAAGGTAATAAGGTCGTTACAAAAACCACAAACGAAGAAGGTGTTGCTGAATTTATTGTTGAGTGCGAGCAGGACTCTGAACTTGAGGTGGTCATGGAAGACTTTGAAAGCAAAAAAGTGCCTGTTAAAGGGACAAGCGAGGAAGAGCTAGCGGTTCAAATTTCTTTAGATCCTATTGAAAAAATTATGACTCCTGATGAAATCGTACTTAACCCTATCTATTTTGACTTCGACAAATCTAATATCACTGCTCAGGCAGCTTTTGAATTGGATAAACTAGTTCAAATCATGAACAAATATCCAGATTTGGTTATCAATGCGACATCTCATACAGATAGTAGAGGTTCTAACTCTTATAACCAAAGACTATCGCAACGTAGAGCTAAGAGCACACAACAATACGTCATCTCTAAAGGTATTGATGCTTCGCGTATCGCTGCTGAAGGTAAAGGTGAAACCGAACCTAAAATTGATTGTGGTACCAATTGCTCCGATGAGCAACATGCCCAAAACAGACGTTCTGAGTTTAAAATTCTAAAAACTTCAGAAAACGAATAATCTTTAGATAAAATGTTAAAAAGGCTTTGGATTTAAACCCAAAGCCTTTTTTTTATGAAAAAAACTCAAAATCACTCTCCTTTAATCGGAAATAAGAGCATTTAATCTATTATCACAATGTTAATATAATCTTAATAGTCATTTTTTATAAATTCACATTTCAGAAAAAGCTAGAGTAGCGTTTTCACTATATATTGAACGGCTTCTGAATACTAACTTAAAAACAAATATTCCTTTCTAATTTTCAAATTAGAAAGGTTTAATTATTTAATAACAAACCTAAAACTATGAAAAAGATTACCTTATTTCTTATTATGCTAGGGTTCTGCATTACCGCAAGCGCCCAATATGATTTTAGCACAATTATAGGGCCTACAAACGTAGCTGAAGGGACTCCTGTTACCATCAGTATAAACGACGTAGCAAATTCAGTTGGGGTTCCAGCTTCCTCTTCTGGTGCTTATGATTCTTTTACTGTTACTGTAGACTGGAGCGCCGGAGGTGGTGGCCCATGGTCCTCTGAAGCGGACATTACTTTTACCACAAGTGCTGGTTCGGTAATCATAGATCCCGCAACTACTGGTAGCGCTAACAGCGGTGCTGATGCAACACTTACCTTTTCTGGGGATTTAGCAGGTGTCTACGATCCAACAACGGATGGATATATAGATATAGTACTAAATCAAAGTTACGGTGGCTCAGATGCAGATTGGTCTAACATCGTAGTTACGCTTTTTGAAGCGCCAACTTGTATAGAACCTTCTAATATGGTGGCTAGCGCAATAACTGCTACTTCTGCCAATTTAGACTGGACAGTCGGTCTATCTGAAACCGATTGGAATATTGAATATAATAGCGGTGCTGATTTTACTCCTGGAAATGGTGAAGCCGAATCTTCTATTTCGCCTACAGGTTCGCCAAATGTTTCTTTAACTTCTTTAAACCCAGCTACTGAATATTATGTATACTATCAAGCTAATTGCGGTCCTAGCGATGAAAGTTTGTGGGTTGGTCCATATATATTTACTACTGAATGTGTAACTTTTGTTGCACCATATTCTGAAGGATTTGAAAACGGTGGAACAATTCCACAATGTTGGACTATGGACGGCAATGAAGATTGGTTTTTTGACAACGATCCAGGATTTAATCATATTGGAAATAACGGAACCATAACTGGTACAACATCTACTAATGATTATTTTGCATGGTGTGACTCTTCAGGCGATGAAGGTCCAAGAACTTTAACAAGCCCTTTGGTTGATGTTTCTGGCTTAACAACACCTGCACTATCTTTTTATGAAATTAGTGATAATGAAGGTAATGCCAACTCTCAGCTCGATGTAGAAGTATGGGATGGTGCTGCTTGGAATAGTATGGGTACTTTTAATACCAATACTAGTGGGTGGACCTTAATTGTTCTAGATTTAAGTACATTGACAATTACAGGAGACGTTCAAGCTCGTTTTATATTCTCTGAAATAGTAACTGGCGATTTTTATGATGACATCGCTATAGATGATGTGACTTTTGATGAAGCTCCTTCTTGTTTTAATCCTACTTCTTTAACTGCGGCTGCAATTACGGCTAATAGTGCTGAATTAAGTTGGAATCAAGATGGCACTGTATCAGCATGGAATATTGAAATAGTTACATCTGGTACACCTCCTACTGGAACACCAACTCATACAGGTGTTACAAACCCTTACACAGTCTCAGGATTAACAGCTGTAACATCTTATGACTATTATGTTCAAGCTGATTGTGGAAGTGAGTTTAGCGGTTGGACTGGCCCTTTTACTTTCGAAACATTATGTGATATTTATGTTCCTGATTATCTAGAACAATTTGATACAATAATTCCAGACTGTTGGGACGAAGCTGATAGTGGTGACGCTACAACTGGACCTGGTGATTTAGGAGCTGGCGGTTGGTTAGCTGACGGTTTCCTTAACAACGGTTTTACAGGTGCTTATAAAATTAATTTATGGCTTGCTGCTAAGAGCGATTGGATATTATCTCCTCAATTTGACCTAACAGGAGGACCTTTCCAGGTAGAATTTGACTTTGGAATCATGGAATTTGGTAGTACTACAAATGCTGGCACACTTGGTTCTGATGATATTGTTCAGTTACTTATAACTAATGATAATGGTGCAACATGGACACCTCTATTAACTTATGATAGCTCTTCTGTCGTTTCTGCGGCAGGTGAACATCCTGTAGTTACTTTAGAGGCTTATGCTGGTCAGGTTGTTCAATTTGGAATATTGGGCTCTGAGGGTACTGTAGATGACCCACAAGACAACGATGTTTTTGTTGATAATTTCCGCGTAAGAGGAATTCCTACATGTCCTGAGCCAACTGACTTAACGTCTAACAACTTAAGTTTAACTTCAACTGAAGTAGGCTGGACTGAAAATGGCACATCTACTACTTGGAATATAGAGTATGGTCCTGCTGGATTTACGCCGGGAACAGGTACTTTAGTTACTGGTGTAACTACTAACCCATATACTTTAACAGGTTTAACGTCTGATACAGACTATGATTTCTATGTGCAGGCAGAATGTGACCCTACTAACTTAAGTTCTTTCTCTGGACCAGGCTCTTTCTATACTGGCTACTGTCAGTCTGAACCTTCTAGTAATGATGGAGACGGTGTTAACTATGTTACCTTAGGAATTGTGAATTTCCCTAGTTTTGGTGATGTAACTTACGAAGATCATACATCAACTGTTGTGAATGCTTTCCAAGGTATAGAAACCAATGTTGAAATTGAATTTGGACATACATTTACTTACTATACAAATATTTGGATAGACTTTAATGACGATTTGGTATTTGATGCCTCTGAGCTGGTTTATCAAGGTGAGTCTGTAGGTTTAAATAATCCTCACATACTCGATGCTTCTTTTATAATGCCTGCTACTGCTACTCTTGGGCAGCACAGAATGCGCATTGGAACAGCAGATTCGGGTCAGGCAACACCTGAGCCATGTTACAATGGTACTTGGGGCGTTACGTTAGACTTTACTATAAATATTCAAGAATTATTATGTACACTACCAGAAGCTACATATGCAACTGCACCAGATTGTGCTGGTAATCAATTCTTCATCGATGTAGACATAACAAGTATGGGAGATGCTACATCTTTAGAAATTTCAAATGACTTTGATACAAATACTGTACAAGCCTTTTCTACAGGTGTATATCAAGTAGGTCCTTTTGCCTTTGGTACTTCAGTAAGTGTATTTGTGATGAGTGAACAAGATAATAACTGTACAATAAGTAGTAACACTTTTGAGTTGTTAGCTTGTCCTCCAGATAACGATAATTGTGACAATGCCACAGTTGCAGCTGTTAACACTGATGGAGAATGTACTGTTGTAACACCTGGAACTTTGCTCGAAGCAACTCCTTCGAATACTCCTTCTGGTTCTTGTACTGGTAATCCAGATGACGATGTTTGGTTTCAATTTGTTGCAACTGATGACACACACCTTATTAGTTTAGAAAATATTGTTGGATCATCTACGAACTTGGATCATGGTCTATATGAAGGAGCATGCGGTTCTCTTACAGAAATATATTGTTCAACCGATGATGCTATAACATCACCAACACTAACTGTTGGGAACACCTATTATGTAAGAGTATTTTCTGCTGGCTCTGGTAGCGAAGACACTACATTTGACTTATGTATAAGACCTGGTCTTGATAATGTAATAGTAGATCAAACGACTTATACTGTAGAGCAGTTAGTTCAGGATATTTTAATTGGTGGCGAATGTGCACAAATATCGAATATTACTTATTCTACAGGAACTGATTTTGGTGAACAAAATGGTATCGGATATTTCTCAATGGATGGTGACGGTGTTGGTTTCCCATTTGACGAAGGGATTGTTCTTACCTCTGGTGACGCAAGTTTAGCATCTGGACCAAACACTAACGCTATAAGCGATGGTAGTACTGCATGGCCTGGTGACACAGACCTAGAAAATGCAGTAGGTATTACTGTAACTAATAACGCTACCATAATTGAATTTGACTTCGTTCCTCTTGCTCAAGAAATTAGTTTTGATTTCTTAATGGCATCTGAAGAATATAATGGAGGGTCTTTTGAATGTAACTACTCTGATGCATTTGCATTCCTTTTGACCGACTCGAGTGGTAATACAACCAACCTTGCTGTATTACCAAATACAACAACACCTATTTTGGTTACAAATATTCACCAAGCCAACACAAGTTGTGGCGCCCAAAATGAACAATATTTCGGTGGATATATCCCAGACAATTTACCACCTATATCTTTTGATGGTAGAACAACTGTGTTTACAGCGCAATCACCTGTAAATGTTGGTGAATCATACCACATTAAATTGGTTATTGCTGACCAAAGTGACTCTGCATTTGACTCTGGTGTTTTCTTAAAAGCCGGAAGTTTTGACCTTGGAGAACTTAACTTAGGTGATGATATTACTATTGCTTCTGGCGGAGCAACCTGCTTAGGAGAACCTGTAGTTCTAGACACTGGCGCACCTAACCTTGAGCATTATTGGTTTAGAAACGGTATCCTTATTGATGGTGAAACGTCGTCAACTTTAACTGTTACAGAACCAGATTTATATACAGCTCAAGTAATATTCTCTAGTCAATGTTTCTTGATGGACGAAATACTTGTTGAATTTCTTCAACCACCACTTCTTAATGAAGACCCTTCAGATTTAGAAAGTTGCTCCGCAACTGGTGTAGCACCTTTTAGTCTTAGTGATAATGACAGTGTTGTGTTAGGTAGTTTAGATCCTAATAACCATACTATTTCTTATCACCTATCTGAAAGTGATGCTGAAGGAAACATAGATCCTATCACAGATAATCCATACACTAACATCTCTAACCCACAAACAATTTATGTTAGAGTGGAAGATAATACAACAGGATGTCATAGTGTAGCTTCGTTTGATTTAATCGTTTCAGAACCTAGTCACACTGCTGAAAGTGTAGACTATACTGAGTGCGGCGATGGTATCGAAGCTGAATTTGATCTTGCTTCACATTCTATTAATATTCTAAACGGTCAAGATGCTTCACAATTTGTCGTTACATACCATACATCAGAGGTTGATGCTCAAAACGACCAAAATGCACTACCAGACTTTTACATGAGTACAGGTGAAACAGTTTTTGTACGTGTTGAATCTACAAGTTATGAAGGATGTTATGTTACTAATAGTTTTGAATTAATCGTTGGCACACTTCCTGAGGCCACATTTGATCCAGAATACAATTATGAAGTGTGTCCTAACGCAACAGTTTCTATAGAAATTGGCATTATACCTACCAACTTTAATGTTGAAGATGTTACTATTAGCTGGTACTATGAAGATGTTCTAATCCCTAATGAAAACGAACTGGTTCTTGATAGCGAAGTACTTGTTGGCGGCGAGTATTCTGTAGATATCATGTTCAACGATACTGGTTGTGTTAATACATTTTATGCTGATGTGACTCAATTAGAATTCTGTGAGTTCCCACAAGGTATATCACCTAACAATGATGACCTAAACGATAGTTTCGACCTTAGTCCTTTTAATGTTGTAAGATTAGAAATTTTCAACAGAAACGGAACATTGGTTTATTCTAAAAACAACTATGTGGACGAATGGGAAGGCCAGACCAATGATGGTGAGGAACTGCCTGTAGGTACGTATTTCTATACCGTAATCTACGAAGGTGGTGCCAAGCAAAAGAGCGCATGGGTATATATTAACAGATAATCAACTAACTGAATCAACTTAATTTATAATGAAAAAACTCACGATAATAGCGGTTTTCTTCCTTGCATTGCAAATGTATGGGCAACAAGACCCTCAGTACACCCAGTACATGTATAATATGAACATTATGAATCCTGCATATGCAGGCTCTAGAGAAAACCTCTCTTTTGGATTATTATACAGAAACCAATGGTCCAAAATAGATGGTGGCCCTGAAACAGGAACGTTCTTTGGGCATGCTCCCATAGGAAGTAATCTTGGATTGGGCGTATCACTTATTGCTGACCAGATTGGTCCCGTTAAAGAAACTAATGCCTATGTTGATCTATCCTATACCTTAAAGTTGGGTGGCGAACATAGACTGGCCTTTGGTGTTAAAGCTGGGGCAACCTTCCATGATATTAACCTTACCAGTGGTAATGTAGATGTTATTGATGAGGGTGACCCTTTCTTTGGTATGCAAATCAATGAGACCACACCAAATATTGGTGCTGGTTTCTTCTATTACACCAATAAATATTATGTATCGCTGTCGGTGCCTAATATGTTATCCTCTGTACATCTTGATGCTAACGGAAATAAAATCGGTTCTGAAACACAGCACTATTTCCTAACGGGTGGTTATGTGTTTGACCTATCGCCTAACACAGAATTAAAACCATCTTTTATGGTTAAGTCTGCTTTTGATGCTCCTACATCTTTTGATGTGAACCTTAATGCAAGGTTCTTCAAAAAATTTGAAATTGGTGCTTCTTACAGATTGGACGATTCCTTTTCTGGTTTAGTTAATTTTGCGCTGTCTCCGTCTCTAAGGGTTGGATATGCTTACGACGCTGTGTCTTCAGACATTAAAGCTTTTGCTCCTGCATCTCACGAGGTAATGTTGTTGTTCGATCTTAATTTCCCGAAACGAGTTTCACGTTCACCTAGATACTTTTAATCCGTTAAGCTAAACTATTATGAAAAACTTAAAAACACTATTATTTATCATGTTAATGAGTGGTTTATGCTTAACTGCTCAAAACAAAAACACTAAAAAGGCTGACAAGGAATTCGCTAGGTTCGAATACGTTGATGCCGCTGAAAGCTACAAAAAACTCATTGACAAAGGAGAAGGTTCTGCCTATGTTTATGGACAATTGGCTGAATGTTATTACAACATCTTCAATACCGTTGAAGCCGAGAAATGGTATGCCAAAGCTTTAGAGTCTGAAGATAATCCTGAAATGATCTACAAATACTCTGAAATGCTTAAAGCAAACGGAAAATATGAAGAATCTAACAAGCAAATGGAAAAATTTGCTTCTATGCGTCCTTCAGACAACAGAGCAACTGCCTTTAGAAAAAACCCTAACTATTTGCCAAAAATTTTAGAGCAAGGTAAAAAGTTTAATGTGCAAGATGCTGGTTTTAATACCGCGCAATCAGAGTTTGGTGGTATAGAACACGATGGTAAACTTTACATCACTTCTGCCAGAAACGACAATCGTAAAAATTACGGTTGGAATGAGCAGCCATTCTTAGATATCTACTCATTAACTAAAAATGCTGACGGCTCGTATGGTACTGCTACTTTAATGAACAATAAAATCAATACAAAATACCATGAAGGTTTGGTTTCTTTTACACCTGATGGTAAGACCATGTACTTCTCTAGAGAAAGCTATTTTGAAAAAGATTTTGAAAAAGACTCTTTAAGCAAGGTGCGTTATAGCCAATTGTACTTATTTAAAGCTACTAAGTTAGGTGACGATTGGGACACTATTGAAAGTTTGGCTGTTAATAGCGAAAACTATTCTGTTAAAAATCCGTCTGTAAGTGCAGATGGTGCTACATTATATTTCTCTTCTAACATGCCTGGCGGCTATGGTAACTTTGATATTTACAAAGCGGCCATCAATGAAGATGGTACTATTGGTGAGCCTGAAAACTTAGGGCAAAAAGTGAATACTGAAGGACAAGAAATGTTCCCTTACATAAGTAGCAACAACACCCTTTATTTCTCTTCTAATGGTCATTTAGGTCTAGGTGGTATGGATGTGTTTTATACCAAAGTTATAGATGGTAAAATGGCACCTGTTAGAAATGTTGGTATTCCTATTAACAGTAATGGTGATGATTTTGCGTTCTCTATTAATGAAGAAACCGAAGAAGGTTTTGTATCTTCTAACAGAGATGGTGGGCAAGGTAGTGATGACGTCTACGCATTTAAAAAACTTCAACCACTTTGTGATGTTTTAATTACGGCTACTGTATTGGATGATGTTACCAGAGCGCCTTTAAACGGAGCTTCTGTTTCGTTATACGATGCTGAAGGTAATAAGGTCGTTACAAAAACCACAAACGAAGAAGGTGTTGCTGAATTTATTGTTGAGTGCGAGCAGGACTCTGAACTTGAGGTGGTCATGGAAGACTTTGAAAGCAAAAAAGTGCCTGTTAAAGGGACAAGCGAGGAAGAGCTAGCGGTTCAAATTTCTTTAGATCCTATTGAAAAAATTATGACTCCTGATGAAATCGTACTTAACCCTATCTATTTTGACTTCGACAAATCTAATATCACTGCTCAGGCAGCTTTTGAATTGGATAAACTAGTTCAAATCATGAACAAATATCCAGATTTGGTTATCAATGCGACATCTCATACAGATAGTAGAGGTTCTAACTCTTATAACCAAAGACTATCGCAACGTAGAGCTAAGAGCACACAACAATACGTCATCTCTAAAGGTATTGATGCTTCGCGTATCGCTGCTGAAGGTAAAGGTGAAACCGAACCTAAAATTGATTGTGGTGCTAATTGCTCCGATGAGCAACATGCTCAAAACAGACGATCGGAGTTTAAAATTGTTAGCGGAGGCCCGCAAGAACAACAGTAAATAAATCGAAATCTTTATATAAAAAACGCCCTAACAGTATTTAGGTATTTAGGGCGTTTTTTTTTATTATCGTAATGGATAACCTTTGGCTGCCCACCAAGGATGAATTTCTATAACCAAGCGTCCTGCTTTTACCATTGGGTCAGCATTTGCTAAGCTATCTGCCATTTTTAATGTTGGCACATTGTAAATTGTAATTCCTCTTATTTCACCGTCGTCACCAAAAGGACCCGATATATCTGCATAACCTAACTCATACATTTTACCTAAGTGTGCCAAATGCTCACTTTGCAACTGATTTGCTTCTTCTTCATTTTGATTTCTAATTGGCCCATTCTTTAAAAAAGCCATAAAATATTGTTGCATTAAGGTTGTATCCTGAGTCTTTTCATCCACATAGTCAAACACCTTATAACCTTTACTTATGAGTTCTGCCTTTAATTCCGCAACGGACTTTCCGGATTCCTCCTTCAAGGGTTTAGACTTTTCAATTGGTGCCTCAATAGTCTCTTTTTCTATAACTGTGTCCTTTACTTTACTAGGCTCGTGCTCATTTTTACATGATACCAAAAAGCAAATTAATATTAATAATAGGTTTTTCATTTATTCCAATTTTTGAATGGTTGTTTACTTAATTGTGAATTATAATATCGTATATCTCCTGTAACTTCTTTACCTAACCAAATTGGTTTGTTAAACTCTTCATTTATAGATTGCAATTCTACCTCAGCAATGACTAGACCTTCATTGTCTCCATAAAATTCATCTATTTCTAAAGTATGGTTGTATAGCTTTACTTCGTACCGCCTTTTCTCAATAATACCATCTTCGCATAACCTTAAAAGTTGTTCAGCTTCGTGCTTTGTGATTTCAGTTTCCCACTCAAAACGAACTAAACCATCATCTGATGATTTTCCTTTTACGGTTAAATATCCAATGTCTTCTTTTAATCTAACTCTAACGGTGCGCTCTTTATAGCTATTTAAAAATCCTTGTTTTATGCTGTAACTTTTAACGGCTTCTTTTTTAAAATCATTAGAAGTTACTAAAAATTTACGTTCTATTTCTACGGTCATTAAACGGTATTTAATGTCTAAATTTACACTATGCTAAACGATTTACCAATTAGAAAGATAATTCATGTAGATATGGATGCATTTTATGCCTCAGTTGAGCAAATGGATAATCCTGAGCTAAAAGGTAAACCGATTGCTGTTGGTGGTGGCGGAAAACGAGGTGTAATTAGTGCTGCTAGCTACGAAGCTAGAAAATTTGGTGTAAAAAGTGCCATGTCTGGTCGTTTGGCTGAGAAACTCTGCCCAGAACTTATATTCGTTAGACCAAGATTTGAAAGGTATAAGGAAATTTCTAACCGTGTGCGTAAAATATTTTTTGACTACACAGATTTGGTTGAACCTTTGTCTTTAGATGAAGCCTATTTAGATGTTACTGAAAACAAAATAGGGCTTCCTAGTGCAACTTTAATTGCTAAGAAAATAAGACAACGTATTTATGAAGAAGTGGGCTTAACAGCGTCGGCAGGCATCTCTATTAATAAGTTTATTGCCAAAGTAGCAAGTGATTATAACAAGCCCAACGGACAAAAAACTGTAAATCCCGAAGATGTGCTAAAGTTTTTAGAAGATTTAGACATTAGAAAGTTTTATGGTGTTGGTAAGGTTACTGCCGAAAAAATGTATCAAAAAGGCATATTTACAGGAAATGATTTAAAAGCTAAAAGCCTGGAATATTTAGACGAAAACTTTGGAAAATCTGGTCGTTACTACTATTATATTGTCAGAGGTATTCACAATAGCGAAGTAAAACCAAACCGCATTAGAAAATCATTAGCTGCAGAACGTACTTTTAGTGAGAATCTTTCTTCTGAGGTCTTTATGTTAGAAAAACTAGATCATATCGCTGAAGAAGTTTCTCGTAGATTAGAAAAAAGCAAAGTAGCAGGAAAAACGATAACACTAAAAATTAAATACAGCGATTTTACTTTACAAACGCGTAGCAAAACACTTCCCTATTTTGTAAGTGACAAATCTATAATCTTAGAAACTTCGAAAGAGCTTTTATATCAAGAAAAATTGAACAATTCGGTTCGTCTTTTAGGAATATCATTGTCTAATCTAAATACAGATAAAAACAAATCCTCTAAACCAAATATAGAGGATAAAAAATCTGTTAGTGTACAGTTAAGGTTTGAATTTTAAACTAAAAAAGGCTCAATGAAATCATTAAGCCTAGTATATTTAATTCTAATTTCTTGTTTAAAAACTACAACTCTCAATCTCTGTAACACGTAGGGTATTAACCATACCTCTATCTTTAATTGGCATTGCAGCTAAACTAATTAACATATCACCTACTTCTAAATAGCCTTTTTTGCAAGCAATGGCATTTACATCTTCAATAGTTTCATCCGTACTTACATACTTATCATAATAGAAGGCTTTAACTCCCCAAAGAAGACTTAATTGAGAAAGAATTCTCTTGTTAGAAGTAAAAACTAAAATATGTGCTTGAGGTCTCCATGCAGAAATTTGAAAAGCTGTATAACCACTATTAGTAAGTGTTGAAATAGCTTTTGCATTGATCTCGTTAGCCATATTGGCAGCGTGATAACAAATAGATTTTGTTATGTAACGTTTTGTACGAATATGAGGAGGTGATTGTGGCACCTCTATTAATGGTGAATCTTCAACACTACGAATAATATTTGCCATCTGACGTATAACCTGAACTGGATACTGTCCTACAGATGTTTCACCAGAAAGCATTACAGCATCTGCACCATCCATAACCGAGTTAGCTACATCATTTACTTCTGCACGCGTTGGAGTTAAGCTGGTAATCATAGTCTCCATCATTTGCGTTGCAATAATTACCGGAATTCTTGCTCGCTTAGCCCTTAATACCAATTGCTTCTGAATTAGCGGAACTTCTTCTGCAGGTATTTCTACTCCCAAATCACCACGTGCAACCATCAAACCATCACAATAGGCAACAATTTTGTCTATATTTTCTACAGCTTCAGGTTTTTCAATCTTAGCTATTATTGGAATTTTATAATTACTATGCTCTTTAATGAGTTCTTCTAGCTCCATTAAATCTTCAGCATGTCTTACAAAAGATAGTGCAATCCAATCTACTTCTTGTTCGATAGCAAAAATGGCATCTTCAATATCCTTTTCTGTTAACGCTGGTTGAGAAATGTTTGTATTAGGTAGGTTAACTCCCTTTTTAGACTTTAGTGGTCCTCCTTGAATTACCTTAGCTTTAACTTCTTTTTTACCATCAGTAGAAACAACTTCAAAAATTAATTTCCCATCATCTAACAGAATACGTTCACCTGGCTTGGCGTCTTGAGGAAACTTCTCATAAGTCATGTAAACACGCTCTTTTGTACCTTCAAATCGTTTTCCGGTAGCAAAAATTATTTCGTCCCCTTCATTTACGATTACCTCACCTTTCATAGTACCTACTCTAAGCTTAGGCCCTTGTAAATCTCCTAATATTGCAGCATTATACCCAAACTCTTCATTGAGTTCGCGTATCATGTTTATACGTTCTTTTACATCATCGTAATTAGCATGCGAGAAATTAATTCGAAACACATTAGCTCCTTCATCAAGCATTGCTTTTAAGGTTTCCTTATTACTAGTTGCTGGGCCCAATGTGGCCACTATTTTGGTCTTTTTATTTGGCATTAATTCAAAAAATTAAATGATCTTTAGATTTTAATTTAGTCGGGTTAACCGTATAACTTGTTATAATGTGTGGTATATTTTGGAGCTTATTTAAAATAAGTTTTTCGTTAACATTCTGGATTTCATCAGAAATTTTAATAAAATAATCTACCTTCTTATACTCTGGAACAAGATTCAATGTTTTAATTACTTTTTCGTTTGTTTGAAACAAGCCTGTACTATACAAACTATCTTCTTCTTTTTTGCAAACATTTGAAACTAGATTCCAAGTAACGTATTGCGAAACATTATTCCACTCAAAAATACTGTACGAAGCTTTTAAATATTGCATATCTAAATCTTCTGTTTTTCGTTGTAATCTAAGGCCTAAACTTTGATTGAGTAGATAGGCTAAACGATAATCTTCTAACCCACAATGTATAGCAATGAGCTTGTAGGTATCGTCATAAAAATCATCAACCAAAAGTTTATGCAACGCCATACAATTATAACTTTAAAAGGTAAATATAGTACAATAATAGATTGTTAATGTCAACTTTTGGTTAATCTTAACCCTAAAAACCTACGAAAACGTTGTAGATTTTACTTTTCTATACGATCTCTATAAACTCTAAATTATATGAGCTTTGTGATTTGTTTCTGAAACGCAAAGAATGCGCGCTTGGATGCTTTTTCTTCTGCTTTTTTCTTAGAGGTAGCTCTAGCTTTAGATACTACTTTATCATTAATACTGAGCCTTACAGAAAAGTGCTTTAACTCATCATTTCCGGTATCTTCATACACTTCATAGTCAAAGGTATTTTTCTCTTTTTGGCACCACTCAATTAACAGACTTTTATAACTAATAACTTTACCTTCTAAAGTCTCTATGTCTACGTGCGGATTTATAACCCTCCTGTACAAAAACTTTTCACAAGCCTTATAACCTCTGTCTAAATAAATAGCACCAACCAAAGCTTCAAAAAGATTGCCGTGAATATTGTTTCCAAAATTAGACTTTGGTATTCTACTTTGCACTAAATCTATAAGATTCAACTCTTTACCTAATTCATTAAGATGCTCTCTACTTACTACTTTAGAGCGCATTTTGGTAAGATAACCTTCGTCTCCGTGTGGTACTTGCTCGTAGAGATAAGCAGCAATAACTGAACTTATCATAGCATCACCAACAAATTCTAAACGTTCGTAATTAATAGGATTTCCTTTTTTATCCTTAATATTCATCGAACGATGCGTAAAAGCCTTGATGTATAAATTTTGGGATCTTGGCTTAAATCCAAGAATATCTTTAAGTTTTAAAAAAAAATTCCCGTCATCGAATGAACGGGAATTTTTTAATATGTTACGAATGAAACTCATTCGGGATTTAGTCTAATTTTTTAAATAATACACAAGCGTTATGTCCGCCAAATCCAAATGTATTACTCATTGCTATTTTAATATCTCGTTTCTGAGCTTTATTGAGCGTTAAATTTAATTCTGAATCTATATTCTCGTCCGCAGTTTCATGGTTAATTGTTGGTGGTATAATACCATTTTCTAGTGCTAATATAGAGGCAATAGCTTCTATTGCACCAGCAGCGCCCAACAAATGACCAGTCATAGACTTAGTAGAATTAATATTAATCTTTTTAGCATGGTCTCCAAACACTTCTGATATAGCTTTTAATTCGGCAACATCTCCTAATGGTGTGGATGTTCCGTGTGTATTAATATGATCTACATCTTCGGGTTTTAAACCAGCATTTTCTAAACAGTTTTTCATCACCGCAACAACACCAATTCCATCAGGATGTGGCGCAGTCATATGATATGCATCTGAAGACAAGCCTCCACCTACAACTTCTGCGTAGATTTTAGCTCCTCTTGCTTTAGCGTGCTCATACTCTTCTAAAACAATAGAACCTGCTCCTTCACCTAGTACAAAACCATCTCGATTTGCATCAAAAGGTCTTGAGGCAGTTTCAGGACTATCGTTTCTAGTACTCATAGCATGCATAGCATTAAATCCACCCATACCAGCAATTGTTACCGCTGCTTCACTTCCACCAGTAATAACAACATCACAATGACCTAAACGTATAGTGTTTAGAGCATCAATCATTGAATTAGCAGAAGAGGCACAAGCAGATACCGTTGTATAGTTAGGGCCCATGAAACCATATTTAATAGATATGTTTCCTGGTGCTATATCCGCAATCATTTTGGGGATGAAACGAGGACTAAAACGAGGTGTACCGTCACCAGCAGCATAGTTAAGCACTTCTTCTTGAAATGTTTCTAAGCCACCTATACCTGCACCCCAAATTACTCCTACTCTGTATTTATTTATCGTGTCTAGATCTAATTTCGAATCTGCTATCGCTTCATCTGAAGCCACCATTGCATATTGCGAAAATTTATCCATTTGACGCGCTAACTTTCTATCAATAAAGTCAGTAACTTCAAAGTTTTTTATTTCACAAGCGAATTGCGTTTTGAACTTCTCAGCATCAAAATGCGTGATTGGGGCAGCACCACTTTTTCCATTAACAAGACCATTCCAATATTCATCTTTGGTATTGCCAATAGGTGTAAGTGCACCTAGACCAGTAACTACTACTCGCTTTAATTCCATAAAAATAAAGTCTTATTTTGCTTCTTCTATATAAGAGATAGCTTGACCAACTGTTGCAATGTTTTCAGCTTGATCGTCTGGGATTTGAATATCAAATTCTTTTTCAAATTCCATGATTAATTCTACAGTATCTAATGAATCTGCACCTAAGTCGTTAGTGAAGCTTGCTTCAGTTACAACTTCGTTTTCATCAACACCTAATTTGTCTACGATAATCGCTTTTACTCTTGATGCAATGTCTGACATAATCTTTTAATTTTAAGTTTTAATTAGACCGCAAAAATAAAAAACTTTATTTTAAAAATCACCTTTACCGATAAAATGTGCATATCAATGCTAAAAAATCGGTAGAAGAATTTAAGTTTTGCGCCTAATTGTTAATTATTATTCTTTTTTTTGTTTCTGAATAATAACCCAATATAACTGTAAATGAAGCGTATTGTAATTTTTGCGTCCGGTAGCGGATCTAATGCTGAAAATTTAATTAAGTTTTTTCAAAACAGCGATAATGCGTCTGTTATTCAGGTACTGACTAACAATCCTCATGCCAAAGTACTAGATCGATGTAAAAGACTAAATGTTAGCGCTTTGTCATTTAACAGAATAGCATTCAGCAAGTCTGAAGATGTTCTTAATGTTTTAAGATCATCACAACCAGATTTAATTGTGCTAGCAGGTTTTCTCTGGAAATTTCCTGAATTTATTCTTAAAGAGTTTGAAAACAAAGTCATAAATATTCATCCTGCTTTGCTTCCAAAATATGGTGGAAAAGGCATGTATGGTATGCATGTACACAATGCTGTTGTAGAAAATAAAGAAACTGAAACTGGCATCACAATTCACTACGTAAACGAAAATTATGACGAAGGAGCGATTATTTTTCAGGCAAAATGTGAAGTAAAAGCGTTAGATACAGCTGATGATGTTGCAGCTAAAATCCATGAATTGGAAATGGAGCATTTTCCAAAGGTTGTTGAGGGATTGTTAAACAACCTTTAAGTAGAATTTTATATCAAGATCCTGAAACAAGTTCAGGATGACAAAAAATGTCAAAAAAGAAAAAGAAATATTACACCGTTTGGAAAGGCCATAAAACCGGAGTTTTTGAGAAATGGGACGACTGCAAAGCCCAAATCAACGATTTTAAAGGAGCTCAGTATAAATCTTTCGCCACCTTTGAAGCTGCAAAAAAAGCTCTTAAAGATGGTCCAAAAGATTACATAGGTAAATCAAAAAGTTTTAAAAGCGAACTGTCTGACGAACAACTAAAAAAAATAGGGCAACCCAATTATAATTCAATTTCAGTAGATGCTGCATCTTCTGGTAATCCTGGTAAAATGGAGTATCGTGGTGTAGATACCAAAACAAAAAAACAACTCTTTATACAAGGGCCTTTTGAAGAAGGCACCAACAATATTGGCGAATTTTTAGCTATCGTTCACGGATTAGCATTTTTAAAACAGCATAATAGCGACCGAATCATTTATACCGACTCTAAAACCGCAATGAGTTGGGTAAGAAAAAAAATGTGCAATTCTAAATTAGAACGCAACGCCAAAAACAAATCTGTTTTTGATTTGGTAGACAGAGCTGTAAAGTGGTTAAAAGAAAATGATTATTCTACCACTATTGTTAAATGGGAAACTAAAGCTTGGGGAGAAATTCCAGCGGATTTTGGAAGAAAATAATTTAATTTAGATGATGCCATGTATGTTTCATCAGCAATATATTTTATGTACTTTTGCACCTTAATTCAAACTTACTTTAATGGGTAAATTAGTAATTGTTGGTACAGTAGCTTTTGATGCTATTGAAACACCTTTTGGTAAAACCGATAAAATCCTTGGAGGAGCTGGCACATTTATAGGCCTTGCTGCTTCAAATTTTAATGTAGATTCTGCTGTAGTTTCGGTAGTTGGTGGAGATTTTCCGCAAGAATATTTAGACCTTATGTCTAATAAAAATATTGATGTATCTGGGATAGAAATCGTAAAAGATGGTAAAACTTTCTTTTGGAGTGGCAGATACCATAACGACATGAATTCTAGAGACACATTAGCAACTGAACTTAATGTCTTAGCAGATTTTGAACCTGTTGTCCCAGATAATTATAAAGATGCAGAGGTAGTAATGTTGGGTAATTTACACCCATTAACTCAAATGAGTGTTCTTAATCAAATGACAACTAAACCAAAAATGGTGATTTTAGATACCATGAATTTTTGGATGGATTGTGCATTAGAAGATTTACACAATACGATTAAGCATATCGATGTGATAACCATAAATGATGAGGAAGCAAGACAATTAACAGGTGAATACTCTTTAGTGGTTGCTGCAAGAAAAATTCATGAAATGGGACCAAAGTATGTTGTTATTAAAAAAGGTGAGCACGGAGCATTATTGTTTCATGACGATAGTGTTTTCTTTGCACCAGCATTACCATTAGAAGAAGTATTTGATCCTACAGGTGCAGGTGACACATTTGCTGGAGGATTTGCTGGTTATTTAGCAAAAACAGGAGATTACTCTTTTGAAAACTTAAAAACAGCCGTAATCTACGGTTCTACTTTAGCCTCGTTTTGTGTTGAAAAATTTGGAACAGAACGTATGGAGAATTTAAAAACAGAAGAAGTGCACAGACGCTTAGAACAATTTAAGAGTCTAACACAGTTTGATATAGAATTAACTTAAAAACCAGCGCGCTTAATTTTTAGCGCGTTTTTTTATTTCATAAATATGAGTGATGCTTTAAAACATGAGTGTGGTATAGCACTTATAAGGCTTTTAAAACCATTAGAATACTACAAGGAAAAATACGGAAGTGCATTTTACGGAGTAAATAAAATGTATTTGATGATGGAAAAACAGCACAATCGAGGACAAGATGGTGCTGGCTTTGCTAGTATAAAATTAGACACTCATCCTGGTGAGCGTTACATTAGTAGAGTAAGATCTATTGCTCAGCAACCTATACAAGACATTTTTGCTCAAATTAACCAACGTATTAATGCAGAGCTTACAAAGCACCCTGAATACCAAGATAATGTTGATCTTCAAAAAAGATATATTCCTTATGTGGGTGAACTTTTACTTGGACATGTTCGTTATGGCACTTTCGGAAAAAACAGTGTGGAAAGTGTTCATCCTTTCCTCAGACAAAACAATTGGATGCACAGAAATCTAATTGTTGCAGGTAACTTTAATATGACTAATGTTAATGAGCTCTTTGATAATTTAGTTGATATTGGCCAACATCCTAAAGAAAAAGCTGATACTATTACCGTAATGGAAAAAATAGGTCACTTTTTGGATGATGCTGTTAGTAAGATTTATAAAGATTTAAAAAAAGAAGGTTATAACAAAAGAGAATGTTCACCGCTAATTGCAGAACGATTAAAAGTTGGGAAAATTCTTAAACGTGCTGCAAAAAATTGGGATGGAGGCTATGCTATGGCTGGTTTATTAGGCCATGGAGATTCTTTTGTACTTAGAGATCCAGCAGGAATTCGTCCTGCTTACTATTATAAAGATGATGAAGTTGTTGTAGTTGCATCAGAGAGACCTGTAATACAGACTGTGTTTAACGTGCCTTTTGAAGAGGTTATAGAACTAGATCCTGGACATGCAATAATTACTAAAAAATCTGGCGAAACTCAAATAAAGAAAATTCTAGAGCCACTAGAACGAAAAGCATGTTCATTTGAGCGTATCTATTTTTCGAGAGGAAGTGATGCTGAAATTTATGAAGAGCGTAAAGAACTCGGAAGACTATTGATGCCGAAAGTTCTTGAAGCTATTGATAATGATACCAAAAATACGGTGTTTTCTTTTATCCCTAATACAGCAGAAACGTCCTTTTTTGGAATGATAGACACTGTAGAAGAACACCTCAATCATAAAAAAACACAAGCTATTTTAAATGGCCAAAGAGAACTTTCTTCAGAAAAAGTTGAAGAAATTCTTTCAGAGAGACCGCGAATAGAAAAGATTGCTATTAAAGATGTTAAACTAAGAACTTTTATAACAGAAGATAGCAGTAGAGATGATTTGGTAGCTCACGTATACGACGTAACTTATGGAGTTATAAAGCCAACAGATAATCTGGTTATTATAGATGATAGTATTGTAAGAGGTACCACTCTGAAGAAGAGTATTATAAAAATGATGGATAGATTAAAACCTAAAAAAATCATTGTGGTATCCTCTGCTCCTCAAATACGCTATCCTGATTGTTACGGAATTGACATGGCTAACCTCGAAGGCTTGGTTGCTTTTAGAGCTGCTTTAGAACTATTGAAAGACAACAATCAATACCACATCGTCGAGGAAGTCTATCAAAAATGTTTAAAGCAAGTAAATCTTAAAGATAAAAATGTGGTTAACTATGTGAAAGAGATTTATGATAATTTCACAGATGAACAAATTTCAGATAAAATTTCTGAGTTATTAAGTGACGAATCTGTAAATGCCGAAGTAAAGATAATTTTTCAACCTGTTAAAAACCTGCACAAAGCTTGTCCTAAAAACTTAGGTGATTGGTATTTTACAGGAGATTATCCAACAGCTGGAGGCAACAGAGTAGTAAATAGAGCCTTTATTAATTTCTTCGAAGGTAATAAAGAGCGCGCTTACTAACTACCACATTAATAGGCTTTTAATCCGAAAAACTATGTATTTCATCGGTTAAAAATGCTTTTCGTCTAATATATACATCTGTTTTAACAAATTAAAATTACATTGGTATCACCATAACATAAGTAGGTTAAGTTCATGGTAGATTTGGGGCAAAAAAAGGTGAACAGTGTTCACCTTTTTTTATGAACTTTATTAAAGCATTACTTTAACTCGTTTTGCTTAAATCAATCTTCGTTTTAAGCTTAATTTTAGGCAATAACCTTAGTATCCACGCTTAGACTAATATATAGGTCGTTTATCCGAAAAATTTAAATATTAATTTATTGTAAACTTATATTTGACCAACCATAACATAAGTAGGTTAAGTTTATGGTAGATTTGGGGCAAAAAAGGTGAACTCTCTGTTCACCTTTTTTCATTTTTAATTCTTGTGCAAATTCCAATTTAACATCATAAAAAAAGCCAGACTTAATAGCCTGGCTTTTCTACTATGTAATAAAATATTATTTAGCCTCAGCATAACGACGCTCAACCTCGTTCCAATTAATAACCTTGAAAAAAGCATCGATATAATCTGGTCTTCTGTTTTGGTAGTTTAGGTAGTATGCGTGCTCCCAAACATCTAATCCTAAGATTGGTGTACCGCCACAACTAACGCCAGGCATTAGTGGGTTATCTTGATTTGGAGTAGAGCAAACCTCTACCTTACCTCCTTTGTGTACGCACAACCAAGCCCAACCAGAACCAAATTGTGTCGCTGCAGCTTTAGAAAAAGCCTCAATAAAGGCATCTTTAGAACCAAATTCTGCTTCAATAGCATCTTTTAATTCGCCAGATAAATAACCTTTGTCTTCAGGATTCATAACATCCCAAAATAAAGAGTGATTGTAAAAACCACCACCATTATTTCTAACACCAGCATTATTCATATCTAGGTTAGTTAAGATATCTTCTATAGATTTACCTTCTAAATCTGTGCCTTCAATAGCAGCATTTAACTTAGTTGTGTAACCGTTATGATGTTTTGTATGGTGTATTTCCATTGTACGTGCATCAATATGTGGTTCTAGTGCATCGTATGCATATTTTAATTTTGGTAATTCAAAAGCCATAATGTATATGTTTTTTAGTGTTACTATTTTATTTCTAACAAATTTACGATTTTGAAAACAAGAAGTTCTAAATAAATTATTAAGATTCCCTATTTTGGTATAAAATTTATCTTTTGGAAGACTCAGCCCTCAAAATATACAATGCTTCTGCAGGTAGTGGTAAAACATTTACCCTAGCAAAGACTTACATCAAAATTCTTGTTCAGTCTAAGAATAATGAACAGTTTAAGTCCATCTTGGCTATAACATTTACCAACAAGGCTGTTGGTGAGATGAAAGAACGAATTATAGAAATGCTAAAAATCTTTTCCCAGGAAAAGAGCCTTACAGCACCTCATCCTATGTTTAGCGCAATATGCGATGAGTTATCAATACCTCCAGAGTTTCTAATAAGTCGTTCTAAAACTATATTGAAACACATCATGCACAACTATGGTGCTTTTGATATTTCTACAATTGATGGTTTTACACACAGAGTTATTAGAACTTTTGCTCACGATCTAAAACTTCCTGTAAATTTTGAAGTTGAATTAGACCAAGAACGACTCCTTAATGAAGCTGTAGATAATTTAATTTCTAGAGCAGGAGAAAACAAAACCTTAACACAAACACTTGTTGATTTTGCTATTGAAAAAGCTGACGATGATAAAAGCTGGGACATTAGCTACGACTTCAATAAAATAGCGAAGCTTCTTGTTAATGAAAATGACTTGGAAGCCATTGAAACGTTAAAAAATAAAACGATTGAAGACTTTAAAACCTTAAAATCTACCTTAATAAAGGATAGTGTTGTAATAGAAAAGGATATTGTAACTACAGCCGAAACGGTACTTGCTCTAATTGAAGAGTGTGGCTTACAGTTTGATGATTTTAATAGATCATATCTACCTAAACACTTTTACAAATTAGCGCAAGGCAATTTTGGCATTTCTTTTTCCTCTGCATGGCAAAACGATTTAATAGAAGGAAATAAGCTTTACCCAAAACGTGTTACGGACACAATTGCAAGTACTATAAACAGCATTCAGCCAAATCTATCTGAAGCATTTGTAAAAACCAAAGACTTAGTTTTTGAATTAAAACTAAAACAAGGTCTCTATAAAAATATAACTCCGCTCTCTGTATTAAATGCCATTCAGAAAGAACTAAACTTCTTAAAAGAGGAGCAAAACAAAATGCTTATTTCAGAATTTAATAAAATTATAAGCAATGAAATAAAAGGCCAACCGACACCATTTATTTATGAGCGTTTGGGCGAAAAGTTTAAACATTACTTTATAGATGAGTTTCAAGATACCTCAAAAATGCAATGGGAAAACTTGGTGCCACTTCTGGATAATGCGCTCTCTGCATCTAATGGTTCTGCTATGCTTGTGGGAGATGCCAAACAGTCTATCTATAGATGGAGAGGTGGTGAACCAGAACAGTTTATCGACTTATATAACAGATCTAGCAAACCTTTTCAGGTTGAAGCAGAAGTACTAAGCTTAGATACAAACTACAGAAGTGCTAAAGAAATTATAGATTTTAATAACGCTTTTTTTCTGTTTTTGAGTCAGATTTATTTTAACGATAGTAGATATGCTGAACTTTACTTAAACTCTAAACAAAAACCATTTCAAAATACAGAAGGTTACGTTAACATTGAGTTTTTAGACATTTCAAAAGAGGATAATGCTAATGAAATGTACACCAATAGCACTTTAAAAACTATTGAAGAATGCCTGAAAAATGGGTTTTCATTAGACGACATTTGTATCATTGTAAGAAAACGAAAAGAAGGTGTTGAGATAGCTAAATTCTTGAGTGAAAAAGGCATAAAAATTACCTCTTCTGAAACCTTACTCTTAAAGAACTCTGACAAAGTTCAGTTTCTTGATGCTTTTCTTAAACTATTAATTCAACCTGATAATGATACTTTAAAAATTGATGTTTTAACTTTTATTGCGAATCAACACAATGTAGAGGACAAGCATTCATTTTACAGCGCTCATTTAGCCATTGGTTTTGATGAAATGCTCAAAAAATTTGAAGATTTAAACATCTACATAAACAAAAACAAACTACTACAAGTTCCTCTATACGATCTTGTTGAAGAACTTATTAGGACATTTAATCTTCACAACTCATCTGATGCCTTTCTTCAATTTTACTTAGATGTTATTTTAGAATTTACACAAAAGCAAAATTCAGATTTGTCGTCGTTCATTAACTATTTTGAAAAGAAAAAAGACAGTCTCAGTGTTATTTCGCCAAAAAATAATAATGCTGTACAGATTATGACCATTCATAAATCTAAGGGGTTAGAATTTCCTGTGGTTATTTTTCCATTTGCAGATCTAAATATTTATCAAGAAATAGAACCAAAAGTTTGGTTTCCTGTAGAGCAAAATAATTACAATAATTTTGAAACATTATTACTCAACTACAATAGTGATGTTGAACACTTTGGTGATGATGGTAAAACGCTCTATGAAACTCGAAAATCTCAATTAGAATTAGATAACATTAATCTTCTCTATGTAACTTTAACCAGAGCTGTAGAGCAGTTATATATCATAACAAAAAAAGACATTAACGCTAAAGGTGTTGTGAGCGAAAAAACATATGCTGGTATGTTTATTTCTTACTTACAAGACAAAGGCTTATGGTCAGACAGTACACTTACATACAATTTTGGCACATCAAAAAACTTAAACAAAAAAACAGAACCAGAAGCAGACACATCTTCTATTAATTTAATCTCTGTACCAAAAGAAGATCATAATTTAAAAATCATAACAAAAGCCGGTCAACTTTGGGATACCAAACAAGGAAAAGCCATAGAACGTGGTAATTTGGTGCATCTTTTACTCTCTAAAATCGTAACACAAGAAGATATTGACTTTGCCATTGACGATTTATTAGCTTCTGGCGATATAACAGCCTCAGATGAAGAAGCTCTTAGAACAATTGTAATGCAAGTTATAGAGCATCCAAAAATTAAATTATACTATAACAACGACCACAAAGTTTACAACGAAAGAGATATTGTAACACCATCTGGTGAACTACACAGACCAGATCGTATCAATATCAATCAAAAAAATGAAGTTACAATAATTGACTACAAAACGGGAGATCAAATGGCATCTCACAAATCTCAACTCAACACTTATGCTTCTCTTCTAAAAACAATGAACCACCGAGTAACTCATAAATTTCTTGTTTACATAAATGATACTGTTGAAGTTGTTGAAGTCTAATTTCAAGATAGTATCTTTGCGAAACAACTAACACAAAAATTATGTACGGAAATATTAAAGCGCATTTACAACAAGAAATTGAAGCTATTAAAGACGCAGGTCTTTTTAAAGAAGAACGAATTATTACTTCGCCTCAAGGTGCAGAAATTACTTTAAACACTGGGCAAAAAGTCCTTAACTTTTGTGCAAATAACTACTTAGGACTTTCTTCTCATCCTGAAGTTATAAAAGCCGCTCAAGAAACTTTAGACACTCATGGATTTGGAATGTCATCTGTTCGGTTTATTTGCGGTACGCAAGACATACACAAAGAATTAGAACAAAAAATAGCGGATTTTTATGGTACTGAAGACACCATTTTATATGCAGCTGCTTTTGATGCAAATGGAGGAGTCTTTGAACCACTTTTAACTGCAGAAGATGCTATCATTTCCGATTCTTTAAATCACGCCTCTATTATTGACGGAGTAAGACTCTGTAAAGCTTCAAGATATCGCTACCAAAACAACGATATGGGAGACTTAGAAAAGCAACTAATTACTGCTAATGAAAATGGCGCGCGTTTTAAAATCATTGTTACTGATGGTGTATTCTCTATGGACGGATTAGTAGCACCTTTAGACAAGATTTGTGATTTAGCAGATAAATACGATGCCATGGTAATGATTGATGAATGCCATGCTACTGGTTTTATTGGAGAAACAGGTATTGGCACACTTGAAGAAAAAGGAGTTTTAGGAAGAATTGATATTATCACCGGAACACTTGGTAAAGCATTAGGTGGTGCAATGGGAGGATACACAACAGCCAAAAAAGAAGTTATAGAAATTTTACGTCAGCGTTCACGTCCGTATTTATTTTCAAACTCTTTAGCACCTGCAATTGTTGGTGCCTCCATCAAAGTTTTTGACATGCTCAAAAATGATACAACCCTCAGAGATAAAGTTGATTGGAACACTAAATATTTCAAAAAAGGTATGAAAGAAGCTGGTTTTGACATCATTGACGGTGACTCTGCTATTGTACCTGTAATGCTATATGATGCAAAGCTTTCACAAACTATGGCAAACATGCTATTAGAAGAAGGAGTTTACGTCATAGGTTTCTTTTATCCGGTTGTTCCTAAAGAAAAAGCAAGAATTCGCGTACAACTTTCAGCAGCACATTCAAAAGAACAATTAGACAAAGCTATTGAAGCATTTATTAAAGTTGGCAAAAAGCTTGAAATTATTTAAAATCGTTACAAACTCTTTATTTTAGGGCATTGTAACAATATTTTTATATATTTGTCTTTGTTAATAACATTTAACAACTTACATTTGCCAACAATTAACACTTAAAATTAAAATTAATTAGAATATGAAAAATCTTAGCAGATTACTTTTTGTTGCGGTACTTCTTATAGGCTTTACTGCAAATGCTCAGGACCAAAACAATCCTTGGGCTGTAACAATTGGTGCTAACGCAGTTGATTTATACCCTGTAGGTGAAGATATGCCTCAAGGTGATTACTTTGATGAATATTTCAACGTTACTGATCATTGGAATATTTTCCCTTCTTTATCTACAATTTCGGTTTCTAGATACTTAAGTGATGGATTTACATTCACTGCTACTGGATCTTTAAACAGAATTGACAAAATAGGTTCATTCGCTGACCCTATGACTGGTGAGGAAACTACTGCAACAGCAGATGATTTGACTTACTACGGCTTAGATGGTAGAGTTTCTTACAGTTTTATGAATTTAATCAACTCAAAAACTATCGACCCATATCTTGGTGTTGGTGGTGGTTACACTTGGGTTGACGATATAGGTGCTGGTACTTTAAACGGTTCATTAGGTTTCAGAGTATGGTTCACTGAGAAATTAGGTATTGATGTTAATTCAACATACAAACACGCATTTGAAGATTATTTACCAAAGCACTTCCAACATTCAGTTGGTTTAGTACTTAAGTTTGGTGGTACTGACACTGATGGTGACGGTATCTATGACCAAGACGATGCTTGTCCAGAAGAAGCAGGTTTAGAGATTTTCAATGGTTGTCCTGATTCTGATAACGATGGAATTCAAGATTCTAAAGATGATTGTCCTAACGTTGCTGGTTTAGCTGAATTTAATGGATGTCCTGATTCAGATGGTGATGGTGTAATGGATAAAGATGATAATTGTCCTGATACTGCTGGTTTAAAATCTTTAGCTGGTTGTCCAGATGCTGACGGTGACGGTGTTGCTGATGGTGATGATAACTGTCCTAACGAAGCTGGTCCTGCTGCTAACAATGGTTGCCCTTGGCCAGATACTGATGGTGACGGTATCTTAGATAAAGACGATAAGTGTCCTAACGAAGCTGGTGTAGCTGCTAACAATGGTTGTCCAGAAGTTAAGCCTACTGAAGAGGTTATGGAAACTTTAAACAGTTACTCTAGATCAATCTTATTTGATTCTGGTAAGGCAACTTTCCAAAAGCAAACTGACCAAGTATTACAAGCAATGGTTGCTATCTTTAAGCAATATCCACAAGCTAACTTCTCTATAGAAGGTCATACAGATAGCGATGGTTCTAGAAAAATGAACCAATCTTTATCAGAAAGAAGAGCTAACGCAGTAAGAGATTACTTAATCGCTAACGGAATTAGCGCTGAGAGATTAACTGCTAAAGGTTATGGTGAAGACAACCCAATTGCTAGCAATAATACAAGAGCTGGTAAAAAAGAAAATAGACGTGTAGAAGTTAAGTTGAAAAACTAATTATAATACACTCTAAAATATATTTGAAAAACGCTCCGAAATTCGGAGCGTTTTTTATTTTTATATAATGAGTACTTTTATACAATCCGTCTTAAAGGACCTTAAAGACAAGGGCAATAACCTAGAAGATTTATACTTTATACTTCCTAGCAAAAGAGCGGGAGTCTTTTTAAAACATCATCTTTCAACACTAATTCAAAAACCAATATTTGCTCCGCATATTCTTAGTATTGAAGAATTTGTAGAAGAGATATCTGGTCTTAAGACGCTTTCTAATACTGATACTTTATTTCAACTTTATAACGCCTACGTTGAAGTTTCTCCAAAAGAGAGTCGAGAACCATTTGAGGTCTTTTCGAATTGGGCACAGATACTCATACAAGATTTTAATGAAATAGACAGATACCTTGGTAATCAAGATACTATTTTTGACTATTTACACGCCATTAAAGAGCTAGATCATTGGTCCTTAGAAACCGAACCAACAAACTTGGTAAAGTCTTACTTGAAATTTTGGAAACAACTAAAAACATATTATCAAGTATTTTCTGATAACCTACTAAAAAACAAGCAAGGATACCAAGGACTGGTTTATAGAGAAGCTGTAGAAAACCTTGAAGCGTACATAGAAAACAACACAAATAAAAACCATGTGTTTTTAGGATTTAACGCCCTTAACACATGTGAGTCGTTAATTATTCAAGGGTTACTTCAAAATGGTTCTGCAAACATATACTGGGATGCTGACGAGAGTTATTTAAACGACAATATACACGACGCTGGACTATTTATTAGACAGCACAAAGCCAATTGGAATTACTTCAAAAAACAGCCTTTTAATTGGGTAACTTCATATTACAGCCAAAAGAAGAATATTCAGGTCGTGGGTGTTCCAAAATTGGTAGGTCAGGCAAAATATATTGGGCAAATTTTAGAAAAAATAGGTGTAGACAATAACAACTTAAAAAATACTGCAGTCGTTCTTGGAGAAGAAAACCTATTAATTCCTGTTTTAAATTCTATTCCAAAAGAAATTAGTCAAATTAACGTTACAATGGGATTGCCCCTAAAATTTGTACCCTTGGCTTCATTGTTTGATTTACTGTTTTCAATTCATAAAAAGAACACCAATACATATTATTTTAGAGAAGTAATAGATCTTATTTCTCATCCATCTATTTACAGTTTATTTGAAACAGATGATGGCAATTATCTGAATGAAATTTCAAGTCATATTCAAAAAAACAATTTGGTACATCTGTCTTCTGCAGAACTTAAAAAAATTGCACACAAGGATGTACATAGTATTATAGATTTAATGTTTTCATCATGGGAAAATAATCCTGAAAAAGCACTAAATCACTGTTCTAATCTCATCTATTTAATAAAAGATAGCATCAATGATACGATGAGCAATAAAGGTTTAGAACTTGAGTATTTATATAGATTTCATGTACTATTCAATCAACTAACAGACCTAAATACTAATTACCATTATTTAAACTCAATAGAAAGCTTATATCGAATTTATAACGATGTTTTACAAAACGAAACCTTAGATTTTAAAGGAGAACCTTTAGAAGGGCTTCAAATTATGGGTATGTTAGAGTCTCGTGTTCTAGACTTTGAAACCGTAATAATAAGCTCTGTAAACGAAGGCATACTTCCTTCGGGAAAAACAAATAATTCGTTTATACCTTTTGATGTTAAACTTCAAAACAAACTTCCAACTTATAAAGAAAAAGACGCAGTCTACACCTATCACTTTTACAGATTAATACAACGTGCAAAAAACGTTTACATACTCTATAACACAGAAATAGATGCACTAAAAGGTGGTGAAAAAAGCAGATTTATAACTCAATTGGAGGTTGAAGGCATACATAACATTAACCATACAATTGTTTCACCAGATGTACCTATCATAGAAAACAGCTTGAAAAAAATATCTAAAACAAAGGCTATAATTTCTAAGTTAGAAGATCTCTCCAATTATGGATTTTCGCCATCATCTTTAACCAATTACATTAGAAATCCATTAGACTTCTATTATGAAAAAATATTGGGTATTAAAGAATTTGAAGATGTAGAAGAAAACATTGCTGCAAACACTCTAGGCTCTGTAATACACAATACTTTAGAGGACTTCTACAAACCTTTTGTTGGCAAAAAGCTTACTGTAGATGTGCTTAAAACATTTAAGTCTGAGATAAAAAACTCTGTTACACACCATTTTAAAGCATTATATAAAGATGGTAATTTTAGCTCTGGGAAAAATCTTATAATTTTTGAAATTGCGCAACGCTATATTTCAAATTTTATTAATTCTGAAATTGAACAACTTGAAGCTGGCAACCAAATAAAAATACTAGCAATAGAAGCTGGTGAAAAAATCGAGTTGAATTTTGATAATATTCCATATAAAGTACACCTCACTGGTAAAGTGGACAGAATAGATCAATTTAATGGCGTCACTAGAGTTATAGATTACAAATCCGGAAAGGTTGACCAAGGCAAAGTAGAAATTGTTGATTGGGAAGACCTTACAACAGATTATGATAAGTATAGTAAATCTTTTCAAGTATTGTGTTACGCTTACATGATGCACAAGAAAAAACTGATTGATTTGCCCATAGAAGCTGGTATTATTTCATTTAAAAATTTAAATAGTGGTTTCCTTAAATTTGGTATAAAAGAGTCTACTTATAGCCGAAAAAAAAATCAGCTGATCACTGAAGAAACACTAAACAATTTTGAGGTTGAACTTAAAAAACTGATAACAGAAATATGCAACCCTAATATAGATTTTATTGAAAAAGAGTTAGACTAATGCAAATAGACAAGAATTTCGTATTACATAGAACCAATAAAAAACCAATACTATTAGATACATTCTATTCTGAAAAAATCTCTAATCAACCTATTATTATATTTTGTCATGGTTACAAGGGTTTTAAAGATTGGGGAGCATGGAATCTTATGGCAAAATCTATTGCCGAAGCAGGTATTTGTGTCATAAAATTTAACTTTTCGCATAATGGAGGTACCATGGAAAATCCTATCGATTTTCCAGATTTAGAAGCCTTTGGCAACAATAATTACTCTTTAGAGCTGGATGATCTTAACGATGTCATCAATTGGGTTACAAAAACATTTGAAGACAACCCATTTGTAGATAGAAACAACCTCGTTCTTATTGGTCATAGTCGTGGAGGTGGTATTACAATTTTAAAATCATCTAAAGACGAAAGAATTAAAAAACTAATCACCTTAGCTAGTGTTTGTGACTTTGCAAAACGAACTTCTACAATAGGAAACCTCGAAGAGTGGAAAGAGCATGGTGTAAAATATGTTCTTAATGGCAGAACTAAACAAAAAATGCCGCACTATTATCAATTTTACGAAGATTTTAAAGCTAACAAGAAACTATTAGATATAGAAGCAGCAGAAAAACAACTGCAAGTACCACATTTAATAATTCATGGTAATAATGACACTTCTGTATCTATTGACGAGGCTTATACCTTACACAAATGGAATCCAAATAGTCAACTAGAAATTATTGAAGCAGCAGACCATGTGTTTAACGTAAAACACCCTTGGGAAAAGAACTTTTTAAGTATTGAATTACAAAAAGTAGTTGATCTCGTTATAGCATTTACTTTACGATAATACTAAGCAACAATGTTAAGATTAGTATTAATTTCAGAACAGTTTTTAATTTTTTGAAAAAGTAAATCTCTCTTAACGGGTTTTGTCATATAATCATTCATACCAAGGTCTAGAACACGCTGTCTTGTTTCTTGCATAGCATCTGCTGTAACTGCAATTATTGGTATGCTTCCAACAGCTTCTCCCAACTCTCCACCTCTAATGAGTTCTGTAGCTTCATAGCCATCCATTTCTGGCATTTGTAAGTCCATTAACACTAAATCATAGACGCTTTGCTTTAATGCTTCAATAGCTTCCTTTCCGTTTTCTACAACAGAGAAGGTTACATTATCAAAACTACTCAACAGCTTGCGCATTACCATTTGGTTGAGTTTATTATCCTCTACAACCAATATATGCATTGGATTTTTTAATTCTTTACTCTGATTAGATGCAACCTTAATTCTCCCTTCATCAACTATTTTTAATGGTATTTCTATAAATACATCTGTTCCTTCATTAGGTTCACTTTCTATTTTTATTGTGCCTTCAAATAAATCTACTAAATGCTTAGCTATATTTAATCCTAGTCCAATACCACCAAATTGACGCTTATGGTTTTTACGCATTTGATTAAAACTATCAAAAACTGTTTCTAAACTCTCTTTATCCATCCCAACACCTGTATCTGAAACTTGAAATATAAACTTGCTAAAATTATTTGGCTGTGTTACACATTTGAGCTTAAATATAACTTCCCCTGAATTTGTAAACTTGATGGCATTACTTAAAACATTATTTATAATCTGCAGCAATCTATCCACATCTCCTTCAACTTTGGTAATAATTTCAGAATCCATTTCAAAACGATAGTCTAACCCTTTCTTTTGAGCTTCTGCTTTCCAGTTTTCACTGATTTGATTTAGCAATAACGATGGATTAAAAACTTCCTTCTTCAAGACAAGTTCTTTCTTTTCCATCTTCTCAAAATCTAAAATATCATTTACATTACTCAATAAACTAATAGATGCATTACGTACTATTTGATATTTTCTTCTGTTCTCTTTAGAGTTATCTTTATTAGCTAATTCTGTCTCCACCACACCCATTATAGCGTTAATTGGTGTTCTTAACTCATGGCTTATATTAGACATAAAGTAGGTTTTGAGCCCACTAATTTCTTCAGATTTTTTTAGGGCTAGCCTTTGTGCTCTCTCATTATCTTGCCTTAAACGTTTAATCAAATTCGTCATAGATAAAGACAGGAAAACAACCTCTAAACCAGAACCAAACTTAGAGCTATTTAATGTATAAAAGTTACTTGGTAATAATCCTAAATTGTTCATCACAAAACCTAAGAGACCAATAACTAAGAATAAGATTCCAAATGAAAAAAATGGATCAATTTTAATTTTCTTAAAGCTCATGGTAAATACTGAAGCTAGAATAAGCAATAAACTTATCAATCCGTTTAGATTACTTATAGGATAAGTTAATTCTAAGGTTTGAGGACTTATAAAAATCATAGCAAACAGAACTGCTATTACTCCATATATCATATTATAAGCCTTTTTAAACCCTTTAAGGTTCTTTCTTATGTTTAAGAAATATTCACAGTATTTTAGTAAAAACAGATTAGAAAGTAATGCTGCAATCAGAACCATTCTACTATTTATAAAACCTCCTGAAGGGAATATAAATTGATATATAAAACCATCTAAAGCTGCTTGCATTAAAGCGATAGAAAACACATAGACACTGTAATATAAGAACGCTTTGTTTTTAAGACTACCATAGAAAAAGAGATAAACTAATGCCGCCAAAAGTAGAACACCATAAAAAAGGCCTAAAAATAATTGCTGCTTATAGTTACTAAGAAAAAAAGTTACTCCATCATATAAGTTTAATGGTACATTAATAGTTTCCCCATCACTAGAAAGTTCTAGATAAAACTGTTGCTCTGTATTTGCAGGTAAAATAATTTTAAAAACAGTTTCTCTGTGGCTTACATCCCTATCTTTAAAATTAATCTGGTCTCCACTTTTATGTTTTAATAGTTTATCACCCAGTTGATAAAGATTCGCTACATCTGTAATAGCTCTTGCAGTTTGTAGAAAATAAAGTTTATCCTGGCTTGAAGAATTTTTTAATCTAAATCTTACCCAATAGGTATCCGAAGTAAAACCAAGATCATGATTTTCAGATTTTAAATCATTGAATTTTAAATCATTGTCATTAGTTATGTCATCCATTGAAAAACTCTTGCCTTCATCTATCTGAACATATTCTGCATATTCAAATAATTTGCCAGAAGGATTTTCAGGGTCAAAAGCTGGTTTTTGCGCATAAGAAAATAACGCTAATAAGTAGGTTATTAGAAGGATTGGTTTCATTTTAGGGGCTTTATTCAGTTTACAACATACGAAAAAAAAATGAAGTCGGTTTTTTTTAGCCCTTTTTAAAAAAGTGAAAACCTAAAAAGTGGAGCATATCGGAGTCGAACCGATGACCTCTACGCTGCCAGCGTAGCGCTCTAGCCAGCTGAGCTAATGCCCCCAAATTATTTAAGTCCGCTCAACACTAAAACAGGAATGGTAGAACTATGAAAATCTCTTTTCAAAATGACATCATCTTCCCAAAGCTTTGAGAAAAAACCACGTTTGCGTCTAACTACGCACAATAAATCTGGACTATGATTCTTATAGTGCTCTAACACAGCTTGAAACGTCGTTGGACTTTCAGCCTTTGTTGTGTTAGTTATCATTGCCTTTAGTTCTTCATCTACTTCAAAATCTTCAGGATTATGATACTGCGTTTTTACCAAAAGTAAATTAAGAACTGCCTTAAATTGGTCTTTTATAGCACGTATAGGTTGCAATACTCCTTCTCGCTTAATTACAGCTGATTTAACGGCTAACAGCATTTTTACAATCGGTTTATAAGTATAACCCTCTGGTACAATTAAAGCAGGTATTTGCGTACGCTTAATGATTTTACCTGATGTTTTTCCTAAATAAACCTCATCTTTTATAGAATTAGTTCTTGGCTCTAATATAATTAAATCTACATCTAGAGCATGAGATACTTTTTCAATAGTATCAATCAGTTTTCCTTTAAATGTTTTAGTAATTACCTCTACACCCTTTGTGTCTATTGCCGCGACGTGAGACTCTAAAAAAGCTTTAGACTCTCGTTCTAATATATGATCTACTTTTATCATAGTTCCTGCTTTGGTATAGACATTATATATTTGAATAACATATAACTTTGCACCAAATGCTTTAGCAAAATCTACCGCATATTGTAAATGTGATTTTGCATTTTTTGAAGAACCAACAGGAACTAAAATTGTTTTCATATTAATAACGCTTTCAAACAAAAATACAATTTATAAATGATTAGAAAAGGTAAGATTGAAGATATAAACCCTATAATGAATTTAACCAAAGCTTGTGCAAAAGCTATGATAGCTAAAGGCATTTACCAATGGAACGCGCATTATCCCAATCCTTCTGCATTTAAAAATGATATTGATAGAAATGAACTTTACGTTTTAGAAATCGACGCTGATATAAGCGGTACAATAGTCATTTCAACTCTTATGGACGAAGAATACAAACCTATAGGATGGTTAACAAAAAACGATAACAATCTCTACATCCACCGTTTAGCAATTCATCCTAACCTGCAAGGCAAAGGCTATGCACAACAACTTATGGACTTTGCCGAAAATTATGCCATAGATAACAACTATAGCTCTATAAGATTAGACACCTTTTCCCAGA
Source organism: Winogradskyella poriferorum (assembly GCF_036553625.1). Taxonomy (NCBI): domain Bacteria; kingdom Pseudomonadati; phylum Bacteroidota; class Flavobacteriia; order Flavobacteriales; family Flavobacteriaceae; genus Winogradskyella; species Winogradskyella poriferorum. The sequence goes on from NZ_JAZHOU010000001.1 coordinate 874,415, forward strand.
ACAAAAGAAACCAAAAGTTTTACGAACTTCGCGGCTACAAACGATTGGGAGATATTTATTTTCCAAAACAAAGTGAATATCCTTTTCATTGTTATGAGTTAATGCTTTGAGTACAAAAATTACATTACAACACATCAACAAACTTGCTATACCTGCTTTAATTTCTGGTTTGGCTGAGCCTATTTTATCATTGACAGATGCTGCTATCATTGGTAATATGGATAAAAACGCGACTGTATCTTTAGCGGCTGTTGGTATTGTTGGCACCTTTTTTTCGATGCTAATTTGGGTTTTAGGTCAGACACGTAGCGCTATTTCTTCTATTGTATCTCAATACTTGGGAGCAGGAAAAATTGATGCCGTAAAAAACCTACCTGCTCAAGCCATTTTTATTATAACATCGTTGAGCCTTATTATTATTGCCGTCACATATCCTTTGGCTGCTCAGATATTTAAACTTTATAATGCTTCGGATGATATACTTAACTTCTGTGTAAACTATTATCGCATACGCGTGTTTGGGTTTCCTTTTACATTGTTTACCATTGCTGTCTTTGGAACGTTTAGAGGCTTACAAAACACATTTTTCCCTATGATTATTGCTATTGTAGGTGCGCTTGCAAACATTATTCTCGATATTATTTTTGTTTACGGTATAGATGGCTTCATTCCTGCTTACAATATTGAAGATGCAGCCTACGCAAGTGTCTTGGCTCAAATTATTATGGCTGTGCTTTCGGCTGTATATATTTTGAAGAAAACTGATATTCCACTTCTAGTAAAATTCCCGTTTAATCCAGAGATAAAGCGATTTCTTCTAATGATCGTCAATCTGTTTATAAGAACATTAGCATTAAATTTAGCACTGTATTTGGCCACTAGCTTTGCTACAAAATATGGTGAAAACTATATTGCCGCTTACACCATAGCCATTAACCTTTGGTTTTTGGGTGCTTTCGTAATTGACGGTTATGCTAGTGCTGGCAATATTTTATCAGGAAAACTGCTTGGTGCAAAAGACTATAAAAATCTTATTGATCTAAGTAACAAACTTATAAAATATGGCATTGTTGTCGGAATTATTATAGCGGTTATTGGAGGTATACTCTACTATCCTATTGGCAACATTTTTAGTAACGATCCTGAAGTGTTACATGAGTTTTATAAGGTCTTTTGGATAGTTTTAGCCATGCAACCCTTATGTGCATTAGCCTTTATTTTTGATGGTGTTTTTAAAGGTCTTGGCGAAATGAAATATCTGAGAGATGTCCTATTGTTCTCGTCTCTTTTGGTTTTTACACCAGTAATACTCGCTTTAGATTATTTTGACTATAAGCTATACGGAATTTTCATAGCCTTTACTATCTGGATTATAGCACGAGGTTTACCACTCATTATAAAATTCAGAAAAACCTTTAAACCTCTTGTTGAAAACGTTTAAATTTGGGTTTTAAAACAAATCATATGCATTTGCTTGTTACATTACTTCAAGAGATAGACATAGAACAAAAACTAAAAGATGCACCTGACGACAACTATGGCATTGGTGTATTTATTGGCTCAATGCTGCCTTTTATAATTTTAGTGATTATTGCATATGCCATCTATAGATACAATAAAAAAAGAGTGAATAATGATTAGTTTACTTATAGCAACTACATTACAAAATAGTCAAGCCCATGAAACCGGATTTGATATTGGTTACATATTAGGTTTATTATTTCCTTTTGCTATAATTGGAGCTATAATATTCCTTATCATTAAGGTTGTAAAAAAGAAATCAAAAAAATAAAATATGGATATACTTCAATTTTTAGGTGGAAACGGCTTGTTTTTAATTTTAGCTATTGTTCTTATAATTGCTTATTTCTATAATCGCAAGCGTCGTTAATTAGCGCGTTTTTAACCATCCTGTTATACTCAATCTTGGAGTATTAACAGGTTTTACTTCGTGCTCCAGAATTTGGCTTTCAAAAATGACAACCTTACCAGGAAAAGGATAAATTGTTTCTTCACCATTTTCTAAATATAACGCCAATTCGCCACCATTTTCAGGCTTCCAGTTTTCTTCATTTAGATAGCATACAAAAGAGAGTTTTCGTCTGTCATCATTCTGAAATGTATCTAGATGCCTTTTGTAAAATGTACCTTTGGGATAAATGGCATAATGAAATTCCTTTTGGTTTATGCCCAAAAAACAAGTCCTGTTGAGATAATCCTTTAAGTCATTTATTTTGTTGAAAAATAACTGCTCTGACGGATTAATGTTTTGCTCATCAATCCAAAGAATAATATCACCTCTTACTTTGGTTTTTATAATCTCGTTGGTACGATTGCCAATTGCCGATTTTTTAAAGCTGTCCTCATCATATTTTTGCAACAATGAAGCCCTTAAGGCCTTTACCTCATCTGCAGTAAAAAAATCGTCAATGACACTGTATTGTTTAAATCCTAGATCTGCTATAATATTCTCGTACAGAACGTTTTCTGCAAACGGAATAGATTCAAATAGACTTTCCAATATCGTCTAAAAAAGAAGGGTAGTTTTCATTTGACTTTATATTTAATTTCTAAAAAAGCGCGCAAATGTAGTCTAAAAAGCTATTCGTTTTACATTTATAATATCTTTGCAGTATTATTTTTTTAGAATGAGTAAAATCCGAATTACAAAACAATTCTCTTTTGAAACAGGTCATGCCCTTTACGGCTATGATGGCAAATGCAAAAATGTACATGGCCACAGTTACAATTTATACGTTACCGTTATTGGCCAACCAATAGCAGACAATGCTAATGTAAAGTTTGGAATGGTCATAGATTTTGGCGACCTTAAAAAGATTGTAAAAGATGAAATTGTTGATGTTTTTGACCACGCAACAGTGTTTAACAAAAATACTCCGCATGTAGAGCTGGCAAAAGAATTACAAGTTAGAGGACACAATGTTTTGTTAGTAGATTATCAGCCAACAAGCGAAATGATGGTCATTGATTTTGCTAAAAAAATTAAAAAAAGATTACCAGATAACATAAAGTTACACTCACTAAAACTTCAAGAGACAGCAACCAGCTTTGCAGAATGGTATGCTTCTGATAATGCGTAACAATCACCACATAGAAATCCCGAAAGGCAAAAAAATATATTTTGCCTCAGACAATCATCTTGGTGCGCCAACGAGTGACAAGTCAAGACCTCGTGAAAAAAAGTTTGTCGCTTGGTTAGATGAAGTAAAACAAGATGCCGCTGCAATTTTCTTAATGGGAGATTTATTCGATTTTTGGTTTGAATATAAGACGGTTATCCCAAAAGGTTTTACCAGGACTTTAGGCAAATTGGCTGAGATTACAGATTCAGGAATTCCAGTGTATTTCTTTGTTGGTAATCATGACTTATGGATGAATGGTTATTTTGAAGATGAACTCAATATTCCTGTGTTTCATAAACCACAAGAATTCACTTTCAATAACACATCTTTCTTTATTGGTCACGGAGATGGTTTGGGTCCTGATGACAAAGGCTATAAGCGCATGAAAAAAGTCTTTACCAATCCATTTTTTCAATGGTTATTTAGATGGCTGCATCCAGATATTGGTGTTAGAATTGCGCAATACTTTTCGGTAAAAAACAAATTGATTTCCGGTGATGATGATGCAAAGTTTTTAGGTGAAGACAACGAGTGGTTAGTTGCCTACTGCAAACGTAAACTCGAAGAAAAGCATCGTGATTACTTTGTGTTTGGCCACAGGCATTTGCCATTAGATATACAACTCAACGAGGGTTCAAAATACATTAACCTTGGTGATTGGATTCAATATTACACCTATGGTGTTTTTGATGGCCAGTCTTTTGAATTAAAGGAATACTAAGATTTTAGTTCGTCAAATTTCTCTTCCACGTCCTCTTGTAAATCAAGTTCTCTTAGTGGCTTATTTTTATAGTTTATAACCAACACGGTTAAAAGTGTTACAGAACCACCTAGCATTACAGCTAATGGTGCACCAAAAATTCTGGCTGCAACACCACTTTCTACTGCACCAAGCTCGTTAGACGACCCAACAAACATAGAGTTTACAGCTCCTACGCGTCCACGCATATGATCTGGTGTTTTAAGCTGTAGAATAGTTTGACGTACGACCATAGAAACGCCATCAAACACACCAGAAAAAAACAACGCAATAACGCTTAGCCATAATAATTTAGACGCTCCAAAAAGAATCATAAACAACCCAAAGCCAAACACAGCAATCAATAGTTTTTTACCTGTATTTTTGGTAATAGGAATATACGTTGTTGCCACCATGGCAAGTATACTTCCAGAAGATAATGATGCATTTAAAATCCCAAAACCTCGAGGACCAGCATCTAAAACATCTTTGGCAAACACCGCAAAAATAGCAACTGCACCTCCAAATAGTACAGCCACCATATCTAAGGTTAAAGCTCCTAAAATGACTTTGTCATTAAACACAAAATCAATTCCGGATTTAAGGCTTTCTTTTATAGATTCGTTAGTTGCTTTATTTAAAACTGGTTTTTTACTTATCTGAAAAACTAAAATCAGAGCCAGCATTACCAATCCAAATATAATTCCTAGAGTATAATGTACTCCAATCCATGCAATAAGGAAACCGCTACAAAGTGCACCAAATACACTTGCTCCTTTCCATGTGCTACTGCTCCACGTTGCGGCATTTGGATAAGCTGATTTAGGTACAATTAAAGCGATTAATGAAAAAATAGTTGGCCCGAAAAATGCTCGTAAAACACCACCAAAAAACACTAAACTATAAATACCAATTAAAATGCTATTGGTACTCCAGTTGTTTTCAATCTGATCTGATGTTAACCAAAACAGCCCAAAACTAATCAACGAAAACAACGCGATACAAAGTGTAAAAAGGCTTCGCTTTTCTTTTTTATCTACGATATGTCCTGCAAAAGGTGCTAAAAAAAATGCAGGCAAAAACTCGCATGCACCAATAAGTGCTAAACTCAATTTTGAATTTGTAAGATCATAAACCTGCCATTCTATAACTAAAAACTGCATGGACCAACCAAAAACTAAGGCAAATCTTACTAATAAAAATATATTAAATTCCTTAAAGCGGAGCGCTGCGTATGGGTCTGTTTTTGCCAAGGATTATGCTTTTATGTCTTTCAACTTTAACTGTAAACTTACATTACCATTCCAGTGATTCTCATCAATGGTGTAAGCTGCATCAAAGGTATTTCTATTTTTTATAATATCTAGTTTATCACCCAATCCAAATCCTATACAAACTATGGGATTACTATCAGCTTGTTTTGCAGTAAAACGCAGGTGTTTATCATCTTCACCTACACATTTTCCCCAACCTGTATCTTTTACTCCTTGTGTCATAAAAACCGGTGTCATATTTCCTGGTCCAAATGGCGCAAACTGGCGTACAATTCTATAAAGTTTATGATCTATCTGAATAAGTTCTATCTGCAAATCCACCTTCAACTCTGGTGTTAATAGCTTTGGATCTATAGTGTCTTTTACAACAGCTTCAAATTTGGCTTTAAATGGTTCGTAATTTTCTGGCAACAATGTTAAACCTGCGGCATATTTATGGCCACCAAATTGTTCTATAAACTCATTACAAGCTTCTAATGCGTTATACACATCAAAACCTTTTACAGAACGTGCTGAAGCAGCTAGTTTTTCTCCACTTTTTGTAAATACCAGTGTCGGTCTATAGTACGTTTCGGTTAGTCTAGATGCTACAATGCCTATAACACCTTTGTGCCAATTTTCGTCATAAACTACAGTTGTAAATCGGTCTTGTTCTTCATTTTTTTCAATTTGAAGTAAGGCTTCTTCAGTAATAAGTCGATCTGTTTCCTTTCGGTCTGTATTAAATTGATCGATATCTACAGCATAACTAGCTGCTAGATTAAAATCGGTTTCGGTTAATAAGGTTACAGCATGGTTACCATGTTTCATTCTGCCAGCTGCATTAATACGTGGAGCTACAATAAAAACCAAATCGATAATGGATAATTCTTCTTTTTTAACCTCAGCAATAATTGCTTTTATTCCTGGTCTTGGATTGGTATTTATAATCTGTAAACCGAAATAAGCTAATGCTCTATTTTCGCCAACAATAGGTACAATATCTGCACCAATTGCTGTGGCTACCAAATCGAGATATTCGGTTAAATCTTCTACGGTTTGTCCTTGTTTAGAAGCTAAAGCAGTAATTAACTTAAAACCAACTCCACAACCACAAAGTTCTTTAAAAGGATACTCGCAATCGTCTCGTTTAGGATCTAAAACCGCAAATGCATCTGGTATTGTATCTCCTGGTCTGTGGTGATCGCAAATGATAAAGTCAATGCCTTTTTCTTTAGCATAAGATACTTTTTCAATGGCTTTAATACCACAGTCTAAAGCAATAATTAGGTTAAAACCATTATCATCTGCAAAATCAATACCTTGGTAAGACACTCCATAACCTTCTTCATAACGATCTGGAATATATGTAGCTACATTAGCTGTTCTGGTTTTTAAATATGAAGACATTAATGCTACAGACGTAGTACCATCCACATCATAATCTCCATAAACCAAAATGTTTTCACCTTTTGCAATGGCTTGCTCTATGCGTGCAACAGCCTTGTCCATATCCTTCATGAGGTACGGATTGTGTAAATCGTTAAAACTTGGTCTAAAAAACGTCTTGGCATCTTCAAAGGTTTCGATGCCACGTTGCAACAATAATGTTGCTACAATATCATCAACCTGAAGTGCATTTTTTAAAGCTTCAACTTTTGAAGGTTCTGGTTTTGGTTTTAAGGTCCAACGCATACAAGATTACATATTATGCTTAGTTCCTACGTGGTAAAATATTTCGGTTTCTACTTCTGCAAACTGCCTAAACATTTCCATTACTCCACAATATTTTTCTACTGAAAGATTTACAGCACGTTCGCATTTTTTCTTATTTAAATCTGAACCATAAAAATGGTAATCTACCTTTACTGCGTGGTAAAACTTTGGATGTTCTTCAGTTAATTCACCTGAAACTTCAATTTTGAAATCATCTATCTTTTCATTCATTTTATTCAAGATAGAAATTACGTCTAAGCCAGAGCAACCAGCCAAAGATGACAACATCATAGCTTTAGGCGAAAGTCCAAAACGTTCATTTTGACCTTCTATATTAGTATCCATTATTACGGTTTTTCCACTAGGATTATCTGATTCAAATGTTAACCCTCCTTGCCAATGTGTTACTATTTTATGTTCCATTTTGTTTTAGTTTAATTTATAGAACTGCTATCTTGTACATTCAAAAATACCACTAAAAAAATAACTATGGCACTAGTAACTCCGTTATCTCCAGAGCACGATTTAGAAACCAAGGAATTAGCAGAATTCTTTAATGAAACTTTAGGATTTTGCCCTAATTCGGTTTTAACCATGCAACGCAGACCTGCCATAAGTAAAGCGTTTATAAATTTGAATAAAGCTGTAATGTCAAATGAAGGTCGCGTAACCTCTGCTTTAAAGCGAATGATTGCTTGGGTTAGCAGTAATGCTACAGGTTGTAGATATTGCCAAGCACATGCCATTAGAGCCGCAGAGCGTTATGGTGCAGAACAAGAACAACTCGATAATATTTGGGAATACAAAACGCATCCTGCATTTAATGAGGCTGAGCGTGCTGCTTTAGATTTTAGTTTGGCGGCTAGCCAAGTGCCTAATGCAGTTAATAAAGAAATAAAAGAACGCTTATACCAACATTGGGACGAAGGAGAAATTGTAGAAATGCTTGGAGTGATTTCACTTTTTGGTTACCTCAACCGCTGGAATGACTCTATGGGAACCGATATTGAAACTGGAGCCGTAGAAAGTGCGGATCAATATTTAGGTAAACATGGTTGGGAGAAGGGGAAGCACGATGGAAGCAAATACTAGATTGTTAGACAATTCGATTTTTAGATAAATTGGATTCAAACCTCATCAGAAATGGTGAGGTTTTTTGTTTTATACACTTTACTCATTCATTTGGGCACTTTACTCATTCCTTATTTCTAGCCAATGATGTTGGTTATACATTTGAAATCAACCAACACACACAATTATGAATAAAATTACATTCAAAATATTCGTATTGCTCATAGTATTCCCTGTGTTCTGCTTCACTCAAGAAGGAACGGTAACAGGAACACTCACCACTTCATCAGACGGCTTGCCTTTGCCTGGAGCCTCTATAATTGTTAAAGGAACGACCTACGGAGTTCAAACCGATTTTGATGGTAATTACAGTATAAAATGTAATGTAGGTGATGTTATAGTTATTAGCTATGTTGGTATGGACCCAAAGGAAATTACAGTAACAGCTGATATGTTTGGAACCGTCCAAAAAACAGAGGTTAAGCGAGTAAAAGTAAAACCTATTGAAACTGACGCGTATAGTGAAGCTTTAAAAAATAAAAAAAAGGAGCGTTTTAAAATACCTTCTATAGCAGATTCAAAACATCTCTACAATAAAAAAGGTTACTATAACGCTTTGCATAGAATTAAAGACATTCACCTTGACCCAGAACATGTAATCCTAACCTATTTTAATCCGGATATTTATTTTCAGGTTGGAGTAAAATCTAACTTAAGTTTTCTGTTTGTTAAGGAAAGTAACTTACCAAAGTTACAATCTTCATATAGCCAAGGAGCCACCGAAAATGGATCTATTGCTTTTTTAGGGCCAGAAACAGGAAATGTCTTTTCTTATGGACCAAACCTAAATACTTTGGAGTTTGATGGAAGTAATTATATATACGACAACAACGGCAAACTGGTTACACTAGGCAATGGAAATGGTGTTAGCTCTAAGCAATACAACAATAGCGTGTTAAACACTGCCATTAGTAGATTTACCAATGTGTATTTTGATGTTGACACAGATGAATGGACTACAGGACTTGACTTTAGTCAGAAAAATACTGAAGACATTTTTGGTAGAGCACAAAAAATAAATAACGATCTCGCGTTAAACTTTAAAACCCTTAATCGTAACAGTGAAGAACTAAGTTGGAAATCCTTTGTTAAATACAGCCACTGGAAAAACAACCAACCTAACATTAATGGATTTAGAAATAACCTCCTTTTAAATTCATGGGTAACACCTGTGTCTTTTAATAATGGTCAAGGCAGCGTTTTACCAGACAATACACAACGCAGTTTTAGCCCAACCAACTATAACAATCCTGAATGGCTGTTTAACAATAAAAACTATGATGCCAACACCTTATTTGTAGCCAACCTAGAAAATGACATAGATGTTGGTGATGACTTTTCAATAGGAAGTCAACTAAGCTATAAAACAGCAGAAAACGAGCAAAACTTTGGTTTGTTTACCAATACTATAGGTTTTGAAAACGGCTATCTAAGCAACAAAACCATAAAAAACAATAGCTTCAATGCGATGCTAGACTTACACTATGACAAATACTTGGGAGATTTTTCCATAGATGTGCGTTCCATTACTAGATTTAAAAATGAGCAATTAGATTATACATTTAGAGAATCTGAAGGTTTTGATGCCTTTACATTTTCAAATCCAAATAACACCACTGAAATCTCTAATCGCATTAATAGAAATGTGCTACGACCAAATCAGTCTGTTACTCTAGAATACAAGAGACACTCTAAAATTGTATTTAGTAATACTTCATATATATCTTCCATTCAGAAAAACAAATTGCTTTTACCTTCATCTATTATAAAAGTTGATTTAGCAGATATTTTAGACATCTATGATTTTTATGATTTCTCGCTTAGCGCAACAAGTGCTTTTGATGTTAATGAAATGCCTCTTTTTTACAACAATCAAAGCCACAATAGTCTGCAATTATTACCTTCAGAAAGTCTTGGTTACACTAGTAACATTGACTTATTCATAAATGAAGATTTAGATTTAGAAGAAAGACACGATTATTCCTTTAATCTCGATTTAGATTTCTATTTATGGGATGTTAATTGGTATTTCAACGCTAGTTATTTTGGTTCAATAACGAAAGGAAGTGTGTTTCCTGTTTTAGAAGATGATCAATTTCAACTTCAAAATATTGCAGATATTACCAATAAAGGGCTAGAGTTACAATTAGAAATTTCTGAATGGTTTAACAAATTTCATTGGAATAGCAGACTAAGCTTTATGACTAACCAAAACAAGGTTACCAAGCTATACAATAATGAAGAGCGCGTACCAATTGCAGGTTTTCAAAATGTGTCTAAAAACTTAATCGTTGGCCAACCTGCTGGTGTCATTGTAGGAACTGCTTTTGCAAGAGATACTCAAAACAATATCATTATAGATAGCAATGGCTACCCAATTGTAGATACAGATCAACAAATTATAGGTAATCCTGTACCAGATTTTACACTTGGCTTTTCTAATCGTTTTACCTGGAAGAAATTAAAATTTCATTTCACGTTAGACTACCAAAAGGGTGGAGATACATGGAATGGAACCCAAAATGTACTCAATTATTTTGGTACATCACAACAATCTGCAGATCAAAGAAACATTACAAATTATGTTTTTAATGGTGTAAACGTACAAGGAAATACAAACACAATTCCTGTAGATTTTTATAACCCTGAAGATGGTATTGAAAATAACCGATTTGTTCGCTACGGTTTTAGTGGTGTTGCAGAAGAAGCCATTGAAGATGCTGGTTATCTTAACTTAAGAACCATTGAGCTTTCTTATGATTTTGCTAAAAGTAACTATGATTTTTTCAGGCAAGTTGAAATAGGACTTTACGCTCATAACCTCATCACATTTACAAAATACAGAGGAGCATCTCCTTATTCATCACTTTTTGATACCAATTCTGGGCATAATCTTAACTTTTTCAATACTCCTTTAATGAGTGAAGTTGGGCTAAAAGTCAACTTAAAAATATAAATACTATGAAAAAACTTATACAAAACACCAAACTTTTGGTAATTGCCGGACTTTGCTTCTTCACGTTGCTGTCCTATAAAGCTTTTGAAGCATTTAATAATCCATTAGAGAAGATATACACACAAACGGACAGACCATTCTATTTTCCTGGAGAAACCATTTGGTTTAAATCTTACATCGTCGATACAGACAATACTATTACGACCATCAGTGACGTGATGCATGCGGAATTAATTTCGCCTAAAGGCGCTGTTGTAACATCCTTAAATCTTAATGTGAAACAAGGATATGCTTACGGAAATTTTGATATAAGCTCGGATTGGGTTGGTGGCATTTACACTTTAAAATGCTACACCAATTGGATGCGTAATTATGGTGAAGATTCATTTTTTACCAAAAAAATCACTATTCAAAAAGTGGTAAAACCTAAGCTGTTACTTAATTTAAAATTCGAAAAAGAAGGGTACGGAAAATCCTCTGAAGTTATAGCAAATCTTGAGGTTAAGGATTTAAAAAATCAACCTTTATCACACACAGAAGTTACGTATAAAGTGAGTGTAAAAGGCACAGACATTATAAATGATGTTGTGGTTACAGACAAAGACGGTAAAGCCAAACCTAGCTTTACATTACCAGAAGACTTAGAGTCCGTTGATGTGGTTTTAAACGCTTTGGTATATCACAAAGGATCCACAGAATCTATCTCAAGAGCTGTCCCTGTGGTTTTAAATACTATTGACCTTCAGTTTTTACCAGAAAGTGGCAAAATTGTAGCTGGCACTTTAAACAAAGTTGCTTTTAAAGCTCTTAATGAATTTGGAAAACCTGTAGATCTCAAAGGCGATATTGTTAATGCAAAAGGAGAAACCGTTTCAAACTTTGAAAGTTTTCATGATGGCATGGGAAGCTTCAATTTTAACCCAATTAAAGACGAGGTTTACTATGCTAAGATTACAGAACCTTTCCGATCTGAGGAATTAATTCAGCTACCAAAAGTGCATGAAAATGGTGTTCGGTTTTCTGTTACAACAGATAGTCTATCAACCAATTTAGAAATTTTTTCAACCTATAGCACACCTTTATTTCTTGAGGTTTCTAATGCAAGTACATTACTCCTAAAAAAGGAAATTGGTCTCAAAAACAATATAAGCTTAAACACTTCAGAATATCCTATGGGTATTACCAAATTCAGTCTTAAAAATGAATATGGAAGTACATTCGCACAGCGTTTGGTGTTTCTAAATCCTCACAAAAAACTTCATGTAGACCTCAGCCTAGATAAGGAAGTGTATAATACCAGAGAAAAAGTAAAACTCACTATAAAAACATACGATGAGAAGCAGAATCCTATTCCTGCAAACTTATCATTAGCCGTTGCGGATAATAAATTACTGTCCTTTGCGGATGATAAGCAAGACCATATTTTATCCTACTTATTGGTGTCTTCTGAATTGAAAGGTGAAATTCATAAGCCAGATTTTTACTTGAATCCAAAAGAGCCTAAATCAAAAACAGCAATAGATTATGTGATGCTAACGCATGGTTGGAGAGACTATATCAATGCACCTACCGTTACTAAGGAAAATGCACAATATCTACCAGAACAGAGTGCTATACAAACTGGTGTTGTACTCAACAAAAAAGGAAAACCAACACAAGCACATTTACTGCTTTTTGATAGAGATGGTAATAAAGTTTTGGTTTTTGACACCGAAGAAGATGGCTCTTTCGCTTTTAAATTCAACAATAATTACAATCTTACTTTATTGGCTTACAAAGACAATGGAGAACGTGTTACTATTGAAGAAACATCCTTAGAAGAAGGAAGATACTACAGCCAAACACCAACTAAAAATGTAGAAAACAAAGAGAATATTAAGTCTTTTGACAAAAATGAAAAACCACTACAAAACACTATTAAACAAAAGGCAAAAATATCTGTTGGTTTACAAGAAAGTGGAAATGGTTTGGATGAAGTTATCGTTGTGGGTTATAGTACAACACGTAAAGCGAGCCTTACGGGTTCTGTAAAAGTGATTTCACAAGAAGAAATAGCATCAAACGGCAATTCTGTTATCAATGCTTTGGCTGGCGAAGTGGCTAGTGTTAACGTAACAAATGCTAACGGACAACCTGGTAGTGCTCCAAACGTTAGAATCAGAGGCTTTGGCAGTGTGTCTGGTAATAACGAACCTCTTGTTGTAGTAGATGGTGTACCTTACGATAGGTCTGCTTTGAGCGACATCAACCCTCAACAAGTAAACAGCGTAACAGTCCTAAAAGATGCTACTGCAACCAGCATTTATGGTAGCAGAGGCTCTAACGGAGTTATTATCATTACCACCAAAAACGATAGCTATCCTTATTATAAAGGAGCCACAAAACGATTAAATAACCGAGATTATAAAAACTATGCTGTAAAGCAATTTTACCACTATATTGGAAACCACATAGACACTCCAAGAAGTTTCTACATGCCAATCTATGAAGGAAAAAATCTACCAGAAGAGCGTACCGATTTTAGACAAACCATATACTGGAATCCAGTAGTACAAACCAATGCTGATGGCATTGCCGAAATTGAATTTTATAATTCTGATGCTGTAACGTCGTTTAAAATTTCTGCTGAAGGCATTGGTTATAATGGCCTTGTAGGCAAAGCTGACAAATTATACGCTACCAAGAAATTATTGAACATAGACATTAAAACACCTAATTACATGGTGCTGAATGATACCATTTCATTACCAATTACCATTACAAATGAAACTGAAAAAGCCATGGAAACTAATTTAAAGTTTCTTTTGCCTGAACATTTAAAGTTGGTATCGTCTATTGATGAAAAACTAAATGTGGAAGCTAAAAACGCTGTCACCAAAACCATAATAGTTATACCTATTGAAAAGGGTAAAGACTTAGACATTTCCATTCTGGCAGAATCTGAAGACTATAAAGATATCATAAAGAAAAAGGTAACAATTTTAAGCCCTTATTTCCCAACATCAATATCATTGTCTGGTTCAGAAACTCAAACGTTTGACTTTGAAATTAACCATGCTGTTAAACATAGTATTACCACAGAGTTTAATATTTATACAGACATTGTAGGTGATGTTATGGATGGTATTGAGTCTTTAATCCGTCAGCCTTATGGATGTTTTGAGCAAACATCATCTTCAACATATCCTAATATTATGGTTTTAAAATACCTGAAGGAAGCAGGCAAAAGCAATCCTGAAATTGAAGCTAAAGCTCTAGATTTTATAAAACAAGGCTATAAAAGGCTTATTGGTTTTGAAACTTCTGAAGGTGGTTTTGAATGGTTTGGTCATACTCCACCACACGAAACCTTAACCGCTTATGGCATTTTGGAATTTACCGAAATGAAAGAAGTATACGATGGTGTAAGTGACAAAATGATTTCCAGAACTGTAGATTGGCTTTTAAGCCGAAAAGACGGTAAAGGTGGTTTCAAAAAAAGTAAAAAAGGCTATGATAGCTTTGCCAGTTCACCAACAGATGTTGCCAATGCTTACATTGTCTATGCATTAAGCGAATCTGGTGTCAATGCAGATTATATGCTAGAATATAATACAGCCTATGCAGATGCTATAAAAAGTAATGACACTTATAAAATGGCACTACTAGCTATGGCTAGTCATAACCTCAATAAAGAAGAAAACTTTAAAACACTTTTAGCCAAAATAAAAGCAAATATTGAGGAGTATGGTTTTGAGAAAATACCTGTAGAAAATACAATTACCAGATCTTACGGCAACTCTAAACAGATAGAAACCGTGGCGCTTACAACATTGGCTTTAATGGACGAGAAAAACGAAAATGCAATTCTTGTAACAGAAGGTGTAGATTATCTGATTAAGCAACGTAAACACAACCGTTTTGGCTCTACACAAGCAACTGCAATGGCTCTTAAAGCTCTGATTAATTACACGAAAAGTCAAAAGAAAAAAATACTTAAGGAAAACGATGACATCACCTTAATAATAAATGGTAAATCCATAACTAAAAAATTAGAACTTTCAGACGATGGAAAAATTACCATTAACGGTTTTGAGAACTATCTAAAACAAGGAAAACAGACCATTGCAGTTAAGTTTAATAACCCAAAGACAACATTTCCTTATACTTTGAATGTGAATTGGGATAGCACGTTACCAGATAGTTCAAAGGCTTGTCCTTTGCAGCTCGAAACAACAATTACTGGGCAAAACTATGCGGTTGGCGATAATGTGAGTTTTAATATCGCTGTTGCAAACACCAATGCAGAACCCTTAGGCATGGTCACCACAATTGTTGGCATACCTTCTGGAACAACAGCTCAACCTTGGCAATTAAAAAAGATTTTAGAAGAAAATAAGGTGGCTTTTTATGAGATTTTTGATAATTATCTAGTGTTTTACTGGAGAGAATTTAAAGCTTCTGAAACCAAAAATATTAGGCTAGACTTAAAAGCTGATATTGCTGGCCATTACCAAGCACCTGCAAGTACTGCTTATCTGTATTATGGAGATGAAAACAAAACTTGGATCTCAGGAAATACAGTTGAGATTAAAGATTAAAATAGTTTAAGCTCTCGATAACTTTAAAGTTGAAAAAACCTCATCAGAAATGGTGAGGTTTTTGTTTTATTGAAAAAAAGTGAAAATTATTTTCTAACAGAAGTAGGCGTTTTTCGTTATATAAATAAGAATAAGTCAAACCATGTTACAGTAAACTATAATTGTTTGATTTAATTTAGTATTTCAAAATACTTCTCTTCCATTGTAGTCATACAGATTGCCTTAAAAAAGACGTGATTAGAAACATTATAAGAATCTACTATGCTGAGATTTTGAAAAGAAAAATGAACAGACTCTTTCGTCTCAATATTATAAAAGTGAATATCTGAATCGCCATAATAATCTGCAAAGCTGTATAGTTTAGTTTCTGTTATAAATCTAGGCTTATCTAATGTAGTGAAGGCTAATCCTGTTTCTAGGTCAATAATTACTACTTGACTTCCTTCAAAGTATGTCAAGAGAATCATAACATAGTTCTCAAAACCTGCCTTAAACTCATATTTTGAATACAACTTTTCTTGTTCTAAATTATTTTCTGCAATAATCTCTTGTCCTTGGCTGTTTTTAAACTTGTATCCTTTATCTGTTTTCTTAAAAATTTCAGGATAATCTTCTTGATAAATTTTTTCGATAGAATCACTATTGGCAAAAATTGTCAATTTGTAAGGATCTTGAAATGCTCGAGGGTTATATTTAGATGAATCAATTTCATTTATATGAAAGTTAACAGGATGATTAGACCTAACACTTGGTAATAAATCGCAATCTACCTGTTTTGCGTTTTCAGTTGTTGTTTTAATTGTTTTTTGTTCATTGGTAACAGTTAATAACGAGACCAATGAAACTATAATTAATAAACTTAACTTCATTTTTTATCAGTTTTCCCTCCAACCACAATAACAGTCTCACCTTTTGGAGGTTTGTTGGTATAATGTTCTAAAACTTCTTTTGCTGTTCCTCTTACTGTTTCTTCATAAAGTTTAGTAAGTTCTCTCGATACAGACACTGGTCTATCTTCTCCAAAATACTCACAAAAATGCCCTAAAGTTTTTACTAACTTATGCGGACTTTCGTAAAAAATCATGGTTCGGGTTTCTTCTGCTAAGAGTAACAGTCTAGTTTGGCGACCCTTCTTTACTGGCAAAAAGCCTTCGAACACAAACTTATCGTTTGGCAAACCACTATTTACCAATGCTGGCACAAAGGCTGTTGCTCCAGGTAAACATTCAACCTCAATATTGTTTTCTACACAAGCTCTAACTAATAAAAAACCAGGGTCGGAAATCGCAGGTGTACCAGCGTCACTAATCACAGCAATTGTAAGTCCGGACTTTAGTTTTTCAATAAGACTATTCACCGTTTTATGCTCATTATGCATATGGTGACTTTGCATGTGTGTGGAAATTTCAAAATGCTTTAATAGTTTTCCAGAAGTTCTGGTATCTTCAGCAAGTATTAAATCTGCTTCTTTTAAAACTTCAATGCCTCTAAACGTAATGTCCTTTAAATTTCCTATTGGTGTTGGGACTAGGTATAGTTTCATGTATCATAAATCTTAATCTCAAATTTACAATCTTTTGTATATCTTAACGCAACCATTTGTAAGAATCTACATCTAGATATAAAACCAACCTGTGAAGAAACCGCTTTATCTTTTATTACTCTTTTTGTGTAATGCCTCTTTTTTACTTAGTCAAACCGCAGATTTATCCATTAATATTGAAGCTCAAAACCTCAGCGGAACAGCAATTTCTCAAGTAGATATTTATGAAGATTTTCAGTATTTGATTACACTATCTAACTCAGGTAATGCTGTAAATAATGCAACTATCTCAGTAGATTTTGATGATGATATTACCATCATTTCCACAAATTCTCAGAATACCATCAATGGTGCATCGGATGTTTCGGTTATTTCTATTACAGGTAATATGCTCACTGCCACAGTAGCTAATATGCCCAACAATTCTAGTGTAGAGCTCTTGGTCCTGGTTTCTGCACCAACCAATTTAGGTGGAATTGCTGTTAATGGCAGCATAAGTCCACCAAATGGAACTACAGATACTAACACCAGTAATAACCAGTCTATAATTTCTATTGATGTATTAGATATTGTTATTGATTTTGTAGTTACACATACCCAAATTCAACCTGCTCCAGGTACACCAATAAGTGCTTGGGGAGACGAAGTTACCTATCAATTTACCATAACTAATAATAGTGAGATAGATTTTCCTGTTGAGGCTATTGATGGTCGTCTTATCTTAACCTCACCTATTGGTAATGGACAACCCTTTGTGGAATTTGTTTCTCTAGAATGTTTAGGAGCAACCAATGGAACGCTTTGCCCAGATCTAAGCACTGTTAATGGTTACACAGAAACTATTTATACCACTGCTGTCACCTCTGCACCTTCCCTCTTTGGGTTTAACAATTTTGAAATTACCTCTGGAGGTAGTGTAACTTTTGAAATGGTTTATCGCTATAATAATTTTTCATGTTCAACAGAACCAATGCCAATAACGGTTGATAGCTTTATTGAAATTGAATTAAATCACGCTAATGTTTCCTCAAACCTTTCAAACTTTGTGGAAACTATTTTGTTAAATGCCGATGTGTGTCCTGTTACTGATGTATGCATTGAAACCGAACTTATTGATCCTGTAGATTCAACAGATATCGATTATGATGAAGAGGTAACTTTTGAAACAACAGTGTGTAACAATGGACCGGCTGAGGTACCTTTGTTTTTTTATCTTCAAAATTTGTCTCCATTTATAAACTGGAGTATTGTTTCTGTAAACTGTATAACAACAACAGGACCTGTAGCCTGCGGAGATTTCACGATTTCAGATAATGGTCAGATATGGGTAAGTAGTGAATTTATACTTCAACCTAATACAACCATAACTATTGAGACAGTTGTTACATTCATTGAGCCTCTTTGTAGTCCATTTCCATCTGTTGGAGAAGGTCTCGTTAAAAGTCAGGTTTCACTATTACCAACTCAAACTATAGACGTAAACCTAGATAATAATTATCATTATAACGACTTAGTCCTTCCACCTGCGGAGATTTGTGATGATGAAGACCTTTCTGATTTACAAGTTTCTAAAACTCAAATATTTCCTGAATTACCCATAGGAAGTTCTCAAACAAATACTGCTGAATGGGGAGAAATTACTTATGAAATTACGGTGACCAACAATGGAGACACAGATGAACCTATACAAGTGCAAGATCATATGCCTGTTCCATTGGGTGATGACGTGCCTATCACTGGAACTTTAGTCAGTATTGAGTGTTCAGGAACCACAGGAACAGCTTCTTGTTTTTCAATTAACAATGCTTATGTTGGTGTTCCTTTTGATGGTGTTACCGAAGATGGAAGTTTTGATACGTTTTGGGAAATTTTACCTGAAGATAACTGGGTACTTCCTGCCAATAGTTCGGTTTCCTTTACTGTTACTGTAGATTGGCAACCCGAATGTTCTACCCTACCAATGATTGGTACAAACTATGTAAGAGCATATTACGTAAATGACGTACCTGATTCTAATGGTGCCAATAATGTAACTTTTGTAGAAACTTTTTTTGCTCCATGTATAGATTTAGTGGTACAAACTTATCCTGAATTTGCTCAAGTAGATACAGGAGCGTCTTTTAACTGGATTGTTGATATAAGCAATAGCACAACCAGCTCTGATGCTATAGATATAGCGTTTGAAAATGTTTTAAACAATGCCTTTACGATTATTGGCACACCTACCTGTAGTATAACTTCTGGTAATGCAACATGTATTTCTTCTTTTAACACTTCCGGAAATACAATAACAGGTATAATACCAACCATGGAAGCAGGTTCAACAGTCAGAGTTTCAATTCCTGTAATAGCTCCAAGCTTTGGTGGCGCTTTTAATAATATTGCTGAAGCCTTTCCTAGTGCTTCAAACAATGAAGAGTTAACTCCCGAAACCAATATTTCAGTTAATAGTGTACAGGTAGTTTCGCCAATACTTGATAAGATCTTTTTCCCAGATACAATTTTTGAAGGAGGTGAAAGCGAATTAATTTTTACCGTATACAACATTGCTTCAAGTCCTACTCAAAACGGCATAGGGTTTACCGATAATTTACCTGCAGGAGTCACTTTAACCTCAACTCCTGTTTGGATAGAAGACAATGGTTGTACAGCGACATTTAGTGGGATTGCAGGTGATACTTTTGTGGGAGTTACAGATTTAACTTTTCCGAATGGTGTGGAAAGTTGTACATTTTCGGTAATGGTAACAGCAGATGTTGAAGGAACATACCTTAACGACTTTCAAAATATAAGTGATACTAATAACTTAGATGCATCTCAAGTTAGTGCCACATTAAATGTTATTGTAGATACTTCTAACGTAGATATTGAAATTCTAAAATCTGTTGAGCCTACCGAAGTTATTGTTGGCCAAGAAGTAACATTTACTATTACAGCAACAAATGTAGGCACAACTCAGGCAACTGCTGTTGAAGTTTTAGATGCACTTCCTATTGGGTATGAATACATTTCTTATACAGTTAGCTCTGGTGTTTTTAACGATAGTATGTTGTCTTGGTCAATTCCGATTTTAGACCCTAATCAATCCGAAACTTTACAGATTACGGTCTTGGTAGTTTCGTCAACCAATTTATTGAATGTTGCTTTTCTCAATACTTTAAATGAAGTAGATAGAGATGACACTAACAATGAAGATAAAGCCATTGTAGAAATATCTAATTGCTTGTCTGTACCTGAAGGAATTTCTCCTAACGGAGATTTAGAAAATGACTATTTGGTTATTCCTTGCATAGAACGCTTTTCTGATAATAGAATTAAAATTTATAACCGTTATGGTACGCTAATCTATGAAGCCAATAATTACAATAATACTTGGGATGGTAGAGCAAATAGAGGTATACCAGAATCATCTGGTTTATTGCCTGTTGGTACGTACTTCTACATTTTAGAAATTAATGGTATTGCAAAACCATTACAAGGGTATGTCTATCTTAATTATTAACTGAATTTACCTTCAACGATTTCTATAAAGCGCTCTTCGTAGTCTTCCTTGCCTTCCCAGTTATTATAATCTGGTTTTACCATTTCATAAATAAGTGTTCTGGCTTCTACAATAGAATCTGCTGTGTTTATTTGAGAAATTACACGATCGTAGTCTTCATTTTTACCCTCAAAAAGATGTTTTATAAAGGCCAACTTATCATTCAATCCTATCTGAAGTCCGTTGCCTTTTAACTTATCGTTCAAAGATCTTTTAGCTTGTTCGGCTTCTCGTTTTTTTGCATCTTCAATGGGTTCAAACTCTGGAATATCAGCAAAATCAGACGTTATAGATTCAAAATCTATGGTTTTAGTCTCTTCGGTAGGTTTAATTGTTTCTAAAACTGCGTCTACCTCTTCCAAATTTTCTGGCATATGCGCTACCATGTTTTTTATTTTATCCATCACAGGCTCCATAATACCATCATCTTCTACCTCATCTACGTTAACGTAAGTTTTATTTCCAATTTCAATATTATCACTTACTGTATTGTTAAACGCTGTATCTAACATACCAAAAAAAGAAGAGTCATTACCTATGGTTGGCATGTCATCTTCAAAATTTTCTTGTGCAAATTTTAAAACCGTCAACTTCTCATAAAGCTTAGTAACCTCCTCGTGCATTCTGTCCACATCTTCTCTTCCTTTTAACTTTAGAATCCTATGTGCTATGCTGATTAATTCTGATTCTAATTTCTTTTTCATGTGATCTAAGTTTATTGTTAAGCAAGTTTCATGAAACACCTGTATACTTCACTATTATTATTTGTAAATAAATAGTAGATGTTTCATCCTAATTACTTTTGATTTTTAATATTTTTGATTGACCTTTATACAAACGAAAATTAACTACGTTTTAGTGCTAAAATTACGAAATGTTTCTTGAAAATACGGTAAATCATAAAGAACAATTTGGGTGGATTGAGGTTATTTGTGGATCTATGTTCTCTGGTAAAACCGAAGAACTCATACGAAGATTAAAGCGCGCCCAATTTGCCAGACAAAAAGTTGAAATTTTTAAACCTGCAGTAGACGTGAGGTATGATGACGAAATGGTAGTTTCTCACGATTCTAACGAAATCAGATCTACTCCAGTACCTGCTGCTGCTAACATTCCCATTTTAGCAGACGGTTGTGATGTTGTTGGTATTGACGAAGCTCAATTTTTTGATGATGAAATTGTAAGGGTTTGTAATGATTTGGCCAACAAAGGCATTCGTGTCATTGTAGCTGGTTTGGATATGGATTTTAAAGGCAATCCTTTTGGCCCAATGCCCTATCTTATGGCAACAGCAGAGTATGTTACAAAAGTTCATGCCATTTGTACCAAAACAGGAAATTTAGCACAGTATAGTTATAGAAAAGCACAGAGTGATGATTTGGTTTTACTCGGAGAGGTTGAAGAATACGAGCCTTTGAGTCGTGCTGCTTTTTACAAATCTATGCTTAGAGATAAGGTAAGACAAATGAAAGTGAAAGATGCTGAAGAGATCAATGCTAAAGAAAATAAGTCGGATGCCAAAAGCGAATGAAACCGTTCTCGAAATTGATTTAGGTGCCTTAACACATAATTTCAATTACTTAAAATCTAAATTACAGCCCAACACTAAATTTTTAGCTGTTGTAAAAGCTTTTGCTTATGGTAGTGATTCTGTTGCAATAGCTAAACACCTAGAAACTTTAAATATTGATTATTTGGCTGTTGCATACGCTAAAGAAGGTGTTTTACTCAGAGATGCTGGCGTTACAACTCCTATCTTAGTGCTTCATCCGCAGCCAGTAAATTTTAAAACCATAATTGAACGCTGTTTAGAGCCAAGTATTTATAGCGCAAGAATTTTAAGTGAATTTATTTCGGTTGCAGAAGAGCAATCACAAAAAGACTATCCTGTTCATATTAAATTTAATACAGGTTTAAATCGTCTAGGTTTTTGGGAAAATGATGTAGATTATATTGTTTCAAAACTAAAAGAAACCACATCAATAAAAGTAAAATCACTTTTTTCGCACTTAGCTGCCAGTGAAGACAAAAATGAAACAGAATTCTCAAAACACCAAATAGAAACATTTAAATCTATAGCCAAAGTATTTAAGTCTAAAATAAACTATAATCCATGGCTGCATTTATGTAATACTTCTGGTATTATAAACTATCCTGAAGGCCATTTGGATATGGTACGAAGTGGTGTAGGTCTTTATGGTTTTGGGAATTCTGTAGCAGAAGATAAGCAACTAAAACCTATAGCGAGTTTAAAGTCTGTAATATCACAGATTCATACCATAGAAAAAGGTGAAACCGTAGGTTATAACCGAGTGCATAAAGCCAAAGATTATGAAACAACAGCCACCATTCCAATTGGTCATGCAGATGGCATTACAAGAATTTATGGAAAAGGAAAAGGATATGTTTTTATTAATGGAAAGAAAGCACCTATAATTGGCAATGTTTGTATGGATATGATTATGGTAAACGTTACTGGTATAGACTGTAAAGAAGGGGACGAGGTTATTATCTTTGATGGCTTACATAAAGCCTCTAATCTTGCAGAATCTTCAGGTACAATTTCTTATGAAATTATTACCGCAATATCTCAACGCGTTAAAAGAAATATTATCTCGACTTAAGATTTTTTTAACAATTTGTGACTTTTTACTTATTTTAGTATCTAACTAACATATATACTAACTATTTAAAACACTGAATTATGTTAAAAGAATTTAAGGAATTTGCAATGAAGGGTAACCTTGTAGACATTGCTGTAGGTTTTGTAATGGGTGCTGCTTTCAATAAAGTAGTTGCTTCATTTACAGGAGGAATTGTATCACCTCTAATTGGTATGATATTCGATTCTGATTTTAAAGCATTAAGATACAAATTAAAAGATGGAGCATTAAACGACGCAGGAGAAATGGTAGGAGAAGTATGGTTAGAGTACGGAACGTTTTTAACAAACGTTATTGATTTTATAATCGTTGCATTTGTAATGTTTATGGTTGTAAAAGGTGTTAACAAAATGAAGAAGAAAGAAGAACCTGCACCAGAAGCACCAGCAGGACCATCTGAAATCGATTTATTAATGGAAATCAGAGATTCTTTAAAAAAGTAAATAGAATATAGCTACCGCTATACTACATATTTAATAACCAAACCCAGACGAGCTGTCTGGGTTTTTCTTTACTAAAAAACACAAAAGTTAAATATTTAACAATTTGTTTTTTGTTGTTAAAAGGCCACTCCTAATAGAAAGTAAGGTCTTTTTTTTACGTAATTTTGCACGATATTTAATTAAATCACTAAAAATGAAAGTAGCTGTAGTAGGTGCAACTGGCTTGGTAGGCAGTGTTATGTTAAACGTTCTAAAAGAACGAAATTTCCCAATAGATGAATTACTATTAGTAGCATCAGAACGTTCTGTTGGTAAAACAATGGAATTTAAAGGAAAACAATATGAGGTGATAAGCATCCCTTCTGCTATTGAAAAACGACCAGATATAGCACTATTCTCAGCTGGTGGAAGTACATCTTTAGAATGGGCTCCAAAATTTGCAGAAGTAGGCACTACAGTTATTGATAACTCTTCTGCTTGGAGAATGGACTTAACTAAAAAACTTGTTGTGCCAGAGATTAATGCCAATCAACTAACTAAAGAAGATAAAATTATCGCCAATCCAAATTGTTCTACAATACAAATGGTAATGGCTTTAGCTCCACTTCACCATAAATATAAAATAAAACGCATTGTTGTTTCTACATATCAATCTGTTTCTGGTACTGGTGTAAAAGCTGTAGAGCAGCTAGAAAATGAAATCGCTGGCAAAAAAGGAGACATGGCCTACCATTATCCTATTCATAAAAATGCTATCCCTCATTGTGATGTTTTTGAAGAAAACGGTTATACAAAGGAGGAGATGAAACTGGTTAGAGAAACTCAAAAAATTCTTGATGATAGAACAATTGCTGTAACGGCAACGGCTGTAAGAATACCGACAGCAGGTGGACACAGTGAGGCTGTAAATGTTGAGTTTGAAAATGACTTTGATTTAACCGAAGTAAGGCAAATTCTTAATAATACAGATGGTGTTACATTACAAGATAATTTAGATGTTAATGTCTATCCAATGCCAATGTATGCTAATGGAAAGGATGATGTTTTTGTGGGTAGAATAAGAAGAGATGGTTCTCAACCAAACACTCTAAACCTTTGGGTTGTTAGTGATAATCTTAGAAAAGGAGCTGCTACTAACACGGTTCAAATTGCAGAGTACCTAGTAAATAACGGTTTAGTTTAGTTTTTTAATAGTTTTTAGACTATACCTAAATTTTGTACCTTTCATCATATGATTTAACGAGATGTTAGAGCATTATTTATGTTTAAAAATTAACGCAATACAGTCTTAATTTTGACTTTTATTGAGGTTTAATACCAAAAACTTATTATGAAAAAATTACTTCTAACAACAGCATTACTCAGTATTTTTATGTCCTGTAAAAACGAATCTGAAAAAGTGAAACCTATTAATATAACTTACCCTGAAACTAAAAAAGTCGATACTGTTGATAATTACTTTGGTGTAGATATATCAGACCCATACCGCTGGCTGGAGGATGACCGAAGTGCAGAAACAGAGGCTTGGGTAAAATCTCAAAACGAAATTACTTTTGGTTATTTAGATAATATACCTTACCGAGAAGAGTTAAAAGAGCGTCTAACAAAACTATGGAACTATGAAAAAATAGGAGCACCTTTTAAAGAAGGAGACTATACATATTTCTATAAAAATGATGGCTTACAAAACCAGTACGTTATTTACAGGTACAAAAATGATGCAGACCCTTCAACTGCCGAAGTATTTTTAGACCCTAATACCTTCAAAGAAGATGGAACAATCTCGTTAGGAGGATTGAGCTTTTCAAAAGATGGAAAAACATTAGCATACTCAATTTCAGAAGGAGGTAGTGATTGGAGAAAAATTCTAATAATGAATGCTGAAACCAAAGAAATTGTTGAAGACACCTTAGTAGATATTAAATTTAGCGGTATGTCTTGGTATAAAAATGATGGTTTCTACTACTCTAGCTATGATAAACCAATAGGTAGTGAGCTTTCTGCCAGAACAGACCAACACAAAGTATATTATCACAAGTTAGGCACCAAACAATCTGAAGATCAATTAATCTATGGAGGTACTCCAGAAGAAAAACACCGTTATATATATGCAGGAGTTACAGAAGATGATAGATATTTGGTAATAACACCTAGAGTGTCTACATCAGGAAATAAGCTTTACATCAAAGACCTTACTGTGCCTAACGCACCTTTAGTAGAGATTTTAGGCCATACAGATTCGGACTCTAACATTATAGAAAATGTAGGCTCTAAGCTCTACATTATGACAAATCTTAATGCACCTAATCAAAAAATCGTTACTGTTGATGCCTCTAACCCAACTCCCGATAACTGGAAAGATTTTATTCCAGAAACGGAGAATGTCTTAAGTCCTTCAACAGGTGGTGGCTATTTCTTTGCTGAATATATGGTAGATGCTGTATCTAAAGTTTTACAATACGACTATGATGGCAAACTTGTAAGAGAAGTAGAATTGCCTGGTGTAGGAAGTGCTGGTGGGTTTGGTGCTAAAAAAGAAGAAAAAGAACTTTATTATTCTTTTACTAATTATGTAACACCTGGCAGTATCTATAAGTATGACATAGAGAAAGGAACCTCTGAGCTATATAGAAAACCAAAAATAGATTTCAACCCAGAAAACTACGAGAGTAAGCAAGTGTTTTACACCTCTAAAGATGGTACAAAAATCCCAATGATTATCACCCATAAAAAAGGCTTAAAATTAGACGGTAAAAACCCTACAATACTATATGGTTATGGAGGATTTAATGTATCTCTTACACCAAGTTTTAGTATTACTAATGCCGTATGGATGGAGCAAGGTGGAATATATGCTGTAGCTAATCTGCGTGGTGGTGGTGAGTACGGAAAAAAATGGCATGATGCAGGTACTCAAATGAAAAAACAAAATGTTTTTGACGACTTTATAGCTGCTGCTGAATATTTAATTTCTGAAAAATACACCTCATCAGATTATTTAGCTATCAGAGGAGGTTCTAATGGTGGTTTATTAGTCGGAGCAACAATGACACAGCGACCAGATTTAATGAAAGTTGCATTACCTGCTGTGGGAGTTTTAGATATGCTAAGATATCACACATTTACAGCTGGTGCAGGTTGGGCTTACGATTATGGTACTGCAGAAGATAGTAAAGAAATGTTTGAATACCTCAAAGGCTACTCTCCTGTACACAATGTAAAAGAAGGAGTAAAATATCCTGCAACTTTAGTAACCACAGGAGACCATGATGATAGGGTTGTACCTGCGCATAGTTTTAAATTTGCTGCAGAATTGCAAAGCAAGCAAACTGGCGATAATCCAACACTTATAAGAATTGAAACCGATGCTGGGCATGGTGCTGGTACACCTGTAAGCAAAACCATTGAACAATATGCGGATATCTTTGGGTTTACTCTTTATAATATGGGTTTTGATGTCTTACCAAGTAAAACGAAAGAAAAAGTTAAGGGTTAACCAAATTCTATTTAAGCTGACCAATCTTTATAGTCATTTGCCTTTTTTTATTTGATTATAAACGATTTAATTAAAATATCTTAGATTTACTCCTATTTTTGTTAAAAAAGTAGGAGTTTTTTTATTGAGATTGTTCTACTAATGTACTGTCATTTATACATGAAAAAAAAATACATTCTAAAATTACTTTTACTAACATTGGTATTACTTTCATCTTGTAGTGAATCAGATGACAATACAACACCTTTGTCTATTCAAACAAGTCCAGACGACGTCTATTTAGATCAAAACTCACAGATTGAAATATTTATATTTAACAACGACTCTAATATCCCTCAATCTGGTACACTATCTATAAGCCAGCCGTCTTTAGGCTCAGTAGTAATTAATGATAATAATACTCCCAATAATGTAAACGACGACTTTTTGGTTTACACAGCAAATACAAATACTATTGGAGAAGACTCTATTCAATATACAATATGTGACGCTTCAAATAACTGTCAATCAGAAAGTATCACTTTAACGATTACATCTTTATCTATTGTAAACATGTTTGATAATGAGACACCTCATGAAACATTATCTTCATATAATTTCTTTCAAGGGGTTTTAAAAGACCTCAATCCTTCATTTGGTGTTTTTCCTTACGATCTCAACACGCCTCTCTTTACCGACTATGCCAAGAAAAAACGATTTATATGGATGCCAAATGGTGTTAAAGCAAATTATATAAACGATTATACTCCTTTAGAGTTTCCTACCGGAAGTGTAATTATAAAAAACTTTTTTTACTACAATGTACAGCCAGATAATTCTACAAAAATTATTGAAACGCGACTTATGTACAAAAAAGAAACCGAATGGGATTTTGCAAATTATGTATGGAACGAAGAACAAACTGAAGCCTACTTTACTAATGCAGGAAGTATTGTAAACCTAAGTTGGATAGAAGGCGAAAGTATAAAAACAACTGACTACAGAATACCTTCTAGGGCAGAGTGCTTTACATGTCACAATCAGTTGGAAGATCCTACTCCTATTGGCTTAAAACCTCAAAACCTCAACAAAGATTATAACTACATTGATGGGCCAGCAAATCAGCTTCGAAAACTGGTAGAGTTTGGCTACTTAAACTCTGATATTCCAGACAATATAAATTCTTCTGTTGCTTGGGATGATGATTCTCAAACGCTAGAGGCAAGAGTACGCTCTTATCTTGATATTAATTGCGCACACTGCCACTCTGACGAAGGACATTGTAATTATAGACCGATGAGATTTGCCTTTAACTTAACAGAAAACACCGAAAACATTGGTGTTTGTGTAGAACCAGAAACTCAATTCATTCCAAATTCTTATATTGTAAAGCCCAATGATACAGATTTATCCATACTTTATTACAGAATAAGTACTACCGATGAATCATTTAGAATGCCTCTCTTAGGAAGAACAACAAATCATGTAGAAGGCATAAATCTCATAGAAGAATGGATAAATTCTTTAGATAATTGTGAATAACACCAAAAAAAATATGAAAAAAACTACCCTCTTGCTTATTGCTATTTTTACATTTAGCTTAGGCTACTCACAAGTATTAAATGAAAGTGCTAACTGGCCAAATAGCAATTGGTCACTAACAGGAACATATGATGCTACTTACCTCTACGAAAACCCAATAACAACTTCTACTAATTTCTCATATGATGATGATGATGCAGGAAGTGGAACAGATAGTGATATAGCAGCAGAATCTCCAGTAATAGACTTATCTGCAGCAAGTGGTGCTGGCGAAACACACATATACTTATATACAAATTATGTATTTAATGTATACCAAAATGAGATATTCACGATAGAATATTGGGATGATGATAGTTCTCAATGGGTGACTTGGGGAAATCCTTATGATACTGATACCGCTGGTGCACCAACATCAGATTATTGTAATGGTACGTTTTATAGTTTAGACGTTCCTTTTTTAGATATTTCATCTTTTTCAAACAATCAATTATCAGGTTTTAGATATCGTATTTCCTATGAAGACAATGGGTCTTGGGGTTATGGATTTTGTTTCGACTCTCCAACAATTATATCGCAAAATCCACCTGCTTGTCCCAATCCAATAGATTTAAGTGTCTCTGCTGTTACCGAAACTAGTGCTGTTTTAGAATGGACTGAAGCAGGATCTTCTATGTCGTGGAATATTGAATGGGGAACTGCTGGTTTTGCTCTTGGTTCAGGTACTGTGATATCCAATGTAAATTCTACCTTTTATAATTTAAATAGTCTCTCTCAAGGAGTTTCATATGATTTTTATGTACAAGCAAACTGTAGTGGTGGTGATACCTCTAATTATGTTGGTCCTTTTAATTTTACTACTTCAATGCCAGGCGGCACTTGCATTTCAGCAATTTCTATGCAAGTAGAAACAGATTGCTCTAGTGCAACACCAACAACATTTGATTTTTCATTAGCAACAGACATTGATGCAAATAATGAAAACCCTACTTGTGATGCTTCTGGTAATTATGGATATTTTGTGAGTTTTACAGCTCCGTCAATAGGCTCTGTAATATTTAATTTTAGCGGAGCAGCTAATGGTATTGGACTAGAAGTTTATGAGTCTTGTGGCGGAACATCTGCCTCAACTTGCTCTAATAATATTTTAAACTCAGGTGATACTTCTGGTCTTATAGGTGGCTTAACTCCTGGCGCAACCTATTACGCTGTGATTTGGAGAGATTTACAAAGTGGAACAGCAGATGTCTGTATAGAAGAAGGCGCTAGCTGTCCAGACCCAAGTAGTTTGGATGTGACTTCTGTAACACTAGATTCAGCAATGCTAAACTGGGTAGAAAACGGAATTGCTTCTTCTTGGAATATTGAATGGGGAGTTTCAGGCTTCACTTTAGGTTCAGGGAATCTTATTAACAATGTTGGTGCAACTAACTATAACTTAATGGGCTTATCTTCAGGAACTAGTTATGACTTTTATGTGCAATCTAATTGTACTGGTGAAACCTCTGGCTTTACCGGACCCTTCACTTTTATGACTCAAGCCCCTTCCAGGATAAATTTCATTCAACAACCTATAACTGTTAATGGTTATGACTTAGCTGTAGTTGATATGAATGGTGACTTTTTAGATGACATAGTTGGTGTCACTTCAACAAATGTTAATATTCAGGAACAAAATCCTGATGGCTCTTTTACAAATAAAAATATTACAACACCAAGTGCTGATTACTTACCGAGCTGGAGTATGGCAGCAGCTGACTTTGATGCAAATGGAAAAACAGACTTATTATATGGTGCTGGTAGCGGTGTAACGTTTATGCAATCAAATGCAGATGGCACTAGCTTCACTAAGCAATCTACCACAGAATATGTATTCTCTCAACGCTCCAATTTTGTAGATATCAATAATGATGGAAACCTTGATGCTTTTGTTTGCCATGATGTACAACCAAACGTTTACTTTATAAATGACGGTACTGGTAATTTTACTTTTTATCAATCTGATGTAACTCCTGGTGCACCTTATTCTTTAGGAAACTTCCCTTCTGGTGGTGACTATGGCTCTATATGGATAGATTATAACAATGATAGAAATATTGACTTGTTTATTGCAAAATGTGGAGGCTCTACAGATCGTAGAACCAACATGATGGTTACAAATAATGGAGATGATACTTTTACAGAAAATGCTGCAGCCATAGGCTTAGCTGACCCTATGCAAACTTGGTCTTCCGCTTGGGGAGATTTTGACAACGATGGCGACATGGATGTTTTTGTTGGTGCAAGCTCTGGAACCCATAAGTTAATGGAAAATAGTGGATTCTCAGATGATGGAAATCCTAATAACGACTATATTTTCACAGACGTTACAGCTGGTGCAGGCATTGTTGCGCCAACAGGCTGGGAAAGTTCTGTACACGATATAGATAATGATGGTTATTTAGATATTATAAGCAACGGATCCATAATGTATGGTAACGGAGATATGACTTTTGAAGATGCTGATGATGCTCAAATTAACTATAAAAATGGAAGCTTCGGTGATTTAAACAATGATGGGTTTATTGATGTCTATTACAGTGGTGTAAGATATTACAACCAAGGTAATAGTAACAACTGGGTTAAGATAAACACCGTAGGAATGGCTCATATGACACCAAACTATAGTAATAGAAATGGTATTGGAGCAAGAGTTGAATTAGTTACTCCATCTGGAACCCAAATTAGAGATGTAAGAAGCGGTGAAGGTTTTGAATTTATGAGTTCTCTTAATACGCACTTTGGTCTTGGTGCAGAAACTTCTATTACAGAAATTAGAGTGTATTGGCCTTCTGGTATAGTTGATGTTTTTGAAAACCCAAGCATAAACAGCACACATGTTCTTGTTGAAGGTACAGCACCTTTGAGTATAAGTGATGAAACTTTTGAAGATATTTCTATTTATCCTAATCCTGTTGAAGACGTTTTAAAGATTAAAACTTCAGAAATTTTAACCGAAAAGATTGCAACTATTTTTGATGTTACAGGAAAACGTGTTTTCAACCAAATGATTATTAATAATGAGCTTAATGTTTCAAATCTTCAAGGCGGTATTTACTTCCTAAGGATAGAATCTAATGGTAGAAGTTTAAGACGAGAGTTTATTAAAAAATAGACTTCCCTTCAAATACACTAAACCGCTTGAATATCAAGCGGCTTTTTTATGGTATTTTTGCCATATGCTTCAAGTTAAAAAACTTAGTTTCAGTTACGCTAAAGACATTGTCCTAAAGGACATAAACTTCACAGTTAATTCTGGAGAAAATCTTGCTATTATTGGTAAAAGTGGTTCCGGAAAAAGTACACTACTAAAGCTTATTTTTGGTGAATACGACTTAGAGCAAGGCCAAATATTCTGGAAAAACATTGAAATACTTGGACCTAAACACAATTTGGTTATTGGTTATGATTTTATGAAATATGTATCTCAAGAATTTGACCTAATGCCATATACTTCAGTTAAAAATAACATTGGTAAACATTTATCGCGATTTTATCCTGAGGAAAAAGAACAGAGAACCCAAGCGCTGTTAAAAATTGTTGAACTGGAAGATTTTGCCACAACTAAAGTAAAAAACCTTAGTGGAGGTCAAAAGCAACGTGTTGCTATAGCAAGAGCCTTGGCTAATGAGCCAGAAATTCTACTTCTGGACGAACCTTTTAGTCACATCGATAACTTTAAAAAACAAACGCTTCGCAGAAATGTTTTCAACTATCTTAAAACGAAAAATATTTCTTGTATTGTAGCTACCCACGATAAAAATGATGTTCTCGGGTTTGCAGATGAAATACTAGTACTAAATAGCAAAAAAATAATTGCTAAGGATAAACCCCAAGAGCTTTATAAAAATCCGAGATTGCCCTTAATAGCTTCTTTCTTTGAAGAGTTTAATGTTATTAAAAACAAAATATACTACGCACATCAACTTAAAATTGTAGAACACTCCGATCTTAAAGCAACAGTAAAACAATCTTACTTTAATGGTAATTCATGGTTAATTGAAGCCGAACATAATGGGACTATTATTTATCTTAATAACAATGAATCTATTAATCAGGAAGAAGTGATTTATTTTAAAATTTCAGATTAACGTCATTCAATAAAACCGAAGAAAACTATATCACTTTCAAAACGGTAAAAGGGTTGTTTCTAAAACTAATAGTGTCTCCCTCTGTCTTTCCTAACAATAATTGAGCAATAGGAGAATGTGGCGAAATAGCATAAAACGAAACGTCTTCTAGTTTTATTTCACCTTCACTAATACTTATAAAATAGTTATGTTGCGATGTATATACCACGCTTCCTAAGGCTATGTTTTTGTGTTTAGCTTTACAGTCTATTTTTTGAAGTAATTCTTGATTATTTTGAATTCCTATAAGTTGCTGACCTGCTTTTTCGCGTTCTATTTGTATCATAGCTCTACCTGTTTCGTGCTTATCTCCTGCACTACTTTTGGTTTCGGACTGTAAAGCTTGCTCTAGGTCTAAAATACTCTTTTTAACATGCATTAAACGCTCTTGTAATGCCTCATTACATTTACGGTATAGTTGTTCTTTTAAAATCACTCTATTAAATCTGCTAATTCCTTACCAACAATACTACCAATTGCTACACCCATTCCTCCTAGTCTTACACCACAGTACAAATTATTACCAAGTTGCTTTACTATTGCATTTTTTTGTTTACCAACACCCATTATACCAGACCATCTATGGTCTATTTCAAAATCTGTATCAGGCAATATAGTTTCTTTTAATATAGTCTCAAGGCTATTTTGAATACGCTCGGTTTCATTAAACTCCTCTGTTTCTTCTGTTTTAAAATCGAGATGTCTTCCGCCACCAAATAAAATTCTATTATCAATATTTCTAAAATAATAATAGCCTCTATCTAAGTGAAATGTTCCTTTGATATGTAAATTATTAATCGGCTTGGTAATTAAAACCTGCGCTCTGGCTGGCTTTACTGCTTCATCTATTAATCTTGAGGCAAAGCCATTTGTAGAAATTAAAAGTTTTGATGTTTGAAACTCTATATGATTAGTCTTTATTTTCACGGTGTTGAGATCTTCGGAAAACGACTCAACAACACAGCTGTTAATAATCTTTACTCCCAGACTCAAAACCTTTTTAAGAAGTGCTGACATCATTATTCCGGTGTCTATTTGCCCTTCATACTTATTAAAACTATACTCTGTTTGAATATTTTTAAAATTAAAGCTGTTCTCTCTAAAACTAAACACATCTTCTTTAAAAACAGGGTTTAAAAGCTTATTGATATTTTTTTGCTGCTCTATACAAGTATTAAATAGTTCTTCATTTTCTTTTGGAAATAATTCATATCCACCCAATTCTTTATAGTCAATTGCAGCATCTCCTAACGTTTCTCGAAGCAATGATAAACCATCAACTCGTTTCTTAACAAGGCTTAAGACTTCTTGCTCTGAATGACTTTTTAAATCGTCTATAATTTCACTAAGGCTTCCGAAGCAAGCAAATCCAGCATTTTTTGTGCTTGCTCCTTGTGGTAAAATACCCTTTTCTAATATTAGAATATTAGATTTTGGAAATCTGTTTTTTAACCATAAGGCCGAAGTAAGTCCAACAATTCCGCTTCCTACTATTGTAAAATCTACTTTAGTAAACCACGTTTTTATTTCCCAATATGATAAATTCATAGCAAAAAAAAGCTCCTATCTTAAGGAGCTTTTGGTTTTTTATATTGATGATTACTCAACAACTATTTTCTTAGTTACCTTATAAGATCCGTCAAAAATATTTAATAAATATACACCTGATTGTGCATTACTTAATCTAATAACTTCGTCAAATCTATTTGTGCTATTAAACGTCTTTGTAAAAATAGCTCTACCTCTAATATCATAGACTTCTACATTTATATCCTCTCCAGATCTAGGATTAAAACCAATTGAAAAAGTGCCATTATTAGGATTTGGATAGACACTAAGGTTATTTAACTCATTATCATCTATACTCAAATCATTAATAACGTTTATAGAATAATCTTCTACCTCTCCATCAAAACCAATTTCACAAGATGTTGGAAAATCTAAAGGATCTGGAGATGGAGGAGAGTACTTAGTACTTACTCTCATTAATGTTGTACCTGCAATAGCATCTGTAGGAACAGTAATTGTTAGTGGTGATGCATCCGTTAATTGGTCGGCAATATTTGCTGTTGTACCTAAATCTAAATCATACTCTTCACCTGGATCATTAAATGAGCAATTTTGATTCCAATCAATCCATACTCTAGTACTAATTCTGTAAGGACCATCCGAGTCAGCTCTTACTGATAAATCATAATCCATACCAGCTTCAACATCAGTAGAGATGGATGTAAAATCTGAATACGGAGCCGTTTTTGGCCCAGCATCTAAGTTATTTATTGTATTAAAGATAACACCTGTTGTTCTTGTTTGAAAACTTAAATCTCCCTCTGAAGGACAAACTCCATCTGCAATTATTAAATCTACTGTGGTTTGTTTAGTAATTGATGGAGAAGTAGCTGTAAGCGTTATTGTGTATGTATTAGTGGCTAAAGAATTTAAGCCTGTTAAATTAAGTGTTACTGTACCATCAGAATTTAAGGACATAGGTGTTAACGTAGAACCCACACCACCAGGTAAACCAGATATACTAAATGAGGTTGTTTCAGAAAATCCATTAGAGGTTACATAACTAAAATCTATTGAAGCTGTGTCTTGCCCGCAAACAAAAGCATCTCCGTTAGTTGAGTTTATACTAAAATCCTGAGCATTTGAGATTGAAAATGCCTCAGATACCGCATAAAAAATGTTATCCGCGGCTTCTACTAAAACTCTAGCGTTATTTGTATTACCAACACCAGGAACTGTTATTGTTGCTGTTCCGGTGTTAGGAACACCAG
The DNA here is from genome assembly GCF_036553625.1 of Winogradskyella poriferorum. Classification (NCBI taxonomy): domain Bacteria; kingdom Pseudomonadati; phylum Bacteroidota; class Flavobacteriia; order Flavobacteriales; family Flavobacteriaceae; genus Winogradskyella; species Winogradskyella poriferorum. The sequence goes on from NZ_JAZHOU010000001.1 coordinate 910,089, forward strand.
AGGCAAGAGTGGTAAACGAAAAACCATTATTAGTAGTAAATAAAATATTTACTGTTTGACAGTTTATTGGTGCTGAATTCGTTTGACCAACTACCCAAGATACTTGTTGACTCGAGTTTGCACCCCAAGTTGGTGGAGTGTTAACTGTAAATGGTGTAGAAAAATTTTGAACAGTTACGGTCATTTCATCTGAATCTGTTGATCCACCTCCTGCTTCATTATCTCTTACTGTTAATGAAAAATTCATCGTTCTTCCTACTGAAGGGACAACCTCCCAAGTAGTAGCTAAATTACCCGAGAAAACAGTGCTTAAAGTAGGCATATATCTGTCTGGAGATGAAGATGGGTCTAAAGATCTAAATAAAGGTCCTGCAGAATTAGTAGATTGAGGTGGCATTGTTGCTGGTGTTGCGTCTGTTTGCTCCCAACAGTACGTTAACCCAGCCGCTGTATCTGCGTCTGTTGCCATACCTCTCAACACAAAAGGAGTAGATAAAGGAATTGTGAAATCGGCACCTGCATTAGCAACTGGTGCTGCATTGTTGGTTGCACTTCCTGTAAAACAAGTACTACTAGGTCCTGAGGAAATATTTGCCCACATTTCTTTAATATTTTCACCATGAAAATAATCATCACTATTGTTTTGAACATTTGGTGCACAAATACCTGCATATCCCATAATTGTTGAAGCACTTCCTGGCTCTACCGATACACTCGATCTTTGGCAATTGTTATTCTGTGTATGATTACCACCATATTGATGTCCCATCTCATGTGCAACATAGTCAATATCAAACGCATCTCCTTGAGGAACTGGCGAACCCGTAACTCCTCTAGCCTTGTTTATTGTACAAGGTGAACGTAATTGTGCAATTCCGCCACCACCAGTACTAAAAACATGGCCTATATCATAGTTTGCAGACCCTATTGTACTATCGCACTCTGCCTGATTTTCCCCAAGCATTGTGCCACCACTATTATTCGTATAAGGGTCCGTTGCTGCATTTAGAAAAATAATGTCCGTATTATTAGCAATGATAACCATTGTTAACCCTAAATCTCTTTCGTACACACCATTTACTCTTGTCATGGTAGCATTCATAGCAGCTAAAGCACCTGCAACTGTACCACCATGGAACTGAGCATATTCACCTGTACAAGCTAATGCTAAGCGATAAGTTCTTAGTGTACCATCATTAGCATTCTTAGACGTAATAAACTCCTCATCAGAAATTTTAAAATCCGCAGGATCATATTCTGTTTCACAAACGAAACTTCCTCTTGGACCGTCTTCATCAGAATTAATAAAAGCTATATAGCTTTTTAAATCTTGGGTGTATGGTTCTATAAACACCGTTTTTCCATCTGATAAAACCATACCACTAAATCCTTTTTGTGGTGAAAGACTGAATCTCATTGTTGCTGCAGGATTATCAATTCCCTTTCCAACAAAAGATCTTATTTCAGGAAAACGTATTTGTAAATCGTACTCCATTACTGAAGCCTCTTGTACTAAATAAGATTCTGGTTTTCCTTCTTGATTAGGAAATTGGAGTATTATGCCTCGATTTTTACTTGAAAATTGACGCTTAGGTACATTTACCAATTGTTGCTTTAATGCTTCAATATTAATATTGATTATAGTTGAATACTTTGGTTTAGACTTATAAAAGATTATATCGTCTTTTTTTATTTGGTCTTTATTTACAGACCACAAGATGTCGTTTTTTTGTGCCATACCAGGAGACACAAAAAATAATGCTAGAAAAAGGGTTAAAAGGAATTTAGGGTAATTATCTTTCATCATAGAACAATTTTAATTATGCATGCAAAGGTATTGGTTATCCTATGACTTTACAAAAAAAAGCCTAATTCATTGCAATATTCTTAATTGAAATGTAAAATAAAGAATAATGATTGAAGGTTTTTGGGGATATACAAAACAAAAAAAGCGACCAATTGGTCGCTTTTTTTTTATTCTTCTTCAGGCTTTATTTTAAAGTCTTCCATAAACTTAGTGGTATAATTACCAGCTAAATAATCTGGATGTTCCATTAACTGTCTGTGGAACGGTATCGTCGTTTTTATACCTTCTATTACAAACTCATCTAAAGCACGCTTCATTTTATTGATAGCCTCTTCTCTTGTTTGCGCTGTTGTAATCAACTTAGCAATCATAGAGTCATAGTTTGGTGGAATGCTATAACCAGCATATACATGTGTGTCTAAACGCACTCCATGACCTCCTGGAGCATGTAATGTAGTAATTTTACCCGGAGATGGTCTAAAATCATTAAAAGGATCTTCAGCATTAATTCTACACTCAATAGAATGTAAGTTTGGTGTATAATTCTTTCCTGAAATTGGAACACCAGCAGCTACCAAAATTTGCTCTCTAATTAAATCAAAATCAATAACTTGTTCTGTAATTGGGTGCTCTACCTGAATACGTGTATTCATTTCCATAAAGTAGAAGTTTCTATGCTTATCTACTAAAAACTCCACAGTTCCTGCACCTTCATACTTAATAAATTCAGCTGCTTTAACTGCCGCCTTACCCATTTTCGTTCTAAGCTTATCTGTCATAAAAGGTGAAGGCACCTCTTCTGTTAGCTTTTGGTGTCTTCTTTGAACAGAACAATCTCTTTCTGACAGATGGCATGCTTTACCTCTAGAATCACCTACTATTTGAATTTCGATATGTCTTGGCTCTTCAATGAGTTTTTCCATATACATATCATCATTTCCGAAGGCCGCTTTAGACTCTTGTCTAGCTGAGTCCCAAGCTGCTTTTAAATCTTCTTTTTTCCAAACAGCTCGCATACCTTTACCTCCACCACCTGCTGTAGCTTTTAACATTACAGGATAGCCTACTTCTTCGGCAAGTACAACACACTCTTCGTAATCTGCGATAATCCCATCACTACCAGGAACACAAGGTACACCAGCCGCTTTCATTGTTGCTTTTGCTGTTGCTTTGTCTCCCATTTTAGAAATCATTTCCTCAGAAGCTCCGATAAATTTTATACCGTGTTCTTCACATATTTTAGAAAATTTTGCATTTTCAGATAGGAAACCATATCCTGGATGTATGGCATCTGCATTTGTAATCTCTGCAGCTGCTATTATATTTGAAATCTTTAAATAAGATTCGTTACTAGGTGCTGGACCAATACATACAGCTTCGTCTGCGAACTTAACATGAAGACTGTCTGCATCTGCTGTTGAATAAACTGCAACGGTTTTAACACCCATTTCTTTGCACGTTCTAATAACACGGAGTGCTATTTCTCCTCTATTTGCAACAAGTATCTTTTTGAACATAACTTTTAGTTTAAAAATTCAACTTCCAAGCACCAAATTCCAAATAATTGGGTTTGGGATTAGTGGATTGGAATTTTCAATTGTTATGATGGGTCAACCAAAAATAACGGTTGATCAAACTCTACTGGAGATGAGTCGTCTACTAAAACTTTCACAATCTTACCAGAAACTTCAGATTCTATCTCGTTGAATAATTTCATAGCTTCGATAACACATAAAACGTCCCCTTCTTTAATTTCGGTACCAACCTCAACAAAAACAGGCTTGTCTGGAGCTGGTTTGCGATAGAATGTTCCTATAATTGGAGATTTTACAGTAATATATTTAGAATCGTCTGTTGTAGGAGCTGTTGCTGCAGGTGCTTCTGGAGCAGCTGCTACGGGAGCTGCCGCTTGCTGTTGAACAACTGGTGCTGCCGCTTGAACAGGTACTTGTTGTACAATAGTTGTTTCATTGTCTGATCCTGTTCTGATTGTTATTTTAACATCATCCATTTCTAACTTAACTTCACTTGCGCCAGATTTAGCTACAAATTTGATTAAGTTCTGAATTTCCTTTAAATCCATAATATTTAAATAGTTTTTGTTAGTTAGTTTTTAGTTAGGGGTATAAGCCCATTTAAAATAGATAGAACCCCAAGTAAACCCTCCACCGAAGGCAGCAAATATTAAGTTGTCGCCTTTTTTAAGCTGAGATTCGTAATCGTTTAGTAATAATGGTAAAGTTGCAGAAGTCGTATTTCCATACTTTTCTATATTCATCATTACTTTTTCTTCTTCTAAGTTAATTCGTTGTGCTGTGGCATCAATAATTCTTTTGTTTGCCTGATGTGCAACTAACCAAGAAATATCGTTATTTGTTAAGTTGTTTCTTTTTAAGATGCGTTCTGCTACATCTGCCATGTTGAATACCGCATTCTTAAACACCGTTCTTCCATCTTGAAAAACGTAATGCTTTCCTTCGTCAAAGGCCTCTTGTGTAATAGGGTATGATGAACCTCCGTAAGTAGCTTGTAAAAACTCTCGTCCTTCACCATTACTTCTTAATAATTCATCTTGAAGTCCTAACCCTTCTTCGTTAGGTTCAAATAGCACAGCACCTGCGCCATCTCCAAAAATGATGCATGTGGCTCTATCTTTATAATTAATAAAAGATGAATTTTTATCTGCGCCGATAAGTAGAATCTTTTTGTATCGCCCAGATTCTATATATGCTGAAGCGGTAGACATTCCGAAAAGGAAACTAGAACACGCTGCTTCTAAATCGTAAGAAAATGCGTTTACCGCACCTATCTGAGTAGCTGTATAGGCTGCTGTTGAGGCTGCTTTCATATCTGGTGTTGCTGTAGCAACAATAACCAAATCTATTTCCTCGGGATTTAATCCTGTTTTTTGAATTAAATCTTCAGCTGCTTTTATAGCTAAAAATGATGTTCCTTTACCTTCTTCTTTTAGAATTCTACGCTCTTTTATACCTGTACGCGTAGTTATCCATTCGTCGTTAGTTTCTACCATGGTTTCTAATATTTTATTAGAAAGCACGTAGTCTGGTAGATAACCTCCTACAGCTGTTATTGCCGCTGTGATTTTACTCATTATTAGCTTTTAGATTAATTAAAAGTATTTAAAAATGATAAAAAAAGAACCGTTTTTGTTCAGTTTTTATCATTTTTTGGCAAATAATTATGCAAATTAAGTGGTTTTTCACCTATTCAGAAAATTTAAACAAAAAAAACGCCCACAAGTGAGCGTTTTATTATATGCATGCATAATAATTATGCTAAATTTTCTTCTTCTGCAGAATTATCAATTAATACTTGTCCTCTATAGTATAATTTTCCTTCGTGCCAGTGTGCTCTGTGGTATAAGTGTGGCTCACCAGTTGTTGGGCAAGTAGCTATTTGAGGTACAGAAGCTTTGTAATGTGTTCTTCTTTTATCTCTTCTTGTTTTAGATATTTTACGTTTTGGATGTGCCATTTTAAATGTTATTTATCCGTTAATAGTTTTTTTAAATTATTCCAACGAGGGTCTATCTCCTCCGATGCTTTATCTTCATTCACCTCTTTAGGGCTCAATTCTTCTAATTTTGAAAGTATCTCAGATTTTAATGTGCCATCTTCTATACCTGGATGTACTCGTTTAGCTGGTACCGCTAAAACAATGAGTTCATAAATATACTGAGCAACATTAATTTCGTACTCTCCATGTGGTATAATTAAGATGTCTTCATTGTCATCATTATATTCCGCACCAAACTTCACAACAAGTTTAAATTCATCTTCGATCTCTTGATTGTAAGGTTCGTTTGTAAGGTCACAATTAACATTTACAAAACCAGATGCATCAAAATATAACTCTAATAATGTTGATTTTTTAATGAGTTTTAAGTCAATATTTACATCAACCTCATTAAACTCATCATACTCAAAATTTTTAAAGAACGTACTATCTATATTATAATCAAACTGGTGCTCTCCTTCTTTTAACCCAACAAATTGAATTGTAAAATCTTTTAATGCCTTCATTACCACACCCATTTTGAGCCTGCAAATATATAAATTTTTCCTTATTTAAAGGCTAGATATCAACAAATTTTGTTAATATCTATTTTGAGGCTTTTTTGAGAGGGTTTTTTGAATAAAAATTATACTCGGTTCTGTTCTTAAAAATGCTTATTGCAGTGTAAATTGCTTGCACAAAAGAATTCTCATCTGCTTTCCCTTTTCCTGCAATTTCATAAGCTGTTCCATGATCTGGAGATGTTCTAACTTTATTGAGACCTGCTGTATAATTTACACCACCTCCAAACGCAATAGTTTTAAATGGTATTAACCCTTGGTCGTGGTAAGAGGCAATTACAGCATCAAAACTTTTGTAGTTATTAGACCCAAAAAAACTATCTGCAGAATATGGACCATATACTAGGGTTCCCTCCTCTCTTATCTTTTCTAGTGTTGGTCTTAAAACGATATCGTCTTCTTTGCCTATAACACCATTATCACCTGCGTGAGGGTTAATAGCCAATACAGCAATTCTGGGTTTACTAATACCAAAATCTTGCTTTAGCGATTTTGTAACCGTTGCTATTTTCTCTCTAATTAAATCCTCTGTAATATGATTAGCTGCATCTTTAAGTGGCACATGGTCTGTAAGTAAGCCTACACGCAAATCACCTGCAACCATAAACATTAAGCTTTTTCCGTTAAGCGCTTTTGCAAGATAATCAGTGTGCCCAGGAAAATTGAACTTTTCTGATTGGATGTTGTGTTTGTTAATTGGAGCCGTTACCAAAACGTCTATTGCCCCTTTTTTTAACGCACTTGTAGCTGCTTCAAGTGACTTTATTGAATATTCACCTATCTTTTTGTCTTCTTTTCCAAATTCAATTTTAACAGGTTCTTTCCAAACATTAACCACATTTACCTTACCATGAACTACTTTTTCTAGACTATCTATACTGAAAAAATTTATCTTGCTCTTGAAGTGGTTTTTAAAGAACTGCATGGTCTTTCCTGATGCAAAAATTACCGGAGTACTTAGTTCTAGAGATCTGTTATCTTCATAAGCTTTTATAATAATTTCTGGCCCAATACCATTGAGGTCTCCAACCGAAATACCTACAATCACTTTTTCGTCTTTCTTCATACTACAATTATCCTATTTTTTTATTAAAACGTACAATGGTGTTAATTTGTGTACTTAACTTTGCAAATGCAAATTTAACTAAATAAAGCGGATACTATGTTTACAGGTATAATAGAAGATTTAGGAATTATTAAAAATCTTGAAGTTGAAGGAGAAAATCTTCACATTACAGTGCAAACTTCTATAACTTCAGAACTTAAAATAGACCAGAGTGTAGCTCATAATGGAGTATGCTTAACTGTAGTTTCTATTGATGCAGCAAATTATATAGTCACCGCTATTAAGGAGACTTTAGACAAAACTAATTTGGGAACTTTAAAACTTGGCGATTTTGTAAATATAGAACGCGCCATGAAACTTGGAGATCGTTTAGATGGTCATATCGTACAGGGCCACGTTGATCAAACCGCAAAATGTGTATCTATTGTTGAAGAGAAAGGGAGCTGGGTTTTTACCTTTAAGTATGATAAATCTCTGAATAATATTACTATAGAAAAAGGCTCAATTACAGTAAATGGAGTGAGTCTAACGGTTGTTAACTCTAAAACAGATGAGTTTTCTGTAGCTATAATTCCATACACTTACAAACATACTACCTTTAATAAACTAAAAGTAAGTGATACCGTAAATCTAGAGTTTGATGTAATAGGTAAATACGTAAAACGCCTTAATGACTTAAGAAATTAAGTTGTTTTCTTAGTTATTTTATAGGCTTTGTAAATTCCAAAACTTAAAGCGAGAATAAACAATAACAATATTCCACCATCAATTGGGAGACCTGGTGGTGGTGGTGGCATAGGTGGCGGTGGCGTAGCTCCTTGTGCTACTGAGGCATAACCCATGGATAAAAATAAGATTAGGACAATTACCTTTCTATTGTTCATATTATCAATTAAGGGTTCGTAAATGTAATAAAAAAACCTATCTAACAAAATAAAATCAATCAAAAAACGTCTTTAAACGGTAAATATTTTCGACGAAATACCTAAATTGTGCTAAAATTAGGGAAGATACGCACAAATTTTATCTATATTTAACGTAAATATAATACTAATTATTATTCTCAGAAAGGCTAAACCAAGCAAAATTCTACAAATAGAGTTAAAACAAAAAAGCCCTTCTAGATTAGAAGGGCTTTTTGTGGTCCCACCTGGGCTCGAACCAGGGACTTTCTGATTATGAGTCAGATACTCTAACCAACTGAGTTATAGGACCCATTAGCATGTTGCTAACAATACTCTTTTAAAAAGAGTTTGCAATATTACTATATATTTTAAAACTCTACAAGAAAATTATTCCCTAATGTCTTGACATAACTCTATTAGTACGCCATTTGTTGCTTTTGGATGTAAAAAAGCTATTAATTTATTGTCTGCTCCCTTTTTTGGTTTTTCGTGAATCATCTTAAAACCCTCATCTGTTAATCTGGCTATTTCACTTTCAATATCATCAACTGCAAAAGCAATATGATGAATGCCTTCGCCTTTCTTTTCTATAAATTTTGCTATTGGACTATTCTTATTTGTAGCTTGTAATAATTCTATCTTGTTTGGTCCACACTCAAAAAAAGATGTTTTTACACTTTCACTTTCTACATCTTCAATCTTATAATGCTCTTTTCCAAACAATGACGCAAAAAGATGATTTGAAGCATCTATATCTTTTACCGCAATGCCAATATGTTCAATTTTTTTCATTCTATTAATTTAAAATTTTGTCAAAGAAATGAATTCCTTTGTGTACAAACTATGATTTTTGTTATATAAAAATACCATAATCTTTAAATATGCTCTACTTTTGTACTATGGAAAGTAATAGACAAAAGAAAATAGCTGGTATTTTACAACAAGATTTAGCAGAAGTGTTGCAACGTGCAGCTTCTTCTGGTGGATTAAAAGGTGTTATTATTTCTGTATCTAAAGTTAATGTTACAGTAGACCTATCCATTGCTAAAGTTTATCTTAGTATTTTTCCTAATAAAGAGGCTAAAGAACTTTTAGAAGGTATACGCTCTAACACACCTCTTATTAGACACGAGCTGTCTCAGCGAACGCGTCATCAACTAAGACGTATGCCTCAATTAGAATTCTTTATTGATGACTCTTTAGAATATATTGATGGTATAGAACGTTCTCTTAAAGGTAAAGACAATCCGCTTGAAAACAACGATTTATTAGACAAGCGCAAAAAATCCTAAGTGAATTTCTCGCTATACATAGCTAAACGTTATCTGCTTTCTAAAAGTAGTAATAACGCTATAAATATTATGACACTTATTGCTTCTGCAGGTGTTATTATTGCTTCCGCTGCTCTATTTATAGTGTTGTCGGTTTTTGCTGGATTAAAAAACTATAGCCTTCAATTTTCGTCATTTGTTGATCCTGATTTAAAAATACTTCCTGCTGAAGGAAAATCTTTTGAGTTTACTGATGTTGATAAAAACAAATTAAACAACATAAAAGGTATAGCTTCTTTTTCTGAAGTGATAGAAGAGCGGATTATTATTAAATCTGAAAACAAAAATCTTCTTGCAACCCTTAAAGGTGTTGACTCTAATTTTCTAAATGTAACTCATATAGACTCTATGGTTACCAAAGGATATTGGTTTACACCAAACAGTAATGAGGTTGTTTCTGGATGGGGAATATCTCATAATCTTTCCTTCGGAATTTTAGACTTTAGAAAAGCTTTATCTATATATGTACCAAAACCAGGAAAAGGACAAATAAGCTCTATAAAAAGTGCTTACAATGCTGTATATGTTAACAATGTTGGCTTGTTTGATATAAATGAAGAACTTAACGATAAGTATGTGTTTTCTGATATAAACCTGGCGAAACAACTACTAAATTACAACGACAAAAAAATTAGCGCAATAGAACTAAGAATTAGCGCTGATGCAGATGAAGATAATGTTAGAAAGGCAATCAACACTTCTTTTAATGGTAGATTTACCATTAAAAATAGAGAGCAACTTAATGAAGCTTTGTTCAAAATGTTGAACACTGAAAACTTAGCGATTTATCTCATTTTTACCTTAGTAATTATTATAGCGCTTTTTAATGTTGTTGGTGCTATTATAATGATGATTTTAGATAAAAAAACATCTCTAAACACGCTTTTTAATTTAGGCACAGAACCAAAATCAATAAAATCTATTTTCTTTTGGCAAGGTAGTCTTATGACTGTAATAAGTGGTATTATAGGTGTTGTTATAGGCTTAATTGCTGTCTTTGTGCAGCAAAGCTTTGGATTGATAATGCTAACACCAGATTTAGCCTATCCTGTAGGTTTAAATATCTTTAATGTATTTATTGTATTGGCTACAATTTTTGCTTTAGGAATAGTAGCATCTCGTATTGCTTCGCAAAGAATAACAAAAAAACTAATACAGTCTTAGATAAACTGATAATCTGAAAATTTCTCTAATACTTCATCAAAAGTATCGAAAACATCTTTAGAGTCGTCGCTTGTTACCATTTTCATACGATACTCCTTAAAGTTTGGAATACCTTTAAAATAGTTAGTATAATGTCTTCGGGTTTCAAAAACACCTAGCTTTTCACCTTTCCAATCTATAGACATTTGTAGATGACGACGTGCGGCTTCTACACGTTCTTGCATAGATATTGGTGCTAAATGCTCACCTGTTTTAAAATAATGCTTTACTTGCTTAAAAAACCAAGGGTTACCAATAGTTGCTCTACCAATCATAGCTCCATCTAGGCCATACTCATCTCGCATTTCTACAGCACGTTCTGGAGTATTAACATCCCCATTTCCAAATACAGGAATATGCATTCTTGGATTGTTTTTAACCTCAGCTATAGGTTTCCAATCGGCATTACCTTTATACATTTGCGCTCTTGTGCGACCATGAATTGCAATTGCTTTACAACCTACATCTTGAAGTCGTTCTGCCACTTCAACAATTTTTATTGAGTCGTGGTCCCATCCTAATCTGGTTTTTACAGTAACAGGCAAATTGGTGCGTTTTACCATTTCGGCAGTAAGTTGCTCCATAAGACAAATGTCTTTAAGGATTCCTGCTCCCGCTCCTTTAGAAACTACCTTTTTTACAGGACAGCCAAAATTAATATCAATAATATCTGGATTAGATTTTTCTACAATATCTATGGTTTGCAACATGCTTTCCATATTGGCACCAAAAATCTGAATACCAACAGGACGCTCTTTTTCATAGATATCTAGCTTCATAACGCTCTTAGCAGCATTACGGATAAGGCCTTCGCTAGATACAAACTCTGTGTACACCACGTCTGCTCCTTGTTCTTTGCACAATGCTCTAAATGGAGGATCACTCACATCTTCCATTGGTGCTAACAACAACGGAAACTCACCTAACTCTATGTCACCTATTTTTACCAAATCTAAAATTTTGGAGCAAAATTACATCTTTTTCACACACATAGTGTGTTTATAAAAAAGCCTTTACAAGTTAATCTGTACTGAAAGTTTCTAAAAATTCACTTTAGTATCAATGGTTTGTTCGCCACGTTTCACAGTTATAGCTGCCTCATCACCTTTTTCAAAAACTGATAGTGCGCGCATATAACTCATCATATCTGTTACGGTACTATCGCCTAATTTTACAACAATATCACCCTTTTGTAAACCTGCATTATATGCTGGTGTTTCTTCTCTTGTACCATCAATACGCATTCCCTTGCCATCAAATAAGTAATCTGGTACAACACCTAATCCAACTTTAAATCGCGGTGTTTCTTCGCTTTCGTTTTTAGTTTTTCTGAAAACCAGTTCTCCATTGTCATCTAAATCAGAAATAATTTCAAAAATATAATCCGAAATTAGATTCATTCCTTCATAATTCAACTTCTCTGAGTCATCGCCTGGTTTATGATAATCTTCGTGCTGACCTGTAAAGAAATGTAATACCGGAACATCTATAAGATAAAAAGATGTGTGATCGCTAGGTCCAACTCCACTTTCATTTTCAACCAGCTTAAATTTGTCATTATTTGATTTTATAGTTTGCTTAAACATTGGAGATGTTCCTAAACCATATACTGCTAAAGTGCTGTCTGCTTTTAAGCGTCCGACCATATCCATATTTATCATATAATTTATAGACTTGGCATCGATAGTTGGATTTTTAGAAAAATAGTTTGAGCCTAATAAGCCCATTTCCTCACCTGAAAAGGACATAAACAGATAGTTGTTTTTATCTTTTATTTCAGCATTATCGTTCTTTACCTTTAGACGTTCAGCTAAATTTAGCATTATGGCAACACCACTTGCATTATCGTCTGCTCCATTGTGTACCGCTTTTTCTTCACCTCTATAAAGTGAACCCTCTCCTCCATAACCTAAATGATCGTAGTGAGCACCAATTACAATGGTTTTTTCTGCATTATTATTAATAAAACCTATAACGTTGTTTCCTGTGATTGTGCTATCTGCATTAGTTGTAAACTCAACCTCCTTATGTGGATCTGTTTTTGGCTTAAAAGAAAAAGGTTGTAAATAACCCTCTGTCCCTTTTGCCTCTAGACCTATTTCTTTAAAACGCTTAACAATATATTCTGATGCTTTCTTCTCGCCTTCTGTTCCGGTTTGTCTCCCTTCTAATTTATCATCTGCTAAAAAATAAACATCTTCTTTTATCTTATTTTCTGCAACCTTAGGTTCTTTCTTACAAGCGAATACACTTGCTAAAAGAAACAAAAACATTATTTTTCTCATCGTTTAATACTATTTTTGCAAAATTAAATATTAATGCTCATATATTATAATTATTACCCATGAACAGACTTGTTGTTACCCTTCTTATTTGCATTTCTTTTGTATCATGTAAAAACGATAAAAAATCTTCTGATACTGATGGCTATTCTGGTGCAACTAAAATGAATGAATCGCTGATTTATCCTGAAGAAACTAACTTTAAAACTTTAAGACAAGTTACCTATGGAGGTGACAATGCTGAAGCTTACTGGAGTTTTGATGATAAACAACTGGTTTTTCAATCTAACAGCGCAAAATGGGGAGTTAATTGTGATCAAATGTTTTTAATGAATGCAGACGAAACGCTTTCAGACAGTATTGCTCCACCAATGGTAAGCACAGGAAAAGGCAGAACCACTTGCTCTTATTTTTTACCAGACAATAAGCACATTATCTATGCTTCTACACACTTGGGTGGTGATGAATGTCCTGAAGTTCCTGTTAAAGAAAACGGTAAATATATCTGGCCAATCTATGATACGTATGACATTTTTGTTTCTGATTTAGAGGGTAATATTGTTAAACAATTAACCTTTGAAGATGGTTATGATGCAGAGCCAACAGTGTCTCCTAAAGGTGATAAAATCGTATTTACATCTACCAGAAGTGGAGATTTAGAATTGTACACTATGAATCTTGATGGGTCTGATGTAAAACAAATTACCAACGAGCTTGGTTATGATGGTGGTGCATTCTTTTCTCCAGATGGAAGCAAACTTATTTTTAGAGCCTCTCGCCCAAAAACAGAAAAAGAACAAAAAGAATATAAAGATCTATTAGCCAGAGGTTTGGTAGAACCTAGTGATATGGAACTCTTTATCTGTGATGCCGATGGTAGCAATATGAGACAGCTAACAGAATTAGGTAAAGCAAATTGGAGTCCGTTTTTTCATCCAAGTGGAGAAAAAATATTGTTTTCTTCTAATTTTGAAAGTGAAATAGGTTTTCCTTTTAACCTATACATGATTGATATAGATGGTAAAAACCTAAAACGCGTTACACACGGCAATACCTTTGAGGCTTTCCCTGTGTTTTCTAATGATGGTAAATATTTAGTATTCTCTTCTAACCGAAATAATGGTGGTACAAGAGATACTAATTTATTTATTGCTGAGTGGCAGGATTAGTTTAGGTCTTTTAATCTCTCGCGTTCTTCTTCTGAGGTTGAACGCTCATTGGTGTTAAGCTTTGTGTTTCCAAATTTATAACTGAACCCAAGTCTTATAAATCTATTATCTATATCATCTAGTCTTATGCTAGATTGATTTAAATAATCAATAGTTGTTTTATAGTCTTGCATATTGAATGGGTCATCAATACCTAAAGATAAAACGGCTTTGTTATTTAGCAACGATTTAGAAACACCAATTGTTGAAACTAACCTGTCTTCTGCTACTTGCAATCCTTGAAGATTTCTCCCAAACCACCAGAAAGTAGCGTTAATTTTTAGACTGTTGTCTTTAAGAAGTGAAAATCCTGGAGACACAATAAATAGTTGAGACCATTGATTTAATTCAACAAAATCCTCTCCAAAATTTACTTCTTCATTAATATTATATGTAGAAGATGCAGCATAAATATAAAATCTATTTGATGGATAATAATTAAACTCTAAATCAAAACCATAATCCACACGCTTATCTAGATTTGTTGGTGTAAAAGCAATGAGATTGGTTTCGTTATTTTGTCTGGGTAATTCTTGTATTTCTCCATCATAATTTGTGTAATACGCTGATAACGTGAAATTTTTCAAAAAATCTAAGCTAATCTTATAGTTATCTATATATGTTGGTAGTAAATTAGGGTTTCCTAAAACAACAGTATTTTCATTTAGGAAAAAGGTAAATGGATTTAAATCTGTATAACTTGCTCTTGTAATGCTTCTTTTATAATTAGCAGATAGACTAACATCATCGGAAATATTATGAGTTAAACTAGCATTAGGAAACCAGTTAAGATAGTCTTGGGTATTGGTCTCGTTCAGAGATATTGACTTACCTTCAATATTGGTTTGCTCAGTTCTTAATCCTACATTTATATTCCACTTATCCCATGATTTGCTGTAATTGGCGTAGACTGCAAAAACATTTTCATCGTAGTTAAAGGCATCTGTATTATTAGTGTTTATTACTTCTTCTCCATTTATAATATCTAGACGTGTAATATCGCTCTCTGTGCTAACGTTAGAAAATTTTAAACCAGCACTAAAACTAGATGCGTTTTTAAGAGGTAGCGTGTAATCTAATTTTCCGGTTAAAATTTTAGTGTCTTGATTAGCAAGGGTATTAAACTGTGAATCATTTGTATCTACAGGTTCATCTTGAAATACATTTTGGTCGCGCTCGTAATCATAAATGGTGTAATGTGCATTAAAAGCTATACTCGATTCATTTTTAAAATCGCGCTTGTAAATTATATCTGTACCAATATTAAATTTATTATCTCTAGACAGGTTGTCTGCTCTAAAACCTGATAGATAATTATTATTAGCATCAAAAATATCGGTAATATTATTTATTCTATATTTAAAATAAGGTGTGTATAGTCCTGTACTTGTTAGGCTTAAAGTATTATACTCATCAATAAAATAATCTAAATTAAGATTAAGATTATGACTTTCTGACCACGTATTTCTATTTACATTAGATTTCCATATCTCATCTATACCTCCTGAGTCATTTAAATAATTTATTGTGTTGTCTTGATCTCTGTTAATTTTTTTATTGGTGTAACTATAATTTAGATTAAAATTAATATCGTCATTTTTAAAATAGTGGCTTGTACCTGCATTATACCTTGGAAAAACACCCTGTGTGTAATTAGTGACAACATTACCTCTGTAGCCTGTTACTAAGTTCTTACTCATTACAATATTTATAACCGAACCACTATCTGCATCATAACTCGCTGGTGGATTGGTTATAACTTCTATAGATTTAATACTGTTTGCAGGTGCGCTTTCTAACAATTGCATTAACTCATCAGAAGTTAATTGAACCCTTCTATTATTGATATAGATAGCCGCAGGTGCACTTTTTATATTTATACCGCCCTCGCTAACAATAACTCCTGGTGTACTTTTAAGAACACCGAGCGTAGACCCTTCTACAAGTGCTGTGTTTTCAACATTAAAAACTAAACGATCAGGCTTTCTAGTAATTGTAGGTTTCTTGGCAATAATTGTAACCTCATCCAAGCTTTCAGGTATTTCGTTGAGAATTATACTCTTTAAATCTAAGTTTCCTGTTAGAATAACTTTCTGCTCAAACTCTTGTAAACCAATGTAACTTATTTTAAGGTAGTAAGTGCCTTGTTTTAGGTTAACTAAATTAAAGTAACCATTATCATCTGTTGATGTACCAATTAAAAAAGTCTTTTCCTCCCCTTCTAAGAGAATAATATTGGCTAATTCTATAGGGTTGTTGTTAGCATCAATCACCTTACCTAAAATAGAAAGTTCTTGAGCAAAAGCATTTAATGAAAGCACAAAGAGCATTGTGCAAAAAAGAGAACGTAGGTAAATAATCATTAGTTAGGTTTGTAACTGCAATATAAACATTGTTTTTTATTTTATATTATGGTTTTTGCGCAGTTTATAGTTGTTTAATTGTTATTTTTTGTTGCCACAAAGCATAAGAAATCAATTATATTTGCACACTTAATGTCGCCTTAGAATAAGAGAAATGAAGAATATTCGCAATTTTTGCATCATTGCACATATAGACCACGGAAAGAGTACACTAGCTGATCGCTTATTAGATTTTACAGGTTCTGTAACCGATAGAGAAAAACAAGATCAGTTATTGGATAACATGGATTTGGAGCGCGAGCGTGGTATTACCATAAAGTCTCATGCTATTCAAATGGAATACACCTACAAAGGAGAGCAATACATTCTTAATCTTATTGACACTCCTGGCCACGTAGATTTTTCTTATGAGGTTTCTCGTTCTATTGCTGCATGCGAAGGTGCGCTTCTTATTGTAGATGCTGCACAAAGTATACAAGCGCAAACTATTTCAAACTTATATTTAGCCTTAGAGAACGACTTAGAAATAATTCCTGTTCTAAATAAAATAGATTTACCTAGTGCAAATCCTGAAGAAGTAACCGATGATATTGTAGAATTACTAGGTTGCGACCCTTCTGAAGTTATTCCGGCCAGTGGAAAAACAGGTCTTGGTGTAGAAGATATTTTATCTGCAATTATAGAACGCATTCCGGCTCCAAAGGGCAATCCAGACGAGCCTTTACAAGCACTTATTTTTGATTCGGTTTATAACCCTTTTAGAGGTGTAGAAACCTATTTTAGAGTTATAAATGGCTCTATTAAAAAAGGGCAAAACATAAAATTTATAAATACTGGGAAAACATATTTTGCTGATGAAGTAGGGACTTTAAAACTTACTCAGGTTAAAAAGCAAGAGATTAAAGCAGGTGATGTTGGCTATTTGATAACAGGAATTAAAGATGCTCGCGAAGTAAAAGTGGGTGATACCATTACCGATGCAAAGGAACCAACCAAAAATGCTATTTCTGGATTTGAGGATGTAAAACCAATGGTATTTGCAGGTATTTACCCTGTTGATACAGAAGATTACGAAGAATTACGTGCCTCTATGGAAAAACTTCAGCTTAATGATGCTTCCTTAGTATTTGCACCAGAAAGTTCTGCGGCTTTAGGTTTTGGATTTCGTTGCGGATTCCTTGGCATGCTTCACTTAGAGATTATCCAAGAGCGTCTAGAACGTGAGTTTGATATGACCGTAATTACTACAGTACCAAACGTAAGTTACCATGCTTTTACCAATAAAAATCCTGATGATATTGTTATTGTAAACAATCCATCAGATTTACCAGAACCTTCAACTTTAAACCGTGTTGAAGAACCTTTTATAAAAGCAACTATTATAACCAAGGCCGATTTTGTTGGTCCTGTAATGAGTCTTTGTATAGAAAAGCGTGGACAGATAACTAATCAAACATATTTAACGACTGAACGTGTTGAGTTGAGTTTTGATATGCCTTTAGCTGAAATTGTATTCGATTTTTATGACCGTTTAAAAACCGTATCTAAAGGTTATGCGTCTTTTGATTATTCGCCAATTGGTATGCGTGCTTCTAAGTTGGTGCGAGTAGATATCTTATTAAATGCTCAAACTGTTGATGCGCTCTCTGCTTTAGTACATGCCGACAATGCCTATACTATTGGTAAAAAGATGACTGAAAAACTAAAAGAGCTTATACCAAGACAACAGTTTGATATTCCTGTGCAAGCTGCTATTGGAGCAAAAATTATTGCTCGTGAAACCATTAAGGCACTTCGTAAAGACGTAACGGCCAAGTGTTATGGTGGTGATATTTCGCGTAAGCGTAAACTTCTTGAAAAGCAGAAAAAAGGTAAAAAACGTATGCGACAAGTCGGTAACGTAGAGATCCCTCAACAAGCTTTTATGGCCGTTTTAAAGCTAAACGATTAATTTGTAATTTCTTTACCAAGATATACTAATTGGCTTTTTGCATCTATTTCCTTTTCTAGGTCTTCGTCTAATGAAGGAATTATATGTATTTCACCCTTACTGGTTTTAAGGAATAGAGGTATTTGATCTTTATCCGACTTTATTCGTTCTAAAATATCATGGTAAGAGTCTAAATCCTTAACGGCTTTCTCATGAATTTCTGGATATTCTTCCGTTACTTCCATTAGATTATTAAAGTCGTCCGATAATGTAAATACACCATCTTCTGAAGAAATAGAACTATTCTCTAGTTCTGTTTTAGAGGCTAATCTAAACGATCCGTTTTCACCAAATTGTGCTCCAAATTTTTCCACAGCATAACGGTTAATGTCTGCGTTTCCGGTTAATGCTAACAGATATCCAATATCATTAAACTCGACGTTATCTTTCAATGTCTCAGAGTAAATATTCTCTGTATGCGCCTCAATACCCATTTTTTCGGCTTCACTAACATTGTTTTGATTACTATCTACCAAAACCACATGTCTTCCATTATCTATTAAATATTGGGCTACAAGACGAGATACTCTAGATGCTCCTATAATTAAAATACCTTCGGATTTAGATAAGAAAACCCCTGAAATTCTTGCAAATAAACGTGCTGTAGTTGCATTAAGTAATACTGTACCCAGCACAATCATAAACACTAAAGGAGTAATATATTCTGCTCCTTCAACGCCTCCTGCTCTGAGCTTACTACCAAAAAGTGAAGCTATACCTGCAGCAACAATACCTCGTGGTCCTACCCAACTAATAAACATTTTTTCGTTAGTTCTAAGTGTTGATCCTTGTGCACTGATAAAAACTGCAATTGGCCTTATAACAAAGGCTACAGCCAAGAACAATGCTAAAGTTTCCCATCTGTATAATAGCATTAAATCTTGGTAATTTATATTTGCTGCTAAAAGAATAAAAAGTATTGAAATCAATAGCACGCTCAATGATTCTTTAAAGTAAAGTAGCTCTTTTATATTGTCTAACTTGCTATTTCCTATAACCATTCCCATTACTACAACAGCCAATAATCCCGACTCGTGAGCAAAAATCTCAGACTCAATAAATACCAAGAGAACTACAGATAAGGATACAACATTGAGAAGATAATGTGGAATGAATTTTTTATTAATCGCAAACACTAATGCATGCGCAAACGTAAACCCAAATGTTGTTCCAAATAGAATAATTTTACCAAACTCTATTAAAGCTGTTTTTGTAAAACCAACTTCTCCTTCTACCGAAATAAATTCAAAAACCAATACTGCAATTAAAGCTCCTATTGGGTCAATGAGTATTCCTTCCCATTTTAAAACAGTAGACACATCTCGTTTTAAAGGAATATTTCTAAGAATTGGTGTTATAACCGTTGGACCCGTAACAATAATTAATCCAGAAAACAAGAAACATAAATCCCAGCTAAGACCAAATAAATAATGTGCCAAAACCGCAGCACCAAAAAATGTCACTGCAGCACCAACTGTAATTAGCTTCGTAATAACAGGTCCAACGTTTCGTATTTCGCTTCGTTTTAAAGTTAAACCTCCTTCAAAAAGAATGATACTAATGGCTAAAGACACAAAATAGAATAAGCCTTCGCCAGGAAACAACCCTTTCTTATGTTCTTCATTCCAAATCGGTTCTATCCACTTTGTACCATCAGCGTTTATAAATTCGGCAGCAATTGGTCCTACTAATAGTCCTATGAGTATTAATGGTAAAATAGCTGGAATCTTAAATTTCCAAGCAAACCATTGTGCTAAAATTCCCAGTATAATTATACCTGCTAATTCAACCATAACCTTGTTTTTAAAATCATCTCGAAAATAGCCTTTTTTTTATAACCGTAAAAATCCTAATAATTTCAAAAGGTTATTATGTTTTACAAGCTAATTTGGTAAATTGCGTAATTATGAAATTATATCCTATAAACGCTGGTAACTTTAAGCTCGATGGTGGTGCTATGTTTGGTGTGGTACCAAAATCGTTGTGGCAACGTACTAATCCTGCAGATAACAACAACATGATAGACATTGCGGCACGTTGTTTGTTGATTGAAGATGGAGATCGATTGATATTAATTGATACAGGAATGGGAAACAAACAAAGCGATAAATTTTATGGCTACTACTATCTTTGGGGAGATGATACTATAGATAAGTCGCTTGCCGAATATGGTTTTCATAGAGATGATATTACTGATGTATTTATGACACATCTGCATTTTGATCATTGTGGTGGAAGCATTCAATGGAATAAAGACCGAACAGTCTTAGAACCTGCTTTTAAAAATGCAAATTTTTGGAGTAATGCAGATCATTGGAAATGGGCAACCGAACCTAACAGAAGAGAAAAAGCATCCTTTTTAAAAGAAAATATTCTTCCAATGGAAGAATGTGGACAATTAAAGTTTACAGCACTACCTGAAGATAAGATTTTAAAAAACTCCGAATTAGGATTTGATATTTTCTTTGCAGATGGCCATACAGATAAGCAAATGATTCCTATGATTAACTATAAAGGAAAAACCATTTGTTTTATGGCAGATTTATTGCCAACTGCAGGTCATTTACCTCTGCCATTTGTAATGGGTTACGATACTAGGCCATTACTGACCTTAGATGAAAAAGAGCTGTTTTTAAATATGGCAGCAGATGAAAATTATTATCTCTTCTTAGAGCACGATGCTCATAATGAAATTATAACCGTAAAACACACCGAAAAAGGTGTAAGACTTAACGAAAATTATACTTGTAAAGAAATATTTAATTAAAACTAAACATCAACAAATGAAATTTAACATTAGACCATTAGCGTACCTATTTGTTTCTTCAGCACTATTTATGGGTTGTGGTGGTACAGCAGATATTATTTCTACTCCGATAGAAAATATTGATACTTCTCCACTAAAAGTTACAGAATTAACTGAAGCCGAAAAGAAAAACTGGGGACATTTAGATTTAGAAAAAGATACTATTCCTGGTATGGCAGTAGATAGAGCTTACGAGGAAATTATTAAAGGAAAGAAAGGTAAAAAGGTTATTGTAGCCGTTATCGATTCTGGAATAGACATCGATCATGAAGATTTAGATGATGTTATCTGGACCAATGAGGACGAAATACCTAACAACGGAAAAGATGATGATAAAAACGGTTACATCGATGATATTCACGGTTGGAATTTCTTAGGAGATGCTTACGACGAACAATTAGAATACGTACGTATGATTGCTGCAAAAGACACTTCTAACCCAAGATATGACGAAGCCGTAGCTTTACAAGCTTCTGAATATGAAAAATGGTTGGGCCGTAAAACACAATATGAGCAAATTTATCAGCAAGTTATTTCTGCAGACGAAACTTTAGTTAAAGCTACAGGCAAAAAAGACTACACTAACGAAGATGTTAACGCTATAACGTCTGAAGATGCTGATGTACAACAAGCTAAAGGTATTGCCCAATACATGTACAGCAACGGTATAGAATCTATGGCAGATGCCAAAAAAGAAATTAAAGAGGCTTTAGAGTCTATTAATGAGCGTTTAAACTATAATTTAAACATCAACTTTTCTGGAAGAACCACCAAAGACGACATCAATGATTTATCTGATGTTGGTTATGGAAATGGTAACGTAAAGCATGTGAAAAAATCAGAATCTCATGGTACACACGTGGCTGGTATTATTGCCGCAGAACGTAACAATGGTTTAGGTGCTAACGGAGTTGCTAATAATGTTGAGATTATGGCATTACGTGTAGTACCAAACGGAGATGAATACGATAAAGATGTTGCTTTATCTATTCGTTACGCAGTTGATAATGGAGCAAAAGTTATTAACGGTAGTTTTGGTAAGTCATTTTCTCCGCATAGCAAATGGGTAAGAGACGCTATTAAGTATGCTGCAGATAACGACGTTGTTTTTGTACATGCAGCAGGAAATGACAGCAATAATATCGATGAAGAACCTAACTTTCCTGATGATAATGTGGACTTCGTTGAAGTATCTGATAATTACATTAGAGTTGGTTCATTGACTCAAAACTATGGTTCTAAAATGGTATCTGGTTTTTCTAACTACGGAAAGAAAAACGTAGACGTATTTGCACCTGGTTCTTCAATTTACTCAACAACTCCAGAAAACGAATATGACTTTAAAGGTGGTACATCTATGGCAGCACCTGGTGTTGCTGGTATTGCAGCGTTAATTCGTTCTCAATATCCAAATTTAACAGCAGCCCAGGTAAAACAAGTAATCTTAGATTCTGGTTTACCATTAACAACTAAAGTTGTTGTTGGAGGAGATGCTTCAAACGTAAAGCCATTTGCTGATTTATCTAAATCTGGAAAAATTGCCAATGCATTCAATGCATTAATTATGGCTTCTAAAATAAAATAAACCCTTTTTGGGAATTCTATAAGGTAACTATTCCGTCATATTTGGAATAGTTACCTTTTAATTTTAAATCATTTTGATATGAAAAAATTGCTTTTTAACCTAACGCTTTTTGCCTTAGCTTTTTCATGTGGTGCAACTGAAGATCCTATTAAAAACACTTCTAAAACTAGTGAAAACACCTCTTCTTATGGATACTGGCAACAGCACGTTAATTATACAATGGAAATTGATATGGATGTCAATTCCTATCAGTATAAAGGAATGCAAAAACTAGTATACACTAATAACTCACCAGATATTCTTAATCGTGTATACTACCACTTGTATTTTAATGCATTTCAACCTGGTAGTGAAATGGATGTACGTTCTCGAACTATAGGAGATCCTAGCCCTAAAATTGGTGATCGCATTAGCAAGCTTCAACCAGATGAAATTGGGTATATAAAAGTAAATTCTTTAAAACAAAATGGAAAAGTAATCGCTCACGAAACTGTAGGAACCGTACTTGAAGTAAAGTTAGACCAACCTATTCAACCAGGTGAAAGTGTAACGTTTGATATGGATTTTGATGCTCAGGTTCCGGTTCAAATTCGTCGTTCTGGTAGAAATAACAAAGAAGGTGTAGCGCTATCCATGGCGCAATGGTATCCTAAATTAGCAGAATATGACGATGAAGGTTGGCATGCAGATCCTTACATTGCCAGGGAGTTTCATGGTGTTTGGGGAGATTTTGATGTAAAACTTACTATTGATAAAGATTATGTTGTTGGTGGTACAGGTTATATTCAAAGTGAAACCAAGGCTAAAAAAGGTAAAAAAACAATTCATTTTAAAGCTCCTAATGTTCATGATTTTACTTGGGCAGCAGATCCAGATTTTATTCATGATACATTACAAATGCCAAATGGGCCAACCTTACATTTCTACTACAAAAAGGATCTTGAACCAAAATATTTAGAAAATTGGAAAAAGCTTCAGCCAGATACTGCTAAGCTTATGACCTATTTTAGTGAAAATATAGGTCAATATCCTTACGAGCAATATTCTGTAATACAAGGTGGTGATGGAGGTATGGAATATGCTATGTGTACACTAATTACAGGACAACGCAGCTACGGAAGTCTATTAGGAGTAACAGCTCATGAAATGGCTCATACATGGTTTCAGTTTTTATTAGCAACTAATGAAGCGAAGCACGAGTGGATGGATGAAGGTTTTACCACTTACATTTCTACTTTAGCAGAAAATGAGTTTGGTGACTCTAAAAGCGACAATCCACTATCTTATGTCTATAGAGGTTATATTGCCTTAGCTAATTCTGGTTATGAGCAACCATTAACAACACATGCAGATCGTTACAAATATAATCAAGTATATGGTGCCGCTGCTTATAATAAAGGTGGTGTATTTATTGCACAATTAGGATACGTCATTGGACAAGAAAATTTAAACAAAACCATTAAAAAGTACTTCGAAGACTTTTCGTTTAAGCATCCTAAACCAATGGATTTTATCCGTACAGCAGAACGTGTAACTGATCTTGAATTGGATTGGTACCTTATCGATTTTGCACAAACCACAAACACCATTGACTACGGTGTAAAATCTGTTGAAGGCAATACAATTACCTTAGAACGTATTGGTTTAATGGCTATGCCAATAGATCTTTCGGTGACATATACGGATGGAACTACCGAAGAATTTTACATTCCGCTACAAATGATGCGTGGGGAAAAACCAACCTCAGCAACGGTTATAAAAGATTGGGCTTGGGCTATGCCAACGTATTCATTTAATACTGAGAAAACTGTTAAATCTGTAGAAATTGATGCTTCAAAATTAATGGCAGATGTAAAACGCGAAAACAATACATTTACTGTAGAGTAATTTTGGTATTACTGAAAATTTTAAAACCGTAGTTATTTAGCTACGGTTTTTTTATACCATTTTTCGTTCTTATACATGGCTTTTTTAGCTACACGCTCTCTGTTGTAAAGCAACAAGTAATTTTTATCTATTTGCTTGTTTCTGTAGCCAAACAAGTGAAATATAGATTTCGCTAAAAATCGTGTGACTTTTAGATTAGCTTTTAAAATTCCTTTAGATTTATCATACCAACTAATACCAGGTAAAAAGGTTAATACTTGATCTGCTTTTGAGTTTCTTAAAAGTTCTGATAATCTTAAAAAAAATTGTGGAATGACTTTAATAATGAAGAAACCATCATTTCCTGATTTTTGATACAATGGCATAAAGAGTTTTGCCGAATAATTTGAGTAAATATCTTGACCGTCAGAACTAGCTAAAAGTGTTCCTTTTTTGATAGATTGAAAGCTTTCAAAACCTTGATACATCTTAAAATTTTCCTCTGGCTCAATATGGTATTTATAAACAACTTCAAAAATAGAATCTATTGATTTTGAAGCGCTTTTTAATTCATTTTTATACACATTTATCTTATCACTTTCAGGATTAAGTAAGTTGTTGGTATGATTCAAAACCAAATAAACAAACGCCTCAGAGCTCTTTACAGCTTGTGGGTCTGTATGTTGTCCAGATTCAAAACCGAGAGACACATAGCCAAGCGTATTTAAATAACTTAAAAGTGGTCCCTCTAAATATTCTTCGATACCAAGTACTACAGGTATATTAAAACAGGATGAAAATTTACGATTGATTAGAGCGTCATTAATGGTTATAAACGGCAAGGTTTTGCTAGATGTGGTGTGCAGGTCAATAAAATAAATTGGATTATCTGTAGACGCTAAAACACCTTTTATAAACTTGAATAAATCTATTTGCTCTTGCAGCTCGTTTTTAGGATTCTTTTCTACTTCTAGGCGCTCAAGTTGTTTAGCTGTCCATAATCTGTTTAGGTCTAAGTCTATGAATCGCTTGTTGGCTTTAAGCGCTCTTATATTTCCATAAATACCAAATATTTCTCCTCTGATGAAATTTTTATTCAGATTTGGAATAACGGCATTTAGTGCGCTAACTCCAGCAAATTCATTACCGTGAATACCAGCAAAAAATACAACTGTTGCTCCTGGCTGTTTTCCTTTTATATGATGAAAAATGCGGTTTGAAGCTTCCAATGTTTTGATATGTTCTTGTAGGTTAACGCTCATCTTTCAAAAATCACTAGATGTTATAATGCCTAGGAGTTCCTTTTTTCTAACTACAGGTAAACAATTAATTTTGTGTTTTTGCATTAGGTCTTTTGCTTTATTTAATGGCGCTTCTTGAGTTATGGTAATTAAATCTGTCGTCATTACATCCTTAACCCTTAGGTCTAAATCTTTATCGCCAAGTTTTATTAAATCCGTCCAGGTTAATAATCCTGTGAGTTCTTTCTTTTTGTTTATTACTGGTATATGATGAATATTTTTCCATTGCATTATACTGCTTACCAACTCTAAACTATCGTTTTGGTCTACAAGTAGCATCTTTGTGTTCATATTGTGTTTTACGATTCGGCTGGTATCAATTTTTAAATTATCGTCAGGATTAAAAATAGCCCATTGATCAACTGTTTTCTCGTCAAACTGATGCTTATACATATATGCTGTAATATTCTGAAGGGCTTCAAAATTGGTTTTCGTTTTTTGAAGATTTCTATAATTATCTACCATCCATTGTGCACCTGTATGTGATTTTGCTCGAGCTTCAATTACAGATAAATATTTTGAAATATCGTTGGAAGAAATATTTGCTTTCTCTAAGCCTTTTATGGCCATTGGTAAAAGCTCGTTTAAAATAAGGTCATGGGAAGAAATGAGTTTGTTATTCCACTTAAATTGTGTTTCCATGCCATTGCGAGCTGCTTTAAAGAAGTTGTTTTTTACATCTTTAAAATCCATCTTTTCGTGAATTTTATTATACGCTTCTGAATGACCTAGCATTAAGCCAACCCAAAACACCATATTGGCAATCTCGTCGGTTAGTGTTGGTCCTGCAGGAATATAGCGACACTCTATCCTAAGATGTGGTTTTCCACCACCTACTCCATAACAAACACGGTTCCATTTATAAACGGTTCCGTTGTGCAGCTGTAGCGCTCTAAGCTTTGGTATGTCTCCTTGTTCTAATTTTTCTAAACTATCATCGTGCTCATCTGAGGTTAGCAAACTTCTAAACCGCGAAATATGATCTCTAAAAATATCTGTTACAGTGCCTCTTTCCCAATCGGCACCAAAACTAACGCGCGACTCTTTCTCATGGTGTATAAATGAATTTCTCCTAGTATCAATACTTTGTGTAAACAAAGCGATACGTGTTTCTGCCCATAATTCTCTACCAAAAAGAATAGGCGAATTTGTACATATACTAAGTACTGGTCCTGCTATAGCTTGCGCCCAATTATACTTATCTACAAATTCATCTGGATTAATTTGTAGATGGGTTTGAAAGCTCGTATTGCAGGCTTCTAACATTACACAATCATGTATTAAATTAAGCTCATCAACACCTTTTATATGAATATTAAAATGTTCGCGTCTAGAGGATTTTAACGAATTATTTAATACGTGATATCTAGGTCTATCAGTCATGTAATTTTCACCGATATGTTTTAGTCTTAATGTTGGTAAAATTCCTGTCAATACAACTTTAGAGTTACTTGCTTTAGCTCCCTTTTTTGCTTTCGTGAGTAAATCTTCGAGCTGTTGTTGTAGAAGTGAAAAACAATTTTCTTTTAGCAGTAAAGGGTCTGAGTTAATTTCGAGATTGTATTTTCCTATTTCTGTAGTAAAGTGATCGTCGTTAATAGCTTCTAAAACTTCAATATTATTGTTGTTGGGAAAAAATTGGTTGTTTGTAATACAAAATTCTTGTTCTCCACCAATTCTAATAGGTTCTTTCTCAATCAAATCTTGTTTTAGCATTATATCTAAAGCTTCTAAATCTCTAATAAGATGCCGAATATATAATGCCTTATCTTTGGGCTTTTTAAGTTGTTTTACATCTAACTGTCCCATAATAATAAAGCTTCATTTGATTAGTATCTTGTAAGTTACTCTAAATAAAATGTTTAAAACATGATTTTTATCATGGCTTCAGGGTCCATTTCCTTTGGTAAAGAGAAAATACAATTCTATTTTTACGAGCTACTTATTTTAAAATATGCGATTTAAATACGGCAAAAAAGACAAGCTAAAAAGTAAAAAACTTATTGAACAATTGTTTAGTGAGGGAAAATCTGTAACAGTTTATCCTTTAAAACTAATTTATCTTAAAACTAAATTTGAAGATGATTGTATTTTAAAAACAGGAGTATCAGTAAGCAAGCGTCTACATAAAACAGCTGTAGCAAGAAATAAAATAAAACGATTACTCAGAGAAGCCTACAGACTTAATAAGCCTTTATATTTTAACAATAGTTCAACATCTTATACGTTTATGATATTGTATCTTAGTAAGGATGTAACAACTTTTGATGCAATTGATAGCAAGATGAAATTGTTATTTGAGAAGTTCTTAAATAAAACTAATAAAAATGAAGAAAATCCTACATAAAAGAATAATACTGCCAGTAATTGCAGTAGTTATATTTCTCACCACCTCCGCTTTTAGAAATGACTTTTTTGAAATTGCAAAACAGATTGAAATCTTTACTACCATGTTTAAAGAATTAAACATGAACTATGTAGATGAAACCAATCCTGGTGATTTAATGGATACTGCAATAAAAAGTATGCTAGATGATCTAGATCCTTACACCCAATTTTATAACGAACAAGATGTTGAAGCTTCTAGAATTAATAATGCTGGAGATTATACAGGTATTGGTGCCAAAGTTTTAACGCTAAAAGACAAATTAGTCATTGTAGAACCTTATAAAAATTATGCTGCAGATAAAGCAGGTTTAAAAGCTGGAGACGAAATTGTAAAAGTAGACAATGTCCTAGTTTCAGACTTTAAAGATGATGCCGCAAATTTACTCCAAGGTGCTGCAGGTACTGAAGTTAATATTACTTATAAACGACAAGGAAAAACCAATACTGTAAAAATTATTAGAGAATCTTTAGAGATTAAAGCGGTACCTCATTACGCAATGATAGATGATAAAACAGGTTACATTGTACTAAGAAAGTTTAATAATAAGGCATCTTCTGAAACCTTAGGAGCACTTAGAGCACTAAAAAATCAAGGAGCTAAACAACTTATTTTAGATTTAAGAGGAAATCCTGGTGGATTGTTAAGTGAAGCTGTTAATGTAACAAACATATTTGTACCAAAGAATCAGCTTGTTGTTACGACAAAATCTAAGGTAAAAAAATATAATAAAACTTACTACACAAAGCGCGATGCTATAGATACAGAAATTCCTTTAGTGGTTTTAATAGATGGTCGTAGTGCATCTGCAAGTGAAATAGTATCTGGTGCTTTACAAGATATGGATAGAGCAGTAGTTGTAGGTACACGAAGCTTTGGTAAAGGCTTAGTACAGCGTCCAAAACCATTAACCTATGGTACACAAATGAAAATTACAATATCGCGCTACTACACACCTTCTGGTCGTTGTATACAAGCCTTAGATTATTGGAATAGAGATGAAAACGGTAAAGCTACTCGTGTAAAAAAAGAAAACTATAACGAGTTTAAAACCAGAAACGGAAGACCAGTTTATGATGGTGGTGGAGTAGAACCAGATGTTGAAGTAGAATTTGCTAAACAAACACCAATAACAAAAGCTATCCTAAACGAAAACTTAGTTTTTAATTTTGCTACAGATTACTACTACAGTAATTCAGTTGAAAATTTAAAGGATTTTAAATTGTCTGATAGTGAATTTAAAGCATTTAAAAATTATCTAAAAACTACTGGTTTTAATTTTGAAACTAAAACAGAAAAAGCTATTAGTGATGCAATGGAAATCGCTAAAGAAGAGGAATTAGAGGGAGTTATAAATTCAGAATATCATAATTTATCAGCAGCATTACAAGCTTATAAATCCAATGCTATAGATGCTAATAAAACCCAATTAAAATCATTGTTAACGGACGAAATTATTAAACGCTACTTTTATAGCGAAGGCCTATATACATATTACACAGCAAATAATCCTGAAATTAAAAAAGCAATTAGCATACTTAATAATCCCGGTCAATATGCCAGTATTTTAAGATAATTTGTAACTACCTAGTTATTAATCAAATAAATGAATAATAAAAAATTGCATATATTTAATGTTGCATGAATTTTCAAAATATTGGAAAATTTTTTAATAAAATGAAGTCCCTACTCATTGTCATATACCTAATAAGTTTTCAGTTTGCTTTTGCTCAAAAAGAATTAAAGCATCAGGTCTATTTTTTAACTGATGAATATGAAATTCCTGAAACAGAAGAAAGTAGACTCCTTTTATTCCTTTCTGAAATAGAAAATATGGATATTAAAAAAATATCTATATATGGTTTTTGTGATGATAGAGGTAGTGATTCTTATAACTTAGTTTTATCTCAGCAACGTGCAGATGCTATAAAAGAAGTTTTTTCTAATAATGAGTTTGATGAGTCTGTAATTACCAATGTAGATGGTAAAGGTAAAATTTTACTTAATGTTATTAATGATAACGATCTCTATAAAATTCGCGGTCTTAATAGAAAAGTTGAAATCATAGTTCAACCCTACGATCCACCTAGAGAAAAGATAGTAGAGGCACCTAAAAAGGAAACTACAGAAGATTTATTACGTGGCGAACTAAAGGAAGGAGATAAAATTCAATTAGAAAATATTTTATTCCGTACAGGCTATAGCTATCTTACCAAAGAATCTAAAGCTAAATTAGATGAGATTGCAAAAATACTGGTAGAACGTACCGATATTTATTTTAATATAGAAGGACATGTATGTTGTACACACGGATCTAGAGACGCTATAGACAGAAAAACTAAAAAGCGTAATTTATCTTTAGCCAGAGCAAAAACAGTTTATGATTATCTAGCAGAGAAAGGAGTTAAACGCTACAGAATGAAGTTTGTAGGCCAAAGACGTAAATTTCCACTTGGAGGCGAACCAGAATTAGATAGACGTGTGGAAATTGTTGTAACACGAATTATCAAATCTAAAAATTAACGATATTCTTTTTATAAACAATATTCTAATCTAGATTATTAATTTCACTGAAAATGAAACACTTTTACTTTTTTATAGTGCTTTTTATAGGTTGCAATTTTGGTTTTGCTCAACAAAAATTTTACGAAACAAGCTGGAAATCCAATAATATAACCTATACAGGATTATTAATATATAACAATGATAATGATGCATTAATGCGTGTAAAATATTCTGTTAATAATTCAAATAAAGTAGCAGAGTTTAAATGTTATAAAATTCCCTTTAGTGATGGAGATATAAAAGGCTACTATTGGGATGGTAGAAATGCTAAATTAGTTAAAGGCAACGGATCAAGCTATAATGCAGACAATTTTTACTTTATAGATAAAGGTGGATATTACTCTAAACCTATGCACATAGATGACTATGGAATGAATCAAAGTAATAAAGCTAATTACTATAATAAAGTTAGTTATTGGAAAGAAATTCAACCTAATAGATTTACTAAAAGTTATGTATCTAGTTTTTTCTACTCCTATGAAAATTATTACGACAAACTATTGATGTTAAAATTAACAAACAGTTCAAATCCAAAAAATTCACCATATAACGATAGTATTTATTCTTTATACAATACAGATATTTATTCTTTATACAATACAAATAAAAAGTCTTCACCTAATACTACTATTCAAGAAGATAGTGATTTAGGATCGATTTCTAATTATACTATTGGCTCTTACAAAGAAAAATGGATAATAAGATCCAAATTTCCTAAAACTGATATAAATGACTTATGGAATAGTGGTTATGATATTAATTCATTAACCTACAGTAAGAATAAATGGATAATAGATTTTACAAAAAAGAAAACTTACAATAGCCAAAAATGGTCTACTAACAAAGAGTTTCCTAAGGAAAACATAGGTAAAGGCTGGGAAGATGGCTATACAATTTCCTCTATTACTTATGGTAATGGTGTATGGGCTGTTAATATGTCAAAAGGAACTGGCTATTATGAACAAATTTGGAGAACAAGAAAATTATACCCAAAAGAAGAAATTGACAAGGCTTGGCAACAAGGTAAGCAAATAACTCAACTTAGTTATCATGATGGTCTTTGGGTTTTAATAATGTCTAAAGGAACTGGACTTTATGCTCAAAGTACTGTAAGAGCTAAAGAATTACCCAGAGAAAAAATAAAAAAAGGATGGGATGAAGGAAAATATATCACTTCATTTACTTATGGAGATGGTAATTGGATTGTTGTAATGTCTAAAGGAACCAAGTATTCAAAACAAAGGTGGAGAACTAGATCTTATTTTCCTAAAGAGGAAATTGAAAAAGGATGGAAAGATGGTTTTGAAATCACAGCCCTTGATTATAATGAATCTACTAATCTTTGGGGTTTAATAATGTCTAAAGTAAAAAATTAAGTCCTTAAAATCATATTGATATGTGGTATTCCATCTTCCAGATATTCTTCTCCCACTGCTTTAAAACCTAAATTATTGTAAAATTTTATTAGATAAGTTTGAGCTGATATTCTTATTTCTGAAGTTTTAAAATGCTCTTTAATAGCTTTTATCGAAGCATTCATAATATTATAACCAAAACCATATTGTCGCTGATTTTCTTTAACTAAAACACGTCCGATACTTGCTTCTTCAAAATAATCACCTGGATGAAAAACACGTGTATAGGCTACTAATTTTTCGTCTTTGTAACCTAAAATATGTAAAGCTTTTTGATCTTTTCCATCAATATCTTGATAAACACAATCTTGTTCTACAACAAAAACTTCACTTCTTAGTTGAAGCAAATCGTAAAGTTCAGTCGTATTGAGTTGATTAAATGTTTTTGTTTGTATATCTAACATTAGTCTTGTACAATTACTTCTTTAGGATCTTCCTTATTATATTCTGGCTGAATAGTGACATGATTTATGTCGAACTCTTCATGAAGAAGTTCTTCAATCTTTAATAGCAAATCATTAAATTCAGTAGTGCTAATATCTTCAGTAAGGTCCAGGTGTGCTTCGAGATGCAACTCATGATCGCTAAGATTCCAAATATGTACGTGGTGTAGTTTATTAACCTTTGGTAGCTTATTAACAGCGCGTACAACATCTTTAATATTAATGTGCTCTGGTGTAAAAAGCATTAACATCTTAGTAGATGTTTTTAATAAATCGTAACCAACATATATTAAGTACAATGCTATTAACAACGTTAATAAACTATCTACCCAAAACAGCTGATAATATTTCATTAATAAACCACCTACCAATACAGCTACACTCGCTAACATATCTGTTAATAAGTGTAAATAAGCAGAGCGCATGTTAATATTATTTGTAGATTCTTTCTTTAATAATAATACACTAAGTCCATTAGCTATTATAGCTATAAAAGATAGCCAAATCACTAAATTAGAGTTAATAAGTTGAGGATTCTGAAAACGCTCTATAGCCTCCTTTATTAAAATAATAGCAATAATAATTAAGGTTGAGGCATTAATAAAAGCTGCTAATATTTCGGCACGTTTATACCCAAAGGTTCGGTTAATAGACGCTTTTTGTTGCGATAATTTTGCGGCAACATAGCTTACTATTAGCGAGAGTACATCACTAAAATTATGCAATGCATCACTTAATAATGATAAGCTTCCAGATACCAAACCACCAATAACCTGGGCTACTGTTATAACAATGTTTAGTACTATTGTTATTAAAAGTTTTTTACCTTTTAAATCTGAGTGATTATGTGAGTGAGAATGACTCATGTCATACCAAAATAAGGATTGGTATTAACAAGATAAAGGAATTTTATCAATACGTCTTTTATGACGACCACCTTCAAACTCTGTATTAAGAAAAATATCTACCATTTTTATAGCCTGCGGAATAGACGTATAACGTGCAGGAATACAAATAATATTAGCATCATTATGCTGACGTGTCAATTCTGTAATTTCTCCAATCCAACAAACACCAGCTCTAACATTTTGGTATTTATTAGCGGTCATAGCTACACCATTAGCTGTACCACAAATTAAGATTCCAAAATCTACTTTTCCATCATTAACATCTTTTGCAACAGGATGTACAAAATCCGGATAGTCGGCACTATCAGTTGTGTCTGTACCATAATTAGTAATAGTATGCCCTTTACTTTCAAGGTGTTGTATTATAGCTTGTTTATACTCTGGTCCTGCGTGATCGTTACCGATAGAAATTGTCATGTTAATAAGTGTTTGTTTTGCTTTACAAAATTACGAATAATAAAATCTGGTTAATACAATTTCTCATTACTTGTTAATAAGTGTTCACAAGTTTTGAAAATAAAAATTAGGATTGTTGCAGAATTTTTTCAAACAAGAATTGAATTCTAAAATCAAAATTTAATAATCACTTTTTTCGAGGAAGTTATTCATACTCCTAACAGACGAAATTAACAGTGTTTTTAAAATAAAATATGAGTCATTTCTATTAACATAAGTTATTAACACTTGTTTACAATAATTTTACTTTTCTTAAAAATCAAGCGATTACATGTAAATTTAATGTTAACTAAACCGTAATAAAGTGTAAACTTCAACTTATCAAAATAAAATTTAAAAAAGTTATACTAGTAATTAACACCCTATAATAACCATTATTTATTTTTTTAAAATTTAAAAGAAAAATGATAATAGTATATATAAATGTGAATAAGTGAATTTTCATTTATTTAACCTTATCTAAACACTTTTAAATTTTAATAGTGTAGCTTTGTAATAAACTTAATAACTTCACTTCCACCTTTATTAAGTTTTAAATGAAGAATTCCTAACACTTTTTAGGAAATGAATATGATTACAAATTAAATGACAAGAAAAAGAAAAAAGAAATCCGGTAAAAACAAGATTTCTAACCTTACAAATACAATTCTAAGTATTTTAAAAAAAGAACGAAACAAATCGTTTAACTATAAACAAATAGCAGCTATTATTGGTGTTAACGACGCTAGTAGCCGTAACCAGATTATAAAAACTTTAGCAAAACTTGCTGCCAAGCAAGAAATAGAACAAGTAGATCGTGGTAAGTTTAAAGCAGTTGTTACAGCTGAGTATCATACAGGTATTTTAGATTTAGCTTCTAAAGGAAACGGTTACGTTATTTCAGACGATTTTGAAGAAGATGTCTTTATAGCATCTAATAATATTAACAAAGCGTTAGATGGAGATGAAGTAGAATTCTATGCCTACAAACGGAGAAAACGTGGTAAAATTGAAGGTGAAATTACTAATATTATTAAGCGTGCTAAAACCGAATATGTTGGTACCATTCAAATTCAACAAAACCGAAACTTTGCTTTTGTAATTGCAGATAGCAGTAAAATGTACAAAGATATTTTTGTACCAATTAATAAAACTAAGAAAGCTGAAGATGGAGATAAAGTGTTGGTAACACTTACAGACTGGCCAGAAAAAGCTGATTCACCTTATGGTAAAGTACTAGAAGTTTTAGGGAAACCAGGTGAACATAATACCGAAATACATGCCATTTTAGCCGAGTATGGTTTACCACATGAGTTTCCTTACGAAGTAGAAAAATTTGCCAACGATCTAGATATTTCTATCACAGAAGAAGAAATTGCTAAGCGTAGAGATATGCGAAAGGATTTAACCTTTACGATAGATCCTAAGGACGCAAAAGATTTTGATGATGCATTATCCTTTAAAGTTTTAGAAAACGGCTTATATGAGATAGGAATCCATATTGCAGACGTATCGCATTATGTGCAACCAGGAACAGTTTTAGATGATGAAGCTTATGAACGTGCTACATCCATTTATTTAGTAGATCGTGTGGTTCCAATGCTGCCTGAACGTTTATCTAACGGAGCATGTTCGTTAAGACCACACGAAGAAAAATATACCTTTTCTGCAGTGTTTCAAATGAATGATAAATGCGAAATTAAAAACCAATGGTTTGGTAGAACAGTAACGTATTCTGATGCACGTTTTGCTTATGAAGAAGCACAAGCTATAATTGAAAACAATCCTAAAGTCACACTAAATTCAATAGAAGCATCTCAATTAAATACTACAATTCCTAAGGAAGTATCGCTAACAGGTGATGAGTATAACACTAAACCAGAAATTGCAGAAGCTGTTATGGTTTTAGATCGTTTAGCTAAAAAAATGCGATCAAAACGTATGCGAACTGGTGCTATTTCTTTTGATAAAGTTGAGGTAAAATTCAATTTAGATGAAGAAGCTAATCCAGTAGGAGTATTCTTTAAAACCAGTAAAGATGCTAACAAACTTATTGAAGAATTTATGTTGTTAGCTAATCGTAAAGTATCAGAATTTATTGGTAAGCAAAACCCAAAAAAGACCTTTGTGTATCGTGTACACGATGAGCCAGACGAAGCTAAGCTTGCACAGTTACAAACTGTAGTTGGCCGTTTTGGTCATCAATTAAATTTTAAAGACAGAAATAGTGTTGCGTCATCTTTAAATAAACTTTTAACAGATGTAGTAGGTAAGAAGGAACAGAATCTGGTAGACACATTAGCAATACGAACCATGTCTAAGGCAGAATATACCACACATAATATTGGTCATTATGGTTTAGCGTTTGATTATTACAGTCATTTTACCTCGCCAATTCGTCGTTATCCAGATGTTATGGCGCACAGATTATTACAGCACTACTTAGATGGTGGTAAATCTGCTAACGAAGAAGTTTACGAAGAAAAATGTAAACACAGTAGTAATATGGAATATCTGGCAACAAAAGCAGAACGTGATTCTATAAAGTACATGCAAATTCGTTTTATGCAAGATCATCAAGACGAAGAATTTTTAGGTGTTATTTCTGGAGTTACAGATTGGGGAATTTACGTAGAAATAGAGTCTAATAAATGTGAAGGTATGGTAAGTGTTAGAGATATGAAAGATGATACTTACGATTTTGATCAGTCGCATTATGCTATGATTGGTCGTAATACCAAAACAATGTATCAACTTGGAGATGAGGTTATTGTTAAAGTAAAAGATACAGATTTAGTAAAAAAACATTTAGATTTTTACCTAGTTGGTAAATCTAAGTAAAACGATTAATTTTATTCTAAATTCTAATAGCGAAGCGGTCTAATATCTAACATCTTTTTAAAATGATTCTTACCACAACCAATTCAATAGAAAACTTCAAAATAGTAGATTATCTTGGTATAGTTACAGGTGTAGCACTAGCCGAAGAAAAGATAGTAATGGGTTTTAGTATGTCTAAATATTTAAACTCTATAAGAAATAGCGTGGATGCCACAAAAGAAAAAGCATTTCAGCAATTACAAGAAAATGCTAAAAAACTCAATGCTAATGCTGTTGTTGGCATTAAAGTTGAGATAGAACTTATGACAAGTAATTATGCTATGGTTTCTGTAACAGGAACGGCTGTACAAGTTGCAGCTTAAGCATTTTTTTTAAAACTCTATTTTATGAAAAATTATATGTTAGTATTAGCATTTGTATTAGGATTAACAGCAAATGCTCAAGATACCATAGAGAAAACTACAGGCGAATTTTCTACAGTAAAAGTCTATGATTTAATCAATCTTAAGATGATAAAATCTGACGAAAATAAAGTAATTATATCAGGTGATAATAAGGAAGATGTTCAGGTCATAAACAACAACGGAAAGTTAAAAATAAGAATGAAACTTGAAGAAAGCTATGATGGTAATGATATTGTCGTGAATTTGTATTACACTTCTGTAGATGTTATAGATGCTAATGAAGGTGCTAATGTAGAAGTAAGTGAACCAATAGAACAATTTGAAATTGACTTAAAAACTCAAGAAGGAGCTGAAATTACTGCAGAATTAAAAACTACTTATGCTAATTTTAGAGCAGTTACAGGTGGAATAATTAATGTTTCAGGAAGTTCAAAAAATCAAGATATTTCTATTTACACAGGTGGTATTTTTAATGGTAAAGAACTTACTACAGAACAAACAGAAGTAAGTGTTAATGCTGGTGGAGAAGCTTATGTTAATGCTTCAGAACTTGTAGATGTTAGGATAAAAGCTGGTGGAAATGTATACATTTATGGAGAACCTAAACAAATTAATGAAAGTAAAGTATTAGGTGGTAAGGTAAAGCGCATGTAGATATATTCATTTTTAATACATTAACAACTTAAAAATCTCAATAGCTATAGTTTAGCATTTCTTAATTAGTTTACTACTTTTGTGTAAACTGCAAGTTTACATGTTAGACGACATCTTAACAGCCATTCCTTTTGGTGTAATTTTAGCTTTTACAATTGGCCCTGTTTTCTTTGTATTATTAGAAACCAGTGCAACTAAAGGTTTTACTAGTGCACTTGCATTTGATTTTGGTGTAATATTAGCAGATATTGTTTTTATACTACTCATTTTTATGAGTACCGATACACTTCTGGAGAAGATAAAGGATGATCCAAAATTATTAGTATTTGGTGGTGTTTTACTTGTTGTTTATGGATTAATTTCCTTTGTAAAAGTTTCAAAATCCTTTAGATCTATTGTAAGAGAACATCACAGAATTAAACTTCCTAAGAAAGATTATGGTAAGCTTTTTATCAAAGGATTTTTACTCAATTTTATAAATATTGGTGTGTTATTAGGCTGGTTAGGTTTTATTGTAATAGGTACTTCTATAACCAAATCAGAAAATGGTGTAACAGTATTTATTGTTA
This sequence comes from Winogradskyella poriferorum, assembly GCF_036553625.1. NCBI lineage: Bacteria > Pseudomonadati > Bacteroidota > Flavobacteriia > Flavobacteriales > Flavobacteriaceae > Winogradskyella > Winogradskyella poriferorum. The sequence goes on from NZ_JAZHOU010000001.1 coordinate 948,519, forward strand.
CTATGTTAGTATCTTATTTTGTATGCGATTTATTTAAAATTGCAGCAGCAAAACGTTTAAAAAACAAACTAACACCAAGACGTATTTTTAAAACCAAAAAGATTGTTGCTTTAGTCATTTTAGGTTTTGGTATATTATTGCTTTCTCAAGGACTGTTTCCAGAGCTTTACGAAAAGGGTAAAGAACAAATTGAAAAGGTAAATCCTTTAGATTAATTAGATTTTGAAAAATAATAGAATAGTAACTTTTTTACTAAGAATAGCTCTTGTTTTACTAATTATAGGAGCCTTATTCAAAATAATGCATTGGCCTCATTATAAAGAACTAATGTTTGTTGGAGGCATTTCTATAGCGTTGTTATATACTATTCGATTTTTATCTAAAACGGATAAGTCAAGATTAGATTTTGTAAAATTAGGTCTTGTTTTATTGTGGTCTTTAGGTTATTTAATTAAAGTCTTTCATCTTTATAATTTACCATATTTAATAGAAATAATTACAATGATTTTATTCTTTTGGTGGATAATAGAAGAGGGTTTCTATTATTTTAAAAGAAGAAAGTTTAAGAAAAAAGGATGGCTTAAAATTATCTACTTTATCCTAGTTGGTTTTGTTGCTTTATCACTTTTTGCTGGTGCTCTGTTTAAGATACAACATTGGCCTTATGGATCTTTCATATTTACGATAGGTATATTTTTATTCTGCTTTATTCTGGTTTTTGATTATTTCGTTATGGAGTAACAATAGGTTTTGTAGAAATAAAAAGTGAATTTAAATTTATTAGTAATATTAAAAATTAAGCATAAAAAAACCTCTGAATTATCAGAGGTTTTTTTGAGGTGTCGAGCGGATTCGAACCGCTGTAGATGGTGTTGCAGACCACTGCCTAGCCACTCGGCCACGACACCTTATTGCGAGGGCAAATATATAAATTATTAATGTTTTACCCTATACAGACTTACTTTTTTCGTTTTTCAGAAAGTTTAATCGTTACCATTTCAACATCACCACCTATGGGTGGATTAATTTTGCTAACAGAAACAATAACTTTTAAAACAAGTTTATCCTCGTTAAGTATTCTATCTATAATACGTTGCGCAACGGTTTCAAGTAGTTTTGATGGTTTTGCCATTTCTTCTCTAACCACTTTATTTAAAAATACGTAATCTACCGTATCCTTTAATTCATCTGTTTCAGAAGAAGTTTTAAGATTAGCTTTTACCTCTATATCTACACGGTAATCACTACCAATAGCTGTTTCTTCTTTTAAACAACCATGGTTAGCAAAAACACGGATATTTTCAACTTTTATTATTCCCATGCTGCAAAGATAAACCTTCTGTCACTTCGAGTGAATTTCTACAAGAAATTTGTATCGAGAAGCGTTGCCTAGTTCATAACTTGGTTTAATTCGTAAAAAAGTCAAAAATATTACTCATAGCACTGGTTTTAGCCTTAAAGAACTCAGTATAAGTACATTTTTTGCATGTTACAGAGGTAAACTTTTTGTTTTGCACATCAAAGATTTTTGATAGGGTTCCGCCTGTAGCTCTCATTTCACCAAGTTCATAGGTTGTATTATCGCATTTTGGACATTTGTAATTCATTCTATTTAAGTTTTTTTGGTTCATTCTATAAGTAGATAATACTATTTTAATGTTACAAATTATGTAATTTTACACTTTAATTTTTTGTAATGTCTGAAGAAACAAAATCACTCAATTTTATTGAGCATATTATAGAAGAAGATTTAGCTAATGGATTAGCTAAGGATAAATTACGTTTTCGTTTTCCGCCAGAACCAAACGGGTATTTACACATTGGTCATACCAAAGCTATTGGTATTAGTTTTGGTTTAGGATTAAAGTATAATGCACCTGTTAATCTTAGATTTGACGATACTAACCCTGCAAAAGAAGAGCAAGAATATGTAGATGCGATTAAAAATGATGTGGCTTGGTTAGGTTACCAATGGGAAAACGAGCTGTATTCTTCAGATTATTTTCAACAATTATACGATTGGGCTGTACAACTGATTAAAGACGGAAAGGCGTATGTAGATAGTCAATCTTCTGAAGCGATGGCAGAACAAAAAGGAACACCAACACAACCTGGTGTAGATGGTCCTTATCGTAACCGATCTGTAGAAGAAAATTTAGACCTTTTTGAACGCATGAAAAATGGCGAATTCAATGAAGGTGAACATATTTTACGTGCAAAAATAGACATGCAACATCCTAATATGTTAATGCGTGATCCTATTATGTATCGTATTTTAAAGAAGCATCATCACCGTACTGGTAACGATTGGTGCATTTACCCAATGTACGATTGGACGCATGGCGAAAGTGATTATATCGAGCAAATTTCGCACAGTTTATGTTCTTTAGAATTTAAACCGCATAGAGAGCTTTACGATTGGTTTAAAGAGCAAGTTTATGACTACGCTAAGGAAACCTATCCTATACAGCCAAAACAACGCGAATTTGCGCGTTTAAATCTGTCTTATACCATTATGAGTAAACGTAAGTTGCTTAAATTGGTAGAAGAGAAGGTAGTTTCTGGTTGGGACGATCCGCGAATGCCAACCATTTCTGGGTTACGTCGTAGAGGTTATACACCAAATTCGATTAGACAATTTATAGAAAAAGTTGGTGTTGCAAAGCGTGAAAACGTGATTGATGTGGCACTTTTAGAATTCTGCGTACGTGAGGATTTAAACAAAACTGCACCACGTGTTATGGCGGTTTTAGATCCTTTAAAAGTGGTCATTACTAATTATCCAGACGATAAAGAAGAATGGTTAGAAGCAGAAAATAATCCAGAAGATGAGAGTGCTGGATTTAGAAAAGTACCTTTTTCAAAAGAAATTTATATTGAAAAAGAAGATTTTAAAGAAGAAGCTGGAAGTAAGTTTTTTAGATTGAAATTAGGCGGTGAGGTACGTTTAAAAAATGCCTATATCATCACAGCTGAAAGCGTTGTAAAAGATGCTGAAGGAAATATTACCGAAGTACATTGTACCTATGATACAGATACCTCTAAAAAAGTAAAAGGAACGTTACATTGGGTTTCTATTAAACATGCTGTAAAAGCAGAAGTTAGAGAATACGATAGATTGTTTATGGATGAAGCGCCAGACAGTCATGATGGTAAAGATTTTATGGAATTTTTAAATCCAAATTCTTTAAACATCATTAATGCATTTGTTGAGCCAAGTTTAAAAGAAGCTAAAGTAGGAGAGCAGTTTCAGTTTCAACGTTTAGGCTATTTTAATGTAGATGACGATTCTAAAGCTGACGCTTTAGTATTTAATAAAACCGTTGGTTTAAGAGATAGTTGGGCAAAACAAAAGCCAAAGCAAAACAGTCCTCAAAAATCACAAAATAATAAGCCTCAACAACAACGAAAAGCTATTAATGTGGTACAGCAATTAGGTAAGAAATACACTAATTACCCACCAGAAAAGCAAGAAAAGGTTAAAGCTGAATTACAAGCTTTAGCAAAAGATGTTACTTATGACGAATTAGAGCCATTATTTGGAACTGCTGTAAAAAAAGCAGGTACACGTATCGCTGTGATGATTACGTTAAAAGAATTGCTTAAAAATGGCTTAGAACGAAATGATGCTATTAATGAGTTTATAGAGAAAGCTCTTGAAGATAAAAATGAACTTTTAGTTGCTGAAGCTTCTGAGGTTTAACAATTGTTTAGTAGAGATTGTTGTTTATAATGTTTATCTTTTGTAAAAGTGAAAGATTATGGATACAACACAACAAATACTCACTAAAATAGCAGCATTAACCAGAGAAATTGAAGATCATCACCCAGAATTGATAAAGTATCTTGATGAAACCAGAAGTACTTTACCAAATAATTCTGGTCAGGCTACTTTAGATAATAAAGACTTACAGAATTATCTAGAGCAGTTGCAATCTTTATTAGAAAATCAAAGTTCTAAAAGCTGATAAAGTAGCAATATAATATTACCTAACAGAACCTCTTTGTTATAGACTTAGAGGTTTTTTTGTACATTTAAAATACTAACTATAACAACAACATTATGGAGTTAAATTTTTTAGCCATTGTGGTTGCAGCTATCGTACCACTTTTAATCGGTGCAATTTGGTACAACCCAAGCGTACTAGGAACTGCTTGGATGAAAGCTTCAGGAATGACTGAAGAAAAAATGAAAACAGGTAACATTGCTGTAATCTTTGGTGTTACTTTGATTTTATCTTTTATGTTAGCCTTTACTGTAAATGGTATGGTAATTCATCAAGTAGCAGCGCAACAATTAGCCTTTACAAATCCTGATGCAGAATCATTTCAAGCATTTATGGCTGAGTTTGGAAACATGCATCGCAACTATGGCCATGGAGCTTTACATGGTGCGATAGGAGCTTTCTTTTTTGCATTACCAGTTTTGGGAATTAATGCACTTTTTGAAAGAAAAGGATGGAAGTATATTTTAATCAATGTAGGTTATTGGGTAGTTACCTTAGCGATTATGGGAGCCATACTTTGTGGTTGGAAATAATAAATTAAAGCAAAAAAAAACCGAAGTGAAAACTTCGGTTTTTTGTTTATAATAGAAGAGACTATTCGTCATCGTTTTTCTTTTTAGCATTTTTCATAGCTTCACCAATTTGGTTACTAGCCGTAAAAGAAGCTACCATGTTGTTCAACATATCGCTACCAGCTTGTGGTGAATTTGGTAATAAAATTAAGTTACTATTTGTTTCTTCACCAATAGATTGAAGCGTATCATAATGCTGTGTTACAACAATAAGTGCAGAAGCTTCTTGTGAGTTAATACCAACTCTGTTTAATACTTCAACAGACTCTTCCAGACCACGCGCAATTTCACGTCTTTGATCTGCAATACCTTGCCCTTGTAAACGCTTACTTTCTGCTTCAGCTTTAGCTTTTTCAACAATTAAAATACGTTGTGCATCACCTTCGTATTGCGCTGCAATTTTTTCACGCTCAGAAGCGTTAATTCTGTTCATAGCAGCTTTTACTTGTGCATCAGGATCTATATCTGTTACTAAGGTTTTAATGATGTCATAACCATAATCCATCATTGCATCATTCAATTCAGATTTTACGGCAATGGCAATATCATCTTTACGTACAAAAACGTCATCTAATTTCATTTTTGGTACTTCCGCACGTACCACATCAAATACATAACTTGTAATTTGCTCATGAGGGTAGTCTAATTTGTAGAATGCATCATAAACCTTTTCCTTAATGACCATATATTGTACAGACACTTTTAAGCGTACAAATACATCATCTAAAGTTTTGGTTTCAACAATAACGTCTAACTGCTGAATTTTTAAACTCAATTTACCAGCAATTCTGTCTACCAAAGGAATTTTTATTTGTAAACCAGAGTGTCTAATACTTTGATAACGTCCAAAACGCTCTATAACTGCTGCAGTTTGTTGCTTTACAATAAAGAAAGATGAAATTAAAATAACGAGTCCAAAAAATATAATTGGAACTAAATAAATAGGAAAATCCATAGTGATTTTATTAAATAATGGTTAGAAAATATGTTTGTACTAATTTAAACTATATTTGCCGGCAATTCGGTAAATCATGAAAAAACTTAAATACTTCTTATTAGTAGTCATTAGTATGACTTTTGTTACACTTACCCATGCACAACATAAGCGTTATGCCATAAAAAATGGTGTTGGTATACAAGGAGGAGTCACCCAGTTTGATATCATTACTGATAATTTTGTGACTAAAAAAAATACTGGTTTTATAGGTGGTTTATCGGCTTCAGTAGATATTCCTCACAAATGGTATAACGTAAGTTACAACATTCTTCTATCTGAAAATAACATAGATATTGCTGCATTTTCACTGTCAAATCCTACAGAGGAATTCGTAGAATATAAAATGCTTACAGCACAATTATCTTTTTTGTTTCATGCTAAGTTGATAGGAAGTAATTTAACCTTAGATTTAGGCCCAATGCTTCAATACAATGGAGATTTAGAACTCAAAGATAGCTCTAAAGAAGGTTATATAATATCAGATTACGATACACTTTTAACAGAAGATATTTCTAATATTTCAAACTTTAATGTGAATGGAGCAGTAGGTTTATCAGCTGGTTTTGGTGCGTTTAGACTAAGAGCACAATACATTTATGGTTTTACTAATATTTTAGGAAAATTAAATGATGAAGACCTTAGCGTTGGTACAAATGATAACAAATTTAAAGGCAACCAGTCTATGATTGCCTTTACTGCTATTATTACATTTTAGTAATTTATGAATTGTCATCCTGAACTGTCTCACTGAGTAAGCCTGTGCTGAGCGCAGTCGAAGCATCGAAGTGTTGTTTCAGGATCTCAATTTAATTTAAATCGTCTCTACCAAAGCGGCAATACGCTTAACGGTTTCATCTTTACCAATCATATACATAATATCAAACACATCTGGTCCTTGTAAAGCACCTACAAGCGCTAAACGTAATGGCATCATCACTTTTCCGAAACCAATTTCGTTATCAGTAATCCAGCCTTTTATATTGGTTTGAAGATTTTCTACCGTAAAATCTTCGGTTGAATTCACCAATTCGATTACTTTATTTAAAATATCATCAGTACCTTCTTTTAAAGCCTTTTTAGACGCTTTTTCGTCATAATCTGTAGGCGACACAAAGAAGAAGTGGCTCAATTCCCAAAAATCACTTACAAACGTTGCACGTTCTTTAATTAACCCAACAACTAGAGCAATGTAATTCACATCAATATCTTTCAACAAAATGTTCTTTGCTTGAAATTCTGTTGCCAATTCCAAATCTAACTGCTGTTGCATATAATGATGGTTAAACCATTTTGTTTTATCAGGATCAAAACGTGCGCCAGCTTTGTTAACTCTCGCTAAATCAAAATCATTCACCAATTGTTCTAAACTGAAAATTTCTTGTTCTGTACCTGGATTCCAACCTAAAAAGGCTAAGAAATTCACTACAGCTTCAGCAAAATAGCCATCCTCTTTATAACCTCTGGAAACTTCGTTGGTTTTTGGGTCTGTCCAAGCTAATGGAAACACAGGAAATCCTAATTTATCACCATCACGTTTGCTTAATTTTCCTTTTCCTGTTGGTTTTAAGATTAAAGGTAAATGCGCAAATTCTGGTGCGTCCCAACCAAAAGCATCATACAATAATTTATGCAAAGCTAGTGATGGTAACCATTCTTCACCACGAATAACGTGTGTAATTTCCATCAAATGATCATCTACAATATTTGCAAGATGATAGGTTGGCATTCCATCGCTTTTAAACAAAATCTTGTCATCAAGAATGTTAGTATCTATAGAAATATCACCTCTAATAATATCTTTTAATTGCAAAGTTTCATCTTGTGGCGATTTAAAACGCACAACAAAATCCTCACCAGCATTAATCTTTGCTTGGATTTCTTCTTCAGAAAGTACCAAAGAATTTACCAAACGTCCTTTTTCACGATTGTGCCAGTTGTAGATAAAGGTTTTGCCTTCAGCTTCGTGTTGTTTTCTGTGTGCGTCTAGTTCTTCAGAAGTATCAAAAGCATAATAGGCTTTACCTTCAGCAATCAATTGATCAGCATATTGTTTGTACAAATGCTTGCGCTCACTTTGTCTGTAAGGACCAAATTTCTCGTTTTTACCTGGACCTTCATCAAACGGAATACCACACCAGTTTAAAGATTTTACAATGTAATCTTCTGCACCTTCCACATAACGGTTTTGGTCGGTATCTTCTATACGCAACACAAAATCACCATTGTGCTTTTTGGCAAATAAATAATTGAATAAAGCAGTTCTTACACCACCAATATGTAAAGGTCCTGTTGGACTAGGCGCAAAGCGCACACGTACTTTTTTTGACATAGTTGATAAACGCTCAATAGTTTGTCATTCAGAAATTGCTTGTGCTGAACTCGTTTCAGTATTTCAGAATCTTGGCAAAGATAGTGTGATGTAAACTGCGAACAAAGAAATTTAATGGACTAGTTTATTTTTCTACAGGAATTATAACTACATCAAACCACATCATTAGAAGAAATATCAAAATCATTATAACCATTAATCGAAGTATAAACTTTTCTTTCTTTTTTGAGAAAAACCAATTAGCACTCTCAACAAGATTTGGATTTTTCTTAAGCAAACCATTCTTTAAATTACGGTTATTAAACTTATGAATGAAAAACCATAGAGGAATTGCAACCAGAAAGAGAACAGTGAAGATTATTTTATGCTTTAAATCCATACCTTAAAAAATCATCTCTCTCGGCACGCGCTTATTCATAATCTTAAACCAAAGAGGTGGCACCATTGCTAATACCATTGAAGTAGGATAGCCAAAGGGCATTTGCGGACTATCATCGTGGCAATCTAAGATTTGATATTTTTTTGAAGACTTAAAATGGTGGTCGCTATGTCGTGTTAATTCATATAACACAATACGACCGATAACGTGATTAGAGTTCCACGAGTGTATTTCTTTTACACGCTCGTAACGACCAGACTTTGTTTTTAAACGCAGTAATCCATAATGTTCAATATAGTTGACGGTCTCTAGTAGAATGAAGCCAACTACACCTGCACAAACAGCAAATAATAAGGCTGTAGTTCCTAAAAGTAGTGTAACAGAAACCAAATACAACAGTTGAAAAATGGTATACCACAACATATCATTCTTAAAAGAAAAGAAGGATTGTTTATTATTCTTTAATAGTTTTTTTTGAATGTTCCACGCATTAAAATACTGTCTAATCGTAGACGTCAACCAAAACGAATATACACTTTGATTGTATTTTGCGGTTGCTGGGTCTTCTGGTGTGGCAGCGTGAAGATGATGTCCAAAATTATGTTCAATATAAAAATGCATATAAAAAGAGGGTAGAAGCAAAGCCTTGCCCAAAAAGCGTTCGTTGGTTTGTTGTCTGTGGCCTAACTCGTGACCAACATTAATGCCGTTAACGCCTAAAACAATACCGACGGAAAAAATGAGTCCAACAAATTCATAAGTTTCCAAAGGTTGACGAGTAACTAAAATCAAAGCATAGGTTACAATACCATAAACAATGGGTAAGTTGAGGTAAAGCAGCCAATCAAAAATCTTACGTTTTAGTTTGCTATCTGCCTCTTCAGATTTGAGATTAGTAGTATCTACAGGAAAAATAAGCTCTAAAACAGGAATACAAACAAAGGCAAAAAAAGGTGTTGCCCAAACCCAATAGCTCTGAAAACTAAGTCCTAAAACAGCCATAACTGGGATTGAAAATGCCGCTAAATATTTAAGGTCTTTCATAATCTTATTTGTCATTCCTGCGAAGGCAGGAATCTATTTCTACATTAAAACGACTGTGATTTAACACTGTAACCCTCTAAATTAACACAATCTTACCAAATTTAGGAAATCATCAATTAAAATAAAATTGTAGTTTAGTAAGTTAGAATAGTATTGATGAGCAATTTCGAAACCATAAAAAACAAACTACAGCAATTCATTAAAAAATATTACACTAATGAATTGCTAAAAGGCGCAATTTTATTTTTCGCCATAGGCTTGTTATACCTCATTATTACGTTATTTGTAGAATATGTCTTTTGGCTCAATCCAACAGCAAGAACCATTTTGTTTTGGGTATTTGTGGCCGTTGAGGTCGCGTTGTTTGTTAAGTTTATTGCCATTCCGTTAGCCCATTTATTCAATCTTAGACAAGGCATTGATTACGAAACTGCTTCAAAATTGATTGGTAATCATTTTCCTGAAGTCAATGATAAATTGTTGAATGTACTTCAGCTGAACCAAAGTCCACAACAATCCGATTTATTATTGGCAAGCATAGAGCAGAAGTCGCAAGAGTTGCAACCCATTCCGTTTAAATCGGCAATCAATTTTAAGACCAATACCAAGTATTTAAAGTATGCGGCTATTCCTGTAGTCATCATTTTGTTGTCTTACATCACAGGAAAAATCGATTGGTTCAGTGATAGCTACGAGCGTGTGGTCAACTACAAAACAGCTTATGAACCACCAGCACCTTTTCAATTTTTTGTTCTGAATGAAAATTTACAAGCTATTGAAGGTGAGGATTTTAAGTTAAAGGTGAAAACAGCAGGCGATGTCATTCCAGAGAATGCTCAGATTCAATTCAATGGTCAATCGTATTATTTACAACAGATTGCACCAGGCGAATTTCAATACACGTTCAATCTTCCGAAAAGCAATATAGAATTCAGTTTATCAGCTAACGACGTCAATTCAAAATCGTACCAGTTACAAGTGGTAAACACACCCAACTTGGTCAATTTTGAAATGCTGTTAGACTATCCATCTTACACACAAAAACAAGATGAGGTATTAAAAAGCACAGGTTCTGCGGTTGTTCCAGAAGGGACAAAAGTCACTTGGAAAGCAATGACCAAAGCCACAAATGCTGTTCATATTTATGCTGAAGATACCTTAGCGTTTTCAAAAAAAGACAATAACAATTTTGAAGCGACCAAGCGATTATTCAGAAACTATAATTACAGTATTTCAACCAGTAACGAGAATTTAAAGGATTACGAAAATTTAGCATACAATATTTCTGTGGTTAAGGATTTACATCCAGAGCTCAATATTAAAATGCAAATCGATTCCTTAGACCAGCAAAGTATGTATTTCTATGGTCAGTCGAGTGACGATTTTGGTCTGGCAAAACTGAATTTGGTGTACTATCCAACAGAAGATGAAACTCAGAAAGTTGTAGAGCCGATAAGCATTTCAAAATCTAATTTTAGTGAGTTTGTGAGCGCGTTTCCAAATCAATTTAATTTAGAAGAAGGTGTTAGCTACCAATTGTATTTTGAGGTTTATGATAACGATGCTATTCATAATTACAAGCGCACAAAAAGTAGTGTGTTTAGTTACCGAAAATTAACTAAGGACGAAGAAGAACAGAAGCAGTTACAAGAGCAGAATGAAACGATAAAAGATATTGGAAAAACGTTTGAAAAATTAGAAGAGCAAGACAAAAAGCTTGAAGAATTTTCTAAAACCCAAAAGGAAAAACAAGAACTTAATTTCAACGATAAAAAGAAATTTGAAGACTTTCTGAAACGTCAAAAACAGCAAGAGCAGTTGATGAAAAATTTCAACAAAAAGCTGCAGGATAATTTAGAAGAATTTCAAGAAGAAAAGAAAGAAGACCAATTCAAAGAAGATTTAAAAGAGCGTCTTAAAGAGAACGAAGAAAAGCTAAAGCAAGATGAAAAGTTGCTTGAAGAATTAGAAAAGCTGAAAGATAAAATCAACAAAGAAGAGTTTACCCAAAAGCTTGAAGAATTAGCCAAACAAAACAAAAACAAAAAACGCAGTATGAAGCAACTCTTAGAGTTGACCAAGCGTTTTTATGTAATGAAAAAGGCTGAAAAAATTGCCAATCAGTTAGACGATTTAGCGAAGAGGCAGGAAGAACTTTCTAACAAAGACAAAGAGAATACCAAAGAAAAGCAAGATGAATTAAATAAAGAATTTGAAAAGCTTCAAAAAGATATCGAAGATTTAAAACAAGAGGACAGACGTTTACAAAAACCAATGAATGTTCCCGTTGACGAGTTTTTAGAAGATGGCGTAAAGTTTGACCAAAAGGAAGCTAAAGAAGCGCTTGAGAATAAGGAAGAGAAAGAAAATGAGGGTAAGCCTAGTGAAGCACAAGAACAGCAGCAAAACGCTCAGGAAAAGCAGAAAAAAGCTGCTAAAAAGATGAAGCAGATGAGTGAGCAGATGATGCAAATGATGTCTGGTGGAGGCGGAGGTGGAGGCGACCAAGCTTCTGAAGACGCTGATGCTTTACGTCAAATTCTTGAGAATCTTTTATTGTTTTCTTTCGACCAAGAAGCGCTGATGAATACTTTTGAGAGTATTGATATCAATAATAACAAATACGGTAAATACATCATTAACCAAAGTAATTTAAGAGAGCACTTTGAGCATATTGATGATAGTTTGTTTGCCTTGTCTTTACGTCAGCCTAAGATTTCTGAGAAGGTAAATGAGCAAATCACAGAAGTGTATTTCAATATAGATAAAGCACTTGGTCAATTAACTGAAAATCGTTTATATCAAGGTGTGTCTTCTCAGCAATATGTCATTACAGCGAGTAATGAATTGGCCAGTTTTCTCAGTGATGTTTTAGATAATATGGAGATGCAAATGAACTCTGCTTCGGGTTCTGGAGGCGGAGGAGGTCAGCAACTTCCGGATATTATTATGAGTCAAGAAGAGCTTAATAAGCAAATGGAAGAAGGAGTAAAAAAGAACGAGCAAGGAAAACAAGGGGAAGAGGGACAACAAGGCGAAGGTGAAAAACCAGGACAAGAAGGTAGTGTAGGCAAAGAAGGAGAGGGAAAACAACCAGGAGAACAAGGCCAACAAGGTGAGCAAGGACAGAGTGGTAATCAAGGTCAAAGTGGACAAAGTGGTGAGAATGGACAGTCTGGAGAACAACAGGGCAAAGGAGGACAAAACGGAAAGAATGGCCAACAGAATGGAGAAGGTAATCAAGAAGGAGGTGAGGGCCAAAATGGAAAAGACGGCGAAGGTGAAAATGGAAAAGGAGGGAAAAATGGTAAAAACGGAAATGGTTCTAATGGAGATGGTAATGGAGAAGAACAAAACGATGGTTATGGTGAAGGAGGAAGAGAAGAACAGAATGAAGAATTATTCAAAATTTATCAGCAACAACAACAATTACGTCAGGCACTAGAAGACCGTTTATCTAAGGAAGGAAAGATTGAATCTGCTGGCGAATTGATAAAGCAAATGGAAGACATAGAGTTGGATTTATTGAACTATGGTTTCACAAACCAAACGCTTCAAAAGATGATGGATGTACAACATCAATTATTAAAATTAGAAAATGCTACCTTTATGCAAGGTCAGGATACCAAGCGTGAATCTGAAACAAATAAGAAGGATTTCAATACTAACAATCCTAGTCAAATTCCAACGGCAAAACAATACTTTAATACTACTGAAATATTAAATAGACAAGCACTACCTTTGCAGAATCATTTTAAGAAAAAGATTCAAGAATATTTCAAAAGCAATGATTAGTTTTAATTACGAAACCGATTTTAAACTAGAGAATGAAACCAAGATTTTAGAGTGGATTTCTAAAGCCATCAATTCAGAAAATTGTAAAGAAGGAGAATTGAATTACATCTTCTGTTCCGATGATTATTTACATAAAATCAATGTCGATTTTCTAAATCACGACACGTTAACAGACATCATCAGCTTTGATTATTCAGTAGGAAAAGAACTACACGGTGATATTTACATTTCAGTAGAACGTGTAGAAGATAATGCCAAAGATTTTGATGTGACTTTTGAAGATGAATTGGCACGAGTAATGATTCACGGGATTCTACATTATTGTGGATATAAAGACAAGAGTGAAGAAGATGCTAAGCTGATGCGTTCTAAGGAAGACTACTATTTGAGTACGCGTTCTTAGTCTTGTGTTTTCGATGTATCTTTGCACGTTTAAATTTAATGAAATTCTAATTGTTCCACGTGGAACATTAAAAATATTCAACAATGTTTAATGAAGTTTACGATGTAATTGTAGTTGGTGCAGGTCACGCAGGAAGTGAAGCTGCTGCTGCTGCTGCCAATATGGGAAGTAAGACGTTGTTAATTACAATGAACCTTCAAAATATTGCACAGATGTCTTGTAATCCTGCAATGGGTGGAATTGCAAAAGGTCAAATTGTGCGAGAAATTGATGCGCTTGGTGGTTACAGCGGAATTGTATCCGACACCTCTGCAATTCAATTCAAGATGCTTAATAAATCTAAAGGACCTGCAATGTGGAGTCCTAGAGTTCAATCCGACAGAATGCGTTTTGCTGAGGACTGGAGGTTGTTGTTGGAGCAAACACCGAATCTCGATTTCTATCAAGAAATGGTGTCTGGTTTAATTATAGAAAATCACAAAATAGTTGGTGTAAAAACTTCTTTAGGAATAGAAGTAAAAGCCAAAACTGTTGTGCTTACAAATGGTACTTTTTTAAATGGTTTAATTCATATCGGTGACAAAAACTTTGGTGGAGGTAGAGCAGGAGAAAGAGCTGCTACAGGAATCACAGAAGACCTTATTAAACTTGGTTTCGATTCTGGGAGAATGAAAACAGGAACGCCACCAAGAGTAGATGGCAGGTCCTTAGATTATTCTAAAATGATTGAACAACCTGGTGATGAAAATCCAGAGAAGTTTTCATATTTAGATATTACAAAACCTTTGACTGAACAACGTTCTTGTCATATGACTTACACAAGTCCAGAAGTGCACGATTTACTTCGAGAAGGGTTTGATAGGTCGCCAATGTTTAATGGTAGAATTAAAAGTGTTGGACCTCGTTATTGTCCATCAATAGAAGATAAGATTAATCGTTTTGCTGATAAGGACAGACATCAATTATTTGTAGAGCCAGAAGGTTGGAATACAGTTGAAGTTTATGTGAATGGCTTCTCAACATCCTTACCAGAAGATGTTCAGTTTAATGCTTTGCGTTCTGTAGCCGGTTTTGAAAATGTGAAGTTTTTTAGACCTGGTTATGCGATAGAATACGACTATTTTCCACCTACACAATTAAAGCATACTTTGGAAACAAAGTTGGTTGAGGGTTTATATTTTGCTGGTCAGATTAACGGAACAACAGGTTATGAAGAAGCAGCGTCTCAAGGGTTAATTGCAGGTATAAATGCGAGCTTAAAAGTACAAGAGCGCGATCCATTTACCTTAAAAAGAGATGAAGCTTATATCGGTGTTTTAATAGATGATCTAATTACAAAAGGTACAGAAGAGCCTTATCGTATGTTTACATCTCGTGCAGAATATAGAACGCTTTTAAGGCAAGATAATGCAGATTTTAGATTAACACCTAAGGGATACGAACTTGGTTTAGCCTCTGAAAAGCGATTAAAACGAATGGAAGAGAAGCAATCAAAAGCTTCAAATTTCGTTCAGTTTTTTAAGGATACCAGTGTAACGCCAGATGAAATAAATCCGATTTTAGAATCAAAAGATTCTGCTAAAGTGAAGCAGCAAGACAAGATGTTTAAGTTGTATGCGAGACCAAATATCACGATTGAAGATATGCAAAAAGTAGCTTCAGTAGATGCTTATATTTCTGAGAACAATTTAGATTCTGAAATTATAGAGCAAACCGAAATTCAGGTTAAATATGCTGGTTATATTGAAAAGGAAAAGAATAATGCAGATAAGTTAAACCGTCTTGAAAATGTAAAAATTCCATCTAACTTTGATTACTCTAAACTGAAATCTATGAGTATGGAAGCAAGACAAAAGTTAACCGAAATTCAGCCAGTAACCATTTCGCAAGCATCAAGAATTAGTGGAGTATCGCCTAATGATATTTCAGTTTTATTGGTGTATTTGGGTAGATAAAATTCCTGCAAAAGCAGGAGTCTCAAAAATTAAAACATATATGTTCCACGTGGAACGTTCAAGTTAGCATTAGTGAATAAAGAAGCAGTTTGTTGTTTTTGTGGAAAATCAGTACTCGTTAAAGAGGCTATAAGCCTTTCCGTTAAAGATAATATTGACGCAGTAGAAGAGCAAGGTTTTCTTTGTCACAGAAAGTGTTTGAAATCTAAATTAGATAAAAGAATTGCTAATTATCTTTTTATTGATTTATAATTAAATAAAACAGCGTTAAGTGTTTTTTTTGCTTGCTGTCATTCCTGCGAAGGCAGGAATCTAAAACTGATTTAGTGTTAAAAGAAAAACCAACATATCTAACCGTAAAAGACCATTCCATTTCTGGAGAGGAATTTCAATTATTGCATAATGAGACATTGGATCTGTTGGAAACATTTCCACAACCTCAAGGCGAAAAACTTTCAGAATATTACAAAAGCGAAGACTACATTTCTCACACAGACGCCAAGCGAAATCTGTTTGAAAAAGTGTATCATTTAGTCAGAACGATTTCTTTAAAACGAAAATTGAAACTGATTAATTCATTTCAATCTGAAGAAAAAACACTTTTAGATGTTGGATGTGGTACAGGCGATTTTTTAGAAATCGCAAAAAACAATAGTTGGATTGTTGTTGGAGTAGAACCAAACGAACAAGCAAGAGCGATTGCAAATTCTAAAACAAACAATTCGGTTTTCGATATACAACATTTAGAAACTTTAAAAGAGAACAGTTTCGATGTTATTACACTTTGGCATGTTTTAGAACATTTACCAGATTTAGAAATGCACGTTAAGCTTTTTAAGCATTTATTAAAACCAAACGGAACTTTGGTAATTGCAGTTCCAAACTTTAAAAGTTATGATGCGCAATATTATAAAAACTTTTGGGCGGCTTATGATGTGCCGAGACATCTTTGGCATTTTTCAAAAACATCGATTGAAAAATTGTTTCACGAGGAACAATTAAAATTGGTAAAAATCTTACCAATGAAATTTGATGCTTACTATGTGAGTCTACTTTCAGAAAAATACAAATCTGGTTTTATGAATCCCATTAAAGCTTTTTGGATAGGATGGCGTTCAAATCTCAAAGGAAATCGTACAAAGGAGTATTCTTCCCATATTTATGTCCTAAAATCTAAAAATAATTAGAATTAGGTAATCTGTGTCTTGCATCTCTTGTTGAACAAGGTAATTGGGTTGCTAAAATTATAAAAGCGCTTAAAACGCCTTATTTGAGCTTGTTTTTTATAGATTTTTAAAATAATAGATAGATCTAACTATAAGATTTATTTATATATAAAAAATAATGAAAATCACAGGTTAACTTTTTTACATTTGCAAAAAACAATAATAGATTAATATCATGAAAAAAATAGTTGTTGCTTTAGTAACCTTAGCGATTTTTACATCTTGCCAAAAACAAGATAAAATAGCTTTTGTAGATAATGCAAAAGTTGTAAAGGAGTTTAACAAGAAAAAGAATTTTGAAGCTAAGTTTCAAACTAAAATAGATGCTTTCAATAAAAAAGCAGATAGTTTAGATAAAGCAATCCAAATGGAGGCTCAAGCTTTTCAAACTAGAGCCCAAAAAATGAATCAATCTAAAGCCGAGCAAGAATATCAAGCTCTGGTTCAGAAAAAGCAGATGCAAGATTACCAATTAGGTAACGAAGAAAAATTGCTTAAAGCAGAAGGACAGAAAGAAATAGATACTTTAGTTAAACAAGTTAAAGCTTTTGTAAAGGATTACGGAAAAAAGAACGGATACACTTTTATTCTTGGTGCTAATGAAGCAGGAAGCGTAATGTACGGAGCAGAAGATAAAGACATAACTGATGCTGTGATTAAGGCTTTAAATGGAGATAGTAAAGAAGTAGAAGAAAGCAAAGAAAAAGAATAAACTTTCGACTAAAGAATAATAGAATTAGCCAGATGATACAATAAACATCTGGCTTTTTTGTTTTTAAGTTCGTTGATTAACTCAATAAAGTAATGAAAATTAGTGAATTCTTAGAACAGCCGTTTTTCTACTTTAACGATAAAAGGTCTAAATGGATTTACATTGTAAGCGCTGTTGTATTTTCTCATGTTTTTCTGCTTTTCTTTCAACCCTACGGCATCTCAGAAGAGATGTCCAACCCAGCAAATCCTACTTTTCATAAGTTTTTATTCTTCTTTTCTATAGCTATCAGTACGTTTTTAGCTTTAGGTTTATCTCAGTTTGTTTTGAGGCAAGTTTTTGATTATCAAAAAGTTAATAATAAAAAATACTTGTATTGGGTACTTTTTGAAGCCCTATTATTGTTAGTTATCAACTTTGGACTTTCCTTTATCATTCCAGATCTAGGTAATGATTTTGAACAAGAACTTAATATTTGGTTTCAGTTGAAAATGTACCCAAAAGTGCTGATGATTTTATTGTTTCCTTTCCTAGGAAGTGTGGTATATGTCGCAATTATACAAATGCAATCTGAAATACAAGAATTAGATCATCGGCTTAAGAATTTTAAGGAACGTTTCACTACGTTAGACACCACAAAACAAGTCGTTTTCTATGATGAAAATAATCACCCAGATTTAAAACTAAATCTAGAGGATATATTGTACTTAGAATCTAGTAATCAATATGTTTTGGTATATTATGGTAAGTCTGACGATGTTAAAAAACACATCATAAGAAACCGATTAAAACATATTCTTTTACAAACAGAAGATCTGCCTATTGAGCAATGTCATAGATCTTTTGCGGTAAATTTGCTCAAGGTGAATAGCATGAAAAAGATTAGTGGAAAGCTTTTTTTAATTATTGAGACTTCTGATTCTAAAGTGAAAATTCCGGTTTCAAAATCATTTTCAGAAGCAATTAAGAAGGCTTTTGAAGCCTAATAAGTTTTAGCTTTAAGTTTGTTTTTAAGATTTTCACTCCAAAGTTGTAACAATTCGCACCAAATAAGCGTCTCCATAGCGTGTTTCGCTAATATTTGAAATTTATTTGCGTTAACAAAGACATAAAGTAAAAATCGAATTTCATACCATTTCAAACCTTAATTTTATCAATCAAAAAATAGAACAATCACTAATGAAACATTTATGTTTAGTCATTTTCCTATTTACAGGCTTTTTGTGTCAGGCTCAAGAACAGTATAGTATAAGCGGAACCATTAAAGACCTTAATAACGGTGAAACGCTTTTAGGTGCAACCGTTTACTTAAAAGACACCAATTATGGTGCAACGACAAACGAGTACGGTTTTTTCTCTTTAACCGCTCCGGAAGGCACTTATACTTTGGTTGTATCCTTTATAGGTTTTAAGTCCATAACACGAGAAATTTCATTAAACAAAGATCAAAAGCTAGATTTTGAACTAGAAGAGACGGCAACATCTCTAGATGAAATTGTAATTGTAGCAGAAGAGTCTGAAAGGGTTAGTATTAGAAAGCCACAAATGAGCGTAGCGAAACTTAACGCTAATACAATTAAAGAAATGCCAGCGGTTTTAGGTGAGGTTGATGTTGTAAAATCTATTCAGTTACTGCCTGGAGTTACCAACAATGGTGAGGGTTCTGCAGGATTCCATGTAAGAGGTGGAGCAGCCGATCAAAACTTGGTGCTTTTAGATGAAGCTATAATTTATAATACGTCCCATTTCTTCGGATTTTTCTCGGTATTCAATGCAGATGCTATTAAAAACATTAAGTTGTATAAAGGGGATATTCCGGCAAAATATGGGGGCAGAGTATCTTCTGTGCTCGACGTCAGGCAAAAAGATGGCAACAGCAAACAATTTGGATTGACTGGAGGTATAGGTTTAATTTCAAGTAGATTGACCGCAGAATCGCCAATTTTTAATGATAAAGGATCATTTTTAATAGCTGGTAGAGCGTCTTATGCACATTTGTTTATGCCACTTATTGAAGATGTTAAAGACGATAAAATATCTTTCTACGACCTTAACCTGAAGACCAATTACGAAATCAATAAAAATAACCGTTTGTATTTATCGGGTTATTTTGGTCGTGATATTTTCAATTTGTCTAAAGTCATTGAAAATAACTACGGTAATGCGACAGGAAACTTGCGTTGGAACCACGTGTTTAACGACAAGTTATTTTCTAATTTATCTTTCATCTATAGCAAATACGATTATCGAATTTTACTAGATTTTATTGAATTAGATTGGAATGCAGACATCACCAATTTCAATGTAAAATATGATTTAGGCTACTACGTAAACAATGACCTTACGTTAGATTTTGGCATTAGCGGTTTAACTTATAACCTTAATCCTGGTGAAGTAAGACCATCTTCTGAAACCTCTGCAATTAACTATTTAAAGTTAGACGAAAAGCGCGCTTTTGAAGGTGCAGCTTACATAAGTGCAGAGCATCAAATTTCTGAAAAATTGGCTTTCAATTATGGCTTACGTTACAGCACTTTTTCGAGATTGGGTGGACAAAGCATGAAGACTTATGTCAACAACCAACCTGTAATTTACAATAGTGATTTAGGCATTTACGAACGTGGAGAAGCAGAAAGTGAAACGTATTACAACAAGGGTGAAAGCATAAAAACCTTTGGAAATTTTGAACCAAGATTAGGCGTTTCTTATCAGCTTAATGAAGCCTCTTCAATAAAAGCCAGTTATACTAAATCTACACAATATTTACATCTTTTATCTAATACAGCTTCGGTAACACCTCTGGATGTTTGGACACCAAGTGGACAGTATATAAAGCCTCAGATATCTAATCAGTTTGCTTTAGGATATTACAAAAACCTTAAAGACAATGCTTATACTTTAGAGCTGGAAACCTACTACAAAACAGTTGACAATCGCATAGATTATATTGATGGCTCTGATTTAATAGGAAACAATAATATTGAAACCGAAATATTAAGCGGTGAAGCAAGAGCCTACGGTTTAGAAGTTTTATTTCGAAAAAACAAAGGCAATTTTACAGGTTGGTTAGCATATACCTTATCAAAGTCCGAACAACGTGCTTTAGGAGGAAATGCTGGCGGACCAGGAATAAATAATGGCGATTGGTACAATACGCCTTACGATCGCACACACGATATCTCCTTAACAGGATCTTACAAACTCAGTGATAAATGGAGGTTTGGTTCTAATTTTGTGTTCCAAACGGGTCGTCCTGTAACCTATCCTAACGGACAATATACTTACGAAGGCTTGTCTATTGCAACATATTCTAACCGAAACGAGGATCGTTTGCCTTCATATCATAGATTAGATATTTCGGCAACGTACACCCCAAACAAAGACAATGAAAAACGTTGGAAAGGCGAGTGGGTTTTTGGTATTTACAACCTTTATAACAGAAGAAATGCCGCTTCAGTTAGCTTTAACCAAAACAATCAAACAGGATTAAACGAAGCCACTCGAATTTCAATTTTTGGAATCATTCCTTCGGTAACCTATAACTTTAAATTTTAGCATCATGAAAAACTATATAAAAAGCTTACTAGTAATTGCATTAACTGTTTTTGCATCGTGCGAAGATGTCATAGATGTTGATGTAAATAATGCCGAACCACGTTTGGTTATAGAAGCATCTTTAGATTGGGAAAAAGGCACAGCAGGCAACGAGCAAACCATTAACTTAAGCATGTCTACACCTTATTTTAATACAGGTGAAGATACAAGTGTTAGCGGAGCAACGGTTACAGTTACAAATTTAAATTCGGGTGCCATATTCAATTTTGTAGATGAAAATGATGGCAGTTATACTATAGATAATTTTGTGCCTGTTATTGGAGACACTTATCATTTAGAGGTTAGCTATAATGGCGAAAATTATGAAGCAACCGAAACATTAATGTCCGTTTCAGACATCAATAGTATTACACAAAGTATTGAAGGAGGTTTTGATGATGAATTACTAGAGGTGAATGTCTATTTCGACGATCCTGTAGATGAAGAAAACTATTACCTTATTCGTTATTATGAAGATGGAGATTTGTTTCCTTATTTTGAAGATATTTCAGACGAGTTTGTAAACGGTAATGAAATCCACGATTTTTTTGAAAAAGATGATGATGAAGATAATGGTGAAGCTGCGTTTCAACCTGGAGATGTGGTAGATATTGAGCTTTATGGCATTTCTGAACAGTATTACAACTACATGAGACTATTGATAGAACAGTATTACAGTGGTGGTGATCCGTTTTCGTCTAATTCTGCTTTAATTAGAGGAAATTGTATTAATCCTACAAATCCAGAACAATATGCTTTTGGGTATTTTAGGCTAACGCAAGTCAATGTAACGTCCTATACTTTTGAATAAAAATAAAGGCTGTTTGAAAAGTTAATGTTTTGTCAATCTGAACTCGTTTCAGATTCTAAAACAATTTAAAAATCAGTTTTTTGAGATTCTTAAATAAATTCAGAATGACAGATTCTCATGCTATTCATACAGCTTTTTTATGTAGTAAACGAGTAAGTTTTATACTTAAATCGGTTAAGATAATCTTAGAATTCCCATTTCGTTCTATGTGATAAATAGCATCTTGAAGCTCATCACTAATCTCCAAAATATTATTGCCATGCACAAAGGGTGCAAAATTCTCAAGTTTAAAACCTTCGGATTTTGGTTCTAAATACACCAAAGAATCAGCTTTATAATTCATAAGCATGGCTTGTCTAAAATAATTGAGACAAAACGCTAAAAACTTCTTTTGTGTTTCTCTTCCGGTTTTTGCAATTTCTTCACTCCAGGATATCAAATCATGAATAGCACTTTTATTGCCTCTAGCCTTAAAAGCCGAACGTACCCAAAGAATAAACCATTTTTCAAACAGAATGTCTTCACTATCTTGATAAATAAGATCGCAAGCCTTGTTATAATTACCATTAGCTTGATGTGCAATTTTGGTAGCAACAGCGTTTTCAATATGATAATTTCTCACCAAAGCTTCAGTAATTGCTTCTTCTGCTAGTGGAGGAAATGTTAGTATTTGACATCGCGAACGAATGGTATTAATAATTTGCTCTTCGTCTTCTGCAATGAGAATGAAAATGGTTTTTTCTGGTGGCTCCTCAATGAGTTTTAAGAGCTTATTGGCACATGCTGTGTTCATTTTTTCAGCCATCCAAATTAGCATTACTTTGTAACCACCTTCATAAGATTTAAGTGAAAGGGACTTTACAATTTCAAAAGCTTCATCAACACCAATCTGCCCTTGTTTATTGTCCACACCCAACAATTTGTACCAATCAAAAAGATTGCCGTAAGGTTGCTGTTCTAACAATTGTCTCCATTCTTCGAGATAAAAATTAGAAACAGGTTTACTTTTTACCTTATCACTTGTAGTAACAGGAAACGCAAAGTGCAAATCGGGATGCGATACGTTCTTGAATTTTAGATTACAAGATTCATTTCCGCCAGTGTTTTCGCCACCAGTGTTGCTGCATAAAATGTATTGTGCATAAGCTATGGCCATTGGTAAAGTGCCAGAACCTTCTGGTCCAACAAAAAGTTGTGCGTGTGCAATTCTACCTTGATCAACACTTGTTGTAAGGTGATTTTTAATGTGTTCTTGCCCTAAAACTTCAGAAAATAACATAAAGCAAAACTATGTAATTTTTTTATGCTTTCTAATCTTTATATTTGTTATTCAAAACAGAGAAACATATTCCTTATTTAAAACAGATGAAGACACTAAACGATTTTAATTTTGAAAACAAAAAAGCATTAATCCGTGTAGATTTTAATGTGCCTTTAAATGACAATTTTGAAGTTACAGACAACACAAGAATCGTTTCGGCAAAACCAACAATTATAAAGGTTTTAGAAGATGGAGGAAGCTGTATTTTAATGTCGCATTTAGGCAGACCTAAAGGTGTACAAGATGAATTTTCTCTTAAACATATTGTTTCAGAAATTAAAGATGTTTTAGGAGTAGAAGTAAAATTTGCCAGCAACTGTGTAGGAGAAGAGGCTGAAGCAATGGCAAATGACTTACAACCTGGTGAAATTTTATTACTTGAAAACTTGCGTTTTCATGACGAGGAAACAAAAGGAGACAAAGACTTTGCAAAGCAATTATCTAAGCTAGGAGATATCTATGTTAATGATGCTTTTGGTACTGCGCACAGAGCACACGCTTCTACGACAATTGTTGCAGAATTTTTCCCAGATGCTAAATGCTTCGGGAGCTTATTGGCAAAAGAAATAGAAAGCATCAAAAAAGTATTAGAAGATGGTGAAAAGCCTGTTTTAGCTGTACTTGGTGGAGCTAAAGTATCTTCAAAAATCACCGTTATCGAAAATATTTTAGACAAAGTAGATCACCTTATTATTGGTGGCGGAATGACATTTACATTCATTAAAGCTAAAGGAGGATCTGTTGGAGATTCTATCTGCGAAGATGATAAAATGGAATTGGCTTTAGATATATTAAAACAAGCAGAGGCTAAAGGTGTGCAAGTTCATATACCTGTAGATGTTATTGCTGCAGATGCTTTTAGCAACGATGCCAATACACAGCATGTGGATGTTTATCACATTCCTAATGGATGGCAAGGTTTGGATGCTGGACCAAAATCTTTAGAGATTTTTGACGACGTAGTCAACAAGTGTAACACCATTTTATGGAATGGTCCGCTAGGAGTGTTTGAAATGGAAACCTTCTCTAAAGGCACAATAGCGCTTGGAAATTCTATTGCTAACGCTACTAAAAATGGTGCTTTTTCTTTAGTTGGTGGTGGAGATTCTGTAGCTGCCGTAAAAGAGTTTGGTTTTGAAGATAAAGTAAGTTATGTGAGTACAGGTGGTGGAGCTATGCTAGAAAGCTTAGAAGGTAAAACATTACCTGGAATTGCGGCTATTCTAGAATAATCAATTCATAAAAAATAGATACTCAACTATTTAAAATTGAGTATAAGTCATAAAAAGTACTATTTTTAGACCTACTAACGTTAAGAGTGGTAGGTCTTTATTATTATATGCAATACAAATTTAAAATTTTATTCTTAGTCTGTGTTTTTGCTTCGCTTGGTTTTTCGCAAACGAAGACAGACTCTATTTCATCAACTACTAAAGTTGGTGATTCTATCATTGATGGAAAATCAATTGTGAACGGAAAAATAATTCCTGCGGAACAAGATACATTAGATATTAAAAATCTTAAAGACCATCCTGAAGCGGCAGAATTAGATCAAAAATGGTTAGAAGAATTATACAGTAACTCATTGTATGATACAATCTACAAATCCGTATCAGAGTTAACGTATGAGCCTATTGATTATCCAGAACTATCAACAGATACCTTAAAAGCAAGGTTAGCACGTCTCAATGCGAGAACACCTTTTAATGTTGAGTATAACCCGTCTTTAGAAAGTGTAATAAAGCGTTATTTAAAGCACAGAAGAACATCTCTAGAGCGCTTAATGGGCTTAAGTCATTTTTATTTCCCAATGTTCGAGGCTGAATTTGACAATCACAACATTCCTTTAGAAATGAAGTATTTATCTATTGTAGAGTCTGCGTTAAAACCAAAAGCAAGATCTAGAGTAGGAGCTACAGGCTTATGGCAGTTTATGTTCGGAACCGGAAAAGAATATGGTCTCGATGTAAGTAGTTATGTAGATGAGCGCAGCGACCCTATAAGTTCAACTACTGCAGCAGCAAAATATCTGTCTAGGCTCTACAGAATATTTGGAGATTGGGATTTAGCATTAGCAGCATATAACTCTGGTCCTGGAAATGTAAACAAAGCCATAAGACGATCTGGAGGTTACAAAAACTATTGGAATATTAGACCAAATCTTCCACGTGAAACAGCAGGTTATGTACCAGCATTTTTAGCAACTATGTATATTTTTGAGTATGCAGAAGAACACGGTTTTAAACCAGAAAGGCCGCCTTTTCAAATGATTCAAACCGATACAGTACATGTTAAGCAAATGATTACGCTAGATCAGGTATCAGAAACTACAGGTGTTAAAATAGAAGAACTTCAGTTTTTAAATCCATCATACAAGTTAGATATTATTCCAAAGATTGAAGGTAAAACTTATGTACTACGTTTACCTAGGGAAGCAATAGGTGTCTTTACGTCTAACGAAGAAAAAATATATGCATTTGCTAAAGCGGAATTCGATAAACGAGAAAAACCCTTACCGCAATTATTTAACGCAGATACAAAAATAAGATATCGTGTTAAAAGTGGGGATTACCTAGGAAAAATAGCAAGGAGATATGGCGTTAGGGTTAGCCAGATAAAACGTTGGAATGGATTAAGGAACAATAACCTTAGAATAGGACAACGATTAACAATTTATCCGCGAAAACCGGTTGTAGATTCAAAACCAAAAGCGCCAAAAACAACCGTTAATACAAAAGGGAAGAGGACATATGTAGTAAAGTCTGGTGATACACTTTGGAGCATCTCACAAAAATTTTCTGGAGTTTCTATTCAAAATCTTAAAGATTGGAACGATATTAGTGGTAGTAAACTCAAAATAGGAATGACACTTATTGTGTCTGAGTAATAAACCAACAAAAAAATTAATTTATGAGAACGCTATATGCACTTTTATTTTGCTTATTGCTAACAGCTTGTGGAGACAAAAAAGAGGAAGATAACAGGATATTTCTTCCAGAATCTAATGGAAATCTAAATAGTATTTCTGTAGTTGTAGATAATGATTTATGGGAAGGAAGTATTGGAGAAAATATTAGAAAGATTTTTGCAGCACCACTGAATGGTTTACCAGTTGATGAGCCAATGTTTAAGCTTCGACAAATTCCACCTCAAGTCTTTGATGGATTTGCAACACGCAGTAGAATAATTCTTAAAATTGAAAAAGCCAATTTAACTCCCACAACCAAAATAGCTAATAATGCTTTTGCAAAACCGCAAACAGTAGCCGTTGTTGGAGGCAAAACGAATGAAGAAATAATTAGTCAGCTACAAGAAAACAAGGCTAAAATTATTGATGCATTTAACAAAGAAGAAGTTAAAGAAAAGCAAAGAAGAATAAAGCTAGACCTACTTGATGTAAGCGCAATACAGAAAAAAATGGGCTTTAGCGTAAATATTCCATCAGCATACAGAATTGCTAAAGCAGAAGACGACTTTTTCTGGATAAGAAAAAATCTAAGTAATTCAAAAACTATAGAATTAATGTTCTATGAAGTGCCACTAGAAACAATTACAGAAGGAGATAGCACAGTAGTAGACATTATAAAAATGCGAGATCATATTACTAAAACAAAAATTCCGGGAGAAGATGGTATTTATATGGCAGTAGAAGATGCTTACGCACCTGCAATGTTTGAAACTATAATAGATAATAAACCAGCTTACGAGGTAAGAGGTATTTGGGAAATGAAAGGCTTTACTATGGCAGGACCATTTATAACCTACGCTATAGAAGATAAAGTAAACAAACGTTTCCTCATAGCAGATGGCTACGTTTATGCACCATCATTAAGCAAAGCAGAATATGTCTTCGAATTAGAGTCGATGATAAAATCAATAAAGATTAAATAATAAAAAAGCCAACTTGAAAAAGTTGGCTTTTTTTATGTTTTTTAAATAAAACGTCTATTGTTCTTCTTTCTTTTCAGAAGTCTCGTCTTTACTTGCGTCTTTAAACTCTTTTATTCCACTTCCTAAACCTCTCATTAATTCAGGAATTTTCTTTCCGCCAAATAATAATAAGACAGCTAAAGCAATTAATACCCAAGAACCTGGACCTATTGCACCTAAAAATATACTACTAGTAATCATAACTTCAAATTTAGACCGCAAAGTTAGTAATTAAACTTTAAATATAACGTTGTATTCTCAACTTTAATAACTATTGGGAATACCGTTTCACTATTTTATTTAATTTTGTTTTAATGGCAAAAAAGAAGAAAAAAGAAAAGAAGTTTACTAAAAAACTACTTCATAAGTATCGCTTGGTTATACTTAATGAGGACACTTTTGAAGAACGATTTGCAATAAAATTAACACGACTCAATGTATTTGTGTTAACCTCATTATCTGCTATTTTGCTTGTTTTTTTCACCATTCTTCTAATAGCTTTTACTCCATTAAGAGAGTATATTCCTGGTTATTCTTCCGCAAAATTAAAAAAGGAAGCTTCAATGCTAAATTATAAAACGGACTCTTTGGTAAGGGAAATAGAATCAAAACAACGCTACTATGCTTCAATCAAAAAAGTACTTACAGGAGAAGTTTCTACGGTAGAGTTCAATAGAGATTCTGTTATTGAAGCTGCAAAAAACGATCCAGAGGTTTTACAAATAACAACCAATAAACCAGATTCACTATTAAGAGAAAAGGTTGAAAAAGAAGATAAATACAATTTGTTTGAAGATACTTCAGACCAAAATAATATTGTGCTTTTTCCGCCAGTAAATGGGTCCATTTCACAAAATTACAATTTAAAAGATAAGCATTATGCTGTAGATGTCGTTGTAGCAACTAACACGCCTGTAAAAGCTACAGCAGACGGTACAGTAATTTTTGCTGAGTGGACGGTAGAAACAGGTTATGTTGTTATAATAGAGCATAATCAAGAGTTAATATCTGTATATAAGCATAATTCTGCTATAACAAAATCTCAGGGAGATTTGGTAAAAGCAGGCGAGGTTATTGCCATGTCTGGTAATACAGGAGAATTAAGCACAGGACCACACCTTCATTTTGAATTATGGAGTAAAGGTTATCCAGTAAATCCAACTAATTTTATTGATTTTCAGTAATGCCTTCGATTAAAGCAGCACTATCAAAACCATTTGCTAAACTAATAGCAAAGCGCATCAATAAATGGGCTTCTCAACCAGTAGAAACCCAAGATAAGGTGTTTCAAAATCTCATTAAGGAAGCCTCAAATACGGTTTTTGGTAAAGATCATAAGTTTAATACGATTCAGTCTTATGAAGACTTCAAAAATTTAGTTCCGGTAAGAGATTACGAGGCTCTAAGACCCTATGTAGAACGTGTAGTAAAAGGCGAAGAAAACATACTTTGGAAAGGAAAACCTATTTATTTTGCTAAAACCTCAGGAACAACATCTGGCGCAAAATATATTCCTATAACAAAGGAAAGCATGCCTACACATGTAGAAGCTGCAAGAAATGCAATCCTAATGTATATTCACGAAACTGGCAATACAAAATTTGTAGATGGTAAGATGATTTTTCTCCAAGGAAGTCCAATTTTAGAAGAAAAGCATGGTATAAAATTAGGAAGACTTTCAGGTATTGTAGCACATTATGTGCCAAAATATCTTCAAAAAAACAGAATGCCAAGCTTAGAAACCAATTGTATAGAAGATTGGGAAACTAAGGTTAATGCTATTGTAGAAGAGACGGTAAATGAAGATATGAGTATCATATCCGGAATTCCATCTTGGGTACAAATGTACTTTGAAAAATTGATAGAAAAGAAAGGAAAAAAAGTAGGCGAAATTTTTAAAAACTTCAATCTATTCATTTTTGGAGGGGTTAACTATGAACCCTATAGAGCAAAATTTGAAAATTTAATAGGAAGAAAAGTTGACAGTATAGAACTTTATCCTGCAAGTGAAGGCTTCTTTGCATTTCAAGATAAGCAAGATCAAAAGGGTATGTTGTTGCAATTAAACTCAGGTATCTTTTACGAGTTTATAAAAGCAGAAGATTTTTTTGAAGATCATCCAGAACGTATTACAATTAAAGATGTAGAACTTGGAGTTAACTATGTTATGCTTATTTCTACAACAGCTGGTCTTTGGGCATATAATATTGGCGATACAGTAGAGTTTACATCATTAAAACCTTATAGAGTTATTGTAAGTGGAAGAATAAAACATTTTATCTCTGCTTTTGGAGAACACGTTATTGGCAAAGAAGTAGAGCAAGCGCTAAAAGAAGCTACTGCAAATACTGATATTACAGTAAACGAATTTACTGTAGCGCCTCAAATTAACCCTTCTGAAGGATTGCCATATCACGAATGGTTTATTGAGTTTGAAAACGAACCGAAAGATGAATTAAGGTTTATTCAAGATTTAGAAGCTTCTCTTCAAAAACAAAACAGTTATTATTTTGATTTAATAGAAGGGAAAGTTTTAAGACCTTTAGTAATCACAAGAATAAAAAAAGATGGTTTTCAGTCCTATATGAAGTCAATAGGAAAGCTTGGAGGGCAAAATAAAATACCAAGACTATCAAATGACCGAAAAATAGCAGACAGTTTAAATGACCTAAAATTAACTAAATAAAACTATATTTGCACGCCAAATAAAGGTATGAGTACAACAAATAAAAAACACGAAAGAACTAGAGCCCAGGAGAGCTCTAGTGCTATTGAGCGCATGTATATAACAATGCGCCACTTGTTTAATCGTGGATTTTACAAACCAATGGGTGTTTCTGGAGAAACTTTAAGAGAAGCGTTACTTCTTTTAAGACCAGAAATTTATGGTTCAATAGGAGAAGAAAAGGCAGAAATTGACGGACTTCTTTATGTAATTGATCGCCTACCTCAAGGTATAGAAGAGTGTACATTCATTAATTTAACAAGTGATGAAGGTTATGCTAACTCTCACTTTAAGCCTATAATTCCACCTAAAAGAAGACGTAATTGTTACAGAATAGATGATGAGCAAATGAATATAGAGATTACTCGAGGACGCTCTGAAATCTATGATATTTTAACACATCTCACGTTTTTATTTGTAGAGTCGCATAAAATAAGTAAAAGAGTACTTATTGATGAAGAAGGAACAACCGTTAGAGATTGGCAAAAGCTTGAAAATGCTGTTACATCTACAAAAAAATTAACTCAGAAAGAAAGAGAAATAGCAATAACGCATACAGCAAATATTTTAGGTAGAACCTTTAATGAGTTGACAGAGTCTTACTCAAAATTTGCAACCGAAAACCAACCCGAACGCTTATTACACATTGTTTACTGGCTGGGCAAATTGGCTATTGAAGAAGTAGTAAATGGCAACAAACGAACAATAACTTTTAGTCCGGTTTTAAGAGAGCGCTTAGGGCATCACATTCACGGTGAGGTGTGGGCCGATAACATTAAATCTATTTTGCATAAACACGGTTTATTACAAAGGCCAATTCATATCATTAGTGCCAATATGCATAGTGTTATGAATTCTTTATTTGCTAAAGGAACTCTTAAAGGATCAGACGCCAAAAAGAACATTTTTGAGATTTACGAATCCTTAAGTAATCCAAAAAGTTCTTTAATGCGCAATAAAGTAGAGAAATCTGCGTTGCAAAACGGAATGATCTATATTAAAGATAGTTCTGGAACCAACATTGATGTTCAGATTTTTGATACTGATAAAATAGATTTTTCTAAGACAGACTTTAAATACTTAGAAACAAAAGTAGAAGACAAAGCCGTAATTTTTGTCATGGATTATGCCTTTGGGGAACAGGCTTATGAGACTTTAGATGAGTTTTTAAAACCAATTAAAGCAGATGGAGAAAAAATACATTTAGATGTAAAATCTATTTCTATAATGGGTAAAGCTGGGATTTTAGAAGGTGGTAAAGGAGATGTAATGATACCGTCTGCTCATATTTTTGAAGGTACTGCTGATAATTACCCTTTCAAGAATGAGCTAAGTAAAGAAGATCTATTAGACTGTGGTGTAGATGTTTATGAAGGAACTATGATAACAGTATTAGGTACATCGTTACAGAATAAAGAGATTTTAAAATTCTTTAAAAAATCTACTTGGAATGTTATCGGTTTAGAAATGGAAGGGGCACATTATCAAAAAGCGATACAAGCTGCATCAAAAGTACGAGGAAGTATAAACGAAGATGTAAAAGTTAGATACGCTTATTATGCTAGTGATAATCCTTTAGAAACAGGAAGCACCTTAGCATCTGGTGGTTTAGGTACATCAGGAGTAAAACCAACATACGTAATTACAAAAAAAATACTAGAACAAATATTTAATTCATAATAAATGAGTCAAGAAGTACCACAAGGTTCTCAAAACGAGGAAGTAGATTTAGGGCAATTGTTTAACATGATTGGAAAATTATTTGATAAATTTTTCAACTTTGTTGGTTCAATATTTAAAGCTATTTATTCAGTTTTTATATATGCTTTAAAAGCAATAATTACTAATTTTAAAATAATTGCAGTTGTACTTGTATTAGCTGCAGTTTTAGGGTTTGTTTTGCAACGAACACAAAAAGACATATATGAATCACAAATGCTAGTGAAGCCATATTTCGACTCTAAATTTCAATTAGTAACAAATATCAACTATTACAATGCACTAATTGGAGAAAAAGATTATAATCAATTAATGTCTATTTTTGATATAGACCAAGAGTCTGCTAAACAAATCATTGAATTTGATATTCATCCTGGACCAGAAAATGAAAATGACAAGATTAAGCAATACGATAGTTTTGTTAAATCAATTGATAGTGTAAGAGCACAAGATATAAGCTTTGATGAATTTATTGAAAATAGAAGTATTTATTCTGGGGATGTT
The DNA here is from genome assembly GCF_036553625.1 of Winogradskyella poriferorum. Classification (NCBI taxonomy): domain Bacteria; kingdom Pseudomonadati; phylum Bacteroidota; class Flavobacteriia; order Flavobacteriales; family Flavobacteriaceae; genus Winogradskyella; species Winogradskyella poriferorum. The sequence goes on from NZ_JAZHOU010000001.1 coordinate 980,542, forward strand.
TTTGAAATAAACGTTAGATCTTTTAAAAAGGATATTTTTAGGTCATTAGAAAAAGGGTTAAATACAACCTTTACAAATACGTATTCTGTAAAGAAAATGCAGAAAAGGGATTCTTTAATCTCAATAGAAAGAAAACGGATTTTAGCATCTATTAAAGAGGTAGATTCTTTAAAGAAAGTTTACTTGAGAGTAATGGAAGAAGAGTCTAAAATAAAAGAAGGGTCTTATACAACTAAAGATGGTTTATCTTTTATACAAGAAAAGACAAAGACTAGAGAATATGATTTATTACAAGAAGAAAATAAATTAAGACAAGAACTGAGTAATTTAGAGGCTAAAAAGGTTGAAGAAGATGTATATTTTGATACACTTTCTAGTTTTCAAGATGTTGGTGCAAAATATACAAGTATTTGGAATTTATATATACTTATTCTTCCAATAATTGCATTTGTATTATTATGTTTAATTTATCTATTTAATAAGTTAATTAAGTACGTTGTTTCGTATGAAGGATAAGAGATTTTTAATAACAGGAGGAGCTGGTTTTATAGGTTCAAACTATATTATTTATCTTTTAGAAAAATTCTCAGACATTAAAATAGTTAACTTGGATAAGCTTACCTATGCAGGTGAGCTTTCTAATTTGAAGCAGATTCAAAACAACTCAAATTATGAGTTTGTAAAAGGTGATATTTGCGATAAGGAACTTGTTAATCAACTTTTTAGTAAATACAATTTTAATGGAGTTATACATTTTGCCGCAGAATCTCATGTAGATAACTCTATTAAAAACCCAGATGATTTTATTAATACAAATGTGTATGGCACATTTAATTTATTAAATACAGCCAAAAATCATTGGATGCATGAACCGTTCTTATTCAAGAAGGGTTGTGAGAATAATAGATTTCATCATATTTCAACTGATGAAGTATACGGTAGTCTAGATAAGGTAGGCTTATTTACAGAAGAGACTTCCTATGCACCTAATAGTCCTTACAGCGCCTCGAAGGCCTCTTCAGATTTTATTGTTCGTAGTTACTATCATACATATGGTATGAATGTCGTTACTACAAACTGCAGCAACAATTATGGACCTAGACAAAACGATGAAAAATTAATCCCTACAATAATAAGAAAAGCGATAAGCGGAGAGGATATCCCAATTTATGGCAAGGGTAATAATATTAGAGACTGGTTATATGTAGAAGATCATTGTAATGGTATAGATTTAGTTTTTTCTAATGGAAAATCAGGAGAAACCTATAATATAGGAGGTAAAAATGAAAGAGATAATCTTTATATTGCTAACAAGATTTGTGAGATACTAGATGAAATAAGACCTAAGGGAAGCAAATATTCTCAGCAAATAACCTTTGTAAAAGATAGGCCAGGTCATGATTTTAGATATGCCATTGATGCATCAAAGATTGAAAATAAAATTGGGTGGAAGGCAAAAGAAAATTTTGAATCAGGTATACTTAAAACAATAAATTGGTATTTAAATAAGTACGAAAACAGATGAAAGGAATTGTTTTAGCAGGTGGTTCAGGTACGCGTTTACACCCTCTTACTTTGGCGGTAAGTAAACAACTAATGCCAATATATGATAAGCCAATGATTTATTACCCTATATCAACACTCATGTGGTCTGGTATTCGGGATATATTGATTATTTCCACAGCACAAGACTTACCTTTATTTAAAAATTTGTTGGGAAACGGTGAAATGTATGGGTGTAATTTTCAATATGCTGTTCAAAAAAAACCAAACGGATTAGCTGAAGCGTTTTTAATTGGTGAGAAATTTATTGGTAATGACAAAGTTGCATTAATACTTGGTGATAATATTTTTTATGGAACAGGTTTGTCAGAGTTACTCCAAAAAAACAATGATCCTAATGGTGGAATAATTTATGCGTATCATGTTCACGATCCAGAACGATATGGTGTGGTTGATTTTAATAAAAATGGTGTAGCAGTTTCAATAGAAGAGAAACCAGAACGCCCAAAATCTAATTATGCTGTACCTGGAATTTATTTTTATGATAATTCAGTTGTTGAGATTGCAAAGCACATAAAGCCAAGCAAAAGAGGAGAACTAGAAATAACAGATATTAATAAAACATTCTTAGAAAGAGGTAATTTAAAGGTAAGTGTATTAGATAAAGGAACAGCATGGTTAGATACAGGGACTTTTAAATCATTAATGCAAGCCTCACAGTTTGTTCAGGTAATTGAAGACAGACAAGGGCTTAAAATTGGGTCAATTGAAGAGACAGCATATAGAATGGGCTATATCGACGATCAAAAATTAAAGCAGATTGCTTTACCATTAACTAAAAGCGGATATGGAAAGTATTTATTAAATATCCTATCAGAATAATATGGTAGCTAAAGAAACAAAATTAAAGGGCTGTTTTATATTAGAGCCAAAAGTTTTTAGGGACCAAAGAGGTTATTTTATAGAAAGTTTTAATAAAGAGACCTTTAAAAGACTTACAGGAATATCTTCCAATTTTGTCCAAGATAATGAATCTAATTCTTCAAAAGGAGTACTAAGGGGCTTACACTTTCAAAGAGGAGAGTATGCACAGGCAAAATTAGTCAGAGTTGTTAGAGGTAGTGTTATGGATGTGGCAGTGGATATTAGACCAAATTCTGAAACATTCGGACAACATGTTTCGGTTCTTTTATCAGGTAAGAATAAAAAACAACTATATATCCCAAAAGGGTTTGCTCACGGTTTTGTGGTTTTAGAAGACAATACAATTTTCAGTTACAAATGTGATAACTATTATAACAAAAGCGCTGAAAGTGGAATAATGTATAACGACCTCGACTTGCAAATAGACTGGAAATTGTCTGCAGAAGATTTAATTCTTTCAGACAAAGATTTAAAATTATCTGGTTTTAAAGATATAGCGTTATGACTAAAGTAGCAGTTTTTGGTGCAAATGGTCAGTTAGGACAAACGCTTCAAAACCAAGCTCATAATCAAATTGAATCTTATGAGTTTTTTAATAAAGAAGAAGCAGACATAACTAACAGGGATCAAATACATAAAATTTTCAGCAATAATAGTTTTAAATACTGCATTAATTGCGCAGCCTACACCAATGTTGATGGTGCCGAACAAAATAAGGATATAGCTTTTAAAATTAATTCAGAAGGTGTAAATAACTTATCTGAAATCTGTAAAAAACACAATGTAATTCTTATTCATATATCAACTGATTATGTTTTTGAAGGAAAAGCGACTTTACCTTACAAAACCACCGATAAACCTAATCCTATAAATCAATATGGTAAATCGAAACTAGATGGTGAATGTCATGTTCAAAAGCAGCTAGAAAAGTATTATATAATAAGAACATCTTGGTTGTATTCTCCTTATGGTAAAAATTTTGTAAAAACAATTCTTTCGAAGGTTAAAGAAGATATTGATTTAAAAATAACAACAGAAGAAGAGGGCACCCCTACAAGTTGTATAGACCTTTCAAATTTTATTATTTCAATTATAGAAAAAGGTGATGTGCCATATGGTATATATAATTTCTCTGCAAAAGGAAGCACTAATTGGTATTTATTTGCTGTAGAGGTTGCCCGTAATGTCTTCCCTAACAATGTTTCAAAAATTTCACCAACAAGTAGCTATAAAACTTTAGCTAATAGACCAAAGTATAGTGTTTTAAATCTAGAAAAGACAGAATTAATATATCAGAATTTAAAGGATTGGAAAGAGAGCCTTAAGACAGTCATTCAAGAAATAAAAAAAGATGCAGTTCTATAATTATCTATGGTAATTTGAATAAAATTTTACCTTTGCAAACCCAAATAGAATAAAGATAAGACATTTAATATGAATAAAGTAGCATTAATTACAGGAGTAACAGGACAGGATGGAGCTTATTTAAGTGAGTTTCTTCTTAAAAAAGGATATATAGTTCACGGAATAAAAAGAAGGTCTTCCTTATTTAATACCGATAGAATAGATCATTTATATCAAGACCCTCACGTAGATAATCAAAATTTCTATCTGCATTACGGTGACCTTACAGATAGTACTAATTTAATTAGAATTATTCAAGATGTAAGACCAGATGAAATATACAACCTCGCGGCAATGAGCCATGTTCATGTGTCTTTTGAAACACCAGAATATACTGCTAATGCAGATGGTATAGGGACGCTTAGAATATTAGAGGCGGTTAGAATGTTGGGTCTAGAAAAAACAACTAGAATCTATCAGGCATCAACTTCTGAGTTATATGGTAAGGTACAAGAAGTACCCCAAACAGAAACAACGCCTTTTTATCCAAGAAGCCCTTATGCTGTAGCAAAAATGTATGCGTATTGGATTACAGTCAACTATAGAGAAGCCTATGGTATGTATGCTTGTAATGGTATTTTATTTAATCACGAATCACCAATTAGAGGAGAAACTTTTGTTACAAGGAAAATTACAAGAGCAACATCTAGGATAGTGCTTGGCATGCAAGACAAAGTGTATTTAGGAAACTTAAATGCACAAAGAGATTGGGGACATGCCAAAGATTATATTCGCATGATGTGGATGATTCTTCAGGCTGACCAACCAGAAGATTGGGTAATTGCTACAGGTAAAACAACTACAGTTCGCGACTTTATAAAAATGTGTTTTAACCATGTAGGTGTTGAGTTAGAATTCAAAGGGGAAGGTGCAGAAGAAAAGGGATATGTAAAATCATGTTCTGAGGAACAATATCAATTACCAATTGGGCAAGAAGTAGTTGCAGTAGATGAAAGATATTACAGACCAACAGAAGTTGACTTGTTAATTGGTGACGCAACCAAAGCCAAAGAAAAATTGGGATGGATACCAAAATATGATTTAAAAGATTTAGTTGAAGACATGATGACAAGTGATTTAAAACTAATGAAGAAAGATCAATTCCTTAAAGATGGTGGTTATAGAATTAACAATTACTTTGAATAAAAAAGAATGAATAAAGATTCTAAAATATTTATAGCTGGTCACCGTGGTCTTGTTGGTAGTGCAATTTTAAATAGCCTCAAAGAAAAAGGTTATAACAATATAATTACACGCACACACAAGGAATTAGATCTCACCAATCAAAATAATACCAAGGTTTTTTTTGAAACAGAAAAACCAGAATATGTTTTTTTGGCGGCAGCAAAAGTAGGAGGAATAGTTGCTAATAATGTGTATAGGGCAGATTTCATTCATCAGAATTTGATGATACAGAATAATGTTATTCATTATAGTTACGCCAATAGTGTAAAGAAACTTCTTTTTTTGGGTAGTACGTGCATTTATCCAAAGAGCTGCCCACAACCCATGAAAGAGGAGTATTTGCTAACAGATACTTTAGAATACACAAATGAACCTTATGCTATAGCTAAAATAGCTGGTATAAAAATGTGCGAGAGCTATAACCTACAATATGGTACTAACTTCATATCTGTTATGCCGACAAATCTGTATGGGCCCAATGATAATTTTGATTTAGAAAAATCTCATGTACTTCCAGCATTAATAAGAAAAATACATCTGGCGAAACTATTATCAGAAAATAGGTATGATGAAGTAGTTTCGGATTTACAAGTTTCTAATATTGAAGAAGCTAAAAAATATCTTTCAAAATTTGGAGTGGATAAAGACTCAGTTGAAATTTGGGGATCAGGTAAACCAATGAGAGAGTTTTTATGGTCAGAAGACATGGCTGATGCTTGTGTGTTTATAATGGAGAATAGAGATTTTGAGGATACATATTCAAAAAATCAAAAGGAAATTAGAAACACACATATAAATATCGGTACAGGAGAAGATATTTCAATTAAGAATTTAGCTCAAATAATAAAAGAGGTTATCGGTTTCAATGGTAATTTTGTTTTCAACGAAAACAAACCCGACGGAACCTTAAAGAAGTTAACAGATGTGTCTAAACTTCGAGGCTTAGGTTGGAAGCATAAAATAGAATTAGAAGAAGGTATAAAAAAAATATACGATTGGTATGTTAAATAAAAATTTAGAATTAGCATTAAAAGCATCACTCGAAGCGGGAAAAGTTATCATGGACGTATATGATACAGCTTTTGATGTAGAAATAAAAGATGACAAATCACCTTTGACAGAGGCAGATAAAAAAGCTAACGATGTTATTAATTCGTATTTGATTCCTACAGAAATTCCAATAATTTCAGAAGAGAATAAGCAAACGGATTACGATATTAGAAAAACTTGGGAAACCTGTTGGGTTGTAGATCCAGTAGATGGTACTAAAGAGTTTATAAAGCGTAACGGAGAATTTACTGTAAACATAGCGTTAGTAACCAACGGAAAACCAGTTTTAGGAGTTATTTATGTACCTGCAGTAAAAACGATATACTTTGCTAATGTAGATAACAATGAAGCGTTTAAGGCAGATTTAGAGTCTCATGATGTTACTGTTGAAACTATATTAAAACAATCTAAACCATTAAAACCAAAGAATAACATTTCAGACAGAGTAGAGGTTGTTGGCAGTCGTTCGCACATGAACCAAGATACGCTAGATTATGTAGAAAGCTTGAAAGCAGCTGGCAAAGAAGTTGAAATAGTGTCAAAAGGAAGCTCTTTAAAGTTTTGTTTGGTAGCCGAAGGAAATGCGGATGTATATCCACGCTATGCGCCAACAATGGAATGGGACACAGCTGCAGGACAAGCCATTTGTAACGCAGTTGGATTACAGGTTATTTCAAAAGAAACAAACAAACCACTAGCATATAACAAAGAAAACCTATTAAACAGTTATTTTTTAGTTAGTAAGTGATATGGCAACAGACGTTTCATATAAGCGGCATATTGCAAAGACAATTACCTGGAGGTTAGTTGGCACTTTAGACACAATACTTTTGTCTTGGCTTATCACAGGAGATCCATTAGCTGGATTGAAAATAGGTTTGGCAGAGGTCACAACCAAGACCGTGTTATATTACTTACACGAGCGCGTATGGTATAAAATAAATCTATCGAAAGATGGTGTATTATTAGAAAGTAGAAAAAGACACATAGCAAAAACCTTTACATGGCGTTTTATAGGAACAATAGATACTATGACCTTAGCCTGGATTATTTCCGGTAATCCACTTGCAGCATTACAAATAGGTTTTGCTGAGGTAATCACTAAGATGGTTTTATATTATTTACATGAAAGAGCTTGGTATAAAATTAACTTTGGCTTGTCTAAAAGAAATTAAAATTATTTATGAGAGACAATATAATACCTCACGATTATCAAATATCCATAGAAGATAGACGAAAGCAAAATGGACACAATTCTTTTTTATTATGGTTTACAGGCTTATCAGGATCAGGTAAGTCTACTATAGCCAATGTGGTTGAACAGAAATTACATCAAAACAGTATTAAGACCTTTACGCTAGATGGTGACAACATTAGAAAAGGAATTAATAAAGACTTAACCTTCTCACCGCAAGATAGAACTGAAAATATCCGTAGAATTGCAGAAGTGGCCAATTTAATGGTTGATGCTGGTTTAGTGACACTTGCAGCTTTTGTATCACCTTACAAAAAAGATAGAGAGAACATTAGAAGTATCGTTAAAGATGTTAACTTTGTCGAAATATTTGTTAATACCAGCGTTGAAGAATGTGAAAGACGCGATGTAAAAGGGCTTTATAAAAAAGCACGAGCTGGAGAAATAAAAAACATGACAGGAATTTCAGCGCCTTATGAAGCGCCAGAAAACCCTGACATTGAAATAAAAACAGAAAACGAATCCGTTGAAGCAGCAGCTCAACGAATCGTAGATTATATTACACCAAAATTGTCAAAGCAACAATGAGTAAGTATTATTTAAATTATTTAGATGAATTAGAGAGTGAAGCAATTTTTGTTTTACGTGAAGTTTGGGCACAATTTGAAAACCCAGTAATTTTATTTTCAGGAGGAAAAGATTCTATCTTGGTAACGCATTTAGCAAAAAAAGCATTCTATCCTGCTAAAATACCATTTCCATTAATGCATGTTGACACTGGTCACAATTTCCCAGAAACCATTCAGTTTAGAGATGACATTATTAAAGAATTAGGCGCCCAGCTTATTGTTGGGTCTGTACAAGAATCTATAGACGAAGGTCGTGTTGCTGAAGAAAAAGGGAAAAACGCTACGCGTAATGCACTTCAAATTACAACACTTCTTGATGCTATTGAGGCAAATAAGATTGATTGTGCAATTGGTGGAGGACGTCGTGATGAAGAAAAAGCAAGAGCAAAAGAGCGTTTCTTCTCTCATAGAGATGATTTTGGACAATGGGATCCTAAAAACCAACGACCAGAACTGTGGAATATCTTCAATGGTAAACATTTTGAAGGAGAGCACTTTAGAGCATTTCCAATAAGTAACTGGACAGAAATGGATGTTTGGAACTACATAAAACGCGAGAATATTGCAATTCCATCATTGTACTTTGCACACGAGCGCGAAGTAGTTTGGAGACAAGACTCTTGGATTCCAAATTCTGAATTTTTAGTATTAGAAGATCATGAAGAAGTGGTGACTAAAAAGATACGTTTTAGAACACTAGGTGATATTACTATTACAGGAGGTGTAGAATCTGATGCTGATACATTAGAGAAAATTGCTGCTGAAGTTGCTGGTATGAGAAATACCGAGCGTGGTAACCGAAGTGACGATAAGCGATCAGAATCTGCTATGGAAGACCGTAAGCGTCAAGGATACTTTTAATCAATATTAAATAAAAAATTAACTGTCATGCCAAATTACATTTGGCATCTCATATAAAGATAACATGTTAGACAACAATCAATTATTACGTTTTACAACTGCAGGAAGTGTAGATGATGGAAAAAGTACATTAATAGGGCGTTTGCTATACGATTCTAAATCCATTTTTGAAGACCAACTTGAAGCTATAGAAAACACAAGTAAGAAAAAAGGTCATGAAGGTGTAGATTTAGCACTATTTACAGACGGTTTAAGAGACGAAAGAGAGCAAGGTATTACTATTGATGTTGCCTACAGATATTTTACAACACCAAAGCGTAAATTTATTATTGCTGATACACCAGGACATATTCAATATACACGTAATATGGTTACTGGAGCATCAACAGCTAACGTGGCGACCATTCTAATTGATGCACGACATGGTGTAATTGAGCAAACTAAACGTCATGCATTTATAGCGTCGTTATTGCAAATACCACACATTATTGTTTGTGTAAACAAAATGGATTTGGTTGATTTTTCTGAAGAAGTATTTAATAATATTGTTTCAGAATTTGAAGAAGTGTCTTCAAAAATGCTTGTTAAAGACGTTCGTTTTATACCAATGTCTGCGCTTTTAGGAGATAATGTTGTAAACAAATCAGAAAATATGCCTTGGTATCAAGGAGCACCTATGCTACATACTTTAGAAACAATGCATATTAGTAGTGATATTAATAAAGTAGATGCGCGTTTTCCTGTACAAACTGTAATAAGACCACAACGTGAAGGTTTTATAGATTATAGAGGTTATGCAGGTCGTGTAGCAAGTGGCATTTTAAGAAAAGGTGACGAGGTTACTATAATGCCTTCAGGCTTTACTTCAAAAATAAAGAGTATTAATCTTCATGATAAAGAATTAGAAGAAGCTTATGCACCAATGTCAGTTTCTATAACTTTAGAAGACGATATAGACATTAGTCGCGGTGATATGATTGTACGTTCAAACAATAAACCAGAGCCTTCTCAAGACATTGAGGTGATGTTATGCTGGTTAAATAATAGTGCGGCTAAACCTAGAGCAAAATATACTATTAAGCATACTTCTAACGACCAAAAAGCGATGATTAAAGAAGTGGTTTACAAATACGATATCAATACCTTGGAGCGAAATAGTGACGATACTGATTTATCAATGAATGATATTGCTAAAGTTAAAATTCGAACCACAAAGCCATTAATGGTAGATCCTTATAGAGAAAACCGAACTACAGGTAGCATTATTTTAGTAGATGATGCCACTAATGAGACGGTTGCGGCAGGTATGATAGTTTAATATCATAATTTAAAATCTTTTGAATCAATAGTTTGAGATTAGAATCATTAACTTTCTTACGTTTTATAGCAGCATATATTGTTGTTATTTTTCACTTTGGAAGCAAAACAGGTCTAGCTAATTTATCAAAACCCTTTCTTACATCTGGCTCAGAAATGGTTACCTTTTTTTTTGTGCTATCTGGTTTTGTGTTATGGATTTCTCAGTCAACAAGAAAATTTTCAACAAGGAAGTATTTTTTTGCCAGAGTAGGTAGAATATATCCTATTCATATATTGGCATTAATAATAGTTGTATGGCTTAACTATGGAATCAATAGTAAAAATAATCTCACAGGTTTACTACTATCCGTACCTTTAGTACAATCATGGTTTCCTACATACTCAACTGCATTTAACTTTCCTTCTTGGTCATTAGCGGTTGAAATGTTTTTTTATATCACTTTTCCGATGTTATTATTTGTTATTAAGAAAAGTAAAGTTTCACCTAAAAAGCTTTTTATAATAGCAATTACTTTTTGGCTCTTTACCCAATTAGTTTTAATAAATCTTTTTAATTCTGAAAATAGTTTAGTAATAAAACAGTTGGTAAATTATTTCCCTCCATCCCACCTGTGTAGTTTTGTTTTAGGTATAAGTGTAGGACTTATATATACAGAGAATTCCAAAAGAATTGAGTATAAAAAGCCATGGTTAGTTTTAGCGTCCTTCTTGTTAATTTATTTGATTTTACAGCATCCATTAAAGAACATTCTTGGTTATAAAATACCTTTGGGTTCTAGTTTTCTTGCACCAATATTTGCAGTTCCTATTATAGCTTTAGCTTTTACCAAAAATAAGATTAATGAATTTTTGGGTAATAAGGTATTTAAATTATTAGGTGAAGCAAGTTATGGGGTTTATGTTTTTCATATGCCATTATATATAGTAATAAAAAAATTCTCGCCAGATTTCTTTGCCACAGATAATGGTTTCTATATCTATTCAGTTTGTTTAGTAATTATTTCGATTATAATTTTTTATGCTATCGAAAAACCGTTGAACAAAACGATTAGAAGATTAGCATAATTATATTCTACTAAATAAAACACTTAATTAATCATTTTCCTTGTCTCAAAAGAAAAATAAAATAAAAGAATTCATTCAGTTCAGTATTAAAAACTCTGGCACCTTATTTATTCTTAAACTTTTAGGATTAGGATTAAATTATTTTATTCTTCTACTAATACTTCATTTCTATGATTTTAAAGGAAACGGTGAGTATGCGGTGGTATTAGAACTAGCAAGAGGTCTAAAAGTATTTGTTGTATTTGGGCTTGATTATTTATTGGTAAAGGAGTTAACATCAATTAACACGCAAAATAGAGGGCTAGAATCTTTACTCGGAACCTTTTTGGTTAATAATTTTTTATTTTTCCTTCTGTTTTCCTTCTGTCACCTAATATTTGATTTAGACATGAATATTTTCTACTGGACTATTTTTATGTCTGTATGGAGATTTACAGGGCATTATTACAGAGGAAAAGACAGTATGGTTCTCTATGGTTTTTTTGAATTTGTAATATTTCAGTTAATTGCACTAACGAGTATTATTTGTAGTAATTTTATTTTCAATGGTTTTAATTTTGAAACTATAATCAATATTTTAAGCCTCTTAGTTATTGTATTTTTAGCGGCTTTTAAATTGCCTAAAATCTTATCTCAGATAAACAAGAGTGTAATTGAAACGATTAAAATAACTTTTTTAAATCTCTATTCTGTTTATAAAAAGGGGTTTCATTTTGTTTTAACTAACTCAACCAATATTTTGTCAATCAGTATTTTATATGTAATAATCAAAGAAAATTACTCCTCTGAGGTGCTGGGTGTTTATGATACCGTTTTAAAATTTGCTATGATAGTTTCTCTGCCATTAATTGCGGCCTCAGGTAGAGTAATGACATTATCGGCTCAATATTTTAATAACGATAAAATGAATGAGCTTAGATCTTATATTCATAATATAACTAGGATGTTGATTATAGTGAGTACGTTAGCAGCTATTGGTGTTAGTATATTTTTTATAGTGTACTCTTTTTATTTTAATATAACACTTAAAGACTATTGGTTGCTTTTTGCTGTTTTGGTTGCTGGACAACTCGTTAACAATTGGACAGGTCCCGTGGGTATTGTTTTACAAGTAACTAATAATGAGAAAATATTTAATAGAATCACTATGCTCTTTGGGGCGTATTTAGTATTTTCAACTTTTATTTTGGCTAAATTTTTTGACATTTATATAATTGCAATAAACATGTTATTGTATCTGTCCTGTGTAAATTATTTTGCGCTTAGAGTACAAAAAAGGAAGTTGGATATAAGACCACATAAAAAGTTATTAAAAAAATAGAATGAATTTTATAGAGCAGAAGTATAGTAGTTTTAAGCGTTATCTAATGTGGCATTTTTTTGCAAAGAAACTTGGCTTAATACATGTTGTAGAATACCCGAAATCTGGGGGAACATGGATGACACAGCTTCTTGCAGATTATTTAGACATGTATTATCCCAGAAATGTGATTCCAAAATTTAAAAAAGCTGTAATTCATGGTCATTATATATATAGTCCAGCTTTTAATAAAACGATTTTAGTTATTAGAGATGGAAGAGACGTTGCGGTTTCTTATTATCACCATTTACTTTTAGGTAATGACCGTACACCGCAAAGTATTATCAACCATTATAGAAGTAAAGTACGGTTTACAGACTATGAGAATGTAAAAGAAAATTTACCTGAGTTTATAACTTTTTTAAACGAAAAATATACCAAACGAATTAATAGGCACAGGTGGTCAGATTTTATTGAAACATATTTAGATAAAGAAGATGTTCATATTGTAAGATATGAAGATATGCTCCATAACGGCGAAGAAGAATTGAAAAAAGCATTAGTGTTTCTTGGAATTGACGCAATTGATGATGATAAAGTTTCATCAGCTGTAAACAAGTTCTCATTTAAAAATCAAGCCAAAAGAAAACAAGGCGAGGAAAACAAAAAGAGTTTTTTACGAAAGGGAATTTCTGGAGATTGGAAAAATTATTTTACTAAAGAGAGTGGCTTAATTTTTAATAAGTATAATGCTGAGGCCATGAAAAAACTTGGTTATATTGATAGTAACGACTGGATCAATGAATTAAATTAAGAATCATTTTAATGAAACCTAATTATATTATAATATCAGGCACTAGTAAGGCTGCAACTACATCTTTGTTTAAGTATGTTGCAGATCACCCAGAAGTTTGCCCTTCATATGTTAAGCAGACAAATTATTTTTTAGATAGTTCCGATCAAGAAAGGTTAGACTTGAAATCCATAGAAAGATATGATGAGGACGCTAAGACCTATTTAAATTTTTATAAATGTAATGGCTCAGAAAAATATAGACTTGAAGCCTCACCTGATTACATGAATTATACAGGTGCTATAAATAAAATAAAGAAGTTTTTAGAAAGTAATGAAGGTGATGTTGTAATGATACTAAGAGAACCAGTATCAAGATTTAAATCTTGGTTTAATTATGGTAAGCAGCAAAATCTTTTGGATGATTCAGTTGATTTCCCTAGCTATTATAAAAAGGCAAAAGAATACAAAGGAGACGATAATTTAGCCCTACTAGCATATGAAACAGGGTTTTATAGTAATTACATTAAAGAGTTTTATCGCTCATTTGATAAGAAAAGGGTTCATATATTTTTTTATGAAGAATTAATCTCTGACCCCAAGAGCTTTATGATAAAGTTTTCAGAGAAACTGAAATTAAATAACGAATTTTATCAAGATTATGATTTTAAGCAATACAATAAAACTATAAAAGTAAGGTTTAAGACCATATCTTGGTTTTATGCAAGTCTTAGATCGTTTTATATGCAACACCTCTTTAAAGGTAAAGCAGGTGTTCGTTTTGGTAATTTTTTAAAAAACACTTTAAGCCCGTTATATCAAAAATTTAATACGAAAGATGTCGTTGACAATAGATTTGACCTAGAAACAGTTAATCAGTTATCGCAAGATTACAAAGAAGAATTAGGACATCTTAGAGAACTTTTGGAAATAAAAAAGTTACCTTGGTAAAATACCTGTATATTAATTAAACAAAGCCAATAAAAATGAAAACAAGCACCCTAAAAAGTACTATTATATTTACACTTCTTTTAACATTCTTTATTTCAGCATGTAAGAATGAAAAGAAAGAAGATAATAAGGCTACGGACAATACTCCTTCAGAAAAAAAAACCAAAGAAAATAAAAAGATAAATGATGAAAATAATTTGAAATTATTTTTTGACGGCACAATTCAGAATGACGATGAGATACAACTTGCTTTTAAAGATATTGAAGGGGAGAACCATCTTTCTAAAAAAATTAAAGGTTCTGATAGTCGTTGGCAAAGAATTTCTTTTAGTTTTCCGGAGGAATCTATTCCTTATTCCTTTAGGTTGAGTTTAAATAACAACGAAAGTAATAAGATAAAGTTTGATAAAATCGTTTTAAACCGTAAAAATGATAGGATAATAATTAGAGACTCTGCTCTGCTAGTTTACTTTGAACTTAAAAATTTAAAACATGAGTTTGAAGGGAAAAAGTTAATACTAGAAAAAATTTCAGCAAATCAAAAGGCAGAGTTGGTGTCAAAAGATAATTTAAACAGCAGGATTGAAAATAGATATTCTAAAATAAATCCATAAATTTCTTTTTTCGTGCTATTAGGTGCTGTTCTTTTCGTAATTTTTCTAGGATTAATATTCTTTTTATTTAAAGTTTTAAGATATCTTATCATTAGCCCTACATACATTTATCTTATCTTCAATGTAGTTGTTGTTATACTTACGGTGCCGTATTTTTATTTTTACGACAATAAATTTTCAATTGCCGAGGTAGATTGGATTATGGCAAAAGACTTTTGGAGTGTTTTAAATATGTATTTGATTGCTAATATCGCATTTATCTTTGGGTTTCTGTTATATCATCAAGTCTCCACGCCCAAAATACGAAACTTATATAAAAGTGATTTAAACCATAAATTATTTACAAAGTATATAATCCCAGAATATTTCATTAAGATAGCTTACACATTAACACTATTGGTTGTTGTTTGTTACTTATTTACATATGGAAAATTACTTCTTGTCAGAGAGGATTATATTCCAGAGTTTGAAAACAAATTCTTAATTACAATCGCAAAAGTTATTTCCCTTATTGGATCAATTATATTGGGCTTAGTTCATAATAAAAATAAATATTCCAGCTGGTTTCTTATTGTAGTAATTACCGCATTTACATTTGCAACCGGCTCCAGAATTACATTTTTAATTTTGATGCTTTATTTTTTGACTATTTTCCAAATGTCTGGAAATACTAAAAAGAACAAATTAAGATTTCTATTTCAGATAGTAATCTCGTTTGTGTTTTTATCTTATTTAATTTCACTGAGGCAACTCAAAGAACATGGTGTAGTTCCATACATAGCAACATTGTTTTCGGAAGATTCTGATATAATAGAGTCTGTAGCTTTTAATATTTACTATTCATTTATTTTCGGTGTTTTTGCTACTGCTAGAACTATAAGAGAAGCAGATCCTAATTGGTACTACATGTACGTAAGCCTTAATCCATTGCCAGGTAGTATGGTTGGTTGGCCAGAAGTAGCGGAAAACCTTAAACTAACTAAGTTTATGCCCTTTACTCTGCACGGTCAGGTTTTTAAGATGGGATACAGTTTTTTAGTTTTCTTTTTTCTCTTGATTGGTTCGCTCTTTTCTTTTTTTGAAAAAAAAATTAGAAAGTTTTTAATTAATGACAAAAAAAGAACAGCTGTTCTTTTTACTTTAATTTTATCACTATTTATTTTTTATAGTTTTGAGTATCATCTTAGATCTGCTTTTAGATATATTTATTATGCGTATTTTGTTTTATTAAGTGTTTATTTTTTTCAGTCTTTATGGAGGTACATCCCTAAAAAGAAAACGCAATGAAAATTTTACTAATAGGCCCATTACCAAACCCAACAACAGGAGTGTCATTAGCTAATAAAGTTGTTTATGATGGTTTGAAAAAAAGGAAAAACTATAGAATAGATGCTATTAATACATCTTACAACAAATTTGAAGAAGACTTAGGGGCATTTTCAATATCCAAAGCATGGTTTTTTTTAAAGTTAAACTTTTTTAGTTATAAAATATTTAGGTTTGATGTAGTTTACATAACACCAGGACAAACTTTTTTTGGAGTCCTTAAATATGCACTTTTTATATTACTTGCTAAGCTATTGAGTAAGGAGATAATTATACACGTGCATGGCAATTACTTAGGAAAAGAATACCATTTATTAAAAGGCGCAAAAAAGAAGATTTTTAAAGCATTGGTAAGTACAGTTTCTAAGGGTGTTGTATTATCAGAATCATTAAGAAGCAATATGTTGCCTTTTACAAATGAAGAAAACATTTATGTACTCTATAATTTTGTTCAAGACAATAACTTTATTAATAAACATGCGTTCTCTAAAAAACTATTAGATAATGAATTAAAAATAATTTTTCTAAGTAATCTAATGGAAGAGAAAGGTATCTTCGATCTACTAGAAGCGTTATTAATTTTAGAAAAAAACAATATAAACTATGAGGCTAAAATAGCTGGCAATATAGATGCTAAACATAAAGAAAGGGTAGATAAATACTTTAATGAATTGTCTAATACAAAGTATCTCGGTGTTGTCTATGGAAAAAACAAAAAAGACTTGTTAGAATGGGGAAATGTATTTATACTGCCAACGTATTACATTATGGAAGGTCAGCCTATTTCTATTTTAGAAGGAATGGCTTCGGGTAATTTAATAGTCACCACTAAACACGCAGGAATTCCAGATATTTTTACAGAAAGCGAAAATGGCTTTTATGTTGAAAAACGAAACCCTCAGAGTATTGCTAACACACTAATACAAGTATTAGAGAACCCAGAATTATCGAAAAGAATAAGGACGAATAACTTAGAGATTGCAAAGAGCAAATATAAAGTACATCATTTTATTGATAACTTTATAGACATACTTGAAAGTTAGTAAGACAATGAAACAAGATTTAAGTAAATACAAAAACCCCAAAGGGTTTAGAGGGCGTTCTGCTGTTGTAGTACAGTTGTGGTGGCTGGTACATTCAATTTTATTTAAACCTTCACCACAATTTCTTTATGGCTGGAGAAGATTTCTTCTAAAAAGTTTTGGAGCACAAATTGGTAAAAACGTTTTACTCAGACCTTCCGTTCAGATAACTTATCCCTGGAAAGTGAAAATAGGAGATAATTCTTGGATAGGAGATGAAGTAGTATTGTACTCTTTAGGAGAAATAGAAATTGGCTCTAATACGGTTATTTCCCAAAGATCATACATATGTACAGGATCTCATGATTATACAGATATTAGTTTTCCTATTTATCAAAAAAAAATAACAATTGGCGATGAGTGTTGGTTAGCTACAGACGTATTTGTAGCACCAGGACTTACAATAGGAAACAAAGCTGTCGTAGGTTCTCGTAGCACTGTATTAAAAGATGTTGAAGAAGGAACAGTGAATGTAGGTTCTCCTTGCAAAATGATAAAAAGAAGATGAAGAATATAACTATTATCGGTGTAAACTATTACCCTGAAGATAGTGCTATAGGACTATATTCTACCCAAAAGGCTGAATACCTAAGCAGTAAAGGGTTTAATGTTTCTGTAATAACAGGCTTTCCATATTACCCTCATTGGAAAATAAATAAGGACTATATAGATAAAAATAAGTTCTTATTTGAAGAGATTAATGGTGTAAAAGTTTACCGTTACAAACAATATGTGCCAGAGAACCCAACCTTTATTAAAAGAATAAAGCATATTATTAGCTTTACTAAAGGAAGTTATTTTAACTTAAAAAAAGTAGAGAAACCAGATCTTGTAATTTCTATTGTTCCTTTTACATCTGGTATACTATTGGGATGGTTGTTAAAGAGAAAACACAAATCCAGATTATGGGTACATATACAAGATTTTGAATTTGATGCAGCTTTTGAATCTGGTTTGATTAGCAAAAATAAGGCGCAAATATTTAAGCTATTATTTAATATAGAAAGGTTTTTACTAAAAAAGGCAGATGTTATAAGCACTATTAGCAATGGTATGTTAAGTAAGCTAAAAAGCAAAGTCTCTAGAGAAGGTTATTACCTAACAAATTGGTTAGATACAAGTAAATTCCAAATGGAGTTTGAAGAGGCTCATCCATTTCTTAACGATGCAGGTAAATTTAAAATATTGTATTCAGGGAATATAGGAGCAAAGCAAGATTGGGAGGTTTTTTTCAGTTTCTTAGACAAGTTAAAAGGGCATGATGATGTAGAAGTTGTGGTTGTTGGTGAGGGAGCAAACAGAAAACAAGTACAATCTAAGCTGAATGATTATGATTTTGCAAGCTATTATCAGCCTGTACCATTTGAAGATCTTCCTAAAATGTTAAAAAGTGCAGACTTACATGTATTGTTTCAAAAAGACGATGTCATAGATACAGTAATGCCATCAAAAATCTTGGGTATGATGGGTAGTGGTAAACCATCATTAGTTACTGGTAATATGGAATCTGAAGTAAAACAAATATTTGATAAATCGTCAGCTGGTTTTTATTTTAGTAATAATCAAATTGATGAAATGGAAAAGACTGTTTTAGAGTTAAAAGAGAACAAAAGTCTTCAAAAACAGTTGGGTGAATCTGCCAAGAACTTTGTAATAGATAATTATTCAAAACACGTTGTTTTAGATAATTTTATAAAAGAGATAAATAGTTTGCTTAAATGAAAAAAAAGCTTCTAAAAGTTAGTTTAATTCTGTTTTCTCTTTTTATTCTGATTCCTTCAGAAAAGAGAGGGATTCTTGTTATTCTGTTTGCCTTAATAGCTGTAATAACTTCGCCTCAATATCCAAAAATAAAAACATTAAAATTATTTCTAATAAATGCACTTCCGTTCATTATTTATCTCTTAAGTCTTTTACTTTACTTTGATCCAGAACAAACACCAAAGAAGTTAGAAACAGGATTGTCAATTATAGTGTTACCTCTAATTTTTGCGATAATCAATAAAGAAATATTCAATAAAAAAGTTGAGATTTTGATGCAGAAGGTGTTTGTGTTTTCAGCAGTATTATTCTCATTAATAATACTGATTTATTTTATGAATTTAGGCTATTTTACAGGGGTCAAAACATATGGCTACTGTTTGTCTAAACTAACAAATAAACTTCCGTTGTTGGCAGATCACCCAATATACATATCAATAGCGTTGAGTATTGCTATTCTGTTTTCATATAATATTTATCTTAATATAAGCAAGTATTATGAAAAAATAGTATTATTAATTGCTGTATTTATTGTTTTCGCTACAATTCTTTTTTTATCTAGAAGAGGACCTGTTTTTGCATTATGTTTAGCATTAATACCTGTTTTATATAAACTATACAAAAGTTCTAATAGAAAGAGTTTGTTTATGAAATTAGGCATTGGAGCGATTGTTTCGGCTATTACAATTATTTTATTAGTTAAACCCATAAAAAAAAGAGTTTTTGAGGTCTTAAATCCAAAAACTTATGTCGAAAAAAATGAAACAAATTCAACAAACAATAGAATTCAGATATATAAATGTGCTGTAGAATTAATAAAACAAAAGCCAATTTTGGGTTACGGCATAGGAAGGGATAGAAAAGAACTTTACGACTGCTATAAAGAAAATCTTTATTACCTCTATGAGAATAAATTTAATACCCATAATCAATACCTAGGGATTTTATTAAGATTTGGCACACTGGGTTTGCTTTCTTTCTTTTTGTTTTTATTATATAATTATAGAGCTGCATTAAATTCTAAAAACATTATTTTTTTAAGTATTTTAATCTTCTATACTACAAATTTTCTGTTTGAAAATGTTTTAGAAAGGCAGAATGGGGTTATTTTATTTTCCTTTTTAATCAATTACTATTCTTTTAAGAACATAGAAGATGATTAAAGTTTTAAAAAAAATTACTATTCATTAGTATATTTATGGCCTACTGACCTTTTTTGTATAAGATTGAATTAGTTTTTGTTATAATTATTATTTATAACTACATTTTTTTAGATTATATTCAAAAAAGGCAGTTATTTTTGCACTACTAATTTTATAAAATCAATTTTAAAGATTGAGCTTATTTAAACACGGAAGATATTCAGGCTACTTAAGACCAATATCTTACTTAATAGATTTGAGTATTATAAACGGGATAGGTTTTTTATATTTATTACCTAAACAAAACCTCCTTATTTTTTCACTATATATTTCTATAGGGTGGATATTATTATCTGTTTACTCAAAGTTTTATGAGGTATATAGATATACAAGACCTGTTAATATTTTATCACTTATATTAAGGCAACTGATACTTTTCTGCCTATTTGTATTTGCTTTTTCTGGGTTATACCATGAGTTAAATATCTATCCAAGACCGATTGTAAAATATACATTGCTTTGTTTTTTTATAATTGGAATATTAAAATTTACCGTATACTATCTCCTTCAAAAGTATCGAGTTTCTTTTGGAGGAAATTATAGGTCTACAGTGATTTTTGGATACAATAAAAAAACCTTAGCGCTTGAGAATTTTTTTAACAAGAATCCGGAATATGGTTACCTACACAAAAGAACATTTAACTTCAGAAAAAAAGCAGATTCTTTAACTGAATGCTTTGATTATATATTAAAGGAGGGAATCGATGAAATATATTGTTCAATATCAGAGCTTACCAATGCTCAGATAGCAGACATAGTAGATTTTTCGGATAATAATCTTAAAATTTTAAAGTTTATTCCAGATAGCAAGGAGATTTATTCTAAAAAATTGAGATATGAGTACTACGATTATATTCCCATACTCACTTTACGCAATATTCCATTAGAGGATTCAGTAAATATGATTATAAAACGTACGTTTGATATTTTATTTTCTAGTATTGTAATTGTATTTATTTTATCATGGCTTACACCAATCATTGCTATACTGATAAAACTAGAATCAAGAGGCCCAGTATTTTTTAAACAATCTAGGAATGGCTTCAATTACAAGGAGTTCGATTGTTATAAATTTAGGTCTATGACTCCTAATAAGGGAGCTAATTTGCATCAAGCTACAAGAGGAGATCAACGCGTTACCAAAGTTGGTAAATTTATTAGGAAAACCAGTATAGACGAACTTCCTCAGTTTTTCAATGTATTGTTCGGCGATATGTCGGTTGTTGGACCTAGACCACATATGGTGAGTCACACAAATATGTATGCCAAAAAAATTGATAAATTTATGGTAAGACACTTTGTAAAGCCAGGCATCACAGGTCTAGCTCAAGTAAGTGGTTTTAGAGGAGAGGTAGAAACAGACAAAGATATTATAGGGCGTGTAAAATATGATATCTTTTATATTGAAAACTGGTCACTACTACTCGATATAAAAATTATCACACAAACGTTTGTTAATGCTATAAAAGGAGAAGAAAAAGCATATTAGAGTTCTCTTTTTAGTAATTCTAGCTGAGTGTTAAAATCAAAATTTTTATAAGCTGTTTGTTGAATCTTTTGTTTTAAATCAACATTCAGTTTTTCTTTTTCTATAGATTTTATTGTTGAATTAAGATGAGAATAATCACCTGCTTTAGCAACCCACCCTAAATTATTCTCATTAATTACATCTTCACCCTCACCTCCTCCAAAATAAAGCATAGGTAGGCCTAATTTAGCGTACTCAAATATTTTTGAAGGCACAGAACCATAAATTCTATTTAATAGCGGAATAATCACAATATCGTACTTTTTAAGCTCACTATAAAGCTCAGCTCTATCAACCCTTCCATAAAAGTGTACAGGGAGGTCTTTATTATTTTCAATAAATGTTTTGATGTCGTTTTCTTCAGCGCCAGAACCGTAGATATGTAGTTCTATATTGCTATAATCAAGTTCTTTACAAAGCTTTAAAATACCTTGTGCAACACCCAAAAGACCAGCATATACAATCTTCAAAGTATCATTATCTAAGGATGTTTCAGTAATGTTTTGTCTGTTGATATTTGGATAGTTTCTATAAAGAAACAATTCCGGTTTAGAGGTAATCTTACCAACATGAGTTAAGATCTCATTACTCTGTCCTAAGACTAAATCAGCAGATTTGTAATTAAAACGTTCTAGCTTTTGCAACAATTTATAACTAAAACCTTGCTTTAAAGCGCCAAGTTCAAAACCAGCACTAGGCCAAAGGTCACTAACATTTAAGATGAGTTTTCGTTTTTTAGATCTTAAAAAAAGCATACAAGTAAAAGCAACCAAAAGCGGTGGAGATTGAACAATTACTTTATCAGGAATTTTATTCCACATAAAAAACCAAACCAAACTCATACTGTAAGATAGCATAGCAAACAACCTAACAAATTTGTTTTTAGATTTACTTGCATATAGCCAAAGCCTAACAATATTAATATTGTTTTCTTGAGACTTTACTTTGAATTTACCCTTGTAAGCATCAAAAATTTTACCCGTAGGATAATTTGGTAAAGGAGTAACAACAGTAACATTATAGTCAGATTGTAAGCCTTCAGCTAAATGAAAAATACGGTTAGAAGCCGCACCAATTTCTGGTGGGAAATAACTCGTTATTATCATTATATTTTTCATCTATTTAATAATTTATAAGAACCACAGGTTTAATTATTTAATTATTATGGTTGGTAAAAACTTTTATTTTCCAAATGCCCATTATGGGCTTTCATAGGCTTAATTTATGAACGATGTAAACTGCTTTAGTTTCCCGGATTTTGAACGATCTAGTTTTGCAACACGCTCAAAAGTAATAGAAATTTCCGGCTCTAAATATTGAATCATTGCTTTACTAATCGTTTCTTTTTCATCATTAGAGAGCGCATTTTTGCTCACATATTTTATTTT
This sequence comes from Winogradskyella poriferorum, assembly GCF_036553625.1. NCBI lineage: Bacteria > Pseudomonadati > Bacteroidota > Flavobacteriia > Flavobacteriales > Flavobacteriaceae > Winogradskyella > Winogradskyella poriferorum. The sequence continues at coordinate 1,003,622 of NZ_JAZHOU010000001.1, forward strand.
AAAAGCATCCAATTCTGATTGCTCTATTACAAATTCAGACACATTACCATCATTTTCAATAACGCTTTTTGTAATGTAATAGAAGGTTAGTCCAGCAGCTTTTTTCCCGCTTGGTAAGCGAGCAATATCGTTAGTACGACCTATTAATTTTTTTAGAATAGGCTTTTGTAAGGTGCTTTCTTCACTTAAAATCCCAATATCTCCAATATCATATCGAATAAAAGGGTGCGCTTTGTTGTAAAGTGAGGTAATTACAATTCGCCCTTCTTGCCCATAAGGCAGTATATTGTCATTGTCATCTAAAATTTCAACATACAGCGTTTCGCTATTAACCTGCCATTGATCTTCGGTATTCTGAAAGGCAATGAGGTCTAATTCAGATGCTCCATATTCGTTTACAATTGGCACTCCAAATTGTGTTTCTAATAGTGTTTTGTCATTATCAAAAAGCATTTCAGAAGTGACTATGCAGACTTTTAAAGTTGGGCAAACAGATTTTAAAACGATCTTTTTTCTTTTAAGAAATTTGGCGAATTGCACTATTGGACTTGTATAACCATTGATATAGTCAAAAGGAGTAGACTGAAACTTGGCTAATACGCTTTCAAAAGCATTATCACTTAAATCAAAAACCGAAAACCGATAACGATTACTAAACCAATCCTTTAAACGTTCTTTATAATAGCCTTTTTTGTCGAGAGGAATCCCATAAAATCGAGCTTGTTTAGAGGTGTTAAAATCTATACCAAACCAACCGAAACGATTCATTATTTCTGCCCAAGTAAGTGCATGGCACCATTTGTCTTTCGCAAAAATAAAAGGATCTCCAGAGCTGCCAGAGGTTTTGTTTACATATACAGAATTTGCAGTGTAACCTTTGCTTAAGCGTTGCTCTAAGGGCTGTTGTAAATGACGCTTGGTCATAACAGGTATTGAGTTCCAACTAGCAACATCTGCCGATTTTACAAATGATTTATAAAAGTCATTATTTTCTAAATGAAAATCTAAAATGTCTTGCCGTTTACTGTTTAAATAAGGAATAAATGCCTCTTCATTAAGCGCATTAATGTCTTTCAAAGCAGATTTTGCCTTGTTAATATCAAAGCCATTGAATTTTAATGAAAAATCGAATAATTGCAAGATGAATAAAGGCCAAAAGGTTTCTGTAAATTAATTGTTTTTTCATCGTAAAACCAATTATTTTTGCGCAAACAAAACACAATCATGAATATTTTAGTCTTAGGATCTGGCGGAAGAGAACATACATTTGCATGGAAAATTGCGCAAAGCAACCAATGCACTAACCTTTATGTTGCACCAGGAAATTCAGGTACAAGTGCAATAGCAACTAACCTAGACCTTTCGGTTACCGATTTTAAAGCCATTAAAGATGCTGTAATAGCTAATGATATAGAATTGGTTGTTGTTGGTCCAGAAGATCCATTAGTACAAGGTGTGCATGACTTTTTTCTGGAAGATGAAGCGTTAAAAAATGTTGCAGTAATTGGCCCTCAAAAGGCTGCTGCTGAGCTAGAAGGTTCTAAGGAGTTTGCAAAAGAGTTTATGTCGCGTCATAATATTCCAACTGCAGCATATCAAAGTTTTACCAAAGACAATGTAGAAGAAGGACACAAGTTTCTAGAAACTCTAAATGCACCATATGTTTTAAAAGCAGACGGTTTGGCTGCCGGAAAAGGGGTTTTAATTCTTAATGACTTAGACGAAGCAAAGGCAGAATTAAGCAATATGCTCGTAAATGCAAAGTTTGGTAATGCAAGTGCTAAAGTTGTTATTGAAGAGTTTTTAGACGGTATTGAGTTGAGTTGTTTTGTACTTACAGATGGAAAGGATTACAAAATACTTCCAACGGCTAAAGATTATAAAAGAATTGGAGAAGGTGATACAGGCTTAAATACAGGTGGAATGGGAGCTGTGTCTCCAGTACCATTTGCAACAGACGATTTTTTAAGTAAAATTGAAAATCAAATCGTTAAGCCAACAGTTGAAGGTTTACAAAAAGACAACTTACCATATGTAGGTTTCATTTTCATAGGACTGATTAAAGTTGGTGACGACCCAAAAGTTATTGAGTATAATGTAAGAATGGGAGATCCTGAAACGGAAGTCGTTTTACCAAGATTAAAAACCGAATTGGTAACTATTTTTAAGGCTATGGCAAATGGTACCTTAGCAGACGTTGCTATAGATATAGATGAGCGTGCTGCAACAACAATAATGTTGGTGTCTGGAGGTTATCCAGAAGCTTACGAAAAAGGTAAAGAAATTACAGGACTAGAAAAGATTGAAGATTCTATCGTATTTCATGCAGGAGCAAAAGATAAAGATGGTAAGGTGGTAACTTCTGGTGGTCGTGTTATGGCTGTAACGTCTTATGGCGATACGTACCAAGAAGCCATAAAAAAATCTTATCAAAATATAGAAAATCTACATTTTGATAAGATGTATTATCGTAAAGATATTGGTTTTGACTTATAAATAAGAGTGCGAAGAAATACTCTTATCTTCTTCGTTGTTAGCGTTGAATTTAGCTAATTGCTTCATCCAATAAACAAATGCAACAAAGCCAATAGCCATAAAAATCCATGACATAGTGTTTGCAGCAAACCAAGAAGAAAGCTCTAGCTCTCTTAAATAATCTAATGGTGCAAATAATACGTTGACAAATAAATCTTGTATTGCGTAAAAGAAATCCTTCATAACTTTATAAATTTACTCGGCTAGCGAGATTTAAATTATATTTATACTCACATCCAATTTAGCTTCACTAATTAGACGAAAGGCTCAATTGGATAGCAAAAATACAAAAACAGTAAATGATTACAAGCATTTTTAGTAAATCTAAGCCTATAAACTTTATAATGGTTGCTGGTTTTGTTATTGTCCTTTTTGTAACTTCTAATTTTAATCAACTATTTGCAGATGTAAGTACGGCTTTAAAAACTTCTGTAAGGCTAATAGTAGCAGTCTTTTTTGTTTTTCTTTTAGACTTTATCATTTCAAAAAATAACCTTACTAAAAAAAATGGTTATGCAATAATGACGTTTGGATTACTGTTTGGATTGTTTCCAGAAGCTTTAAGATATTCAGATCTGCTCTTTGCTAATTTATTTGTGCTTTTTGCATTGAGACGCCTTATTAGTTTGCAAACAAACCTCCATACTAAGAAAAAGTTTTTCGATGCTGGTTTTTGGGTTATGATGGCTACGTTATTTCACTTTTGGTCTGTTTTGTTCTTTGCCGTTGTAATTGTAGCATTAATCTACCATTCAAAAAACAACTTAAAGAATGTTATTATCCCTTTTGTTGGTGTTGCCACTGTAATCTTATTACTTGTCGCTTACAATATCATTGTTCATGATACTTACATAAAGCCTACTAATTTTAGTCGTTATGCAAGTGTAGATTATTCTGTTTATAACAGTAGTGAATTTATTTTAGAGCTGACTGTTTTATTTACTTCGCTTGTTTGGACGCTGATTTACTTTTTCAAAAATATTCAAGACAAAAACAAAAAATTAAAACCTTCTTTTTTTCTCATAGCTTGGTCATCGGTTATAGCCATTTTAATAGCCATAATTGCACCAGTAAAAAATGGAAGTGAGTTCATTTTTCTGTTTGCGCCATTTTCTATAATTATGGCAAATTATATAGAAGTGGTTTCAGAAAAATGGTTTAAAGAAGTCTTTATTTCATTACTAATAATAGTACCTATTATTAGTTTATTGTTGTAGTTTATTACCAAACGCCAAGTCACCTGCATCACCCAAACCAGGTACAATGTAACCTTTTTCGTTTAGTGTATCATCAATATCTGCAATCCACAGGTGTGCATTTGTATCAAAATGCTTAGCAACAAAATCCACACCTTCCTGTGCGCCAATAACACTAACCAAATGTATATCTTTTGGTGTGCCAAAAGGTTTAAGTGCTTCGTAAGTTGCTACCATGGATTGTCCTGTGGCTAACATCGGGTCTGCAAGAATTAGAGTTTTACCTTCTAGACTCGGGCAGGCTAAATATTCAACAATGATTTCAAAACTTTCAGGATTGTGTTTATGATGTCTGTAAGCCGAAATAAATGCGTTTTCGGCTGAATCAAAATAATTCAATAAGCCACTATGTAGAGGAACTCCAGCTCTTAAGATTGAGCATAATACAATATCGTTTTTATACAATGTTGTATCATGATTTCCTAAAGGTGTTTTAGTGGTGTGAGTTTCAAAATGAAGTGACTTGCTTAATTCGTAACACAAAACCTCACCAATACGTTCAATATTTCGTCTAAAACGCATTCGGTCATTTTGAATGTTCACATCTCTAATTTCAGACATAAAAGTATTTAAAATTGAAGGGCTTTCAGAAAGGTTATGAATTTGCATAATGAAGTGTTTTTCTTGAATGGCTAAGTTAATAATTCAAAGTATATTTGCATATTCAAACTAAATAATTCGATATGTTTTCAGATAAAGCAAACAGTATATTTCAAGATGTTATTAAAACCTATAAAGTTTTAAATACGGTAGAACAACCTTTTACAAATAAGTATGATAAAAATGAAGATCTAATCGCTCATTTATTATACAGAAAATGTTGGATAGATACTGTACAATGGGCTTACGAAGACATTATTAGAGACCCAAATATCGATCCTGTTGCAGCATTAAAACTAAAACGTATGATTGATGCTTCTAACCAAGACAGAACCGATACGGTTGAATATATTGATAGCTATTTCTTAGACAAATACAAAGATGTTGAGGTAAAGCCAGATGCAAAAATCAATTCTGAAAGTCCTGCTTGGGCTATAGACAGACTTTCTATTTTGGCATTAAAAATCTACCATATGCATCTAGAAACTGTGAGAGAGGACGCTACAGAAGATCATAAAGCAGCTTGCCAAAAGAAATTAGACGTTTTACTAGAACAACGTAAAGACCTTAGCACAGCGATTGACGATTTATTGACAGATATAGCTAACGGAGATAAGTACATGAAAGTTTACAAACAAATGAAAATGTACAACGACGATGAGTTGAATCCTGTTTTAAGAGGGCAAAAATAAGTTGTCATCCTGAACTTGTTTCAGGATCTCTATTCTGAAATAAATGTCAGCAGCCACTCACATACTCGTCATAAGGTTTTCGGCAATGGGAGACGTTGCTATGACAGTGCCTGTGTTGCGTGCATTAACCTTACAACATCCGCAAGTAAAAGTAACGGTTGTTACCAGAGCGTTTTTTAAACCTTTTTTTGAAGACATTCCAAATGTTGAGGTATATGTCGCGGATCTTAAAGGCAAACACAAAGGCGTTTTAGGGCTTTATAAACTATCAAAAGAACTTAGAACGTTAGGCTTTGATGTTGTTGCAGATTTACACAACGTTTTACGAAGTAAAATTTTGAAATTGTTTTTCTTCGGAAAAAAAGTAATTCAGATAGATAAGGGAAGAGCAGAGAAGAAGGTTTTAGTTTCTGGTGAAGTAGTAAAACAACTAAAAACCACACACCAACGCTATGCTGATGTTTTTAAGACTTTGGATTTTCCGATTGATTTGTCTCAGCCAAAATATCCAAAAGCAAAGCCTTTATCCAAAGCCGTTTTAGACTTAGGAATTAGTACTAATGAAACTTTAGTTGGTATTGCTCCATTTGCAGCTTACGAAAGTAAAATGTATCCACTAGAGAACATGGAAGCGGTTATTTCGGAATTGTCCAAAGATTATAAGGTTATCTTATTTGGAGGTGGAGATAGAGAAATAGAAGCGCTTAATACCTTTGAAGCGAAATATGATAATGTGGTTTCTGTTGCAGGAAAACTTGATTTTAAAGATGAATTGGCACTAATTTCAAATTTAGAATTGATGCTTGCCATGGATTCTGGGAATGGCCATTTAGCTGCAATGTTTGGTGTAAAAGTGATTACGATTTGGGGAGTTACCCACCCTTTCGCTGGTTTTGTACCCTTTAATCAACCTGAAGATTTTCAACTTACAGCGGATCGCGACCAATATCCAAAAATTCCAACATCGATTTACGGCAATAAATATCCTGAAGGCTACGAAAACGCAGCAGGAAGTGTTGCTTTTGAGGCTATTGTGTCAAAAATAAAGTCTGTAATTCCTGCGAAGGCAGGAATCTAATAGTCTAATAGGTCTAAAAATCTAAGTATCTAGATTATACATCATCATAATCCACAACAATAGTTGCAGATGTAGGGTGCGCCTGGCAAGTTAATACCAAGCCTTCAGCCACTTCGTTATCTGTAAGAATATTGTTTTGTCTCATTTTAGCCTCACCTTCAGTTAAGCGTGCAATACAGCTACTGCAAATACCACCTTGGCAAGAATACGGAGCATCAATATCTTGTTTCAGAGTCGCTTCAAGAATAGATTGCTCTTTAGACATTTCAAACTCAAACTCTTCATCATCTACTAATACTTTTATTTTGGTGTTACCAGATAAATCTTCAACCGAATTTTCGTTTTCTGCGACAACAGGTGCTGTAAATAACTCGAAGAAAATAGCCTTTTCTTTAATGCCGTTTTCAACTAATGTGTCTTTTACAGTATGAATCATGGCTTCTGGTCCGCACAAGTAAAAAGATTCAATGTTTACACCTTGGTACTTATTTTTGACCATAAGATTAACAGTACTTTTTTCTATTCGTCCTAACAAAGCACCTTCTTCACGAGATTGACTATATATAAAATGTACATGAAAACGATTACCATACTTGGCTTGCATTTCTACCAAATCGGTAAAAAACATCGTGTCTTTTGAAGATTTATTACCATAAACCAAAATAAAATTGCTAAACGGTTCTTCTTCAAGTAGTGTTTTAGCAATGCCTAAAATAGGTGTAATACCACTACCAGCAGCAAAGGCAGCAACTGTTCTTGTTTTAGCTTCGTTTGGTTCAAAGACAAAGCGACCGTTAGGCTCAGCAACCTCAATAGTATCTCCTACCTTTAGCTCTGTATTAGCATAAACGGAAAATGTACCACCATCAACCGATTTTACAGCAACGGTTAAATCACCACTGTTTTTTGATGCGCAAATAGAGTAGTCACGACGTATGTCTTCACCATTAATTGTGGTTTTTAGTGTGATGTATTGTCCTGCGTTGAAAGCAAAATTAGCCTTTAAGGAATCAGGAATTTCAAAAGAGATCGCTACAGCATGTTCGGTAACTTTTTCTACTGACTTTATTTTTAGGGTATGAAATTGTGCCATTACTATTATTTTCTGCAAAAATAAGGAAGGATGATTGTATAGTTAAATTTGTTTGTAACAAATTAACGTTTAAGTTTACTAATAGAAAAAACTAACCACAAATATGATAAAGCACTTTCTTAATTTAGAATGGAAACAGTATTTCCGTTCGTCGTACTGGCAAAAGAGTTTAGGGTTAAATGTTCTATTAGTCTTTTTTGCATTATGGTTTATTGTTATGTTTTTAAGTTTAGGATTTGGATTGCTTTTTGTTTTGAAGAAAACATATCCAGATCAAGACCCATTTGTAATAGCTAACGGACTTTTATTCTACTGGCTTATGGTAGACCTCATGATGCGTTTCTTTTTGCAAAAGCTACCGGTAATGAGTGTAAAACCATTACTAACGTTACCAATAAAACGCTCTACCATTGTACATTTTGTGTTGGGTAAATCTGCACTGTCGTTTTTTAACTTTTTGCCACTTTTTGCGATTATTCCATTTAGCATAATGCTTATTAAGGAGGGTTACGAAGCTTCTCAGATACTGCCTTGGATGTTTGCATTAATAATTGTGGTACTCATTATTAATTTCCTAAACTTTATTATTGAAGCGCTATCCTCAAAAACCGATTTACCATTTTTACCATTATTAGCAACTGTTGGTGTTCTATATGGTTTAGAGTATTTCAATATTGTATCAATGACGTCTTTGGTCGGTAATGCTTTTATGGGTATTTCTAACAATCCAGCTTTAATCTTAATTCCAATAGCATTATTAGCGATAGCTTACGCTTTCAATTTTAAAATTTTAAGAGAAAAACTATTTTTAGATAGTGGATTAAAATCTAAGGTTACAGAGGTTAAGGCAGCAGATTTATCTTGGACCAATCGTTTTGGAGATATTGCGCCATTTATGCAGTTAGATTTAAAGTTAATTTGGAGAAATAAACGCACAAAGTCATCAGTATTTATAATGGTCATAGGACTCGTTTATGGTTTATTTTTCTATCCGCAACCAATATATAGAGATATGGTTTGGTTGTTTCCTTTCATCGGTATATTCGTTACAGGAATTTTCTTAATAAACTTTGGACAATTCATTCCTGCTTGGGATAGCGGTTATTACAAAATGCTAATGAGTCAGAACATTAAGTATGAACAATACTTGAGATCTAAATTTGTATTAATGATACTTAGTGTAGTGATTATGTTTGTTTTGAGTATTCCATATGTATATTTTGGTTGGAAAATTCTGATTGCACATTTTGCAGCAGCCATATATAATATTGGAGTTAATTCTCATATAATGCTATATGGTGGATCTTTCAACAGAAAGAAAATAGACCTCAATCAGCGTGCAGCATTTAACTATCAAGGTACAGGAGCAGTACAGTGGATTATTGGTTTACCATTAATGATTTTACCAATGGGTATTTTTGCGCTTATGAACTGGTTAGTCGGTTTTGAAGCCGGTATAGCATTACTCATTTTATTGGGTGTTGCAGGCATAGTATTTCATAAAAAACTCATGAAATCCATTACGCAACGTTACTTAGATTCAAAATACAAAATGATTGACGCCTTTAGTCAAGATAACTAATTACACAACACAACCATGATACATACAAAAGACCTTTCAAAAACATATAACGGAACAACCGTTTTAAATATCGAAGAGTTAAATATTCCTAAGGGCCAAAGTTTTGGTTTAGTAGGTAATAACGGAGCAGGAAAAACCACCTACTTTAGTTTGCTGCTAGATTTAATAAAGCCAACGACAGGAAGCATTACAAGTAACGATGTTGTAGTAGATAAAAGTGAAGATTGGAAACCTTTTACATCTGCATTTATAGACGAAAGCTTTTTAATAGGATATCTTACACCAGAAGAATACTTTTATTTTATAGGTGATTTAAGAGGGCAAAACAGAGCAGATGTCGATGCATTAACGTCTCAATTTGAAGATTTCTTTAACGGAGAAATCCTTGGGAAGAAAAAATACTTGCGCGATTTGAGTAAAGGAAACCAAAAGAAAGCAGGTATTGTAGCTGCGCTTATAGGAAATCCTGAGGTTATTATTTTAGATGAACCATTTGCCAATTTAGACCCAACAACCCAAATACGTTTAAAGCAAATTCTCAAAGACTTAGCAAAAAAACAAGGTGTTACTATTTTGGTGTCTAGTCACGATTTAATGCACGTTACAGATGTTTGCGAACGTATTGTCGTGCTAGAAAAAGGAAATATTGTAAAAGATTTGGAAACCAATCCAACAACCTTAAAAGAACTTGAAGCTCATTTTTCTGGCAGTATGGCTGCTCAAGAAGAAGAATAAATTACCCAATCAATCAATTTTAAAAAGCTTGTGAAGATTTAAAAATTCACAGGCTTTTTTGTTTAGGTGAACTTTGTCTGTTCCCGAAAAACGATGTAATAACATTATAAATTCAAAAAGATGCGTATTTTTACCACTTAGCACACTAAATGTGCTATAATTTAGTTATCTATTCATTAAATAGAAACAACGTTGAAATTCAAAATTAAGCACATATTATATCTTTTTTTGGTAGTGATTATTGCTCAAAGTTGCTCACGAAAAAAGGACACTTTTATCAATAGAAACTTTCATGCCTTAGGTACAAAGTACAACATTCTATATAATGGTAACATTGCTTTAGACCGAGGTAAGCTCGCTGTAAATGATGCTTACACTGAAAACTTCTGGGAGTTATTGCCAGTAGAGCGTATGCAAGTAAGTGAAGATGTTTTCTTACCAGGACAATCTAAAAATGCTGATTTTGAACGTGCAGAGGAAAAGGCCATTAAAGCCATTCAAAAGCACGGTATGAATATTAACGGGAAAGAAAAAAATCCGCAAATAGATGAAGCTTATTTGTTATTAGGTAAGGCAAGATATTACGATCAGCGTTTTGTGCCTGCTTTAGCGGCTTTCAATAACATTTTAAATAAGTATCCTACAAGCGATAAGATTAACCAAGTAAAGATTTGGCGTGAAAAATCTAATATGCGATTAGATAATAATGAAGGCGCTATTAAAAAATTAAAGCGCTTACTTGAAGAAGAAGAGTTAGAAGACCAAGATTTAGCAGATGCCACAGCGACTTTAGCTCAGGCGTATATTAATATAAAAGCTAAAGATAGTGCAATTACTTTATTAGGTATTGCTGCTGAAAATACTAAAGTAAAAAGCGAAAAGGCACGCTTTCATTATATAAGAGGGCAACTCTACAATGAGTTTGAGGAAAAGGACAGTGCCAATATGGAATTTGATGTCATTATAGATATGCATAGACAAATTCCTAGAGCGTTTTACATTAATGCTCATCTTGAAAAGTCTTATAATTTTGATGCTGATAAAGGTAATGAAGTTGAGTTTTTAGAGTACTTAACAGATCTAGAAGAAAACCGAGAAAACAGACCTTTCTTAGATAAGATTTATTACCGAATAGCGGAATTTCATCGTAATAAAGCTTCAGATAGTTTAGCAGAGGTATACTACAATAAATCGTTACGAAAAATTACATCAGACAAGTATTTAAGGGCGCTTAATTACGAGACCGTAGGGAACATGTATTTTGATAAGAACGTGTACAAAACAGCAGGAGCTTACTACGATAGTACACTTACAGCAATGACCCCAAACACCAAACCTTATAGAATTCTAAAACGTAAGCGCGAAAACTTAGATGATGTTATTTATTACGAAGGAGTAGCACAAGTAAATGACAGTATTCTTTACATGGTTAGTTTACCAAAAGAAGAGCAGTTAGCCATTTACACCAAGTATGCAGAAGAACTAAAAGAAAAAGCTTTAGAAGCGGAAAAGCGTAAAGAGGAAGAGGTGGAGAAGCAAGCGTCTAGACAAAATTTAGCGCTTAATGCGTCAAATAATAAAACTTCTAGGGCAAACTTAAATCCAAGAGGGTTGCCAGGTGCTTTTGCTTCAAAAGGGAATGATAATGGTAGCAGTTTTTACTTTTATAACTCTACCACTGTAGCTTATGGAAAAAATGAGTTTATAAAACTTTGGGGAGATCGAAAACTTCAAGATAATTGGAGGTTATCTAATGAAAAAGCAGGAATAACGAATTCAGGAAAAACAGAAAGTGTATCATCAATTACAGGAAAAGAAGATCAGTACAATCCTGATGTTTATATCGCTTCATTGCCTACAGATCAAAAAGTTTTAGATAGTATTTCTAAAGAAAGAAACTTTGCGTATTACCAACTGGGCATTATTTATAGAGAGAAGTTCAAAGAACTTCTACTTTCTAAATCAAGGTTTGAGGATTTATTGCAAAACGACCCAGAGGAGCGACTTATATTGCCATCTAAATACAATTTGTATAAAATATATACAGAGTTAGGCATGTCAAACAAGGCAGAAGCAATGAAGAACGATATTGTTTCTAACTATCCAGATTCACGCTATGCTGAGATAATACTAAATCCTCAGTCCGAATTATCAAAAGATGAAAACAGTCCGGAATTTATCTATACAAATCTGTACAAGAAATTTGAGAATGAAGAATATGCTGAGGTTATTACTGAGTCTAACATACAAATAAAACGCTTAGAAGGAGATGATTTCTTACCGAAGTTTGAAATTTTAAAAGCCTCTGCCAAAGGACGTCTATACGGATTTGAAGAGTATAAAAAGGGAATAGATTACATAGCATTAACGTATCCAAATACAGAGGAGGGGAAAAAAGCGCAAGAGTTGCTTCAAAATGCCATTCCTGTTTTAGCAAAAAAAGAATTTACAGAAGATGATAAGGCTACTCACTTCAACGTAGTATATCAATTTGAAAATGGTTCAGGAGAGGATATCGATGCTTTTGTAAAAACACTCAACGAAGAGATTGAGAAAAAGATTAAATATTTCGACCTAACAACATCAATTGATGTATATGATGAAAACACAACATTTGTTGTAGTACATGGTCTTACAAGTATACAAGGAGCAAGTGGTTTTGCTCAATTATTACAAACAGATGAAAGAGATAGCAGAGGTAGACCAGTAAAACCTAAGATTACAAAAGAGTACTTTGCTATTTCATCTCCTAACTATGCTATTATTCAACGTCATAAAAACTTAAACGCATACCTCAAATTAGAATAAATTAATACCAAATCAACAATGTTTTCCTCAGACAATAAAAAATCTAAATACGCATTAAGTATGGAAACAAGTACACAACAAAACATAATAGCACAAGGCACCAAGATAGTTGGTGACATTGCTAGTGAAGGGCCATTTAGAATTGATGGTACTGTTGAAGGTAATGTAAAAACTTCGGGTAAGGTGGTTATTGGTAAATCAGGTTTTATTAAAGGGACATTACAAGGAGAGAATGCTGATTTTGAAGGCAAGTTCTCTGGAAAATTAATCTTATCTGGCACATTATCTTTAAAGTCTACTGCGCATATTGAAGGGGAGGTGCACACAAGTAAATTGGCAGTAGAACCAGGAGCAACCTTTAATGCCACTTGTAGTATGAAAGGCACTGTAAAAGCATTACCTAATGAACCGGCAAAACTTAAACAACCAGAACAAATCACCCAAAGACAACAAGGGTAAATACAATAAATTTATAAGATTTACAGGTGTTGCGTTGCAAATGGGACTTACCATTTATGCAGGTAATCTACTAGGTATGTGGTTAGATTCTAAATACAATTCAGACAAATTTGAACCGAGCATTACATTGTTGGCTGTTTTTGCATCAATGTATATGGTAATTGCTCAGGTTATAAAAGTTTCTAAAGAGTAATGCTTAAAAATCTAATCACTTACATTCTGATTTTTACTATTGCTGGAGTATCAACCTATTTACTTCACAGTAATTTTATTGAAGAAAAAAACATTTTCCTCCCTTTTTCATTAAAAAAAGTATATCTGTTTTTCGTGCTTTTTTCCTTAGTTATCTGTTTTTTATTCAAAGTAGGAAGCGTTATTAACAAAATTAAAGAACAGCTAGGCTTTATTTATCTAGGCACTATAATTTTTAAAATCACAGTTTTTGCGGTCATTTTCTATAAGTCTGTTTTTGCTGTAGACCTTACTAATGCTCAACGAATTGCACTAATTATTCCTATGGCAATCTTCTTATTTATAGAGGTGTTTTTGGTAGCAAAAATCCTAAACAAAACTTCTTTCTAATTTATCTCAATAAAATTGGTTTAATTGTTAATAAATTATGTACTTTTGCGCCGAATTTATCTAGAGTAATATTTTTCAAAAGAAAAAAATGAAGATAGCAAACAAACCTATCAAATCTTACTTACTGATTGTATTAGCGTTAACAACATTTTTTGGTTATGCTAGTGATCCTGTAAAATCGCAAGACGGAGGAATTGTAGATACTGAGCAAGAGGTTAAAGATTACATCCTTCATCACTTAAAAGATTCTCACGACTTTCATTTGTTTTCATACACTAGCGATGGTGAAAGAAAGCATGTTGGTTTTCCGCTTCCTGTAATTGTTTGGGGAGAAAATGGATTAACAACATTTATGTCTTCTGCGTTTCACCATGATGATGCTGGTCATGTTATTGTAGAGAAAAATGACTCTAGATTTGTTAAAATTCACAGCAAAATTTACGAATTAGAAGAAGGTGCAACTACAGTTAATTTTGACGACCACCATCACCCAATAAACGCTCACAAGGTATTAGATTTTTCTATTACAAAGAGTGTGTTTGGTATTTTGATTATTGGTCTATTAATGTTATTGTGGTTCTCTAGATTAGCAAAGCAATATAAAAATAAAAGTATCCCAACAGGTTTTGGTAGAGTATTAGAGCCACTTGTGGTTTATGTGCGTGACGAAATCGCAAGACCAAACATTGGAGATAAACATTACAGAAGATTTACAGGTTACTTATTAACAGTGTTCTTCTTCATCTGGATAATGAATTTAGTAGGTTTAATGCCATTTGGTTTTAACGTAACTGGTCAGTTAGCAGTTACTGCAGCTTTAGCGGTATTAACCTTAATAATATACACATTTAGTGCTAAAAAAGATTACTGGCAACACGTATTATGGATGCCAGGAGTGCCAATTTTTGTAAAACCAGTATTGGCAGTAATAGAATTAGCTGGACATTTCTTAATTAAACCATTCTCGTTACTTGTGCGTTTGTTTGCGAACATTTCAGCAGGTCACATTGTAGTAATGAGTTTAATTGCGATTATGTTCACATTAAAGAATGAATTAGGTACAGTAGGAGCGACAGGTTTGTCGCTTGTATTGTCATTCTTTATCACGTTAATAGAAGTTCTGGTTGCGTTCTTACAGGCTTATATCTTTACAATGCTTTCAGCATTATTTATAGGTATGGCTGTTGAAGAGCACGATCATCACTAATAGATTTGTTTAATTAATTTAAATTATTTGGCTATGACAGTTCCAAATTTAGTAGGTGCAGGTTTAATTGTAATCGGTGCTGGTATCGGATTAGGTAAAATTGGTGGAAGTGCAATGGAAGGTATTGCGCGTCAACCTGAAGCAACTGGTAAGATCCAGACTGCGATGATTATTATCGCTGCATTATTAGAAGGTTTAGCATTCGGTGCTTTATTCTTAGGAAAATAAGAATCGAAAATGTAAACTAATAAACACGAATTCCTGCAACGGTTGGTTGCAGGAGCGTGTTTTACAAAAATTAAAAAAATCAAAGTAAATATATAATGGAGCAATTATTAAACGATTTTTCACCAGGATTATTTATAGTACAAACAATACTGTTTTTGCTATTAATCTTTTTAATGGTGAAGTTTGCGTGGAAGCCAATTCTTAACTCTTTAAATGATAGAGAAGAAGGTATTAAAAGTGCATTAGATGCAGCTGAGAATGCTAAAAAAGAGATGGAAAACCTAAACGCAGATAACGAGCGTTTATTAAAAGAAGCGCGTATTGAAAGAGAAGCACTTTTAAAGGAAGCAAGAGAGATGAAAGATAAAATCATTTCTGATGCTACTAACGAAGCGCAAGAAAAAGCTGGCAAAATGATAGAGCAAGCTCAGGCTGCTATTGAGACTGAAAAGAAAGCTGCTATGGCAGAATTAAAAAGTCATGTAGCTGGTTTATCTATAGAGATTGCAGAAAAAGTTGTACGCGAAGAGTTATCTAACAAAGACAAGCAATTAAAACTTGTTGAAGATATGTTAGGTGAAACCACTTTAAACTAATTATAGATGGCAGAATCTAGAGCAGCAATACGTTATGCAAAAGCAGTACTAAGTTTAGCTACCGACAATAAGGTGGCTGAAGCTGTTAATACTGATATGAAGCAAATTGCAAATGCTATTGCAGAAAGCAGTGAGTTAAATGCAGTTTTGGTAAATCCTATTGTTAGATCTGCAGACAAAAAAGCAGTATTAACTTCAGTGTTTAAAAATACTAATGCTGCTACAACAAACTTAATAGATACTTTAATTGCAAATAATCGTGTGGCATTATTAGGTGATGTTGCCAATAAATACACACAATTATACGATCAGTTAAGGGATACACAAATAGCTAAGGTAACTTCAGCAACACCATTAACTAAGGAATTAGAAGAAAAAGTGTTGGCTAAAGTAAAAGAGCTTACAGGAAAAACTACCGAAATAGAAAACACAGTTGATGAATCTATTTTAGGAGGTTTTATCCTAAGAGTTGGTGATTTGCAATATGATGCAAGTATCGCTAACAAACTAAATAATTTAAAAAGAGAATTTACATTAAACTAAATTTATGTGGTCACCAAGCGTATTCGAAGTGAGCATTAAATAATAAATAAAATGGCAGAAGTAAAACCAGCTGAAATATCAGCAATCTTAAAACAACAACTTTCAGGTTTTGAAGCAGGTGCTTCATTAAACGAAGTAGGAACAGTATTAACTGTTGGTGATGGTATTGTACGTGCTTATGGACTTTCTAATGCACAATACGGAGAATTAGTAGAATTCGAAGGTGGCTTAGAAGGTATCGTACTTAACCTTGAAGAAGATAACGTTGGTATCGTATTATTAGGCCCTTCAAAAGAGATTAAAGAAGGTGCAACAGTAAAACGTACTAATCGTATTGCATCTATTAAAGTAGGTGAAGAAATGGTTGGTAGAGTTGTTGATACACTAGGTAACCCAATAGACGGTAAAGGACCAATAGGTGGTGATTTATACGAAATGCCATTAGAGCGTAAAGCACCTGGTGTAATTTTCCGTCAGCCAGTAGATGAGCCAATGCAAACAGGTATCAAATCTATTGATGCTATGATTCCTGTAGGTAGAGGTCAGCGTGAGTTGGTAATTGGTGACCGTCAGACAGGTAAGACTACGGTTTGTATCGATACCATCTTAAATCAAAAAGAATTTTATGATGCAGGTGAGCCTGTATTCTGTGTATATGTTGCTGTAGGTCAAAAAGCGTCGACAGTAGCAAACATTGCAAAAACATTAGAAGATAAAGGTGCTTTAGCTTATACAGTTATTGTAGCGGCAAATGCTTCAGATCCTGCACCAATGCAAGTATATGCTCCTTTCGCAGGTGCTGCAATTGGTGAGTATTTTAGAGATACTGGTCGTCCTGCTTTAATTGTTTATGATGATTTATCTAAGCAAGCCGTTGCGTATCGTGAGGTATCTTTATTATTACGTCGTCCACCAGGACGTGAGGCGTATCCAGGTGACGTTTTCTACTTACACTCTAGATTATTAGAGCGTGCTGCAAAAGTGATTGCTGATGACGAAATCGCTAAAAATATGAATGACTTACCAGAGTCATTAAAGCCAATCGTAAAAGGTGGTGGTTCTTTAACTGCATTACCAATTATCGAAACACAAGCAGGTGACGTTTCTGCTTATATTCCAACAAATGTAATTTCTATTACAGATGGTCAGATATTCTTAGAGTCAGATTTATTTAACTCTGGTGTGCGTCCTGCAATTAACGTAGGTATTTCTGTATCTCGTGTTGGTGGTTCTGCTCAGATTAAATCAATGAAGAAGGTAGCAGGTACATTAAAATTAGACCAAGCACAATTCCGTGAATTAGAAGCGTTTGCTAAGTTTGGTTCTGATCTTGATGCTGCGACATTAAACGTAATTGAAAAAGGTAAGCGTAACGTAGAGATTTTAAAGCAAGCTCAAAACGATCCATTTACTGTAGAAGATCAGGTAGCAATCATTTATGCTGGTTCTAAGAACTTATTAAGAGATGTTCCTGTAGAGAAGGTGAAAGAATTTGAAAGAGATTATATAGAGTACTTAAATGCTAAGCATAGAGATACTTTAGATACATTAAAGGCTGGTAAATTAACAGATGAGGTTATTGATACTTTAACAAAAGTAGCAAAAGATCTTTCTGCGAAGTTTAAAGCTTAATCATATTAATTGTCATCCTGAGCTTGTTTCAGGATCTAATTTAGGTTTATAAAGATTCTGAACTAAATTCAGAATGACAAAAAAGAGAAAATGGCAAACTTAAAAGAAATACGTAATAGAATATCTTCGGTATCTTCAACGATGCAGATTACTAGTGCTATGAAAATGGTATCTGCTGCTAAATTGAAGAAAGCTCAAGATGCTATTACTGCAATGCGTCCTTATTCTAATAAGTTAACAGAATTACTTCAAAGCTTAAGCGCTACATTAGATGCTGATAGCGGAAGTAAGTTTGCTGAGCAAAGAGAAGTAAAAAAGGTGCTTATTGTTGCTATATCTTCGAACAGAGGTTTAGCTGGTGCGTTTAACTCTAATATCATAAAACAAGTTAATGTGCTGTTGTCAGATACATATGCTGGTAAAGACGTTTCTATCCTTACAATAGGTAAAAAAGTTAATGATGCTTTTGTTAAACAAGGTAATGTTATTGCTAACAAAAGTGAAGTTTTTGACGATTTAACTTTCGATAATGTGGCAGCTATAGCTCAAATGATAATGGATAAGTTTGTAGACGGAGAGTATGATAAAGTAGAGTTGGTATATAACCACTTTAAAAATGCCGCAACTCAAGTTGTAATGACAGAACAATTTTTACCAATAGTTCCTGTTGAAAGTGATGCTAACGTTAACTTAGACTACATCTTTGAGCCAAGTAAGCAAGAAATAGTTGAAACCTTAATACCTAAGTCTCTTAAAACTCAATTGTATAAGGGAATTAGAGATTCTTTTGCCTCAGAACACGGAGCTCGTATGACTGCGATGCACAAGGCAACGGATAATGCAACAGAGCTTAGAGATCAGTTAAAATTAACATATAACAAAGCGAGACAAGCAGCAATCACTAACGAAATACTCGAGATTGTTGGTGGTGCAGAGGCCTTGAACAACTAATAGTTTCTGTGATTGTAAGAATTCACAGTGATATAAAATAAAACCCAACTCAAAGAGTTGGGTTTTTTGCTTTATTTATCTCTAAAAAGGGTAACAATAAAAGCAACAACAATAAAAACGTATCCTAAGTATAAATACCAGACGTGTTTTGCATCGTCTTTTATAATATCTACTCTTCGTTGTGTAATAGGATCTACAGCATCATTTTTATCGTAAATCTTCTCGCAGTTAGAACAAGACAACTCTGTTGATTTCCCATAAACAAAAGGCAATATTTTCAAAATAAACATTTTAGAAAATACTTTAGCCAATAAAGTGTTTTGCTCTCCGCACTGAGAGCAAGAGGAGTTATTTACTTTTTCTTCTGTAATTAATCGTTTTGCTGGACCTATCATGTATTAAAAAATTATTTCCGTTAAAATAGAATATTTATACGACTTTAAAACATTTTATTTTTTGAAATAATATCTTACATAAAATTGCTTTTAGTCGATTATATATAAAAATAAACGATAAAATAAATTATTTTCATATATATTGTCTTTCCAAATCTTAACCTACTTATAATGAAGAATCTAAAAAAGGCAGTATATGCCATTATTTTTACTTGTACATTGTCTTCTTTATTTCAGTGTGCTAGTCCTAAGGTAGCTACAACCAATTTTGAACAACAAACACCTTTTACGGTGAAGTCTGTAGTGTTTCAAGAATGGTATGCAGGAATCAAAGTTGGTGGTACAGGAATTAATGTTTTTGTTCCGGTTTCTCATGTTAATGATAATATAGCCTTTAACGAGGTTTATTTTAGAAACTTAAAAGGAAAGCTTGTTAAAAGGGGAAATAAGTACACAGCTGTACTTAAACACCCATCACGAAACTATACATTTCAAAAAGCAGAAAAACCTATTGATTACCCTTTTGACCTTAAAGATGATGAATGTGTAATAAGCTATTCAGAAAATGGTCAAATCAAGTATCATAAAATAGTTTCTCTAAACGAAGTTGCAGGTACGTACTACGAAAACGGACCACCATCTATTTACTCAAGAAGTAACTCTAATAGCATGGCAACTTTAGATGAAGCCTTAGATGACAATTAAAATTATAACAATTTTTTCTCCAGAGCCTTACTAAAAAGTAAGGCTTTTTTGTTTATCTAACTGTAGACCCATTTATATTTAATATTTTTGAAGTGATTTCATTATTAAGCAATTGAGCGTACTCAAATCCTTTTTTAAAGACACCATAATTTACGGTTTAGCAACGGTGTTGCCTAGACTCATGAATTTTGTCCTTGTACCGCTACACACAGACACATTAGATACTGCCAGCTATTCAGACAACACCTATTTTTATGTGTATGCTGCATTTTTTAATGTATTGCTTACATATGGTATGGAGACAGCATTTTTTAGGTTTTTCAGCAAGCAGAAGGATCAAGATAAAGTGTATTCTACTACTTTAATAAGTCTGTTGCTTTCTACATTGTTTGTGTTTGCCGTTGTGATGATTTTTAATCAACCCTTGGCAGAATTTGTAAATCTTCGCTTAGACTATTTTAATTATCTAATTGGTGTATTGGTTTTAGATACCTTAGTAGTAGCGCCATTTGCCTATTTAAGAGCAACAGGAAAGCCTATTAAATTCACATTTATTAAGCTAAGTAACATATTTACGTATGTGGTTCTTAATTTCTTTTTTCTTTGGGCAATTCCAAAGTTTAATATTGAGTTTTCAGGATACGACAAAACAGATTTAGTTAAGTATATTTTTATTGCAAATCTTGCTGCAAGTGCAGTTACAATACTGTTTTTGTTGCCGTATTTTTTAAAAACGAAATGGGTTTTTGACAAAGCGATATTCAAACAAATGCTGAATTATGGCTTGCCAATTATGATTGCAGGTCTTGCCTATGTCATTAACGAGAATTTTGATAAATGGTTAATTCCAGATGTACTAGGAAAAGACATTAATGGAGCCTATTCTGGCTGTTATAAGCTAGCTGTGTTTATGACTATTTTTATTCAAGCTTTTAGGCTAGGAGCAGAGCCTTTTTTCTTTAATCATGCAAAAGAGAAAAATGCCAAAAACACCTATGCTCTAATCATGAAATACTTCGTTATTTGTGGTGCATTAATGCTATTGTTCATAGTTGGGTTTATAGATGTTTTTAAAGCTTTAATTGTGCGAGACGAAGCATATTGGGTTGCTTTAGAAATTGTACCAATTGTGTTATTGGCTAATTTATTTTTGGGTATCTATTTTAATCTAGCAATTTGGTACAAGCTCACAGACAAAACACGGTTTGGAATGTATTTTTCAATTGTAGGAGCTGTTATTACGATTGCGCTTAATGTAATTTTGTTACCAAAATATGGCTTTATAGCAGCAGCATGGACTACATTAGTAGCATATTCCATAATGATGATAACGTCTTATGTATACGGTCAAAAACATTATAAAATCCCTTATCAAGTTTCAAGAATTTTAGGTTATATAGGATTTGCAATAGCACTATCTTACGTGTCTTTTAAATATCTAAGAGGCAACTATTTTTTCAACGTTGCTTTAATGCTTATTTTTATTGCAGGTATTGCTTTATTCGAAAGAAAAGAACTCAAACAATTATTAAGAAGATAAAACAAATGTCACCTTGAGCGTAGTCGAAAGGTTATTTTATAGAAATATGAAAATTAAAATCATAAATAAATCTATTCACGATTTACCACATTACGAAACCATAGCTTCAGCAGGTATGGACTTAAGAGCCAACCTAACAGAAGACAGAATCCTTAAACCATTGGAAAGAACAATAGTAGGCACAGGCCTATTTATTGAATTACCAATCGGTTATGAAGCACAAGTAAGGCCAAGAAGCGGCTTGGCAGCAAAAAAAGGAATCACAGTGCTTAATGCACCAGGAACAGTAGACGCTGATTATAGAGGTGAAATAGGAGTGATTTTAGTAAATCTTTCTAATGAGGAATTCACTATACAAAACGGAGAACGAATAGCACAATTGGTAATCGCAAAGCACGAACGCGCAGAATGGATAAAAGTTGAAGAACTTTCTGAAACTGATAGAGGAGAAGGTGGCTTTGGAAGTACTGGCACCAAATAAATTCCTGCGAACGCAGGAATCTCATAATAAATAAGCATTGGACATTGAAGGTGCCTATATCATAATAAACAAATCTAGATGGATTTTATTAAATGAGGAAAGGAAGTATAATTTAAAGAAGAGATACCTGCGTTCGCAGGTACTTGAGTATGAAACTGTGGTATGTGTATATAATGAGCAATAGAGCTAATGGAGTTTTGTACATTGGAGTTACTGATAATATTGAAGAAAGAGTAAAAGAGCATAAATTAAAAGTTTATCCAAAATCTTTTACAGCCAAGTATAATTGTACTATGCTTGTTTATTTTGAAGAGTTTGAAAGCGGAATAGATGCCGAAAAGAGAGAAAGACAATTCAAGAAATGGAAAAGAAATTGGAAAATTGAATTGATAGAAGAAATGAATCCTAATTGGATAGATATGAGTACCAATTGGAATCTAAATTTCAATCAACTAAGAGAATAAGAGATTCCTACTTTCGTAGGAATTAAGTTTAACACATAAAAAGATACCTGCTTTCGCAGGCAGTAAAAATGAAAATAATAGTACCAATGGCAGGTCGAGGCTCACGTCTTAGACCACATAGTTTAACAGTTCCAAAACCATTAATTCCGGTAGCAGGTCAACCCATCGTACATCGTTTGGTAAAAGACATTGCAAAAGTATTAAAGCAACCTATTGAAGAGGTAGCTTTTGTTCTTGGAGACCCAGCATTTTTTGGTGATGATGTGGTTGAGAGTTTAACGGAATTGGCAGAGGATTTAGGCGCTAAGGCATCGATCTACAGACAAGACCAACCGTTAGGAACTGGCCACGCTATTATGAGTGCTAAACCATCACTTTCTGGTCCTGCAGTCATCGCTTATGCAGATACTTTGATAAGAGCAGAGTTCGATTTAGATCCAAGTGCAGACAGTGTGATCTGGACTAAACAAGTTGATAATCCTGAGGCTTATGGTGTGGTAAAACTCAATGACAATCAAGAAATCGTTGAACTTGTAGAAAAACCAGAAACTTTTGTAAGCGACCAAGCTGTAATCGGAATCTACTACTTTAAAGATGTTGCGGTTTTAAAGGCGAAGCTTCAAGAAGTTTTAGACGAAAATGTAATGAATGGCGGCGAATACCAAATCAACGATGGTATAAAACGTATGATGGCGGATGGTAAAGTCTTCAAAACAGGTACAGTTGATGAGTGGATGGATTGCGGAAATAAAAACGTAACGCTAGAAACCAATACCAAGATGCTAGGATTTTTAAAAGCAGACGGAGAAGAGCAATTAGTTGACGATTCTGTCGTTTTAGAGAATTCAGAAGTAATTGAACCGTGTTTCATCGCCAAAGGAACGGTTTTAAAGAACGCTACGGTTGGCCCTAACGTTTCTATAGGCAAAGATTGCGTTATTGAAAATTCAACCGTTAAAAATAGCTTAATACAGAATCAGACGACTATTAAAAACGCTAATTTAGACGAAGCTATGATTGGTAACCACGTAAAGTATAATGGCGAGTTTACTAAAATCAGTATTGGAGATTATACTGTGATGGAATAGTATTCCTGCGAAAGCAGGAATCTCATTATCAAACGTTTGGAACAACTTTTGAAATCAAGCAGTTGTCAGGCTGAGCTTGTCGAAGCCAAATCGTAGAATCTAAATATGAAATTAAAACAACACATAGCAAAACTTCTACTGGTACTATTTTTAGTACCAAGCTTTGCAATGGCCCAAGTCGATTTCAACAAACGACCGGATGATGATTTAGGTAATGTTGAAGACGAATTTCAAGAGCATTTTTTTGAAGCCTTAAAACAAAAAGGCATCGAAAATTATGATAGGGCTGTTGAGGCACTTCATAAATGTTTAAATCTAGACTCTAAAAAACCTGTCATTTATTTTGAGCTTGGTAAAAACTACAACAAACTCAAAAACTTTGGTGCTGCTGAGGACAACCTTAAAAAAGCCATTAGTATGCAACCAGACAACGAGTGGTTTTTAGATGAGTTGTACGACGTGTATTTTCAGCAAGATGACATAGATAATGCGATTAAGACCATAAAACAGTTGGTGAAATATCACCCAGATTATAAAGAAGATTTAGCAAGTCTATACATTAGAGAGAAGCGTTACAGACAAGCGTTGAACCTTTTAGATGAGTTAGATGAGGAATTGGGTGTTAGCGAAGCCAGAGATGCCATGCGTAATGAAATTTACAATATTACAGGTAATGCAGACGACCGAATTGAAAATTTAGAAGAACGTGTGGCTAGTAATCCAAACAACGAAGAAAATCATCTTAAACTCATCTACAGATACAGCCAATCTGGTGATAGAAAGAAGGCCTACAAGGCCGCACAGAATCTCTTAAAGATTAAGCCAGACTCAAAGTTTGTGCATTTGGCATTGTACAAATTCTATTTACAAGACGGTAAAGTAGAAGATGCCATCAACTCTGTAAAAATAGCTCTAACAAGTCCAGAAATTAATGCAGATGCTAAGGCTAAAGTATTAAAAGATTTTGTTGGGTTTGTTGGTAAAAATCCAGAGTACGAAGCAGATTTAGTTGAGATCACAGCGTTGATAGATGATAATAAAGATGCGCAAACTCATAACGACTTAGGACAGTACTATTTAAAATCAGGCGATAAGGTAAAAGCATTAGAAAACTTTAAAGAAGCGCTTAAGCAAGACCCAAATGATTTTAAACTCATAAAAGATGTGTTGTTGTTACAAATAGATCTTCAAGATTATAACGCAGTGATTAAGGGTAGTAAAGAAGCATTGGAGTTGTATCCTGCACAACCTATTTTATATCTAGTAAATGCAGTAGCAAACAATAAACAAGGCAATTTTAAAGACGCGATTGATAACTTAGAAATGGGATTAGATTTCTTAATAGAAAACCCAAAAATGGAATCTGATTTTTATACAGAATTAAGCATAGCTCACAAAGGCCTTAATAATATAAGTAAGTCTGAAGCGTTTGCTAAAAAAGCAAGAGACTTAAAAGCACAACAATAAAATTCTCACGAAAGTGGGAATCTCATTAGAGAATGAAAAAACTAAACAATAAAAAACATCATACATTCAAAATCGTACTTGCTTTAGCAATGCTTTTTTTTGTTACAAACTGTAAGTCTACCAAAAGCATTGTGGCTTCAGGTGAAGCAAGTGATAAGCTTTCGGCTAAGCAAGTAATAAAACAACATCAAAAAAGCGATGCAGATTTTAAGACGCTTCAAGGGAAGGTTAAAATTGATATTACACAAAACCAAAAAGAACAAGGCTCAACGTTTAACCTTAGAATAGAAAAAGATAAAGTGATTTGGTTAAGTGCTAAGCTTGGCTTAGCTCGTATGATGATTACTCCAGAAAAAGTGCGCTTTTACAACAAACTCGATAATGAGTACTTTGATGGAGATTATAAATTGTTGAGTGATTTTGTGGGTGTAGATTTAGATTTCAACAAAGTACAGAATATATTGTTAGGTCAAGCTATTTTTGATTTAAAGGAGGAACCACACAAGGTTTCTGTAAACGAGAACTCTTATGTGCTACAACCTAAAGACCAAAATGCATTGTTAGAGTTGTTTTATTTAATCAATCCATCACATTTTAAAATGGATAGTTTGCAATTGTTTCAGCAATTAAAAAAGCGTGTTCTTCAGGTAGATTATAAATCGTATCAAGAAGTGAATAAAGAAGTGCTCCCAAAAGATATAAGAATAATTGCGGTAGAAGATTATGACGAGGTTAAAATTACCATGGAATTTAAATCTCTGAAACTAAATGAAGACGTTAGATTTCCTTTTAACATACCTACAGGATATAAAGAAATAGTTATTAAGTAGAATAAATGAATAAACGTTTTTACATAGTATTCTTTTTAGGATGTTTATTGTCCTCAATGTCTTTAATTGCACAAAGCGATAAACAGAAAAAGCTTGAAGCACAACGTCAGCAAATACTTAAAGAAATAAAGCAATTTCAAGCTTTTGTTTTAGGCAAAAAGAAAGAGGAAAAATCTGAAATTACACTTATAGAAGACCTTAATTACAAGGTGCAACGCAGACAAAACCTAATTAGGATAACTAATGAGCAGGCTAACTTGCTTACCAGAGAAATTAGTGTAAACCAACAAGAAATAACAAGTTTAAGAGCTCAATTAAAAGAACTAAAAGACGATTATGCGGCTATGATTGTAAAGTCTTATAAAAGTAAATCGGAGCAAAGTAAGGTGATGTTTTTACTGTCTTCTAGTAATTTTAAGCAAGCCTACAAGCGATTACAATACATTAGGCAATATGCTAATTACCAAAAAGAACAAGGGGAAAACATAAAAAAGAAGACAAAAGAACTCCAAGAGTTAAACCTTCAGTTGTCTAGACAAAAGGCAGATAAGGATAAGTTAATTAAAGAAAACAGAATTGCTAAACGAGAGCTTGAAAACGAACTTAAAGAGCGGGAAGAGTTAATGGCTTCTATTAAAGCTGACCTGAGTAAGTATACGGCTCAGATTAAGAAAAAGAGACAAGAGGCTGACCGTTTAGATGAAGAAATTAATAGACTGATTCGTGAAGCGATTGCTGCATCTAATGAAAAAGCAGGAAAAAAAACATCTACCGGAAAGTTTGTTTTAACACCCGAAGCCAAGAAGTTAGCATCTAATTTTGAAGCCAACAAAGGTAGGTTAGGTTGGCCTGTTGAAAGAGGTATAATTAAAGGTAAATTTGGCAAAACTAGGTCTCTGACCGATAATACCGTTGAGGTAAATAATTCTGGTGTTAAAATAGCTACCACAACTGATGCTGATGTAAAGGCAGTGTTTAATGGTGAGGTTTCAAAAATTATAATAGTAAAGAATGCTAATCCAGGTATTATGGTGCGTCATGGTAATTATGTTACCATCTATTACAACCTTTCTAAAGTTTTTGTAAAACCAGGAGATAAAATTTCAACAGGGCAGGTAATAGGCAAGGTGTTTACCAGTAAAGTAACAGGAGAGAGTCTACTGGATTTTAGGCTGTTTAAAAACAACCAAAAGCTTAATCCTGAATATTGGTTAGCTAAGAATTAAAGTTCTACAACTACATAGCCATTTCTTGTTTTTCTATAATGTCTTCCATTAAAGAAGTAATAGCGCTTTCCTTTTACTCTAACTACTTTATATTGTCTAGGTAGTTTCTTAACTACTGTTACAGTTGTTGGTTGAGCAACAACAATACGTCTTGCACAAGAACTTAAACTGAGTGTAAAAACAAATACTAAGGTGTAAACTATTAATCTCATCATTAATACATTTGGTTAATGTTAAGACTAAGAGTTTTTGAAAAGGTTTAATAGGATTAAAACTAAGGCTGAAATGAATTCAGCATAGCAATTATACATTTTAAATCAGTTTTGTCATTCTGAACTTGATTCAGAATCTACTACTCAAAAAGCGCCTTTAATTCAGTAGCATCCGCAGGCTTCATTTTACCAGCTAAAACAAGACTTAATTGTTTACGTCTTAGAGCAGCATCAAAACGTTGTTTTTCAAGATCAGTTTCTGGTACTAATTCTGGGATCTTTACTGGTCTTCCTGTTTCATCTACAGCAACAAAGGTATAGATGGCTTCATTGGCTTTTATGCTCTCGCCAGATTCTCTGTCTTCTATCCAAACATCCATATAGACTTCCATAGAAGATGTAAAAGCACGAGACACTTTAGCTTCTATAGTAACAACACTACCTAATGGAACAGATCTATTAAATGCTACGTGATTTACCGAAGCAGTTACAACAATACGTCTCGAGTGGCGTCTTGCTGCAATACTAGCTGCTCTATCCATACGAGCCAATAGTTCACCACCGAAAAGGTTGTTTAATGGGTTGGTTTCACTTGGAAGAACAAGGTCTGTTACAACAGTTTTAGACTGAAATGCGGTTCTTGATTGCATAAATTTTTAAAATTTGTGCAAAGATATGTTGATTTAAGTAAATAGAAGGATAAGAAAAGGTTAATCTAATTTCTTAATTAATAACCAAGCATCTTTATTGTGTTCACTACGAATTTTGTTGAGTGCTCTTTGAGCATCAAGTCTAGTTTCAAAACTTTCATAGACTACTTCATGCAATCCATAGCGATTTTTACCAATTTTTCTGGCTTTATAGCCCATACTTCTAAGTTGCTCTACCTTTTTATTAGAGTTCGCTTCAACCCTAAAAGCACCAGCTACAATATGATAATTACCTGTTTGTTTTTCTAGAGATAAGGTAGCCGCAGGTAATGGATTACTAATAACAAAGGTTGCCTCTTGTACTTTGGCATCGAGTTGAGCATTAGCTTCTTCTTGTGCTAATTGATTATGATTTTCAACGCTGTTGTTATAATAATTAGCAGCACCAAATCCACTAAGACCTAAAACTATTACAGCAGCTGCAGCATATTTTAACCAATTATTGTTAGAACGTTTTTCTGGTGTAAATGCTATTGGAGCTGTTTCTTCAATCGTTTCTACTTCTTCTTTGTAAACCTCACGCTTAATATCTGCCGATGTAAAGTGCGATAAACCAAAAGAATCTGTTAGGTAGTTGATATGACTAGAAGGATTAAAAACAATTTTTCCTTCAGTATTTAGAACAAGTTCACCAATGTTTTCAAATTGAATAGTTTCCCCTTCAATAAGGTAAGATTTTATGGCTTTTACTTGCTTAGAAATCTTATCGTTAGCAGTAGCGTACGGTACTTTTTCTACTTCAGCAATATAATTTGCTAATAACCCATCATTGTGTTGTAATTGCTCGTTAAAAGACAATACTTTTTTTGGTGGATAAAAAGTATGAGTAGTATCATGTACTCTTGCCGATACACGGTTTGTTAAAAAAGCACCCAGTTGAGGTACAGTTATACAATCGTATCGGTATAAAAGGTCGCTAATGTAAGTTTCTAATTGCATACAGAAACAAAGTTAAAAATTTTTGTTTTCGATAAAAGTTTGCTCTAGTTTATTTATTAACATCATAAAAATTTAGTTTCTTGTAGTTTTGAAAATCAATAGTTTAAATGACAGAACAAGATTTAATTTATGCTTTAGCGCTTCAACATGTACCAAAAATAGGTGCAACAACAGCTAAAAAATTAATTAATCATTGTGGTTCTGCTGAAGCTGTACTAAAAGAGAAAAAGTCGAGTCTTCTTAAAATTGATGGTATAGGTACAGTTACAATTGAAGGACTTTTCGATGCCATTCACATTGAAGAAGCCACCAATGAGTTGCGCTTTATTAGAGACAATAACATAGAGCCACATTATTTTATCGAAGACACTTATCCTGAAAGATTAAAACATTGTATTGATGGACCAATAGTGTTATTTCAGTCAGGAAATATAAACTTGAATAACAGACCAATAATAAGTATTGTTGGTGCTCGTAAAATTACAACTAATGGTATTGCTTTTTGCGAAAAATTGGTAGAGGAAATATCGCATTATAATCCTGTGATTGTTTCTGGTTTTGCTTATGGAGCAGATATTACAGCACATAAGGCAGCCATAAAACACAATTTGCAAACTATTGGTTGCCTGGCGCATGGCTTAAATCAAATATATCCTAAAGTTCATAAAAAGTATGTTGTTGAAGTAGAAAATCATGGTGGTTTTTATACCGATTTTTGGAGTACAGACGTATTTGATAGAAAAAATTTTCTGAAACGAAACCGCATTATAGCTGGACTTAGTGAAGCTACTATAGTCATTGAATCTGCAGAAAAAGGAGGAAGTCTCGTTACAGCTGATATAGCTAACTCTTACGATAGAGAGGTTTTTGCTGTACCTGGAAGGATAACAGATAGCCAGAGTGTTGGCTGTAATAATCTAATTAAATTTCAGAAAGCACATCTGTTATCTAACCCTCTGGATATTCCTTATATTTTAAATTGGCAATTAGAGGATGAGAAGAAACCTGCTGTGCAAAAGCAACTTTTTGTTGAGTTAAATGAAGACGAAAAAGTTATATATAATTATTTGAAAGACAAAGGCAAAGAGATATTGGATGTTATTGCCTTAGAGTGTAATATTCCTACTTATAAATTAGCAGGAATATTACTCAATATGGAATTAAAGGGAGTCATACGTCCTTTGCCAGGAAAACTATTTGAGGTTATTTAATACCCAACCTTTTCTCTTACGCGTTGCAGTACATCATCAGCTACTAATTTGGCTTTAGCAGCACCTTTAGCTAGGATTGCATCTAATTCTTCAAGATTATTCATGTAATAATTGTATCGCTCTCTTGGCTCAGCAAAACGCTCTAAAATAAGCTCGTATAGTGCTTGCTTAGCATGGCCATAACCATAATTACCACCTTCGTAATTAGCTTTCATTTCTGCTATTTGTTCATCTGAAGCCAGTAAACTGTAGATTGCAAAACAATTACAGGTTTTCCAGTCTTTAGGTTCTTCTAGAGGCGTGCTATCGGTTTGTATAGACATTACTTTTTTGCGAAGCTGTTTTTCTGGTAAAAAGATATTGATAAAGTTATCTCTACTTTTACTCATTTTTTCACCATCTGTACCAGGAATAAGCATTGTGTTTTCTTGTAATTTTTCTTCTGGTAAAACAAAAGCTTCACCCATTTTTGTATGAAAACGAGAAGCAACATCTCTAGTGAATTCTATGTGCTGAACTTGGTCTTTTCCAACAGGAATAATCTCAGCATCATACAACAAAATATCCGCAGCCATAAGCATTGGATACATAAACAGACCAGAGTTAACGTCGTCTAGTCGATCTGCTTTATCCTTAAAACCATGAGCGAGTTTCATACGTTGATAAGGGAAAAAACAATTGAGATACCAAGCTAATTCAGTTACTTGCGGAATGTCGCTTTGTCTGTAAAATACAGATTTTTCTACATCTAAGCCTAATGCCAACCATGTGGCTGCTACAGAATAAGTATTGTGTCTTAATTCTTCAGCGTTTTTTATCTGAGTTAGTGTATGCAGATTTGCAATAAATAAATAAGATTCATTATCACTCTTTTCAGATAGCTCTATTGCTGGTAAAATTGCACCTAAAATATTCCCTAAATGAGGTGTTCCTGTACTTTGTATGCCTGTTAATATTCTTGCCATAATATTACCTGCGAAGGCAGGTATCTTTTTAATTCTACTCTATTTGCTAAAAGACTTTAATAGATTCAGTCTGGTAACATTTAATAAGCAGCAATCTCTTTATTATTAAACTTAATTTTTAATTAGAAAGCAAAGATAAATTTTTAGCAACACTATGAGAAGCGATTTGAATTAAATACTTAGTTTTGGTGCCATGGCAATAGTAAAGTATCCGTTTTGGGTTTTGTATCGCATTTGGTTCTATATATTGGTAGCATTACCAATTATTGTAATGTTTCCTATTCTTTTAATTTCAATATCTAGAGAAAAGTGGTATCCATTCTTTTTTAAGTTAGCTCGTATTTGGGCAAAGTTTATTCTTATTGGAATGGGCTTTAATTATAAGATTATAAAGGAAGAGGTTCCTAACCCGAAGAAGAGCTATATGTTTATTGCCAATCATACATCTATGACAGACATTATGTTAATGTTGGTGGCTGTAAAAAATCCTTTTGTATTTGTAGGAAAAAAAGAATTGGCAAAAATTCCATTGTTTGGGTTCTTTTATAAGCGTACATGTATTTTGGTAGATAGAAGTAGTGCTAAGAGCAGGCAAGCTGTTTTTTTAAGAGCGCAAAGAAGGTTAAAACAAGGGTTAAGTATCTGTATATTTCCCGAAGGAGGTGTGCCAGAAGAGCATATAGTGTTAGATGAGTTTAAGGATGGAGCATTCCGATTAGCTATAAATCATCAAATTCCTATTGTTCCACTAACATTTTATGATAACAAAAAGCGATTTTCATATACTTTTTTTAGTGGTGGTCCTGGTGCAATGAGAACAAAAATTCATCAATTTCTTAAAACAGAAAATTTAAATGTTGCAGATACTAAGGCTTTAAATCAAAAAGCAAGAGCAATTATCTTAACTGAGCTTAGTAAGAATTTACCAGAGCGTAGATAAAAAAGAAAAGCCACTCTAACCAAGAGCAGCTTTTGTCATCATTGCATTCATCATTGCTTTTATGTTTGTTTGCAATAACCTAAACTAACTAACTTAAACCTAAAACTTGTAACTTAATCCAGTATACAAACCAATAAAGAAAGGTCTATAATTACCAGACGTGTTACTAAATGTGTTTATTTGATACTTGAACTGTGGTTCAAGATTAAAATTCCATTGTTTTGATAAACTATAATCAAGCCCTAAACCAAAATTGGCACTAAAACTTGTTGAATTCATATTATTGGCTTCTCCAATTAATGTAGAAGCTCCATCGATATCTGCATAGACTTCATTCTGATTTAAGAAAAATGTACTAAAACCACCAATGACATTAATCCCAAATTTTTTGTCTAGAAGACGATATTCTAATTCAAGAGGTACTTCAATAAACCCAAAACGTTGATCTATATTTCCGGAAGATCTTGAGTTGAAAACTTCAGGAGTTGTACTTCTGTCAAACATATTTGTGCTCATTAATGAGATGTTTTCAAAACCGTCTCTTGGGTTAATATTACCCATTATGGATACTTCTGCATTTCTCGAGGCAAATTCACTACCACTTAGTGCAAAAACATTAGAGGTACTTTGACTAAGATTAACTCTATTAATACCAGCTCTAACTTTTAATTTACTGGTAACAGCATAAGAACCTGTAATACCATAGCTCATATTAATATTACCACTCTTAGAGTTGTTGTTAAACTGTTGATCTATTGATGAGCCTTGACCAAGAGAACTGTAATAAACAGGCGCAACATTTGGTGCAATGCTCCACCTGTTTTGTTCATCTTCTTTTTCTTTTTCATCAATAATTTCTTCGCTATTGCTGTTGTCGGCAATTGCATCTAGAATAGATTCTTTGTCGTTGTCTTCTTTTAACGAAGTATTTTTTTCTAACTCTTCTTTATTCTTTTCAGTATTAGAAGCATTTTCAGTACCATTAGATGATGCATTATCTGTTACTGCTGAGTTTTTATTATCAACTGTATTTTTTATAACAGATTTTATTTCAGAATCATTAATGATTTCATCTTCTAGTTTGTTTTCAGTATTCTCATTGTTTGAAGCGACTGCACTGTTGTTTTCTTCGTTATTTAATTCTGTTAAACTCTTATGCGAATTAGAAGTTGATTTATTTTCATTTGAATCAGCAACGGCATTCGACTTATTTGTTTTAGAAGAAGTTAATTCTTTTCTACTGTCTTGTTCTGTTGAAGATTTTTCATTTCCGTTAGGATTAGATAATTCCTTCTCGTTAGAATCTGCAACATTTATGTCTTGTTTATTATTGTTTAAACTGTTGTTGTCTCCGTTAGAGCTTTTTAATTCAGTATCTTTTTTAGAGTTGCCTTCTGTTTTTTCGGTATCCACAATTGTAGGTACAACCTCATTATCGTCAGATGAATTAAATAAAGAGGTACCAACAGTTAAGAGTAAAGCTATGACTGCAGCGACACCACCAACTTGCCACCATAGCGCAATAACTCTGCGTTTTTTCTTTTTCTTAGGAAGACTCTCGCTTATGCGATCCCAAACAGCATCGTTAGGAGCTACTTCAAAGTTTTTAAACTTCTCCTGAAAAAGTCTGTCTATATTTTTTTCTTCGTTCATTTTATAACGACTGCGAATTTAAACTCGCTTTGTAATCTTCTATTTTTTCTTTTAAAATCATTCTAGCTCTTGCTAGGTTAGATTTTGAGGTTCCTGTAGAAATGTTAATTAATTCACTTATTTCTACATGTGAGTATCCGTCTAGAACATATAGGTTAAATACTAATCGATATCTATCTGGTAACTCTTGTATAATTTGAAGCAAAAAATCTATATTAATATCTTCATCATTAATGTCTACCGTAACATCTTCAATATTACCTTCGTTAACAATATCAAACACCCCAACGTTTTCTCTGTAGCGTTGCAATGATGTATTAATTGCTATACGTTTTAACCAACCTTCAAAAGAACCTTTGTTTTTATACTGATCTATTTTACTAAATACAGTTATAAATGCGTCGTGCAGATTATCTTCTGCTTCAGCATAGTTTTTAGAGTACTTAAGACAGAGCGAAAATAATTTACTTGCATATTGCTTGTATAATTGGCTCTGAGCTTTAGCATCTTGGTTTATACATTTTTTTATGAGTTGTTCTAAACTCACATTATTGTTGGAATTAATTAATAATTAGTCTTCTTCTACCACTATAGAGTCTCTGCCGTCAACAACAGGTACTTCTACTAAATGATATTGATCTACACCGTCTTGAGTGCCTTGGAAAAATTTAAACAAGTATACTTCATTTCCAGAAATCGTTAGATCAAAACTAACTGTAGTTGATTCTCCTTCAGGAATACAGTTGGTGTTTTCGTAAACTGTATTCAGAATGGCTACGGTTCTCTCATGTCCTTCAATATCAAAAATGATATTATTAAAAACATAGCAAGAGCTAGGTTTTATGTAAGACATGTTAATCTCATAAGTTTGACCTTGAATAAAATACTCTGGTAATTCAACATTTGTGATAGGCATAAACTCTGTGTGAATCACAGGGTCATCATTCTCTACGCTACACGACGTTGATAATCCAACAAACATAAGGAGCAAAAAGGCATACTTTTTCATCACTCTATAAAATTAATTCCACCCATTAGATGCAGAAATTGCAAAAGGGTTGCGTCCAAAAAATAAAAAAATCCTGTTTTTAGCAGGATTTTTTTATAATTTATTGATTTTCATTGATTAACGACCGAACTTTTTCTTCTAATTCGTCCATTAAATCAGGATTGTCTTTAATTAATGACTTAACAGCATCTCGTCCTTGACCTAGTTTAGTGTCACCATAACTAAACCATGAACCGCTCTTTTTTACAATATCTTTTTCAACAGCTAAATCT
Organism: Winogradskyella poriferorum; assembly: GCF_036553625.1. Classification (NCBI taxonomy): domain Bacteria; kingdom Pseudomonadati; phylum Bacteroidota; class Flavobacteriia; order Flavobacteriales; family Flavobacteriaceae; genus Winogradskyella; species Winogradskyella poriferorum. Next base: position 1,038,306 of record NZ_JAZHOU010000001.1, read on the forward strand.
AAAACTTCACCAACTTTAGAAACACCTTCTCCATACATAATATCAAATTCTGCAGTTCTAAAAGGAGGTGCAACTTTGTTTTTTACAACCTTAACTCTGGTTTTGTTACCCATTACATCTCCGTTACTATCTTTAATCTGAGTAGAACGTCTTATGTCTAAACGAACAGATGCATAGAATTTAAGAGCGTTACCACCTGTAGTAGTTTCTGGGTTTCCAAACATTACACCAATTTTTTCACGTAATTGGTTAATAAATATCATGGTACAATTAGTCTTACTAATTGATGCTGTAAGCTTTCTTAAGGCTTGAGACATTAAACGTGCATGTAAACCCATTTTAGAGTCTCCCATTTCGCCTTCAATTTCACTTTTTGGTGTTAAAGCGGCAACAGAATCTACAACTACAATGTCTATAGCACCAGAACGTACAAGATTATCTGCAATTTCTAATGCTTGCTCACCATTATCTGGTTGAGAAATGATTAGGTTCTCTAAATCTACACCAAGCTTTTCTGCATAAAAACGATCAAAAGCATGCTCTGCATCAATAAAAGCTGCAATACCACCAGCTTTTTGAGCTTCTGCAATGGCATGCAAGGTCAACGTTGTTTTACCTGAAGATTCAGGACCATATATTTCTATTACTCTTCCTCTTGGATAACCACCAACACCTAAAGCAATGTCTAAGCCTAAAGAACCAGATGATATAGCATCTACATCTTCAATCGCTTGGTCACTCATTTTCATTACGGTTCCTTTTCCGTAGGCTTTATCTAACTTGTCTAGCGTTAATTTTAGCGCTTTTAGTTTGGCATCTTTTTCACTACTCATTTCTTCTTGTTTCTTATTTAAATTGATATCAAAAATACCACTTATTTTAATTTTTTCAATTTTATGACGCAACCATTTTACACTTTTCACATCTACTTTATGGAAATGGAAAAAATTGCTATGAATATCTTATTGAAAAGTTAGAGTTTGGCCGAAAATTTCTCTAACTATTTTTCAATTAGTTTACAATTGAATCTTAAGGTATTTAGTTACTGGGCTGTTAATAGGGTTAGCAGCCTGGTACTAAAGTAGAAATATTTTTTCATAATAATATTTTAGTTGGAAGGCACTTTGATAAATTCAAAGTGCTTTTTTTATGCTACTTAGCTAAAAATAATACCTTTGCACAAAATTCTTTAACCTTAAAAATTAGTATAGCATGCAACTGTACAATAACTTAAGTGCTAAAGAAAGAGCAGAACTTATCGAAAAAGCGGGAAAAGAGCGCTTAACGATCTCTTTCTATAAGTACGCCAAAATTGGCAACACACAGATATTTAGAAATCACATGTTTTTGGCATGGGACGCTTTGGACGTCTTGGGTAGAATCTATGTAGCCCACGAAGGTATTAATGCCCAACTATCTGTTCCAGCAGAAAATTTTGAGGCTTTCAAAAACCACTTAGACACAATCACTTTTTTAGAAAATGTAAGATTAAACATTGCCATAGAGCATGATAATTTTGCCTTTTTGAAATTAAAAGTAAAAGTGCGTCACAAAATTGTAGCTGATGGTCTTAATGACGATACGTTTGATGTAACCAACAAAGGTGTTCATGTAGATGCAGAGCAATTTAATGCGCTTATTGAAGATCCAGATACGGTTTTAGTAGATATGCGAAATCATTATGAGAGCGAGATAGGACATTTTAAAAATGCCATTACACCAGATGTAGACACCTTTAGAGAATCTTTAGATTTAATTGAAGAAGATCTTAGAGAGCACAAGGAAGATAAAAAGTTAGTGATGTATTGTACTGGTGGGATTCGTTGCGAAAAAGCCAGTGCTTATTACAAACACAAGGGATTTAAAAATGTGTTTCAGCTAGAAGGAGGTATTATAAATTATACCCGTCAGGTAGAGTCTGAGGGTTTAGAAAACAAGTTTATAGGTAAAAACTTTGTGTTCGATCAAAGACGCTCAGAACGTATTAGTGATGATGTTATTGCTAACTGCCACCAATGTGGAAAACCGGCAGACACACATACTAATTGTGTAAATGAGGCTTGCCATTTATTATTTATTCAATGTGATGAGTGTAAAGAAAAAATGGATAACTGCTGTTCTACACATTGCCAGGAAATCATAAAACTGCCTTACGAGGAACAAAAAGCATTACGCAAAGGACAGGGTAACAGCAACGATATATTTAAAAAGGGTAGAGCCGATCACTTACCATACAAAAAGGATTTGCGAAACATTTTTGAAGCACAAAGCAATACCTCTAAATAAATGAATATTTATAAGCTATTACAGCTCAACAGAAAAATAAAAAGCCATAGAATTAAGTTTTTAGGGCTTTATCTGCTACATAAATTCAACAAGCGCTATTTAGCGGTGAATTTAGATCCTGTACTAGCTTGTAACTTACGCTGCAAAATGTGTTATTTCACAGACGCAGACTATGTAAAAACACTTAAAGGACAGTTTAAGGAAGACGATTTAGAGAAGGTTGCAAAAACGATTTTTAATCGTGCTTTAAAATTGCAAATTGGCTGTGGTACCGAGCCAACATTGTATAAAAATTTAGTAAGAATTGTAGAATTAGGTAAACAATATAAAGTACCGTATATTTCTATAACTACAAACGCAAACTTATTAACTAAAGAAAACATTGAACCGCTTTTAAAAGCGGGACTTAATGAGTTTACAATTTCGCTTCATGGAGTGACCAAAGAGAGTTATGAAAGTTTTATGAAAAAGGCGAGTTACGAAAAATTTCAGAATGCTTTAAATGCCTTTGTTGAACTTAAAAAGACTTACGATTTTAAAGTAAGAATAAACTACACCTTTAATAAAGACAACTTTTACGAACTCAAGGATTTCTTTAAGCATTTTAATGGTGAAAGTTTCGATATTCTTCAATTAAGACCAATTCAAAAGATTGGTAACACAGAGTATAACGATTTTGATGTTTCTTCTTTAGAGGATGATTATTTAGACCTCATAAAAAATGTTAGGCAGCAGTGCTCTAGCCATCGCATTACGTTAATGGCGCCAGATAGTTTATCTATATTAAAAGGAGAAAATGACTCTAGTTTTGTTTTCGATTATACCTTTTGTTACATATCTCCTAATAAATTTTGGAAAGAAGGCTTTAATTGGCGTGAAGAGTCCTTTAATGAGTTCTCCAAGAAGATAGGATGGAGTAAATTATTGTTATCTAATGTTTTCAAAACTAAATCCAAGCTTAGATCACTATCCAATAAACTCAACTACGAGATAGAATTTAATTAAGAGTAAAGTACAAAGAGATGCAAAAGATTGAACTTATGGCGCCTGCAGGAAATTTTGAATCCCTTCAGGCAGCGTTAGATAATGGAGCCGACTCTATATATTTTGGTGTAGAGCAGTTAAATATGCGTGCTAGAGCATCGATAAATTTCACACTAGACGATTTAGAAGAAATTGCTCAACGTTGTAAGGCCAAAAATGTAAGAACCTATTTAACGCTAAATACCATTATTTACGATCATGATTTATCTATCGTAAAAACCTTGGTTAAAAAGGCAAAAGAGTCAGATATTACAGCGGTTATAGCTATGGACCAAGCGGTTATTGCCATAGCGAGGGAGTTTGATATGGAAGTACATATCTCAACTCAAATAAACATCACCAATCTTGAAACTGTAAAGTTCTATGCCATGTTTGCAGATACTATGGTTTTGAGTAGAGAGTTAAGTTTGCGCCAGGTAAAACACATAACTGAGCAAATAGAGAAAGAACAAATCAAAGGGCCTTCAGGTAGATTGGTAGAGATAGAAATTTTTGGTCATGGAGCACTTTGCATGGCAGTTTCTGGTAAATGTTATATGAGTTTACATGCTTATAATTCTTCTGCTAATAGAGGTGCTTGTAAGCAAAACTGTAGAAAAAAGTATACGGTTGTAGATCAGGAAACAGGTATACAAATGGAGTTGGATAATGAGTATATAATGTCACCAAAAGATTTATGTACCATAGACTTTTTAAATCAAGTAGCAGATGCAGGTATTAAGGTTTTAAAAATTGAAGGTAGAGGTAGAGCACCAGAATATGTAGCTAAAGTAATTAAGTGCTACAGAGAAGCTATAGATAGTTTAGAAAATGGAACGTATTCTAAAGAGCAAGTTATCTCTTGGATGCAAGACTTAGAAAAAGTTTATAATAGAGGATTTTGGAGTGGCTATTACTTAGGGCAGAAGCTAGGAGAGTGGAGCAAAGGCTCAGGCAGTCACGCTACCCAAAAGAAAGTTTATATAGGTAAAGGTGTGCATTATTTTCCAAAGGCTAAAATCGGAGAGTTTAAGATTGAGGCTTACGACATTTCTCTTGGTGATACAATTTTAATTACAGGACCTACAACTGGAGCTAAAGAATTTGAATTAAAAGAAATGCTGGTCAATGACAAGCCACAAGAAAAAGGTACTAAAGGAGATGCTATAACCATTCCATTAGATTTTAGGGTAAGACCATCAGACAAACTCTACAAAATTGTAGAAAATAAAGTTGAAGCCTAATGGTTATTATTACATTACAACGCAACAAGTGCATTGGTTGTAATTACTGTGTAGAATTGGCGCCACAACAATTTCAGATGTCTAAGAGAGATGGAAAATCAGTGCTGTTACATGCGGAAGAAAAGAAAGGATTTTACACACTAAAATCTAAGGATTATGAAATTTTAGAGCCAAGTCAGAATGCTTCAAAAGCATGTCCTGTTAATATTATTAGCGTAAAGCAAGTTTAGATTCTAAAATACATCTTTTAAGGATATCTATATAAAACACTAAAAAATCATATCTTTACTCTTTAATAATTTTATGAATCCTTTATTTAGGCTTTAAGTAGTCTAGATTCAATATATATAATTCTATATGGCTTGTAACAGTTGCGCAACTGGTAAAGACGGTCAGCCAAAAGGATGTAAAAACAATGGGACTTGTGGCACAGATAGCTGCAATAAACTTACTGTTTTTGACTGGTTGGCTAATATGTCACTTCCAAACGGACAAGAACCTTTTATAGGTGTTGAAGTACGTTTTAAAAATGGAAGAAAACAATATTATAAAAATACAGAAAATCTCACATTAAGTATTGGCGACATTGTTGCCACTCAAGCAAAATCTGGTCATGATATTGGTATGGTAACCTTAACGGGTGAATTGGTGCGTGTACAAATGAAACGCAAAAAAATTGATATTGAAGATTCAGAAAATGTTTTAAAAATATACCGTAAAGCATCTCAAAAGGATATAGATATTTGGTCTAGTTCTAGAGATAAGGAAGAACCAATGAAGGTTAAAGCAAGACAGTTTGCTATAGACCTTAACCTAAAAATGAAAATCTCTGATATCGAATATCAAGGAGATGGGAGTAAGGCTACATTTTACTATACTGCAGAAGAACGTGTAGATTTTAGAGAACTAATTAAAGTCTTTGCAAGAGAATTTAAAACAAGAATTGAAATGCGTCAGGTTGGTTTTAGACAAGAGGCAGCAAGACTTGGAGGTATTGGTTCTTGTGGAAGAGAATTATGTTGTTCTACTTGGTTAACCGATTTTAGATCGGTGAGTACTTCAGCAGCAAGGTACCAGCAATTGTCATTAAATCCATTAAAGTTAGCAGGACAGTGCGGTAAGCTTAAGTGTTGTCTTAATTACGAACTAGATGCTTATTTAGATGCCTTAAAAGCTTTCCCAAAAAACGATACAAAACTATATACAGAAAAGGGAACAGCAGTTTGCCAAAAGACAGATATCTTTAAAGGTCTTATGTGGTATGCATATGAGGGAGAATGGATGAATTGGCATGTAATTACTGCAGCGCAAGCCAATGAGATTATTTCAAAAAACAAGAAAAGAGAAAAAGTCGCAAGTCTTGAAGAATATGCTGCAGAGCACATACAAGACACTAAAACAGAGTTTGAAAACGTTGTAGGTCAAGACAGTTTAACACGTTTCGATAATCCAAAACCTAAAAAGAAACGTAATAAGAATAGGAACAGAAATAAAAACCGTAACAAAAATCGCAATCAAAAACAAAATGCAAAGAAGAACTAATTGGTTATTGCTAGCCCTTGTAAGTTTGTTTTTGGGTACAAGCTGCGATTCTAAAGCCGTTTTTGATGAGTATAAATCTGTTCCAAATCAGTGGCATAAAGATTCAATAGCAACGTTTTATTTTAAAGCACCAGACACTACAAATAATTATAATCTTTACGTTAATCTAAGAAACAATAATGACTATGCATATAGCAATTTGTTTCTCATTGTAGAATTAAATTATCCTAATGGTAAAGCCATTACAGATACATTAGAATATAAAATGGCTGCAAAAAACGGTGAACTTTTGGGTTCGGGATTTACAGATATAAAAGAAAATAAACTTTGGTATAGAGGTTATAAATCTCCATTTAAATTTACAGAAAACGGAGATTATAGCGTAAATATTCAACATGCTATGCGAAAAAACGGAGAGGTCAATGGTGTTGAAAATTTAGAAGGAATTACAGATATAGGTTTTAGGGTAGAATCAGCTCAAAATTAGGTGTTATGGCAAAAAAGAAGACAACAAAATCTAAAGCAGAAACAGTAGATTTTTCAAAATATGTAAGATGGTTTTGGATGCTATTTGCAGGAGGTGTTCTTGCTGTAGTATTGTTATTTCTTTTTGCGTCTTGGGGACTGTTAGGAGAGATGCCAGATCATACCAGATTAGAAAATCCTGAAACGAACTTAGCAACAGAAATCATTTCTTCAGATGGTGTTACACTAGGTAAGTTTTATTTTGATGATAATAGAACACCTGTGGGATATGACGATTTACCAAAACACTTAGTTGATGCTTTAGTTGCTACTGAAGATATTCGCTTTTATGACCATTCAGGAATTGATGGAAGAGGAACACTTCGAGCAATATTTAAATTAGGAAGCGGAGGTGGAGCGAGTACAATATCTCAGCAATTGGCAAAGCAGTTATTCACGGATCAGGTGTCTCAAAATAAATTTGAACGAGCGCTTCAAAAAGTAAGAGAGTGGATTATTGCTATCCGTCTAGAACGTCAATACACCAAGGAGGAAATAATAACTCAGTATTTCAATATTTACGACTTTAATAATCATGCAGATGGTATTCGTTCGGCATCTAGAATTTATTTTGGAAAGGAACCAAGAGATTTAGACATTAAGGAGTCAGCTATGTTAGTTGGGATGTTCAAAAATTCTTCATTATACAATCCTAGACCTCATAAAAATCCTGTTGGAACTAAAAATAGACGTAATGTTGTCTTGGCTCAAATGCATAAGTACGGCTATATTACAGAAGAGGTAAAAGATTCTTTACAAGCCACAGAATTAGATCTTAATTATACTCCAGAATCACATCGAGAAGGGATTGCAACTTATTTTAGAGAATACCTAAGAGCTTTCATGAAAGATTGGGCAAATGAAGAAGCTAATAGAAAACCAGATGGTTCTAAATACGACTTGTATAGTGACGGGTTAAAGGTGTTTGTTACCATTGATTCGCGTATGCAAAAATATGCCGAAGAAGCTATTGCACTGCATATGCCTAGGTTACAAGCAGAATTTGATCACCAAAATACACCAGATAGAAATCCTACAGCTCCATTTTTAGAGTTGTCAAAATCTGAAGTTAATAATCTACTTAAAGCAGGAATGCGAAGAGGTGAGCGTTGGAGAATTCTAAAGGAACAAGGTAAATCTGATAAAGAAATAGAAGCATCATTTCATAAACCTGTTGAAATGACAGTGTTTAAATGGACAGATGGTAAACCAAGTGAGGTAGATACCGTAATGAAGCCAATAGATTCTATGCGATATTACAAATCCTTTTTACGTCCTGGTATGATGTCTATGGACCCATCTAATGGTCATGTAAAAGCATGGGTTGGTGGTATGAATTATAAGCATTTTAAATATGATATGGTTAAGCAGGGAAAACGACAAGTTGGTTCTACCTTTAAGCCTTTTGTTTATGCCACAGCAATAGACCAATTGCAAGTATCTCCATGCGATTCTTTCCCAAGAACACCTATTACTATAGAGGCTAATAAATTTGGAAATCCAGAACCATGGACGACTAAGAATTCGGATGGAAATTACTCGGGTAAGCAAACCCTAAAGGATGCATTAGCAAGTTCTACAAATACCATTACAGCTCGTTTAATGAACGAGATTGGTCCGCAACCTGTAGTTGAAATGGCTAAAAAATTAGGAGTAGAGCAAGATATCTTACCAGTACCAGCAATAGCTCTAGGTACACCAGATATTAGTGTATATGAAATGGTCGCAGCGTATTCAACCTTTGCTAATAAAGGTGTTTACAATACACCAGTAATGGTTACACGTATTGAAGATAAAAACGGCACAGTACTTTATCAAGTAGCACCAGAAAGTAAAGATGTGTTAAGTGAAGAGGTGGCATATGTTACTGTGAATTTAATGGAAGGTGTAACACAAGCTGGTTCTGGTCGTAGATTAAGACATAAAGGGTTTGACAAATGGAATGCTGTTTATAAAGAAATTATCACAGGCTACCCTTATGAATTAACAAATCCAATAGCAGGAAAAACAGGTACAACTCAAAATCAGAGTGATGGTTGGTTTATGGGAATGGTGCCAAATTTGGTAACAGGTGTTTGGGTTGGTGCAGAAGATAGAGCAGCACATTTTAAAAGTATTTCTTATGGTCAAGGAGCTTCTATGGCATTACCGATTTGGGGATTGTATATGAAAGCTTGTTATGCAGATAAAACACTTAATGTCTCTAAAGACGAGTTCGAAAAGCCTTCAGAATTATCGATTAATATAGATTGTACCGCAAAAGATGAGGGCGATTTAATTGATGAAAGTGAGAGTAGCGAAGACAATGAAATTGAAATAGATTTCGATTAAATACAACATAGTCACACCCTTATTTATTTTATAAGAAACTATTAATTTATAGCATTGTTTTGTATTTTTCCAAAAGGAAAAATATACAATCATGATTAATAAAAAAGTAGCTAATGTTACTGAAGCTTTACAAGGCGTAAAGGACAACATGACCTTTATGTTTGGAGGTTTCGGCTTATCAGGTATACCAGAAAATGCAATAGCAGAGCTCGTAAAATTAAATGTAAAAGGTTTAACATGTATTTCTAATAATGCAGGTGTAGATGATTTTGGTTTAGGCTTATTACTTCAGCAAAAACAAATCAAAAAAATGATATCGTCATACGTAGGAGAAAATGACGAATTTGAACGCCAAATGCTTTCAGGAGAGCTTGAAGTAGAATTAATACCTCAAGGTACATTGGCAGAACGAGCAAGAGCCGCTCAGGCTGGTTTCCCTGCATTTTTTACTCCAGCAGGTTATGGTACCGAAGTTGCAGAAGGCAAAGAAACGAGAGAATTTAATGGTAAAATGTATGTGTTAGAGCATGCTTTTAAAGCCGATTTTGGGTTTATTAAAGCTTGGAAAGGTGATGCTGCAGGTAATCTTATTTTTAAAGGTACAGCTCGTAATTTTAATCCTAATATGTGTGGTGCCGCTAACATTACAGTTGCTGAGGTAGAAGAGCTGGTTCCTGTTGGAGAGTTAGATCCAAATCAGATACATATTCCTGGCATATTTGTACAAAGAATATTTGAGGGAGCGCATTATGAAAAGAGAATAGAGCAAAGAACGGTAAGACAAAGAAGTTAGTTATGTTAGATAAAAACGGAATAGCAAAACGAATTGCAAAAGAAGTAAAAGATGGTTACTATGTAAACCTTGGTATAGGTATACCAACTTTGGTGGCTAATTTTGTAAGAGACGATATAGAAGTAGAGTTTCAAAGTGAGAATGGAGTCCTTGGTATGGGACCATTTCCATTTGAAGGTGAAGAAGATGCCGATGTTATTAATGCAGGAAAACAAACCATAACAACATTGCCAGGAGCCTCCTTTTTTGATTCGGCAATGAGTTTTTCTATGATTAGAGGCCAGCATGTAGATTTAACAATTCTTGGCGCAATGGAAGTTGCTGAGAATGGAGATATTGCCAACTGGAAAATACCAGGTAAAATGGTAAAAGGCATGGGAGGCGCTATGGATTTGGTAGCAAGTGCAGAAAATATTATTGTAGCTATGATGCATACCAATAGAGCAGGAGCATCCAAACTTTTAAAATCCTGTACTTTACCTTTAACAGGTGTTGGTTGTGTAAAGAAAATAGTAACCAATCTGGCTGTAATAGAGGTAACAGCTGAAGGTTTTAAATTGTTAGAGCGTGCACCAGGTGTTTCTGTAGAAGAGATCCAAAAAGCAACAGAAGGACATTTAATTATAGAAGGAGATATTCCTGAGATGGCTATTTAACGTTTGAAAAGACGTAACAAAATACTAATTGGGCTCATATTTTTTATAGGCATATCTATTTATGTCATAACACAACATGTCCTACCCTATGCTATTTTACATCCTCAAAGAGTAAATAGCGAAAATCACTTAGACTCTAATAACATACCTTACGAAGTAGTTAATTTAAAATCTTTTGATGGTATTAATTTAACGGGTTATCGTGTGACATCTTTAGCAGATTCTACAAGAGCATCAATCATATTGGTACATGGAATTGGAGGCTGTAAAGAGCACTTTACAAGTTTAGCTATTTCCCTTGCTGAGTTGGGATTTGAAAGTTGGATTTTTGATAATAGAGCTCATGGCAAAAGTGAAGGGAAATTTTCTACCTACGGATATTTAGAAAAGAAAGACATTTCAATAATAATTGATGAAATTAAAAAAGTAAGGCAAGATGCAAAAGTTGGTATATGGGGAAATTCTTTAGGAGGTGCAATTGCGTTGCAGGCTATGGAGTATGATAAAAGGCTAAATTTTGGAGTTATAGAAAGTACATTTACCGATTTAAGACAAATTGTATATGACTATCAAGCGAGATATTTTTTTGGAATAGGATTAAAGTGGATATGCGATTTAACCTTAGATAAAGCAAGTGAACTTACAGATTTTAATCCAGATAAAGTTAAGCCCTTAGAATCTGTAAAATACATTAATCAACCAGTACTTATTGCTCATGGTAATGCAGATAAAAATATCAGTTTTGAATATGGTAAAGCTTTATTTTCAAATTTAGCATCAAAAGAAAAAGAATTTGTTGCCGTTGAAGGAGGAGGTCATTATGGTTTGTTTAATACAGGTGGAGAAAATTACGCTACAAAACTGTTCAACTTTCTTTTAAAAAAGAGCGAATAAACTCTTAAATGTTAAAAATAAATGCATTTCATCGATTTATAGTGCTTTTAAACAGAAAAAATAAAAATTAATTAGATATTAGTCATCCCAAATCAAAAACTAAATTAACCCTAATTTACCATAAACTTAATTTACAGATTTTGCCCCAAATCTAGCATAAACCAAAGCTTATGAAAACCAAATCAAATCTACCAGAACCTACTTTAAATGAAAACGTGATGTTTTCAAACTTAAGAAACACTATGAAGGTAATTTCGGGTGTTTTAAAGTTAACTAAGAAAATATTCATGCTATAACCCTTTTGGGATAGCATGAATTAATTTTTTAGTATACTCTCTTTCAGGAGAAGCATAAATCTTATCAGCATCTCCAATTTCTTCAATTTTACCTTTATTCATTACCAGTAATTGGTCTGCCATGTATTTAACAACAGCAAGATCATGAGAAATAAAAATATAGGTAAATCCAAACTGAGCTTTTAGATCATTTAATAGATTAAGTACTTGTGCTTGTACAGAAATGTCTAAAGCAGAAACTGATTCGTCGCAAACAATAAGTTGAGGCTGTAGCGCAATAGTTCTGGCAATACCAACACGTTGTCTTTGGCCTCCAGAAAACTCATGAGGATATTTATAAAAACTAGAAGTATCTAATCCTACTCTTGTTAAGATATCCAGAACCTTTTCTTTTCTTTCTTCAAAAGAATTGCCAATGTTATGAACTTTCATGGGTTCGATTATGGCATTGCCCACAGTCATCCTTGGATTTAGTGATGCAAATGGATCTTGAAATATAATTTGAATGTCTTTCCTTAAAGCTCTTAATTCAGATTTTTTTAGATTGGTTATATCCTTTCCTTTGTATTTAATACTTCCAGAAGTTGCTTTATCTAATTGAAGTATGGCATTGCCTAAAGTGGATTTGCCACAACCAGACTCACCAACCAAACCAATAGTTTCTCCAGGATATACCTTAAAGCTTACTCCATCTACAGCTTTAAAGGCTGTGTCTTTTGAAAACAATCCTTTATTAGAAAGATAAACTTTTTCGACATCGACAACTTCAAGTAAAGGTTCCTTAGCATATAATTTTTTATGGTTGGCAGTTCGTTCTTCTTTTGAGATAATATCATTATTAATCTCTCCGTTTATAAAATCCGAAATTGTAGGTAATTGTTTTAATCTCGTTTTTGTTGAAGGTCGCGCGTTAATAAGCGCTCTTGTATATATATGCTTTGGTTGGTTAAAGATTAAAGACGTTGCACCTTGCTCAACAATTTCACCATTATACATTACCATTACTCTATCTGCAAGTTCAGAAACAAGAGATAAATCATGAGAAATAAACAAAACACTCATTTTTGTTTCCTTCTGTATTTCTTTAAGGAGCATTAATATCTCTTTTTGTACGGTAACATCTAATGCGGTTGTGGGCTCGTCTGCAATAAGGATTTGCGGTTTACATGCTATGGCCATAGCAATCATAACTCTTTGTTTTTGACCGCCTGAGATTTCATGTGGATAAGACTTATAGATCCTTTTAGGATTGGGCAGTTTTACCTTTTCAAAAAGTGAAATGATTTCATCTTTAATTTCAAGTCTAGATAAGTTAGTGTGCTGTTTCAAAATCTCTTCAATTTGATTGCCACATCGCATAGAAGGGTTTAAAGAACTCATCGGTTCTTGAAAAATCATTGAGATTTGATTACCTCGAATCTTTTGAAAGTTCTTATCCGAAAGTTGTACTAATTCTTTATTTTCAAAAGTGATAGATCCCGATGTTATTTTTAAGATTTGCTTTGGTAATAAGCCCATTAAAGCTAGAGATGAGACGGATTTTCCAGAACCAGATTCACCAACAACAGCTACAATTTCATTTTCAAATAAATCATAGGAAATGTTACTGATAATTTTGTGCTCTTGACGAGACTTAAATGCAGAAATGTTTAAGTCCTTTATGCTCAACAATTTTTTATGTGTCATAAGTAAATGTAGTCATTTTCTTCAAATGCTTTACGGTAAAAACGCAATAATAATTAAAGCGAATGTATTTTGTCGAAAACGTTTTCGTAAAAACTAAAATTCTTTAACAATTTTCATAATTTGTTAAAGAATTATTAAAATATTAACCATTAAACTATTTATTTTTATGAAAAAAGCTTTTACTAATCTCAAATCATTTTTGGCAGTTACCTTTTTATTAGGCATTATATTTAATATAAATGCTCAAGACTGGACTAAAGAAAATTCAGACCTATATTATATAGATACAAATGGTAAGGTTTATATGCAACCAGACTATAGTTCAGTAGCTATTTATTTTAACAATGATATAGTACCAGAAAGCACAAAGCAAAATTTTATAAATAAACTTTCGCTTAATGGAGATTCTAAAGAAGTTAGCGTAATGGATAAAAAAGGGGTGATTATTTTAAAATCTACCAACAACTTAAATTCTATTCAAACTCTTGAAGAGCGTAAAGCTTTTTTAAATTCTTACGGACTTCAAAATGAAGGTGCGTACGATGTGTTACCAGCATTTATGATTGGTGATAAGCAGGCTTGGTTTACCAAAAGAGTAACTATTCGTTTAAATGAAGGAGTAGATTTGGAAGACATTTCATCAGTTTTAAATGAATATGGTGCCCAATTAATAAAGAATATTGTTAATAAGGATACATATTTGCTTAAAGTTGACGAAATTGAAAATCAACTAAATCTTATACAAGAACTTCATGAAATGGATGTTTTAAAATGGGGTGAACCAGATTTTAAAGTAGAGTTGGTAAAATCCACTAATGACCCTATGTATAGCGATTCCTGGCACTTAAATAACACAGGTGGATCAGTAGATGGTAAGGCCTTAGTAGCTGATATAGATGTTAACGCTCCTGAAGCTTGGGGAATTACAACAGGAAACTCTAGTATCGTTGTTGCGGTTATAGATGATGGTGTAGAGGCTCATCCTGATATGCCTACTCTTTTAACTGGTTATACACCAGCAAATAATGGAAACGGAACACCTTCTACAAGTGGAGATGGTCATGGTCAACAAGTTTCGGGTTTAATTAGTGCACAGCACAATACTATTGGTGCAGCAGGAATTGCTCCAGGTGCAAGTACCTTTAGTATAAATATATTTGATCCTAATACATCAAATGCCGATGTTGCTGATGGTATTACCTGGGCTGTAAATCAAGGAGCAGATGTACTTTCTAATTCTTGGGGATTTGGTTCTTGTACTTACAATGTATCTTCTATAACAGATGCATTTACTTACGCTGCAAATAGTGGACGTAATGGAAAAGGATGTTTAATAATGATTGCGTCTGGTAATGATTTTCAGACATGTGTAAGTTATCCTGCCAATTTGCCAAATGTTATGGCAGTTGGTGGTATTTCTGGTGATGGAGGAAGAAGTATGTATAGTAATTATGGTCCTGCTTTAGATATTGCTGCGCCAAGTGATGATGATTGGGTACAGCAAGGAGGTCAATGGTATTCTACAGGTACTCATGGTTTAAGAACATTAGATCGAGTAGGTAGTGCTGGTTGGTATAGTGGTGATTATAGCGATTCTATGGGTGGTACTTCGGGAGCTACTCCTCAGGTTTCTGCGGTTGCTGCACTGGTACTTTCTGTAAATCCAAACCTTACTAAGAGTGAAGTTGAAAATATATTATACACAACTACTAAAAGTGTAGGTGATGCCAATCAATTTGGAGCAGGACTTGTTAATGCTTATGCGGCAGTTTTAGCTGCAGGAGGAAGTGTTGATGATCAGGCTCCAAGTGTTCCATCTGGTCTTGCGGCATCAAACATAGGTTCATCTTCATTTGACGTTAGTTGGAATGCTTCTTCAGATAATGTTGGTGTTACAGGTTACAATGTTTATGTTAATGGGTCTTTATACGGAAGCGTATCAGGAACATCAATTACGATATCAGGATTAACCCCAGATACAACATATGCTATTAGAGTTTCGGCTTATGATGCCGCAGGAAACACTTCTGCTCAGTCTTCTGTGTTAAATGTTACAACAACGCAGTCTGTTTTAGATTGTAGTACAACAGTATCTTCTTTTCCATATTCTGAAGGGTTTGAGAGTAGTTTAGGAGCGTGGTCTCAAAGCTCTGATGATGATATGGATTGGACCAGAGATTCTGCTGGAACACCATCAAGTAGTACTGGACCTTCAAGTGCTGTAGAAGGTACTTATTACGTTTATACTGAAGCTTCAAGTCCAAACTACCCTTCAAAAGAAGCAATTTTAGAAGGACCTTGTTTTGATTTAAGTGGTCTTACCAATCCAGCAATGACTTTTCAATATCATATGTATGGATCGGCTATGGGAACCTTAAGGTTACAAGCTAAAGTAAATGGGTCGTCGACTTGGACAACCATCTGGAGCCTTTCTGGAAATCAAGGTAATTCTTGGCAAGAAGCCGAAGTTAGTTTAGCAAGTTACAGTACAGTTCAGTTACGTTTTCAAAATACTACAGGAACTTCATACACAGGAGATGCAACTATAGATGATATTAATGTTTTTGATAACGCATCAGATACGCAAGCACCAACAGCACCAACGAGCTTAACAGCTTCAAACACAACGCAAACTACAACTGATTTATCTTGGAATGCGTCTTCAGATAATGTTGGTGTAACAGGTTATGAAGTGTTTTCAAATGGTTCTTCAATAGGTACTGTTACTTCGACATCTGCAAACATAACAGGTTTATCAGAGAGTACCACCTACTCTTTTTATGTTACAGCTTTTGATGCTGAAGGTAATGTATCATCAGCTAGTAATACGATTAATGTTACAACATTAGATCCAGTTAGTGGATCAGGTTGTTCGGGTGGAATCTCTTCTTTCCCATACTCTGAGAGTTTCGAAAATACACTGGGAGCTTGGTCACAAAGTTCTGGAGATGATTTCAATTGGACTTTAAGAAGTGGTAGTACTCCATCAAGTAATACAGGACCTTCAAGTGCAAATTCTGGTTCATATTATATTTACATGGAGTCTTCATCACCAAACTACTCTACAAAACGTGCGATTTTAAATTCTCCATGTTTTGATTTAACTTCTGCAAGTCAGGCAACATTTGAATTTGATTATCATATGTATGGTGCAACTTCTATGGGAAGCTTGGCATTAGAATTAAGTGATGACGATGGGTCAACTTGGATTAGCGTTTGGAGTGAATCTGGTAACCAAGGTAATTCTTGGCAAACAGCTAGCGTAAACTTAGCCGCTTACGTTGGAGGAAGTATTCAATTAAGATTTAATGGAGTTACAGGAACAACCTGGCAAGGAGATATGGCTGTAGATGCTGTTAGCCTTTCTACAGGTGGAGGTTCTGGGTCTTGTTCTAATGTAACACTTTCAATAACCTTTGACAACTATCCAGAAGAAACAGCGTGGAGTCTAATTGATGATTCTGGAAGTACAGTAGCTTCTGGAGGAACTTATGGTTCGCAAGCAGATGGTTCTACATTAAATATTAATGTTGGGTGTTTAGATTCTGGTTGTTATGATTTTGTAATTACTGATACTTATGGTGATGGTATTTGCTGTGCTTATGGAAATGGGTCCTATACACTTACAAATTCCGACACAGGTGCAACATTAGCATCTGGAGGTTCTTTTACAAGTTCAGAGACTACTAATTTCTGTTTAGGTTCAACAAGTTCTAATCAATTATATAACACAGGTATAGTTTTAGATAACCCTAATCAATATTTAAAATTGAGTCCAAATCCTGTAAAAGACATACTAAATGTAGATTTAGTAGGCTATGAGGCTCAGACATTCGAAATTATAAACATGTTAGGGCAAACAGTTGCTAAAGGTCGTTATACGTCTACAGTTGATGTTTCTAATCTTGAAAATGGATTATATATACTTCAAGTGAATATTGGAGAAAAGACCAAAATAGAACGATTTATTAAAGAGTAATCTTTTTTATTAGTTTGTTAATCAAAAAGCCTGGAAAATTTACTTTCAGGCTTTTGGTATGAAAAATATCGAATTAGTATAATTTAATTAGAGCGATATAATTAATTATATATGCTTTATCTCATTGTCATGAAGCAATTCATCTCCTCGTAAGCGCAAGAAAATTTGAGCCACAGCCACAGTGTCTTTTTCGCAATAAGTTATGATTCTGTCAATATTATTTTCTTCGTAATACACTCGGTAAACTTCACTACCATCTATGTCATCTTTTGGTGAAGGAATCCCTAATACATTGGTTAGTAGTTTTAGAGAAGTATAGGTTTTATAATCACCAAATTTCCATAACTCTAAAGTATCTAGATGAGGTACTTCCCAAGGTTTTTTGCCAAATAGATTGAGTTTGTATGGCAATTCTATATTATGAATAATCATACGTCTTGCTATGTAAGGAAAGTCGAATTCCTTACCGTTATGCGCACAAAGCAAATGCTTGTTTTGGCTGAAATGAGAAATGATGAGGTTCTTAAAATCTTTTAGAATTTTATCTTCTTCACCATAGAAAGAAGTTACTCTAAAATTCCGGATATCACCTTCCATTTTAAAATACCCTACAGAAATACAGATGATTTTACCAAACTCTGCCCAAATGCCAGCTCTGTCATAAAACTCTTCAGCCGAGAACTCTTCTTTACGTTGGTATCTAGATTTAGCTTCCCAAAGACTCTGTTTGGTTGTGTCTAAATCTGAAAAGTGTTCCGTCTCAGGAACAGTTTCAATATCTAAGAATAATATGTTTTCAAGATTGAGTTTTGAAATCATTGACTCTAAGGTAGTTAAATAAAATTAAAGCAAAAATTATATATTTAGAATAACTTAGTAAAGAAGCTATAAGATATAATATGGAGTGCTTATTCAAGTAGCTTACGTAATTTTCAAAACGTTCTAAGCTTGTTTTTTCTAAATCAACAAAAGCTCTAAAAAAAGCTTGTAATACATGGGTTAGTACAAATGACATAATCACAAAAATTGTCACTGATCGAATTTGTTTATTTGTAAAACTCTTTCTAGATAAAAATCTTAAGCCAAATATTACAAATGATATAAAAGAAAAAAATTCTAAACCTTCATTTAAGATGAAAATTAAAAGGGGATTTTGATTAGAAATTATAAGTAAATCTCTGAAAATAAAACCTAAAAAATAGCTCAATTCAATAAAAAGGAATAGTGAAAATGCTCCTATTAATAAATAGTAAACATTTTTATTTGAAAGAGGTTTTTCCATTAAATCAATTTAGTATTGAAATCATAAACCTAACATTTCATAAGCCTCATCAATGTATAAACTAATATCATAAGTAAAAGCACCAATGCCTGCGTCTGGTGATTTTTGGTGTCCTAACCTTACAATAATTACATTGTCCTCTGGTTGTACGATAACATACTGACCTAAGTGACCACGCATCATTTTAAAGCTTTTTCCATTAACATCTTTCATCCACCATCCGTAACCATATTCTGGACTTTCAGCAAAACGAGGAGTAATGGATTTAGCAACAAAGACTGAGTCTAAGATTTGTTTCCCATTCCATTTGCCATGGTCTTTATATAACTTTCCAAAACGCGCAAAATCTTTTGCATTTCCGGCAATACAGCAATAGGCTTTTACCAAGTCATGATCTTCGCTATCAACTTGCCATAGCACATCGTTTTCACTTCCCAGAGGTTTCCAGAAGCTTTCTTCTAAATATTTGTATAGTTTTTTTCCTGTTGCTTTTTCAATAACCATAGCTAGCATTTGTGTATCACCACTAGCATATTTAAAGGCTTGTCCTGGTTCTGTATCCATTTTTAGGCCATTCATTACTTTGGCTAAGTCATCATCAAAATAAGCGCGAGTTGTAATAGATAATGGAGAATAATAAGCTTCGTCCCAGTTGGTGCCAGATGCCATACTGCTTAAGTCTCCGACGGTCATTTTTTTGGCTTTATCATCGCAAAATGCTGGAAGAAAATCACAAACAGGCTGATCTAAACTTTTAATATAACCATCCATTATAGCTTTACCTAACATTCCAGACACATAGCTTTTTGCCATTGAGAAAGAGTTAGATTTAGAGTCTTCGCCAAAACCATCGTAGTACTCTTCAAACCAAATGCTATCATTTTTAATGATTACATACGCTATAGTTCCCCAATCTTTGTTGGCTTTAGAGAGTTCATCTGTTGGTTTTACAGAATTATAATCTTTGTGGTTTGGCCAAGGTTCTGGATTATCGCTGGCTTTTACTTCTTTATTATCAAAGTACTTGTAGTCTTCAAGGAAGGCTGTGCTATGACCATTTAAGTAAATTGTACGTACCGCTTTTAGTAGGTAATCTGTATCTGTTATGTAAAGTATAGCGACAGTTAGTCCAATAAGTATAACTAAAAATTTAAGTAGTTTTTTTAAGAATTTCATCAGCTAAAATTTATTGTTTTTTAAATGTCAGATGGAATTCGCCATTATTATTTCTGTTGATATCAAATTTATTGTCTAGGCTCATTTCATCTGATTGATTTAAGAATTCTAAATATAGTAAAAATAGGATTTAAAAAAGCGTCTGTTGCTTGTATTCGCTTTCGTGATTGAGCAGCCATTGCTTACGGTGTAAACCACCAGCATAACCCGTAAGACTTCCGTCTGTGCCAATAACACGATGACAAGGTACAATAATCCAAAGCGGATTTTTGCCATTAGCACTTGCCGCAGCACGTATGGTTTTAGCATCACCAAGTTGTTTGGCAAGGTCGAGATAAGAAATGGTTTTTCCGTAAGGGATTTTAGATAGTTGTTTCCAGACTTTTTTTTGAAAATCTGTGCCTTCAGGATTTAATTTTAAATCGAAAGTATTGAGCTGGTTGTTGAAATAGGCTTTAAGCTGAGTGACGCATTCTAAAAGCGATTCAGGAATATTATCGGAAGTGTTCTCAGAGTTATCTAATATTGAAACGTGAGTAATGCCATCTTGGTCACCAACAATTTTGGTAATACCAAGCGGAGTTTCAACATAGCAGGTGTCCATTAATTTTCAGGATTGTCGTTGTCTATTAAGCCAAGACGCTTTGCTCTGCTTTCCCAACTTTTTCTGGCAAGCATTTGTAAGTCTGATACGTTATCGCTTTCGTCCATAATCTCTAGTCCAAGTAAGGTTTCAATCACATCTTCCATAGTTACGATGCCGCTTACAGAGCCATATTCATCTACTACAAGAGCCATGTGATTTCGACTTTCAACAAGTTGTTCAAACAATGTTGGAATAGGAAGGCTTCGGTTTACGATAATAATACTTCGCTTAATTTCAGACAGTAATTTATCACCATTACCTAATCCCATTTCTTTAAACACTTCATCCTTTAAAACTAAGCCAGTAATATTATCAGGATTTTCTGTATACACTGGAATTCTTGAAAAACGAATATTAGAGTTGGCTTCAAAGAAGTCTCTAACGGTCATCGTTTCGTTTTCAGTTTTTAAGACTGTACGAGGAGTCATAATGTCTTTGGCTTGCACTTCTTTAAAGTTAAGAAGGTTTTTAATGACCTTACTTTCACTTTCTTCAAACACACCTTCTTCGTGAGCTATATCTGCCATTGCAACAAATCCTTCGCGACTCAAAACACTGCCATGACCTTTACCTCCAATTAGTTTTGTGGTAAGCTGTAAAACCCACAAAATACCAGTCCATTTTAATGGAAATATTAAAACATTAAGTGCTTTTGCTGTAAAGTTGGCGAGTTGTTTCCAAAAGGTTGCACCAATGGTTTTAGGGATAATTTCTGAAGCAACTAAAATTAGTATAGTCATTACAGTAGAAACAATACCTACCATAACATCTTCAGTTAATTCGATACCAAGAATACTTCTTTTAGTGTTTCCGTAAAGTTCTGCATAGGCCACTTTAGCTTGTACACCAACCAATATTGCGCCTACTGTGTGTGCAATCGTGTTTAGGGTTAAAATAGCAATTAACGGACGGTCTACATCTTTTTTTAATTCTTCTAGATCGCTGGCATAAGCTTTGCCTTCTTTCTTTTTTACATTAATAAATGTTGGTGTTATACTGAGTAATACAGCCTCGAGAATGGAACACAAAAAGGAAAAGAAAATAGAAATTATAGCGTAGAATATGAGTAAGCCCATTAATTTTTTTGGTTTAAGTTAATGCTAAGTTACGAAATCAATTTCACAACATCCTTAGCAAAATAGCTTGCTATAATATCAGCACCAGCACGCTTAATAGATGTAACTTGCTCTAGCATTACAGCATCATGGTCTAACCAGCCTTTTTCTGCTGCGGCTTTTAGCATAGCATATTCGCCAGATACTTGGTACACAGCTAAAGGCACGTCAAAATTATTTTTAATATCTCTCACAATATCTAAGTAGCAAAGTCCTGGTTTTACCATAACAATATCTGCTCCTTCGTTAATATCCATTTCGGTTTCTCTAAGCGCTTCTTCACGATTAGCAAAATCCATTTGATACGTCTTTTTATCCTTTGGCACATCTACCATATCTACAGGTGCAGAATCTAAAGCATCTCTAAAAGGACCATAAAAAGCCGAGGCATATTTTGCCGAATAGCTCATTATCCCAACATCAATTAGGTTAGATTGATCTAATGCCTCACGAATACCAAGAATACGACCATCCATCATATCGCTTGGTGCTACAAAATTTGCTCCAGCTTCAGCATGAGAAATACTCATTTCGGCTAAAACTTCAACGGTAGCGTCATTGATAATTTTACCATTTTCTACAATTCCATCATGTCCATAAGATGAAAACGGATCTAAAGCCACATCTGTCATTACCAACATATTTGGGCAAACGGCTTTTACAGTTTGTATAGCGCGTTGCATCAATCCATTTGGGTTTAATGCTTCAGTACCTTTATTGTCTTTTAATTTATCATCAACTTTTACGAATAATAAAACCGATTTTAACCCTAAACTCCAAAGTGTTTTTACTTCGTCTTTAAGTAAATCCAGACTAAAACGATAGTAATTAGGCATAGAAGCAATTTCTTCCTTTACACCATTGCCTTCAACCACAAAAAGCGGTACCAAAAAATCATTTGGCGTTATATAAGTTTCTCTAACTAAACTTCTAATGGCTTCGCTTGTTCTTAATCTTCGGTTTCTTCGTATTGGGAACATAATTGTAAATCTGAATATAAAAGTGAATATGCTTATTTTTAGCAAATACAAAGTTAATCAATATAACCCATTTAAGAGTGTCAGAACGTCTCAGTCTTTTACAATTTCAATTTCCTTGGCGAAGCTACCAAAAGCAACTATTAGATAATTTTGAGACACACATTTCAGATCAGCATTTTCATGTTATTGCACCACCTGGTTCTGGTAAAACTATTTTAGGTATTGAAATTTTAAGGCGAATAGGAAAAAAGACGCTTGTTCTTGCGCCAACATTAACTATTAGAGATCAATGGCAAGATAGATTGCAGTCGTTTTTTACAGATAACAAGGCGTTTGAAGCCTTTTCGTTTGATGTGAAAAATCCAAGCGATATTACATTCTCTACCTATCAGTCTCTGCATTCATTTTACAAATCATTTGAGGATAAAACGGATTTTCTTGAATTTTTTAAAACGCACAATATTGAAACACTCGTTTTAGACGAGGCACATCATTTAAAAAATGCATGGTGGAACTGTTTAATCGCTCTAAAAAAGAGCAAACCTTATTTTATAGTGGCATTAACAGCAACACCACCTTATGATAGTTCGAGTTTAGAGGTGAGTAAATATTTTACGCTCTGTGGTGATGTTGATGATGAAATCTCAGTACCAAGTCTTATAAGAGAAAAGGATTTGAGTCCACATCAAGATTTTGTTTACTTCTCAAAACCGTATGATTCTGATTTGCATCACATTCAAGAATATAGAGATAATATTGAAACGCTAAAAGCAGATTTGTTAAGTGATGAGACGTTTATTTCGCTTATTGAAAATCATCGCTTTTACACCAATCCAGAAGATTATGAAGATGCAATTTATGCCAATACCACGTTTTTTTCATCACTACTAATAACGCTTAATGCCGTTAATATTCCTGTAGATAATTATAGATTGAGCATTTTAGGATTGAGTAAAACAGATAATGTTAGTTTCCCAAAGTTAGATATTGAATGGTTAGAAATTCTGTTGCAAAACCTTTTAGTTGAAGACAGAGAACAACTTAAAGATTATGAAGAATATCTTTCAAAACTCGAAAAACAATTAAGACAACTTAATCTTTTAGAAAAAAACAAGGTTAATTTATCAGGTAATGATACAGTTTACAAATCATTGGCCTTTAGTCCTAGTAAGCTTGAAAGTATTGTAGAAATTGTAAACTCAGAACGACTCTTGCTTAAAGATGACTTACGCTGTGTGGTGTTAACGGACTATGTTCGGAAAGAATTCTTAAACACTTCAAATCAAGATTTTGAGCAAATTAATAAGATAGGTGTTGTTCCTATTTTTCATTATCTGAGAACGAGCTCTGTAGATAACAAGGATTTGGCAGTACTTACAGGTACTATTGTTGTAATTCATTACTCAAAAATGCACGCTATTGAATCCTATGGTAATGAAAATTCGTATGTATTTACAACCTTAAAAGGTGACGATAATTTTGTTTTAGTTACAGGATATGATAAAGCAAGAAAAGCCCTTGTAGGCATCATTACGAAGCTTTTTGAAGATGGTGTTTTTAAAGTTTTAATAGGAACAAAAGCCTTGCTTGGCGAAGGTTGGGACGCACCATCTATAAACAGTTTAATATTGGCTTCTTTTGTTGGGTCTTTTGTGTCGTCTAACCAAATGAGAGGAAGAGCCATTAGAAGAGATGCAAATAATCCTCAAAAAACCAGTAACATTTGGCATTTGGCTTGCATTGATCCTACGGATAAATATGGAGGAAAAGAGTTAGAATTATTAAAGCGAAGGTTTGAGGCCTTTGTTGGTATTACCAACACAAAATTACCATATATCACAAATGGTTTTGAACGTTTGGGTATTCCAAATGAAATATCGGTAGAAGATTTAGAGACTTTAAATGCATCAAGTGTGACCAATGCTGTGGGAAGAGCGCAGACCTTTGTGAATTGGAAAAACTCAATAGGTGAAGGCAATAAATTAACCAGACAAGTACAACTTCAAGATTTTAAAACGCCTCAGTTTAAAGCACAACGACAGTTCTATTTTGCAAAAGCATCTCAATTAATTGTCATCGAGATAGTTTTGGCTTTAGTGGTATTCTTTTTCGGTAGTATTTTGTTAGCTTTTAATCTCACAGCTCCACCAGAGATTCTTTCTGGATTAAAGGTTGTTGGCTGTATTGCCTTGGCTTATTTCGGTTATAAACTTTACAAGGCTACAGTCTACTACTTAAGACATGGATTTTTACACAGAAAAATCAAAAATATGGGATTAGCAATTGTAGATACTATGGATGAGATGCAACTTTTAAATACAGATCGAAATAGTATTAAAGTCTACACGCACAAATTAGTCTCTAATGCTGTGGTTTGTAATTTAAAAGGTGCTAGTAATTATGAAGAAGCCTTTTTTGTTAAAACCTTAACTGAACTTTTAGAGCCAGTGGCATCTCCGAGATATATCATCATTAACACCAATTTTTTCAAAAAGGGATTTAATATTGAAAATTTCTATCCAGTTCCAGAAGTTTTTGGTAAAAATAAAGAGGATGCACAGTGCTTTCTGAAGCATTGGGTAAAACACATGGGAAAAACCAAATTGGTTTACACAAGGCAACCTGAAGGCAGACGATTGCTATTAAAAGCCAGATTATTCCACAGATCTAACGAACTAAAAAATAATTTAGATACTTCTACAGTTTGGCAGTAGAACTAAACCCACTCTTTAGGATTTTGTAAAACATCAATCAGTTTTTCTTCCTCGCTTCCTTTTTCAGGATGATGGTCGTAAACCCATTGTACATGTGGTGGCAAACTCATCAAAATACTTTCAATTCGTCCGTTGGTTTTAAGTCCGAAAAGTGTGCCTTTGTCGTGTACTAAATTGAATTCTACATAACGACCACGACGTATTTCTTGCCAATTGCGTTGTTCTTGAGTGTATGACAAATCTTTACGCTTTTCAACAATTGGGACATAAGCTTCTAAGAAACTATCACCAACTTCAGTAATGAAATTGTACCAGTTTTCCATGGTCATTTCATCATTTGCTTTACAATAATCGAAGAATAATCCACCTATGCCTCGAGCTTCATTACGGTGTGCATTATGGAAGTACTCATCGCAACGTGCTTTGTATTTTGGGTAGAAGTCTGTGTTGTGTTTATCACAAGCAGTTTTACAAGTTTGGTGAAAGTGTTTTGCGTCTTCTTCAAACAAATAGTAAGGCGTTAAATCTTGTCCGCCACCAAACCACTGATCTACAATATTGCCGTCTTTGTCATACATTTCAAAATAGCGCCAATTAGCGTGTACGGTTGGCACCATTGGACTTTTAGGATGAATAACAAGACTCAATCCACAAGCAAAAAAATCAGCATCTTTAACACCGAAATAGGCTTGCATACTTTTTGGTAACGCACCATGAACAGCAGAAATATTAACTCCGCCTTTTTCAAATACATTACCATTTTCTATCACACGAGTTCTGCCACCTCCACCTTCTGGTCGTTTCCAAAGGTCTTCTTGAAATTTTGCTTTGCCCTCAATAGCTTCAAGTTTAGAGGTTATGGTATCTTGTAATTCTTGTATATAGTTGTAAAATTTGTCTTTCAAAATCTATGATTTATATAATTCATATAACTCCATATTTAAAGGTTGTTCACCAGGAGGAGTATATTCATTTATGAGTGTTTTTTGCCACACAAAATTATTTTTTTTAGCAACATTAGCACTGGCAATATTGTCTTTGTGCGTTATAATTTGAAGGGTTTTTAAACCCAGTGTGTTAAACGCGTATTTATTGAGTTCTGCAATGGCTTTAGACATTAGCCCTTTGCCTTTTTGAATGTAGTCTATGCAATATGCATATTCGCCTTGTTTGGCGTCCCAATTCAGTTCTTTAATGTAGATAAGGCCAACTAGTTTTTGGCTTACAGAATGCTTTAAGGTGAATAAAAATTCTTCGTTATTTCTGAATTGTTTCACCTTTTTATCTACGAATAATTGTGATAAAGTTGGGTTTAAATTCTGTTGCAACGTTAATGGAAAAAAGCGTTTTAATCGATCTGAATTCGCAACGCAAAAGTCGCAAATCTTCCAGGCATCACCTTCGTGTACAGCACTAATTTCAAAATCGTTAAAACGTAATATCATTAGCTAAGATCTATTTTGTCAAAAGGTTCAAAACCAATCTCTTCGTCATCATCAAACAATAAGTCTACAGCAATTACTGACGCTGAGGTTACGCTCAAAGGCAGCACTAAAATAACACCAACCACAGGAATGAGTAATAATAGTAAAAAACCAATACCATTGCCAATAGCCAAACCTCTATGCTGTCTTATAAACGCAACACTTTCTTTATACTTAAAATGACGCTCGAGTGTGTAATCCATATTGGCAAAACCTGCATAATATGCCTGAACTAAAAAGAGTAAAACGGTTGAAAAAATATTTACAACAGGAATAAGCTTAAGTATTAATATTGGTAATGTATAAAGCAGTTCTTTAGATAGGTTTCGTAAACCAATTCTAATGCCTCTAACCAGTTGTTTGCTAAAATTAGTACTCACATAATTCTTGGCAGGTTTGCCTGTAAAGTAAGCTTCAATCTTTTCTGAAACTGGACTCATAAAAGGCGAAGACAATGCCATTATAATGTGCTTGTAGAGGATTAGGCCTATTGCAAAAATGACAATGCCAGCAATAAATGTTGAAATGGCTGTAAACGTTGCTTTTCCGGTTTCCCAAATCCAAATGCCAGCCATCCATTCTCCAAGATTATCTGACAATCCGTAAGCTGAAACAAAAATCATAGCAAATACAACAACGCTTATTATTACAGGAATAACGAAGTATTTCCACAATTTTAATTTTGAAATTAATCCGTAAGCATCTGTATAAACCTGAAGTCCTCTAAATATGTCTTGTATCATAATACTTCCTGCGAAGGCAGGAATCTTTTTAATTAAACTTTAGCTCTATATAACTAGACGTTTTGAGCTCTACTATGTTACATAAATCAGATCTATCAAATCTTTATTTATAGCCTACAAGATATTTAAAATTTAGTAGTAATAACAGCTCCTTCCCTCAGGGAAGGTTAGGATGGGCTAGCTTCTATATTCCTTCACAGCATCAATAAAAGCCTTGGCGTTATCTAGCGGAATGTTTGGTAAAATTCCATGGCCTAAATTTACAATGTATTTATCTTTTCCAAACTCATCAATCATTTGGTGCACCATTTTCTTAATTTCACTAGGAGGTGAAAATAAACGTGTTGGGTCAAAATTACCTTGTAATGTAATATTTCCACCAGTTAAGTAACGTGCGTTTTTAGCAGAACATGTCCAGTCAATTCCTAAAGCAGACGCATTAGAGTTTGCCATTTCACCTAGAGCAAACCAACAGCCTTTACCAAAAGCGATTACAGGAGCATCGTCTTTTAAAGCTTCAATGATTTGGTTAATGTATTGCCAAGAAAATTCCTGATAATCCACAGGAGAAAGCATGCCTCCCCAAGAATCAAAAATCTGAACGGCATTACAACCAGCAGCTACTTTCGCTTTTAAGTAAGCAATAGTAGTGTCTGTTATTTTTTGAAGTAAATTATGAGCTGCAACAGGATTTGTAAAACAAAACTCTTTAGCTTTATCAAAGTTTTTAGAACCTTGCCCTTGCACGCAGTAGCATAAAATTGTCCATGGCGAACCTGCAAAACCAATAAGCGGAATTTCGTTGTTAAGTAATTCTTTGGTAGCTTTTATAGCTTGCATTACATAATCTAGCTCAACATGAACATCTGGAACAATAACATTGTCCACATCTTTCTGAGAACGCACAGGGTTTGGTAAATAAGGACCAAAATTAGGTTTCATTTCTACTTCAATATTCATGGCTTGTGGAATCACCAAAATATCACTGAACAAAATAGCAGCATCCATACCATAGCGACGAATAGGTTGCACGGTAATCTCACTTGCCAATTCTGGAGTACGACAACGCGTAAAAAAGTCATATTTAGCCTTAATTTCCATAAACTCTGGAAGGTATCTACCAGCTTGACGCATCATCCAAACTGGTGGACGCTCTACAGTTTCTCCTTTTAATGCTCTTAGGTATAAATCGTTCTTTATCATAGTTCTGTCATTCTTGCCTTTCGATTATCGCTCAAGATAAACTTCAGCAAGAATCTAGTTTAATTAGGTCTTAGTTTTAAACATTTTTATAATTGCATTCAAGCTTTTTTAGCATGATTTAGCAATTTATTTTAACCTTAGTTAATCTAAGATTATAGAACTGCAAGGTTTAAAAAACCTGCTAGGTCTGGTCTCCTTCCCAATGGGAAGGTTGGGATGGGCTTATACATAGTGCTCATTCACCAACTCAATAACACTCTCAACAGTCGGTACTTTTGCAATACGAACATCTTCAAAATACTGACTTGCCGCTTTTGCGGTAGTTTCTCCAATACAAAATGCTATACCAGAAGCTTTATTTTGTTTTAAATAGCTTTCAACAGTTGAAGGGCTATAAAACATAACTCCGTCTACATTGGCTTCAACTTTATCAGCATCAAACTTGGTTTGGTAGGCTTCAACTTCGTTAACTGTAATATTGTTTTCAGATAGAATATTAGGTAAATCATCTAAACGTAAGTCGCTACAAAAGTAGGTAACCTCTGTGCCTTCTATATATTCAACCAAATAGTTGGCTAATTTTTTAGCATTAGATTCTGTGTGTGTGACTTTGCCTATTCGTTTTTCAACCAAACGCTTCGTACGTCTGCCTACACAGTAAATATTTTTGAATTGTAACTCTATTGCCGAAAAATTATGAAGCAAAGCTTCAACCGCATTTTTGCTGGTAATAATTACATTTTTAATTTCATTACGGACAACTGTTTTTGGAATACGATTTAGGCTGATTTTAATCGCATCATTACTGTCTGCAACAACGTCATTATGAAACAATAACAATTGGTCGTCTGTTAATTTTTTTGTTGAATAGATATTGGTTTCTTGCTTGCTTCTATGAAGCTGGTCGATAAGTGTTTTGCCACCTTTACCAATAATATAGTTTGCGCAAAATTCTGCTAAATCGTTATGCTTTCCTAAAGGCACAACTTTAGCAACTTCAATTTTTTTGGTACCATCTTTACTTAGAAGAATGCCTTTAAAGTTGACTTCTTCATTTTTAATAAAGGCTAAGGCTCCAATTGGTGCTGTACAACCACCTTCTAATCTATTTAAAAATTCGCGCTCAATTGCTGTGCAAATTTGAGTTTCTTCATGATTAATTTCCTGGCAAATTTCTAGGATCTCTTCATCCTTTTCTAAAGCAGTAACCATAATGGCGCCTTGCGCAGGTGCAGGAATCATCCAATGCAAATTGATAGCGTTTTCAGGTCTTATATTTAATCTGCCAATACCAGCTGCAGCGAAAATAGCACCATTCCAATGCTCGTTATCCTCAAGTTTTTGCAATCTTGAATTAACATTGCCACGTATGTTTTCAACCTTGTGTGTTGGGTAGCGGTTAAGCCATTGTGCACGTCTGCGAAGACTACCTGTAGCTATAACAGCGTCTCTGGCAGATAAGAATTCTTCATTGTTTTTAAACACCAAGGTATCGTTAACATTGCCGCGTTTTATAACAGCAGCTTGTACAATACCTTTTGGTAAAACTGTAGGAACATCTTTTAGTGAGTGTACTGCAATATCAATGCTTTCATTGAGCATAGCAATATCTAAAGTCTTGGTAAAAATACCTGTGATACCTAATTCGTATAACGGTTTGTCAAGTACAATATCTCCTGTTGATTTTACAGGTACTAATACGGTTTTGTGGCCTAAGCGTTCTAACTGTGATTGTACAGTTTTAGCTTGCCATAGTGCTAATTGGCTATCGCGTGTGCCAATGCGAATAATTTTAGATTTTGAACTCATTTACACTTTTTCAATCGGCTAAAAAATTGCTCTTTTTCGCCCTATTTTTATCTTTTTTTCTTCCGTAGCTAAGGCTATGTAACTCAAAAAAGCTTTCAAAAGAACAAAAAATATCTAATTTTCGCTTCAATTCAAAAAGTCTAAGTGAGTTCATTCTGTGAAGTTTCTTCTAGCTGAAATATTTTTTTGATGAGTTCTAAACTCTCATCAGACGTATCGTTGTCTTCTCTAAAGTGGTGCGCAAACTGATTGGTTATTTTTTGAATAATGTTGTTGGTAATCAGTTCTGCCTGATCTTCATTAAAATCGGCTAATTTTTTGCGCTGTGTATTTAATTCCGAATTTTTAAAATCGGTAAGTTTATGTTTTAAGGCTTGTATTGTAGGTACAAACTTTAAGGTGTTTAGCCATGTATTAAAATCGGCCATAATTTCCTCAATAATAGCTTCGGCTTTTGGTATAAAAGCTTTTCGATTTTCTAGAGTGTCATCCGTAATTTTAGCCAAATCATCCATATGTACTAAAGATACATTTTTTAACTCTGTTATATCTTCGTTTACATTTTTTGGGATGGATAAATCTAAAACTAATAGTGGTTTTTTTGTGGTAATTAAATCTTTAAAAACCGTTGGATTCTGAGCACCTGTAGCTACAATAACAATATCAGAGTTGTTAATTTCTGTTTCAAGATTTTCGTAATCTTTTACAATAAGATTGAATTTTCCTGCGACTTCTTCAGCTTTAGTTTTTGTTCTGTTAATAAGCGTAATGTGCGAGTTTTTAGTGTGTTTTACTAGGTTTTCGCAAGTATTTCGTCCTATTTTACCAGTACCAAAAAGTAGAATATTTTTTTCTGAAATACGTTCTACATTGTTCATAATGTACTGAACAGAGGCAAAAGATACTGATGTTGCACCAGAGGATAATTCGGTTTCGTTCTTGATGCGTTTGCTTGCCTGAATTACAGAGTTTACAAGACGCTCCGTAAACGAATTTAATAAGCCTTCTTTTTTTGAAGCTCTTGCAGCAAATTTTAACTGACTTATAATTTCAAAATCACCTAAGATTTGACTGTCTAAACCAGAGCCAACTCTAAACATATGATGTATGGCGCTTTTACCTTTATGTACATAAGCCACATCTTGAAACTCTTCTACAGTACCTTTAGTGTTTTCACAAAGCAGATGTATAAGTTGGTATGGATGTTCTGCGAAACCGTATAATTCTGTTCGGTTGCAAGTAGAAATTACAATAAGACTTTCTATCCCATTTTGCTTGGCTTCTGCTAATAGGTTTTGCTTCGCAGAATCGCTTAGGCTAAAATGACCACGCACTTCGGCATCAGCTTTTTGATAGCTGAGACCAATAGCATAAAAGTATGTGTTTTTGTATTGTTGCATTCGCTCGTTTACCTGACTCGGAAATTAACAAAGCAAATTTATGTTTGATGCTACAAAAAAAATAACGCTAAAAGAACTTTAAATGTCGTTTCTGGTTTTTTACGGTTGTTTTTTCAAAAAACATGATATTTGTCATATTTTTACAGTAAAATCAAGGGTTTTATAGCCTTTTGTTTAGAACGAATCTAAATAAGAAGAAAATGAAATTAGAAAATTCGCCATCGAAAAGTGTCGCTAAAGGTACTTTTGATGAAACTTTTATTGAGGAGGGCTTTTTTGTATTAACACACAAAAATGAAGCTAATGCTGTTGAAATTCTTGAGCGTGAGATTGATAGCACCTATATACAATTTCATTTTTGCACTAAAGGTTCAGCTAATTTTGTGTTTAATAACGGAACGTATACACTAAATATTAAAGAAGAAACATCTTTACTGCTCTATAATCCGCAACGCGATTTGCCAATTCATTTAGAAATGCAGCCACACTCTTGGTTAGTATCTTTTGTAATGTCTATAAAAAAGTTTCATAGCCTCTTTTCTCAAGATGCTAACTATGTAACCTTTTTATCGGATGAGAATAAAAACAAAAAGTACTATACAGACGGAAATATCAATCCATCTATGGCAGTGGTGCTAAATCAGATGATAAGTTTTAACCTTAACCAAACGATAAAACCACTGTATTTTAAAGGCAAAGTTTATGAGCTTTTGAGTTTGTATTTTAACAGAAATGAAGATGCGGATGTTGAGCAATGTCCATTTTTAGTCGATGAGGTTAATGTGGCAAAACTTAAAAAAGCAAAAGATATTATTATAGCTAATATGGCTGAACCTCCAACTTTACAAGAGTTATCAGAAACTATTGGATTAAGCCTCAAAAAACTAAAAGAAGGTTTTAAGCAGATTTATGGTGATACAGTTTATGGCTTTTTATTAGACTATAAAATGGAAGTGGCTCGCAAACTTTTAGAGTCTGGCGACCATAATGTTAATGAGGTTGGGTTAAAGGTAGGTTACAGTACAGCCAGTCATTTTATAGCGGCATTTAAAAAGAAGTTTGGGACGACGCCTAAAAAGTATATTACGGCTTCTAGTTAGAAATTATAGATTACATTTTTTTATTAAAAAATGATTAATAGATAAAGAACAAGAAAGCATAAAATGAAATAGGCTATATTAAAAGTTCTATTTTGCTTTTTTGAAAGGTTCTTTAGAATCAGTAACTTAATGAGTTTTAGGAAGAAAATTAATCCTATATATAGACAAATAAAGATTAATATTTTTTCCATAGTTTCGTTCTGTATATTAAGATTTAACGTTGTTAGTAATCATAATACCCATTATAACCACGTGAGGTTGGTGTTACCCGTTTTCGGTCTTTGTAAATGGCAAGATTAATAATTTCTTCAATTTGCTCGTCTAGTTCTTTGGTTTCATCAACTGTGGTACCATAACTATTACTGATATCATAATAATCTACAACGAGTTTTTTACCGTCTTTAGGTTTTATAAAAGAGATGTAATGTAGTACTTCGGACTTACCAGAGTAGTCATCATCTTTATCTATTTTAAAGAAGTACATCACGGCATCTTTATTGCCTTTATCAGTTTTAAAATCGCGTTTCATTAAAAAGACGAGAGAGTCCTTTTCTTTCTCATAATCTGCATTACCTAACAGTTTAGATTTTGCAAATTGTTGCTGACTAATATTAAGTGACTTTATAGAATTAAAGAGCTTGGCCTCGTCCAGTTCTTCTAAAAGTTTGTATTGATTTTCTTCATCCTCTAGCAACTTCTCCTTTAATTCGCTTGGGATTTTTTCTTTGTTTTTAGCCAATAGCACATAATACCTTGTTAGTGCTGATGTGTCTTCTACGTTGAGCATTTTATCAAAAAAGTCTTTGGCAGTACGTTCATTTCTATAAGGAAAAATTAAATCAACGTAAGTCGATAGATCATCAGAGTAGTAACCATAACCACTGTTACTTAGACTGCGTTTTACTTCAATCTTACCGTCATTTATTATCTGGTTTTTATATTTTTTGTAATCTTTTGTCTTAACCAAGCCAGAATCTTTAACACGAGCCAACAATCCGTAAAGTGCTTCCTTGTATTCGCTAATAGTGCTGTACTGTAAAATTTCAGGAAACAAATCGGCTTTTAGTTCTAAAGAATCTTTCTTTGCGTAGCTATAAAAAATGCTACCAATACCACCAAGTGGTAAATCGCGTTCCATTAAATCCATAGCCAACTCAAAGTTTTCTTTCTTCTTGGTGTCAAATAAACCTTCTAATATCGCAGACTGGGTTTGTGGATCTGAGTAGCTATCGTAGTACAATTGTTTTATAAAGTCTAGATTGTTTTTAAGATCTATCTCAACAAGTTGACCTACTAAGTACGACTTTATATTTAAACGTTCTTTATCGAATTCAAAATCTTTTAAAACAGAAACGATGTCTCTACTGTTGTATTTTTTGAATTTAATAAGACTATAAGATTCTAAAATAATACTGTCATTTTCTTTTAGAGCCTCAAAAAATTGACGGGTTTTATCTTTAAGTACGTCTTTACCCATTAAGGTATCTATTGGAGTAAAAGAATCGTAAAATTCAGTTACAAATTTAGAGGGTCCACTAATAGAATCTATTAATGTTTTTAGCTCAAAAAGAACACCTTTTTTGAGGATGTTCTTCACCATAACCTGCTTAGCACTATTGCTATCTGTATACTTAAACGAGTAAGAATAGATGTCATCTTTTTTAGCCTTAGACCTATTGAAAATTCTAAATTTCTTTCGTGGTGTGTAGTAACGTGTAGCACCATTAGCTTTTCGCTCTACATCTTGCCAAAGACTATCAATGTTGTGAAACATTTGTAGGTCATGAAATTTGGTTCGGGTAATTTCTATTTGCTCATTGGCTTTTGTAGAGTAGGTAGTAGATTTTGTTTTTTCTTCGTAATCTTTATCGTCTTTATTAGAGCCATAGTACCCATAACCATAAGGATTTGGTAACGGAGATTTGGCATTGGTGTTTACTGTAAAATGAAGTGAAGTATCTACCAATTTCTCAAACCCTGAATAATCTGTTTTATTGAACTTAAAAGATTTAAAAAATTCAGTTTTGTCATCAGTATTAGTGCCAACATAACCTAAAAGGTAGTAACTACCATCTTTTACAATTGTTTTTAAGTGTAAATTTTTACCAGATGTTGAATCTAAGACAGCACGAGACTCATAAGTTTTATAATCACCTCTTTTGAATCCACCTTCAGCTTCTTCAAGTTTATAATTTAAATAAAGCGCATGATGGAAGTACTTAGCTTCAAAGCTGTCTTCTTCGATATAGCTTAAGTCATGAAGTGTGGATTCTTCAACAAAATAGTAAGCATCATCTTTATAACCTTCTAATAGCTTTTTTCCTTTATTAGCCATGTTACTGGTAACGTAATATTCAGGAAACTTAACTTGAAACTTTTTAGCAGGAGACACAAACGTTATTATAGAATCTGTAGGTGTTTTAATATCTATTGAGTTAAATATTTTGGCTTCATGTTTAAGCACAAAATCGCTACGACCTGCATATTTTATAATGATGATTTCAAGAGGTGTTTGGTAAATATGGTATTTCTGAAATTCACCTTTTTTAGTCTTATTTACGATACTTAGTCCAGGATAAGGCTCTTTTAATTCTTCTTTCTTTACAATATCACCAGGTATATCTTCATACAATAAATCGTCTATTTCCTTAAGTGTCATGTTCTCTTTTTCGTTTGGCAAATAAGTGAAACGACTAATTCTGTTTACTGTTAAATAAGCACCATTTGTCATATCTGGATCTAAATAATACTTTTGTCCACCATAAGAGAATTCGCGTAATTCGTCATAAGTATTTAAGCTTAAAAAACCGTCTGGTGTAATGTGCTTTTTTAGAATAGGTTCTATAAAAAGGCTGTCTAGCTTTGTTTTTTCGGTTTTACTAAAATCAGTTTGCTCAGATGTTAAAGCTTTAACAGTATAACCTCTTTCACGAAGCATATTAATCATTCCCTTTTCACCTGGTAAATGTGCTGCGCCAACACCAGCAAAAACAGATTTTTTAGGCATTAAATCCACCAATGAGTTTACCATGTTCTCGTTTCTGATAAAGAGCATGTTTTCTCTGTAAAACTCTGTGTTAGAACCTGCTCCTATAGAGTCTAAAAGATCTAAGTTTCTGTCGCGATAAAGATTTTCTTGTATGAGATAAGGATTCTCTTTAGCGTATAGTTTCTGTAACCAAGGATCTATATCTTTTTTATTGGTGTTGTATGCTGCTTTGGTGGTTAGGTAACGAGACTCTGCCAAATCTTCTAAGCCATAAATTTCTTTACCATTTTTCTTTCCTGCCTGATAGATAAACATGTCCAGATACGTTTCTTCTTCAAAATTATCTGCGGCATTACTTTTTCTATACAAATAAGCATTTACAGCGCCATTATCCATTCTAACCGAAGCTCTAACAGCCATTTCTTCAGGATGAGTAAGCTTAAAAAGATTGGTGTAAAACCCTTGCCTGTAATTGCTATAAAAGGCTATTTCATCAATCATCATGTCATAGTTAAAACCTGGCCATGTGATAGGGTCAGATTCTAATGCAACACACTCACTCTCATTAAGCGCTTTGTAGAACACGTCATCTAATCTAAAAGCTACTTTTTTACTTACATGCATTGTGCCATATAAGTACGACGTTTTTTCTAAGCCGTTACCGGAAATCTCCCAAAGTAGACTTTGATATTGTTGTTGAGAAAAAGCTGTTATTGAAATTGTAAATATTAGGGCTGTAAGAATTTTTTTCATTTTGTACTTTATAATCAGGACTTGTAAAGATATTTAAATCATTGAAATAGCCATGCTCCATCATCAAAACTCGTTTAAAAACTAAAATCATGGATATTCCTTGTTAAATATAACAACTCAAAAAAAGTGAAAACAGTATTTAACATAGCATTATAAATAAAACTAATACAAGTGATTTTATTCTATTACGAAAGGGTTGTATTTTTGTTATAAGAAAAAGTGAATATGAAAAAAGGAGTTTTACTAGTTAATTTAGGTTCGCCAGATAGTCCTAATCCAAAAGATGTAAAAAAGTATTTGGATGAATTCTTAATGGATGAACGCGTTATAGATCTTCCACTTTGGGCACGTACATTATTGGTAAAAGGAATCATCTTAAATACCAGACCAAAGGCTTCGGCTAAAGCATATCAAAAAATTTGGTGGGAAGAAGGTTCGCCATTAATTGTGTTGTCTGAAAGACTTCAGGAAAAAGTACAGAATAAGGTAGACTATCCAGTTGCTTTGGCCATGCGTTACGGAAGTATGAGTATTAAAAAAGGACTGCAAGAACTGGTTGATAAAGGTTGTACCGAAGTAAAGACAATCCCACTATATCCACAATTTGCTATGGCAACTACTGAAACGATTGACGTAAAGGTAGACGAGTTGGTTGCAGAGCACTTTTCGCAATTAAAAATAACCAGAACTCCTGCATTTTATCATAGAGAAGATTACAAAGAAGCTTTAGCGCAAAGTATTGCCGAAAAACTAGACGGTTTAGATTACGAACACATATTATTCAGTTATCATGGTGTGCCAGAGCGCCACATAAGAAAAAGCGATATTACCAATGGCAACTGCAAAATGAATGGTAAATGTTGTTTTAAAATGGGTAGCCCTCAACATGAGTTTTGTTACCGTCATCAATGCGAAATTACAACAGTAAATGTGGCCAAAAAATTAAAACTTAAAAATGGAACGTATTCTACAACCTTTCAATCTCGATTAGGTTTCGATCCATGGTTAAAACCATATACTGATAGAACCATTGAGCGAATGGGAAAAGAAGGTGTTAAAAAAATGGCCATTGTAACTCCAGCCTTTGTTAGTGACTGTTTAGAAACTTTAGAAGAAATCGCCATGGAAGGTGAGGAAATCTTCCACGAAGTAGGCGGAAAGGAGTTTACGGTAATTCCTTGTCTTAATGACAGAGATGATTTTGCACAAGTATTAACTAATATGATTGAAGAATGGGCAACATCTGAAACTTTAGCAGTGTAATAAATGGCTAAAGTGTCCTCACAAGATTTAGGGAGTCAACCAATAGGTAAATTGCTGGTAAAGCAAGCTGTACCAGCCTCTATCGGAATTTTGGTAATGTCACTCAACATTCTTGTAGATACTATTTTTGTTGGTAATTGGATTGGGCCTAATGCTATTGCTGCGATAAATGTGGTTTTGCCAGTGTCGTTTTTTATTGCGGCTTTGGGTATGGCTATTGGTATTGGTGGTTCTTCAATTATTTCTAGAGCACTTGGAGCAAATAACAGAGAAAAAGCACTAACTACATTTGGAAATCAAATAACCTTAACGCTCTTATTTACAATTTCATTTGTTATTCCAGGGTTGTATTTTGTAGATTCTATAATACCAGCATTTGGTGGTAAAGGAGCTATTTTTGATCCTGCTCGGATTTACTATATCATCGTATTGTATGGTGTGCCTTTTTTGGCGCTTTGTATGATGGGAAACACCGTAATACGAGCAGAAGGAAAGCCTAAGTTTGCTATGTATGCCATGATGATTCCATCTATTGGCAATTTACTTTTGGATTATATCTTCATAAAAGTTTTGGGCTATGGTATGCATGGTGCGGCATGGGCAACAACAGGCTCATACATGCTGTGTTTGGCGTTTATAACTTGGTATTTTTTATCTAAAAATTCAGAGCTGAGAATAACAGATTGTTTTTACAAGTTAAACTTTCCAATTATAAGAGAGATAGGAAGTTTAGGTTTTGTAACCTTAGCTAGACAAGCCATAGTGAGCGTTACTTATTTATTAATGAATAATATTTTATTCAATTTGGGAGGTGAGACTTCTGTAACAGCATACGCAATTGTAGGTAGAATGCTCATGTTTGCATTATTTCCAGTTTATGGAATCACACAAGGGTTTTTACCAATTGCAGGCTATAATTATGGAGCAGAACAATATAAGCGTGTACGAGAATCTATTCTTACAGCCATTAAGTACGGAGTCGCTTTAGCAGCCATCATATTTGTTTTTTTAATGTTGTTTCCAGATACTATAACTCAACTTTTTACACAAGATACAGAAGTATTAAAAGAAACTCCACCAGCCATGCGATGGGTATTTGCAGCAACACCAATCATTGGTGTTCAGCTTATTGGCGCAGCATATTTTCAGGCTATAGGTAAAGCAACACCAGCTTTATTACTTACATTACTTCGCCAAGGAATTTTCTTTATACCTTTAATTTTTATTCTACCAAGATTCTATGGTGAACTTGGTGTTTGGATGTCTTTTCCAATTTCAGACGTTTTAGCAACCATAGTTACCGTTTACTTTTTACACAGAGAAGTAAAGTTAAAGTTAATACCGAAGGAAGTATAATAATTTTAAATCCGTAATTTTAGTGTTCTTTAACCAACTACTAATTTTTATGCGATTTTCACCTTATTTGTTAGCTGTTTTAATAGCATGTTTTAGCTTAAATCTTCAATCACAAGACTTTCAAGAATCCGATTATGGAGCCTTAGAATACAGATTGCTCGGACCCTTTAGAGGTGGAAGAAGTGCTGCTGTTACAGGAGTGCCAAATCAACCTAACTTATATTATTTTGGAGCTACTGGTGGAGGTATTTGGAAAACTACAAGCGGAGGTCGTGCCTGGGAAAACATATCAGACGGATATTTTGGAGGAAGCATTGGAGCCATAGCTGTTTCTAAGAGCGACCCAAATGTTATTTACGTTGGTGGTGGAGAAAAAACAGTAAGAGGTAATGTGTCTTCTGGTTATGGTATTTGGAAAAGTGTAGATGCTGGTAAAACATGGAAAGCATCTGGTTTGTCTAAAAGTAGACATGTACCTCGTATAGTAATTCATCCTACCAATCACAATATTGTTTATGCTGGTGTTTTAGGTAATATTTACAAACCAACGCAAGAGCGTGGAGTTTATAAAAGTACAGATGGCGGAAAAACATGGGAAAAAACCTTGTTTTCAAATGAACATGCTGGTGTTGTAGATCTAATCATGGATCCTACAAATCCTAGGATTTTGTATGCTTCAACTTGGCGCGTACAACGAACACCTTACAGTTTAAGTTCTGGTGGTGAAGGTTCAGCTTTGTGGAAAAGTACAGACAGTGGAGAAACTTGGACAGAAATATCGGTTAATAAAGGTTTTCCTGAAGGCATTTTGGGTATTATAGGTATAACAGTTTCGCCAATAAATAACCAACGCCTTTGGGCGATTGTTGAAAATAAAGACCAAGGTGGTTTATATCGCAGTGATGATGGTGGTGAAACATGGACACAAGTTAATGATGAAAGAAAACTACGTCAGCGCGCTTGGTATTACACCAGAGTCTATGCAGATACCAAAGATGTAAATACAGTTTATGTGCTTAACGTGCGCTATCATAAAAGTACTGATGGCGGCAAAAATTTTAACACCTATAACGCACCACACGGAGATCATCACGATCTATGGATTGCTCCAGAAAATCCAGACCGAATGATTATTGGTGACGATGGAGGAGCACAAGTTACTTACGATGGTGGTGAAACCTGGAGTACCTATCACAATCAACCAACATCACAGTTTTACAGAGTAACAACAGATAATGCCTTTCCGTATCGTATATATGTGGCTCAGCAGGATAATTCTACAATAAGAATTCCGCATCGTACCGATGGTTATGCTATTACGGAAGACGATTGGGAAAGTACAGCGGGTGGAGAATCTGCACACATTGCTGTAGATCCTGAGGATAACGATATTGTCTATGGAGGAAGTTACGATGGATTCTTAACAAGAGTGAATCATAAAACAGGAACTGTAAGAGCGATTAATGTCTGGCCAGACAACCCAATGGGTCATGGTGCAGAAGGCATGAAGTATCGTTTTCAATGGAATTTTCCGATTATTTTTTCTAAGCATAATCCAAACCGACTGTATACCTTTTCTCAGCACGTTCATGTTACAGAAAATGAAGGACAATCTTGGGATATCGTTAGTCCAGATTTAACTCGAAACGATCCGGAAAAATTAAAATCTTCAGGAGGACCAATAACACAAGACAATACTTCAGTAGAATATTACTGTACTATTTTTGCAGCACAAGAATCCCCTTTAAAAGAAGGTTTACTTTGGGTTGGTAGTGACGATGGTTTAATTCATGTTACTAAAGATGGTGGTAAAACCTGGGACAATGTCACACCTAAAGGTATGCCAGATTGGATGATGATTAATAGTATAGAGCCAAGTGCTTTTGATGAAGGTACTTGCTATGTCGCTGGTACAAAATACAAAACAGGTGATTTTGCACCTTATCTATACAAAACCACAGACTACGGAAAAACCTGGAAAAAAATCACTAATGGTATTAACGGAGAGCATTTTACGAGAGTTTTAAGAGAAGATCCAAAACGTAAAGGGTTACTGTATGCAGGTACCGAAACAGGAATGTATATTTCGTTTAACGATGGTAAAGACTGGAAGCCATTTCAATTGAATTTACCAATAGTGCCAATAACCGATTTAACCATAAAAGACAATAACTTAATAGTGGCGACTCAAGGTAGAAGTCTTTGGATGATAGATGATTTAACCGTAATTCATCAATTATACGATGCAGATTTAAGTAAAACAGTTTTATTTCAACCAAAAGACACTTACAGAATGCGAGGTGGAGGAAGAAGTGGTAGTTTAACGTCTGGTGCTAATCATCCAAATGGTGTTATCACGTATTTCAATTTAAAAGATTATAAGGAAGACGATGAAGTATCTCTAACCTATTTCGATACAAAAGGAGACACTATTAAAACATTTTCAACCAAAGACAAAAAGAATATGCTTAAAGTTGAAAATGGAGCAAATCAGTTTGTTTGGGATATGACCTATGATGGAGCAGAACGTTTACCAGGTATGATATTGTGGTGGGCAAGTTTAGAAGGACCAAGAGCAATTCCTGGTGAGTATAAAGTGAGTTTAAATGTCAATGGAAATGAGCAATCAAAGCCATTTACGATTCTTGCAGATCCAAGGGCAGAAAGCACGCTTGCTGATATGGAAAAACAGTTTCAGTTTGTAAAAGATGTTAACGAAACTATGGACAAAGCACATAAATCTATCAAAAAAATTAGAAATATTAATGGTCAGTTAAGTGCATTTCAAAAACAATACAAAGACGATGAAAATGTGAAAGATCTGGTGGAAAAAGCCAAAGCTTTAGAAGAGCAACTTTCAAACATTGAAAAGGAATTATACCAAACTAAAAATAGAAGTGGTCAAGATCCTTTGAATTTTCCGATTAAGTTGACCAATAAATTAGGGCATCTCAATGCTTTGGTAAGCATGGGAGATTTTGCGCCAACCGACCAAGACGTTGCTGTTAAAAATGAATTGACTTCAAAAATTGAAGCCCAATTGTCTCAGTTTAACACAATTCTTAATGACGAAATTAAAGCATTTAATGCAGCCTTTAATTCTAAACAGTTGAATTATTTGTTTGTTGAGGATTAAGTCTAAATTTGTCATGCTGAATTTATTTTCAGCATCTAATAAAAAAATAAGATAGACCTTGAAACGAGTTCAGGGTGACAAAATAAATCTATGGAATACTACAATTACATAAAATCACTACATCTCATTTTTGTTATCACTTGGTTTGCAGGTTTGTTTTACATTCCGAGATTGTTTGTATATCAAATAGAAGCGTTTCATAAACCATCACCAGAAAAGGAAATTCTAGGAAAGCAGCTAAAGCTTATGGCGAAGCGCTTGTGGTTTATTATTACTTGGCCATCAGCAATTCTTGCAACGTTATTTGCGATTTGGCTAATGATTTTAATGCCTAGTTGGTTTCAGCAAGGATGGATGCATGTAAAATTAGCCTTTGTAGTTTTACTATTTATTTACCACTTCAAAACTCATATTTACTATAAGCAACTTCAAAATGATGAAGTAAAAGTAACTTCAAATTTTATGAGAATATGGAATGAGGGAGCAACCTTTATTCTTTTTGCAGTAGTCTTTTTGGTTATTTTAAAAAGTACCATTAATTGGATTTTTGGTGTTGTTGGTATCGTAGTTCTTGGGATACTTATAATGTTAGGGTTTAAACTTTATAAACGCATACGCGAAAAAAATCCAGATGTCTAATTGGCTTGATTATTGCTATATTTAGTCCATTAATAAGCTGATGAAGATTAAAAAACTCTCTTTAAGATCTCGAATATTTATTGCTATGATACTTCTGGTATTATTAGCATCTGTATTAATTGCGGCAGTTACAATATATCAGTACAACGAAGAGGCTAGAGATTACCATAGAGAGCGATTAGAGCGTAAAGAAAAGGCTATTAGGAAGAGTATAGAATTTATTGTACAAGAGACTACTTATCCTGTTACTACAGAAAATATTCCATTAATTTTTAAGGATGCTATTTTTGATATTGACGCCATACATAGCTTACAAGTAAA
The DNA here is from genome assembly GCF_036553625.1 of Winogradskyella poriferorum. Lineage (NCBI taxonomy): Bacteria > Pseudomonadati > Bacteroidota > Flavobacteriia > Flavobacteriales > Flavobacteriaceae > Winogradskyella > Winogradskyella poriferorum. The sequence goes on from NZ_JAZHOU010000001.1 coordinate 1,081,670, forward strand.
TTTGTACAATTTAGATGGTCAATTACTTAAAAGTTCTAAGCGCACCATTCAAAGAGATACTACAGAACAGTGTTTAGATGCAGATGTTCTTAATGCATTATCTAACACAGCAGAGCATCGTTATGTTCTTAAAAAAGAAAAAAACGGACAAATATTTCAATCTTCTTACTCTTACATCACAGATGGTAAGTTTAAAAATTTAGCTATACTCAATCTGCCGTATTTAGAAAATGATGATTTTTTGAATAAAGAGCTCAATGAGTTTTTAATGCGTCTAGGCTACGCCTATTTAGCAATGATATTAGCAGCTATTGTATTTGCTTATTTTATCTCAAAATATATAACAAAATCACTTAAAACAATAAGTGATAAGATGAATGAAACAAGACTCGAAAAGCGAAATAAAAAAATAAAAGTTGAAGCTACTAGCGAAGAGATAGAAACACTTGTAAACTCTTATAATAGTATGATAGATGAGCTTGAGGCAAGTGCTGTGAAACTGGCTACAAGCGAACGTGAGCAAGCTTGGAGAGAAATGGCAAAACAAGTAGCGCACGAAATTAAAAATCCACTAACACCAATGCGGTTGAGTGTACAGAGCTTTCAGCGTAAATTTGACCCAAGCGATGAGAATATTCATCAAAAAGTAGATGAGTACAGTAATACGTTAATTCAACAGATAGATACTATGAGCTCTATAGCATCTGCATTTTCAAACTTTGCCAAAATGCCAGCTCAAAAATCTGAAAATCTCGATGTTGTTCATATTGTAAAACTGGCATTAGACATTTTTAATGAAGATTATATTTCTTTTGAAGCTAAAGAAGATGAGATTATAGCTAAGTTTGATCGTACACAGCTTATTAGGGTTGTGACTAATTTGGTTAAAAACTCAATACAGGCCATACCTGAAGAAAAAGAAAATCCAAGTATAAAAGTTATAGTATTTTCTGAAGGGTCTGAAGTAAAAGTCACTGTAGAAGATAATGGTAATGGTATTGCAGAAGAAACAAAATCAAAAATATTTGAGCCTAAATTTACCACAAAGTCAAGTGGTATGGGATTAGGACTGGCAATGGTAAAAAATATTGTGGAAACCTTCAAAGGAAGTATTACCTTTACATCACAAGAAGGAAAAGGTACGACGTTTACTGTGGCGTTTCCTAAAGAATGACCTTATCATCCTGAATATCTTCAGGTTTTTACATATTAAATCAATAAAATATTATGTCTTATAACAATATACTTACAGACTATCAAAACGGAACAACAATCATCACTATTAATAGACCTAAAAAGCTTAATGCGTTAAATAAAGAGACAATACAAGAACTGCACGATGCTTTTGACGAGGCTAATAAAGACAAAAACACCAAGGTTATTATTGTTACCGGAAGTGGAGAAAAAGCATTTGTAGCAGGAGCAGATATTAGTGAATTCGCGGATTTTAATGTAGAAGAAGGTGGGAAATTAGCAGCACAAGGTCAGAAACTTCTATTCGATTTTGTAGAAAATTTAAGTACTCCTGTTATTGCAGCCGTTAATGGGTTTGCACTTGGAGGCGGTTTAGAATTAGCAATGGCTTGTCACTTTAGGGTTGCAAGTACCAATGCCAGAATGGGCTTACCAGAAACATCATTGGGAGTAATACCTGGTTATGGTGGTACGCAACGTTTATCTCAGTTAGTAGGTAAGGGTAGAGCTATGGAAATGATTATGACAGCTGGCATGATAGATGCTAATCAGGCTTTGAGTTACGGTTTGGTAAACCATGTTGTAGAGCAAGAAGGACTGATAGAGTTTTGCCAAGGTATTGCAGGTAAAATAATGCGTAATTCATCAGTTGCAATTTCAGAGGCTATTAAAGCTGTGAATGCCAATTACAAAGATGGTGTTAATGGTTATGATGTAGAAATAAAAGCCTTCGGAGACTGTTTTGGTACAGAAGATTTTACAGAGGGTACAACAGCATTCTTAGAAAAGCGCAAAGCTGATTTTCCTGGGAAATAAATAAAACTCTTTTTTTTAAAACAGACTTTTTTTAAGAGATTCTGTTATCGTTAATACTACATTCTGTAGCCACTATCCTGTGTCTTTCATTTTACTTTTACAATATGAAAAGGAAAGATGTGATTAAAGGTAGAGGTGCCCAACGAAACATCCATAACCGTTTTTTTGAGTTATCTCACGAAATGCGTGATGATTTCTTAGAATATTGCCATAAAGAAGGCGAGGTTGTAGATAAGAATAAGACACAATATCTTAATGTATTTCCTAAAACCATAGTCAACAAAGTAGAGAGCCCAGATGTAGGTATGGCATATTCTATGAATATGTATCAAGGTTGCGAGCATGGATGTATTTATTGTTACGCTCGCAATAGTCATGAGTTTTGGGGTTTTAGTGCAGGTTTAGATTTTGAACGTAAAATTTTAGTAAAAAAAGACGCGCCAAAACTCTTGGAAAATCTCCTAAAAAAGAAAAGCTGGAAAGCACATACCATAGTCATGTCTGGTAATACGGATTGTTACCAGCCAGCAGAGCAGAAGTTTCAATTAACTAAACAGTGCTTAGAGGTGTTTTTAAAATACAAACATCCTGTAGGGATTATTACAAAAAATGCGCTAATATTAAGAGATATTGAGATTCTAAGAGCACTAGCAAAAGACAATTTAATTGCAGTAAATATCTCTATAACATCGCTATCTGAAGACACAAGACGCATTTTAGAGCCAAGAACCGCAACTATAAAAAGAAGACTTCAAACCATTAAAGAACTGAGTGATAACGGTATTCCTGTAAATGTAATGTTAGCTCCAATAATCCCTTCTATTAATAGTCATGAAATTTTACCAATGGCTAAGGCTGTGTCTGAATCTGGAGCTTTAAGTATTGCACATACAGTTGTTAGACTAAATGGAGCTATTGGTGAAATTTTTACAGACTGGATTAAAAAAAAGATGCCAGATAGAGCAGATAAAGTCTTACATCAAATTAAAAACTGTCATGGAGGAACCCTAAACGAGAGTAGATACGGTGTAAGAATGAAAGGAGAAGGGAAAATGGCAAAACAAATTAGTGATTTGATGGCTTTGGCAAGGTTAAAATACTTTAGAGGGAAGACTATGCCTAAGCTCAATACCAGTTTGCACCAGCAGTACAAGGATGGTCAAATGAAACTATTCTAAAAAACAAAAGTGGGCATAAAGCCCACTTCCGAAGTAAAAAAATAACTAATATATAAACAATCAAAATTTATATCCTAAAATTCTTAGTGTATACTCTGCCATTAGATTTAATAACAGCTGTATACTCACCTTTAACGGTTTTATCTAATTTATAAACTCTGTTTAAGACATCTTTACCTTCAACATTTTCACTATGTATTAGCTCATCTTCAAAGTAAAGTTCTACGTCCATGTTATTGGTGTCAAGACCAATTTTTGAAACGATAACAACTCCCTCTTCGGCTCTTACAACAGGTTTATAAATTTTTGTCTGGGTGTCATTTAAGATTTTAACACTCTTGTTAGTTACTTGTAAATCAACAACTTCAATTTCAAAATCTTTACTGATTTCTACAGTATATATTCCATTGCTTAGTTGACTAAAATCAAAAAGTCTAACTAGATTTCCATCATGCTTAATACGACCACTAAAAATAACTTCACCCGAATCATTAGTTACAGAAAGATTATGCCCTTCATTTACAAATTTAAATGTTGGTAAATCCTTTAAGGTCTCGCTTGCATAGCTTGTGTATGTTCCCAACATCACTGCTACTACCAAAATACTTTTAATTAATGTTTTCATCTTTTTCCTTTTTTAAGGTTAAACTGAATTAACACTACAAATGTATTATGATAGGAGGTAGCTGAAAACAACAATTTTGGCATATTTATATGTAAAATTAACCCAAAATAAAATTTTAAAGAGGTATGTGGTTAAAATAGTATATAATAGTGGTAATTTTATATATGTTTGATTTTTTTAATACAGTAACTTTGTACTAAAATATTAGCAGTGAGTACAAGAAAACCTATACTAGAAAAAATTAGCCCAGAATTTGGGAGCTCTATGAAAGTTATTAAGCATGGAGCATATGTAGGTGAAAAGAAACCATTTTGGCATTTTCATCCAGAGATTGAATTGGTTTATGTTAATAAAGGAAAGGGAAAGCGACATATAGGTAATCATTTATCTTACTTTAATAACAGTCAACTCTTACTTATTGGATCTAATTTACCTCATAATGGTTTTACAGACAGACTTACTGTATATGGAACAGAAACTATTGTTCAGTTTAAACCAGAGTTTTTAGGTAAGCATTTTTTTGATATTCCGGAGATGGAAAAAATTAATAGTTTATTTGAACGAGCAAAGAGTGGAATACTTTTCGGTATTCCTACTAAACAAAAGCTTGGTAAAAAAATTGAAAAGCTATCTGAAAAAGAAGGATTCAAAAAAATACTTGTTCTTCTTGAAATTTTACACAGTTTAGCTAAGGCAGAAGATTATACGATTCTAAATGCAGATGGTTATAGGTTTGAAACAGAACCACAAGACAGCGCAAAAATTGACACAATTTTTAAACACATAAACGAAAATTTTAAAGAACACATAAGTCTAGATGAAATAGCAGATAAGGTGAGTATGACGGTTCCTGCTTTTTGTAGATATTTCAAAAAAGTAACAGGAAAAACATTTACCAAACTTGTAAATGAATATAGAGTTGTACATGCAACTAAACTACTTACAGAAAGTCAAATGAGTATAACAGATATTAGTTTTGAGTGTGGCTTTAATAACTTCTCACATTTCAATAAATTGTTTAAAGAATTTACAGGTAAAAGCGCTTCAAAATATAGAAGTGAAGTAAAATTAATGGTTCAGTAATAGGTTTTATTTTTCACCTTCCCACTCTGCATAAAACTGTTTTAGATAATCTTCCATAAACTTATGCCTGTTTAAGGCTATACGTTTTCCTGTTTTTGTGTTCATCTGGTCTTTAAGAAGAAGAAGTTTTTCGTAAAAGTGGTTTATAGTTGGTGCTTCGGATGCTTTATATTCGTCTTTAGTCATATTAAGATTTGGTGAAATATCAGGATTATACAGAGCTCTGTTTTTAAATCCACCATAATTAAAACAGCGTGCAATACCTATAGCTCCAATGGCGTCTAACCTGTCTGCATCTTGTACGACTTCCATTTCTTTGGAGGTAAAGGACGTATTTAAATCAAACGAATTTTTAAAAGACATGTTTTCGATAATTTGAGTTACATGCTCAATAATAACACTGTCTACATTTATACTTAATAAAAATTCACTTGCCTTTCTTGGGCCAATGGATTCGTCTCCATTATTAAATTTAGGATCTGCTATATCATGAAGTAAAGCGGCTAGTTTTACTACCAGAAGGTCAACATTTTCATTTTTTGCAATTAATCTGGCATTATTATATACTCTTAAGATGTGAAACCAATCGTGTCCACCTTCAGCATATTTAAGCTCATTTTTTACAAAGAGTTTCGTTGATGCTATTATGTTATTTTTATTCACTATCAATACTGCTTATAACTTGGGCTTCAACAATACGAATTAACTCAAGCTTATCTTCGTATTGCTTAGCCTGTATTGGTTTATGAACTAAAAAAGAAATATTTGCGCCTAAACCCATTGGAAATTTCCCATATTTAAGTGTTTTCCAAGAATTGTTAATGGTAACGGGTACAATTAAAGCATTTGGAGCATGCTTTATCATTGTTAGTAAGCCTTTTGTTTTAAACTTTTTTGGTTTACCATCTCGGCTTCTTGTACCTTCAGGAAAAATAACAGCAGCCCATTTATTTTTTTCAATGCGTTGAGCAAAATCCTCAATAGCTTTTATAGAGCCTAATGCGTCTTTTCTATTTATAAGTACAGAACCTCCATGTCTTAAATTGTAAGATACGCTCGGTATGCCCTTGCCAAGTTCTTTTTTACTAATAAATTTCACATGATGTTTTCGCATATACCAAATTAATGGTGGTATATCATACATGCTTTGGTGATTGGCTACAATAATTAGCGGAGTATCCTTTTCTACAGTATAAGGGTTAGTAAAATAAAATGTGGTGCCTAGTACATTAAGACTTCGCATTATAAAAAACTGAAGCCAATCTACACTAATTTTATGAGCTTGGTATCCGAACACATTTTTGCAAAACCATTGTATAGGATGAAATATTACCAAGGTTAATCCAAAGCAAATAAAATATAAAATAGTAAGAGGGTACGCCAAAATTTTTTGCATAACACAAAAGTAAATCAATGCCTATTAAGCACAAAAAAACCACGAAACTATTCGTGGTTTTTGTTATAAAGTGTTTTGTTTATTAACAATGCTCATTGTAAGCATCCATAAGGTTTTCTGCTATTAATTCCGCAGGTCTTCCTTCAATATGGTGACGCTCTAGCATGTGTACCAATTCACCATCTTTGAATAATGCCATACTTGGTGAGCTCGGTGGAAAAGGTATCATGTACTCTCTAGCTTTGTTAGTTGCTTCTTTATCAACACCGGCAAAAACAGTCACTAAATTATCAGGACGTTTTGCATTTTCTAGGCTCATACGAGCACCTGGTCTTGCATTAGCAGCAGCACATCCACAAACCGAATTAACAACCACTAATGTTGTACCTTCTTTTGCTATGGCTTGGTCTACGGCTTCTGTTGTATGTAATTCTTCAAAACCTACGTTTGTTAAATCTTCACGCATTGGTTTTACTAATTCTGCTGGATACATATCTTATTCTTTTTAATTATCAATTTTAAAGTGCAAAGATACCAAATGTGTAACAATTAATAGAAGTAATACACTAACTAATAGTATATTTATGCATTCATAAAATCTATAGTTAATATATGAGTTTTGCAAAGTGGATAGGAGGAGCAATAGGTTGGTCTTTTGGAGGACCAATAGGAGCTATTATAGGACTAGCTTTAGGTAGTTTTGTAGATAATTTATCTGACAACGGAACACCTCTAATAGGAGAACGACAAACAGGTAGAAACCGAAATCGCGATCCATATCGTCAGCGACCAAAACAAACACGCAGAGATCAAAAACCACAAACGCAGTCTGGAGATTTTGAGGTTAGTTTATTGATTTTAGCATCAATCATTATAAAAGCAGATGGAAAACAAGACCAAAGAGAACTAGACTTTGTGCGTCAGCAATTCAGAAATATGTATGGTAAGGAGAGAGCCAATCATGCTTTTGAATTATTTAAACGTATTTCTAAGCAAAATATATCTATGCGTCAGGTATGCTTGCAGATTAAACAAATGATGGATCATGCTTCGCGTTTACAATTACTTCATTTTTTATTTGGTATCGCAAAGGCAGATGGTCATGTAGCAGAGGTAGAGATAAAGCAAATCTATACCATGTCTGGTTATCTAGGCATTAGCAGAAAAGATTTTGAAAGTATCAAAGCCATGTTCTATGACATGACAAATAATGCTTACAAAATTTTAGAAGTTGACAAGTCGGTTTCGGATGAAGAGGTTAAAAGAGCATACCGAAAAATGGCTAAAAAATACCATCCAGATCGTGTAGGTCATTTAGGGAAAGAACACCAGGAAGGTGCCGAAGAAAAATTTAGACAAGTACAAGAGGCTTACGAGCACATTCAGAAAGAGAGAGGGTTTAAGTAGTCTAAGTAAGTGCGAGTAATGGGTTTCATTAAAAAATATGTCTCTGTTCAAATAGGTCTTATTTTATATGTGCTCTTTTGTGGCTTATCTATTTATGAAGATTTAAAAAATGAAGGTATAATAAATTCTAGTAAGCTCGTAGTATTAACTTTTGTTACTGTCGTTGTTTTAATTGCTTTTCTATTTATTGAAAGAATTTACAATAAAATAAAAAGTAACAGAGATGACGAATAACCCAAAAATTAAGCAATGTATTGGTTTATCAGTAGTATAATATTTGTTTTTGTGTTAGCTTATGTAATTATAAAGCTGACTATTAATACTAAAGAAAATCCAGATTCTAACTTAGGAATATTAGAGCATCCAAGTACTTATAAAAAGCCAGATATTGAGATGGTGGATAACGACTCTTTATCGAATAAAAAATAATTTTTAGGTGACCTTTTAAACAAAACGCCATTAATAAATAAACCACTCTTATGAGCGACGACAAAATAATGGCATTGTTTAAAAATGGCAAACGCGAAAAAGCGTTTAAGGAGTTGTACAAACTCTATCCACGTATCGAAAAACTCATCCTGTCCAACAATGGAACAAAATCAGATGCTAATGATGTTTTTCAGGAAGCGTTAATCATTCTAAACAGAAATCTGGAAAAATCAGATTTTAAACTTACATCTTCATTTTACACCTATCTCTACTCAGTATCTCGATTTGTTTGGAAAGACACGCAAAGAAAATTCACCAAACAAGAACTACATAATTTACAGAGTGAAGAAGTTTCAATATTTGATGCTGTTTTAGAAGAGCAAAAATACAAGTCGGCAGAAAAAGCGTTTCGCGAATTAGGAGAACGATGTCAACAGTTACTACAATGGTTTTATGTAAAGAAAATGACCTTTAAGGTTATTGCAGAGCAAATGCGATTTAAAAGCGAAAAAGTTGCAAAAAACCAAAAGTACAAATGCCTACAAAAGGCAAAAGACATCTACAGAACTCAAACAAAAACTGTTCAATCTTAATTCGGAAATACTATGGAAAAAGATATAGATTTAATCAACGCATATTTAAATAATAGCCTTTCTGAAACTGAAAGATTGGTTTTTGAAAACAGACTTAAAACAGACGTAACATTCTATGAGATTTTTAAAGAACACCAAACAATTATAAAAGGGATTGAGCGTGTAGAATTGCTTGAAGAAATAAAAACCTCGAAGAATAAGTATCTCATAAGCAAATGGCTAAAATATATTGGTGGATTTGCTCTATTAATTATAATTTCAATAGTAGCATACAGTTTGTTTTTTAGTGCCCAAAGCGAAGAAAAGCAAAGCGATAACAATAGCTCTTTTGAGATTGTTAAGGACTCAGTTGTAAATGAAACTTTAGCAGATTCTATCCCAAAATATATTGCAGTTAAATATTATAAAAAGCAGATTCTTCTTGAAGAAAAAACCAAAGCTTTTGGCGGTGTTGAAATTGTAAAAGATACCATTATAAAAGAAGTAATTGGTCGTTACACGATAGAAGAATTCAAATTAGCATTTCCAGAAAATGATGATTTTAAAAAGGAAAGCGACACCATTTTTGTCAATCCAAATCTTCTTATTGAGATAGAAAAAGCACAGCAAAAAGTTCAGAAAGAAAGTAAGGCTGATAAAGCTACCAAACTAGTTTCCAAAAACACGGAATCCTTTTTCAATTCAATTAAAAAGGAAGCACAAATAACATCTTTTAATGCTAGTGAAGATTATATAGTCACCTTAAAAGAAGGCACCGAAATTTCAATACCTGCCAATGCCTTTATTAATTCTAAAACCCAAAAAGAGGTGACAGGAAATGTTAGCTTAGAAGTTACGGAGTATTATAAACTCTCAGATATAATCTTGGCAGATTTGAGTACAAAATCTGATGACCAAATTCTAGAAACAGGTGGAATGTTATATATAGAAGCCAAAAAGAACGATTCTAATTTAAAATTAAAACCAGGCAAAGAATTAGAGATTGTGTTTAACAATAAGGGGAAGAAGGATATGCAACTTTTTAATGGATTGAAAACTAATGGAGTGATGAATTGGATTTTGCCAGAATCTACAGAGATTATCACAGGTCAATTTAAAAGTACATCACAAGAAGTTAGTTTGTCTAGTGAATACTATGAGAATACTGACAGCTATTCAAACTTTGAGCTTTTAGATGTAATGCCTAGACATCCTAATTGCGAGCCAGGAGATAATGAACAATTAAAGCAATGTTTTAATGAAGAAATAACAAAGTTTGTAGCTAGAAAATTTAATTATGAAATAGGAGAGAGGCTAAACCTAACAACCAAAGAAAATATATACGTTTCCTTTGAAATTGATAGGCGAGGAAACATCGGTAAAATAGAAGCCAGATCTCAGTATGATGCGCTTGCTAAAGAAGCAATAAGAGTTTTAGAATTGTTTCCAAAAGTAGTTCCTGGCAAAAAAAATAGCAGGTATGTTGCTGTTAAATACCGTTTTCCTATAGCTTATAGAATATTTGGTAGTGAAAACTCAACACCTGTCACCAGAACATCTGGAATGATTGTTCAACAAGATTCTGCATTAATCATTGGAAACAAAAAAGAAGTTCAGAAAGAGATTGAAGAAAAATCCATTTCAGAAATTAGCAAATCAGACCTTGAGCGTTATACACTTTCAGCCACGAGCCTTGGTTGGATTAATTGCGACCGTTTTATAAACAGCAGAAAAAGTAAGATTAAATATAACATTAACATTAGTAATGCTGAAGATGCCAATGTTAAGCTGATTTTTAAGTCGATAAGCTCAATTCTGCCAAGTAGAACATCAAACGGATTTTACGATTTTGGTTTAGTGCCTGTTAACGAAGAGGTTATTCTACTAGGTATAAAGAAAAAGGGCGATAAAATATTTTTAGGTCTTAAAGAGTTAAGAATAAGAGCGACTTCAAAACAGGATATTGATTTTAAGGAGGTGTCTTTAAGCGAACTGAAAAAGGAGCTCATAAAACTTAATTCTAATTTCTAAAAAAAATATACTATGAAAGCATTGTTTTTATTAAGCTTATTGAGTTTTACGGTTTGCTTTTCTCAAAATCAAGACTCACTAAAACTAAAGATCGATTACGGAGTAGCATCTGAAGAATTTCAAGATTATTTGCTTATGAAGAATATTGATTTTTATAAAGTGAATATTTCAAACAAAAATCTAAAAGGAAAAACCTTTACACTTGTTTCAAAAGAATACTGGAATAAAAAATTAACAAAAATAGATACTATTATTAATCTAAAAAATCATCCAAGAAGAATAGAGTCAGATACACTTTCCTTCAATATTATAACTGAAAAAGTGAGTAATGATAGTTTGCAGTTGTTTGTTAAATTTAAAGGGCTTTTAAGCATTAATAGAAAATATAAAACGACAGAGACTAATAGCTATTCTGCAAGAGATTTATCTAATGGAAATGAAACGAATTTTCAATTAGGAAAATCATTTCCGTTATTGGTTTATACTTTGCCTTATAAAGACCCTAAATATCCTGGCTATTTATTTTATTGTGAGTTAACAAAAGAAGGTATTCCGCCAGAAGAATGGGGAGATAAATTCAACCTTGAACATTACATTATTTTTGAAATGCAGTTTGAATAACACTTAACCTCTAAACAAAAAGAAATCATCTTTCATATCCTCAATCTGTGCATCTTCGTTGGTAATGATGTAATCTATAGCTTTAGAGGTAAAGGCATCGCCTTTTTCGGTAAGTGAAACGATATCGTCTTTTATAACAATCATATTGTTTTTTTGAGCTAAATCCAACACAGTTTTAGAGCGTACTTTTTGCCAATTAATATGCTCGTTAAGGTGTTTTACGTGACGCTCAGAAAGGTCATCGTGATTTTTTAAATGCAACAAAAATGTAAGCAAAGAAACTTCTGTGCGCTGTTGCCTTTCTCTATACATCACAGCAATAATACCTTTTGAAGGCGCAAAAAGATATACCATAAGAAAAACTAAGCCCAAAACGGTAGTTATTGAGCCAGCAATTGAAGCATCTAGCCAATGTGCAACCCAATAGCCTAAAACAGCACTCAGTACACCAAAACCTATAGCCAAGGCCAGCATCTTTTTTAAATCTGTAGTTAAAAGATAAGCCGCAGCAGCAGGTGCAATCATTAAAGCAACAACCAAAATAGCACCAACAGCATCAAAAGCACCAACAGTAGTTACAGAAGATACAGACATTAAGCCATAGTGAATAATGGCAGGTGAAAACCCAAGTGAAGCAGCAAGACCTTTGTCAAAAGTACTAAGTTTTAGTTCCTTAAAAAAGGTAATAAGAAGCGTGACAGTAACAAGAAGAATAGTGCCAATTATCCAAAGTGATTTTGGGCCAATATCAGTTCCGCCAACAATCAACCTATCAAAAGGCGCAAAAGCGAGTTCGCCAAGCAAAACAGCATCAGTGTCTATATGCACATCATTGGCGTTTTTAGCAATTAATATAACACCAATACTAAAGAGAATAGGAAACACCAAGCCAATGGCAGTATCTTCCTTTACCAATCCTGTTTTTTGAATATACTCAACAATCACAACTGTAATTATACCAGTTAAGGCAGCAAATAGAATGAGTAATGGCGAATTTAAGTCGTGCGAAATAAAGAAGCCAATAACAATTCCTGGTAAGATGGAATGACTTATAGCATCGCTTATCATAGCCATTTTTCTAAGTACTAAAAATGTACCTGGAATGGCACAGGCAATGGCAACCAAACTTGCAATTAATTGTATTTCTAACTGAGCGTTATTCATCAGATGCGTTTTGTTGGTTGTATAAATTTGAAGCAGTTTTAAAACCTTCTTCCGTAAGGTGCCACATATTGCCATCGAGTTCTACAAAACCTCTATCCACTAATTTTTGAAGCGTACCTTTTGTATATCCTTGAAAGTTATTCAAGATTTTTATGGTGTGCGGATGTGAAATATTATCGTGTGTTTCGGCAATGTGATACATAAACGCCAAGGTTTTGTGAAGTTCTAAATCTCGACGATTTTTCACAAATCTAATTTGCTTAAATAAGAGTCCTCTTTTAGGCGAAAAAACAAAAGAAAACAATACAAAAACACCTGCAACAATAACAATTACAGGGCCAGTTGATAAATTGTTTTGGCTTGCGCTAACAGCTGTACCAAACACACCTGAAAATGCACCAAAAATAGCAGCTAAAAATACCATTTTAGACAAACTGTTGGTCCATTGTCTTGCAGCAGCAGCAGGTGCTAAAAGCATAGCGCTCATTAGAACTACACCAACGGTTTGAAGCCCAAGTACAATAGCCAGTACAATGAAACTGGTTATGAGAATATCTATGGTTTTAGTGTTAAAACCCAGGGTTTTGGTGTAGTCAGCATCAAAAAGTAATATTTTGAATTCTTTCCAAAAGGTTAGCATTACAATAAGACAAATTCCTGTGACGATAGCCATCATCCAAACATCGCTTTCTACCAAAGTTGCAGCTTGGCCAAAAAGGTATTTATCCAAACCAGCTTGGTTGGCATTGGGTTGCTTTTGAATAAATGTGAGTAATAGCATTCCAAAGCCAAAAAAGACGGATAGAATTAGACCTAAAGCTGTGTCTGATTTTAAATGCGTTTTGGTGACAATGCCTCTAATCCAAAATGTACCGATGAGACCACTGACTAAAGCACCAAGCAGTAATGTATTTGTGTCTTTTGCACCAGTAATTAAAAACGCAATTGCAATACCAGGCAAAGCCGCGTGAGAAATAGCGTCACCAAGTAAACTCTGCTTTCTAAGCACAGCAAAACTTCCCAACATTCCTGTTACTGCACCAAGGATGGCAGTACCAAGTGTTATGGTTCTTAGTGTGTAGTCTGTAAAGACGAGTTCTATGTATTCTATTAAGTCTATAGTTTTATGTAGTTATTAGAGGTTAGTCGTTAGAGGATATTTTTGTTTTGAGGTATTTTTGGAGACTTGTAATCATTTTTGATAATTCAACTAGTCTTTCTCTAAGTTGATTTTCTATGTCTTCTGAAATATAGTTTTGTCTTTTAGCAATAGTAGAACAAACAACGCACTCATTTACTGAATCTAAAGCCATTTGCAGAAATCTATTGAATTGTTTGTCGGTATCAGAAGAGCCTTCCGCTATATTTAATGCGATAGAAACAGAGGCTCTTGTAAATTGAGAAGAAAGACCAAACTTCTCTGAATTAGGGAATGTGTCAGCGATTTTATAGACTAAGTCTATAAAGTCTAACGCTTTGTTGTAAACCTTTAAATCTTCAAATTGAAATTTAATATTCTTCATAATTATTCGCTTTCAGACTATCCATTAATGACTACCTACTAACCACTACTCTTGTATACTCACTTTATAATTAATACCATAAGTTTTAGTGAGGTTATCATCATTAAAGATGTCTTTAACTGGTCCTGTGGCAATTTTCTTCACGTTTAAGAAAGTAACCCAATCAAAATATTCTGGTACAGTTTGTAAATCGTGATGCACCACAATAACAGTTTTTCCTGCTTTTCGTAAGGCTTTTAGAATATTAATAATTGCTATTTCGGTTGAAGCATCCACACCTTGAAACGGCTCATCCATAAAATAGATAGATGCGTTTTGCACCAAGGCTCTGGCCAAGAAAATACGTTGTTGCTGTCCGCCAGAAAGCTGACTGATTTGTCGGTTTTTAAAAGGAAGCATTCCAACTTTTTCTAAGGCTTCAAGCGCTGCTTTTTTTTCTTTCTGTCCTGGTCGTTTTATCCAGCCTAGACTGCCATAAGTTCCCATCATTACAACATCTAAAGCTGTAGTAGGAAAATCCCAGTCTACACTACCTTTTTGAGGCACGTAAGCTACAAGTTTGCGTTGTTTTTCATAAGGTTTTCCGTAAATGCTTACACTGCCAGCAATAGGCTTAAGAATCCCTAAAATAGATTTTATAAGAGTCGATTTTCCTGCACCATTTGGCCCAACAATAGCCATAAGTACACCTTCTGGAATTTCTAGATCGATATCCCAAAGTACTGGCTTGTAGTTGTAAGCTACAGTGAGGTCATCTACTTTTACGGCTAATGTTTTCATTTAAAGTAGAGCTTTTACAATCGTTTTAATATTATATCTGTACATCCCAAGATAAGTACCTTCAGGAGTTCCGGCATTTCCTAAAGCATCAGAATAAAGTGTGCCACCAATGATGACTTCATAATCCTTGGATTCTACAGCTTTTTGAAGAGCTTCAATAGTACGTTTAGGAACAGAGCTTTCAACAAAAATAGCTTTGACTTTATGGTCTATTATAAATGAAGCTAACTTTTGTACATCTTGTACACCAGCTTCAGTTACAGTAGACAA
This sequence comes from Winogradskyella poriferorum, assembly GCF_036553625.1. Lineage (NCBI taxonomy): Bacteria > Pseudomonadati > Bacteroidota > Flavobacteriia > Flavobacteriales > Flavobacteriaceae > Winogradskyella > Winogradskyella poriferorum. The sequence continues at coordinate 1,096,759 of NZ_JAZHOU010000001.1, forward strand.
CCCTTGTAAGCCCACAACTTTAAAATCATAAGTTCTGCCGAAATAATTAAAAGCATCGTGAGCAGTAACTAATATTCTTTTTTCTTTAGGTAAAGCATTTACTGTTTCTTTTATATCCTCTTCAAGTTTATCTAATTCAGAAAGATAAGCTTTTTCATTGGCTTTGTAAAGGTCCTTGTTTTTTGGGTCTTCTTCAGAAAGCGCATTGGTTACCTGCTTGGTGAATTCTTTAAAATATTCAATATTAAACCAAACATGAGGGTCGTAACTAGAGGCAAAATTTTCTGATCCAATCAATCCGTTTTTATGTATTTTTTCGGCGAGGGCAATAGTTTTTATGCCTTGACCTTCCATTTTCTCAAAAACATCAACCAACTTTCCTTCAAGATGTAAACCATTAAAAAATATTATATCTGCATTGGTTAGTTTAGAAACATCACCTTCGCTGGCTTTGTATAGATGTGGATCGACTCCACTACCCATTAAACCTTGAAGATTAATAGCATCTCCACCAATATTTTTTACCAAATCTGTGATCATTGTTGTTGTTGTGACAACGTTTAGCTTACCGTTAGTTTTGGTGTCATTTTTACAGCTAAAAAATGTTGCAATAAGTAATATAAGATAGTATGCTTTTTTCATGGTTTAAAATTTAATGTGAAAGTACTAAAATTCATTTATTAATTTAATTTATATCGTAATCCAATAAATGCTCTTATGCCTTGGTTTGGACCATACACATACGAAGGATCAAAAGTTAAGGCATACGGATTGTTAGCAGTTGGTACAACATTACCATCATTATCAAACTGTACATTTTCGTCAAATGGATCATCAGCTCTTGCTATTATAAACGGATTTCCTTTGTTAGGTGTCCAGTTGAGTAAGTTCTTAACACCTCCATAGATTTCAAAATTATTAAAACCATCATAAGTCAGTTGAATATTTTGGATGCTCCATGTTGGCGAATATTCTTGTCTTGGATCTAGCTCACCAAGTAATGGCAATCGCATTGGTCCATATATATTTCCTGTGTAATCTAAGGTTAAGTTTGTTGGATAGTGTTTGTATGAAAACGACCAAACTCCAGTGAATCGTTCTGTAAGGATTTGCCTTGTGGTTGTGCCATTTTCGGTTTGTGATACATCTTGGTAGGTAGCGCCAAGAGATGCTTTTATACCACTGCCAAATACAGCATCAGCATTAAAACTTATCCCTTTTGAAGTGGAATGACCATCAAGATTATCATAGATTATTTGGTTTGGGTTGGTATCGTAATCTGGTAAAATAGCATTGGTAAAATAGGTGTACCAAACAGATGTGTCAAACGTAAACATCATTCCGTTGTTGAGGTAGAGTTTTTTTAGATAATTGAGATTAATGTTATAGGATTCTTCGGGTTTTAAAGCCTCTTCTATAACAACTTCTCTTGAGCCTGTTAATGCAGCATGATCTTCTGTAAATAAGTTGACAACTCTAAACCCTGTACCAGCATTCAACCTAATAATATCATCTTCTGTAGGCTTAAAACGGTAAGCAATTCGAGGTGTAAAAATATTTCCGTGCCTACTGTCATAATCATATCGCATTCCTAGTAATACGCTTTGCTTTTTGGTAAAATTTATTTCATCTTGAATAAATAGAGAAGGTATGGTAACTTCATCTGCATTTACGGTAGCTGTGGTATTATCATTATAATAGTTGTAGCGTAGGGCAGTACCAATAAGTAAATCGTGTTTGTTTACTTTTTTGTCCCAAATAAACTGACCAAAACCAATACGTTGTTGTGCTAAATATGGCGTGTTACCATATACCGAATTTTGGTCGTGGTCTGAGTATGAAAATTGAAAGTTTACCTTTTCTTTTATTGGAAGTTGGTAGTTTCCTAAAAGCTCAAATCGAGACGTGTAGATGCTTTCTCCATAAACTTCGTCTCCACCTCTGTAGCTAGGATTCCATTGCATTTCTCCGCCCCAACGATCCTCGTAAAAATAGCGACCTGCTAATGAAAATTTCCGATTGTTTGCGCGTTCAAAGTTCCATTTTTGAAAAATTGAAATACGATCTTGTAAGGTAACATCCGTAAAATTATCATTGTTGTTATCTATAGGATTGCTGTAATTGAAATAGTTGGCGCCAAAAAGAACTGTGGCTTTTTCGCCAACTTTAGACTTAAAACCAACATCTACATTGGCTTCTCCCCAACCCGTTACAAAGCCATCGGCAAAAAAGCGTGGTGCATTTTCGGGCAGTTTGGTAATAATATTTATGAGTCCACCAACAGCTTCGCTACCGTAAAGTGAAGAAGCAGGACCTTTAACAATTTCAACTTGTTCGATTAACGAGTTAGGAATACCAGATAAGCCGTAAACGGTTGATAGACCACTAACAATAGGCATTCCGTCTATCATTACCAAGGTGTAAGGTCCTTCTAAACCATTAATATGAATGTCGCCTGTATTGCAAACATTACAATTTAGTTGAGGTCTTACTCCGTTAACATTTTGTAATGCTTCAAAAATATTTGGAGTTGGGTTCTTTTTTAAAAATGTTGTTGAATAAACTTCAACAGGTACAGGACTTTCTAAACGTGATACTGCTTTTAGTGTTCCTGTAACAATTACTTCATCTAGTGCGTCACTTTGGTTAAGTTCAAAATTAATGACAACATCACTATTAGAAACTACTATTTTCTTTTTCTGAGTTGTAAATCCTGTGAACGAAACGGCAATATTATATGTGCCTTGAGAAACATTTGTGATGATAAATTTTCCATTTTCATCCGTAATAGCACCTTTAGTAGTGCCATCTAAAATAACATTAGTATAAGGTAGCGGCAGATTTTCGCTCGTTACTTTTCCAGAAATAGAGTAGGTGTTCTGTGCTGCAAGAACTTGCAGAAAAGAGAATAGAAAAAAAACTATTAATCGCCTCACGTAAATTATATTTTTAGCAAATATAAAAACAAATTTAGATAAGTCTAAAAATTATTTAAGAATAATAACTTTACTATATTTGTGTATAGCGAAAAAACGATGATAACACTTACCGAAGAAAATTATATTAAAGCCATATACCATTTAAGTAGCAATGGTACAGAAAACGTAAATACCAATGCAATTGCAGAGGCTATGAGCACCAAAGCATCTTCTGCAACAGACATGATAAAAAAGTTGTCTGAAAAAAATTATGCAGATTACAAAAAGTATCAAGGTGTTACGCTGACAGAAAAAGGGAAACGCGTTGCTGTAAATATTATTAGAAAGCATAGGCTTTGGGAAGTGTTTTTGGTTGAAAAACTAAATTTTACTTGGGATGAAGTGCATGAAGTTGCAGAACATCTAGAACATATAAAGTCTGATAAACTCATTGATGAACTCGATGCGTTTTTAGAACACCCAACACACGATCCTCATGGAGATCCAATACCAGACAAGGATGGTAATTTTCAGCATATAGACAAAATTGTATTGGCTAAGGCTAACATTGGTGTTGCTTATAAATGTGTTGGTGTAGATGATACTTCAACAGCATTTCTTCAGTATTTAGATAGTAATGGTATTGCGCTTGGTACTATGATCACAGTAATACACAAAGAGCCTTATGACAACTCTGTGAAAATTCAACTTAAAGACACAGAAATTGTAGTGTCGCAAAGTGTCGCAAAAAACCTCTACTTAAAGAAGGTTTAAGTTTTTTAAGAAATAAGAAGGTGTATGACTTTTTAATTTTATAGTTACATTTAATGACTATGTCCACCTTTGCCACCTTCTTCCAGTAGCATTCCTATACCTTTAACTAATATTTGTTTGTTTTGTATAGCTTTAGGGTTTAAAATTTCTGAAGTATTTTCATCCTGTTGACCTATGTTTACTTTTAGCTTTTTAAATTGATAGCCATCAGTAGTTATTTCATCTAAAACAAGCACATAATTATTTTTGTCTTCACTTACAATAGCTTCGTTTGGCAAGCCAACACCTTTTTTACTGTCTGTAATAATGTTAGCTTCTACAAACATACCAACAATAAAATTGGCTAAGTCTTTATCTACGTGTCCGTGAACTTTAACTCGTCTTGTAGTTTCATCAATGGTAGTTCCAACTAAATGCACGTCTGCTTCAAAAGTTTTTTCTGAAGCTTCAGGAATTTTAAAGAGTATTTTTTGACCTTTTTTAATGTGCATAATGTCTTTTTCAAAGACTGATAATTCCAAATGAATATGGTCAATATCTACAATTTCTAATATCACATCGTTTGGCGCAACATAAGCTCCATTACTTACATTTACTTTAGTGACATTTCCGTTAATTGGTGCGTAAAGACTAATGGTTGAGGTCATATTTCCTTGTTCTACAGCAGTTGGACTAATATTCATCATTTGTAATTTTCTCTTTAGTCCGTTGTAAGTAGCCAAACTACTTTTGTAAGTGCTTTGTGCTTTTAGGTAGTTTTTTTCTGAAGTTATTTTTTCATCAAACAACGTTTTTTGTCTGTTAAATTCAGCTTTCAAGTAATTAAGTTGCTCTGCGATTTCTAAATAGTTTTGCTGAATTTCAACATACTCAGGATTTTTTAAACTCACTAAAAGTTGTCCCTTTCTTACTTGGTCACCAACTAAAAGAGGTGTGTTTGTAATATATCCGCCAATAAAAGTTGTGATACTCGATTTGTTTTTTGGCGGCACGTCTATCATTCCCGTAACGGCAATTCCTGTTGAAAAATCAAGTATTTTTAAAGTGTCTAAAACCATTTGCTCGCTTTTAAATTGAGCTTTAGTTACGGTTATAATATTGTTTTTTGTTGCTGTGTTTTCAACGGTTTCAGTGTTGTTTTCTTTGTTTCCGCAGGCTAAAAATAAAAACGAAAAAAGAAGTATATATATATGTTTCATAGATTTAAAATTTTCAAGAACCATTGGTTCGGTTATTTACTTTTCTAAAGTTGTTGGTCTTTATTTGTCAAATGCTCATTATGGGCTTTCATTTTAGTTGATATTTAATGTCAAGTGGTTAATTTGTATTACCGTTTGATTGTAAGCGTTTAAATTTTCTAGGTACGATAATTCAATTTCGCTAGCGGTTTCAAGACTTTGTATGTATTGAAAAAAGTCAATTTCACCTTCTTTAAACGTACGGTTTGCGGTTTTTATAATTTGATTTTTAAGCTCTTCACCTTCATTATTATAGTAATTGACAGCTTCCTCATATTGTGCTAAAGTCGCCAAAAGTGCATTGTACTTAGTGTTTAACTTGGTTTTGTAATCTTGCTGTTGCTCTGTAATAATGTCTTTAGCAATTTTTGAAGCTTTTATCTTTGAAGCATTGCCAGAAAACAACAACGGAATTTTTAACCCGAATTGATAGCCTTTTAAATTGGTATTTAATTGGTCATTTGTACCTTGAAAATACTCTACACTAATGTCTGGTAACAAGTTTTGTTTTTCCTGTTGATAGATGGCGTTTTGATAGTTTTTAGCTTGTTCAAAGTATTGAAAACCAACATTGTTTTGTATTGAAATAGTTTCAATTTGTAACTGTTCAAGTGGTTGGTCTACAATCTCTAAACTATCTACTTGTACAACACTTTTTAATTGCTCTTTAGAAAAAGCAACTTCTTTTAAGGCTTGTTTGTACAAGGTTTCTAACTGTTTTTGTTTGGATTTGGCGGTAATCATTTCTAAATAATTGGTTTCGCCAAGTTCAAAACGACGTTTAGATTTATTGGCAAAATCTTGATACAGACTATCTAAGTATTTGTAAGTTTTCGCTTTGTTTTTAGCGTAACTCAACTGATAATAGTTGGCATAAACAGCTTGCTGTAATTGCAAAAACCGAAGATTGTAATGTGTTTTTTCTAAACTAGCTTTTGCTTTATTGGTTTTCTTTTCGGCAAAATATACCGTTGGAAACTTAAAATCTTGAGCAACACCAAACACCTTTAAGGGTTGGTTATTTATGGCTAAATTATTTTCGTCATAATTGTAATAAATTGACGTTTTTTCAAAACTAAAAGCACTTCCTATTAAAGCATTACTTTCGTCTACCATAAGATTTGAAGCTTTTAAACTAGCGTTATTTTCTATAGCTAACGCTAAGGTTTCTTCAATGGTTAATGGATTTTGAGCGTTAGCATTCATCATAAAAAAGAAACCGATAATGGTAACGATTGCAGTTTTATTCATTTTGATTTCTTTTTTAGTTTCAAACCTCGCATATAAAACAGGTAATACGATTAGGGTTAATACGGTTGCAGTAACTAATCCGCCAACCACTACGGTTGCTAACGGACGCTGAACTTCGGCACCAGCATTGGTCGAAACCGCCATAGGTAAAAACCCTAAAGCAGCAGCTGCTGCGGTTAGTAAAACAGGTCGCAAACGCTCTGAAGTACCACGTTTTATACGTTCTTCAATATCATCCATACCGTGATCTTTTAGTTCTTTAAAATGCTCGATAAGTACAATACCATTAAGTACGGCAATACCAAAAAGCGCAATAAAACCAACACCTGCCGAGATACTAAACGGTAAATCACGTAACCATAAAAGCAATACGCCACCAACAGCAGATAATGGAATAGCCGAGTATACTAATAAAGCTTCTTTTGCTGAGCCAAATGCAAAATACAGCAGTAAGAAAATTAATGCTAAAGCGATTGGCACAGCAATCATTAAACGCGCTTTGGCGCTTTGTAAATTTTCAAATTGTCCGCCATAAGTTATGTTGTAGCCAACAGGTAATTTGAGTTGTTGATCAAGAATAGTTCTAACATCATCTACAACCGATTGAAGGTCTCGATTACGCACGTTAATACCAACAACAATACGACGTTTAGTGTCATCTCTTGAAATTTTTGCAGGTCCAGTGGTGTATGTGATTTCTGCTAATTCGCTAAGCGGAATTTTCGTTCCACTTGGTGTATCGACATATAAATTTTGAAGACTGGCTAAATTTTTTCTATTGTTTTGGTCTAAACGCATCACTAAATCAAAACGCTTTTCGCCTTCAAATACTTGTCCAACAGTTCCGCCAGCAAATCCCATTGAAATTATTTGATTAATATCCGAAATATTCAGTCCGTAACGCGCAATTTTACTTCGGTTGAAAGACACGCTCATCTGTGGTAAACCTTCAACTTTTTCAATGATGATATCTGAAGCGCCTTCAACATCTTTAATTAATTCTTTGACTTCGTCTGCTTTATTGGCTAAAATGGATAAATCTTCCCCAAAAATTTTAATAGCTACATCAGCTCTAACACCAGTAATTAACTCATTAAATCGCATTTCGATAGGTTGTGTGAATTCGACTTCCATTCCAGGTATTATACTTAGTGCTTCTTTAAATTTATCGGCTAATTCGTCTTTGCTTTTGGCACTTACCCATTCGTCCTTTGGTTTCAGTTTTATAATCACATCACTTTCTTCCATAGACATTGGATCTGTTGGGACTTCGGCAGCACCAATACGACTTACTACCTGATCTACTTCAGGGAAATTTTCTAACAGTGTTTTTTCGATTTTGGTGGTAATTTCGATGGTTTTTCCAAGCGATGTTCCTGTCTTTAAAACAGGTTGAATCACGAAGTCACCTTCATCTAAAGTTGGCACAAATTCACCACCCATTTTACTAAATAAAAAGATGCTGATAGCTAGTAAAATTCCGGCTAAACTTACCACTGTTTTCTTGTGGTGCAAAGCCCAATTAATAGAAGGTTTGTACCAAGAATTAAGTGCTTTCATTAACCTAACGGAAATGTTTTTTTCGCTCGGCTTTTTTGGTTTCAAAAACAATGATGATATTACTGGAACATAAGTGAGACAAAGTAACATTGCACCAACTAACGCAAAACTGAATGTCAACGCCATAGGCTTAAACATTTTACCTTCTACACCGCTTAATGATAAAATTGGAATAAAGACTATTAAGATGATTAATTGTCCAAAAATGGCAGAATTCATCATTTTTGAGGCGCTTTTTAATGTAATTTGATCGATTTCTGACTGTTTTGCTTCTTTTGTGAGTAATTTTAGTTTTTCACTTTCGGTAATTATTCTAAAAGCAATAAACTCGACAATAATCACTGCGCCATCAATAATAATTCCGAAATCTATCGCGCCAAGACTCATTAAATTGGCATCTACACCAAAAATGTTCATTAGTGAAATGGCGAATAATAAACTCAACGGAATAACAGACGCAACGACCAAACCTGAGCGTAAATTACCGAGTAATAAAACCACAACAAAAATGACGATTAATGATCCTAAAATTAGATTTTCTGATACGGTAAAGGTCGTTTTACCAATCAGTTCGCTACGTTCTAAAAATCCGTTGATATAAACACCTTCAGGTAGGCTTTTTTGTATGTCTTTTACACGTTCTTTTACAGCGTCTATAATAGCTTTAGAGTTACCATCTTTAAGCATCATTATTTGCCCAAGCACTTTTTCGCCTTCACCGTTACCAGTAATAGCACCAAAACGTGTAGCGCTTCCAAAACCTACTTTAGCAACGTCTTTTATGTAAATTGGTGCGCCTTCGTTTTTGACTACGATTTGCTCTATATCTTCGAGGTTTTTAACCAAACCTTCGCCACGAATAAAATAGGCTTCATTAGTTTTTTCAATATATCCACCACCAGCAACGCTATTGTTTTTTTCTAAAGCCTCATAAATTTCGGACACCGAAATATTCATAGCATTTAGCTTGTTTGGGTTAATGGCAACTTCGTATTGCTTTAAATATCCGCCCCAAGTATTAACCTCTACTACACCAGGAATACCAGAGAGTTGTCGTTTTACAATCCAGTCTTGGATGGTGCGCAAATCGGTAATGGAATATTGGTCTTCGTAACCAGGTTTTACATCTAAAATGTATTGGTATATTTCGCCCAAACCAGTGGTAATTGGTCCCATTTCTGGCGAGCCAAAACCATCTGGAATTACTTCTGAAGCTGACTTGATTTTTTCGGCAATTAATTGTCTTGGTAGATAGGTGCCATATTGTCTTCAAAAACAATGGTTACCACAGAAAGACCAAATTTTGAAACTGATCTTATCTCTTCTACGCCTGGTAAATTTGCCATCTCTAGCTCGACAGGATAGGTAATAAACTGTTCAACATCTTGGGTTGATAAGTTTCGTGATGTGGTAATCACTTGTACTTGGTTATTGGTAATATCTGGTACAGCGCCAATAGGAATTTGGGTCAAAGAGAAAATTCCGAAACCAATAATAAATGCTGTAAAAAGGAAAATAATAAGCTTATTATTTAAGCTTGATTTTATGATTTTTTCTAACATAATTCATAATAATAAAATTGAAAAGTACCTGTCCATAATTGAAAACAGGATGAATTTTAAAATGAATTATGCGTGTTTTGGTGGTTGAAAAAGCTGTGTATCGCTTAAGGAAGCGTAAAGATTTAAATAATGAAAATTAGTTTCAGAACTAGTGGCAATTTCAAAAGTGTCGATAGAAGGTTGAAATGAAGTTTGAACAATTGCTAAAATTGAGACGAAGTGGCCTTGACATTGAAACGGCAATTGTTCATGCTCACTTTGTTCTTTATGATTATGTTCGGTATGTGTAACTTTTTGCTCACCATAATGTTTAGAAAGGAACACAAAAAAGTTGTCTCCATACTCTTGTTTGTGAAACTGAGCGTGCTCAATGAGTTCATCTAATTGCATAATATCATCTATACTTATCTGAAAACTTTGGATAAGTACAATTCCTGATACTACTATGGCAATCAGTTTACTCACGTTAACAAAGTTAATGAATTTTAGAGAAGTAATTTATGAGATTTGTTATTTTATAGAAAGCAATGCGATTTAAAAGAGAGGCAGGATGTACTAAAGTTTTCATAAAACAAGACCTGAATGCCTTTAATTATTTTGTGTGCTATAATTTTAGCTTTCAATTTAAATGTTATGAAAGAGAAACTATTACCATTTTTATTCTTTGTCTTATTGAGTGTTGTAAGCTGTAAGAATGAAACTTCAGAAAAAAAGGAGATTATCGAAACTCAAACTGAAATAGTCGAAACTAAAAAAGATTTGACTTGGTTAGATAAGATTGAAGAAGCACATAAAAAATCAGAATTCTTGTCTCACGATGCTATCGCACTTGATATGGTGATTAACTTTGGTGGCAATGAACGACTGAATGGTAGAATGACTTTTTTAACCAATTCAACCAGAGGAAAAATTGAATTAAACGATGGAACTGCCATCTATTTTTATGGAAGTGAGGTCTTTCACTCACCAGACTTAAAAAATGAGAAAGCAGTACGTTTTGATGCTTACACATGGATGTATTTCTTGTTGTTTCCATCAAAAATAGGTGATGATGGTGCGGTTTTAAAAGATTTAGGACAATTGCAATTAAATGATGTGGCTTACAATGCGCAGCACTTATCATTTAAAGGCGATGTTGGCGATGCGCCAGATGATTGGTATGTTATTTACAGTCATCCTGAAACCAGCTTAATTGATTACGCTGGTTACATAGTAACGGCAAATAAATCTTTAGAAGCCGCAGAGGCTGATCCACATGCTATTGGTTATGAGGATTACAAAACTATTGATGGTATTCCTGTGCCACACAGTTGGAAATACTACGAGTGGACCAAAGAAAAAGGGCTTGGTAAAGAAATAGGTTTTGCAAATTTGAGCAACGTTGAATTTGTTGATGTGGATGCTTCAACCTTTGCTATTCCTGAAAGGTTTATAGAGAAGTAATTGTTTAACTACACCCACAACCATCAGAGCCACAGGACTTGCTCGATGCTTTTTTAGGTTTCCAGATGAATTTTCTAACCAAAAATCCTACAGCGACAAGCAATGCTGAAAATACTAGTATGTTCTGAATAATGTCGTTCACTTATTTTAAGATTTGGAAAGCCGCCAATGCTACAATATAAGCAAAAGCACTCATTACTACTAACTGATACAAAGGCCATTTCCAAGAATTGGTTTCACGTTTTACAATGGCGAGTGTACTCATACATTGCATTGCGAAAGCATAAAATAATAATAAGGAAATTCCTGATGCGAAATTAAATAATGGTCCACCCAAAATAGGATTCACTTCGCCAGCCATTCGGTTTTTTATGGTTTCTTCTTCATCACTACCAACACTATAGATAGTTGCAAGTGTACCTACAAATACTTCTCTAGCGGCAAATGAGCTAACAATAGCAATACCTATTTTCCAATCGTAACCCAAAGGTCTTATGGCAGGTTCAATAGCTCTACCTGTAATGCCAATAAAAGAATGTTCTAATTTGTAAGAAGCTACTTTTTGTTCAAGTTCTTCTTCAGAAAGATTATCAGACGCATGTTGTTCTGTTACAATTTCTTCTGCTTTATTGAAATCATCTCCAGGTCCATAAGAAGCCAAAAACCAAAGCACAATAGAAATCGCTAAAATGATTTTTCCAGCGCCAAAAATGAAGGCTTTTGTCTTTTCTAATACGGTTAACGCTACGTTCTTTATGAGCGGTACTTTGTAATTAGGCATTTCTACTACAAAGAATGATTTGCTTTTAATCTTTAGAACTTTATTTAATATCCAGGCAGATCCAACAGCAGCGCCAAAACCTATTAAATACAAAAGCATAAGTGTAAGTGCCTGGTAACTCAGTCCTAAAACTCTTCCTTCAGGTATTACCAGTGAAATAATGATGAGATAAACAGGCAATCTTGCAGAACAAGTTGTAAAAGGTGTTACCAAGATAGTGATAAGGCGTTCTTTCCAACTTTCAATATTACGTGTTGCCATAATAGCAGGAATTGCGCATGCTGTTCCAGACATCAATGGTACGACACTTTTTCCGCTAAGTCCAAAGCGGCGCATTATTCGATCCATTAAAAACACAACGCGACTCATATAACCGCTTTCCTCTAAAATGGAAATAAACAAGAATAAAAAGGCTATTTGAGGTATAAAAATTACGATACCACCCAAACCTGGTATTATGCCTTCGGCTAACAAATTTGTGAAAGCTCCTTCTGGTAAAATACTTTTTACCCATTCACCTAATGAAGCAAAAGATTCGTCTATAAAATCCATTGGTACACCAGACCAATCATAAATTGCCTGAAAAATGGTTAGTAATATGATTCCGAATATTAAATAACCCCAAACTTTGTGCGTTAAAATTCTATCGAACCTAATTCTTAGATCTTTGGCAGATTTAAGGTCAATAGTTTGCCCTTTTTTTAGCGTATCGTTTATAAACTGATACCGTTTAATGGTTTCTTTTTGTTGCAGACGTTTTAAATCTGCATTGGTTTTTGTTTTAAAATTAGAAACATCTTCAATGGTTTTCCTATCCGTTTTACCAAAATTTACATCTTGAGTAATGACTAACCACAACTTATAAAGCAATTGATTTGGAAATGCTTCTCTAAGGTTATTAAAATAAGCTTCGTCTATAGAAGATGCATTCATACAGGGCTCAGTTGAAAGCTCTTTATAATTGGTGATTAGTTCTTTTAGTTCGGAAATTCCATTGTTCTTTCTGGTACTTACGAGTGCAATTTTGGTGTTTAGTTGCTTTTCTAAATAAGGAATGTCTAGAGAAATTCCTTTGTAAGCCATTCTATCAGACATATTAATAACCAATATGCTTGGTATTTCTAAGTCCTTTATCTGGGTAAATAGTAACAGATTGCGTTTAAGGTGCTCTACATCACTTACAACAACAGCAACATCAGGAAAATCTTTATCATTCTTGTTAAGCAGTAACTCAATCACCACATTTTCATCAAGAGAAGATGCATTTAGACTATACGTTCCTGGTAAATCTATGATGTGCGCTTTAACACCACGTGGTAATTTGCAGATACCTTCTTTTTTTTCAACTGTTATACCTGGATAGTTACCAACCTTTTGGTTTAGGCCAGTTAAAGCGTTAAACACCGAAGTTTTACCTGTATTAGGATTTCCTATTAATGCAACATTTATCTGCTTACCCATTAACTATTTCTATTACGATGTGTATTGCAGTTTCTTTTCTAATTGCCAAATGGGTACCGTTAATGTTAAGGTACATTGGGTCTGCAAAAGGTGCAACTTGTACAAGCTCTACAGCATTACCAGGTAAACAACCCATTTCAAGAAGTTTTAATGGAATATGTATAGAAGATACATCTTTGATGATACCTTGTTCGCCACGTTTTAAGTCTGCAAGTGTCAAGCTTATCCTTATTTAGATTGAATTTAAAGAAGCAAAAATAAGGCAAAAATTTCAGCCTTAAAAAGAATTAAGAAACTATTGTGTGTACTCTTTTTTCAGAATTTCAATATCCTGAAGTAAAGAATCAATGCCACCTTGGCTGATTCCATTGTAAATTCCTCTAATTTGTCTTTTTTTATCTATTAGGGCAAAATTTTCGGTATGTACCATTCCATAATTACCCATGCCATCATCTTCTACTACAAGATAAGATTTTCTTGCCAAATCATAGATTTGTTTTTTGTCTCCTGTAACTAAGTTCCAGACATTATCATTAACACCTTTTTCTTTAGCGTATTTTTTTAGTTGCGCAACACTATCAATTTCGGGAGTTACAGAATGTGATAATAGCATAACATCATCATACTTAAGGATTTCTTCTTGCACTGTTACCATATTTTCTGTCATAATAGGACAAATGGTTCTGCAAGTTGTAAAGAAAAAATCAGCGACATAAATTTTGTCTTTGTAGGTGTCTTGGGTTATTGTATCACCATTTTGATTTACTAACTTAAAATCTGCAACGGTATGGTATTTCTCTATGTGCTGAATTGAGCTATCTACCAGTTTTGCTTCAAAATTTACAGGTTGGTAGATGGGTAAGGGTTTATCAACATTTAAAATATTATAAATTATTACCAATATGATAATAGACAATACTGAAAAGAATATTCCAAACTTTTTATACTCTTTAAAGAATGAGAGGAAAGACATAAGTTAAGCTTCAAAAATTATGAATTGCAAAGATACGATTAAGGTAAATTTTCGTGAATTTTTTTAACAGAAATATACGACTGTAACGGTATGATTTATAATTCATTGTTAAAAATATTCTGTTTGGAAATACATTTATTTTCTAAATGCCTTTAAAACATTACTTTTGTCAATCGAAATTTGAAAATGACTACATGGAATTTGTAATTAAGATATCCCAATTCTTACTAAGTTTATCCCTTCTTATCGTACTACACGAGTTGGGCCACTTTATACCAGCAAAGCTTTTTAAAACTAAGGTTGAAAAATTTTATCTCTTTTTTGATGTAAAGTATTCGCTTTTCAAAAAGAAAATAGGAGATACCGTGTACGGTATTGGCTGGTTGCCTTTAGGAGGTTATGTTAAAATAGCCGGAATGATTGATGAAAGCATGGATAAGGAACAAATGGCACAGCCACCCAAACCATGGGAATTTAGATCTAAACCAGCTTGGCAACGTTTAATTATTATGCTTGGTGGTGTTACGGTAAACTTTATCTTGGCTTATGTTATATACGTAGCTGTATCTTTTACGTATGGAGATTCAGATGTTAAGGTAGATAGCTTAAAAGATGGTTATTCTATAGAAAACCCGTTATTAAGTGACCTTGGTTTTAAGACCGGAGATAAGGTAATTGCCATTAATGATGAACCTATAATTAATGATTCTGATATAGGATATAATTTAATAAAGGCGCAGACTATTACAATAAACAGAGATGGTAAAAAACAAACTATTAATTTACCGGAAGATTTTTTAGGACAGTATTCTGCAAGTGGTGTAAAAACTAATTTTGAGTACCGAATTCCTTTTATGGTTGGTAAAGTTGCAGATTCTTCTTTAAACAAAGGAAAAGGTTTAAAACAAGGAGATGTTATTACAAGTATTAATGGAAAGCCATTAAAATATTACGATCAACTTAAAGGAATAGTAAAAGATTTAAAGAACACAAGCGTAACTGCCGAAATTCTGCATGAAGACAACACCAAATCTACCATGGAACTTCAGCTTGATAAGGATGGTAAGTTTGGTATTAGACCTTATAATAATCCTAAGCGATTTGAAGAATTAGGATATTATGATATTTTTAGAAAAGAGTACAGCTTTGGTGAAAGTTTTGGGGCAGGATGGCGAAAGTTTACTAAAACCATAAGTAACTATGGTGACCAATTAATGGCTATTTTTAACCCAAGCACAGGAGCTTATAAGGGCTTAGGAGGTTTTAAAGCTATTTACGATCAATTTTCACCTGTATGGAGTTGGCCTTATTTTTGGGGATTAACAGCCTTCCTATCAATTATGCTAGCCATACTTAATTTATTACCAATACCTGCATTAGATGGAGGACACGTAATGTTTTTACTGTATGAAATGATCTCTGGTCGTAAACCAAGTGAGAAATTCTTAGAGCGTGCACAAATCGTTGGTTTCTTTATTTTAATAGCGTTAGTACTATTTGCAAACGGAAATGATATTTTTAAAGCAATTACTCAATAAAAAAATTTAGATTTCATATTGCAGAGATTAAAAAATAATTTATATTTGC
Organism: Winogradskyella poriferorum; assembly: GCF_036553625.1. Lineage (NCBI taxonomy): Bacteria > Pseudomonadati > Bacteroidota > Flavobacteriia > Flavobacteriales > Flavobacteriaceae > Winogradskyella > Winogradskyella poriferorum. Next base: position 1,112,307 of record NZ_JAZHOU010000001.1, read on the forward strand.
GCTCGCTAAAGCGAAAAAATACCTTCCTCAGTAGCTCAGTTGGTTAGAGCATCTGACTGTTAATCAGAGGGTCGTTGGTTCGAGCCCAACCTGAGGAGCAAAAAAAGCCTGATAATGTTATCAGGCTTTTTTGTTTTTCTACATTTTAATTATCCGCGCAACTAATATTAAAAATTGAGTTTCATATCCTTTATAAGTCAACCCAAAACAATAAGTCCTATAAGTTAGTTATTGTTGCTCGAGAAGTACTTAATTAATAATTGATGTAATTTCTCCTGAGATAAGGGCTTTGCTAAATAATCCTGCATACCATATAACAAGGATTTGTTGATTGTTTGTGTCGTAACATCTGCAGAAAGTCCTATAATTAGTGTTTCAGGATTATTCTCTTTTATGAGTTTTGTAGCTTCATAGCCATCCATTTGCGGCATGTGTATATCCATAAAAATTAGTTGGTAATTTTTATTTTTTGCCATCTTTACTGCCGAAATACCATCATTGGTTTGCTCTGATTTAACTCCAAGGTTTTCCAGAAGCTTGGTTAAGACAAGGATATTAATATTGTTATCATCAACGACTAATACTTTTAATTCAGAAAAATTGAGATCTGAAATTTTATCATTATTAATATCACTCGCCTCTATATCTGATAGCTTAAAAGGGATATTAACTTGAAATGTACTTCCTTCTTCAAGTTTACTTTCGACAGAAATTTTTCCGCCCATTAACTCAACTAAATTTTGGCTAATAGCAAGGCCAAGACCACTACCTTCATGCTTTTTCTTAATACCTTGATCTACTTGTGTAAATCTTTTAAAAATTTTGGAAAGTGTGTGTTGGGGAATTCCAATGCCTGTGTCAGATACTTTAATACTTATAAATACACCATCATTTTTTAAAGTCTCTTCGTAAATTACTGTGGTACCACCAGTACTTGTGAATTTTAAAGCGTTTTTTATTAGGTTTATAATGACTTGATTGAACTTACCTTGGTCTCCAATTACAGAGAGATTAGAGTTAGAAACAGAGCTAAGGTTTAGGTAAAGATTTTTAGTTTCAAATTCATCTTTAAACTGACTTACTAAGGTAGATACCGCTTCACTTGGTTTAAAGGTAACCTCGTTTAAGCTAGCTTTTCCAGACTCAATTTTATCTATCTCCAAAACATCGTTCACTAAGGCTAAAAGGTTTTTAGAAGATTGATCCATTAAATCTATATAATGATCATAATTATCACGTTTATTTGAGTTCTTCACTAATTGTATTAATCCTAAAATACCATTTAGTGGAGTTCTTATTTCATGACTCATATTAGATAGAAACTCTGTTTTAGCTTTAGAGGCTTTTTCAGCTCTATTTCTCTGTTTACTAAGTTTCTCGTTTGTTACTTTTAATCTTTTATTAGCTCTAAGAGCTCTTAAGGCTTCTCGTTTTGCTCTTAAATAGAAATAAATGAGTAAACTCATTAAGGTAGACAAGATTAAACCAAAAAGCAACATGTAGTTAATGGATGAGCTTTTATCGCTTAAGAAACTTGCTGAGGCAGGAGTAACTTTAATCGACCAATTTTGATTATCTAAAGTATCTATTTTAAAAACGTTAGTATAAACAAAGTCTTGGCTCATAACCTGTTCCTGAGGTTGATTTTGTGTATAAAAAACGCTATTGTTCTCGTCTCGCATTTCAATACTATAATCTGGTAGATTTTCTGCAAAGGCATCAAGATTGTTTTTAAAATCCATACCAGCAGTTATTGTACCTCTAAATTTATTATCAAAATAAACAGGTACATCTACTAAAAAGGCATGTCCACCCTGAGTCATTTTAGACCAAGGTGTAATGTTTGTTGAGCCATCCTTACTATGTCTAATCCACTCGTCGCGTCGATAGTCTATTTTAGAAATATCTAAACCAATTGCAGCCTCATTCCCTTTTGTTGGGTTTATTTTTCTAATTATCATTGAGTCATCTATCCACTCAATGAATTTAAAGGATGCATTTTGTTGTAAAAGTAATTCGGCATCATTTTCCCAGTAGTTAAAATAGTCGCCATTGGTAATCTCAAACCTATATTTTAAGTTCTCAAGACTTTGTATATCTCTTTTAATTATAGAAAGAAACTTTTTAGAAAGAAGTTCGCCAGAGTTGTGCACGCGTCTCTGTAATGCTAATTTTTGAGCAGTAACAGATTGGTCCCATAGAAATAGAACAAGTAGGTTGAGAAGTAAAAAGGAAAAAAAAGGGATTAACACCTCTCTTTTTCTAACTTTTGCAAACATTTGAGGCTTTAAAGCGCCAAATATAATAAAATTATGTAAACTAGACAGTTAAGTCTAGTCATTAGCATATCTTTTATTTAATTCCTTTAACATCACTTCTGTCATAGCATCTAAGTCAAAACTGTGTTGCCAGTTCCAGTCGTTTCGTGCTATAGAATCATCAATAGAAGATGGCCAACTATCTGCAATGGCTTGCCTAAAATCTGGGCTGTAAGTAATTTTAAAATCTGGAATATGACGTTTTATGCTTTCAAAAATCTCTTTTGGTGTAAATGAAATCGCAGAAAGATTGTAAGAAGACCTAATAGTTAAATTGTCTGCAGGAGCCTCCATTAAATCTACCGTTGCTTTTATAGCATCATCCATAAACATCATTGGTAAACTTGTATTCTCAGATAGAAAACAATTATAGTTTCCTGTTTTAATGGCTTCGTGATAAATTTCTACTGCATAATCAGTAGTACCTCCTCCAGGCATAGCCTTATGGCTTATAATACCAGGATAGCGTATACTTCTTACATCAACACCGTATTTCTTATAGTAGTATTCGCACCAACGCTCACCAACTTGTTTGGTAATACCATAGACTGTAGTTGGTTCGCAAATTGTATGCTGAGGTGTGTTGTCTCTAGGTGTCGTAGGACCAAAAACAGCAATGCTGCTAGGCCAATATACTTTTTTAATAGTGCCTCCTTTTGCTAGGTTTAAAACATGAAAAAGCGAATTCATATTAAGATCCCATGCTTCCATAGGATATTTTTCTCCAGTAGCACTTAGAAGCGCAGCCATAAGATAGACTGTATCTATATTATAGTTTATACAGCAATCTTTAATGGCATTAAAATTTTTGGCATCAATGATTTCAAAAGGGCCAGAGTTAACCAAATCTAATTTTCTGGTATTGATATCGCTGGCTATAACGTTCTCAACGCCATGTATTTCTCTAAGCTTTGAGGTGAGTTCCGTGCCTATTTGGCCGCAAGCACCTATAATTAATATTCTAGAAGACATAAGTGTAATTAAAGTATTCTCAAAAATATGAAGAATTTAGGTGTGCAAAAATTAAAATTTTCAAAAAAATCAATGTTTAAGTAAAAAGTTGATAATCTATATTTTAAGAATATACTATAATTTGAAAATATTAGTTTCAGTATATTTACAGCAAATAATTTGTTTTATGAGAGTTGGGCTTATTCTTCTTAATCTATGTTTTCTTTTTCTTTTCAATTGTGGTGAGGACAAGCCATCTTCTGAACTTAAGACTGAAGAAGATAAAGCACAACAGCCTGTTATAAACGCTAAAGCTATTGAAGGCTTTAAATATACAGATTACGTATTGAGTACGAGAGGTGAAAATGCTGTTTCAGCTTGGGATAAATATCAGGAATTAGCAATACAAGTTAATTATCTTAAAAAAGCAGATTTGTCTTTCTTTAATGGAGATAAGGCGCTTTTAAAAGGGTTTATAGATACTCTTAAGTTAAAAACACCTCCAATACTTTCTACAAATCCAATAATTTCTAGAACTGCAATTATTGAAACGTCGATTTTAAGACTAAACGAAAATTTAACATTAGACAATATTGATAACCAGCTAAAACTTGAAAGTGTGAAAGAGGTACTGGTTGCATTTTCTAATCTTAATTATCAGATTAATAAAAAATTAGAACGTGATTTCTATGAGAAAATACAATCTGAATACTAAAAAACTACATAGTAAAACAAAAAATGCTGCCTAGTTTGGCAGCATTTTTTATTTAAAGCATTTTAAAAAAATGACTTAATTCTTTTTGTTTGCAGCAGCTTGTGCTTGCTGAGCTTTTTGGCTTTCTAAACCTTGTCTGCTAACCTTTGCAAGGTTAAAATTAGGATCAATAGCTAATGCATCATTCATAAGTTTAATTGCGGCATCAACATTCGCTGTTCTGTTTTCGGTAAACGTTAATAACCCCTTTAAGCATAAAAGTGCAGCTTTCATAGAGGTCTCATAAGGTTGCTGTGTTTCGTAAAAAGCACGTTTCATGTCATCTTTTACATTAGCAAGACCATACTCAATATTAGACCTTGCACCAGCTAAATCTTTTACCTGAATTTTCATGTCTGCCATTTCATAAGCTAAATAAACGCTTGGTTCTCTTTTAAATAAAACCTCATAGTGTTCTAAAGCTAGTTTAGGCTGATTAAGATTTTTGAGTGCTAAAGCTTTTACTTCAACATTCATATCAGAGTCTGAATCGTTTTTTTCTACACCAATAGTGTTAAGTGCTTGCAAGTATTTACCTTCAGAAAGGTATAAATATGCTAAGGTGTCTTTTCTTGCTACAGAAGGCTCTAAAATATTAAGGTGTGTTAAGGCGTTAATAATACCTTGCACATCACCTTGCTTTTTCATCTCCTTGTAATAAGTCTCGTAGTGTGCTTTTAAATCTGCATTAGTCTGGGCAAAAACACTTACCGAGAAAAGCATAACAATTGCAATTGTAATTTGTTTCATTATAAATATAAATTTTGAGGGCTAAAACTATAAAATTTTGAGAATATAGCTCTTAATAAACTATTAATTTCTATAGTGCCTGTTTAAAACTGTATGTCAAAAGCTGTTCCAAATTTGTACTTTCTATTATTTTTCCTTCATTTTTTTCTGCATCGTTAAATTTTGGCAAGTCTAATTGATGCTTTTTACAATAGGATGTATAGTAGTCTTTTTTTGTTGGATGATTAGGATGTACTGCATTAAATACTTCATTCCATATATTATGTTTTAGTATTAAGGTAATGATGTTAATACAGTCTTCTTTATGAATAAGATTTACAGGAGCTTTTGGATTAGAGAGGTTTGTTTTACCTGCTAAGTATTTTGCTGGGTGTCTTTCCGAATCAAATAAGCCACCAAACCGAATAATAGTTGTATTAAAATTGTTGTTTTTCTTTAACAAATTTTCAATCGCAATAAGTTGTTTACTGCTATTAGAGGTTGCGTTTGGTATAGAATTGCTATTATAAGCAGGAAAGTGGGTTTCATCTTTAAAAACAGAAGTAGAACTTATATAAATAACGTTTTTAATGTTGGAAGATGCAATAGCATGAATTAAATGCTGTAATTCTGCGACATGATTTTTATTAGGATTTCTTCTTAAGCCAGGTGGAATATTAATGATAACCGATTCGCTTCCTTTTAAAAAATCAATATAATTACCACTTACACCATCCTCATTTAATACAATATGAAAAGCTTCAATATTGGCATCACTAATCGTTTTTAGTTTTTCTTTTGATGTTGAAGAACCTTTTACAATATAGCCTTTATCTACAAGGGTTTTTGCAAGTGGAAAACCCAACCAACCACAACCAATGATGCTAATTTTTTTCTTCAAAATTTGAGAATAATTTTAAGTTAAAAATACGTAACAATTGCTTAAGAATTTTTTCATTTTGCTAACCAATTAATTTTCAGTAACTTTAAATAAACACTAAAATTTAAATGTTATGGGAATAAAAAGTTTTCAAGGTGCACGTAAGCAACAACAGAATACTGCACCAGCAACAGCATTAAAAGTACGAGACTACATGTCTACAAATCTTATAACGTTTAAACCAGACCAAACGGTACAAGAGGTTGTAGAATCTTTGATAAGGTATAAGATTTCTGGTGGCCCAGTAGTTAATGACAGGCAAGAATTGGTTGGTATTATTTCTGAAGGGGATTGTCTTAAACAACTTAGTGAAAGTCGTTATTATAACATGCCTTTAGAACACGATAATGTAGAAAAACGTATGGCGAGAGATGTTGAAACCATTGATGGCAACATGGATGTTTTTGATGCTGCTAATAAATTTTTAAACTCTAAGCGCAGACGTTTTCCAATAGTAGAAAATGGTAAATTGGTAGGTCAGATTAGTCAAAAAGATATTCTTAAGGCAGCTTTAGAGCTTAAAGGAGAAAACTGGAACAGCACAACGAAAGGCTAATCATCTCGTTTTACCAAAGCATAATAATCTCCTTCTAAAGGTAAATATCCTTGGTCGTACACAAAGTAATATATAGCTCCTGCTTTTGTGGTGTATATGCTTGTAAAATAGTTAAAATCAAACCCTTTTTCTATAAGTTTGGCTCTAGAGCATTTGGTCTTTTTATTTGGGTTGAGTGCTTCTAAGATTCTATAGTTTTTTCTGAGTCTGTTATTAGTGTTTCTAATTAGGTTTTTAGAGTCTTTGTTAATGCGATTATTATGTGCATTTCTGCAACTGTCACTACAAAACTTTTTGTCTACTCTACCAATTATTCTATCTCCACACTCAGGACATTTTCTTTGCATAGGCTTGTTTTTAGTAATAACACAAATTACAAAATATTAGCTTACAAATGTTTACAAAAAAATATGAAAGACTTTTCTTATAGAATATTACCATTTATCTAGGTATTATTCTATATCTTTGAAACGTTAAGATTTTTAAGGGGAATCTTAATATAATCCATTGAACTATTAAAATTAATAGCCAACACAAAGCACCTCTAAAAAGGGGTGCTTTTTTTATGTCTTATTCTTCTGTCAGCTCTAAAAAACCAATAGAAATTCCATTTTTAAAATATGGGTCTGAATAAATAATTTCAAAGGTTTCCTTTGGCTTTACCATTCTTATTCTATCTATAATATGTTTTTCGATTGGGAAGGGAGAGCGTACTGTATTTTCATTTCTAAAAGTAGCAAATCGCTTATCGTTGAGTGCTAAAACTATTTCTCGATTAATAATGTCGTTATTACAGTCCGAAAAGAGTTTAAGAGTAAGGCTCTTGTACGCATCCGATTTTTTAATTTTTGCAGTATATCGATTAGATTCTATAATGTTGCTTTTAAACAATAACTCAGAATCTTTGTAAAGCTGCCAGTTAGTTATGGTGTCTGTAGCTTTTTTTACAATGCTTAATGCTGTAATACCTTTTGTAGACTTTAATCCGTCAATATTATGGTTGTCTTTACGTTTACAACTAAAAACTAAAAAGGATATAAATATTAGAATTCTAACCATTAGTGTTTTCAGTTAATTTCAACTTGTAAGTAGCAGCATTTTTTATAATTTCGGCTTTAATAGTCTCGTAATCTTCAATTTCTTTAGGTATTGAAATTTTACCATTACCAGTTGTAAAATCGTAATCTTTAGATTTTATAACTATTTCATTTGCTTTTATCGTAGTAGATTCAATATTGCTAAACTTAATGGTTTTGTTAAACTTTACACCATACCTATGCTCGTTTCTTGAGACGCCTACTTTGTTCATTAAATTAAGCTGTTCTTTATCTAGTAATTTTGATACTGATTCCTCTGAAAAAACAAAGCAAGTAAGGTCTATTAAATTTTTATTTTGAGACAAACTCGATGTGTAGAGTACACCCAAAATGATTAGAAAAAAGATAACAAGTGGCAGCATTAGAATTTTGTGTACTCCGTACGAATATGTAAAAGCAAACATTAGAATGAAAAAAATGAAAAAGCCAATTGCACTAATCCTCATTTTTTTCTTTGTTTCTCTGTTTACATAGTCATCAATGCCTTCTTTTTTTATGTAATACGTTTTCATATGTACTTATTCGGATACTAAAAATGCGATTATTATCATTATATAAGAAGTCCAATAAAAAGTTTGAAATCCTTTTATAAAAATATGTTGATTTGCTGCCAACCAATCATTATCTGGATTTAGTTGTACAACTTTTTTCACTAATGTTGTTACTATATATTTATTCCAAAAGAAAAGTAATATACCAGAGAGGATTAAGTCTGGTAATTTTTCTAAAAAATTCATTGGTTTTTAGTTCGTTTGAGGTAGTGAAGTTAATAATTAATACTTTGCTACTGCAAGATTAAGTTTAGTTTTACGATGTCTTTATTTTTTATAAATGTAAATTGTAATTACAGAATGCTAGTATCAATATTTTGTAATTTTTAAATATTTACAAGCCTTTTGCAATAATGAGGGTATTAGTCTTGTTAACATTGTCGTAAAGCTCAACCTTGAATACTTTTGTTTTCAGGTAATTTGAAATCGAAATGATTTTATCAGCTTTTGAAATCTTAACTGCAGCATTGAAAATTATGGAGCCAGATGAATTTTTTAGTGCCAAAATATGATCCCAAAATTCAAAATCCAGAAATTTATTTGGAACATCTAAATCTATATAAAGATCAACAATAATGAGGTCGAATGTTTTTGAGTGGTCTTTAACAAATTCATAGGCATCTGCACAATGAATTTTTAATGTTTCGTTCTGTTCTATACCAAATTCTGTTTTGGCGATATCTATTATTACCGGATCAAGTTCTACAGCTTCAATTAGTTCAGAATAGTTAAAGTCTTGTCGTAAAGTTTCAATGACACTTCCGCCTCCTAATCCTAAAATTAAAACTGAATTTACTTTGGAAAGATCTATCTTTTTTAACCCAAACTTTAAAATGCGTTGTAGCGAACCATAACTATAATTAGCGTTCGCTGAGTTAAGATGTTTTTTTCCGTTATACCATGTAATTTCTAGCTTTCCGCTGTATTTGGATTCGATGGTTTTGGTCACGGGATAGATGTAGCTGAGCAAACGTTTCATTATAAAGTTAAAAGTAAGGCTATAAGAATACTATTTCTTTAGGGTTTTAAAGTACAATTGCAGTTTTATATTTTTATTATTTGTAGACATTATCCAATCTCAGACCTTTTTTTCTCTACTTGCAAAATGTTGTTTTGAATGTCTTTCATTATCCATTTTCCCCACCAACCAGCATAGAAATTAAAAGTTGTATTCATTTTAAAGTGACTGTATAAATGCAAACGATGTAGTCCGTTTGGTAGTTTTTCGAGTTCGTAGGTGCCATCTAAAACGTCAAAATAATCTCCACCAATAACTACGTGCTCATCTAAAGTGGTTGATGGTATTTCGTGTGGATATGCCTTTATAGAAAACACCATTTTTTTGTTGTCTTCGTAGTCTGTTACAGTTTCGTGGAATACAAGCCCTTTTGTAAAAATAGCTTCTCTGTATGCACCAACTCCTTCAAAATTCAATTCTGCTTTTACAGGTCTGGGAAAGCCAAGCATTCTTGTAAGATAGCCTTTATCTTGTTCTACAGGAATTTCTTTTACACGTGTTACATTATTCCAGATTTTTTCTGCAGGAGCATCAATATCTATGTAGGTATAGGCTTTATAGGTTGCCGGAATCGTTTCAATAATACTTTCTATTGGCCCAACTAAAAACGGTAATAATACTAATAGCGAAATGTTTAGTCGGTCATTTTTTTTGTAGTTTTTTAAATAACCACCAAATAGTCCTCCAATGGATGCAGCTAATAAAAAGACAGGCAAAATCATTATCCAACAAGCCCAACCTTCAATTCCCCAAGCCAATGTTAGAAATAAGAATAATAAAACAGGAACCCAAGGTGTAAATATTCTGTAAGCAATACTTTTTGCTTTTTCCTGGCTTGATAGGTACACGGTTAGAGCACCAATTATTGTAGGAAGGAAAAATAAAAAAGTTGTAGACATTACCTGAAAATAATCATCCCAGGTCTTTAGTCTCATCCCAAATGCCATTCGGACGAGGATTGCATAAACAACCGGAATCCCAATTGCAATTATGGTGCTTTTAATTTTTTTGTTCATGTATTCTAACTGCTTACAATGTGTTAGTGTGTAACGCTAACGGAAAAGTAGTTGTGATTTTTTTGCCGTAATCGAAAGATAATGAATAAGATTGAAACTCCCGTGAGTAAATTAAGCTGCAATTAATTATAGGCTTTGTTGTAACCAGTTTTTTATTTTTCTGGCTCATAAGAAACTTGACTTGGGATTTCAATTTTCTTGCCATTAAAGTCAATTACTACCGAATAATTCACAATAGTTTTTTCATTTGCTCTTGGAATAAACTCTAAGTCAAAACTTGGTTTAGTTAGATTTTCTTTTAGAATTTCTTTTTCATTATTGCCCTTCATACGGTAAACCTTATAATTAGGATAAGGAAGAAAAGTATGCATTACTATATTTAACTTGTTGGGCACACCCATAGTTACCTCTGTTTTTTCAGGTATTGCAATAAGTTGTGTATTGTAAATTCTGTTTTCCATCATTTTGTTCAACGAATCAGACAACTTTTTATTCATTTTTTCGAGTTCAGCTATTCGGTCATTTAATTCCAATTCTTTGCTTTGTTCATTCATACACGAATTAAGGGAAAGAACAGCTAATAGGATAATTAGTAATATTCTCATATGGGATAATTGTCTACAACGGTCTCGTATAACCGTCAGTTACGGGATTAAAGTTAATGATTTTCGGTTAAGCACAGACGTTAGCAATTCCGAGTGGATTCGGACGTAGTCGAATCCGCCGTAATTGCGGTTATACATTGTTGTAACACGTTTTTATTTTTCTTTTTTTTTCATTTTTATCTCCAACTGCCCATTTTTTGATTCGTTCGTTTAAATCATTAAATCCAATTCCACCAAATAACATTCCAATTGGCATTCCGATTAAAGTTCGCCAAAACTCTTTTGGATTTCTCCTATAATCTGGCAAATAAGCCCAATATAAAAAAGCTCCAAAAACGATGATTAAAATTAGTATGATTATAAATTCAGTCATCTCTAATTTTCCTTTAAAGTATCTTTTTTTCTTTCCATGGTTATAATTCGACTATTTTTAATTTCGGTTCTTACAGAAATGTTTCTTTTGAAAATTCCAAAATATTTGTATTCTTTTTCGCAAACTATAACCGTATCGAAGTCTTTGTTGTCGTCTAAAATCTGAACAACACTAATATTCAGCTTTTTTTCATTCAGTTCAGCCGCTTTCTTTTTTTCAGAGTTTGAGTAAGTCGATTTTAAATACATACTAATTTTAATCAGATATTCGTTCAGATTTTCAATTAGTTCATTAAATTTTTTTACATGATTTTCTAGAATTCCATTAGTACCTACATTCAAATACAAGTCAAAAAATCTGCGGTTTTCGTCATAAACAATTTCTGAAAAATATGATGAATTAATCAGCATAAAATCCCGCTTTATTATTTCAGTTGTCAGAGTTTCTAATTTATGACTTTTGTTCAATTGTGATTTATTTAAATGCGTTACAACGGTATTGTATAACCGTCAATTTCGGTATTAAAGTTAATGATTTTCGTTTAAGAACTGACGTTAACAAACCTTTAGGTTCAGCGTAGCTAATTCCGAGTGGATTCGCTTGAGCCTGCCCTGAGCTTGTCGAAGGGTAGTCGAATTTGCTGTAATTGCGGTTATACATTGTTGGCGGTAGTTATTTTTCATTCTTTTCATTTTGTCTATTCCAATTTCTTATAGAGTTTTGAATATTTTTTTCAGTCATTTCTTCTGTTCGAATGATAGTTCTAACTCCGTAAATCATAATCATAGAAGCTTTTCCTGTTTCAATAAAATATTTAAAATCCATACCATTATTCAGTTCTACAAATCCAAATGTGTATGACTTGTCTTTGTAGCCTTTAAAATCTCCATAAAGTTTGTCTTTTGCGCCAATTAAATTCCCAATATTTTTAATTCCGTTTTCTTTAGTTATTAATTTTTGAGTTGTCAAAACACTATAATTTTCGGAATCAACAACTGTTGAGCAAATAATCAGTTCATTTTCAGTCAAGTCAAGTTCCATTCCACGGTATGGGAATTCAGAATTTGATTCATAGAATTTTGTCAATTCATAGTCATATGGCTTAAACGTAGAACGCTTAATCGCAGCAATTGAAATATTATGTTTTGATTTATCTGTTTTGTTCATTCTAATTACTGCTAAAGGTATTGTATAAAAGTTAGTTACGGTTTTAAAGCTAATGATTTTCGGTTAAGAACTGACGTTAGCAAACCTTTGGGTTCAGTGTAGCTAATTCCGAGTGGATTTGTTTAAGTTTGTCTTGAGCATAGTCGAAGGATAGTCGAATTTGCTGTAATTGCGGTTATACATTGTTGGCAACTGGCTTTTAATTCGTTTTAACTGAACCTGAACACATATCGCCTTCTTCAATCCCATTTAACCAAATCCGTAATTTTTCAGTTCGCTCTTCAGTCAGTTCCTTTAAAAACAAAGAAACACACATTGGATAAACACTTCCATATTCGGCTTGTTTATTTTCAGCTGGGAATTTCATTTCCAATTCAGAGTCTCTATAAGTAATCCAAATTCTTTGTGTCTTTTTTAGTCGGTCAATAAAAGTTGAGTCAGATTTATATTCAGTCAGTATTTTTTGATAAACATTATTTAATTCAATATCAGACTTTTTATATTCTTCACTCGCTTCCTTGTGCATTTCGTGCTGAGTTTGTCCAAAAGCACAAAAGTTAAAAGTCAGAAATAATATTATTAGAATTCTATTCATTTTATTTTTACGGGATGTTTTCAGCTTGTTGCTAACGGTCTGGCTATGCACAGTGGCGTGCAAATAAGCACTTTCGTTATTTTTCAATCGTAAAATTAGTAAAAAAAACCAAACCTTTCATTTCAGCCCTAACCCAAGCCATTGTGTATAGCTATTGTTGTGAGCTGGCTTTTCTCCGTTTCTTTTCTATAAATTTTATTCCGAAAATCATTATTAACAATGGTAAAACGAGATAAATGATTATATGCTTTATATCTACTGGACTTATACCTTTCATATGCGGATTCGTAACATATCTATCAAAAATGAAAATCGAAGATACAATTACGATAAATCCTAAAATCAAAATCAATAATATTCTCAATATTTTTAAGAAAGTAGTCATAAAGTCAATTATTTAGGCCAATCATATTCGTTTTTGTTTTTAAATGGAACTCCCATTTCGATTTCATCAATTTCTCCAAATTCCGAATGAAGAGTTAACCAATTCGGTTCGTGGAAGTGCGTTTGAAAAAAATCATAATTCTCAACTTCCCATTGAGTTGCTAATTCCTTTAGGATTTTATTTTTTGCGATTTCTGTTTCAATCCCGATAAGTCTTTGTCCAGCATAATTTAAATTTGGATTTTTAGATACGAGGTAAGTTAATCGGTCATTTTCGTCCAGCTGAAAAGTAAGACGTATTTTTAATTTATTCCATTCAAGTTTTTGTTCGTTCTCGTCATATTCATCCGTCAATATCCGGTCAGGTCTGCCTAAAATTTCAATTATTTCATTTCTAAACATTCCGAATTTTATTTTGTCAAATCCAATCTTAGGTTTTATTTCCATATTTTTGGTTAGCTTGCTCACAACTACCGAATAAACGGAAGTATTATAAAATAAACTGAAATCTACAATAAAAGCCTATAATAACAAAGTGTTAACCATTTACAAACGACTACAAACATTTACAAACGAAATTAAATAGGTAACTACCGACTAAAATTTGTTAGTCATCTCATCTTTGCAGTGTTGAATCATTGAAGGTTCAATTGTATTAACTGTTTAACATATAAAATTTAGAACACATGAACACATTAAAAAACAAAGTACAGTTGATTGGTAATTTAGGAAACGACCCAGAAATCATTAACCTTGAGTCTGGTAAAATGCTTGCAAAATTTTCTATCGCTACTAACGAAAGTTACAAAAATGCCAATGGAGAAAAAGTTACAGATACGCAGTGGCACAATATTGTAGCTTGGGGAAAAACGGCTCAAATCGTTGAAAAATTTGTAACCAAAGGCAGAGAAGTAGCCATTGAAGGTAAACTAACAACACGCTCCTGGGAGGATAAAGATGGCATGAAACGCTACACCACTGAAGTAGTTTGTAATGAACTGTTAATGTTAGGAAAGTAAAGGTATAATCACATAAAAATAGACATCAGAAGATAAATGAAACACTTAAAAGATTCTTCTGATGTCTTGTATATTGCAAGCTTTTTACTTGCAAATTGTATTTAATAATTTGAAATAATACTTTTTGCCAATTAACTAACTCTTAATCAAATTATAGAATACCTATTATTATTCATTATTGAGCACTCCAACCACCATCTAATGCGAAGGATGTACCTGTAATTGTTGTAGAACTGTCTTTTGCTAATAATAATGCCATATCTGCTATTGCTTTTAATGGTACAAACTCTTTTACAGCTTGCTTTCTTAGCATTACCTTTTCTACAACCTCTTCTTCAGACATGTCATGCGCTTTGGCTTGATCTTTTATTTGTCCTTCTACCAAAGGTGTTTTTACGTAACCAGGACAAATGGCATTGCATGTTATATTATGGTTTGCACCTTCTAATGCCATTACTTTGGTCATGCCAATAACACCATGTTTTGCTGCTACATAAGCCGTTTTGTATTCTGAAGCTCTTAAACCATGAACCGAAGAAATATTAATAATTCTTCCAAAATTTTGCGATTTCATTTGAGACCAAGCAGCTTTAGATGCATAGAAAGCGGCATTCATATTTATAGCGATGATGTTCTCGTATTTGGTATTTGGAAACTCCTCAATAGGAGATACAAATTGAATACCAGCATTATTAATTAATATATGAAGCCCACCAAATGTTTCAATAGTTTGTTTTACCAGATTTTCTATCGCTTCTGCTTCTAACATATTAGCATTAGAAAAAGAAGTTTTAACATTGTATTCCTTAGCTACAGATTGCGCAATCTCACCACCATTATTTTCTAAGCCATGAAACATAATATCGTAACCTTCTTTTGCAAAATGTTTTGCAATCCCAAGACCTATACCACTTGTGCTTCCTGTAATTAGTGCAACTCTATTCATCATTTAAAAAATTTAGCAACACATTATTAAAAGCCTCTGGTTGATCTATAACAGCACCATGTCTTGAATTCTTTATGACTACTAATGTTGCGTTTGGTAGTCTTGAGACATACTCTTCTTTAAAAGAAACTGGTGTATAATCCATGTCTGAAGCTACTACTAATGTTCTAGTTTTTATCTCTTTTAGCTTTTTGCCTAAACCCCAATTCATTAAAGTGGTAAAGGATTTGTAATAAGCATTGTAGTCATTTTGTTTGCAGCGTTCTTCAAATTCGTTTCTTAAATCTACTTGAGATGCCTCAGGAAACATGTTATATGAAATTTCTTTGGCTAGAGCATTAAGACCTTTGGTTTCTAGAAACTTTGTTCGACCATTGAGTAAGTCTTCGCCTATTTGTCCCATATCATTAAAATCTGGACCGCTGTTGACTATTACAAGGTTATCTAAATACTCCGGATGCTTTACTGCAAAGTCAAAAGCTACAGCTCCTCCCATAGAGAAACCTATTAGAGTTGCTTTTTTAATACCCAAAGCATCTAAAAAGCATTTAATATCCTCAGTCATTAAAGGTACACCGTATGCATCTTGTGGTTTTGTAGAATTACCATGACCTCTTAGATCTACAGCTATAACTCTAAAATTTTTAGAGAAAAACGGTACTTGGGCATCCCAGTCTTTTTTTGTAGAACCTAAACCATGAAGCATAAGTAGTACTTTACCACTACCATAATCTTCATAGTCTAGGCTTATGTCATTGACTTTAATTTTTGACATCTTTTAAAACTTAATCGTCGTTATTTTTTCTGTTTTTAAAAAAGTTAACGTTGTATTTAAGTTCGAATGAAATTAAACGTCCTATAGCAGGTGATGCCACAAACTCTCTCATATCAGTATCAAATAGGTTTGTTACATTTAGACCAAAAGATACATTGTCGTTAAGGCTGTACCCTATGTTGGCATCTACAACAAATCCTCCTAAAGGACCATAGTTCCATGTTCTTCCAACTCTGGCATTTTCTACAATTTCATTAACACCGTCTCCATCTAAGTCTTGTGTTTCAGCAGCTACATTAATACCAGAAAAGAAGTCATAATCTTCTATCCAACGGCCAAAAACTGCGCCATAGAATTTATTCTTATTATAATGTAAACCTAAAGTAAATTTGTTAGCAGGTGTGTTAATCGGTAATTCACTTTCTAAAACCACACCGTCTAGGTTTCCATCATTTGCTAAATCATCAGTATCTAAATTTCTGCCAAAGTAAGAGTAGTTAAGAGAAGTTCTAAAAGCGTCTGAGAAATAGTAATTTAACCCTATGTCTAATCCGTAAGTGTCTACACTACCAAAATTGCTGTACGTTAATAGAAAAGGAGACGCACTTGCACCTGGTGATACTTCATCTATTGGTGTATCACCTATGTGCGTTGCATATACATTGTTTGCTGCATCTACAATATTACGAAGTGGACTAATAAAATTTTCAGACATATTATAGTACACACTTGTGTCTAAAAATAATTTATCCGATAATTGACCTTTAAAACCAGCTTCAAAAGAGTTTATAGTTTCTACTTCTAGGGCATCCACAGTATTGCCGTTGCTTAATGTAAAACCTTCTCCGTTACCTAAAACTAATCCACCAAATAAGTTGCCTTTTAGGTTTAGGATAGATGGTACAGCCATACCTCGTCCATAAGTTAATCTAAATGTACCTGCGTCAATAGATTTAGTAATGGCAGCTTTTGGTAAGAAGTTGGTTCCATATAAATCATGGTTATCAGCACGTAAACCTAATAAGAAATTCCAACCAGAATCCATTTTGTATTCAAATTGGCCATAAACACCTGTTTGAGCTATATCTATAGGGCCATCTTGGTCTAATAAATAAGTACCTTCTGAGTCTGCCATATCTTTTTGATATTGTGCTCCAACAGTAAGATAAAAATCTCCCCAATTATTGTTGTATTGGGCTTCTGCATTAAAACGCTCTGAAGCATCTTTGAATAAAGCTCCTCTAGGAATAGCTATACCAAAAGCGGGTACCCATTGCTCATATAACGCACGTCTCCAAGATTCTTCTTCAGAAAAACCGTTCTCAATAAATGACACGTAGTTTTGTGTACGTTGATTTATAGCGTACGTTTCATCAGTTCTACTCCAAGTATAATATGCATTTGCAAAGAAACGATCTGACACAAATTTTAACTGAGCTAAATCCATAGTCCAGTCTTTTATTTGGTTTCTACCAGCATTAGTAACACCTAAATTAGTATTGTTACTGTGCCCATAATATCCTATTAATTCCGATTTTTTACCTGTTTTATAGTGTACTGCACCTCCATATCTTAATAAGTCAAAATCTCTATCTAAGTTCTTCTCTGTGTAAGCTGTTGTGCCAACATATACAGAATCTACATACTGAAATTCTCTACCAGCTGTTCTTTCTAAATGTACTTTATAAGACAGCTTATCATTAATTACCTGAGCATGACGTAAACGACCAGTAATAACGTTTTGGCTACCACCACCAAAAACTAAGGTGGTTCCTTCTGATGTTCTTGGGTTTTTTGTAATAGTACTTACCAAACCATTATGTGCATTTGGCCCATATAATGTTCCGTTTGGTCCTAAAAGTATTTCTACGCGCTCTATATCATCTTTTGTTACTGTAGAAAATGTACCAAATGGTAAACCTGTTGCAATTAACATAGAAATACGATCGTCAGTTACCTGAAGATTTTTAGAATTAAAAGCCGAGTTAAACCCTCTGATATTTATACCTGTACCTAGTACACCTGTACGAACAAAATCTACACCTTTTTGTCTTGCAGCAAGTTCACCAATATTAAAACTCGGAAACTCTTCTATATCTTTTGCTCTAATAACACTTACAGATGCTGGCACGTCTGTAATTTTTTGTGGTTGCTTGCTCGAAGTGATAATAACTTCATTGAGCATACTGTCAGACT
This sequence comes from Winogradskyella poriferorum, assembly GCF_036553625.1. Taxonomy (NCBI): domain Bacteria; kingdom Pseudomonadati; phylum Bacteroidota; class Flavobacteriia; order Flavobacteriales; family Flavobacteriaceae; genus Winogradskyella; species Winogradskyella poriferorum. The sequence continues at coordinate 1,130,297 of NZ_JAZHOU010000001.1, forward strand.
CTTTTAAAGAAACGTTAGTAGTTGTGGTTTGTCCTGCAGTGACTGTTACACTTTGAGTTATAGTTTCAAATCCAACATAAGAAAAGGAAATATCATAAGTACCTGCAGTAACATCATCAATGGTATATTTTCCATCAAAATCAGTTACAGTTCCTTTGTCTAAAGATTTAATGTAAACAGTGGCACCAGATAATGGCATGCCATCTTCAAGAGTTATTTTCCCTTCTATTTTTCCGGTGTTTTGAGCACCAGCCAACAGAGAGCCAATAAAGGTTAGTAATAGTAATAATTTTTTCATGATTATAGATTAGTTGTTTAGTTACATTTTACTGCAATCTATTATGAAATCGTAAACATGTACGCTTAAAAAAGTGAGTAATAAAATGTGACTTTATCTACGTTGTTAAAAACAAAACTTATTTAAGCACTTGTTAAACAGTGATTTGCTGGGTGTTTTTAGATGTGTGACTTTAGTTTTAAAAACGCCTCAGGAAGGTTGTTAGATAGCTTATCTATAACCTTAAACATCAATTGTTTTTGGTTTAAAGTAGGTTGAATATGCTTTAGCGGTTCTTTGATTTCATCAAGCAAACGATCTGAATTTATTTTACCTTCCATGTATCTTGAAAGCGAAATACTCCATGAAACATTTGGCACATAATTTATTTTTCTTGAACGTTCTTTTTCTCTTTCAATAAGGTTGAATTTTGAAGACAATTTTAAGACTTCATCATACTTCTCTTTAGCAATTAAAATATTAATATAAGAGGTGAAAAAATGATGCCAGCGATGTTGAAGCACTTCGCTCTTATATTTTTTCAGAAAGGTTTTAGCAGTAGCCTCTGCGAGTTCAGCTTTACCCAATTCAGCATGAATTCTTATTAAATACGAACAAAATCCAATTTTTTGGTGGTAATTGTGGACATCTCTATACAAGTCTTTATAGTTTTCAAAAAGTGTAAAAGCTTGTTTTGGATTGCCATTACGAAGTAAAATTGCTGCCAAATTGTTTACATACATCAAAGTATCATTATTGTTTTGACGAATAGAGAGGTATCCGTAATATTCTGCTTCCTTAAATTCATTTTGTTTTGAATGCAGCAACACTCTACTAGCATAATAATTTGAGAGTAGACGTCTGGAGTACATTTCGCCTTTACTAAAATGAACATCTATCTCATCGAACAAAGATTTTAACTTGTTGTTTTCGTTATAGTTAGTATACATAAAAGCTAATAGAACAAAGGCTTGATATCTGTTTTTTCCATCAAGAGTTTCGTCATTAAACACTTCGAAAAGCCAAGATTCTAAGTGCTTTGTCTCATTGTTATTTAGTGTATATTGGTTTGTAATTTCGGTAGTTGCTGCATAAAGTTTTTCATGTATGGCAATAGATTTTTTATAGGCTGATTCGTAATTGTTCAAAAAATCTGCGATGATCTCATGGTCTTTATAGCGCATTCTTACCAATAAATAAGATTTGTATTCTTTAGCAAGTCCGTAAAGACTTTGAAAATTATATTCAACAGTTTTATACTGTATAACATACTGAAGAAACTCTAGTTCCTCATTTGAGGTAATGGCATCCGTGAGTATTTTCTTCTTTAAGGTAATGAGCCAGTCTATGGTGGCATCTACATCGATATTGGCTAGCTTTTTTTCTACCCAGTCCTTAATGTAGGAATACTTTCTTTTGTTTATTGCGGTATCAAAATCTTTAAATTCTAACTTAGACAAAGCGTTAGAGATTAAAAGATTTATAATTTTAAGTTTTTCGTCGTCAGTAAATTGGATTACGGACTTAAGGTAATTAGCTTCGTGAGGTAGAATGGTTTTGCTAAACTCTGTAAATTTTTTGAGTTTTTGTTTCATGTGTTAATATTTATTGTTTTTCAATGGTCACATGGAACATCTCATTATCATTTTCGCTATATGATTAATAATTAATCCTCTTCTACAAATTCCCTAATTAATAAATTAACGTCTTCAGGTTTTTCAAATTGAACAAAATGACCAGATTCATCAATGTATTTTACAGTTACCGATTTGATTTGTTCTTCTGCAATTTCGCCAACTTTTTCCACAGATAAAGTTGGATGAAAGTAACGATTTGGAATAAGCATATCGTTTTTTCCAAAGAGGACTAATGTCTTTTGGCTGATATCTTTTAAGTCTTCAAAAACAGGATCGTCAATCATTCCAGAAACACTTTTTACAATAGCTTCGCAATGTGCATCAAAATCAGAAGAGGACTTTATCTTTATTCTGTCTTCAATCATTTTAGAAACATCTTCTGGTTGCTTATAAAAATTCAGGGCATAGTTTTTTCTTATTTGTTCATTTGTAGTATGTTTCACCATATCTGCGGTGTAGATGCTTTTTATCATATCTCCTTCGGTTTTAGTAAACTTCTCTATACCTGCAGGTGCCACTAAAATGAGTTTATCAATAACATTTGGGTGTGTAGTTGCAAGTTTTATACTGGCTTGTCCTCCCATAGAGTGACCCACTAAAACAACGTTTTTCAATTTTAATTTTTGCAGAAATTGGTAAGTAACATCAGCAAAAAATGTAGATGTATAGTCTGCTTTTGGTTTAGAAGACTTGCCATAGCCAGGTAAATCCAAAGCAATACACGTGTAGTTTTTACTTAAGGCTTCAATGTTTTTAGACCACGCATCAGAATTACTACTTAAGCCATGCAAAAACAACAGTGTTTTTTCTCCATTACCTTCCTTTACATAGCTAATATTTAAGCTATCTAAGGTGATTGATTTTGTTTCGAACTTGTATTCTGAAAGGACTTCTTTCATGGGTTTTGTTTCTTGCTGTGAAAAAATTGAAGTACTAATTAGTGTGAATAATAGAACTAATTTTAGTTGTTTCATCTGTGTTATATTTTTACCGAATTGAAATATTTCAATAATTTTTTTCTAGACACCTTACCAATACTTGTTAATGGAATATCGTCTAAGAAAAAGATATATTTAGGATGTTTATAAGCTACTAATCTATCTTTTAAAAGTGCTCTAACATCTTTAGCTGTTAACGCTTTATTGGTAGGGGTTACAAAAGCAATGCCACATTCGCCCCATTTTTCGTCTTTTACGCTCAGTACAACTGCTTTTCTAATACCATCAAGAGCTTCAAGATGTGTTTCAATTTCTTGAGGGTAAATGTTTTCTCCACCAGAAATATACATATCATTTTTACGCCCTTTTATGTAAAGATAGCCTTCATGATCTCTGTAGGCAAAATCACCTGTAAACAACCAACCTCTTTTAATGTTGTTATTGGTTTTTACCGAATTGTTCCAATAACCAGGAGTTACAATGTTTCCTTTAATACAGAGCTCACCAATCGTGTTGTTTTTTACTACTTTTCCGTTTTTATCTACAATTTTAGTTTCGAGATAAAAGTTAGGCTTTCCTATGGAGTTAGGTTTTAATTGTGCCATTTTATGGTGAAGCGAGGTAATACTCGGACCTGCTTCTGTGAGTCCATAACCAGGCCTTATATAAATGTTCTTTTCGGTTTTCCAGTGCGACACTAATTCTGGCGGGACCTTTTCACCGCCAGAGATTATGTATCGTAATTTTTTTAAGCTAATGGCTTTAAAACTTGGGTCTTTTTGCATCATTAACAACATAGTCGGCAATGCCATAAAAAGTGTTGTTTTATTGGCTTCTAAAAGCTGAAGTACCTTTTTTGGGTCAAATTTTTCTAGCATTCCAATATGTGCTCCTTTATGCAACAATGGTGTTAAAAACACATTCCAACCCGAAGTGTGATAGGGTGGAAGCGTGTTTATGGTAGAATCTCTAAACGTAATACCCAATTGCATGGACGTATTCAGGCTATTCCAAAACAGCATTTTATTGGTGTAGATGACGCCTTTTGGGCGACCTGTTGTACCAGAAGTATAGAATATAAATAGGGGACTACTTTCCTTTATTTTGTATGTTCTAGGTTCAACATTTATAGTGTCGTCAAGATAAAAATGTCTTACATCTTTAATGTTGAAAATGTGCTTACTTGTTATGTTAAGCTCTTCAAATTTTTCAAAATGATTATAACTATAAATAAAAAGCGTAGGAGTACAGTCTAAAATCAGCTTCTGAATTTCGTTAACTGGAAACCTATAATTCAAAGGCACCAGAATAATCCCAAGGCGTTGACAAGCTACAAATAAAACAATGTATTCTAAGCCATGCTCAGCTAAAATGGCGACTCTATCTCCTTCTTGCAGCCCTATCCTTTTAAACTTTTCTGCTAAACGATTAGCGTAAGTATTAAGATCGCTAAAGGAATACTGCTCACCACTATCGTAAGAGGTAAGTGCAATTTTATTTGGCGTGTAATCTGCCCATTTAGCTGTCCAGTCTAGCGTGTTCACGTTGTTTGTTTAAATCTAGTTTGTAAAATACGAATCCTATAATTAACGAAGAAACGATGCCGATAGCAGCAGATACTCCAGGGTTGTTTACAGGTTCTTGCATGTAAGGTGTTAATCTTCCGTAGTAAATGCCAAAGTGCACGATAATTGCTATAATACTAGCTATAAGTACAGAGCGCGTGCTTACATTTTTTAAGAACGTGCCGAACAATACAGGAACAAAAGCTGCGGCAAAATAGGCATAGACACCATTTTGAGCAAAAATAGCTACACTTACATCTGGTGACTTAATTTGTTGCCAGCTTAAAACAAAACTCACAACTGCCAGACCTACAATCACTATTTTATTTACCATTATAGTTTTGTTTCCTAGCTTATGTTTTGAAATAGGATCAATAATATCTGAAGTAATAGTAATGGACAACGATTGAATTAAACTTTCTAAAGTTGAAAGTCCTGCTGAAATTAAGCCAACAACAATTATTAAACCTACACCAACCGAAAACTTGGTAACCACATAGGTTGGAATAATTTCATCCATTTTTAATGTGTTGCCGTTCACCATAAAATTTGGGAAACTGATTCTTGCATAAAGGCCTACAACTACTACCAAAAAGAATACAATCATAAAGATAATTCCACTAGCTAAATAGGTGTTTATTTTACTTGAATCTTTTAATAAAAGCGATTTGGTGATAATATGAGGTTGACAAACGACAGCAACACCAATGACGATTTGTGTAACAATAATTTCAAAATAATCTCTAAAAAGAAAGCTACTTTCATTAGTTGGTTTGGTGAGATTTGGATCAATTGCATTGAGTTTTTCTACTATACCACTTATACCTCCTGAAAAGAACTCCCAACCAGAACCTATTAAAATCAAAGCCACAATAAACATAATTATAGCCTGAATGGTATTGGTGTAAACCATAGAATTTGCACCTCCAAACATCATATAACCAAATACAAAAGCTGTGATAGAAAGTAAAACATAAAAAGGATCTGCGTTCAATGCTTTAGAAATAACCTGTGTTAATCCTACATTAATCAGAACAATAAAAGTGATTAAAAGCAAGGCAATAATTCCGAAGAAAAAGGCATAGTTTTTACTATTGTAGCGTTTACCAATCCACTGGGCCATTGTTGTTGCTTTTACTGCATTCCCTTGCTTTACAAAACCTTTAGTAAATACAATGAGCGAAATAAATGCAGCAATAGGTAAAACAAGTGCAAAAGAAATAATGCCTGAAAAACCATAAAGTGCAATAAAACCTGGATTGATTATAAACGTGGCTGCACTCGTCATAGACGCAGCTAAAGATAAACCAACTACCCAAGCTGGAAAACCTAAATTGCCAACAGCATAGTCTTTAATATCTATGTTTTTACGTGCCCCACGTACTACAAAATAGAGTATAACTAAAGCATAAACTGCTAGTAAAATACACATGTAGGTTACCCATTGGTCTGATGCTATCATATTTATAAAGTATCTTACTAACAAATAAAAAAGAAATCTATAACTAATAGATAATGTTTTCGCATAAATATAGTGTGACTATTAATTGTATATAAATTATTTTAGTTAAATATCAATAAAATTCAATATAAATAGGTGTGTGACTTTTAAAAAAAATAGCGCAACTCAATCAAAGTTGCGCTATAAAGAATACTTCTGAATTTTCTTTTTATACAGTTTCAGTTTCCAGTGGCTGTGCCTCTGGAAAATCAACAGGTACTTGTGTGGTACTATGTACATAATTAGAGATGGTTTTGTCACCAACTAAAGAAATGGTATCTATTAAATTAGCTTTGGTGTAGCCAGCGTTAAAGAAGTTTTCTAAAACATCAGCATCTGTACGACCTCTATTTTCTGTAATGTTTTTTGCTAATTTTGCTAAAGCATCTAATTTGCTATTTACAGTAGAAAAACCAGCTCTTAACTCTAAAATTTGTTCATCAGTAAAACCATTCATTTTACCAATCGCTGTATGGGCAGACAAACAGTAAATACACTCATTTACTTGGCTTACCGCTAAGTTTACAACTTCTTTTTCTTTTGCAGATAAAGATGTCTTTGCATTAGCAAAGTTTAAGTAGTTTTCTAAAGCAGTATCGCTATGCGCATAAGTTGCGTATAAATTTGGTACAAATCCTAAAGCTTTTTTAAGGTTGTCAAAAATTGCTTGGTTGTTTTCACTAACGTTTTCTCTTGTTGGTACATTAAATGTGCTCATAATTTTAATTTTTTATGCTGAATGAATCAGCGATTGTTATTTAATTTTTTTTGATGGTACAAAGTTGCAGTAGAAAGGGAAGTAATAGAATGAAAATACTTCCCTTGTACATGTCATTATTTCCTTAAGGGTTAATGTGTGGTTTTTCTGCGTCGCAGTAATAATCATGCAATTGCTCATGCTCACAATGCGTATTAGATAATTTGCTTGTTGCAATACGTCTAGGGCTTTTTGCGAATATTTCAATAAGATTGAATATTGATTTAATGGAATGTTTCATCTTTTATAGTTTAAAAATTACACTACAAAGATGAAGTATGAGGTAATATAATAGAATGAAGAATTTACCCTTAATCTTGTCAATTTTTCCTAAGCAAGAGTGGTAAGTGTTTTTTTGAATTCAGAAGGCGATTGAGAGGTGTATTTTTTAAATAATCTGCTGAGGTGAGAAGCGTCATCAAAACCGATGTCGTAAGCAATTTCTTTTGCAGATTTATCTGTGTAGGTAAGTAATCGTTTAGCTTCTAAAACAATTCTTTGATGAATAATTTGTAACGGACTACGGTTAAGCTTTGCGAAATTGTTAGAGAGCGTTTTGGGTGACTTGAAGAGTTTTTCAGCATAAAAAGACACACTATGTTCTTCTTTAAAGTGCTGTTCTACTAATACGTTAAAAGCTCTCAACAAATCTACTTTAGAACTTTTTGGAGTTTCGATAATGCCTTCTTTTGCTTTAAGTAATCGTGTACTTTTAATTATAAATCTACCCATCAACATTCTAAGCATTTCGGCTTGTATATTGTCTTTAGTTTCTAGCTCGTCAATAAAGATTTCATGTAATGTTTTATATTTCTGTTGTTCTTTTTCGTCTAGACTAATTATTGGAATATTAGTATTTCCAAAAAATAACATTCCAGCACAACTCACTTCTTGGTCATGATCTTTTATGCAGTAGAATTCTCTGTTAAATTGATATAAAATTACATCTCTACCACTAATATACTGTATGTATTGTATAGGTGTAAGTGCTAAAATATGATTTGCTGGTAGCGTAATAGGAACACTGTCTATTACAAGCTCTACAGGTTGAGAGTTGGCCCAGATAAATGTGTAAAGATTAATTTGTTGCGCTTTTTTAAATGGAGTAAGGTCATCGGAATTACCAATATTAAAAATTGCACCTGTAGAAAATTCGCTAAAAGTATATTTCATGTATATGTAAGTCTATATACACCATAAAACATTACAGAACTAAACGTCTTTATGCAACTTTTTTAAGAAGATCAAAGCAAGGGCACTTTTTGCAACGTTTGTGTTCTGCCTTTTTATATTTCTTGCAGCATTTAGACTTTACTTTGCCTAAAGTTTCTATACCAGAAGTTTCAAGAACTTTAATGCGTTCTTTTTTAAGCTTCTTATCTTTTTTCTTTTTGCCCATATTGACTAAAAATCAACTGGGCAAAAATAACTATTTTAATTTGTTCTAAATAAACTTTAACATTAAATACCTGCTCCAGGTGTCTGAGCAGCAGAGCTTACGGTTAATTGCTGTATATCTCTGTCAAATAAATAGAGCCCTCCTTTATCATCTCCAATCATATTTATTTTGTCTAAGATGGTTCTGGCAACAGCTTCTTCTTCAATTTGTTCAGCGACATACCATTGTAAGAAGTTGTGTGTGGCATAGTCTTTTTCTTGTAAAGAAATATGAACAAGTTCGTTAATACTCTCAGACACAAACACCTCATGCTCTAAAAGCTTTTGAAACATTTCTTGAAACGAATTGAAGGTTACATTAGGTGCGTTTAACTCAGAAATATGTGCATGGCCACCACGCTCATTAACAAATTTCACCAGCTTCAGCATATGCTCACGCTCTTCATCAGACTGATCGTACATAAAATTTGAGATGCCTTCTAACCCTTTTACTTCGGCCCAAACGGCCATTGCTAAATATACCTGAGACGATTCTGCCTCAATACGTATTTGTTTATTTAATGCAGCTTCTATTGATTTTGATAACATAACCCTTTAGTTTTCTATAAAAATAATAACTAATAACTTAAAACTTAGTTAATAGTTGATGATTTTGATTATTCATATTTAATCTAATTTGGACATGAATTTTGATTTTACGTCATAATTATTTCATATTTGTAGCGCTAATGAGAACAACAATAGTACATAAAGCACTAAAATCACTGATGTGTCAGTGGGATTATCGCGGAAATAGTATCGAATTATTTCAACGAGAAAGGACGTTATGTATCTATTTTAGTCATCATTAACAGATGATTTAGACTTAAACCATTATTATAGATTACAAGCGTCCAAGAAATTGGACGCTTTTTTTATCTAAAAACATAGCGATTGATAGGAATAAACATGAAAACTGAAAAAAAAATCGAAACTAATTGAAACAAGATTTTAAAAACTAAAATATAAGCTTTGAAGATTAAGCAATTGGGAGACAAACGTTTGCGAAAAACCTTCAAGTATCTGCATAAAGCGGACAGGATTTTCTTTGCTTAAAAACAAATATAAATATCTGATAATCAATAAATTAAATTGAAATTTTATTTGGAAGTTTCAAAAATTCAACTTTATATTTGCACCGCAGAATCAAACAAACAGATTCGCATTTAAAACAATAACAACAAAAACAAGAAGCCATGCTAAAGTATTGTATAGCATTTCAAAATTTTAACCAGCCAACAAGTATGGTTGAACGTGACCTCGAGTCGTATAAAAAATGGCTTCGGTATATTTCTGAAATATCTGCTTATAAATAGACAGATCATCTTCCAGAAAAAAAATCCGAAGCAATAAAACTGTTTCGGATTTTTTTATGTCTCAATATTAAGATTTAATCAAAAACAAACAGTTTTAAAAGCATCCATTAAAGGCGATGCGTTTAAGACAGTATTAACTATTGAATAAAGGAAAAATGGGAAATATATTACAAAATATACACTTGTTTAGAGCAATTGAAGCTTACCCTTGGGAATTAGAAAAAGCAGTAGAAGCATTACACTACGCTTTGTCTTACGACCCAGAAAATGCTAAAGCGTTGCACTTAATGGCAAAAGTATATGCAGAGCAATTGGGTGATTACGAAACAGCCAAGACATATTTCGAAAGTGCTTTAGCGAGCAGATTGGATTTAACAGATATTTATCCAGACTACATACGGTTATTAACCAATAATGAGGACTTTGAAGAAGCTCAAAAAGTTATTGATTTTGCCAAAACTGTAAAAGGTATAGATAAGGCTGGTATAGCGTTGGCACAAGGCCAATTGTTTGAAAGTATGGCTCAGTTTGAAGACGCAGAACGTGCTTTAAAAGAAGCAAAGCAGTTAGCGTTGAATGATGATTTTATAAGTTTTGTTGAAAATGTGTTGTCTCGTGTAAAAAAGAAAAGAAAAGCACAGGCAAACGAAAACAGAATATTAGAAAATCAGGCCAAAAAAGAGACTGAAACACAACCAAAAAGTTGGTTTCAGAATCGGTTGAATAATTTCTTGTAATTAAAAAGAAAGCGGAATAACAAATCGGCAGACCTTGGTTTGCCGATTTTAAAGACAAGATGGCTGAAGGGTTAAGGCAACAGACTGCAACTCTGTTTTTTATGAGTTCGAATCTCATTCTTGTCTCAAATTTGGGAATTCGTCAGCGTTGGAGAGCTGAGACTGTCTGTAAAACAGTTGTATTGTACTTAGAAAGTTCGAATCTTTCAATTCCCACAATATAGTATCGTAGTTCAATGGTAGAGCACTCGGTTGTCTCCCGAGAAGTTGCGAGTTCGAATCTCGTCGGTACTGCAAAACAGAACAAGAGATGAGAAGTTTACCCTGAGCGCAGTCGAAGGGAATCTCGTCGGTACTGCGAAACGCTCCGTTGGTCAAATGGTTTAAGACGCCGCACTTTCTATGTGGAATTAAGGGTTCAATTCCCTTACGGAGTACAAAATGAGGTATAGCTCAGTGGAAGAGCGTCACGCTTACATCGTGAAAGTCATAGGTTCGATCCCTATTACCTCAACAGTTTGCAGTAATGGCGAAATGGTAAACGCACTCGATTTAGAATCGAGAAATTGGGAGTTCGAAATGCACAGCATTCACGAACACATAAAACAATGGAAATGATGTGAGCTAATCTCTCTTCCTGTACAAATGCTCCACTAGCCCAAATGGAAGAGGCAAAGGTTTTAAGCACCTTTAAGTCCAAGTTCGAGTCTTGGGTGGAGTACAATAAGCTTATGGTGTAATGGATAGCATTCAAAGCTACGGACTTTGAGGTATGGGTTCGAATCCTATTGAGCTTACAATATTAACCTGTGGTGTAATGGCAGCATTCAAGACTTTGACTCTTGAGGTAATGGTTCAAATTTATTCAGGTTATCAAAAATAGTGTCTATAGTGTAATACTTAGACTGAGCTCAGTACAAGTTCATCGCACAAGAGGTATATCCTCTAAGATCGAGTTCGACCCTTGATAGACGCTTAAAAAGGAACAGTAGCAAAGTTGGTCAATGCACCAGATTGAAGATCTGGCGATACAGGTTCAATTCCTGTCTGTTCCGCTAATAAATTGTATAACTAAAAAGTGGAAATCATGAAACTAACTCAGCAAAAATGGAGAAACATGAGCGGTAAGGTATTTGATGAGCCTATTACCAAACTTGTGAAAGATGCTATTGTTAGAGAGCAAAAGGCAGGACATCGCCTAAAGATATGTGTGGGTTCGGATTCACAAGCGTACCAAGATTATATTGCTTATGCAACAGTAGTTGTGGTGATACGCGAAGGTAAAGGTGGTTTTATGTTTATCAGAAACCTAAAGGGTAACACAAAAATTGGCCTTAAAGAACGTATGCTTAAAGAGGTAACAATGTCTGTTGAAGTAGCTTATGCTATATGCAATATTCTTGAAGCTTACAACGTAGAACTTGAAGTACATGCTGATATAAATACAGACCCTAAGTTTCAATCTAACGTGGCACTGAAAGATGCTATGGGTTACATATTAGGAATGGGCTTTGTGTTTAAGGCCAAACCTTATGCATTTGCAAGTTCGTCTTGTGCAGATAAAGTTGTATAAATAATTATAGAATAATTTAGAAGAAGTCTTTTGGAATCAGACTTCAAAGTAGTGCTCTGCCAGACTAAGGAGCTGGCAGAGCTTAATAGAAAATAGAAATATGAAAACTAAAATAACAGGACACGATTTAATCGCTTTAGGTTACAGACAAGGAAAATGGATGAAAGAGGCTATAGAACATATTAATACCAATGCTCTAGAAGGTGAAGCTTTATCTGCCTACTTAGAACAGTTTAAGTTGCCAGATCCTATGAGATTGCATCAAAAGCCAATTGAGTTTTCCATCAATATAAAAGCTGAAAATGAATTGGAAGAAGACAATGTATCTAAAGTCATAAATTCTATGCAGACTTTAATGAAAACTCCAACCTTGGTTGATGGTGCCATTATGCCAGATGCCTGCCCTGCAGGACCAGACGGTACCATTCCTGTTGGAGGTGTTGCTGTAGCTAAAAACGCCATTCATCCAGGAATGCATAGTGCCGATATTTGTTGTTCGGTAATGTTGACGGATTTTGGTAAGTCAGATCCTAAAGCTGTATTAGATGCTGCGCATACCAACACACATTTTGGACCAGGTGGACGCGATAGAAATACACAATTTAGATTCCCTAAGGAATTATTAAATGCTTTTGAGGATAATGTGTTATTGAATGATAAGGAAATGATAAAAATAGCACGCTCGCATTTAGGGACTCAAGGTGATGGTAATCATTTCTTATTTGTTGGTAGGTCTAAAAAGACAGGAAATACTATGTTGGTGACCCATCACGGATCTAGAGGTCCTGGTGCGAAATTGTATGGTAAAGGGATGAAAATTGCAGAACGTTTTAGACGCGATTTATCTCCGGATACTAAAGCGCAAAATGCTTGGATTCCTTTTGATACTGAAGAAGGGCAAAACTATTGGGATGCTTTACAGGTGATAAGACAATGGACCAAAACCAATCACAAAGTGATTCATAATGCGGTAGCTGAAACCTTAGAGATTGCAGTTGAAAACAGATATTGGAACGAGCATAACTTTGTATTTAAGGATGGTGACTTGTTTTACCATGCTAAAGGAGCGACACCATTGGATGCTAAGTTTATGCCAGACATTACTGGTCCGAGATTGATTCCCTTAAATATGTCTGAACCTGTTTTGATTGTTGAAGGTGCTACAACAAAAACCAATTTAGGTTTTGCACCACATGGAGCTGGTAGAAATGTAAGTAGAACTCAACATAGAAAAAGCAAAACAGGAAGCATAATGCAGATCTTTAAAGAAGAGACACGAGGATTGGATGTGAGGTTCTTTTCTGAGGAAATTGATATTACTGAGTTACCTAGTGCTTATAAAAATGCGAAAGCTGTTAGAGCACAAATGAACGAATTTGGTTTAGGCAATGTCATTGACGAAGTGATGCCTTACGGTTGTATTATGGCTGGTGACTGGCAGAAAAACGCACCTTGGAAGAAGCGTAGAGAGCATAGAAAACGTAATAAACGTTAGATTTTATAAAAGCGCTAGTACTAACTAGCGCTTTTGGTTTTAGAATAGAATTCTACTTTTTAACCAATTCAAACCTAAAATCTATATCAACTTCGTTAGATAATTTATTAGCAACAATTTTTGGAATTTCAATCTCAAAATCTGATGCTAACACCTTAAAATTACCTGAAATAATAATTTTTTCATCTTCCTTTTTTAGGGTTAAAGGAATGCCTTCAACTTGTTTTGTGACTCCATGAAATGTTAATGAACCATCAATTGAAGTGTTACTTTCTTCATTACTTAAATTGTCAAAATCTAGGCCATCAACTTTTCCTTTAAAAGTAGCTTTTGGATGCTCATCAGATTCGGCATAATTTTCATTAAAGTGTTCTTCCATCAAAGCATTTTTGAATCGGAAGCCTTTTACTAAAGCTAAGGCTGCAAATTCCCCATTTTCGGTATTTAATATAGCTGTTACAGATTCGTTTTTTGCAGCAACTTCTTCAAAAGAAGGTACAGAGGCTTCAAAATTTAATTGACCTGTTTTGGTTAGGTATTTGCTTTGAGCGATTGCACTTATGCTTATTGAGAATAGTGCTAAAAATATGATCTTTTTCATAACATATTACTTTAGTTTTCTAGTAGACCTTCCTGTTCCCATTGAATAACAAGATCTATTAAGTTTTGTGGTAATCTTGGACCTCCAAACGGCATTACAAAACCAGCATCTGTGGTAGAAATACGTCCAATTAAATCTCTGTTTTCTATAGCATCTACCACATCGTTATAGGTTACTAGAGAATTTGGAGCTCCGTTAATTGGAGGACTATTGTGGCATGAAATACAATTGGTGTTTATTATAGATTTTATATTGTCTTCGTAGGTTACAAATTCTTCAATAATAATAGCTTCTGTTAAGTCATCTTCACTGTTGTAAGAACAGTTTGTAAAGCAGAATAAACTTGCAAAATATAAGAGGTATTTAAATTTCATAACTATTAATTTTAAAACACACGACTTAAGTTAAACCCAAAATAGATGTTGCCATCGCTCCAATCTCCTGTGGCTTGCCCCAAAAAACCATTGGTATTCATGGCTTGAGCGTTAGAAAAATGCATTTGAAATACGTGTCCTCCAGTTTCTAAATCAAAACCAATAGAAAGTGGATTTTTAAAAGGTGAGCCATCAGCTCTGTTAAGATGACATCCGTAATCTAGGTTTATAGACCAACGCTTGCCTAATTTTTGTCGTCCTCCAAAACCAATAGCATATTGCGAGTTGTGCTGTTCGTCATAAGCCACAAAATTGTCATGAAAAAATGTTGGTGCCACTTCCAATGACAATTTTGAACTTACTTTTTTAGATATAAGCAATTGCGCTGTATATCCTAGACGATCCCTAAATTCTAACTTCGGTAAATTTTCTTTTTCTAATGCGGTATTTATTAAAATCGAATTATAGGCAACTATGGTAAATGGAAACCCATTTTCTTTTTGTCTTACTAGTCTGTATTTAGCTGAAGCTTCATAAATTTTTTGAAATGAGCTACGAGATACACCAATATTTACTCCATCAGTGATACCATAAACAAAATTTAGTCTGGTAACAGCATCATCTAGTCCAAAGAAGCTATCAAATCCATTTTCGATGCTACCAAATCTGTGCGAAACCATGAAGGTCAACTCTTGTTTTGCAACGAGTTTGGTAGATTCAAAGTTTACGATTTTTAGACCTTTAAAAGCTGCTGTTGCATATTGGTCTCCATTAGAATCTGTGTCAATTTCGCTAAGTAAATCATCTCCTTGAGCCGTTAAAATTTGGCATAGCAATAGCATGATGAGTATATGTAAGCATCTCATTTTTAAATAATTAAATTATGTAATTCGGATTATTCTCTAGCTAAAACTGTTTGGTTTATTGCTTTACAAATCGTTTAGTTTCTTCTCCGTTATCAGAAGAAATTTTAACTAAGTATACACCACTATTCCAATCAGAAACATCAATTTTTGTTGCTGCGCTTAGTAATTCCTGGCTTATAACCTTTTCACCAAGAATATTATAAACCTCTATAGTACTATTTCCTCCAGTGGTTTGAACAAGAACATTGAGTATAGAATTTGAAGGATTTGGATATAGTGTTATATTCCCAACTTGCTCAAAATCTTCAATGCCAAGTGTACTCCAATAAGCCACACCATCTTGCGAACCATTACCTGTATATTCAAAAGGAGGAGCAACATTTATAAAAGTGCCAGCATCCCAAATACCTTTAGCTACTGCTACAGATTCTCTTTGGTGACCTGCATTTCCCCATTGTATGTAATCTTCCATTGCGGTATCAGACCCAAAACTGTTAGTGTTGTAAAGTCCAAATTCTCCATCAGCAACGGCAAAATTAACTGAGCTTGCAATATTTATTTCTTCTCCTGGATTTAACATTACTGTACTTGTCATAGAGCTAACTTGTCCGTAGGCTGGGAAATTACAAAACCAATATCCTGAAATATCTACAGTTGATGATCCGAAATTTTTAAGCGCTACTGAGTTGGTGCTTGGGTCTAGTTTAGAGATTCTAACACTTCTGAACGTTATCCATTGTTCAGCACCATTTTCTGTGCCTGAGCCACTATAAGCAAAAGGTGCAGTAAGATCTACAAATGTACCTGCTGTCCATATCCCTTTAGCAACGGCAACAGATTCTCTTTGGTGACCTGCGCTTCCCCATTGCATGTAATCTTCCATTGCAGTTGAAGAACCAAAACTATTGGTGTTGTATAGACCAAATTCTCCATCGGCTACTGCAAAGTTTATTGAGCTCGCAATATTTACTTCTTCACCAGGATCTAAACTAGCCACAGAAGTCATAGAGCTAACTTGTCCGTATGCAGGGAAGTTACAAAACCAATAACCAGATATTGGGACGTTTGTACTACCGTAGTTTTTTAATGTAACAGAATTTGTTGCAGGATCTAGCTTTGCAATTCTTACTTGAGCGTTAAGACTTGAAAAACTTAGCAAGACTAACACTAGTAGAGCAGTTGTTTTTAGAAAGTAATTGTTCTTCATGATTTTTTATTTTAATTGGTTAATAATAGTGCATTGGTCTAGTTTTACTTGTTCTAGCAAATCGTCATAACCAATAACACGTCCTTTTATTTTTATGTTTTCATTTTTTTCTAATGAGGTTTCAAGATTGTTTGAGAATTGACAGAATATTTTATCGTCAATAGTTATATCATTACTATTGATATCTGTTATTAATCCTGAAACCTCAATAGTTTTGTTTAAAAATTTTTGTTCAGCGGAAGTAGAATTTTCAGAAAATAATTGATTTATTTCCGAAGAAGTCATCGTGAATTCTGCTTGTTCACTTTCAATATCTCTGTGGTCTTGGTATATATAATTGTAGCCAAAAATTGCTACAACTATTGCAATAACCAATATTAGTATCCACTTGCGCATTGCTTGGTGCTTTCTAATTAATTTCTTTCAAATATTAAAGTGTCTACACTTCCATCTCCACCACTAACATCTCTTAAGCTAATCATGTTATTGCTGTGACTAATGATATCCCAATCGTCATTTAAATCATCAAAATCATGATCATCAGGTACAGGAAATGATAAATTAAAGTCTATGTCACTGTCTGGACTATCATCATTACTATTACTGTCGGTAACAGACCAAGTGCCATTGTAAGTTGTATTACCGTTAGTGGCTGTAATACTACCGTTGGTTCCAAAAGTAAAAGTGTAACCATTAAAGTCGTTGGTCTCATCTGTGCTTGAGTCTATGTAGCTTGTAATTACCCAATCTCCAGATTCTACGGTTGTTTCAATTTGAGCTATTTCTTGCGAATTATCCGAATTACTTCCATCATCGTCATCAGAACATGTAAAAGACATTAATGAAAAACTCATCATTAATAAAATGCTGTAAAAAAATCTTGTTTTCATAATTAATTGATTTTAAGGTTTGTTATTAATTACAGTTATTTTCATAACGTAATCTGTCTTCATCGCCAACTCTTAGGTCTATTTTTGTTTCGTCAGAACAGTTTTCTATTTCGTGCAAAATCCAATTGTTATTGCATAATGGTAAAGCTGGGACGTTAATTAAAACTTCGAGAGTATTGCCAGAGCCACTAGCAGTCCATGTACCATACTCTATTATGGAGTTCCAATACACAGACATAGTGCCATCGCTAAAAAAGTTGAACTCGTAGCCATTGTATGCATTGTCGTAATCATTTCCATCGCGCTCAAGTTTATCAACTTCCCAATCGGTGCAGCTAATAAGTAAATCTTCTAATTGTGATGGTGTACAGTCATCACAATCATCATCGCTATAATCATAGTCATCATCTTCATCACATAAATTAATAGAATAGTCTATCACTATTTCCAATTCATCAAAATTGTTGATTACAACTTCAGAATTGTCAAATAAGATTAACGTTAAGGGAAAATTTAGGGTGGTTATATTGTCTTCATCAAGATCATCTATGAAATCAAAAAGTTGATTATCATTTTCAATTGTAATAGTTTCTAATAGTTCATTATTTGGGTTAAATATTGAAGCTTCAATAGGAAATGTAAAATCGATACATTCTATATCATCATCATATTCATTTTCTCCATTACAACTATCAGTGTACGACTCAAATTCTGCCAAAGTGTTTATGGTTACTTCTGAGTAATCTGATAAAACAATTGTGATAGGAAACTCAATGTTTAATGTATTGTCAATTTCAGATTGGTCAAAAACACACTCAATAACGGCATAGTCACTTGCCGAATTTACGTCTATTTCCACACCATTAACATTTACAGTGTAAGGAAAAGCAATATCAAAACAATTTGCTCTATCAACTATATTATCTAAAGAGCCATCATTAGAAGCAGTTCTTTTAATAAGAGCAGCGACATTTGTATTGGCCTCTAAAATTTCTTCTTCAGGTGTTTGAATAAACTCTCTTTCTTCTTTTCTGCAAGACGAAAAAGCGAAAGTGATAACAAAAAGGATTAAAAATGTTTTGAGTTTCATAATGACTAAAGTTTTTATTGCCATTTAATATATAACAACTCACTTTTAAAAACTACTGAACTTTTTTCAAAAAAATATTTATATACCTTTAGACAAAACTTTTTAACCTTGTCTAAAAGTCTTAACGATAATATTTGTGAAGAAGCGGCATTTGAGCGTGTTTATAATAAATACTCAGATGATGTTCACAATTTTCTATATTATAAATACGGCTCTCAGTATAATCCAAGAGACAAAGCACAAGAAGCTTTTATAAAGTTGTGGGATAATTGCAAGCAGGTAACTTTTGCTAAGGCTAAGTCTTTTTTGTTTACGGTTGCAAATAATTTGATGCTTAACGAAATTAAACATCAAAAAGTGGTTTTAAACTACCAAAAAACCAAATCAAAACAGTACACAAACGAAACTCCAGAATTTATTATGGAGCAAGAGCAATATTTGGAAAAATATAAAAGTGTACTCGCCAGTTTAAAGGAAGAGCAGCGTGTGGCTTTTTTATTAAGTAAGGTTGAAGGAAAGAAGCACAGTGAAATTGCCGATATGCTGGGAGTTACCCAAAAGGTAGTGGAATATAGAATTTATACCGCTTTTAATATTTTGAAAAAGGAGCTTGAAAATTTTAAAATAAAATAATCAGGAGATTTGAAATCTGAGTTGTTATATGTTTAATGAGCAAATTTATGATTGAAGATAAGTTATTAAATAAATGGCTAAATAACGACCTTACAGATACTGAGAAAGACGCATTTAGTAAGCGAGAAGACTTTGCCTTCAATCAAGAAATTATTGATAAAGCTAAGTACTTTAAAGCTTCAGAATTTTCAAAGGTTGACGATTTTGAAACCTTTAAAGCAAAGTATAAATTAAGATCGTCTGTAAAACGTCTTAACTGGTTAAAACCAGCGTTAAGAATTGCAAGTGTTTTGGTTATTGGCTTGGCAATTTATTTTACCATGTTTATGAATGATAGCATAGTTGAACAACATACGCAATTCGCTGAAAAAACTACTATTAAACTTCCTGATTTGTCTCGTGTAACAATGAATGCAGATTCAGAAATTACATATGATAAAGACTCGTGGTATGATAATAGGCAGCTAAATCTTAAAGGTGAAGCCTATTTTAAAGTAGCCAAAGGAAAAACGTTTGATGTTATAACAAAACAAGGTGTTGTAACGGTTGTTGGTACTGAATTTAATGTAAAAGCAAGACCAGATTATTTTGAAGTTATTTGTTATGAAGGTATCGTAAAAGTCTCATCAGATACCATTACAAGACAGTTGTTGGCAGGCGATACGTATCGCATATTAAACAATAAATTTAGTCAAGATAAGGTAGGAGCTACCCAGCCAGAATGGATTGAAAATAGAAGTAGCTTTAAATCTGTTCCTTTAAAAGAAGTTGTCTCTGAGTTAGAGCGTCAATTTAGTGTAAAAGTCACTTTTAAAGACACCAAAACAACGCGATTGTTTTCAGGTGGATTTACTCACAAAAATTTAGAAAAAGCCCTTTCTGCCATAACTCAACCCATGAATTTAACCTATAAAATTAGTTCATCCAACCAAGTGCTAATTTATGGCGATACAGATTAGGCAGTACATACTAGTACTACTTCTTAGTTTTAATTTTTCTTTCTGTGCTTTTTCACAAGAGACTGAGAGCAGGATATCTTTGTCCGAAATTTTATCAATATTAGAACAGCACTATAAAGTTCAGTTTAATTATGCCGAAGATGCTGTTTCTGGTATTTTGGTTGAGCCACCAAAGAGTACACTTTCCTTAAATGAAGCGTTGAGCTATTTAGAAATTCAAACCGATTTTCAGTATCAAATTACTGAAGATAATATGATTTTGGTTATAGCTAACAATCCAGCTTTTGATTTGCAAAAACTTTCAGAAGTAATGGTGTCTGGTTACATCGTAAAAGGAATCAATAAACTAAGTAATGGTTCTTTTGAGATTAAGGTTTCTGAATTTGACATCTTACCTGGTTTGGTAGAAACTGATGTTTTACAAGCTGTACAAGCGTTTCCTGGCATACAAAGTATTAATGAAACGGTTTCTAATATTAATATAAGAGGCGGATCTCACGACCAGAATTTAATTCTGTGGGATGATATAAAAATGTATCAATCTGGTCATTTTTTCGGCCTTATTTCCATGTTTAATCCTCAGATAACACAACGCGTTTCTTTAACCAAAAATGGGTCGTCTACAGAATTTACAGATGGTGTTTCGGGAACAATTTCTATGGAAACCGATAAAAATATTAATAAGGTTTTTAATGGAAACATTGGTGTAAATTTTATTGATGCCAATGGCTTTGTAGATGTTCCTATTAGCAAAAAATCTTCATTGCAAGTTGCGGCCAGAAAAGCTTTAAGCGATTTTACTGAGACTCCTACCTACAATAACTTTTTTGAGCGCATATCCCAAGACACAGAAGTAGAAAATAATACCATGAGTATTACAAACTCTGATAAAACTTTCGATTTTTATGATGCCTCCTTACGTTGGATTTATAAGATAAATAAAAACGAAATACTAAGAGTCAATTTTATAAACGCAACCAATGAGTTGGTTTTTAATGAAAACACAACGATTGATGCTATTGAGGATTCCAGAGAAAGTAGCCTGTCTCAACATAGTATTGCAGGAGCGATTTCGTATTCCAAGGTTTGGAACACTAAATGGCAAACCGTTTTTGAAGCTTATGAAACAGATTATAAGCTAAAATCTATTAATGCCAATCTCTTAGATTCGCAACGATTTTTGCAGGAAAATAAGATATCTGAAACCAGTTTAAAACTAAAGGCAAATCATAAATTTAATGGCAGGTTTCAATTACTAAGTGGTTACCATTTTGTAGAAACTAAGATGACCAATTTAGATGATGTAGATGTACCACGTTTTAAGTTATTGGTGTCTGAGGTGGTGAGAACGCATGGTGTGTTTTCGCAGCTTTCATATAAGTCTAATGATAAAAATACGAATATAACTTCTGGAATAAGGTACAATTACATAGATAAGTTTAGCAAACATCTGTTAGAGCCAAGATTGAGTTTTTCTCATAAGTTTTTAGACTTCTTTTCTGTTGAAGTTTTAGGTGAATTTAAACATCAAAATAGTTCTCAGATTATAAATTTTCAGAATGATTTTTTAGGTATAGAAAAGCGTAGATGGCAGTTGTCTAACGATAACGATATTCCTGTAATACTAAGTCGTCAAGCGTCGTTGGGTTTGTCTTACAGCCAAAATGGATGGTTGGTTAGTGCAGAAGGATATTATAAAAAGATTAAGGGAATTACTACGCAAAGCCAAGGATTTCAAAATCAATATGAATTTGTAAGAACAAGCGGATTTAATGAAGTGGGAGGTCTCGATTTTATAGTTAGAAAACGTTTAAATAATTTCAATTCATGGCTTAGTTATTCATTTATGAATAGCGATTATACATTTAGTGATTCACCAGAGTCTACTTTTCCAAGTAACTATGATATTAGGCACGCTATTACACTTGGTACAAATTACACTTCAGGTAAGTTAAAAGTATCTGCAGGTTTAAATTGGAATTCTGGCAGACCAACAACAATACCTATTGAAGGAAACGAACTTAGTAATGGCGAAATTAATTACAATAGGACTAATTCTTCAAAACTTAAAGATTATCTAAGAGTAGATGTTTCAGCATTGTATAATTTTAGATTAAGCACAGCTACCAATGCTAATCTGGGACTTTCTGTATGGAATCTTTTAAATCGTGAAAATATTATAAATAGTTTTTACCGTATTAATAATAATGCTGTAACAGAAGTGAAACAGCAATCCTTAGGGATTACGCCAAATCTCATTTTTAGAGTTAATTTTTAAAAGAAAATTTCTTGTGCTAATCGGTAGGTGTTAGCATGTGCATTTACAATGATTTTTATGTCTGCTGAGTATCCTCCTCCCATACTACACATTACTGGAATACTATGGTCTTTGCAAGTTTGTAGAACAAAACGGTCACGTTCTTTACAGCCTTCTACACTCATGCCGAGTTTTCCTAATTTATCTGAAGCAATAACATCTACACCAGAAAGATAATAGATAAAATCTGGTTGTTGCTCATCTATAAGTTTAGGAAGTGTATCTTTTAGAATCTTGAGATAGGTATAATCGTTGGTGTCATTGTCTAATGCGATATCTAAATCGCTCAATTCTTTTTTAAATGGATAGTTACTTTTGCCATGCATAGAAAATGTAAATACAGAATCATCATTCTGAAAAATTTCTGCAGTACCATTACCTTGATGTACATCTAAATCTACAATAAGAACTTTGTTTGCTAATCCTTTGTTTTGAAGAAATCGAGCTCCAATTGCTTGGTCGTTGAGTAAACAAAACGCTTCACCACGATTGGTATAGGCGTGATGCGTGCCACCAGCAATGTTCATTGCTATACCATGTTTTAAGGCATACTCACTGGCTTTTATGGTGCCATCTGCAATGATGACTTCGCGCTCCACTAATGCTCTGCTCAATGGAAATCCTATTTTTCTAGCTGCTCGTTGATCTAATGTTAAATTAACTAGTTCATAGTAATATTCCGGATCGTGTATTGCAACAATGTATTTGTCATTTGGTTTCTCAGGTTCAAAAAAATTATGGCCACTACAAGTACCTTCGTGGAGTAATTGCTGTGGCAATAATTCATATTTTTCCATAGGGAAACGATGCCCTTCTGGTAATGGGTGTTTGTAGATTGGGTGGTATGCTATTTTTAGCATTAAGGCTCCTTATAAAATCTAGTTAGTCTAAAGAGATTTTTTTGTCTTCAGCTACGAGAGACCCATCATTTGCAATGCCTTCTATATAGATACTTACAGGTACCTTTGGTTTTGCAATTTTAAAAGTCACTGTACCATTTTTATTAGTTGTAAGGTTTGTTTTCCAATCTATAACACCATAATTTTTGAAAAAATCATTTTGATATAGTTTATATTTTGGAATATAAAACTTTTTATCAGCACTAAAGGTTAAAGGAAATTCGTATGCTTTGGTAGTTTTCTTGTCATACCTTGTTGAAGGCAACTTTTTTGTGTAAATTTTCACAAAACCATTAGGACTTCTATAACCATCTCCGATACCAAATCTATTAAACTCAATAGACTCAATATCAGCTAAAAATATACCTTCTAAAATGGTTGGATCTGTTAAGAGTACATCGTCTAAAAAATAGTTTATTTGAAACCTGCCTATAGCAAAAGAGGAGTCGTTACTGTTTTGGGTTCTTATTCTTTCGCTTTTTATTCTTTGGTCTATGTAGTCAGTTAGCATAATGAGATTGTTTTCATCTTGTTCATCAACTACAGTAACTCTTCCAAACCTGTCTGTGCTCAGCTCATGTTGCTTAAGTCTTTTTTCTAGTATTGGGCTAGAAACTACGGTAACAGTATCTAACTCTTGTAGATTTTTTGAGCTCTTCAAAAAGTTATTTTTAGTGTAATTATTTCGTTTTAGTTTAAGTGTTTTTTCCTCAATAAAATTTAAATCGGAATCATCGCTATTGAGCTGCGGTATTGTGCTAGGAAAAAATTGCACATACATAGATGCAGGTTTCAGTCCATCTGCTTCAGTAATTTTAGACATTTTAATGGTGGTATTGTCTTCTGGGTATAATCCATATATCCAATAATAGGAGTCTTTTGGATTTACTTCAGAAATCATAAATCCCTCATTATTTAAACTATACATCAATTGGTCATTAGTACCATTGCTATTAGGTGCTGCGTTGGCTTTTACTGTAATACCTTGTTCAAACTCATAGCTTAATTTTGGTGCACCTTTAAAAATATCATCCCAATTATAACTACTCCAACCTTGTGTAATTAATAAGTTGTCTAGCTCATACTCTTTTTTTTGGTTTGTATCTGTAAAATAGTATTTAGGCTGCTCAATAACTCCCTTAACATAGGGTTCTAAATAAGTTGAAGAAATAATATTATTTTCTCTGTTGTATGCTTTGGTTTCTTGTGGTAAAACAGAAACACTAAAGGAATTTTTAAGGCTTGGATCTAAGTATTTAAAGTTTATATTAAACGTAACAGAGTCTTTTGTTTTAGAAGTGTTTATGGTACTGGATTTTAACACATTTATACCATGATGATTAAAAAATAAGCGTTCTGCAATAGGCTTATCTTCTGCATTGAGTAGCGTAACAATATTAATACCAGGTGAGGTAGTGTTTTTATCAAGAACACTAGTTATAACCGTATTGTCTGTAAAATAAACATCAATTAAATTATAACTAACACCGTTATGAATCATTAACGTGTACCTTTGATTTTTGATGGTATTAAAGGTTTCATTGTTAGTCTCCAGAGAGATGTATATTTTATCTTTTAGTTTATTTAAACTCAGAATGATGCCTTTTTGCTCTATTTTCTGATTGAGACTAACCTCATAGTCTTTGCTCTCTGTCTTAATTTTTACAGAATAGGTGTTTCCAATTTTTGGCATTAGTTGAAAATTACCTATACCAAATTGGTTGGTTTCAAAGGTTGTTATAAGATCTTTGTTGCTATCAATAACTTCACCTTTTGCATTTGGTATACCATAGCCGTTTTGGTCTTTTATAGTAACACCTACAACATTAGTTACATTATTCAGTAAATGACCACTTTCGGGTAAAAATTGAGCATCGATATCTTCTTCATCTAAAGCGGTACTTTTTTTAACATTGTCCTCAAGATCAATGATTTGTATAGTCTCTGTATAATAGTTCTTTTCATTAAAGTTAAGCATCCAATTGGTATAGGCTTTAATGCTGTATGTGCCAGAACTAAAAGAAGAATCAACTTCAAAAATGTTAGAAGCTACGCCTTCATTTACACGTACTAACTTTTGTTTTACAATGGTATTGTTAGAATCTTCAATGATCACATAAAGATTAGAAGTGTAGATTGAAGGTTTTTTATTTCTTTTGTCTAAAACATAAGCTGTAAAGCCAATATCTTCACCTTTTATGTAAGTAGACTTATTGAGATGTAAGTAAACGATCTCTCTGGCAGTTTTATGATAGTCTGTGTATGACTTAACAAGTTTTTCTTCTTCTTGGCTGAAAGAGAAGTTTAATATACATAAGAATATTACCGAAAAAAATGAATTAAAACCGAGTCTTACTGTTGATTTCATAGAAATTATTTTTATTCTAAAGATATGGTTTTCTCTTCAGAAATGAAAGTACCATCATTGGTTATGGCTTTTGTGTAAAGACCTAAAAGACTTTTAGATTTAAAATTGAGTGGCTTCTTTTTTTAATCGAAAAAAACTTACATCGGTAAAATTGAAAAATAGATAGACTTAAATCCTCTGCTGTAAAGTTTGCTATTTATCTTATTGAATTGATTTTTGTGCATTTCATTATAAACAAAGTAAACAGGATGACTTTTTTGGTCAATTGTTATAAAAACAGGTACAATAGCATCTTTACCATCATTCAAGGTAATATTATGCATAGCTTTAAAAGAAAATGTCTTGTCCTCAGCTTGTACTTTGGTTTGTATTTCGCTAATAACCAAAGTAGCGTCTATTTTTACATTTCCTGTTGCTGCTAAATCATTAGTTAAAGAAATGCCTGTAAGCGATTCTAAGTTAGAATTAAAATGAACGTTTTTATCGCTTAAGTTTAAATCTTGATACTCAAATAAGATGCCTTCTTCAATTAAGGCAGCAGTCTTTTTGCCAATAGTAGCACGTCTAAAAAGAACAAAAGGTGTAATAATAATAAAAATTACAACAGCTATAATTATGGCAAATATCGAAGAGATAAGAGCTCTACCACTAACACAGTTTTTAAAAAATAAACTCCAGTATTGGTTTAAAGTGTTTGATTTAAAGCAGTAAGAAACTATTTTAAAAATATTAGAAAAATTAATAAATAGATTCATGATTATAATCAGAGCAGCAATGACGATGAGTATTATTCTTATTCCGTCCATTAGTTAATTTAAGATGGTTGATAAAAGTTTCAATATAAGAATTTACAGACAATAAAAATCATTGCGTTGTTTCCCAAAATTCTACTTATGCAATTTCAATTGAATGCGTTTTCTGCTCACATCAACATCTAGCACTTTTACTATAATTTGTTGATGCAGATGTACGTGCTCATTAACATCTTTGACGAAGCTATCGCTTAGGTTTGAAACATGAATTAAGCCACTTTCTTTAATGCCAATATCTACAAAGCAACCAAAGTTGGTAATGTTATTTACAATACCTGGTAAAAGTTGCCCTTCGTGAAGATCGTTTATAGTTTTTATGTTTTGATTAAAAGTAAAAACTTTCGCTTCCTCTCTAATGTCTAAACCAGGTTTTTCAAGCTCTTTTACAATGTCTTGTAGTGTTGGTAAACCAACGGTTTCAGTATAGTATTTTTTTAAATCGATATTTTGAAGTCGGCTTTTGTTTCCTATTAATTCTTTAATTGAAATGCCTTCGTCTTTAGCCATTTTTTCAACAATAGGATAACTTTCAGGATGTACAGAAGAATCATCTAATGGGTTTTTAGCCTCTTTAATTCTTAAGAAAGCAGCCGATTGCTCAAAAGCTTTTCCACCCAAACGCGGTACTTTTTTTATTGAATTTCTTGATGAGAACGCACCATTTTCAGTTCTGTGGTTGACGATATTTTCTGCCAATTTAGGTCCAATACCAGATACATAGCTTAATAGCGAAACACTTGCTGTATTAATATTAACACCAACAGCATTTACACAGTTTTCTACCACAACACCAAGTTGTTTTTGTAGTTTTGTTTGGTCTACATCGTGCTGGTATTGGCCAACACCAATGGATTTGGCATCAATCTTTACCAATTCTGCTAAAGGATCTTGTAAACGTCTACCAATAGAAACGGCACCTCTTACAGTAACATCGTAATTAGGAAATTCATCTCGTGCAATTTTTGAAGCCGAGTAAATACTTGCACCAGCTTCGCTGACTACAAAAACCTGAACGTCATTCTTAAACTGAATTTTTCTAACCAAAGTTTCTGTTTCTCTCGATGCTGTACCATTACCAATAGCAATGGCTTCAATTTTATGCGCTTCGGTAAGGGAAGCCAGTTTTTTTAAAGCACCAGACCAGTCATTTTTTGGTGCGTGCGGATAGATGGTTTCATTGTGTTTTAAGTTACCGTTTTCATCTAAACAAACCACTTTACAACCAGTTCTAAATCCAGGATCTATAGCTAAAACACGTTTTTCGCCAATAGGTGAACCTAATAAAAGCTGTCTTAAATTTTTCGCAAAAACAGAAATAGCAGCATCGTCTGCTTTTTCTTTAGCGGCATTTAAGGCTTCTTTGCTTAGCGATGGAAAAAGTAAGCGCTTATAAGCATCAGAAATTGCCAATTCTAACTGGTCTGCACAAGCATTGTTGCTTCGAATAATTTTTCTGTCTATACGTTCTAAGGCTTTATTGTCATCAATTTCAATTTTTACTCTAATAAAACCTTCGCTTTCTGCACGTAATATAGCGAGCAAGCGATGAGATGGAATGCGACCTAAACTTTCAGACCAATCAAAATAATCTCTGAATTTCTGTGCTTTTTCTTCGGTTTCTTTTGCCTTAACAACTTTAGTGCTTATCTGAGCAAACCGTTCTAGTTGCTGTCTTAATACGTTTCTAATATCTGTACGCTCGTTAATCCATTCGGCAATAATATGTCTGGCACCTTCTAATGCGTCTTCTGTAGATGATAAGTCCCCTTTTACATACTTATAAGCAATAGATTCTATATCGTTAGCATTTTGGCTCATTATAATTTTAGCCAAAGGTTCTAGGCCGTTTTTACGAGCAGTTTCAGCCTTAGTTTTTCGCTTTTTCTTGTAGGGTAAGTATAAGTCTTCAAGCGTGGTTAAGTCTTCAGCGTCCTCAATACTTTGCTTCAATTTTTCCGTTAAGACATCCTGTTCTTCTAATGCTTTTAGAATGGATGCTTTTCGTTTTTCTAAAGCTTCAAATTCTTCTTTAAACTTAACAATCAGGCCAATTTCAACTTCATCTAAATTGCCAGTTGCTTCTTTTCTATAACGAGATATAAAAGGAATAGTGCAATCTTCGTTGAGTAGTTTTATCGTGTTTTTTATAGAAGATGATGAAAGCTGTGTTTTTCCACAAACGAAATTAACAAGATGTTCCATCCTTAACTAATCTTCAATCCATTAGAAACTCCGTCGATATTTGGATTTACAAACACTAAATTGCCACTTTCGTCTTCAGTCATTAAAATCATACCTTGACTTTCTACTCCTCGCAATTTTCTTGGTGCTAAGTTGACTAAAACCGTAACACGTTTGCCGATAACATCTTCTGGTGAAAAACTTTCTGCAATACCAGAAACAATAGTACGTGTATCGATACCAGTGTCGACTTTTAAAACCAGTAATTTTTTAGTTTTTGGCATTTTTTCAGCCTCTAAAATAGTACCAACGCGAAGGTCTAATTTTGTAAAATCATCAAAAGTAATTTCCTCTTTTTGAGGCTCTACTTTTTTGTTAGCAGCTTCGTTGGCTTTTTTGCTAGCTTCAAGTTTATCTAATTGCTTCTGTATGGTCTCATCTTCAATCTTAGAAAATAATAATTCTGGTTTTCCAGATTGAATGCTATGACCTGCAGGAAGTAAAACATCTTTTGTTGAAATGTCTTCCCAAGTCAGTTCAGAATCAAGTTCAGGATGGTTTAAAATTGATTTTAATTTATTAGACGTAAACGGTAAAAACGGTTCACTTAATACAGCTAATGCCGAAGCAATTTGTAAAGCGACAAACATTACGGTTTTAGTACGTTCTTCGTCTGTTTTTATAGTTTTCCAAGGCTCTTCGTCTGCTAAATATTTATTACCAAGTCGTGCTAAATTCATAAGTTCTTGGCTACCTTCTCTAAAACGGTAACGTTCAATAGAACTAGAAATAACAGCAGGATACGCTTTAACAGCTGCCAAGGTCTCTTCATCTATAGCTTTAAATTCTGCTGGTTGTGGAATTTCGCCATTATAATATTTATTGGTCAGTACAGCAACACGATTAATAAAATTACCAAAAATAGCCACCAACTCATTGTTGTTTCTGGCTTGGAAATCTTTCCAGGTAAAATCATTGTCTTTAGTTTCTGGTGCATTAGCCGTTAAGGTATAACGCAACACATCTTGCTGATTTGGAAAATCTTCTAAATACTCTGGTAACCAAACGGCCCAGTTTTTTGAAGTTGAAAGTTTATTGCCTTCCAAATTCAAAAACTCGTTAGCAGGCACATTATCTGGTAGAATGTATGAGCCTTCAGCCTTTAGCATTGATGGGAAAATGATGCAGTGAAACACAATATTATCCTTACCTATAAAATGTACCAGTTTGGTGTCTTCGTCTTTCCAGTAATCTTCCCAGTTTTTGCCTACGCGTTCTGCCCATTCTTTGGTGGCAGAGATGTAGCCAATAGGAGCATCGAACCAAACATAAAGTACTTTACCTTCTCCACCTTCTACAGGCACAGGAATTCCCCAATCTAAATCTCTGGTTACAGCTCTTGGACGTAATCCGTCATCAATCCAAGACTTTACTTGACCATAAACGTTAGGTTTCCAGTCTTTTTTATGTCCTTTTAAAATCCATTCACGTAAAAATTCTTCGTGCTTATTTAAAGGTAAAAACCAATGTTTGGTTTCTTTCAACGTTGGTGTGTTTCCTGTAATGGCAGACTTCGGATTTATTAAGTCTGTAGCATTATGACTGGTTCCGCAATTCTCACATTGGTCACCATAGGCTTCTTCAAAACCACATTTTGGACACGTACCAATAACAAAGCGGTCAGCCAAAAACTGATTCGCTTCTTCATCATAAAGTTGTTCGGAAACTTCTTCTACAAACTCATTTTTGTCATAAAGTGTTTTAAAGAATTCTGAAGCTGTATCATGATGAATTTTCGCTGAGGTACGCGAATAATTGTCAAAAGAAATACCAAAATCTTCAAATGAAGTTTTGATGATAGCATGATACTTATCGACGATATCTTGTGGTGTAACACCTTCTTTTTTTGCTTTAATGGTAATAGGAACACCATGCTCGTCACTACCGCAAATAAAAGCAACGTCATTACCTGTTAATCTTAAATATCTCGAATAAATATCTGCTGGTACATAAACACCTGCTAAATGACCAATGTGAATTGGACCATTAGTGTAAGGTAAAGCAGCTGTTATGGTATATCTCTTTGACATGTTTTTAGAAAATTTTGAAGCCACAAAAGTACGTAATATAAAGGCTATTTAGAAAAAAAATGTACATTTACATAAAGCCCAAAATATGATATATAGACAACGCTTTTTGTATATATTGTTATCAGCTACACTAGTTTTGTGTTTGGTTTTACATGGTCAAAATAAACAAGAGGAAACTTTGAAAATGACATCAGAATTAATTAGGCCTCCATACCTGAAAGAAGGAGATACAGTTGCTATTGTAGCACCTTCAGGAATACTAAAAAACAGAGAACGAGAAGTGCAACAGGCTGTCGATTTACTAAAAAGTTGGGATTTGCACGCTACTGTTGGTAAACATGTGTTTAGCAAGGCTAATCATTTTGCAGGTACTGATGCAGAACGTTGCGAAGATTTGCAAAAAGCTATGGACGATCCAACAATTAGTGCCATTTGGTGTGCAAGAGGAGGCTACGGTACAGTAAGGATTTTAGATAAATTAGACTACACAAAACTAAAAGAGAATCCTAAGTGGATTATCGGTTATAGTGATATTACGGCATTACATAATCAGTTACACAACCAAGGTTTTGAGTCTTTGCATGCCTTAATGTGTGTGAGCTTAACAAAAGATATCTCAGAAGTGCAAGAGTCTGTAGATACGTTTAAAGCAGCACTATTCGGTAAGCCTAAAAATTATGATTTAGAAGGTTCTAAATATAATAGAGAAGGTGAAGCAAAAGGGCAATTAATTGGTGGTAATTTAACCATGTTGCACACTATGTTAGGTTCTGATACAAGTTTAGATACCTCTGGAAAAATTCTTTTTATTGAAGAAATAGGTGAGTACAAATATCATATAGATCGTATGCTACAAAGTATGAAGCGTGCAGGTTATTTTGAAAACCTTAAAGGTTTAGTTGTTGGTGATATGTCTAAGTTGAGAAAAAACACAACGCTTTGGGGCACATCGATAGAGCAATTGATATTAGATGCTCTTGAAGAATATGATTTTCCAATAGCTTTTAATATGCCAGCCGGACATGAAAAAGATAATAGAGCATTAGTGCTGGGTAGAGAAGTGGAGTTGAAGGTTGGGAAAGATAAAAGTAATTTGCACTTTAAATAAGTGTTTTTGTAAATTAAGAAAGTAGGCTAGAGATTCCTGCTTTCGCAGGAATAAAATGGCACAACACAACGAACTTGGTAAAAAAGGTGAGCAATTAGCAGTAGATTTTCTAGTTGAAAATAGCTACGATATTGTAGAGCGTAATTACCGTTTTGACAAAGCTGAAGTTGATATTATTGCTCAAAAAGATGATATTTTGGCAATTGTTGAGGTAAAAACCAGAAGTTCGTTAGAATTTGGAAATCCTCAAGATTTTGTAAAGCCAAAACAAATAAAAAACCTGGTAAAAGCAGTTGATGAATATGTAACCGAAAACGACTTAGATGTTGAGGTTAGGTTCGATATTATTGCCATTGTTAAAGAAAACAAAGCCTATAAGATTGAGCATTTAGAAAATGCTTTTTATCATTTTTAAGTATAAATTGTCATGCTGAACTTGTTTCAGTATCTCTATCCTTTATCTCAAAACTTTCATTAAAGCAATACCAGAAATCTCAAATGGTATAAGTCTTAAAGCTAAGAGATTCCTGCCTGCGTAGAAATTTTACTTATAAAAATTCATTTCGTCTATGTATTCCCAAACTGAGTCAGGTAACATAGGACGAACGTTTTTACCTTCTTTAATAGAATTTCTAATAAATGTTGAAGATAATTCCATTATTGGAGCTGCCACATGATGAATTTTTGGGTGATCTTTAAACTGAGTATCTGTTTTACCTTCAGATATACGAGGATATACATAAACGCTGTAATTCTCTAGTATTAACTCATAGTTTTTCCATTTATGAAAGCTCTTTAAATTGTCTTCCCCCATGATTAGGGCAAATTCATAATCAGGAAATTTCTCTTCAAGATAGATAAGTGTGTCTATGGTATAGTTGGGTTGTTTTAATCCAAATTCTATATCGCTAGGTTTTAATTTTAAATAGCTTTCTGTTGCTCGGTAAACCATTTCATAGCGTTGTCTATTATCTAGAAGGCTACTTTTTTTCTTAAATGGACTTTGAGGTGTTACTACAAACCAAATTTGGTCTAAATCGCTGTGTTCAGCCAAATGGTTTGCAATCGTTAAATGACCAATGTGTATTGGATTGAATGTTCCGAAGTAAAGACCTATTTTCATAATATTTTGTCATGCTGAACATGTTTCAGCATCTATTTAAAAAATTAAGACCCTGAAACAAGTTCAGAGTGACAGATTAATATTTATTTTTTAATAAAATCAGATACTAACTTATAAGCATTTTCTAGAGCTTCGTCTAAGTTAGAATTAACAACAATTGTATCAAAAAGTGGAGCAGTTGCTAATTCTGCTGGTGCTTTGGCAACACGCATACTAATTTTTTCTGGACTTTCTTCGCCACGATCTTTCAGACGTCTCACCAATTCGTTTAAGTCTGGTGGTTTTACAAAAACTGCTAAGGTTTGCTCTGGGAATTTTCGTTTTATACGCAAGCCTCCAGAAACATCAATATCAAAAATAACATGCTTTCCTTGTGCCCAAATACGTTCAATTTCCGTTTTTAGAGTGCCATAAAAGTTATCTCTGTATACTTCTTCCCACTCTAAGAATTCGTCATTTTTAATTTTATTTTTAAATTCTTTTAGCGAGAGGTAATAATAATCTTTACCATGCTCTTCGTTACCACGAGGTTCACGAGAGGTGGCAGATATTGAAAACTCTAAATTTAATTCGGGCTGTTTTAATAAATGACGAACAATTGTGGTTTTACCAGAACCTGAAGGTGCTGAAAACACGATAAGTTTGCCTTGTTTTGTTAATTCTTCTTTAGACACGTAGTTTGTTTTTAATTAAAGCACATTCAATAACTGTTCCTTTATTTTTTCGAGCTCATCTTTCATTTGCACCACGAGCTTTTGCATAGGTGCATGGTTAGATTTTGAACCAATAGTGTTGATCTCTCTACCTATTTCCTGAGAGATAAAGCCTAGTTTTTTTCCGTTAGAATCATCAGAGTTCAGGGTTTTAATGAAGTAATCTAAATGATTGTCTAGCCTTACCTTTTCTTCGGTAATGTCAAACTTTTCTATGTAGTAAACTAGCTCTTGCTCAAAACGATTTTCATCAACTTTCTCCTTAATGTCTGCAATGCCTTTTTCTAAACGCGCTCTAACACCTTCAATACGCTCAGGATCCATTGCAATAACTTGGTTTAGTAATTCTTTTAATGTTGTAATTCTATCGGTAAAATCTTGTTTCAAAATTGCGCCCTCGTCTTTTCTATAGTTTACAATTTTAGAGATAGCTTCATTGATACCTTCGGCAATTTTCAACCATTCTTCTTCATCAATATCGTCACGCTCTGTAGTTACAGCATCTGGTAAACGAACAGCCATTTTTAGCAGCTCAACGTCATCTCCATCAACCACATCCTTCAGTTGTTTTATGTATTCTTTTACTACTGTTTTATTGATTTTAGAGCTGGTGTCTTCACCAGTAATTTCAACATAAAGTGAAAAATCTACCTTTCCTCTAACCAAATGTTTAGCCAGAAGTTTTCTTATATCTAATTCTTTGGCACGATACATAGAAGGCATGCGTGCATTAACGTCTAAATTTTTACTGTTAAGTGATTTTAGTTCTATAGATATTTTTTTGGTTGGGAGTTGTAAAACTGATTTCCCATAACCAGTCATGGATTGTATCATTAAAAGATGCGATTAAAGTTGGGCAAAGGTACAAAAATCAGCGGTTCTGAAATTATTTTAAATTTTTTAGAAACTCTTATGCGTGCATAATAAGGTTTGTTAACTTTGTTTATCAAAACCAAAAATTTACCATGTACAAAAAACAATTTGAAATCCGTTGGAGCGATGTTGATGCCAATGGTCACTTAGCCAATTCTGCGTATACTAATTTTATGAGTCATGCAAGGATGTCTTTTTTTAGCGAACAAGGCTTTTCTATGCCAGAAATTATGAAGCATAATATTGGACCTGTAGTATTCTATGAACATATGTACTATTTTAAGGAGTCCTTTATTGGTACGCCAATTACAGTTACTATTGAAGTTTCTGGTTTGAGTGAAGATGGTATGCTTTTTATGTTTGAACATAATTTTTATAACCATAAAGGAGAGAATTTGGCTTACTGCGAAATGCAAGGTGCATGGATAGATTTAAAGGCTAGAAAACTGACAGGTTTGCCAGACGAATTATTAAAGTTGGCACATACATTTCCTAAGTCTGAAAACTATAAAGTGCTTACCAAAGAAGATACTAGGAAGCATGGTGTGAGACCGAAACCACTTGAGATTTAAGGTTACTTAAACGGTTGATGCTGCTTGAATGTTTTTATATGAACATTCTTTATAAATTGCTTAAGAATTTTATTTGGTAATGCGTACTTATGCCTGCAATAACAGGTTAAAGTCTTGGGTTGTGCGCCAAGTGTACTCTTAATTTCAGAAGCTGTTCTACCAAGATTTATTTGAGAGGATTTAGTTTCTATTCCTAAGCGAACATAGTCATTTAGAATTCTAGGATAGATTGCATATTCTTTATTGTTTGAGTAGTCTATACCAATAAAATGCGCATCAAGATGGTCAGCATTTTGCATTGCAGATAAGAAACCTACAAGCTTTCCATCCAGAAAATAACCCTTAACAATGAAGTTGTCTTTGTAAGTGTTTTTTAGATGTGTATAGGTGTTTAGATTTAGTATTTGCGCATTAAAATCTGCATTATCTATGGTATTTTGGTATAAGCTTTGTAATACGTCTTTGTAGAATTCGATGTCTTCTTTGCTGAAATTTTTAACCTCTAGTAACTCACTTTTTGCATCAGCTCTATTGGCTTTTACTCTGTATTTTGATTTTAATGCAGAAGTGTAATCTTCAAAAGATTTCCAGGTAGGATCGAGATAAATAATCATGTTAGGCTCCACATGCATAGATGCATAATCAAAAGCTTTTAAATGATCTGTAATGTAGAGTGATTCGTCTTCAAAATCCTTAATAAAGATAGTACTGAGACGTTTGCAGCAATAGAGTTTTTTTACAGCTTTTGCAATGGCTTTAAAAGTTTCTACCTTAGGTTCGCCTTCCTTTAAAAATGTGCCATATTCACCACTTAAAAACACATTGCCACAAAACAACACTTTGATGTGATTATTACAAAACAGGTTATTCACTATGTTCCTCAATTTATGAGACATAGCAATGTTTTTTGTAATAGTTTCTATACCAATAGTTACAATCTGAGTGTTAGCAAAAGCTACAGCTTCTCCATCTTTTAAAATAAAAATATAATTAAACTCAATATCTGTATTTGCAATTTCAAAAGCCTTTAAAAACTCTGGAGAATAATAAATATTGTTTGTACAATTAAGACTGTCCCAATAGAATTTAGGAATAGAATCAACGGTTTTAAATATTTCAGAATTAAGAGACAAACTACTTTTTTTGCTTTCGTTTTACAGATACCAGATAAACACCTGTAAAAATAAGAACCATAGCACCGATTTTTATAGCATCTATAAAGTCTGCTCCAACAGCAAGAGCGTAAAGTGCAGCGATAACAGGTTGAAGGTAAATAAAAGTCCCAACAGTTGAGGCTTTTAACTGACTGAGTGCGTATGGGTTTAATAGATAAGTGCCAAATGTTGCTCCAATAACAACAAAGATTACAGAGAATGTAATATAAGGTGTAAATGAATTCCATTGTACTTCTCCTAATTCACTGTAACCGAAAGGAATTAGCATTATTAAACCAATTGAAAAAGACCATTTTATAAATGTTACAGGATGATATTTTTCGGTTAGTTTTTTTATTAGAATGACGTATATACTATACGAAATAGCATTGATTAGTATAAGTAAATTACCCAATGGTACATTGTCGCCTGCTCTACCAGATTTTCCGTAAATGGTTAGAACAAGGGCACCACATAGTGCAATGACGATACCTACAATTTTTTTTGATGTTATTTTTTCTTTTAGAAAATAGGAGGAAAGTACAAGGATAATCACCGGAATAATAGTCATTATAGAAGAGGCATGTATAGGTGATGTATATTCTAACCCTTTAAAAAAGAATAAGAGGTTAACCACCATACCAAATATTGCGGCAACTACAAATTTGATGTAATCTTTCTTTTCAATTTTTTCTTTAGGAAAAAAGAAGCTTATTAACCAAAATAGAACCGTTGCACCTATAACTCTAAGGAGTACAAAACCAAACGGTTTAATATAATTTTCGTTCATCACGGTTTTAGCAATAGTATAGTTAAGACCGTATAAAAGCTGTACCGTAAACAGTGCAACTAACGCATACTTTCTACTATCCATGTATTGCTTTTTTTGCCGCTTCAACTACTTTTTTAGAGTTGCCAATAAAAATAGTACCATTAAAAATTATTACAGGTCTTTTAAGAAAAGTATAGTGCTCTATTATGTAGTTTTTATAATCGTCTTCTGTAAGAGATTTGTTCTTTAAATCTAGCTCTTTATACAGTCTCGCACGTTTACTAAAAAGACTTTCGTAACTGTCAGTTAAGCTACGCATTTCTTCAATCTGTTTTTCTGTAATAGCTTCGGTCTTTATATCCTGAAACTGAAAATCTTCAGGTAGATTAAGTTCTTTAATTATTCTTTTGCAAGTGTCACAAGTACTTAGATGATAGATTTTTTTCATAGCTTAATGAGCTTGTATTTATAGCGTTGCAAAGAACGGACTTTTAATGCTAATATTTATAGAATGCTTATTCAACTTTTAGATAAGATTCAACCGCATCAAACGGAATAACAAACTCGGTATAACCTTGGTCGTAAGAGGCAACTTCATACACATTGTATAAGAATACTAAACCATCGTCACTAAAGCCAATATTTTCAGGTAACTGAAATGGTTTCCCAAAAAAGTAATCTTCTATTTGATTATTTTCTTTAGCGGCATCAATAGATTTTAAAAAATGGTCTTTCGCAAGTGCTTTAAAATCGTCTGAATTATCTATAATGTCACTAAGTTTGTAAACCTCGCCTGTATTAGCATTAAGATTTAAAAACTTAATTTTATCATTTCCGTGAGCACCACCTTTAAATTCATAGGTGTTAATGGATAAAGTTATAATTTCTTCAGATTGATATACCTTTTCGGTTTCTATATGTAGCTCCCAAGCAGGATGAGACGCTTCAGGAAATTGCTTTTTGAAAGTTATAAATTCAGTATCAAAATCTTCTAAGACAGACTCTAGACTAGTTTTTTTTGTGACATCACTTAGTGTTGAAATGATAGCTTCTTTTATTTTAAAGTTTATAATCTTACTTACTTCACTATTGCCAATAGCCTCATCAATAGAAACAGAAATATCAGCTTCGTAATGATTTTCATATGAATTGTTTTCAAAACTTACAGTCTTAGTTTCATTACTACATGAAAAAATTAAAGTTAAGAATAGAAATAAAAGCGAAATGTGGTTTTTGTTAATCATTCATTAAAGGTGTTGTAGTGCTTATTTAAGAACGAATTATAGATTAAATTTGTTATGCCTTAAAGAATCTTTATTCTGTAAAGTTACCACGATTAAGATAAACCATTTAGAAATTATAATGAAATTTAACACAAAAACTATTCATGGAGGTCAAAAGCACGATGCAGCTTATGGATCTGTAATGCCACCAATCTATCAGACCACTACATATGCTCAAAAATCACCAGGTAACCATAAAGGCTATGAGTATTCTCGAACGCATAATCCTACAAGACATGCTCTTGAACAATCTTTCGCAAGTTTAGAAAATGGAAATTATGGATTGGCTTTTGGTTCAGGATTAGCAGCGATTGACGCAGTATTAAAGTTATTAAAGCCAGGTGATGAGGTGATTTCTACAAATGATTTGTATGGTGGTACATACAGACTTTTTACCAAAATATATGAGGATTTTGGAATCAAGTTTCACTTCATAGGAATGGGTGATTTAGATAAAATTGAGAATTATATAAATGAAAAGACCAAACTTATTTGGGTGGAAACTCCAACAAACCCAATGATGAATATCATTGATATAAAAGCTGTTTCAGAAATTTCTAGAAAATATAAACTGTTGTTAGCGGTGGATAATACGTTTGCAACTCCATATCTGCAACAACCATTAGACTTGGGTGCAGATATTGTAATGCATTCAGCAACTAAATATTTAGGTGGACATAGTGATGTGGTAATGGGAGCTTTAGTTGTTAGAGATAAACAATTAGCAGAGAAGCTATTTTTTATTCAAAATGCAAGTGGTGCTATTTGTGGTCCACAGGATGCTTTTTTGGTTTTACGAGGTATAAAAACATTACATGTTAGGATGCAGCGTCATTGTGAAAATGGTAAAACAGTTGCTGAGTTTTTAATGAGTCATCCAAAAATTGAAAACGTATATTGGCCAGGCTTTGAAAATCATCCTAATCATGACATTGCAAAATCGCAAATGAAAGATTTTGGTGGTATGGTTTCATTTACCACAAAGGGAAACAATTATGAGGAAGCCATTAAAATAGTTGAAAACCTCAAAATCTTCACTTTGGCTGAGTCTCTAGGAGGAGTAGAGTCTTTAGCTGGTCATCCTGCAAGTATGACACATGCAAGTATACCAAAAGAAGAACGAGAAAAAACAGGAGTAGTAGATTCCTTAATTAGATTGAGTGTTGGAATAGAGGATAAGGGAGACCTTATAAATGATTTAAAACAGGCAATTGGTTAAATACTCAATGTTAATCTAAGTAGTAAATGTAACCAAAGTTTAGCCAAAGATTCCAATCATCTGCTTTGTTAGAAGGTAACTTATGATTTAGACCATCAATAAAATCATCAAAATAATACTGCCATCTTAATTCTACGAATAAGTCAGACAATACAGTTAGTTTGTAACGTGTACCAACACTAGCAACAACAGACCAAGTAGAGCCAGATTCTGTACTAATGAAAGGATCGCCGCCAGAAACATCGTTCCAATAGCTGTAAAAATTAGCATTATTCTGAGGATTACCATCTCCAAAAGTTGTTTCTACATCTGGATTAAAGGATACAAAGTGAGCACCAAGTGCAGCAAAGGGAGCAAAAGAAAATTCACCAGCAGAAAAAGCTCTAATACTTCTAGGAAAATACTCTAATTGCATACCAATATCCCAATTTTGAGCTTCACCAGTGTGTGCTCTTAATTGGTCTGCTTGTATGCTGTTTCTAGAATCTTCTACCCACTCACCAAAATGTTCTAAAGATGTTTTATTCCATGATATTTCACTTCTAATCTTAAAGTGGTCATTAAAATAAGTGTCAGTTGTGTAGCAGTTACAATCTGCTCGGTAAGCAAAATTAATGTAGTGAACAATCCCTAAGGCAATACCTGTATTTCCAGAATTAGTTTCAAAATTGTTTCTAACACCAAAGTCAGATTGAAACGCAACCGCTCCAACAAATGCACCTATTTCGTGAGAAAAACCCAATTGGGCTGTAGAGGTTTGAACTACACATATCAATCCAAACAACGTTATTAATTTTTTAATATGTCTTACCATAAAACACTTGTGATTAAGCGATTGCCGAACAAATATATAAAAACTCGACGAACTACAAAATAAAACGGATAAAATGCAGATTTCTTTTAAGGAGAAGAATTTTATTACAAAGTTCGAATATTTAAAAAATATTTGAGAATATAAAAAAAATAAGCCTTTATTTTTAAAGATACTGTATCTTTGCACCCTATAAATCACAATTTCTTAACGATTTTTTATATGAAAGATAAAATTGAAGCTTTTTTAGATCTTGTAAGAGAGCGAAATGGGCACGAACCTGAGTTTTTACAGGCGGTTCAAGAGGTAGCTGAGACAGTTATTCCTTACATTGCCAAGCACGAAATTTATAATGGTAAAAACATTCTTTTAAGAATGGTAGAGCCAGAGAGACTAATTTCGTTTAGAGTAAGTTGGGTAGATGATTCTGGCGAAATTCAGGTCAACAGAGGCTATAGAGTGCAAATGAATTCTGCAATTGGACCTTACAAGGGTGGTTTGCGTTTTCATCCTACAGTAAATGCTAGTATTCTTAAATTTTTAGCATTTGAGCAAGTATTTAAAAATAGTTTAACCACTTTACCAATGGGAGGTGGTAAAGGTGGTTCTGATTTTGATCCTAAAGGAAAATCAGATAACGAAATTATGCGTTTCTGCCATGCCTTCATGACAGAATTATACAGGCATATAGGACATAATACCGATGTTCCAGCTGGTGATATAGGAGTAGGAGCAAGAGAGATTGGTTTTATGTTTGGGATGTATAAAAAATTGAGAAATACATTTACAGGAGTTTTAACTGGTAAGGGACAATCTTGGGGAGGTTCTTTAATTAGACCAGAGGCAACAGGATATGGTAATGTATATTTTGCTGAAAATATGCTTAAGACTAGAGACGATTCGTTTGATGGTAAAAAAGTAGTTATTTCAGGATCTGGTAATGTAGCACAGTATGCGGCAGAAAAAGCAATAGAGTTAGGAGCAACAGTACTTACACTTTCTGATTCTGGCGGCTATATCTATGATGAAGAAGGAATAAACACAGAGAAATTACAATTTGTAATGGATCTTAAAAACAACAAACGCGGAAGAATTAGTGAGTATGTTGATAAGTATCCAAACGCTAAATTTTTCAAAGGAGAAAGACCTTGGTCTGTTAAATGTGATATAGCACTTCCTTGCGCTACTCAGAATGAGTTAAATGGTGAAGAGGCTAAAACTTTAATTGATAATGGTTGTATATGCGTATCTGAAGGTGCTAATATGCCGTCTACTCCAGAAGCTATACATGAGTTTCATGCAGCAAAAATATTATTTGCACCAGGTAAGGCATCGAATGCAGGTGGTGTTGCAACTTCTGGATTGGAGATGAGTCAGAACTCACTACGTTTAAGCTGGACAAGAGAAGAAGTTGATGCAAGATTAAAGGATATCATGGAAGATATACATGATTCTTGTGTTGAGTATGGTAAGAACGATGATGGTACGGTTGACTATGTAAGAGGGGCTAATATAGCTGGTTTTGTTAAGGTTGCTGATGCAATGTTAGCTCAAGGAGTTATATAATTTATAAAATTAAAATATGAAAAGCTTCCACTACTAGTGGAAGCTTTTTTTTGTTACATATTATATGATTAGTGCAATATTATCGTTACTATTAAATATATTTGAGCAAACAATTTATAATGCATAAAACTGTTTTTAAATTTTTACTATTCTTTCTTAGTTTATCTCTTAATCTTAGCGCACAAGATTTTTCTACATTATGGCAAGCACATTTTTCTTATAACGATATTGTAGATGTTGTTAGTGGTACTAACAAGATATATGCTGCGGCTCAAAATGCTGTTTTTGAATATGATACATTAACTGAGGAAATAAAAACAATTACTACCGTAGAAGGGTTGTCTGGTGAGCAGATTACAACTATTCTTTATAGTGAAGAATTTCAATACTTGGTTGTCGGTTATGAAACAGGTTTAATAGAAGTATACTCTGAAACAGATAACTCGGTGTTGTCTGTGGTTGATATTTTAGAAAAAGAAAACATTACACCAGATAATAAATCTATCAATCACTTCTATGAGTACGATGGTTTAGTATACATATCAACAGATTATGGTATATCTGTTTATGATTTAGCAAGATTAGAGTTTGGGGATACTTATTACATAGGAGGTGGAGGTTCACAAATTATAGTAAATCAGGTTACAATTTTAAATGACGAAATTTTTGCAGCGTGTTCTAGTGGAAATGGATTAAAAAAGGCAGATTTAAACAACCCTAACCTCATAGACTTCTCGCAGTGGCAAACTGTTATAGGTGGTAATTTTTTAAAGATTAATACGGTAGATAATTTAGCTTATGCTATTAGAGCAAATAGGGCCTTTTTTGAAATAACAAATACGAGTTTTACCCAACTTTTTGTTTTACCATTCACACCCTTAGATACAGAGGTTAATGATAATAATCTTATTATCTCAAGTATTAACACAGTTCAGGTTTATAATGAGGCTGCACAACTCATAGAGACATATTCTAACAATGATGATTTTGATACTCGTTTTACTTCTGCCGCTCAAGTTAATGATGAAATTTATATAGGTACAGAAAAATTTGGGGTTTTAAAAACCAGTAATGAAGCAGGTTTAATATACACAGAAGTTAAACCAAACGGACCTCTAATGAATGAAATATTTAAGCTTAATGCTGAGTCTGAAGTCGTTTGGGCAAGCTTTGGGGACTACACTACTGCTTTTGATCCTGCGCCACAACGAGCTAGAGGATTAAGTTATCTAAAAGATGAGGTCTGGCACAATATACCTTTTGATAGTGTTTTTGGGGCAAGGAACTTATCACAAATATCTGTAAATCCCTTTAACCCAAATCAAGTTTTTGTAAGTTCCTTTCAAAATGGAATTTTAGAAATAAATGACTTTCAACCAACTATACTATATAATCAAGAGAACAGTGGCTTAGAGTCCTTAGTGGTACCAAACGCTCCACAGGTTATAAGCGTAAGAGTTTCGGCTTCTACTTTTGATGATGAAGGTGTTTTATGGACTATGACTGCGAGAGCACCTAATCCTTTAAAGTCTTATGATCCAAATTCCGGAAGTTGGCAAGGTTTCGATTTTTCATCTATTATTGAAGACGAATTGTTAGGGGAGTTTGGCTTTTTTGATATAGCTATAGATAATAATGGGACAAAATGGATTGGAGGTTATTCTAATGGTTTGTATGCTTATAATGAGAACTTAGCTAATCCACTTAAAAATTTAACATCGGAAGAACAAAACCTTCCCTTTCCCAGAGTAACAGCTCTAGAAATAGATAATAGGAATCAACTATGGATAGGAACCTTCTCAGGACTTAGAGTACTTTTTAATACATCTGGCTTTTTTGACGATCCTAACCCTACTCTAAACTCAATAATTATTCTAGAAGATGGTATTGCACAAGAATTGTTAGAGTCCCAGACCATAACAGATATTGAGGCAGATGGTTCTAATAATAAATGGGTAGCTACAGTAGATTCTGGCGTGTTTTATTTTTCACCAGATGGTCAAAATACCATATATCACTTTACAAAAGATAACTCTCCATTGCCATCTAATAGTGTTACAGATATTTCTTTAGATCCTAATAACGGCATAGTATATATTGCTACAATAAAAGGTATGCTCTCATTTAGAGCGGGTGGATCAAAGCCAGAAGAAACGTTAGAAGATGCCTTTGTATACCCAAACCCAGTACGACCAGAGTATAATGTACTTGGTTTTAATGATTTGAATGATATTAATAAAGGTATTAAAATCAGTGGGTTGACTGAAAATGTAAACATTAAGATTACTGATATCGAAGGTAACCTCGTTGCTGAAGCTCAGTCTAATATAAACCTTAGATCCTCGAGTGCAAATTATAATTTTGCTATAGATGGTGGTACAGCC
Organism: Winogradskyella poriferorum; assembly: GCF_036553625.1. Taxonomy (NCBI): domain Bacteria; kingdom Pseudomonadati; phylum Bacteroidota; class Flavobacteriia; order Flavobacteriales; family Flavobacteriaceae; genus Winogradskyella; species Winogradskyella poriferorum. Next base: position 1,174,395 of record NZ_JAZHOU010000001.1, read on the forward strand.
GTTTGGAATGGTAAAAATTTAGGTAACTCTATTGTAAGAACAGGTGTTTACCTAATAATGATTTCAGATTTAGATTCATTTGAAACTAAAGTTTTAAAGGTTCTCATAGTAAGATAACATGCTAACAAAAAATCAAGGTATTGTTCTTTCAAAATTAAAATACAGGGACAATGATCTTATTGTAAAATGTTACACTAAAGAGCGAGGTGTTGTAACTTATATTTTAAGAGGTGTTTTAAAATCAAAAAAAGGTAGTAGCAAAACAGTTTACTATCAAGCTTTATCTCAACTTTATTTTGAAGAAAATTTTAAAACCAACAGATCACTACAGGGTATAAAAGAAGTAAAGTTTAGCTTCATATATCACTCAGTACATTCCAATATATACAAAAGCTCTATAGCACTGTTTCTCTCAGAAGTTCTCTCTAATACTTTAAAGGAAGAAGAAAAAAACGAAGCATTATTTAATTATCTCGAAATAGCTTTACAATATCTCGATAGCGCAGATCAATTTTCTAATTTTCATTTATTGTTTTTGTTAAAGTTAACGCGCTACCTTGGCTTTTTGCCAGACAGTAAAAATATAGACTATCCATATTTTAATATGGAGTCTGGGATTTTTGAATCTATCAATCATGGTATATACTCTATTTCTGGCGAAAATTTAACACTCTTAAAACGATTATTGGGCACAAATTTTGATGCATTAAACGGTATTAAAATCAATGCAAAACAAAGGCGAGAGTTTTTAAATGTCCTATTGCATTATTTTGAGTTACATTTGGATGGATTTAAGAAACCAAAATCATTACAAGTGTTAAATGAAGTATTTCATTGAGCTAATTTTTACGAAAAGATTTTAATGACCAAGTATATAAAACTAAAAATTAGTGTCATTTTTAGTGCCATTTTGTACCTATGTTATAATGGTATAAATGCCCAAACCATTACGGTTTTAGAAGAGGGTACAAACCAACCAATTTCTGGTGTTTCATTATATAATTTGCAACAAACAAAATATGAAGTTACAGATTTTGATGGTAATGCTAATCTAAATAAGTTTAATGATAGGGAAGTTATTTATTTTAAAAACCTATTATATGAACCATTGCAGCTAAGAAAAGTAGAGATTTCTGAAAACAATTACATTATATATCTAATACCTAAAGTAGAAGGGCTTAAGCAAATTGTAATTTCAGTATCTAAATTCGAGCAAAGCAAAAAAGATATTCCACAATCTATTGTTGCGGTAAACGCTAAAGAAATTGCCTTTACCAATCCGCAAACAAGCGCAGATCTTTTAGATAATACTGGCAACGTTTTTATTCAAAAAAGTCAAATGGGAGGTGGTAGCCCAATGATACGCGGTTTTTCTACAAATAGATTACTTATTAGTGTAGATGGTGTAAGAATGAATAATGCCATTTTTAGAGGAGGTAATCTACAAAATGTTATATCAATAGATCCTTTATCTGTTCAAAATACCGAAGTAACGCTTGGAGCTGGTTCTGTTGTTTATGGTAGTGATGCTATTGGTGGTGTTATGAGTTTTTATACTAAAAAACCACAATTGTCATATAGAGATGAGTCTGTAATAAGTGGAAATACCATGCTTCGTTACGCTAGTGCTAATAACGAAAAAACAACACATTTAGATTTTAACTTAGGCTATAAAAAATGGGCCTTTTCAACTAACGTTAGTTATACAGATTTTGATGACTTAAGAATGGGAAGCCATGGACCAAATGAATACCTAAGACCAGAATATGTCATAAGGCAAAACGGTGAGGATGTTATTGTAACCAATAGTAACCCAAAGGTGCAGAAACCTACTGGCTACGACCAGATAAACCTTATGCAAAAGGTAAGGTACGAACCTAAAGACAATCTTAAATTAGATTTAGGGTTGTTTTTTACCACAACTTCAGACTATTCAAGGTATGACAGGTTGATAAGGCCACGAGGTGAAATATTACGTTCTGCCGAATGGAATTATGGTCCACAGCAATGGTTTATGGGTAATTTTCAGGTTACAAAAACCAGTAGTAGCTCTAATTTATATGACAAGCTTCAAACTACCTTAGCCTATCAAAACTTTAAAGAGAGTAGAGAAGACAGAGATTTTCAATCCGATATTAGATCTGTACGTGCAGAGAATGTAGATGCAATTTCGTTTAATGTAGACTTAGAAAAGGACTTAAGTAGTAAAACAAGCCTTTTTTATGGTATAGAATATTTGCACAATACTGTAAACTCTGATGGGTATGATAAAAACATCATTACAAATGAAAATTCAGCAACCGTAACACGTTATCCAGATGGCGCTACTTGGCAGTCTATTGCAGCATATACAAGTTTAAAATATAAACCTAACTCTAAGTTTGTGTTTCAATCAGGTTTAAGGTACAATCAAATAATTGCTAAAGCAGATTTTACTGAAAACAATGTCTTTTTAAATCTTCCATTTAATAAAGCCGATATTAATACAGGAGCATTAACAGGTACAGCAGGTATCACCTGGTCGCCAAGCAAAATGATTCAATGGAAGCTAAATGCTTCAACCGCTTTTAGAGCACCTAATATAGATGATATTGGAAAGGTGTTTGACTCAGAACCAGGATCTGTGGTAGTGCCAAACAACAATTTAAAACCAGAATACGCCTATGGAGGAGAATTAGGTTTAAAGCTAAATTTTGAAAACAAAGTTGTATTAGACATGGCGACCTATTACACCTTTTTAGACAACGCACTAATTAGAAGAGATTTTGATATTAATGGCGAAACTGAAATAGTGTATGATGGAGAATTAAGCTCAGTGCAAGCCATACAAAATGCTTCTAAAGCCTGGATTTATGGTTTTGAAGTTGGTGCAGAAGTAAATTTCTCTAAGGCATTAAAGCTACGGTCACAGTATAATGTTATTGGTGGTACTGAAGATGATAATGGTATAGAAGTTCCTGTAAGACATGTGGCTCCTAATTTTGGTAACACTCACCTTACGTGGAAAAAAGAAAAGTTACAATTTGATGTCTTTGCGGTATATAATAGCGAGCTGTCTTTTAATCAGTTAGCGCCATCAGAGTATTCTAAAGATTATTTATATGCTAAAGATGACGATGGAAAGCCGTATTCGCCTTCTTGGTATACGCTGAACTTAAGAGCACAATACCAATGGAAAGATAAGTTAACTTTAACAGCAAGTCTAGAAAATATTACAGACCAACGTTACAGACCTTATTCCTCTGGCATATCTGCTGCAGGATGTAACTTAATAGTAGCTGTGAATTATAGTTTTTAATAAAGAAAGCCTCATTGTTGAGATGAGACTTTTCTTTAGTTTTCCTCTTTTGGGTTTTTATTTCATTATCGCTTTTTTGGTAATGACCTTACCGTTAGAGATATGAGCTTTCACTATAAAAATAGAATTTGTAATATTTGATAACTTATGTACTTCTAAGTTAGAAGTGCCATTAAGACTATATATTCTTCTTCCTTTCACATCATATATTTCAATCTTATCAAAAGTCAATGAACTATTAGATAATGAAAATTTGACTAAACTATCAGGCATCTCAGTAATTGTAAAACTATCAACCAAGTTAGTATACTCTGTATTAGATAGAGTACTTTCGTTAAAAATAATATCAAATCTATCTGCATAATCACCTCCCGCAGATAAGAATTGATAGTCGCTAGACTTAAGATCATGAATAATACCTAGTTGATTATCTCTGAGAAAAATAGAATTATTTTCTAAGTACTCACCTTCAAAATCTGATAAGGAAATAGAATATAGTTCAGCTGTTGATAAATAAGAAGCAAAACCAAGGTTAATAACTTCATTCTCATTAAGGCTATTTTTAGATTTTCCTTGAATGACATAAAATCCTCCGCTATTATTGTCCATAGAGTACAATAAACCTGCATTGCCTGCATAGTTACGTTCCGTATCAATACCTTTGCCATCATAACCATCTGTGGCGCTATCAGCATAAGCTACACATATTTGGCTATAAACACCAATATCAGAACTAAGGTTAATCCAGAGCCTTTCTATATCTTCATAATTATTTTGTTGATTAATACGGTAGAAGTCGTTATTTACATTTGTACCACCTACTCTCATGGAATTAGTGAATGTAACATTTCCAGGACTGGTTGATGAAATAAAGAAGCTCTGTCCTGAAGGCACTCTAGGTTGAGGTGCTGGTGTTGTACCATTACCTGCAGTTCCTAAGGAGTTAATGGTAATATAATCGGCTAAATTAAAATTTAATATTTCATTACCAGGATTTGCACCATCGGGTGGGCTAACCTGTGACCACATGAAAAGTTCAGAAGCAACCACAGAACTGTTTGCTGTAAAGAATGCAGATGCATCCAAGGCAGAAGGATATGGGTTACCCAATAAATTCCAATGGTTTAAGGTGTTAAGTGCATTAAATGGTACAGTCTGAGTAATGTCTCCATTGTTATATGCACCTTCAAATAAATAATCATAGGATGTGCCTAATGGTTGTATGAATAGGCCATGCATAGAAATATAACCCTTACCAGCCACCATTATGTCAGTGTCTCCTACGGGTTGCCAATCATTACCGTCATCGTCTATTTCATCTCCATCTGTATCTAAATAATTGTTTGCATTAAACGTGTAACGTCGATTTGGTTTTGCATCTGTAAGACCTTCTAAGATAGTAATATTATCAACTGGACTACTCCAGTAAGTGTAATCCTCCTCAGTGTTTGGAGTTGTAGATTTAATGACAACTGCCTGGCCAGTTCCGGCAAGAACAAAGTTATTTCCTCGTTGTACAAAACTGCCTTGAGTTTCCGTGGTAAGTTGTCCGGCATTAACGGTTACATCATTTACAACCTCAACGAAGTCTCCATTGTCAATGGTTAAATTAGCATTAACTTCCAAGTTGCAAGCAGTAAAACTCCCAGAGACTCCTGTAGAATAGGGACCATTTATTATAGCAGCAGTACTAGCATCTGGACCTACTCCATTATCCCATGCAGTTCCATCCCAAGTGGCTGTTGCTGTGCATGTTGCGAGTGTTCCCCAAATTTCAATGCTATCAATAGCTATATCCTCATCTCCGTCATCTAAATTAAATTCAATTTCAATATCTAGTAAGTTCCCGCTGCCAACAATAGTCTCGATAAATTGTTCAAAATTATCAGTTATTTCTATTCCGTCTCCTGTTCCGTCAAAATCCGTATCAATTAATGGTGCGGAATTAAATTGAGATCCATCATTTTCAATCCAAAGCAAATCTGTTAATGTTCCAGAGTTATCGATATCATATTTAAAATGCACATAATTAGGTTCATCCCAATCTTCATTTGCTCCATCATCATCTTCTGCCAAATAAATGCGAAATTCCAAATTTTCATATCCAATGATATTGACATCATCAATTAATAGACTGACAGGTAGGGTTAGAGTTGCGTCTTCCCCATTTATATCTTGAGCATGAAAATAAAAGTCTCCTTGAATATTGGTAAATACTTCTCCTGTTGTATTGGAGCCATCTGTCCTTATAAAATAGTCCTGATCTAAATCAGTAAACTCGGGTATACTTGTTGTATAACCTCCTGGGATTTCAAAATTTACTTCTGCAATTTTAACTTGTGAAAAACCAAAATTTAAAGCACATAAAAATAGTAAGAGGAATAGGTAGTAATTTTTTTTCATAGGGATTCGGATTAACTATTAACCATTAACAAATGCAAATTAAAGTTACCTTATTAGCAGGTAGTTATACTTTTGCAAGGTATTAACAAATTGTTATTTTCGCTAAATGAACCTACAAACCACCTATACTGTCGATGAAGCGCAAAAAAAGCTAGAAAATTACTGCGCATATCAAGAGCGTTGCCATAAAGACGTAAGGAAAAAGTTAAAGGATATGAAAATGATTCCTGAGGCTATAGACAAAATTATGGTTCATCTTATAGACCACAATTTTTTGAATGAAGAACGGTTTGCAAAGGCTTTTGTACGTGGAAAATTCAGAATAAAAAAATGGGGAAAAAACCGGTTGGTTAGAGAATTGAAATTTAAGGACATATCAAAGTACGCCATAGATGTAGCTCTAAAAGAAATTGATGAAGCGGATTATTTTGAAACTTTAAACGAACTTACCCAAAAACGCATAGCACAAGTCAACGAAAAAAACATATACAAGAAAAAGAAAAAAGTAGCAGATTACTTACTGTATAGAGGATGGGAAAGCCATCTTGTTTATCAAAAACTCAATGAATATTTATAAAAAAAAGAGGCCGTCTAAAAAGTCAGTGTTTTCTCAATCTGAACTCGTTTCAGATTCTAAAACAAACTAAAAATCTGTCATTCTAAAATAAATTCGGAATAACAGATTTTAGACTTTTAAGACAGCCTCTTTTGAGTTTATTGTGTTATACTGAATTGTTCCAATGAGCTTTGGTCACTTAGCGAAGTCGAAGTATATTTCAGCATCTTACTTCTGTAGTGTCTCAGATTCTTTGAAACAAGTTCAGAATCACAGTAGTTACAAATTAAAACTTGCACCAATATTAAATGTAAATTGGTTGTAAAATAAATCTACGTCTTCATCATACTTTGCTAGTGGGAAAGCCGCTTCGGTATAAATACCAAAACCATCAGAAAAGAAGTAGCGTGCACCTATGTGACCACCAAAATTCTTTAAGCTAAGACTAAGTCCTGGATAAAGGTCAAAGTTTGGGTCAATGTTTATAACATTGCCAAGGTTAGCGTTAAATCTTGCTTTTAAGTCAAAACGATCTCCAAAATCAGCAACATCAGCTATGACATCATCAACACCTAAAGCGTAAGACGATGAAACACCAATAGAGATATTTTCTCCTAATCCGTAATCGTAAGTAAGGTTAATACCTGTAGCTTCATCTTGAAAGTTAGCACCAACTTGAAATTTTTGATCTCCTTTACCTTCAAATGCCTGAGAATTTCCAAAACTAAATAATAACAATGCTGCTATTAAAACAATATTTTTCATGATTTGAGTTTTTTAAAAAATGTGCGCAAATATACAAATAGATTGTATGTCAGAAAATTAAACGTAAGGCTTTGTGTTGGTTATGGCCTTTTCATTCTTCCAATCAATCCATTTTTGCCCTTTTATACGACGCATTAGGTTGTCGTAATTTCGCATTAAAAAGATATTATAAAGGGCCTTTCCTAGATTTTTAGGATTACGCGCAATGGCACGTAAACTCATAGAAAAACCAGGTGTTAAGTAGCGCATGTAATGCCAATAACCTTCTGGCATGTATAATACCTCTCCATGATTAAGATCGCAAACCCAACCTTTGGCATGCTTTAATGCTGGCCATTTTTCAAAATCTGGATTAGCAAAGTCAATATCTTCTCTGGTTATAAGCGAATGCGGAACTTTATATAAATATTTGTTCTGCTTTTGATCGAAAAGAATGACTTGCTTTTTACCTTCAAAATGAAAGTGGAAGATATTAGCTAAATCAATATCGTAGTGCATAAAAGTGTACGAATCTCTACCACCAAAAAATAGCATTGGTAAGCCCTTCATTAATCGTAATCCAAAATCTGGATAGCTAAAATCTTTTTGTAGTTGAGGTACTTCTTTCAAAATATTCCAAAGAAAAATCCTGAATTTTGTAGGCTCACGTTTTAGAAGATCTACATAATCGCTCATTTTCATTTTAGCATGAGCTTCGTTAAAACCATCTTTGTAATCTACAGGTCTATCGTCGTAAAGCGGTACGGTTTTATCTCCTGCAACGTCTTTCATGTAATCTAAACTCCATTTAGAGTAGGCAGGCCAATCTTCAATAAAACGCTCAATAACCACAGGCTTTTGTGGTTTGAAGTAATTTTTAATGAAATCTTCTTTCGTAATTGTCTTTACGCGTGGTATGTCTTGAAGGTCTAATTGCAACAGTTAAAACTTTAGAGTGCCAAAGTTAAGAAAACGTTACCAATTGGTTTAAATTGTATGATAAAAAATAACTTATTGCTGATTAGTAAATCCTATGGTGAAAAGATAGAGGTTGTCTGAAAATTATGATAATCTGTCATTCTGAACTCGTTTCAGAATCTCAGAGAATTGATTTTATACTTTTTTAGAATCTGAAATAAATTCAGATTGACAAAACTTAACTTACCTGACAACCTCTTGTATTTATTATCAAATCCTATTTTTTGTCTAAAAATCCTTGTCTCAGTATCTCTTTTATACCTTCAATATTATCTGTAAAGTCAGCCATCTGTGCTATAATTTGCGACATCTGGTTTTGTCCACCTAGAATATTCAGTTTATTGTTTTTTGCAAAAATCACTTTAATGTCTTCCCAACGTTGTAGCTCTTCTTTAGTAAGCGAGTTGCTTAGTTCTTTAAACTTTAAAAGGTTGGCTTCCGCAGCGCTAGTTAAGGTTTGCGATTCGTTTTCGTAGTGCGACAACACTAAGGTTTGTAATTCCTTATCATCCATTATAGGCACTACTTTGGCAACTAATTTGTTCATGTCTCTGTACGATCCTTGTAGCTTAAAACTAGGCTCTGTACGATAACTGTCTTCCATACCTGCACTGGCAATATAGGTCTCGTTAACCTTGAGGACTGTGTTTCTTATTTTAATAACTTTTTCAATCACAGAAACATAATCTGCAACCTCTTGGTTACTATGATTACCTTTAAGCTCTGCGTCTGCTGTGTTATGTTGTACACGATCAATTAAGGTATACACATCATCAAAATATTTGGTGCTTAATTGTTGTAAAACAGGATTGCTTGTTAAGGCATTTTCAATAAGACTTAACTCAAACAAATGGGCTGTGTCTCCAATAATGTCACCTAAATTGTATATGTCTGCACGGTTCGCAAGCATGTCTGGTATCTGGAATTTTTCACCACTTTCGGTATATGGATTTCCAGCCATGATAACGCAAAACTTCTTACTTCTTAAATCGTAAGTTTTAGGTTTACCTTGGTAAACACCTTCAATCTTACGTGTACCATCGGATAGACTGATAAACTTTTGTAAAAACTCAGGATTGCAATGTTGAATATCATCTAAATACAACATTACGTTATCACCCATTTCAAAAGCTAAGTTTAGTTTTTTTAGCTCTTCTCTGGCAGCAGAATTATTTGCAGCTTCAGGATCTACAGAGGTAACTTCGTGGCCTATGGCAGGACCATTAATTTTCATGAATATTAAGCCAAGTCTGTTGGCTACATATTCCATTAATGTCGTTTTACCATATCCAGGTGGTGAAATCAGTAACAATAAACCCATGCGGTCTATACGCTTGGTGTCGCCAACTGTACCTAATTGCTTTGCTAAATTATCTCCAATAAGTGGGAAATACACCTGATTTATAAGTTTGTTTCTTACGAAAGAACTTAATACGCGAGGTTTAAATTCATCTAATCTCAACTGTTCCTTGAGTTGTTCTATAACCTCATGTTTAGCCGATTTAAAGGCTGAAAATGCAGGAACTTTTACACTATTAAAATGCTCTAGTTCTTCAGAGAATTTATGATAGCTAAATTGAAAGGTGCCATCAACAATACTAGGATGAACGCCTTTTAAATCTTTAATTTCAGTTTCTGCAACAGCAGTATTAGAAGCGCTATTGTTTTTATATAGAATACAGGCTACACATTCATTTACATAAGGAACTAATGTATTTTCATTTGCTTTTGCAAATGCCGAAACCCAATGCTTTACCAATTCTATGCGATCTTTTTGAGTAGCACTATCGTTAAGACGTTGTTTGAATTTTTCGGTAGCCTTCTGAGTTTTTAATTCCTTTTCAAAAGCATCTTTTAGTTTTATAGCTTCGCTACTAATCGTAAATGTGTCATTGTCTTTGAGTTCGTTAAAAAGGTATTCTGCAATAGTTTTGGCACTATTAGCCTCAATTTTTCTTGAAGTTTGAATGTCTTCAGCTAGCTCATCAATGATAAAATCATATTCCTTGCTGTTTGGAAAAACAGCCAAAACCTCACCAGCACTTTTTAAGTCATGGTTGTATGCTTTTAGGTTTTCTTCTGAAAGATTATTCCAGAAAAATTGCGCTTCAGCACGCACGTTTGGTGGATAGATTAATAAATCTAATTCCTGATGTTTTTGTAATAGAACTTTTAGAAATTGCGTGGCATCAAAATCATGAACACCTTTAACATAACCACCTGAATAATCACCACTGATGTAATCTTGTACATGGCTTAGTAACTCAGCATCATTTAGCTTATTTAGTGCTGTTTTATCACCAGTAGAGAACATCTTGTAGGCAAGATAAGCCGCTCTATAGACTTGTTGATCTTCAGAAATTAATTCTTGATTCCAAATGTCTTTTGAGTTATTAAGCACTTCATGATTTAATTTTTGATAAAAATCAGTACCTGTAAGATGATAGTATAATTCATCATTTTTAAAAACGATAGTTATATCTAATTGCTGTTTATTAACACCAAACTTGTGCTTTCCTAATTTTATAACGTTGTCTCCATCTTCGTAGAGTTCGTTTTTATCTTTTAGTTTTCGTAATGCATCTTCACGCGCGACTTTAAGCGCTGTTTCTATGGCTTCAGATTTACCAATATCGCCAAGGTCTTTTAATTGACCAATGATGTCACGTACCTTATTTATCATAAGATCACTGGCAAAATAGCCATTTATTGCAGCAATATCTTCTAAAGATTGTGCCTTTTTTTGTGCGCCATTTATAATGCGTTGTGCAGCATTTTGTAGGGCAATTGTTTTTTTATTTCGAGCTTCTACAAGGCTGGATTTACGATTATCAAAAGCCGAATAAACCTCTTCTCGTTTTTCAATAATTTGAGTAATGTATTCTTCAAAATCTGAAAATTTACCTTCTAATTCTTCAAGTTGAATAGAAACCTTAGTGAGAAATTCATCACATTTTTCAGGTGTGTTGGCTATATCAATATAGTTGATGATACTTTGGTCAATAAGCTTGAGTTGCGCAGTAAAATCGGCTTGCGCTTCTTTTTTACCAACAGCCTTTAATTTATTTTTAATTGCTGCTTTAACCTGATTGATTGTCGCAAAAATCAGAGAGATATTCTCAATAATTTTAGTGGAGTGCGAGGTGTCTTCAATATCGAGATTTGATACAATATCGATAAGCAGTTCTAAATCTTCTGCAATTTTATTGACCTCTTCCTCTAAGGCTTTTATCTCAATAACCTTTTTTAACTCCTCTAATGTTTTTTGCTTTTCGTTAATGGCATTGTGGTACGGTTCTAACGCTTTATCATCTAGAAGAAATGTCGTTGCACGCCTAGAAATGGTGTCGTTTTGCTCCAAAATTTGAGCTTCAATGCCTTTAATGAAATCATGATCGACATAACGAACTTCGTACAAACCAATAGCCTCACCTCTTATGGAACGCAATTGTGTTAGCAGATTTACAAAATCGTTAATGGACTTAAAAGACGTGCTTTTAATTTTACTGAAAAGCTCTTCAGATTTCTTAGAAATGGAAAGGGTTTCTTGCTCAGCTTGTTTGCGTAATTGTTTTACCTTTTCAAATTCATCTATGGCAGCATTAGAGGCTTTATTAATTTCAGCCAAAGGTATATTGAGCTGTTGAGTTTCTTCTTTAGAAATCCAATAATAAGCATCTAAGATATCTTTAGATACTCGTGCAATATCATCATACAACCCATCATAGCTATCTTCTTTATTTAGTAGAGTGATAAGCTCATTGGTTTCGGCCATGGCCTTAACAATATCCTTATTCCCAATTTTATAAAGTAACGTGTCTTGATGCTCTGAAGGCATAATATCGCCTTTTAAATATGGTGTTTGCCATATTTGCATCATGTGATGCTTGGTTTGTTCTTCTTCAGTGCGGAAATAACACAGTTCACCATTATCTAAAATTGTAAATCCATTACAGATAATAGGTGTTTTGACTTCCTGTTCAATAACGTTGTAGGACATTAAGACATAAACAGCCTCTTTAGGATCGTAGTAAATATATAGGTGATCTTCTCCGTTAGGTGAGGTTATTTTTTGTTGAAACTTTAATTGAAACGTTGTGTTTGAAAACACATTGTATTCACCAGTTTGTAAATAGTAGCCACTCGGGAAAATAATACCTTGATCGTCTGGTAATAAAACAGCAGATTGTGCTATGGAATCCACTTTTTCAACAACTTTAAGTTTATGGTTGTAAACAAAATATCGTGGTTGTTCTTGAAATGGTTTTATTTCTAAAACAATAAGATTTCCCAAATCGGCATAACGGTACTGACCATCATCTAAGGTTTGGTCTTTATGCTCAACATCTTCGCTGTAAATACCTTTGCCATCGTCTGTGTTATCTTCGACTTTAATAGTTAAATCTCCACCAATAGTTTCAACAAAAACCTTATCTAGTATAGAAACATGTGCATGTTTTCCATTGCGTTGATGATCACGACCAGCTTCATTCCAGATAAAATCATATTGTTTAGGATATTTGTATTCGTGCTCACTGCGGTTATCTACATATTCTAAAGTGTTACCTTTAATAAGCCATTTGAATGTTTTTATATCCGAAACCGATTCGCTTAACTGAAATACCATGTGGAGGTAATTACCAATAATGGCAAACTTTGAAAAAATGGTATTTCGATAATATTTATATAGATTTTCGAAGTCGTTTTTAAACACAGGATCATCAATAATTTGCAATCCTGTCGGACTTTCTTCAAACCTAAGAGCATCCTCTTGTCGCTGAAACTGATAAACGCTAAAAACATCACTCAACGAAATAGACGTACGTAGTCCAAAATGCACGTTATACCCAAATAAGCTTTGGTTTCCTATAGAAACGATATCTCTGGCAATACAGTTGTTCTCCGTATTGATGCGATCGTTAGCAATAAGCTGTGTTTCTAAGGATCCAAAAACGGTTTTACGCGCTTCGTTAAGGCGATGTAAACGGTTTTGTAAATCGTTTTTTTGCTTTAGTAAACGACTCTGAATGATTTCGTAAGTTCCAGAATCTAAAGCTATATTATCATCAGTTTGGTTGTCTGCCATTTTTTATAAAAGTTCTTTATAGTGCATTCAAAATATCATCACAAATTTGATGTCTGGTCGAGCCCTTCGTCTGCGCTCAGGATAAACTAAAGTTGAGACCTAATTATGTTTAAAATTTTAATTAAAACCTCTCGACTGCGCTCGAGGAGACATAATTAACTACTCGTCTCTTAAAGGTTTATAGAAAGGGCTGTTTAAAAAAGTTCTCTTTTTTAAACAGCCCTACAACTTTTATAAATCATTCATCTTTTTGTTAGATAATCCCATGCCTTTTGCAAGGTTGAATAGATTACTTAACATGGTTTGTTCACTTTTATCATCAGATTTATCTTGTAGATTGCTCAGTAAATTGGCGATGGTTAAGTTTTTAATATCCTCTGAACTTATACCATATTTATCTGCAAAGGATTTTACTTTATCGAGTAGGTTTCCTTTTACATCATCGCTACTAAGTATGGCGTCTTTTACTTCGCTTACAGTTTCTGAGTGTTGTACCAAACGATCATAACCCTTGGCTTTTGTTATTTGTCCTATAATTTGCTCAAAGAACATAGTCTCACCACCAACAATATCAATTTTAGCAGCTCTTAACGCTTCACCAATTACTTGAGCTTGTGCATCAGCAATTTCTTTCTGGATATTGATTTTAGCAAGGTCAACCTGTAATTCTTTATCAAGTTTAAGTTTGAACTCTTCGTGCTCTTTACCAACACCATCTAACTTCTTCATAGCCTCAGCTTTTTCTTCAATTCCTGAAGCATCTGCCATCGCTTTTTCTTTAATAACCTGTGCTTCTGCCAATCCTTCTAAACGTTTAGCTTCTGCTTTTGCAGTAATTCCGCTCGCTTCTGCTTCTGCCTTTTTCTGAATGATTAAAGCATCAACAACACCTTGTCTTTCGCTAGCCTCAGCTTTTGCATGCATCACTTGTGCTTCAGACATACCAATTGTAGCTTCCTCTTTTGCTTTTGCTTCCGCAAGGGTTTTACGAGCTTCAGCTTCTTTTTCGCTCGCTTCTTTTTGCGCTTGTGCTTCTATGTTTAATTCCTCAGCTTTTTGTTTTGCAGCTTCTTTCTGTGCTTCAGCAGATTTAATCGTTTTTATTAAGTCTTCTTGTGCAGCCGCTTCAGCGTTAGTTATTGCCACTTGTTTTGCTCTGTCAGCAGTTTTGAAAGCTTCGATGTCTTTCATGTTTTCCTGCTCTTCAACCACACCTTTCTCAAGCGTAACACGATCTCTAATAACATCTTGAATGTTCTTTTTCTCAACTTCAACAACCTTCTCTTTTTCAATTTGAGCTAACGTTACAATACGCTCTTTTTCGGTTCTTTCTAATAAACGGTCTTTCTCTACACGCTCGCTTTCTATAGCATCTGTACGTTGCTTGTTTTTCTCTGCAACAATGATTTGACGTTGCATGTTTTCTTCGGCAACCTTTACTTTTTCTTCGGTTGCTATACGTGCAGTTTCAGATTTTAAACGCTCTTCTTCTGCTACTTTTAAAGTTGCAGCTTCTTCACGAGCTTTTATGTTAGCAATTTCTCGTTTTTGTTGTTCTTCTTTTTCAGCCAATTGCTTGTCTAATTCTAAGATAGCTTCTTGTGCTTCTACATCTTGTTTACGGATGATTTTTTCTTCATCACGCTTTATTAAATTGGCTTTAATATTTTGCTCAGCAGTAAGATCAGTGATCTTCTTAATACCTTCTGCATCTAGGATGTTATCTGGTTTTAAATGTGTAACTGCTGTTTGCTCTAAATAATCGATAGCACAATCTTCTAGCGTGTAACCATTAAGATCTGTACCAATAATGTCTACAATTTCGTCTCTAAATTCGCGACGCGCTTCATATAATTGGATGAATTCAAACTTCTTACCAACTGTTTTTAAGGCTTCAGAGAATTTCGCTTCAAAAAGATCTTCTAAAGTTTCTATGCGAGAGGCACGATCTACACCTATAGTTTGTGCTACTTTCTTAATAAATTCTACTTCATTATTTACACGAACAAAAAAGGCAACTTTGATATCTGCACGCATATTGTCTTTACAGATAAGACCTTCTGTGCCCAAACGTTCTATTTGAATTTTCTTTACAGAGACATCCATAATCTCCACACGATGAAATACAGGAACCACGTACAAGCCTTTGTCTGTGGCTACTTTTGTGCCACCAAAACCTGTTCTGACAAGTGCTTGGCCTTGTGGTACTTTTTTGTAAAACATCGCAATGATTGCGAAATACACAATGATTAGGAATAAAATAATTCCCAGTCCGGTTAAAATAAGAGGTAAGATTCCTTCCATGGTTTTTTATTTGGTTTTTAAATGTTAATTAAGGTTTGGTTTTGCAACTAAATAGTAGTTTTTGTCTTCGGATTGTTTAATTATTAGTGCTTTTTCATGAAATTTAAGTTCTGATGTGTCTAAAGATTTTACATAGATCGTCATAACGTTTCCATCGACTATAACTTCGGCATTGCCCATTTTCTCTCCTGAAATAGTAGATAGAAGTTTTGCTTCTAAACCTATGAAGTCAATAGCTTTATCACCGTCTTTATTTAAATTTTTAAAGAAGGATTTAAAAGGAACGGTTACGATTTTTGTAAGAAACAATGATGGTATTATTGCCAGTAAAACAATAGCATATCCAAAACTGGTATCGTAACTGTTGGTTAGCGTCGTTGTTATAACAGATATGAGCCACCAGTTAAAAATCCAGAAAGTAAAGGTGAACATAAATGGTAAGCCAACAAAGTTGAAATAGATTAATACAACCTGCCACCACTTTAAATTGCGTGTTCTTTTGTTTACGACATGCTGACGGTCTACTTCTACATTGCTAACATCTTGAAAATCTATGTTGCCACTTTCCAGTCCGCTTTCGACTTCCATATCTACATCGGCATCAATGTCTACATCGATATCTACATCGACATCTAAGTCGAAATCAATACCACTAAACATGGTAACGAGCCAATATAAAATCAAGATGATTAACAAAATGCTGAGCGTAATGTTAACTTGTGAGAATACGATGTCTAAATACTGTTCCAATGTTTTATGTTTTAAAATGAACTCATTTTGAGTGAGTTTGGTAAAATAACGGATTAATTATTGTTTTTTATACCTAATTGTTCTTTTAATTTTTTTAGTTCTTCGTTAGCTTTAGATACCGAATCATCTAGTGTGAAATCAATATCGTTGTCTAAGTTTATATAATCATCTGGTTGCTCTTTTAAGTCTTGAAATTCTTGTTTTTTTTCTTTTAAAAATTTCAATCTATCATCAATACTTTGAGCATTAAGATGTGTCATTTGTTTGTTTATGTTTTGTTCAGCTTCAATTAGTTTAATTTCAGCTTTTAAAGTATCGAGCTCTTTTTCATAGTCTGATATGTTTGATTGAATCATCGCTACATTACCTTTTAACAATTCAACTTTATAATCTAATTTATCGCGTTCTGCTGCTGTAGCTTTCGCTTTTGCTAATAATGCTTCTTTTTTTATCAAAGCTTCTCTGGCTAAGCGATCTCCTTCATAAACATCAATTTGATTGAGCTGTACTTTTTTTAAAATAGCAACAGCTTCATCTTCGCTTTTTTTTGCTTTAGTGGCATATTCGTCATTATCATTTTTTACACGAATTGCTAGCGCTTTTACTTTATTTAGATGCTCGGTAGTGTAAGAAAGTTCTTCTTTTAAGCGATTCAGTTGTTCTTCAATGGCATCTTCAAGCTCATACTGATTATCAATCATGGTATTAGCTTTAGCCTGAAAAAAATTGAATAGCTTTCTAAAGATGTTCATAGCGTTAAATCTAGTACTTTTAATTGAAATACCTTACAATAAATTCTAAACTAAAGGATACATTTTTAAAGGATAAAAGCCTTGATAAGAATGTGATGGTTGAATTTTATCGCTATTCCGGATGTAGCGATAAGCTTACATATAATATGTAGCACTTATTTGAGTTTTGTTACAATAGCAACAAAAAAATCCTGTCGGTTAGGACAGGATTTATAGTGGGATATGTTGTTTTCTATCTATTTAAACGTATATCGTAAACCAAATAACACGTTGCTTGGAGGCATTGGTGTAAAGCCAGATTCAATATAGTCAGCATCAAAAATGTTGCTAGCTGTTACTGTAAATTCCGCTTGATTAAATCTGAAAGCAATTGAGGTATCCCAAACATTATAGGTTTGTCCTGTGGTGCGCTCAGCATATTTGTAAACAATGTTTTGACTTACGTTTTTAAACAACTGAGTGCTTAATCGCGTAATATATTGGTGCTTCAACGTATTAAGTGAATAGCGTGATAATTCTTCATTTTGATCTGAAATATTATCATCTAAGTACGAGTATCCAAACGCTAAAGTTTGTTTGTAGTTGCTCATATTAAAGTTGTATGCAGCATCAAACTCTAAACCTTTGGTGTTAACTTCGGTAATGTTCTGTGCAGTAAATACATCTTCGGTTACAGATGTTCTTACATAATCGATTAGGTTATCTGCATCTCTGTTAAATACAGCGATACTAGCTGTAAGTTTTGGTGAGATGTATTTTAAACCAAGCTCTTGTGCAAACGCTTCTTCTGGTTCTAGATCTTCATTTCCTGTGGTTACAGGATCGTTATAGTATAAGTCGGTGTAGGTTGGTACTCGGTAAGTATAACCAATGTTACCATAAACCTTGAAGTTGTTGGTAATGTCATAACCAACATCTAAACCAGGAAATGCATGAAATTTAAAATCGGAAAAATACGTTAAAGCAACACCAGGTGTAATGTCTAGTTTGTTGTCTAGCAAACTAAAGCGATGCTCTAAGAATGCATTAGCCATAAAACGGTTACGGTCTCCTAAGTTGTTACTTCTTAGGTAAATCTTAGAAAGATCTATTCCAAAACCAGTTACACCTAATTCTGAAGTGTAAGAGGCATTTGTTTCCGCGCCAATTTTATCAGAAATGTGCATGTTTCTATAAAAATCTGGCTCATCTCGTCGTAATAGAAAGATATCTTGATTACGTTTCCAGTAAACTCTTGGCTGAATTTTAAATTTTTCAGTTCTAAACGTTGTACCAAATGCAATTAAGCTATTCTGCGTTTCTTCGTACTCGTTAAACGTAGGATTGGTTGTGTAGAAGTTTTGTGCACCAAATTTGCGTTCAAGAAATGTAGCTGTCATTTCAATAGCTTGTGCATTTTTATTGAACGTACTTTTTAGGTAGTAATTGGCATTGTCGTAATCCGTATTAATTCGGTAACCTTCAGAAGTCACTCTGCCAACATGAACAATATGCGATGAGTTTTCTAAATCTACACCAGCAGTAACATTACCGTTAAGTTGTCCAAAAGATCCAGTTTCAATAGTTGCAGATGTTGAATTTTTCAGGTTTTTCTTAGTCACAATATTTATAGCTCCGTTAAAAGCATTTTGACCAAAAACTCTGGCGGCAGGACCTTTGATAATTTCTATGCGCTCAATAACTTCTATTGGTAAAGCAGCATTCATGCTATGATGACCGGTTTGTACATCATCCATTTTTATACCATCTATTAGTAGAAGTGTTTGGTCAAAACCACCACCTCTTATGTAAAGATCGGCTTGGCTGCCACCTGTACCACGTCTTCTGATGTCTACACCAGCCACTTGCTGCAATAGATCTGCAAGATTTACAGCTGCACTTTTTTTAATAGCATCTGATGTAATGATGTTTATCGTTCTTGAGTTTTCTTTAAAAGGTAAATCGATACGTGTACCAGTTAAAGTAACAGAATCTAATTGTTGTGTAACTTCTTGTGCATTAAGCTGAAAAACAGCCATAATTAGTAATGCAAAAGGGGTAATCTTTTTTCTCATATCTTGTTTTAAATTGAAAGTGCAAAAGTCGTAACTTTCCGGACGATTAAAATAGTCCACTTTTAAAAGAATGAATAGTCCGGTTGAAGCAGTTTTAAAACAGCTTATTAGTTTCGATAAAACTATCGTGCAACCTGTCTATGTTCAAGTTTCTCAGCAAATTATAAATGCTATTCAGCGTGGTTATCTGATAAAAGGTACAAAATTACCAGGCACAAGGATATTAAGTCAACTATTAAAGGTCCATCGAAACACAGCCGTTGCAATCTACGATGAGTTGGCATCTCAAGGTTGGGTAGAAATCATTGCGAATAAAGGCACTTTTGTGTTGCTACCAGAGCAAGCCACAGCAAAAATTAAAGCCTCTACACAGCAAGTGCATCAGGCGTATCATTATCCTAAGGAAGCTGGTTTTCCGTTTCAACAGTCGTTTCATTTGGCGACTAATCTTCAACAAACACAAGCTAAATACATTATTAATGATGGTAAGCCAGATTTACGCTTGCATCCAACACATCAATTTTCGAGATGGTATAGCGCAGCTATGAAGCGTAAACCATTAATTCAAAAATGGAACAGAATCACAACGTCATCAACTTCAGTATTTAAAACACAATTGTGTAATTATCTCAATGCCACACGAGGATTTCATATAAAGCCCAGTAACCTTCTGAATACACGCAGCTCTGAAATGAGTCTTTACATAGTATCGCAATTGCTGATAAAGCAAAACGATTTGGTTTTGGTTGGTCAATTGAGTCATTATGCGTCTAACACTATTTTTCAGGAAGCAGGAGCTACGATTAGAACAATTCCTGTGGATGACGACGGTCTCGATGTAGATTATATAAGGCAGCATTTTGTGAAAAATCGAATTCGATGTGTGTATGTAAGTGCGCATAGGCATTACCCAACTACAAAAACGTTAAGTGCAGAACGACGTATTCAATTATTAGAGCTAGCTAAAGATTATGGTTTTGCCATAATTGAAGACGATTACGATTATGATTTTCAGTACGATGGTTCTGCAATGCTTCCAATGGCAACGGCAGATTCTGATGGTATGGTGATTTATTTGGGTAAAATGGGACAGTCGTTTTTTCCAAGTTTTCAATCTGGATTTGTTGTAGCTCCCGAAAATCTTATTGCAGAAGCTCATAATTATTTGACGCTTTTAGATGAGCAAGGCGATATTATACAAGAGCAAATGCTATCGGAATTAATTGCTGAAGGTGAAATTTACAGGCTTTTAAAGAAGAATATTGTAACCTACAAAAGACGAAGAGATGTTTTGTGTGATGCTCTAAAACAACAATTTAAAAATGTTATTCAGTTTGAAAAACCTTCAGGAGGTTTAGCAATTTGGTTGAAATTTATAAAGCAGATTTCTCTGGTACAATTAGCAAATGAAGCTGAAGTTTTAGATGTGTTTTTACCAAAAACAATTTTATACCAAGATAAAGATACTTGTGCTATTCGGTTTGGTTTTGGGCATTTAGATGAAGATGAAATTGAGATTGTAGTGTCTAGGTTAAAACAAGC
Source organism: Winogradskyella poriferorum (assembly GCF_036553625.1). Lineage (NCBI taxonomy): Bacteria > Pseudomonadati > Bacteroidota > Flavobacteriia > Flavobacteriales > Flavobacteriaceae > Winogradskyella > Winogradskyella poriferorum. The sequence goes on from NZ_JAZHOU010000001.1 coordinate 1,194,862, forward strand.
CTATGATAGGATTATTGCTTTTTAAAGTTAACAATAGTGTTGCAATTATCGCATTTATACTCGTAACGTGCGCTTAGCGGAAGTGAGCCAAAAACAAAACCTATTATAAAATGAACCAAGGATTTAAAACTATTAATAGTAGAGTAGAGGCTAATTTTATTGCTACCACAATTAGAACAGGCAACAGCATTGCCATTATCATCTAAAGCATAAGCCGAAATAGAATTTAAAACAGCTTTCGCTTTGCTTTCATCTTTGGCTAAAACCTTCAATTTTACACCACCTATAGCCTGACTCACTAATGGATCGGTATCTATGGTAATATTATCTTTTAAAAAAACTTTAATGCCTTCAGCTTCTAGACGACCTTTTATGATTTCGGCTTCAGAAGAGTAGGTGTAACGTGCTATGGTGGAAAATGTGTTTTGCATTTTGTAAAGATAGCAAGATTCGGTGCTTTTTTAAGATTTTCAACTTTAGAAGCTATTTGTAAAACACTAGATTGTCAACCGAGGGATATCTTAGAATATGTAGAGGATTAACTAGCGATGTCTATTAGCAAGTAGAGGAGGAGGCTCACCAGTAAATGGATTCCAACGACTAATGGTTTTGGCTTCCATTCCTGCAGCAGACATTACGGCTCTGTCACCAAAACGTTCACGCATTTTGTCCATAGCTTTACTTAAGTTGAGGTGTGTTTCATTATCCTCAAACAAGTTGATTTGATGACCTCCTTCTACCAAATGGCTAAACTTTACACCAATAAGTCTGACTAATAATCTACGGTTATAAAGTTTTTGGAACAAATCTAAAACCACAGGAATGATGTTATGGTCCATAGCGCTATATGGAATTTGCTTTTGCTGTGTATAGGTCTGAAAATCGGAATACCGAATCTTAAAGGTAATACAGGCTGTTAGTTTATTACCACGTCTTAGCTGATAAGCCAGGTTTTCTGCCATGGCAATAACGAGTCCTTTAAGCTTATGAATATTTGTGGTGTCTTGCCCAAAGGTGCGCTCTGTAGAAATAGATTTGCGTTCGTGGTATTGTATTACAGGGCTGTTATCTATACCGTTGGCCTTTTTCCAAATAGAAAGCCCGTTTTTACCCAATACTTTATGCATTAATTCCATAGGCATATCTTGGACGGTTTTAATGCGTTTCACACCCAAATCACAAAGTGCTTTGTAAGTGACATTACCTACCATTGGAATTTTCTTTACAGAAAGAGGTGCTAAAAATGGTTTTTCGGTACCTGCAAGAATTCTAATTTCATTATTAGGTTTGGCTTCGCCTGTTGCAATTTTTGAAACGGTTTTGTTGAGCGATAATCCAAACGAAATAGGAAGTCCGGTTTCTTTAATAATACGTTGGCGTAGTTCTGAAGCTAATTTGTGGCATCCAAAAAACTTGTCCATTCCGGTGAGGTCTATATAAAATTCATCAATAGAGGTTTTTTCATAAAACGGTACGCTTTCTTTGATGACGTCGGTAACATCATTAGAAAATTTGGTGTAAATACCAGAATTACCCCTTAGAATAATAGCTTCTGGACAAAGCTGTTTTGCCATACGCATAGGCATAGCAGAATGTACACCAAACTTACGAGCTTCGTAACTGCACGAAGCCACGACACCTCTATCACTCGTGCCACCAATAAGCACAGGCTTACCATTAAGACGACTATCTTTTAAGCGTTCGCAAGACACAAAAAAAGTGTCTAAATCCATATGCACGATGCTACGGTTGTTGTTCATTCTTATATTTTACAATTGACGTCAGTTCGAGTGGCAATTTTGTAGCCTTAGCGAAAAAGTTGTTGTATCGAGAATTTCGCTATGGATAAAAACTTCTCGATACAATTTGCTCATGCTTCACAAATCACTCGAAGTGACATTGGTGGTATTATTTTTTGATATTCTATTTTGAAATCCAATCGGATCATGTGTCTTTTTCAAATCGTTAAAACTTTTCTTTCTTTGAAATGTTGGATTTGCTGATTTTACAGCGTAACGTGGGTCTTCAATAATTGCTAAACGCTCTAATTTTGAAACTTCAATAGAGACACAATCAAACTCTATCATCACCTTTCCTGTAATGGCATAAATGCCTTTTCCTCTAAAAGGATACTTAGAGGCAATTGGAGGAAAATGTACTGTATCTAAAAAATCTCCATCGCGATCTAAGAAAGTGCCAAAGTGCATTAATTTTCCATTTGCTGTTTTGGTGTTTTTGGTTGTAATTAAATAACCTTCTATGATTACTAGTTTGCCTTCTAACTTTTCCAAATGCTTAGCTCTTAATTTGCTTAAAGAGGTGTTTTCTAAAAGCTCAAAAGGATTGCAAAGGGGAAAACCTAATAGTTCTAATTCATCAAAAGCATTTTCTAAAGCTGTACTAGGCAATTCTGGAGTATTATAATTAATGCGTCTGGTTTTGAATAGCGTTACGACATGCTCTTGAATTATGGTTTTGCTAATTTTTAGGTGAGCTTCCCAAAGCAGTTCACGCTTATTGATTTTTGTAAATTTGAAAGCATTTATTTTTATTAGAATTGAAATTTGCTCGACGGAAATAGGAATACGTTCTATAAAGTCATCTAAAGATTGAAACTTTCCGTTTTTCTCACGTTCTGTAACTATACGCTGTACAGTTTTAGCTTCTAAGGCATGCAAAAACATAAAACCCAGATAGATAGTTTTACCTTTGATAATTGCTTGGTTGTATGAGTTATTTATACAAGGAGCTTCAATAATACCGTTATGCATTCTCGCTTCGTGTACATAAAGTTCCGTGCTATAAAAACCTCCAAAATTATTAATGGTAGCTGTCATGTATTCGAGCGGATAGTATGCCTTTAAGAATAAGCTTTGATAACTTTCTACGGCATAAGAAGCTGAGTGACCTTTTGCAAATGCGTAACCAGCAAAACTTTCTATTTGCCGCCAGATATCAGTCGTAAGTTCTTTAGATTCACCACGAGCAATACAGTTATCAAAAAACTTTTGTTTTACCTTAAGAAACTCTTCGCGAGATCTAAATTTACCAGACATACCACGTCGTAGCATATCGGATTCTCCCAAGTCCAATCCGCCAAACATGTGAGCAACTTTTATAACATCTTCTTGGTAGACCATAACACCATAGGTTTCTGGCATAATATTTTGTAATACAGGATGCGCTTCTTTTCGTTTTTCAGGATAGCGATAGCGCAAAATATATTGTCGCATCATGCCACTTTTTGCAACACCAGGTCTAATGACCGAACTTGCGGCTACTAGCCCCAAATAATTATCTACCTGTAATTTTTTTAACAGCATACGCATGGCAGGAGATTCTACATAAAAACAACCAATAGCTTTGGCGTTTTTTAGTAAGTATTTTATACGCTCATCTTCTTTAAAACGTTTAATGTCATGAATGTCTAAAGGGGATTGATTGTTATAATTTTGATCTATGATTTCTACAGCATCTTTAATTTTTCCTAAGCCACGTTGACTTAAAATATCGAATTTATACAGACCAATATCTTCTGCTACAACCATATCGAATTGTGTGGTAGGAAATCCTTTTGGAGGCATAAACGTTGCTCCATAATAATGAATGGGCTGTTCTGAAATTAAAATGCCGCCAGCATGTATGCCCAAATAATTCGGAAAACCTTCAATATATTTACTGTATTTGAGTACGAGTTGAGATAGCTGATCTAATTGATTAAAATTAAACTTACCACGTGTTAGGTTATCCATTTCAGATTTTGGTAACCCAAAAACTTTACCTAATTCGCGTACGGAAGCTTTAAATTTAAAGGTGTTATAGACTGTAATAAGAGCTGTATTTTTAAAGGTTTTGAATATAAATTCAGTAATATCATCTCTGTCTTTCCATGAAAAATCAATATCAAAATCGGGTGGGTTTTGCCTAAAAAGATTGATAAAACGCTCAAAATACAAATCGAGTTCAATAGGATCTACATCTGTAATACGCAATAAATAAGCGATAATACTATTGGCTCCACTACCGCGACCAACATAGTAATAGCCTTTGCTGCGCGCATATTCTAAAATTTTCCAATTGATTAAAAAGTAAGAGACAAACCTTTTTTGTTTAATAATATCTAACTCTTTTTTAATGCGCTCGAATATTTTAGGATCTGGATTATCTCCATATCTATAAGAAATGCCTTTGTAGGTTAATTGCTCTAATAATGTATAATCGTTGGTTTCGTTAGCGGTTAGACATTTCTGATTTTTGGGCTGTGGGTTTTCAAAATCAAAATGAATAGCACAAGTGTTTAATAGCTGTTCCGTGTTTTTTAATAAAGAAGGGTAATCTTTATAAAGTTGACATAATTCATCATAAGGTAGCATTATATCATTGACATTTCCTTCTTCAGATTTTGGGAGTTTACTCAATAACGTATTGTTATCTATGGCACGAAGTAAACGATGTGTATTAAATCCTTTTTTATCTTGAAAAGACACCGTTTTTAAAACGACTAACTTATCTCTATGCGTATTCCATTTAGAAAATTTTAATTGGTTGAGGTCCTTAGGTGTAATTCCTAAAAATTCGTTTTGCTTAAGTTCAAAATGCTTTCCTTTTTGGTAAGGATAGACGATGAAGCAATCTTCTAAAACGTCGTCAGGTTGCTCAGGAATTTTTAAGTCTTGATTATGAAGAAATTTTGATAGATATGCGTTTATATTTTGAAAGCCTTGGTTGTTTTTTGCGATGACAATAAATTGTTGCTCTGCCTTATTTCTAAAGTCTACACCAAGTACAGGTTTTACCTTGTATTTTTTTGATAATCGTACAATATCTAAGCATGCTGAGGTCGTGTTAATATCGGTTAGCGCCAAAGTCTGAACACCATTTTCTGAAGCAATAGCAAGCAATTGCTCAGGTTTTATGGTGCCGTAACGCAGGCTGTAATATGTATGACAGTTTAAATACATGGGACTAACAAAATTAGCTACTATATGTAGTTGATATTGCTTATATTTGTAGTAAATGATGTTAAGATTATTTCGATGAAGCCAATACAAGCCAACATAAAACACCTTAGGTCTTTAAAGAAGCTATCTCAAGAGCGTTTTGCAGACGATTTAGGATGGACACGCTCAATGGTAGGATCTTATGAAGAAGGACGAAGCGAACCGCCAATTGAGCGTTTAATAGACCTGTCAAATTATTTTAATATTCCTATAGATATTCTCGTTCGTAAAGATTTACGGAAGGCGAAGGATACTTCTTTTATTGAGATAGGCAATAAGCGCGTGTTGTTTCCTGTAACGGTTAATGAAGACAATGAAGATTTAATCGAAATCATTCCGGCAAAGGCTTCGGCAGGATATTTATCTGGTTATGATGATCCGGAATATATAGAACAACTTCAAAAAATAAAGTTACCGTTTTTACCTACGGGAACACACCGTGCCTTTCCTATAAAAGGCGACTCTATGTTACCGGTTAAGGATGGTGCTTTTGTCGTAGCAAAGTATGTCGAAAATATTAATGATATTAAAAACGGCAGAACATATATTGTTTTAACAAAGGATGATGGTTTGGTCTATAAGCGTGTTTATAGTACGGATGATGAGAATCTACTATTATTAAGCTCAGATAATAAATCTTACAAACCTTATTTTGTGTCAAAAGAAACGATTTTAGAACTTTGGGAATTTACATGTTGTATTAATACGCAAGAGTACGATGAGAAGGAGTTGAAGTTAAGTAGTATTATGACCATGTTTCAAGAACTTAAGGTAGAATTAGAAGCTGTAAAGCAGTTGTAGAATGGCAAAAACTGTTAAATGGGGAATTATTGGCTGTGGCAATGTCACTGAAGTTAAAAGTGGACCAGCCTATAAAATGGCTGAAGGTTTTGAGCTTGTTGCTGTTATGCGACGTAACTTTGAGCTAGCTAAAGATTATGCTGAACGACATAATGTACCACGCTACTATAATGATGCAGATGAATTGATAAATGATTCTGAAATTGATGCAATTTACATCGCCACACCACCTGATACGCATCTTCATTATGCCATGAAGGTTGCGCAAGCAAACAAAATATGTTGTATTGAAAAACCAATGGCACCGAGTTATGCAGAGTGTCTTGAAATACAAACGATCTTCGAAAAACGCGAGCTTCCATTATTTGTAGCCTATTATCGCAGATCCTTGCCAAGATTTAAAAAAGTAAAGGAGCTATTAGAAGAAAAGGTAATAGGTAGTGTAAGGCATATAAGTTGGTCTTTAAGTCGCACGCCAAGCGAATTAGATATATCAAAGACCTATAATTGGAGAACAGATGCTAACATTGCACCAGCAGGTTATTTTGATGATTTGGCTAGTCATGGATTAGACCTGTTTGTAGATTTATTAGGCGACGTAAAAGAAGCAAAAGGTATTTCGTCTAATCAACAGCAATTGTATTCGGCAAAAGACATTATTTCAGCATCTTGGGAACATGATAAAGGTATAATAGGAACTGGAATGTGGAGTTTTGGTACTTATAAACGCGAAGATAAAGTTAGGATTGTTGGTAGTGATGGTGAGTTATCATTTTCTGTATTTGGTGAAGAGCCAATTGAAATAATAACGAATGATAAAATAGAACAAGTTTATATTGAAAACCCTAAGCACATTCAACAATATCATGTTGAAAATATGGTGAAGCATTTACAATTAGGTATTGAGCATCCTTCTACAGGTAAAACCGCAACACACACTGCATGGATAATGGATTCTATTTTAAATCAGCTATAAAAGAAAAGCGCCAAACATAGTGTTTAGCGCTTTTTTATGTTGAAAGAATGTTATTTCTTAATCAGCTAATATAATTAGCTTGTTGTCTTTCATCTCAATAGTTCCAGAGTTAATACTTACTGTAAGAACTTTTTTGTCATCGATGTGAGGAACAACATCTCCATGTAATTCATCAAATACTAGATGACTTTGCGAGTGAGTTTTTATTCTAATAATACCTTCACCTAAGATAGAAACTACAGGCGCGTGATTAGATAACATTTCAAACTCACCATTTACACCTGGTACTACTACAGAGTCAACTTCTGAACTAAATAAAGTCGCTTCTGGTGATACAATTTCTAAGTACATAATTTTTAGTATTAAGTATAGAGTAATGAGTAATTAGAAGTTCTCACAACTAAAATCTCATATCGCACTATTAGTTTACGCTTCAGCTAACATTTTCTCACCAGCTTCAATAGCTTCTTCGATAGAACCTTTAAGGTTAAATGCTGCTTCAGGTAAGTGATCTAACTCACCATCCATAATCATATTAAAACCTTTAATAGTTTCTTTAATATCTACTAATACACCAGGAATACCAGTAAACTGCTCAGCTACGTGGAAAGGTTGAGATAAGAAACGTTGTACACGTCTTGCTCTAGATACGGCTAATTTATCTTCTTCAGATAATTCTTCCATACCAAGGATAGCAATAATATCTTGTAATTCTTTATAACGTTGTAATAACTCTTTTACGCGTTGTGCACAGGCATAATGCTCATCACCTAAAATTTCTGGTGTTAAAATACGAGAAGTAGAATCTAAAGGATCTACCGCAGGATAAATACCAAGCTCAGCAATTTTACGAGATAATACAGTTGTTGCATCTAAGTGAGCAAACGTTGTTGCAGGAGCAGGATCTGTTAAATCATCTGCAGGTACGTATACCGCTTGTACAGATGTAATAGAACCTTTTTTAGTAGATGTAATACGCTCTTGCATTGCACCCATCTCAGTTGCTAATGTTGGTTGGTAACCTACCGCAGAAGGCATACGACCTAATAATGCAGATACCTCAGAACCAGCTTGTGTAAAACGGAAGATATTATCAACGAAGAATAATACATCTTTTCCCTGCCCGTCGCCAGCACCATCACGGAAGTACTCAGCGATAGTTAAACCTGATAATGCTACACGAGCACGAGCTCCAGGAGGCTCATTCATCTGACCGAAAACGAAAGTTGCTTTAGAATCTTTCATAGCAGACTTATCTACTTTTTGAAGATCCCATCCGCCTTCTTCCATAGAGTGCATAAAGTCATCACCGTATTTAATAATACCAGACTCTAACATCTCTCTTAAAAGGTCATTTCCTTCACGAGTTCTTTCACCTACACCAGCAAATACTGATAAACCACCGTGACCTTTTGCTATATTGTTAATCAACTCCTGAATTAATACTGTCTTACCTACACCAGCACCACCAAATAATCCAATCTTACCACCTTTAGCATAAGGCTCAATAAGGTCAATTACTTTAATACCTGTAAATAGAACTTCAGTAGAAGTTGATAATTCTTCAAATTTTGGAGCTTGTCTGTGAATAGGTAAACCTGCCTCACCAGCTTTAGGTAAATCACCTAACCCATCAATTGCATCACCAATTACATTGAACAGACGTCCGTAAACATCATCACCAATTGGCATTTGGATAGGAGCACCAGTTGCTACAACTTCAGTTCCTCTACTTAAACCATCAGAAGAGTCCATTGCAATAGTACGCACAGTGTCTTCACCAATGTGAGATTGTACTTCTAATACTAGCTTAGAACCATCTGGGTTGCTAATTTCTAACGAATCATAAATTTTTGGAAGTTCTGCACCAGAATCGAATTCTACATCGATAACTGGACCTACAATCTGTGCAACTTTACCTGTAACTTTTGACATTACTTATATGTTTTTGTTTTGCAATAATTTAAATCTGAAAAACACCACTTTTCTTTTATGTTGAATACGTGCATTTTTCGCGCTGCAAAGATATAGTTTTATTTAAAAAAACCACCGCTTTTTTAAATAAAAAAAACGCACTCGAACAGAGTGCGTTTTTATGCTCATGGTAAAATATTTTTTATTGTAATGTTGCCGAGTAACTTGTTGGAAAATCAACAGCTTTTGCCATGTTTCCTGAAGCCTCAAAATTAGAGCCATAAGTTGCATCAATAGCCTGTAAAAATCTATTAGCCATTAAAGCATAGCCTCTTGCTGTTAAGTGTACACCATCTAAACTTACCAGACCACCAAAAACAAGGTCTGTGTTTAAATTATAGTCATCAAACATAATTCCTGAGGTTGAAGCTTGCTCCAATATTGAGTTTAGATCAACCAATGCTAAATTATTTGAGCTGGCTACATTAGAAATTGTAGAATTATACGCTTGAGTTGCGGTAGCAATTTCAGCTTGTTCTGATGGTAACAAGACCCATTTATCATCTAATGGATATGTAATTCCTTCAACAGAAAACTGACCAGCAAGAGTAGCTGGTATTCCTTGCGATGTTAAAAACGTATAGAAATCTGAGTTTACAGTACCTATGACAGAGCTACTAGGTAAAACTAATAAATCTTCTGTAGTTGCTTGTCTCGTTTGTCCATATGTAGAACCTAATAGATTTGCTACTAATGGTGCTGCTGCTGCTGGCAATCCTAAAGATTGAATAAAAGACGGGAATGTAGGGCTAGCATTAAATGCAGCTGTCATTTGAGCTGATATATCTACCAAACTTTCATCCTTAATAACAACAGGGCTAGCTGAATTCTCTGAGAAAACAATGGCTCTGTCTGGTTGCCCAAGAGCTTCATAAACTAAATTTATTTGTCCAAAAATTCCATTTAATGTAGGAATCAAAGGTCCAAAAGTCTCATTAGTTGGATCTAGCGGATCGTGAGGTACGGTTGTGAAATGTGATAAACTTGTAATGTTAGGTAAGTTACCAATAACACCTTTAGCACCAGTAGAGGTTAAACCAGCAACAAGAGCATTAAGAGATGCATTAAAGGTTGCAGTATCGGTTATTGGGTTTGACCCATCACCTCCAGACAACGCATAACCTAAAACATCATTTCCTCCAACTTCAGAAATTGAAAAGAATGTTGGGTTTTGAGCCATAGCTAGCTCTAAAATACTAGCATTAGGTGCATTACCTGTTACACGAACAGCGTAAGGATTAGCTGCCGTAGGGAAATTGGCCAAATTACCATAACCAGGAGCTACTAAATGAAAGCTTTTTGCACCAGGAATTCCTAAGTTGTTGAATGGACCTGTTGGATTATTCAATGCTATATCTGTTGAAACGGTAACTGGTCCGACAACAGCCTCAAGAGGAACTGGGCCAGCTCCGCCAAATACTAATCTAGGGTCAGTTATTCTCATTCCACCAACAGCTAAACCACCAAAATTATCATTCATTAAAGGTTGCGTAAATGTACCTCCTCCAATATTAGCAAATTTATTAGCCATTATGTTTGGAAAGGAATTCTCTTGACTAGCAATAAAAAGGGCATTGTCTGTAAAACCAGCTGTGAAAGAAGCACCAATTGAAACAAAGTTTGAAAAATCTGCTGATCCTGCAGTTAATTCTGGCAATGGTTCAGAGTCAAAGCTATTTCTGTCTCTTAAATCTTCTACTAGTTCGTTTTCACAAGCTACCATACCCAAGGTTAGTAGTGATAGAGTGATATATTTTATTTTTTTCATCATAATTTTCTTTTCCGTTATTATAAATTATTAATAGTCCAAGACACGTAATATTGAGAACCGATAAAACCTGTGCCAAATGCAGTAAAGTATTCGTCCTGTAATAAATTAGTGGCACCCGCTTTGAAAGTAGATTTTAAGCTAGGTACTCTAAAGTTGATTTGTGCATCAAGAACATTAAAAGAAGGTACATCTCCGTCACCAAAAGACGCTTCCCAGAAATAATTATCACTCCATCTCCAAGACACATTAAAACCAAAGTTTTTGAATAGTTCTGTTTTACCAAAAGATGCTTTTACTTTATGTTCTGGTGTGTTGAAGTTAGTTCTAAAATCAGGATTTTGTTTTACATCAAAATCTAATTTAGAGTAAGTATAGTTTGCGCTTATGTCAAAATCATCAAATACTTTTGCAGAAACTTGAATTGCTGCACCATAGGAACTTACAGTTTCGTCTGAGTTTGTGTATGTTTGATAAGCTTGAAAATCACCACTTGCAATTGCCGCTACAGCTAATGGCGTACCATCTGGTAATGTTTGAGTTAGTTCTACATCACCATAAAAAGGAGCGATTACAGTTTCGTTAGCCAGGAAGTCTTTGTATTGGTTATAGTACGCAGAAGCATCTATGATTATACCATCTAATTTACCACGATAACCAACTTCGATTGAACTTACTTGTTCTGGTTTTGCTAAGTTAGAATTTCCTATAACTAGATCTGCTGGGTTTCCGGTATTAGCAAATCCGTCTGAAACAGATGATGCTAAGAATGAATTATTATATGCACCAGTACCATCAAAATCAATGTTTGTCTGACCAGTGATAGCTGTCCCAGTTGTGCTAAGGTCGTAATTTCTTATATCTCTTGTTGGGTTATCTGAAGCACCACCTATTAAGATAGCTCTACCAACATCTAATCCAATATATAAATCTTGTGTTGTTGGGTTTCTAAATCCTGTTTGGAACGAAGCTCTTATGTTGTGGTCTTGATTGATTGTAAAACCTGCCGATAGTCTAGGTGAGAAAAATCCATCAAATAATTCTGATTTATCATATCTTAAAGAACCTGTAAGTTTTAATTCTACACTTTCAGATAATTCTAAAGATCGTTGTAATTGTGTATAAACACCCACTTCAGAATAGTTAATTGGGCCGTCATTATCTGTGTAAATTGTTCCAAAAGAATTTAAACGGTATCTCCTGTATGATCCACCAACTTGGATTTCAGCAAAGTCTACTAAGTCTCCAAAATTGTAATTGGCATCTGCATGATATATTTTTGAATTGTCTTGGAATTTAGATCCTGTAGTTAAGTCAGGGTCATTCGTAATTCTGTTAAACGCAGCTTGAAATTCTGGTGTACCAGGTATGAGTCTACCTGTATCAGCCACAGCTCTTGCTGCTGCATGTTTTTCCGCTTCTGTTAAACCTTGCGGGTTTCCGGAAAGCTCAATGCCAGCATAGGTTTGAATATAATCACCAAACCAATCAGCATCACTTTTCCATGAACGATTAATATTAATACCTGTAAAAACCATATCGTAAGAATCACCAGCTTTATCTTCGGTTACGTAACCCCTTACGAAGAAGTTGTCATTTCTAATTTCAAGTTTGTGTTGTTGTAAGAAAAAGTTTTTGATATTATATCTGTTAGCTCCTTGGTAAATAGTATTACCAGAGCCTACTTTACCTACATATTGGATTTCGAAATCATTTTCCCACGGGCGGAAGTAAAGTCCCCAATCAGCTTTAATACTTTCTGCATTATAGTTGGTTAAATCCCTTTCATTGTAACCTGTTCTACTAACTTCTACATCAGGGATAATACCAAGACCTGAAGCGTCTCTAATATTTGTAGACACTTCATCACCATATACATTAATTCCGTCATAGTCTGTGTCAGATCTACTTAACCCTCGATTGAGTTTGTCAGCTTCATTAATAGCAAACCAATCAGTTCCTTTTAGATAACCAAAATTAACTTTAGCGGCAAATTTTTCACTGAATTTATATCCCATTCTAATACCTAAATCTGTATAGTCATTATCTCCTGCTGCTTCTTGAGATGTAATTCCTCTTTTAAGGTATCCGCTTATGCCTTGATGATCAAAAGGGTTCTTACTGCGCATGAATAATATACCATTAAAAGCATTTGCACCATATAATGCCGAAGCAGCACCAGGTAGTAACTCTACACTTTGTACATCGGTTTCAGTCATACCTATTAAATTTCCAAGCGGGAAATTAAAGATCGGGGCAGTGTTGTCCATACCATCTACCAATTGCATAAAACGTGTATTAGCGAATGTAGCAAAACCTCTTGTGTTTATGGATTTAAAGGTTAAACTGTTAGTGTTTATGTCAACGCCTTTAAGATTTTCTAAACCATCATAAAAATCTATTGAAGCCGTATTTTTAATTTCTTTTAGTCCAAAACGCTCTACTGTAACAGGAGATTCAAAAATACGCTCTGGTGTACGAGAAGCAGAAATAACAACTTCATCCAATGAGTTGCCTTCTTTGAGAGTGACATCAACAGTTTGTTCATTACTAGTTATCTCGATAGTTTGAGCTTCAAAACCTGTATAACTTACACGAATTGAAAATGGTGGGTTTTGATCTACAGATAAGGTGTAGTTGCCATCAAAATCCGAAACGGTACCAGTGCTGGTGCCTACTATTACAATATTAGCACCAGGTAAGGGTAACCCAGTGTCATCAGAAATTTTACCTTTTACTGTGGTCTGAGCAAAAGATGTCACACAAAAAAGTAATGTAAAAAGCTTTAAGATTGTCTTCATTTTAGAGAATTAGTTAATTTATTCGATGCCAATTTAAATAAATATATGAAAATTAGGTAAGAATTTCTCAAAAAATTATGCGTGCATAGTAATATTTAGAAAATTGAAAGCCTTAAAATTGCGAAATTCACAATTTTAAGGCTTATTTTAAATAATTTTAAATTCTAATAATCTATTCCACCGTAACAGATTTTGCAAGATTTCGAGGTTGATCTACATTCTTGTTTAACATTACTGCAATATGATATGACAGTAACTGTAAAGGAATTGTGGTTAAAAGTGGTGTAAGACATTCGATAGTTTCTGGTACCTCTATAACGTGGTCGGCTAATTCTTTTACACTTTGATCACCTTTGGTAACTATACCAATGATTTTACCTTTTCTAGATTTTATTTCTTGGATGTTGCTTACAACCTTTTCATAGTGCCCTTTTTTTGTTGCGATAACAACTACAGGCATTTGCTCATCAATTAAAGCAATAGGCCCATGTTTCATCTCTGCAGCTGGATAACCCTCTGCATGGATATAAGAAATCTCTTTTAGTTTTAATGCTCCTTCTAAAGCTACAGGGAAGTTGTATCCTCTTCCTAGATATAAGAAGTTTTTGGCATCTTTGTATATATCTGCTATAGTTTCAACATAGCCATCAGATTCAAGAGCTTCTTTTACTTTACTTGGTATAGTTTCTAGCTCAATTAAATGGTGTCTAAATTCAGAACTTGATATAGTTCCTTTTGCTCTAGCTAATCGTAAAGCTATCAGTGTTAATACCGTAATTTGAGTGGTAAATGCCTTTGTAGAAGCCACACCGATTTCTGGCCCAGCGTGCGTGTACGCACCAGCATCTGTTTCTCTGGCAATTGAAGATCCTACAACATTACATACTCCAAAAACAAAAGCTCCTTTTGATTTTGCTAATTTAATTGCAGCTAGCGTGTCTGCAGTTTCTCCAGATTGAGAGATGGCAATAACAATATCTTTTTCAGTAATAACAGGGTTTCTGTATCTAAATTCTGAAGCATATTCAACTTCTACTGGTATTCTAGCTAGATCCTCAAAAATGTATTCTGAAACCAAACCTGCATGCCAAGAGGTACCACAAGCAACAACAATGATTCTGTCTGCTGCTAGGAATTTCTTCATGTTGTCTTCAACACCAGCAAGTTTTATTACTGCCTCAGAACTGAGGAGTCTTCCTCTAAAAGTATCTAATATAGCTTCCGGTTGTTCGTATATTTCTTTAAGCATAAAGTGGTCATAGCCACCTTTTTCTATTTGCTCAAGATTTAATTGAAGTTCTTGAACATAAGGGTCTACAAGTGAATCCCCTTTAATCTTTCTTACCTTAATATCTTTGCCTCTTCTAATAATAGCCATCTGTTCATCTTCGAGATAAACAGCATTTTTGGTAAACTCTATGAATGGAGAAGCGTCACTGGCAATAAAAAATTCATCTTCTCCAATACCTATAGCTAATGGACTACCAAGTTTAGCTACTACAATTTCGTTTGGTTTGTTCTTATCAAAAACCGCTATTGCATATGCTCCAATAACTTGGTTTAAGGCGATTTGAACGGCTTTACCAAGTTTAATATTTTCATTTTTCTTTACATCTTCAATAAGATTTACTAAAACCTCGGTATCAGTATCTGATTTAAATGTATAGCCACGTTTAATGAGCTCCTTTTTTAGAGAATCATAATTCTCTATAATTCCGTTGTGAATTATAACTAAATCACCAGAATTTGAATAATGTGGATGCGAATTTACGTCATTTGGAACACCATGAGTAGCCCATCGTGTGTGACCAATGCCTAAGGTGCCGCTAGTCGAAATTTCATTTTCTAATTTTTCTTTGAGATCAGATACTTTCCCTTTTGTTTTTGAGAGTTTTATGTCTGTACCGTCATAAAGTGCAATACCAGCACTATCATAACCACGATACTCTAATCTTTGAAGTCCTTTTATTACAATAGGATAAGCCTCTCTATGACCAATATATCCGACTATTCCACACATAGATTAATTTTAAATACTTTGATTATTGTTGGTTTGATAACTACTCGTCATCACAGTCTTCATCTAGACATGTATAATATATTTCTAAATATACTCTTTTACTTTCATCTGCAGTATTATTTCCATGTAAAACTGTTCCTCTAGGTGATAAGACTGAACTTATTGGAACTGTTAATTCTGAGCCGTCATTGGTTTGAACTTGTTGTTGAACGAGCTCTTCCAGATTAACATTTAAAGAAACAGAAATGCCTAGCTCAACATTTGTGGAATCATTAATAAGTAAATTGTTAATATGTTCTGTGATTCTGAACTTGTATTTTATTCCTTCGCCTGTTGATTCATCTCCTTCGCGTTGTAGTGGACCTAAATGATTATATTTTGAAAAATAAGGTAGGCTATTATTAGTTACGTCTACAAAAAAGTCTGTTAGTGGAATTTGGTTCTCAACATCGTAAATATATAAACGGTCTGGCTCTCTTTCTGGTCCGTATAAACCTGATTGACTTAAATAGTCTTGGTCTACATAAAATACTAAATTGGCCTCATTAACCAATCGCTTAATACTTTTAAATTTTCCGTTTTCGGTTTCAACAAATTTATTTTTCCAGTCTTCAAAGGTGTTCATTGTATCATCATCGTCATCTATATTCTCGCCATTAAATAATTTGATTTTAGCAACAGAGCCTTCTCCACCCTTTAAAAACAGCCTTTCGTCTCCAGTATTTTCATTTCCATTAGGAATTGATACATTAAAATTATTTTCTAAAAAATTAATTTTATTACCACTAAAGTTTAGTTCGAAATTTTGTCTTTCTTCTGTAATTATATCTTCTCCGTCATCATCTTGGGTTATTGTAGTGGTCCTATAATAGATGGTAATATTTGCATTTGATGAGTTTGTGTTTAGAATAAGATAGCTTCCGTCATTATTTACAGCCTCTGCCTTAAAATAAAGTCCTCTAAAATATTCTGAAAAATTGTTAGCATTACTTAATACAGCTTCTCCTTCTTTGTCAATTATTTTTTCTTGCCAAAACTGATGGTCTAATTTTAATCTAATACCAGGAGGTGCATATGTTGTTGTAGTGGTATCTTCTTCTCCGTCTTCGCCTTCTATAGTCTGAGTTAATATAAAACCTTGTTTGTTAATATTTATGTTTCCTAATGAGTTAAGAGATACGTGATCAACATCGTTAGGGTTGTCTATAAAAATTAATTCTGTTCCCTCAAGTGGAGCAATTGCCTCTGAGGTCGAGGCTGTTTTATTTGAGAAATAAGCTTGTGCTTCATTGAATTCTGCACTTGGATCAAAATCTCTTAAGAAATAATTATTCTCATAGATACTTAATTTTATTGGACTGTAGGAGCTGCCTTCTGGAAAAATAGAGTCTACATTGTAGGTTATGTTGTTGTCTTCGTCAATGTCAGTAACTCCTGAAAAATACGGAAGAGTTAAAACAACAGAATCTATCTGTAATTCATTTGCATTACCAAGAAAAGTTGGTGAGTAAGAAGACAAACCAACTTGAGATACAAAGCTAGATGTTACTCTACCGTAAATGTCGTCATATAACCCAAGTGTACTAAGACCTATACCATTATTAGTTTGAACTGGTCCTAAAGTGTTGGAGTATGTAATGACATCATAATTGTTGTTTAAAATATCAAAATTAGTTGCTACACCGCTATTTAAAACGTCAGACTCTAAATTATTAAAATCGCTATCACAAGCTATAAAACTCATTACGATTAATGCAAGAACAGCAAAGTTAAGGGCAAGTTTATTCTTCTTCATAAATATAATTAACTGTTTAGTACAGCTTCTTTGTAAAATTCAGTATAAGGATCGGCAAATTCTTCAATAGAATGAAAATCTAATACAGGTTTTTCTAAATCATTAATGTAGCTGTCTAATGCTTCTGGTAATTCTTCAGAGCCTCTAATTACAGCATCAGAGTTGTCTATTGCAACTTTCATTAGGTTAATGTAATCTGGTTTTTCTAATGGTTTTATAACATCTTCTTCCAAACCATCAAATTTCACCTTATCTATCATACCTTTATCTAACGTGCCTTCAAAGTTTTGATTGTATACAGAGGTAACTATTTTACTTTCTGTAAATAAAGGTTCTGTTTTATAAAATTCTTTAAGGTATAATGGTAATAATGACGCCAACCATCCG
This sequence comes from Winogradskyella poriferorum, assembly GCF_036553625.1. Taxonomy (NCBI): domain Bacteria; kingdom Pseudomonadati; phylum Bacteroidota; class Flavobacteriia; order Flavobacteriales; family Flavobacteriaceae; genus Winogradskyella; species Winogradskyella poriferorum. Next base: position 1,212,384 of record NZ_JAZHOU010000001.1, read on the forward strand.
TTTACATGAATTATGTCTGGTGCCCAGTTTAATTTTTTCACAGTTTCTATAACTCCTTTAGCGAAGAAAATAGCACGCTCATCATTATCTGGAAAAAGTTTTCCGTCCTCGTCTGTTAAAGTTGCCTTTCTTTTAAAGTATTCTTCATTGTCAATAAAGTAGACTTGAATGCGCTCTTTTGGTATAGAAGCAACTTTAATGATTAATGGCATGTCTAAATCATTAATAACTAGGTTGATACCTGAGAGTCTAATTACTTCATGTAATTGATGCCTTCTCTCGTTAATATTACCAAAGCGTGGCATAAATATTCGTATTTGCCCTCCTTGTTTGTTTACCATTCTAGGAGCTTCAAATGACATTGAAGAAATCTCTGTTTCTGGTAAATATGGAACTACTTCCGAGGACACATACAATATTCGTTTATCTTTCATAAAATCTTCTGCTTTTGTAAATTAAGAGTAAAAAACATGCAAAATTACAAAAATTTGTGCAGATTGCCAGTAAAATATTATGTTTGCACGCGTTAATTTTTTGTTACTAAAGTGAAAGTTTTTCATAATAAATCTCAATTATCTAAAATTATAGATGGTTTTAAAGCCAAAAACAGAGCTATTGGTTTTGTGCCAACTATGGGAGCACTCCACGAAGGTCACTTATCTTTAGTTGAGAAGGCGTTATCCGAAAACAATGTTGCTGTAGTTAGTGTCTTTGTAAATCCGACCCAATTTGACAACCAAGAAGATTTAGTGAAGTACCCTAGAACTTTGGAGGCAGATGTGGCTTTGTTAAAGACAGTAAGTGACGACAAAATTATTGTTTATGCACCTACAGTGGATGATATTTATGGAGACGATGTAAAATCACAGTCTTTTAAGTTTGATGGTCTTGAAAATGAAATGGAAGGTGCTTTTAGAGATGGCCACTTTGACGGAGTAGGTACTATTGTGAAGCGATTATTTGAAATTATTAAGCCTAATAGAGCCTATTTTGGAGAGAAAGACTTTCAGCAATTACAGATTATAAAGAAGCTTGTAGAATTAAATCATATGCCAGTAAAGGTTATAGGATGCCCAATTCATAGAGCAGATGATGGTTTGGCTATGAGCTCTAGAAATACGAGGTTGACAGAAAATCATCGTAAGGTGGCTCCATTTATTTATGAAACATTAAAGTCTGCCAAAATTAAGTTTGGCACAAAAAGTGCTAAAAATGTAACGGAATGGGTTGAAAAGCAATTTAAGAAACAGCCTTTGTTAGAGCTAGAATATTTTATTATTGCAGACACAGACACCTTAAAACCAGTAAAAAGAAAATCAACAAAAAAGACATACAGAGCGTTTATTGCTGCTTATGCTGGTGATATAAGACTTATAGATAATATCGCCTTAAATTAATTATCTTTGCCTCATGCAAATTCAAGTTGTAAAATCTAAGATTCATCGTGTAAAATGTACAGGAGCAGACCTAAATTACATTGGTAGTATAACTATTGATGAGGATTTAATGGATGCTGCAAATATTATACAAGGAGAAAAAGTTCAAATTGTTAATAATAATAATGGTGAGCGTCTAGAAACCTATTGTATTCCTGGGCCTAGAAACAGTGGTGAAATTACATTAAATGGTGCCGCAGCACGTAAGGTAGCTGTTGGAGATATTCTAATTTTAATTACTTATGCTTTTATGGATATTGAAGAAGCTAAAGTTTTTAAACCATCTTTAGTGTTTCCAAATGAAGCTAACAATCTTCTAAAGTAATATTGTTTGAGCAAACTCAAGTCCATCCTAAAAGTTATTATACCCTTGCTCTTAGGTGTGGTTTTGGTGTGGTATTCATTGTCTCAAATATCAATTTCAAAGCTAATTCAGTATTTTAAGAATGCTAACTATTTTTGGATAGTCACTGGTATAATCTGTGGTGTATTAAGTCATTTGTCTAGAGCGCATCGTTGGCTTTTTATGGCAGAGCCTTTGGGCTATAAACCAAAGTTAGTAAATAGCATTATGTCTGTATACTCAGCTTATCTAATAAACTTAACGATACCTAGAGCAGGTGAAGTGGCAAGGGCTTCAATTTTAACAAATTATGAAGGGATACAGTTTGAAAAAGGTTTTGGAACAATAGTTGCTGAGCGTGTTGCAGACACCATAATGCTTTTTTTAATTATAGGTTTAGCTTTGGTGCTAGAATTTGACTTTATTTATAGCTTTTTTGCCAATAAGTTTAATTCTTCAACATTAATATTTGGAGCGTTAATCTTGTTGGGCTTGGCAGTTTTAATATATCTCTTTATTATTCGAAGTAGCTCAAAAATTGCTTTAAAAATCAAAGAATTTATTGGTGGTTTGGTAGAAGGTGTGCTTAGTATCTTTAAAATGAAGAAAAAATGGCCTTTTATTTTGCACACCATTTTTATTTGGGTAATGTATTTGTCTATGTTTTATATTACCACATTTGCATTGCCAGAAATAGCGAATATTCCCTTAGCTGCAATTTTAATAGGATTTATTTTAGCAAGTTTTAGTATTGCAGCAACCAATGGTGGCATTGGTTCTTTTCCGGAAGCTATAGTAATAGCCTTTAGTTTATTTAGTGTAGCCGAAGATCCAAGTAGAGCTTTTGGTTGGATAATGTGGTCTACGCAAACTATAATAATCATTATACTTGGAGGATTTTCTTTAATCTATCTCCCAATCTACAATAGAAAGAAAGTAGGTATATAGAAATATTTTTTACCTTGCTTTAACTTTTAAGATCACAACCTACTATGAAGCAATTCTTCAATATTCTTTTTCTTACATGTGTTTTTTTTAACGGTATTGCACAAGGTGAAATGGAAACAGTACACTCAGGCCAATTAAATAGTCCAAGAGAGTTAAAAATTCAATTACCTAGAAATTACGATTCAAAAGCAGAGCGTGTTTATCCTCTAATTATTGTTTTAGATGGAGACTACCTTTTTGAACCAGTTGCAGGTAATGTAGATTATCAAGCATATTGGGAAGATATACCAGAGTGTTTTGTTGTGGGTGTTAACCAAGAAATATATAGAAGCACAGACTTTGAGTATGATGATGCAGGCAATCTTACAGAAAATGGTGAAAAATTCTATATGTTTTTAGCAAAAGAATTAATTCCTTATTTAGAAAGTAAATATAGAGTGTCTGCCTTTAAAGTTGTTGTGGGCCATGATGAAGGTGCTAATTTTATTAATAATTTTCTTTTAAAAAATAAAGATTTATTTAGAGCTTATATTAGTTTAAGCCCAGATTTAGAAGAAGGTGTTGTAGATAAAATCAAACCACAACTTGCAAGTTTAGAAGAGGAAACCTTCTATTATCTAGCTACAGGAAGTGAGGATTTTAAAGCGATAAAATCAGAAGTGGTAGAGTGTGATGCAAAACTAAAAACTGTAGAAAACGAGAAGTTAAAGTATACATTTCACAACTTTGATGATGCTAATCACTATTCTTTAGTAGGTATGGGTATACCAAAGGCATTAACGAAAATTTTCACTCTCTATAAGCCAATAGATGGCAAAGAATACAGAGAAAAAATACTAACCTACGAAGGGTCACCTTACGACTACCTTATAAAAAAGTACGATGATATTAAATACTTCTATGGGTTTAAAAAACAACTTACAGAAAACGATATTAGAGCTATTGCTGCGGCTTCCAAGAAAAAAGATGACCTAACATCTTTAGAAAATCTTGCTCTATTAGTAAAAGAAGAGTACCCAAAATCAATGTTAAGCGCATATTATATGGGTATGTACTATGAGAAAGAAGGTAGTCTTAGTAAAGCACTATTACAATATAAGTCTGGTTTAATGCTAGAGCCTTCTCAATATATTGATAAAGAAATGATGTTAGATAAGATGTATCAAATTCAAGATGAATTAAAAAACTAAAACGAAACAGAAATGATAACAATACTTAAAAATTCTGAAATGTTTTATAATAAAAAACCAAACTTCATTTCGTTTACAAAAACCGTTATAATAGTACTTATATTGCTTATAGGCTTACCGCTTTTTGCGCAGATTAGTTACAAAGAAATTAACTCATCTAATCTTAATAGTGTAAGAAAACTAAAAATAAAATTACCTAAAAATTATGATCCATCGTCAGAGGTTATGTATCCTTTAATCATTGTTTTTGATGGCGATTATTTATTTGAGCCTATTGCTGGTCAAGTAGATTTTCAAACCTACTTTGACGATATGCCAGGCTCAATAGTAGTCGGTGTGGTACAAGGTAGTGATAGACGGTATGATGGCTATTGTGATGAAGTTACAGGTTTGCCAAAAGAATCAGGTTTAAGATTTCACAATTTTGTATCTCAAGAATTAATTCCTTTTTTAGAAGAACGATATAACCTTAGTAAATTTAAAATAGCAGTTGGGCACGACTTAATGGGTAATTTTATCAATTCTTTCCTGTTTAAAGAGGATCCGTTGTTTAACGCTTATGTATGTATAAGTCCCGATTTATCTGGTACTGTTAGAGATTATTTAGGCGAGCGTTTAGAGTTTTTTAAAGATGATATTTTTTACTACATGGCAACATCAGATAAGGATTTGCCATATATAAGGGAAGCTGTCTTAAGTGCCAATGAGCAAATTTCTGCGGTAAAAAATCAGTATTTAACTTATTATTTCGATGATTTTGAAAACGAAACACATTATACTCTAGTAAATAGTGCAATAGCAAGATCTTTTGATAAAATTTTTGAGCTATACAAACCACTTCGTGAAAAAGAATTAGAAGAGAAAGTAATCCCTTATGAAGGAACTTTAGATGATTATCTGGTAGAGCGTTATGATAGAATTGAAGATCTTTTTGGTATAGTAAAGCCTATAAAAGAAGAAGAGTTTGAAAAAATAAGGAAAGCTGCAGCAGAGCGTGAAGATTTAGAATCTTTAGAGGCAATAGGTAAGCTTGCAAAAAAGTTATATCCAGAGTCTGTTTTAGGCAGTCATTATTTAGCTATGTATGCAGAAAAAAATGAAGACACAAAAAAAGCCATTAAGCATTACGAAGACGCTTTAGAGCTAGAAGAAACACAACTTATAACTATAGACTATATAACTTCAAAATTAGAAGAGCTTAATGGTACTATTGAGTTGATGGAATTAGAAAAAGAGATTGAAAAAGAAGAGCGTAAACTAGCAAAGCAAAAAGAAAAGGAAGAAAAAGAGGCCGCAAAAGAGGCTGCTAAGGCAGAAAAAGAACAGAAAGCTAAAGCCGAGAAAGAAAACAAAGAAAAGGAGGGTAATTAAGCAGAGAAATTTAATGGCTAAAGTTAAAACAACATTTTTTTGTCAGAACTGCGGTGCACAATATGCCAAGTGGCAAGGACAATGTACTTCTTGTAAGGAGTGGAATACCATTGCAGAAGAAGTCATTCAAAAACCAGAAAAAAGTAGCTGGAAAACAGCTTCTTCATCAACCTCAAAGCGAGTGTCAAAACCACTAAAGATTAATGAGATTGATACAGCACAAGAAGCAAGATTAAACATGCAAGATGCAGAGTTTAATCGTGTATTAGGTGGTGGGATGGTACAAGGGTCCTTAACGCTATTAGGTGGTGAGCCTGGCATTGGTAAAAGTACATTGTTGCTTCAAATAGCGTTGAGCTTGCCTTATAAAACCCTTTATGTCTCTGGGGAAGAAAGCCAGAAACAAATAAAAATGCGAGCAGAGCGTATTAATCCTCAAGAGAACAACTGTTACATTCTTACAGAAACCAAAACTCAAAACATCTTCAAGCAAATAGAGGCTGTAGAGCCAGACTTGGTGATTATAGATTCTATACAAACCTTACATAGCGATTATATAGAATCCTCAGCAGGAAGCATTTCACAAATAAAAGAATGTACTACAGAACTCATAAAGTTTGCCAAAGAAACAGCAACTCCAGTGCTCTTAATTGGTCATATAACCAAAGATGGGCACATTGCTGGTCCTAAGATTTTGGAGCATATGGTAGATACGGTTTTGCAGTTTGAAGGAGATAGAAATTATGTGTTTAGAATTTTGAGAGCTCATAAAAATAGGTTTGGTTCAACAAACGAACTTGGTATCTACGAAATGCAAGGCTCTGGTTTACGTGAGGTTTCAAACCCATCAGAAATACTTATCTCAGAAAAAGATGGGGAATTATCTGGTAATGCAATTGCTGCTACTTTAGAAGGTTTAAGACCTTTAATGATAGAAGTGCAGGCTTTGGTGAGTACAGCAGTTTATGGTACACCACAAAGATCAGCTACTGGTTTTAATGCCAAACGATTAAACATGCTATTGGCTGTTTTAGAAAAACGTGCAGGTTTTAGACTGGGTGCTAAAGATGTTTTCTTAAATATTACAGGTGGTATTTCTGTTGATGACCCAGCTATAGATTTAGCGGTGGTAGCTTCAATTTTGTCTTCTAATGAAGATGTAGCCTTGCCTAGCGATTATTGTTTTGCAGCAGAAGTTGGATTGTCTGGCGAAATAAGACCAGTACAACGTGTGGAGCAACGCATACTTGAAGCTGAAAAATTGGGCTTTTCAACAATTTTTGTATCTAAATACAATAAAATAAGTTTAAAGCATACGTCTATAAAAATTCAGTTAATATCTAAAATTGAAGACTTAGTAAATATATTAGTCTGATTTGTAGTGTTTTATGATTTATTTTTCCTACAAACAAAACACTTAATCGGATAAATAATGCTTTTTATCGACAAAAAATGCCGATTTTATTAGAATTTCATCTTTTTTATTCCTATAATTGTTCCCATAATTGAAGAATTTATATTTTTTTGTTTATTAAAAGGATAGTCCTCTCCCTCAAGTATCTCATCCTTATTGCTATTATCTTGACCTATGAAAACTGCTAAAAATCAATTAGTTTGGTTATTGTCGCTGTTTTGTGCCCTAACCTTTCTAAAGTTAAATGCTCAGTACTGCACACCAGTAAATATTAATAACTACAATACCAACTACATTTCTAATGTTTCAATTGGTACGATTAATAAAAGTAGTGGTGGCCCTACCGGATCATATAATTATTATTCAAATGTGTCGCCGACAGACATAACTGCAGGAGAAACATTGACAGGTACTGTTAAAGTGAAAATTGATGGCTGGAATACAAATGTTAATACTGTAGTGATTTGGCTTAATTTTAATGAAGAAGATGATGATTTTGAAGATAGTGGAGAGCGCTTCTTATTCACTTTCCAAGATACTAATAGTACTGGAGGAAAGAAAAACATAACTGTACCTATTAGTATTCCTATTCCTTCTAATGTTCAAAATGGTCTGGCAAGAATGCGCGTTGGCATGAGAACAGGAAGCGGAACATCCTTTACATCTTGTGATTATGGTTGGGAAGCAGGTGAGGTGGAAGATTATGACGTTAATTTTGTTGGAGGTGGTGGATCATCTACCGAAACAGCACCTTTGTTTTGTGAACCTGCCAATATTAATAATTACAATACACTTTATATCTCAAATGTTTCTTTAGCAGGAATTGATAACAGTAGTTCTGGCTCTACAGGAAGCTACACATATTATTCAGGTATTGCGGCATCAGATATTCCTACGGGTGAAACTTTAACAGGTAGTATAAATGTTACTTTAAATGGATGGAACACAAATGTCAATACAGTTGCAGTTTGGTTAAATTTTAATGAAAGTTCTGATAACGATTATGAGGATGCTGGAGAAAGATTCTTGTTTACATTTCAGGATACAAATAATGTTGGTGGAAATAAAACGGTAACCGTGCCAATTAGTATACCTGTACCGAATACAGCAGATGAGGTTTTGTCAAAAATGCGAGTAGCTGTAAGAGGTGGAAGTGATACAAATTTTACATCATGTGATTTTCAGTGGGTAAATGGAGAGGTAGAAGATTATCTAATAAATTTTGGGTCTTCATCTTCATCAAGTGATCCAGATATTGCTCTATTTGGTAATAACAATTCAATCTCTAATGGAGATACCTCAACTATTGATTCAAATTTTACAGACTTTGGAACTTACGATGTTTACTCAGGTGCAATTCAAAGAGTATTCGAAATTACTAATGAAGGTGAGTCAGATTTAACATTGACTACTCCGTATGTGTCGATAAGTGGATCTTCAGACTTTTCTATAATTAGTCAACCATCACAAGTGGTGTTAGCTAATGGAGAATCTACAAGTTTCGTTATAGAATTTGATCCATCTTCCACAACAGTTGTTTTTGCAGAAGTGTCTGTTCAGTCAAATGATCCTGATGAAAATCCATTTACATTTACGATAAAAGGTGAGGGACGTAACACGTTTCCAGATACTGATGGAGATGGTGTTCCGAATATAGTTGATTTAGATGATGACAACGATGGAGTTTTAGATAGTGTAGAAAGCTCTTTGTGCAATGCAAACCCTTTGTCTACTACAACAGATGTAATGTTCTTAAATGAAACATTTGGCGCTGGTATAGACAGAGTAGAAATAAATGGTAATTATTTTGGTGTAACAACATCGTATTGTTACGAAGATGGCACAGGTTCTTGTTCTTCTTCATATAATTCAACAAGTGTTAATGACGGAGATTATACAGTACACCATACCATTACTAATAATAATAATGTGAATGATGGAATAGATGTAGATATAGCAAGCTGGGCAGAAGATTATTGGTATGCTGGTGAGGATCATACTCCAGGAGATACTAATGGTAGAATGGCAATTTTTAATGCAACCGAAGAACCAGGTGTATTTTATAGCCAGTCTATTGTTGGTGCTACACCTAATGTGCCTGTTCAATTTGGATTTTATGCTATAAATATTGATAGAGATGATGCGCCAGACGTAACTTCTAGAATTAGACCAGAGGTTGTAATTACGATTTACGACCCTAATGGAAATGTTATAACCTCAGAGACTTCAGGTTTAATAGAACCAACAAGTCCTGCTGGAGATTGGGTTGAAGTAAGTGCAAGTTTTACGACTACTTATTCTGAATTTACTGTAGAATTGAGTAATGCTAATTTAGGTGGTATCGGAAACGACTTAGCTATAGACGATATTTTTGTAAAACAAACTTTGTGTGATTTAGATGGTGATGGAGTAGCAGATATTTTTGATCTAGATAATGACAATGACGGTATTCCTAATGTTGTTGAATTAGGACTTATAGATGATAATTTTGATGCTACAGTTTATAACGACTCAACAAATCCTTGGTCTGATACTAACCAAAATGGAGTGCATGATGCATACGAGAATGTAAACCCTATTGATTCTGACGGAGATGGAGTGCCAAATTATTTAGATTTAGATAGTGATAATGATGGTGTTTTTGATTCTGTAGAATACGATGGTTTAGGAGATATTGATGTTAATGGAGACGGAGCAGGTGATGGTAGAGACTACATTGATGCTTCTACAGATACAATAGATAATAATCAGGATGGAGATGGCATACTTCATTTGTTAGATAATAATACAGGTCACCATGGAACTTCAAGCTATTCGATTCCTTTAGATTCAGATGGTGATGGCATACCAGACTATCTAGATTTATTTAGCAACGATGCTAGTAATAATATCTCTAACGGTAGCGATATTAGCAATACTATTTATTGGTATCTAGATGATAATAATGATGGTTTGTTAGATGGTTCTACCGATACAGATGCAGATGGGATATTGGATAGTTTTGATACAAACAGTACTGTTTTTGGGTCGCCAAGAGACATAGAAAATGGCTCGTTGAGTTTAAGCTTTGATGGACGAAACGATTACATAGAAGAAGCGTCTAATGTTGTAGAAGGTTTAACTAAAGTAACGCAAATGGCATGGGTGAAGATTGACCAAGATTTTAGTTCTACAGGAGCAATTATGGGTCAGAGAAACTTTCGGGTTTTTGTGAATGCTTCTAGGAAAGTTAGACTAAAAATGTTTAGTAATGCTCAAATTCAAGTACCTTCTTCTGCAAAACTTGAGTATAATAAATGGACGCACGTTACTGCGGTTTATGATGGTGAGGCTTCAGAAGAAAGACTAAAGATATACATTAACGGAGAAAAAGTAGCTTCAGGTAATAATGCTTCTGGTAGCATTCCAGTTTCTGCGGAAGATACTTATAGAATAGGAAGAAAGCCTTTTGACTCCGGTCAACAACAGTATTTTAAAGGGGAAATAGATGAGGTTAGAGTTTTTAATACCAGTTTATCAGAGGATGAAATTCAAAAGATTGTCTATCAAGAATTAGATGAGAGTCAAAACTTTAATAGAGGTAAAATAATACCTAAAGATATTTCTGCTAATAATATTGGGAACAACCTTATTCGATATTACAGAATGGATACTTTTAAAGATGATATTTTAGATAATAAAGTAACACCTTCTATAGACGTAAATTCTGGTGCAGTAATTTATAATATTAAAAATTTATGTAATCAATCTGCGCCATTACCTTATAGTACAATACAAAATGGAGATTGGACTTCTGTAGATACTTGGACACACGGAGATGTGTGGGATATAACAGATTTAAATAGTGTTAAAGATTGGAGTATTGTAGAAATAGATAATGAGATCAACCTATCAGCGTCATATACAAGTTCTGGTTTAATAATTAATGAAAATGGTATTTTAAATGTTGAAGAGGATAATGTAATAAACAATACTTGGTTGCTTAGCCTCAAAGGGGTATTAGACCTAAAAGGAGACTCACAATTGCTTCAAAGTATAAAAAGTGATTTAGTCACATCTTCTAACGGAAAAATAAAAAGAAGACAAGAGGGAGCTTCAAGTGCCTATTGGTATAACTATTGGTCATCTCCTGTTGGTTCTATGAGTGCTACAGCATATTCAGATAATAACTTAGAAACCAATAACTCAAATAACTCAGGGTTTAAATTAAATATGCTGAAAAAAGGTGATGGTTCTAGTTTTCAATTTACTAATTCTTACAATCAAACAGGAAAAATAAGTAGATATTGGTTGTATACGTATATCAATGGAGTGACATACTACGATTGGCAATCCTTTAATGAAAATGATACTATTGGAGTTGGTATAGGATATACACAAAAAGGTACCGGAGTTGCGGACTCAGAGCAGCAGTATATTTTTGAAGGCAAACCAAATAATGGTACTATAGTAATTCCTGTAGTAGATTCTGGAGGTGATGGTTCAGTTCCCGCAGTTTCCAAAACGGATTATTTGTTAGGAAATCCTTATCCATCAGCATTAGATATCCATAGATTTATAAATGATAATGAAGGTGTTATAGATGGTACATTGCAACTGTGGCAACAATGGAGTGGAAGTTCTCATATATTAAATGACTACAATGGAGGTTATGCGCAAGTTAATAAGCTTGGAGCTGTAAGGGCTTATCAGTTTGTTGGTGTAGAAGGAGATTCTAATGGAAACCAAGATGGTACCAAAACACCATCTCGATATCTGCCAGTATCTCAAGGCTTTATTGTAGAGATTGTGGCAGATGGTAATGTTGTTTTTAATAATAATCAACGTGTATTTGTTAAAGAATCGGATGCAGATGGTTCATACAACTCGGGTTCTGTATTTTTTAGAGGTAACCCTAACTCATCGGAAGCTATAGCAAAAACAACCGTAAACTCTAATGAAGCTCTTATGCAAAAAATGCGATTAGAGTTTAATTCTGTTGACGGACCACAAACCAGAAGAGAATTGTTACTTGGTTTTAGTAGTGATACCTCAGATGATTATGATTATGGATATGATGCTAAAAATGCTGGATTTAATGATTCTGATTTAGCAACTGTATTAGACGGCGAGCTTATGGCTATACAGGCGTTTGCAGAAGTTACTGTAGATAAAGTTGTTCCGCTAGTATTGAGGTCATCAGGAGATCATAACTATACTATAAAGTTAACTGAGTTAGAAAATTTTGATGAAGATCAAGAAATATATTTAAGAGATAATCTTACTAATGAGTATTATGATTTAAGAAATGATCAACCTTACGAATTTTATACTCAAAATGGTGAGTATAACAATCGTCTAGAAATAGTTTTTCAAAACCCATCAAATACACTCTCTCAAATAGATGAAGAACTACAGTCATTAAAGCTTTACTATTCTAGTGGTAGAGAAAGACTTGTGGTTTTAAATCCAAATTCCGAACAATTAAAGGGTATAAATGTTATAGATGTTTCAGGTAAAATAGTGCATTCATTTTCAGATATAACTAGCCAGTCTTATAATGAGTTTAATTTACCAAACTTAAGTACAGGTGTGTATGTCGTTCAATTGATTACGGAAAACAATCTCAATCTTAGTAAGAAAATTATAATCAATTAGTTAAAATCGAAGGTCGTTTATGTAAAGTAAACGACCTTTTTGTTTCAGGAGAAAAAAGGGCTGTTTTTACAATTTACTAGGCTAATTTTCGATGATTTTTTTAAAAATTAGGTAAAAGTCTGAAATTAAAGGTGTTATTCGTTGAGTAATTCTCAATAAATCAGAGTTTTTTTGCGAAAAATTTATTGAAAATCAGAAATAGGTATTTAATCGGAAAAAATTAACAGGTTAACGTGTTTTCCTAAGGCTTAAAGTGTTAAAATTACAATCGATTACATATTTTTGTTTCATCCCTCACTAAATCGCTTAGCCTATGAAAAAGAATTATATTTTCTATATAAGGACAGTTATTCTGCTGTTCTCTTTTCTTACTTTTTTTAAAACCAACGCACAGTGTACACCTTCTGGGATGGTAAACTGGAATAACTTTGGAATAAGTAATTTCACCATTACAGGTGACGCTGCCTCTACAATAAATAATAATAGTGTTGCCGAAGGTCAATACTCAGATCATACAGCATTATCAGTTGATGTTACGGCAGGAAACACATATGCGTTTTCAGCTACAAATACCAAAGAAACTTGGGGAGACCTTAAAATGCGTTTCTGGATTGATTATGATGGAACAGGAAATTATGTGGAAGTATATGACTCTGGTGGTTATGTAAATAACGGAACCGCTTCGCAAACCTTTACTGGAAATATAACTATTGATTTTGGTGCGTTAACGGGTTCCGCTGTTTTAAGGATTGCGGCTTCATATTGTTCCTCATGCAGTGGTAATGAAGGTGTGATGTCATCAGATGCATGTAATTTTACATATAGAGCAGAAGTTGAAGATTATACTCTTAATATTACGGGTGCAACTATTTTAGACCCTTTTACGAGAGATGATTCTCTTACTGTGATTAAAAATAGTACGTCAGGTGTATCTAATCAGGTAGATGTAAGTGCTAATGACAATATTGGAACTTCTGATGGTACTGACGGAGACGACTATGCTCTGAATACTGCACCTACAAACGGAACTGTAACTGAAGTTTCTGACGGTGTTTTTGAATACATACCAAACGCAGATTTTATGGGCTCTGATAGCTTTACATATAATTTATGCGATGCTAATAACGATTGTGATACCGCTACAGTTAATGTAGTGGTTAACTTGGGGCATTGTGAGCCAACAAGTGTTTCTGGTGGTACGCATTACATAACTAATTTTACTATAGCGGGAGATACTAATACTATAAATAATACTTCGGGAGATGATGGAGGTTATGCAAGCTATTTAGATCTAACGCCAGCAGACTTTACAAGAAATACATCTTACACAGGGTCTATAACTGTTAATGGAGGTAATATGGGTTGGTCTATATATATTGATTATAATCAAAATGGATCATTTTTAGATGCTGGAGAATTAGTTGGAGATATTGGTGGTGAAGGTTTAACAGATTTAACCTTCACAGTACCCAATGGTGCATTACTTGGTAATACGGTAATGAGAGTTGGAGCAAGAAGATACTATTCTTCTAACCAACCTTGTGGTAATGGAGCTGAGCCTGAAGAATTCGAAGATTATCAAGTTGAAATACTGAATGATGCTACAACACAAGATATTCAGTTATTAGGTAATGGAAATAGTATTGCTTTTGGTGCAGTAACCACTTCAACCAATAACTTTACAGACTTTGGTATATATGATATTAACTCTGGTGCATTACAAAGAACCTTCGAAATTACAAATGATGGTGTTTTGGATTTAACCTTAACGTCACCTTATGTAACGCTTGCTGGCTCAGCCGACTTTACTGTTGTTAGCAACCAGCATCTACAGTCTTAGCTCCTTATGAGTCTACAACATTTGTTTTAGCATTCAATCCATCTACAATTGGAACAATCTCAAGTACTGTTTCTGTATTATCTGATGATCCAGACGAGAATCCATTTACGTTTTTAATTGAAGGAGAAGGCGCTCAGACTTTCCCAGATACTGATGGAGATGGGGTGCCAGATAATATAGATGAAGATGACGATAATGACGGGATTACTGATACCGAAGAAACTAATACTTGTACAACCTATCCTTATGCCACAACTACAGATTTGGTGTTTCTTAATGAAACCTTTGGTGCAGGTACAAATCGTGTACAAATTAACGGTAACTATGCAGGTGTTACCACAACCTATTGTTATGAGGATGGAACAGGCGTTGCGTGCCCATCAACCTTTAATCCAGAAAGTGTTAATGATGGGGATTATACTGTTCATTATACAATTACAAACGATGATGATGTAGCAGATGGTATCGATACCGATATTTCAAATTGGGCAGAAGATTATTGGTATGCTGGTGAAGATCATACACCTGGAGATGTTAATGGTAGGATGGCAATTTTTAATGCAGACGAAAATCCTGGTGTCTTTTATAGTCAGATGATTACAGGAGCTACAGCAAATGTTCCTATTGAATTTGGTTTTTACGCAATAAATATTGACAGAGATGATATAGACCCAACAGAATTAGCTACTCGAGAGCGACCAAATGTAATTATAACCATTTATGACCCTAACGGTAATGTAATAGCTTCACAAGCCTCAGGTGAAATACCACCTACAAGTCCTGCAGGAGATTGGGTAGAGGTCTCAGCTAGTTTTACTACTACATACACACAATTTACAGTAGAATTAAGTAACGCAAATTTAGGTGGTTTAGGAAATGATCTAGCTATTGATGATATTTTTGTTAAGCAAACATTATGCGATTTAGATGGTGATGGTGTTGCGGATGCAATTGATTTAGATAACGATAATGATGGTATACCTAATGTTGTAGAACTTGGACTAATTGATGACAATTATGATGCTACCGTTTTCAATGACACAACAAATCCATGGGTAGATGCTAATGGAAATGGAGTACACGATGCATACGAATCTCTTGTTCCTATAGATAGTGATGGAGATGGAGTCCCTGATTATTTAGATTTAGATAGTGATAATGATGGTATTTTTGATAATGTTGAATATGATGGTTTTGGTGATATAGACGTTTCAGGAGATGGAATAGGTGATGGTACAGACTATCAAGATACGGTTGAAAATATTAAGAATGATGATCCTGATGGTGATGGTATTCTTTCTATAATGGATGATAATGATGACGATGTCGATACAATTTCAACCAATGATCATGGTACATTTACATATCCAGATCCTGTAGATACAGATGGAGATGGAATTCCCGATTATTTAGACGTTGACAGCAATGACCCATTAAATGATACAACTAATGGTAGTGATATTGATACTACAATTTATACTGCGCTTGATGCAGATAATGATGGTGTTATTGATGGTTCAATAGATGCCGACAAAGATGGGCTTTTAAGTTCTTTTGACACGGATGAATCAGTTTTTGGATCTCCAAGAGATCTTGAAGACTCTTACAGCTTGTATTTTGATGGTAGAAATGACTATGTTGAGGAATTGGTTAACCTTGTTGAAGGTATTAACGAAGTCTCACAGATGGCTTGGGTCAAATTAGATAGTGATTTTAGTACAGAAGGTGTAATTATGGGACAAACCAATTTTTACATATCTATTCTGGGTAATAGAAGCGTTCAGGTGTATCTAAACGGAAGTTCTACGATAACGACAACAGAGACTCTTCCTTTAAACGAGTGGGTGCATGTTTCAGTAACCTATAATGGTTTAGATTCAGGAGATACACTAAGAGTATATATTAACGGTGAAGAAGTAGCTTCTAACGCATCAGAAACAGGTGCGGTATTAAGTTCCTCACCAGACTTTATATATAGAATAGGAAGGAAACCTTTAAATACTGGCTCGCAGCTTTATTTCAAAGGAGAAATAGATGAGGCTAGAGTTTTTAACATAGCCCTTTCTAATGAAGAACTTCAGAAAATGGTTTATCAGGAATTGAATGATGCTCTTGGTTTTGATCAAGGAATGATTGTGCCAAAAGATATAGGTTCAATAGGAGGCAACCTAGTAAGATATTTTAAAATGGATGGTTATAAGGATGATGTTACAGATAATAAAGTCTCACCGTCTTTAGACCTTACAGGTGCAAAACTCTATAACATTAAAAATATTTATTTTCAAACAGCACCACTTCCTTATAAAACCATACAAGACGGTAATTGGTCAGACGAAGCCACTTGGGAGCACGGAGATGTTTGGGATATAGAAGATGTAAGCTCAAATAAATCATGGAGTGTAGTTCAGATAGATAACGAAATATCTACTACAGAATCTCATAGCAACCTTGGTCTAATTGTAAATGACCTTCTTACCGTAAGTGGAGATAATGCATTAACAAACTCGTGGTATTTAGCATTAAATGGAACTATAGATTTGGAGGGCGATTCACAATTGATTCAGACTACAGAAAGCGATTTAACAAGCTCGTCTACCGGAAAAATCTTTAGAAGACAAGATGGTGTAATCAGCCAATACTATTACAATTATTGGGCATCACCTGTTGGTGCGGAAAGTAGTACCTCCCTAACAGATAATAATGGATCCTCTCATAATGCTAACAATTCATCTTTTGCCCTAAATACATTAAAAGATGCTCTTGGAAATCCATTGGAATTTACTTCTGCTTACCATGAGAATGGAAAAGTAAGTACGTATTGGCTTTATTCTTTTATAAGTGGTGTTACTTATTATGATTGGCTATCTTTCGATGAGAACTATCAGTTGTCTCCTGGTGTTGGTTATACTCAAAAAGGAACAGGAGCTTTTACGGAATATACTTTTGAAGGAAAGCCAAATAATGGAACAATTTTGATAAGTGTTACAGATACGGGAGGGTTAGGCTCTGTGCCAGCAGTATCAAGAACAGATTGTTTATTAGGAAACCCTTATCCAAGTGCATTAGACATACATCAATTTATTGATGATAACATTGGTGTTATAGAGGGTACTTTGTATTTATGGCAACAATGGAGTGGATCATCACACATCTTAAATGAGTATAACGGAGGGTATGCTACCGTAAATAAAACAGGTTCAGTAAGAGCATATCAGTTTGTTGGTATAGAAGGTGCAAACAACGGAAACCAAGACGGAACAAAAATACCTACAAGATATTTACCAGTTGGGCAAGGATTTATTACAGAAGTCATTGCTGATGGTAATATAGAGTTTAATAATTCGCAACGTGTATTTATTAAAGAATCTGATGCAGATGGCAGCTACAATAATGGATCTGTGTTTTTTAGAGGTATTACTCAAAGTACAGATAGTAGTTCATCTGTCGAAGACGAATATGTTATGAGCAAAATAAGATTAGAGTTCAAATCGCAAATCGGTAATGATTTTAGACGTGAACTTTTACTTGGTTTTAGTGAAGAAACAACAGATGACTATGATTATGGATATGACTCAAGAAATACTGAGTCCTACGCAACAGATTTAAGTTTAATGTTAGATGAAGAACTAATGATGATTCAGGCTTATAGCCAAATCAATCAAGATAAGATAATAGACTTACATCTATCTGTAGGAAGCGAAGGCGTCTTTGAAATAAAAGCAACAGATTTTGAGGATTTTCCTGAAGATCAAGACGTTTATTTAAGAGATAATCTAACCGATAATTATCACGACTTAACGTCTAATCAGGCTTATGTGTTTACATCAGAATCAGGTGAATTTAATAATCGATTCGATATTGTTTTTCAAAACAATTCAAGCACACTAACGCTATCAGATGAAGAACTTGAAAATGTCAAATTAATATTTGCTTCAGATAATAATAAGATAATAGTCTTAAATCCTAATAGACTAGATATTGATAATATAACGGTATATAACACCCTTGGTCAATTGGTATATGAGAAAGCTACGGCTTTTAATTCAGAGTATTCAGAGTATAATTTGGAGGAATTGAGTACAGGAACATATGTTGTTAAAATGACAACCTCTAACAAGGTGGTAATTACAAAAAAAATAATTATTAAATAACTTTTGAAAATCTTCTTAATCTAAAATATAAAAATGAAAAAACCTTTACTATTAATATGGCTTGTCTGTACTAATGTTTTATTAGCTCAAACCGCTTTTTCGCCAAGTCCAACAGCTACAACGGCTGGTTCAGACTGGAATACAACTAAAATAACTCCAGACAATGCCTTGGATTATCCTTGGGAAATTACATACGGACCAGATGATTATTTATGGGTAACTGAAAGGGTTGGTGAAAAAATAGTTAGAGTAGATCCTAATGGCTATACAAGCTCGCCTAGCGTGATGATAGATTTGTCTAGTAAAGTGGCAAATGCTAAACAAGGAGGTCTTATGGGAATGGCAATACATCCAGCATTGTATTCAGACATAACGACCACAACCAATAATTACGTTTATGCAGCTTATACGTACAACGATGGAGGTCTTAAATTAAGAATTGTAAGGTTAGTATATGATAATAATACAAATAGCTTATCAGAAGATACATCGTTAGACGCTAACGGAACAATAATAGAAGGCTTGCCTGGTAGTGCAGATCATAACTCTGGCCGTTTAATTATTGGACCAGATTTAAAGTTATATTATACCATTGGAGATCAAGGAGCAAATCAGTTCGATTATTCTTGTGACCCTATTTTATCTCAAGTTTTACCAACATCTTCAACAGATTATGATAATTATCCTGGGAAAACGCTACGCTTAAATTTAGATGGAAGTATTCCGTCAGACAATCCAATTCTAGATGGTGTTCAAAGCCATGTTTATACTTATGGACATAGAAATGCTCAAGGGATTATTTTTGCTGCCGACGGTACACTTTTTAATTCAGAGCATGGTGCAAAAGTAGATGATGAAATTAATGTTGTAGAAAAAGGAAAAAATTACGGATGGCCAGAAATAGCAGGTTATTATGATAACATGGCTTATACTTATTGTAACTGGTCTTCTTTAGGAGGTGGTTGTAATGCTGGTTCTTTTAGCGATCATAACTGTCCGGCAGGAGCTGAAACTGCAACAGAATATGAGTCTTATCCAACAGCAAATGATGTACCAACAAATTTTCAGCCACCAATCGGTACGTATAATAGTACTATTGCAACAGATCCTTCAGGTGGTTGGTTTACATGGCCAACCGTTGCTCCATCAAGTATAGATATACATGAAAATGGAAATATTCCAGGATGGGGAAGATCTTTACTAGTAACATCCTTAAAGAAAGGTACTATTTATAGAGCAAAACTTTCTGCTAACGGAGATGATGTTGTTGGCGACGTGTATGATGAGTGGCATTCTTCTAACGATAGATATAGAGATTTGGCAGTTTCACCAGATGGATTAACAATTTATGCTGTTACCGATAATGGTGGTGGTACTTCAGGACCTTCTTCTACGAGTGGTGTGTCTGTTACAAATCCTGGTATGATTGTCAAAATAGAATATGTAGGAGCTTTAGTTACAAATCCGCCAGTTGCAAGCTGTCAAGATATAACGGTTACTTTAGATTCTTATGGTACGGCTTCAATTACAGCTTCAGATATTAATAATGGTTCTACAGGTGGATCAGCAGGTATTGCTTCATTAGAGATTAGTGATGATACTTTTGACTGTTCTGATGTAGGTGAAATAACAGAAGTTACCTTAACAGTAACAGATAATGACGGTAATGAAAGCAAATGTACAGCAACAGTTACTGTGCAACCTAATGCATCACCAAGTCCATTTGTTGCGCCAGTTTTAGATGATATTGTAAGTAATTGCAGTATTACGGTTGAAGCTCCAACGTTAATAAATAATGCTTGTGTGGAAGTAACAGCAACAACAACAGATGCTGTAACATATAATCCTGGTGAGTCAGGTACCATTACATGGACTTTTGATGATGGAACAAGTACAGATACAGCAACACAAAATGTTACGGTAAATACACTGTCAGTACCTTCGAACATAAATGTTGTTCCAAGTACAACAACGGCTAACGTTTCATGGGATGATATAAATGATGTAACTTTTAATGTAAGATATAGAGAGGTTGGGTCAACCTCTTGGATAACAGAGACAGCATTTACAAATTCAATTGTAATTTCTGGTTTAACACTTTCTACAACTTATGAATTACAAGTTAATGCAGACTGTGGTACGGGTGAATCAGCCTATAGTTCAGTAGCTAATTTTTCAACAACAGCAATCAACTATTGTGATCCTGTAGTTGCATATTATCCAGATGATTTTTACATGAGTAATTTTCAACTTAGTGACTCTGGATTTACCAATATTTTATCAAATTCAAGTAATCAAAATGACGATGTAAATGGTTATTCAGATCATACAGATGATGGATTAACAATTCCAAACTTAAGAACAGGTGATAATTTTAATATTGAAATAACACTGGTAAATACGCATCCATGGAACAAAACGTCAGGACACAGTATTTGGATTGATTTTAATCAAGATGGAGATTTCGAAGATTCTGGTGAGCGTGTTTGGGGTACCACAGAAGGTGATGATTTATTTCCTCATAATTCTACAGTTACAGGTAGTTTTGCTGTGCCTGTATCAGCATTGTCTGGTAATACACGTATGCGTGTAGCTTCAAGAACTTATTGGACACCAAATGATCCTTGTGCGATGAGCTACGATGGAAATAATGGTGGTGAGTATGAAGATTATACAGTCAATATCTTCAGTGGCTTGCTTTATAGTAGCAGTACTTGGTCACCAAATCCACCGAGCAACCTAACCGCTACAGAAGATATTTTTATTTTAGATGGTACTTTTAATGTAACTTCAGATATTAACGTAAATAACGTACATGTAGCATCTGGTGCGACATTAAATATCGACAAAGCAAATTCAGTTACCGTAAACGGTAATATTGTTAATAATGGAGAGTTTGTTTTAAACTCAGATTCAAATGAATTTGCAAGTTTATTAGTGGAAGGAAGTGTAACGGGTAATTTAAAGTATCATCGTTTTGTTAATTCAAACACTAACGGTAATGATTTAATAGCTCCGCCTGTTAATGGTGAAAGCTTCAGCGACTTTGCAGCTAATAACAGTAATATTCTTATGAATCCTGAAGAAACATTATATCTGTTTGGTCATTTTGATAAAACTACAGGCGCTTATGTTACCTATTCTACATCAGATGTACTTAATTTAGAAGCAGCTCGTGGATACAGAGCAGCCTCTACAAATGCTAGTACATTTACGTTTAATGGATCAGCTAAGACGGATCAAACAGACGTTGCTATTGCAAATTCAGGACCAGCTTACCAAAGATGGAATCTTATAGGTAACCCTTATACATCGTATATCAAATTGGCAGATTTCTTAGCGGCTAATATGTCTGAGTTTGAAACGCAAACAGCCGGTGTTTATGGTTACGATGCAGATGATGGTGATGGAAGTAATTGGAAAATCTGGAACTTAAGTTATTCAGATGCAAATCCAAATGCATTAATTGCACCAGGTCAAGGTTTCTTCGTGTCCTCAAAGACAGGTGGCGGAAATATAACCTTTACACCTTCAATGAGAGCTAATGGTTCTTCAGACGACTTTATTGCAGGAAGAACAATGACTACAATTTCACATACAGGAATAAAACTAAGTAAAAATACAGATGCATTTATTACTGATTTTTATATCACAAACAATGCGAGTTTAGGTTTAGATGTAGGATATGATGCAGCGCACCTTGGTGAAGTGTCATCAACGTTTTCAATCTACTCAATGTTAGTTGAGGACAACCTCGGTGAAAATATGGCTGTACAGGCTATTAGTTACAGTGATGTTTCTAATAATGCCATTGTGCCATTGGGTGTTAATGCTGCTCAAGGAGAGCAGTTAACAATTAGTATGGTAGATTCTGATGTTACATCAAATGTATATTTAGAGGACGCTCAGACAAATACCTTTACCTTGTTAAATACTAATGATTATACATTTACACCTAATTCTGATTTATCAGGTATAGGACGCTTTTACTTAAGGTTTGAAAATAATGTGTTGTCTGTTAATGAAACTAATTTAGAAAATATAGATATACTCAGTGATAATGCCTTAGATCAAATAATTATAAAAGGTCTAATATCAAATAATACAGAATTGAGTTTGTTTGATATCCAAGGACGTAAGATTTTAACACAAACTTTAAAAGCATATAGTACTCAAAATACGTTAAGTACAATGAATTACATGAGTGGTGTTTATGTTGTTCAATTATCTGATGAAAATAAAACAATTACAGAAAAAGTAATAGTAAAGTAAATTTTTCACCCTAAGAACTAATTAAAAAAGCTATCAGAGACAAATCTGATAGCTTTTTTTTGGTTTAAGACCTATCATTTACGCATAAATCCTTAATTTCGCACCTCGAAAAGAAATGCGAATAATGAGTACAAAGTTCCCTGAATATAAAGGACTTAACTTGCCAAAAGTTGCTGAGGATATCAACAGCTATTGGGAAGCTAATAATATCTTCGAAAAAAGTGTAACTACCAGAGAAGGCAAAGAACCTTACGTGTTTTTTGAAGGACCACCTTCTGCTAACGGTTTGCCAGGCGTACACCACGTACTAGCACGTGCTATTAAAGACATCTTTCCACGTTACAAAACAATGAAAGGTTTCCAAGTGAAGCGTAAAGCTGGTTGGGATACACACGGTTTGCCAGTAGAGTTAGGTGTTGAAAAAGAATTAGGCATTACCAAAGAAGATATTGGGACTAAAATTACGGTTGAAGAATACAACGAAGCGTGTAAAAAAGCCGTAATGCGTTATACAGATATTTGGAACGACCTTACCAAAAAGATGGGCTATTGGGTAGATATGGATGACCCATATATTACCTACAAATCCAAATATATGGAGAGCGTTTGGTGGTTGTTAAAGCAGATTTATGATAAGAATTTGTTGTATAAAGGCTACACCATTCAGCCATATTCGCCAAAAGCAGGTACAGGTTTAAGTTCGCACGAGCTTAACCAACCAGGAACATATCAAGACGTTACAGATACAACAGTTGTCGCACAGTTTAAAGCGATAGCGGAAACATTACCAGATTTCCTTCAAGATGAAGGCGATATTCATTTCTTAGCTTGGACGACTACACCTTGGACGTTGCCAAGTAACACAGCTTTAACGGTTGGGCCAAAGATTGATTATGTTTTAGTTGAAACATACAACCAATACACATTCAAACCAATAAATGTGGTGTTGGCAAAGAGTCTTGTCGGCAAACAGTTCGATGGAAAATACAAGCAAGTAGAAACCAAGCCAGAACTTATAGAATTCAAAGAAGGCGATAAAAAGATTCCGTTCTACGTCGTTAAAGAATTCAAAGGGAAAGATTTAGTTGGCATTAAGTACGAACAACTGCTAGATTATGCGTTGCCAAACGATAATCCTGAAAATGCCTTTAGAGTAATTTCTGGAGATTTTGTTACTACTGAAGATGGTACAGGTATTGTACACACAGCGCCAACCTTTGGTGCAGATGATGCCTTGGTTGCAAAACAAGCAACACCAGAAATTCCGCCAATGTTGGTTAAGGACGACAATGGAAATTTAGTGCCACTTGTAGATTTACAAGGTCGATTTAGACCAGAAATGGGCGAGTTTGCAGGTAAGTACGTAAAGAACGAATATTACAATGAAGGCGAAGCACCAGAGAAATCTGTAGATGTAGAACTTGCCATTAAATTAAAAATAGAAAACAAAGCCTTTAAGGTTGAAAAATATAAGCACAGCTACCCAAATTGTTGGAGAACAGATAAGCCAATTCTATACTATCCGTTAGATTCTTGGTTCATCAAAGTAACTGACGTAAAAGGTAGAATGCACGAGTTAAATACAACCATAAACTGGAAACCTAAATCAACAGGTGAAGGTCGTTTTGGTAATTGGTTGGCTAATGCTAACGATTGGAACTTATCACGTTCACGTTTTTGGGGAATTCCATTACCAATTTGGAGAACTGAAGATGGTAAAGAACAATTATGCATAGGTTCTGTTGAAGAGTTAAAAGCTGAAATTGCAAAAGCTGTTGAAGCAGGTGTGATGTCTGAAGATATTTTCGCCGATTTTGAAGTCGGTAATATGTCTGAAGAAAACTATGAAAAAATAGATCTGCATAAAAACGTAGTTGATAAAATCGTTTTAGTATCACCTTCAGGAAAACCAATGAAACGCGAAAGCGACTTAATAGATGTTTGGTTCGATTCTGGTTCTATGCCTTATGCGCAATGGCATTATCCGTTTGAAAACAAAGATTTCATTGACAAGAAAGAAGCATTTCCTGCAGATTTTATTGCAGAAGGTGTAGACCAAACACGTGGTTGGTTCTATACATTGCACGCTATCGGAACAATGGTTTTCGATTCTGTGGCATACAAAAATGTTGTATCTAACGGATTGGTTTTAGATAAGAATGGGCAAAAAATGTCTAAGCGTTTAGGCAATGCTGTAGATCCGTTCGAAACTCTAGCAAATCACGGTGCAGATGCTACACGTTGGTATATGATTAGTAATGCCAACCCTTGGGACAACTTAAAATTTGATATTGAAGGTGTAGAAGAGGTAAAACGTAAGTTCTTCGGAACGTTATATAATACGTATTCATTCTTCAGTTTATACACCAATTTAGATGGTTTTAAATATGAAGAAGCAGATATTCCTCTAAATGAAAGACCGGAGTTAGACCGTTGGATTCTTTCAGAATTAAATACCTTAATCAAAAAGGTAGATGAATATTATGCCGAGTATGAGCCAACAAAGGCTGCGAGAGCCATTTCAGACTTTACACAAGATTATCTAAGTAACTGGTATGTGCGTTTAAGTAGAAGACGTTTCTGGAAAGGTGATTACCAAGCTGATAAAATTTCGGCATACCAAACGCTATATACGTGTATGGAAACCATCGCTAAGCTTGGTGCGCCAATTGCGCCATTCTTTATGGATAGATTGTATTTAGACCTTAATGCAGTTACCCAAAAAGAAGGTTTTGAGAGTGTGCACTTAGCAGAGTTTCCTAAAGCAGATGAAAGTGCTATAGATAAAGTATTAGAGCGCAAAATGGAAAATGCACAGACAATATCTTCTTTAGTATTGTCGTTAAGAGCAAAAGAGAAAATCAAAGTTCGTCAGCCACTTGAAAAAATTATGATTCCTATTGATAATCAACAACAAAAGGAAGAAATAAAAGCTGTGGAAGATTTAATAAAACACGAAGTTAATATTAAGAATATTGAGCTTTTAGAAGACGCTTCGGACATATTAGTAAAACAAATAAAACCAAATTTTAAAGCACTTGGGCCACGTTTTGGTAAGGATATGAAGTTGATAGCCAGTGCAATAAGTGCGTTTTCGGCAGAAGACATAAAAAAAATCGAGCAAAACGGAAATTTAGACGTTGAAATTAACGGAAAAAACATTAATTTGGGACTTGATGATGTTGAAATTACGTCTCAAGATATTGAAGGATGGCTTGTTGCAAATGAAGGTGCTTTAACGGTGGCTTTAGATGTTACAATCACAGAAGAATTGCGTAAGGAAGGTATTGCACGTGAGCTCGTAAACCGTATTCAAAATTTACGTAAAGATTCTGGATTTGAAGTTACAGACCGCATTGATGTTCAGTTGCAAAATGATGCACAAGTAGCAGCAGCAATCGCTTCTAACGAAGATTATATTAAGTCGGAGACATTGACCGAAGAATTACAATTAATGGACAATTTGAATGATGGTATAGAAATTGCTTTTGATGAGGTAAATACTAAATTGTTCATACAAAAACATTAAAAACACTATGGCAACAGATACTACAAACAGATATTCTGACAAGGATTTAGAAGAATTCAGAGTTTTAATTCAAGAAAAAATTGATAAAGCTGAGCACGATTTAGAATTGATTAAAAGTGCTTATATGAACGACCATAACAATGGTACAGACGATACGTCACCAACTTTCAAGGCTTTTGAAGAAGGTAGTGAGACTATGAGTAAAGAAGCAAACTCGGCTTTGGCGATTCGCCAAGAAAAGTTTATTCGAGACTTAAAAAACGCTATCATTAGAATTGAAAATAAAACCTATGGTGTTTGCCGTGTAACAGGTAAGTTAATCAACAAAGAACGATTAAAGTTAGTACCGCACGCAACCCTTAGTATCGAAGCTAAGAATATGCAGAAATAAACACAAATTCTATTTTAGAATTTTTATATAGAAAAACCTAAGCTTTGGATTGAATTCAAAGCTTTTTTATTATGTCTTTAAAAAAAGCCTCATTAATTATTATTCTTATTTTACTAGTTGATCAGATTAGTAAAATATATATCAAAACACATTTTGCTTTAAATGATGATGTCACTGTGTTTTCATGGTTTAAAATCGCTTTTGTGGAGAATGATGGCATGGCTTGGGGAACTAAACTGAGTGATTTCTTTACTTTTATTTCAGATAAATCAGCAAAACTTATTTTAACACTTTTTAGAATTGTTGCTGTTACAGGTATTGCTTTTTGGTTAGTAGATGTCACCAAAAAGAAAAAATCTAGAACATTAATCTTTGCTATTTCTATAATCTTTGCTGGTGCTTTGGGTAATATTTTAGATTCTGTTTTTTACGGAGTTTTATTTGGAGATAGTCACATGCAAGTGGCTGATTTTCTTCCTGAAGATGGTGGTTATACAGGTGTTTTTTACGGTAATGTAGTAGATATGTTGCATTTCCCAATTTGGAGTGGTGTTTTGCCAGAATGGTTGCCAATAATTGGTGGAAAGTACTTTTCTTTTTTTGATCCTGTTTTTAATGTCGCAGACGTTGCTATTAGTACAGGAATAGGTATTTTAATTGTGTTTAATAAGAAGGCTTTTAAGGAAGAGTCTAATTCTAAAACTGAATCACTCGATTCGGAGTTACACAATAATCTAGCTTAATATCTTTCTCTGAAGTTTCAAAGATTTCTTCTTCAGCTTCAAAAAACGATAACCCGATTTTTATAGTTTCGGGTTTACATTCACTTAAAAATCTGTCATAAAAACCTTTGCCATAACCTACTCGGTTTCCGGTTTTATCAAATGCTAAAAGCGGTACAAAAACAACTTCCATTTGAGTTGAATTAATTTCTATACCATCTACAGGTTCAGGAATGTTGTAGTCGTTTTTTCTAATAGTGGTATTATCCGTTAAAAGAAAATGGGTCATAGAAGCATCTTCAAAATTACTTTTAGATATTACAATGTTTTTATCTTTTCCTGCTAGAATGTTTAAGATGTATTCTGTGTTTACTTCTTTCTGTTCTTCGATACTCAAAAAAATATGGTAGAAGGATTTATCCCAAATATCAAGTTGAAGTAATCGATTTGCAATGGCAAGACTGAAGTCATCAATTTGGTCTAAGCTAAGCGATTTTCGTAAAGCTTTGTATTTTTTGCGTAGCTCAGATTTTGTCATTGCTGCAGCTTTGTAGAAATATGAAAAATGGCATCTCCTTGATAAATGATTGGTGACTCATTCACATTGAAAATATAACCACTGTTAGGTGCTTTCACAAAATGATTGAAACTACCATAAGGATCTGTAATATGTCCTAAGACGTCACCTTTTTTTACAACTGTATTTACATTTACAGTAGCTTTAAACATGCCAGAATGATTAGCTCTTATCCACTTACTGTCTAAAATTTTAATACAGTTTTTCTTAGGTTTAGAGACTTTGAATTTTCGGTTGAGCATACCCAAATGATTCAAAATACGTTTAGTGCCATTAACACCTGTGTTTGTTACGGTATTGTCTATATGAAAAGATTTACCACCCTCAAACAAAAGCATAGGAATGCCTAGTTTGTAGCAGGTATTTCTAAAGGATTTATTAAGATTTTTAGTGTAATAGATTATAGGAGCTCCAAAAATTTGAGCAAGTTCATCTAAGATAACTTCATTCTTAATAATTCGAATTTGAGCAGCATTAAAACGGTCTGCTCCGCCTGTGTGAAAATCTAATATTAAATCTGCGTGAGGTACAATCTCCGTCATCAGTTTATGAGCAACTCTGCTTGCTAACGAGCCACTTTTAGCACCTGGAAACACACGATTAAGATCACGTCCGTCTGGGAATTCTCTATCCATATGTATAAACCCAAAAACGTTGATAACAGGAATACAGATAATAGTTCCTTTTTTAGGTTTATTAATACCCTTAGAAATGATTTGACGCACAACTTCTACACCATTAACTTCATCACCATGTATGCCAGCAGTAATTAAAACGGTTGGTCCTGGTTTTTTTGAGCGCTCAATGATAACAGGAACTTCAATGGTGTTTTGCGTGTGTAGTTTAGCAACACTAAAACTAACTTTGGCACTTTCACCAAGTGCAACTTTTTTTCCTAAAATATGTAGTACTTCCTTTTCGCTCATAAGCCCTTTTTCCGTTATAACAGGAGTCTCTTTTTAATAAAAATTACCTTCTATTCCTTTCAATGTATGTGATAATTGCTCGAGCGATATTTTTTTGTGTAGCTCCTTCAATACCTTCTAGTCCAGGAGTTGAGTTAACTTCCATAATTAAAGGTCCTCTGGTAGATTGTAGCATATCTACACCACATACAGGTAGTTTTAATGCTCGTGCTGCTTTTATGGCTAGCTTCAACTCTTCTTCTGTTAGTTTAATTAAATTAGCTTTACCACCTCTATGTAAATTAGATCTGAATTCGCCTTCTTTTCCTTGTCGTTTCATTGCGCCTACAACCTGCCCATCTACAATCAATGCTCTTAAATCTGCACCTTTTGCTTCAGCTATAAATTCTTGTACTAGTGCTCTGGCTTGTAGTCCGTTAAAGGCTTCTAGTACAGATTCTGCTGCGTTTTTAGATTCTGCCAAAACAACTCCAAGTCCTTGTGTACCTTCAAGTAATTTTATAATTACAGGTGGTCCGCCAACATGGTCTAAAACCTCTTCAACATCTCTAGAATAGTTAGTAAAAACAGTTTTAGGCATACCAACACCTGCTTTAGATAACCGTTGAAAACTACGTAGTTTATCTCTACTTCTTATAATAGCATCAGAAGTTACTGTCGTAAAAACATTCATCATTTCAAACTGTCTTACAACTGCACAACCATAGAAAGTTACAGAAGCACCAATGCGAGGAATAACCGCATCTACATAATCTAAATAACGATCTTTGTAGTATATGGTTGGCTTTTCTTGTTCTATAATTATGTCGCACTTTAAAGGGTCTATAACTTCTACATCATGCCCTCTGTTTTCGCCTTCTTCAATAAGACGACGAGTAGAATATAATTGCGAATTACGCGATAGAATGACTATGTTCATCAGTAGTTTTTTTAAACGATTGGTTTTCTAAATCTACATCGATTAAGAATTTTTGTTTTAGAAATTGGCGGCCAATTAAGACTGGAAATCTCATATCGTCTCGAGTGCTTAAAGTTAAGTTAATCTTATAGCTTTTTCCAAAGAATATCGCAGTAGTTTTAATTTTATAACGATTTTCTTTGTGCCCATTACTGCTCTTAACATCTGTAAAAGAATAATTTTCAAAGATGACTTCTTTGCCGTTAAAGTTAGGATGTTCTTTGCTCTCAAAAGTGCAATAAAGCTTGCCATCCTCTTCTTTTATTTTAGAGCAATGTATGGCAGAGGTGTAAGCACCAGTATCTATTTTTACATCAATATTTCTTAGATGTAATTCGGGGAAGTCAATTTTATCAACACGTCCCAAAACTTTCTTCATAGTCTATTTTATTTTTTAAAAAAGTTGCGCAAGATAGTCATAAAGTTAATTCAAAATACATAATTACTTTAATGAATTGTTACCTTTGAAATAATGCCAGAAACCACCTTAGACATACAGATAAAAACACTACCTCACCAACCTGGTGTTTATCAATATTTTGATGCTAACGATAAGCTGATTTACGTAGGAAAGGCGAAGGATATCAAGAAAAGAGTAAGTAGTTATTTTACAAAAAATCACGAGTATGGGAAGACACGTGTTTTGGTGAAAAACATAGCCTCTATAAAGCACATAGTGGTCGAAACTGAGAACGATGCTTTGTTGTTGGAAAATAACCTTATAAAAAAGTATCAGCCTAAGTACAATGTAATGCTTAAGGATGATAAATCGTACCCTTGGATTTGTGTAAAAAAAGAGCGGTTTCCCAGAGTTTTTCCAACGCGTCGCGTTATTAAGGATGGATCGGAATATTTTGGGCCATACACAAGCATGAAAACCGTTAAAACCTTACTCGGTTTAATTAAAGGTTTGTATCAATTAAGAACGTGTAATTATGATTTGTCAGAATCAAAAATTGAAGCTGGTAAATACAAAGTCTGTTTAGAGTATCACCTCGGAAATTGTAAAGGTGCTTGTGAAGGCTATGAAACAGAAGAAGAGTATCATGCTAATATTGTTGCTATACGCGAAATTTTGAAAGGTAATTTTAAAGATTCATTACAACAGTTTAGAGTGCAAATGCGCCAATATGCTGAAGCTATGCAGTTTGAAGATGCTCAAAAAATAAAAGAGAAACTAGAAATTTTAGAAAATTACCAGGCAAAATCTACCATTGTGAATCCTAAGATTAGCAATGTTGATGTGTTTTCAATTGTAAGTGATGAGACATATGCTTATATCAATTTTTTGCAATTAAGCTATGGTTCCATAATAAGGTCGCACACTTTAGAGTTGAAGAAAAAATTGCAGGAATCTGATAAAGAATTGCTGGAAATTGCCATAACTGAAATAAGACAGCGTTTCAACTCTAATTCTAAAGAAATATTTGTGCCGTTTAAGGTAGATTTAGGAGAAGAAGTTAAGGTGTCAGTACCAAAACTAGGTGATAAAAAAAGTTTGGTAGACTTATCGCAACGTAATGCTAAGTATTACAGAATGGATAAGCTAAAGCAAATAAAAATAGTAGATCCAGACCGTCATGCCAATAGAATAATGGCACAAATGAAAGCTGATTTACGATTGTCTGAAGAGCCAAGGCATATTGAATGTTTTGACAACTCAAACATACAAGGAACAAATCCGGTAGCAGCTTGTGTGGTTTTTAAAAATGGGAAACCAAGTAAAAAAGACTATCGTCATTTTAATATAAAAACAGTTGAAGGTCCAGATGACTTTGCATCAATGGAAGAGGTGGTGTACAGACGTTACAAGCGTTTGCTAGACGAACATGAGCCATTGCCTCAACTTATAATTATAGATGGAGGTAAAGGGCAATTATCATCGGCTTTAAAGAGTCTTGATATCTTAGGGTTGAGAGGAAAGATAGCTATTATAGGAATTGCAAAACGTTTAGAAGAATTATTCTATCCAGATGATCCAATTCCCTTATATTTAGATAAAAAAAGCGAAACACTAAAAATAATACAGCAATTACGTAACGAAGCACATCGTTTTGGGATAGAACATCATAGGAACAGACGTAGTAAAGGAGCTCTAAAAACAGAACTCGAAAACATTCCTGGTGTTGGTGAACAAACCATTATCGATTTAATGAAGCAGTTTAAAACCGTTAAGCGAATTGCTAATGCTAAACTAGATGAACTAGAAGCTGTGGTTGGTGTCTCTAGAGCTAGTAAAGTTTATAATTATTATCATAAAGAATAAGTTGAAAAAAAACCTAACATATTATCTTAAAACAGGCTTCTATGTACTGTTGTTCTTTCAAATATTTTTTGGTAACAATACTGTAAATGCTCAAGAGACTAAAAAACCAAAAGTTGGTCTGGTGCTAAGTGGAGGTGGAGCAAAAGGATTTGCGCATATTGGAGCTCTAAAAGTCATAGATAGTTTAGGTATAAAAATAGATTATGTAGCTGGTACGAGTATGGGAGCTATAATTGGTTCCTTATATTCTACAGGATATTCTGGTCAGCAGTTAGAAGATTTATTCAATACAGTAGATTTTGATGAACTTATTAATGATGAGTTTCCCAGAGAATCAAAATCTTTTTATGAGCGGCAAAGTGAAGAGAAGTATGTAGTAAGTCTACCGTTTGATAATTTCAAAATTAAGTTGCCTTCAGGTTTGTCAAGAGGTCAGAATGTATATAATCTTTTATATCAATTAATGCTTCCAGTGAATGAAGTTAGAGATTTTGAAAAACTACCGATTCCTTTCTTCTGTATGGCAACTAATATAGAAACAGGTGAGTCCTTAATTTTAGACAAGG
Organism: Winogradskyella poriferorum; assembly: GCF_036553625.1. Classification (NCBI taxonomy): domain Bacteria; kingdom Pseudomonadati; phylum Bacteroidota; class Flavobacteriia; order Flavobacteriales; family Flavobacteriaceae; genus Winogradskyella; species Winogradskyella poriferorum. The sequence continues at coordinate 1,244,921 of NZ_JAZHOU010000001.1, forward strand.
GTAGATTGGCAGAAGCAGTGACTGCTAGTGGTGCGCTGCCTTCTATTTTTCAACCGGTAACCATAGATGATAAAATTTTAATAGATGGTGGTGTAACTAATAATTTCCCTATTGAAGAATTGAAAGCTAAGGGTATGGATGTAATTATTGGTGTAGATGTTCAAGATGATTTAAGAGATAGAGAAGCCTTAAAAAGTGCACCAGAAATACTATTGCAGATTAATAATTTTAGAACCATCAATGCCATGAAAGATAAAGCGAAGATGGCAGATATTTACATAAAGCCAGATATTGCTAATTTTTCAGTACTTTCTTTTGATGAAGGGGAAGATATTATTGCAAACGGTGAGGCAGCTGCTCTAGATCATATAGATGCACTTAATGAAATTAAGAAATCACAAACCAAAAGTACAAATCGTCCTAAACTCAAAATTATAGATAGTTTAAAAATAGAGTCAATTGCCATAGACGGTAATGAGCGTTACACAAGATCATATCTTTTAGGGAAACTAAAACTGAGAGGAAATGAAACATTAAGCTATGATGATTTTAAAAAGAGAATAAACAATGTTATAGCAACAAACAATTTTGAAACATTTAGATATCAGCTTGAACCAACCGATAGTGTAAATAAATTTAAACTTTATGGCAAAATCCAAGAATCAGAAGCAAAAACATTTTTAAAACTAGGTATACATTATGATGGGTTGTATAAAAGTGCCATTTTAGCAAACCTTACAAAGAAAAGGTTACTTTTTGATAATGATATAGCATCCTTAGATATTATACTTGGGGATAATTCTAGATTTAATTTCGATTATTTTATAGACAAGGGATTTTATATAAGTTTAGGTGTAAAATCGCGATTCAATCAATTTAGTAAAAACATAAACCCTCAATTAGCATTAGAAGAAGATTCACCTTTTTTAGACAATCTGAATAAAATTGATGCAAAGCTTCAGGATTTTACTAATCAATTATATGTACAAACACTATTTAGAAAAGACTTCTCTTTACGCTTAGGTGGTGAACATAAGCGATTAAAAATAACATCAGAAACACTACTGTCAGAAAACCAAGAGGATGATTTTGAGTTTGAAAACACTGATTATTTTAGTGTATTCGGAAAATTAAAATATGATAGTTACAGTCATCCAATTTTTCCTAAAAGTGGTGCGTATTTCAGTGGTGATTTTCATTGGTATCTCAATGCATCAGATTTTATCTCAGGTTTTGAGCCTTTTTCTATAGCAAAGGCAGATTTAGGTTATGCTTTTAGTTTTAGTAAAAAAGTTGCGCTAAAGACAGAAGCGAGTGGAGGGTTTACTTTAGGTGATAATTCAATATCTACACTCGGTTTTGCATTAGGCGGATATGCAGATAATTTTATAAACAATTTTTACAGTTTCTACGGTTACGACTTCTTTGATATAGCAGGTAATAGCTTTGTAAAGTCTTGCTTTACATTAGATTATGAATGGCTAAAAAATCATCATATAATTTTAGCAGCAAACTATGCTAATGTAGAAAATGGATTATTTGAAACAGGCAACTGGTTTACGTCACCAGACTATACTGGTTATGCATTGGGTTATTCTCTAGAAACATTTATAGGTCCTTTAGAGGCTAAGTACACTTATTCGCCAGAAACAGGAGAAGACTACTGGTTTTTTAATCTAGGGTTTTGGTTTTAAACTAAATTTTATAAACTTTGTAACACAATGACACTATTCTGGGAAAACTTAAAACTTTATCTACACTTCCTTATCAAAAGGAATCCAGAATAAATACACCCTTTTTGTTTTTTCTGTTAAGCCAGAAATCTCTTAATTTTTGTACCTTTAAAACGTTGTTCGTTTACGATAATTAAACGAATACACAAATCAACAATTAAACGAAAACAAAATGCCATTTTATCATAAATTAGGAAAAATTCCACCAAAGCGCCACACGCAGTTTAAAAAACCAGACGGCAGCTTTTACTACGAGCAGTTATTTGGTACTATAGGTTTTGATGGTATGTCAACCAATAGTTACCACGAGCAAAGACCAACGCAAGTAAAAGAAATAAGAAAGCAATACAGTGTAGCACCAAAAATTGCTAAAGCAAATAACATACAATCGTACCGTTTGCATGGGTTTAAAGTAAAGCCAGAAAACGACTATTTAGACAGTAGGAAAATAGTGTTAACTAATAGCGATTGTAACATTATACTGGCTGCACCAAAAGAATCTACAAGAGATTATTTTTATAAAAACACAGATGCGGACGAGCTTATTTTTGTGCACAAAGGCACAGGTAAGTTGCGTACTATGTTGGGTAATTTAGATTTTAAATACGGAGATTATTTACTAGTACCAAGAGGTGTTATTTACAAAATGGATTTCGATACCGAAGATAATCGTCTATTTATAGTAGAGTCTTACAGACCAATTTACACACCAAAACGTTACCGAAATTGGTTCGGTCAGTTGTTAGAGCACTCACCATTTTGTGAGCGCGATTTGCGTCAGCCACAAGAGTTGGAAACTTATAATGAGTCTGGTGATTTTTTAATAAAAATAAAAAAGCAAGACGAAATTATAGAAATGGTTTACGCTTCGCATCCTTTTGATGTTATTGGGTATGACGGTTATAACTATCCTTATGCTTTTTCTATACATGATTTTGAGCCTATAACAGGTCGTGTGCACCAACCACCACCAGTACACCAAACATTTGAAACTGATGCTTTTGTGGTGTGTAGTTTTGTGCCACGTTTGTACGATTATCATCCATTGGCTGTGCCAGCACCATATAATCACAGCAATATAGATAGCGATGAGGTGTTGTACTACGTTGATGGCGATTTTATGAGTAGAAATGATATTGCAGCAGGTCATATTTCCTTGCATCCAGCAGGTATACCTCATGGTCCGCATCCAGGTGCTATGGAGCGTAGTATCGGTAAAGTAAAAACAGATGAATTGGCAGTTATGGTAGATACTTTTAAGCCGTTAAAGGTTACAGAAGATGCCTTAAAAATTGCCGATGAAGATTATTATAAATCGTGGCTGGAGTAGTTGAGATTTTAGAAACGAGAGAATAGAAAAGAGCATATGAAAAGACATAACTACAAGAATCTAAAGATTTGGAGTTTAGGGATGGAGATTGTAGATGATGTTTTTAAAGCAACTGAAAGTTTTCCAAACGAAGAAAAATTCGGGTTGGTATCTCAAATTAATAGGTGTTCAGTTTCAATTCCGAGCAATATTGCTGAAGGTTCTTCAAGAACAGATAGGTCATTTTCTCATTTTATAGATATTTCATTAGGTTCATCATTTGAACTTGAAACACAACTAAAATAATAGCAAACAAAAGAAATTATTTAAATAAAGAACAATTAAAATCACTTGAAGATAAAATAGCAGAATTTCAAAAAATGACAATGAGTTTTCAAAACAAATTGTAAGTCATCTTTTTTCTCTATTCTAGCTTCTCTATTCTAAAAAGATATGAGTAAAGAAATAAAATCAGTAAACTACGGATTAGAAAAAATATTTGAAGGAGCACAAGATTTCCTTCCCTTATTAGGAACAGACTATGTGGAATTTTATGTAGGTAATGCCAAGCAGGCTGCTCACTTTTACAAAACAGCATTTGGTTTTCAGTCGTATGCTTACAAAGGCTTAGAAACTGGTAGTAAAGACACAGTGTCTTATGTGTTAAAGCAAGACAAGATAAGGTTAGTGCTCACGACACCATTAAATTCTCAGCATCCAATTAACGATCATATCGTAAAGCATGGTGATGGTGTTAAAGTTGTAGCTCTTTGGGTAGAAGATGCTCGCAAATCTTACGAAGAAACCACAAAACGTGGAGCAAAATCCTATATGGAGCCAACAGTAGAAACTGATGAGTTTGGAGAGGTTGTAAGAGCAGGAATTTACACTTATGGTGAAACCGTGCACATGTTTGTAGAGCGCAAAAATTATAACGGAGTCTTTATGCCTAAGTTCGAAAAGTGGGAGTCAGATTATAATCCAGAGCCAGTAGGTCTTAAATATGTAGATCATATGGTAGGCAACGTAGGTTGGGGCGAAATGAATACTTGGGTAAAATGGTACGAAGACGTTATGGGATTTGTAAACTTTTTATCGTTTGATGATAAACAAATTCATACTGAATACTCAGCATTAATGAGTAAAGTGATGAGTAATGGTAACGGAAGAATAAAATTCCCAATTAATGAGCCTGCTGAAGGTAAAAAACGTTCTCAGATTGAAGAATATTTAGATTTTTACGAAGGACCAGGAGTGCAACACATAGCTGTCGCAACAGATGATATAATAAAAACAGTATCAGAAATGCGTAAGCGAGGAGTGGAGTTTTTGTCCATTCCACCAGAAGAATATTACAGAGCTGTGCCAGGAAGATTGGAAGAGTTTAGTCACGAATTACGAGAGGATATTGAAACTTTGAAATCACTTGGTATCATGATAGATGCAGATGAGGAAGGTTATTTACTTCAAATTTTTACTAAGCCGGTTGAAGATAGACCAACCCTATTCTTCGAAATCATTCAGCGAATGGGAGCACGTGGTTTTGGTGCAGGTAACTTTAAGGCCTTATTTGAGTCAATAGAGAGGGAGCAGGCAAAACGAGGAACATTATAAAAATTTAGCGCGTTTAGAAATAGAGTTTTTAAACGCGCTAAATAGAATACCAATCCTAAATTTTTCGACACTAAAAATAATTGCTTCAATACTTTTTGCGCTTTGGTTTGTTCTTCTTTATTGTTGAAAAACATTTAAAATGTGCGCATTAAACCGAGGAAACAATAAATTAACCTAATGTTTTTGCTTGTATTTCAGGGTTTTAATAGATTTGGAATAGTAATTGTATTTAAGATAAATGTAACATAAAAATTGAGTTACATTAGTTAAATTTACAAATCGAAAATTATGAAATATTTACTCACAATATTAGTTTTCTTAGTTAGTCTCAACGCACCAAACCCACAGCAAGATCCTGCGTTTCAATCAGGTGAATGGTTTAAGTTTAAAATGAGCTATAGTGGTTGGTTTAAGGCTGGTGAAGCTACTCTAAAAGTTGATGAAAAAAAGCTTAATGGTAAAACCGTTTACCATGTTGTTGGAAAAGGTAAAACAACAGGAGCGGTTAATTTATTCTTTAAGGTAAGAGATCGCTATGAGAGTTATTTTGATAAAGAAACAGGTGTTCCATATAAATTCATAAGAAAGATTGATGAAGGTGGACACACTAAAGATATAGAGATTGAGTTTAATCATCAGGAACAAAAAGCTATTGTTAACAACAAAAAGCATAAAAAAACAAAAACGATATCAACAGAAAAAGATGTACAAGACATGGTATCGATGTATTACTATCTAAGAAATAGTATAAATATTGATGATTTAAAAATTGGAGATGAAATAACAACCAATATGTTTTTTGATGAAGAAAACTATGGTTTTAAGCTTAAGTATTTAGGTAAAGAAACCATTAAAGTAGATATCAATGATTCTGATATAAAGGTGAAGTCTTTAAAGTTTAGACCATATGTTATGGCTGGACGTGTGTTTAAAGAAGAAGAAAGTTTAACTTTGTGGGTAAGTGCCGATAAAAATAAAATTCCACTAAAAATAAAAGCAGATTTAGCAGTTGGTTCACTGCGTGCAGATTTAGTGCAATTTAAAGGATTAAAACACTCCTTTCCGATAGTATTTGATAATTAATTTATGCCAGACCAACCGAATTTCGATGAGATTTTAAAACAACTTCAAGAGAAGTATGTTAAAATAGACCAAGATACAGATGACCATTTATACGGCTTGCTATATAGCAAGCCGATTACATATTGGGATTATATACAAACAGATGCACTGTTAAACCTTCAGATACAGCGTACTACGCTTCCAGATGAGATGGTTTTTATAGCATATCATCAAATCAATGAGCTTATTTTTAAAATGATACTTTGGGAAATTTCTCAAGTAGCAGAAAAAGAAAATCTCGATGTTGTTTTCTTTGAAAGTAAAATAATGCGTATTAGTCGATATTTCGATATGCTTACAACCTCTTTCAATATTATGAGAGAAGGTATGGAAGTAGAGCAGTACATGAAGTTTAGATATACGCTAACACCAGCTAGTGGTTTTCAAAGTGCTCAGTATCGTCTTATTGAGTTCGCTTCTACTGAACTGATAAATTTAATAGACTATAGATTTAGAGCTAATATTGATAGAAATACACCATATACACATGCCTTTGAGCATTTATATTGGCAAGCCGCAGGAAAAGATCATAGTACAGGTAAAAAATCTACACTTTTAGTTAATTTTGAAAAGCGTTATAAAGACGAGTTCTTAAGATTTATGGAAAAGTATAACACCAAAAATCTATGGACGCGCTTTAAAGAACTGCCAGAAGAAGACCAAAAAGATGAAGACTTGGTAAAGGCAATGCGTCATTATGATTATACGGTTAACGTAACATGGGTAATGGCACATTACAATGCTGCAAAACATTATATTGAGAGTGGTATGGGAGATGGAGAAGCAACTGGAGGAAGTGACTGGAAAAAATACATGCATCCAAGATATCAAAGGCGTATTTTCTTTCCAGATTTGTGGTCAGAAGAAGAATTAGAAAATTGGGGAAATAATATATAATTAGCAATTAATGCGTTTAAAAGGATTAATAGTAATTACCGTTTTTACGGTATTTTTCGTTGCATGTAAAGAAGATAATTCAGCAGAGAACTACAAAAAAGAAATTGCTGAGAAGAAACAGGAAGAAAAAATATTAGAATTCGGGTTTGATTTAACAAAGTTTGAGTTTAAAAGAGATACCGTTAGGAAAGGAGATACTTTTGGTATAATTCTAGAGCGAAATAATATTGGTTACCCAGAGATTTTTCAAATAGCAGAGAAAGCTAAAGACACTTTTGATATTGCCAGAAAGCTTCAAGTTGGTAAACCTTATGCTTTATTATACGATAAGGAAAAAGTTAATGACAGTATAAAAAAGCCTACTACGTTTATTTATCAGCAAAATCTTGAAGACTATGTCGTTATTGATTTTAAAGATTCTATTAAGGCATATACACGCACAAAGCCTATTACTTACGTAGAGAAAACAGCTACAGGTGTTATAGAAAATAATATTTCTGAGACTTTAGAGAATAAGGGTTTAAGTCAGGTGTTAGCCTATAAAATGGCAGACGATATTTATGCCTGGACTATAGATTTTAGACGTTTACAGCCTGGTGATAGGTTTAAGGTGATTTATACCGACAAATACATAAACGATACTATTTATGCAGGTGTGCATAATGTAAAAGCGGCTTATTTTGAACATAATGGTGATTCATTGTATGCCTTCCAGTTTAAAACAGATTCTATTAAAAATATTGTAGACTATTTTAATGAAGATGCCAAAAACCTAAGGAGAGCGTTTTTAAAAATGCCAGTAAAATTTGGTAGATTATCATCTAGATATAATCTTAATAGACGAATTGCTTATTATGGCTACAAAGTAAGACCACATAAAGGAACTGATTTTGCTGCTCCTGTAGGTACTCCAATTATGGCAACCGCAAATGGAACAGTAATAGAATCTACAAGACGAGGTGGTAATGGTAAATATGTGAAAATTAGGCATAATGCAACATACTCCACACAATACCTTCATATGAAAGCTCAAAATGTAAAAAAAGGGCAGTATGTTAAACAAGGAGATATAATTGGTTGGGTAGGTATGACAGGGAATACAGGTGGTCCACATGTTTGCTATCGTTTTTGGAAAAACGGAAAACAAGTAGATCCTTTTAAGCAAAAATTGCCTGAAGCAGAACCAATTTCAGATAGTCTAAAGACTAAATATTTAGAGTATATCAAGCCTGTAAAGCAACGACTTGATAATATTTTCTTTTTAGAAACTGAGACTCAAAATGCTGAAAATACAATAACAGAAGACAAAACAACAGACATACAATAATGGCACTTAAATCTACAAACCCAACCGCAACAGAATCTTGGAAAAAATTACAAGCCCATTTTGAAACCATTAAGTCCATACACTTAAAAGAGCTTTTTGAGTCTAACCCAAAACGGGCAGAAGAACTAACAATTAAGTGGGAAGATTTTTATGTAGATTTTTCAAAAAATAGAATTACCAAAGAAACACTCAATTCTCTAATTGAGCTGGCTAATGAGGTGGATTTAAAAGATGCTATTTCAAAGTATTTTGAAGGTGATATCATTAACGCAACAGAAGGAAGAGCAGTATTGCACACAGCATTAAGAGCTAAAGAAGATGCTAAAGTTTATGTAGAAGATGTTAATGTAATCCCAGAAATTTATGAAGTAAAACAAAAAATCAAAGATTTTACCGATACTGTATTAGGTGGTAGTCATAAAGGGCACACCGGGAAATCAATAACAGATGTTGTAAATATAGGAATCGGAGGCTCAGACCTTGGGCCAGCTATGGTTGTAGACTCGCTTCAATATTACAAAAATCATTTAAATACACATTTTGTAAGTAATGTAGATGGTGATCATTACAAAGAGGTTATTAAGGACTTAAATCCTGAAACAACCTTATTCGTTATTGTTTCTAAAACATTTACAACACAAGAGACACTATCTAATGCCAACTCTATTAGAGCTTGGTTTTTAGAAACATTGCCAGAAGATGCTATTGCTAAACATTTTGTTGCTGTTTCTACTAATATAGAGAGTGTAAAAGCATTTGGTATTAATGAAGGCAATATCTTCCCAATGAAAGACTGGGTTGGAGGTCGTTTTTCATTATGGAGTGCAGTAGGATTATCTATTAGTTTAGCAATAGGATACGATAATTTTGAAAGCTTATTATCTGGAGCTCATAAAATGGATGAGCACTTTAAAACAGCCGATTTTGAAGAGAATATTCCTGTTATTTCAGCATTACTAACAGTGTGGTATAATAACTTTTTTAATGCCGAAAGTGAAGCAATTATTCCTTATACGCAGTATCTAAATCAGTTTGCGACCTATCTACAACAAGGTATTATGGAGAGTAATGGGAAGCATGTAGATAGAGCAGGAAATAATGTAAACTATCAAACAGGTACTATTATTTGGGGAGAACCAGGTACAAACTCGCAACATGCATTTTTTCAACTAATACATCAAGGTACTAAATTGATACCTGCTGATTTTATAGGTTTTGTCAAATCGCTTCATGGAGATAAAGATCATCATGATAAATTAATGTCTAACTACTTTGCTCAGACAGAAGCATTAATGAATGGCAAAACAGAAGAGGAAGTATTAGAAGAGCTAGAAAAAACAACACTCTCGGAAGAAGAAAAACAAAAATTACTTCCGTTTAAAATCTTTGAAGGTAATAAGCCAACAACTTCACTATTAATTCAAAAACTAACACCAGAAAGTCTAGGAAAGCTAATAGCAATGTACGAACATAAAATCTTTGTGCAAGGTATCATCTGGAATATCTATAGCTACGACCAGTTTGGTGTTGAGTTAGGTAAGCAATTAGCAAAGACGATACTAAACGAGCTAACAAATACTAACTTTTTGGGTTCACATGATGCATCAACTCAAAATTTAGTGGACTTTTATAAGAAGAATTGTTAAAATTTGTTAAAAAAAATTAACAAATTTTAATTATGCATGCATAATACTGGTAATATTATAATTAACTTCACATCGCCTAATTGTTAACATTAAGTTAATGTTACAGCTAGAGTAATGCGTAATTTTGCGCTGATAAAAAACCAATTAACTTAAATTTTATAATGAAAAAATTTAATTATTTATTATGTATTGCTGTTATGACTTTGTTCTCAACAGTTATGTATGCTCAAAGTACCATTAAAGGTAAAGTGATTGATGGTGATATGAATTCGCCATTACCTGGAGCTAATGTTATAGTAAAAGGGACTACCAATGGTACTACAACTGATTTTGATGGTAATTTTACAATTACTGCAGAGTCTGGTTCTGGTGAGGTTGTAATCTCTTATGTAGGTTATGTTAGCCAAACTATAGCTTACAATGGAGACGCAGACTTAGGTACAATAACTTTAGTATCTAGTGAGGTTGGTCTTGATGAAATAATGATTGTAGCTTCTGTTGCAGTTGACAGAAAGACTCCTGTAGCGGTTTCTACAATTAAAGCTAGTGAGATTGCTTTAAAGTTAAGTACTCAAGAATTTCCAGAAATTTTAAAAGCTACACCAGGTGTTTATGCTACCAGAGCAGGTGGTGGTTATGGTGACGGTAGAATCAATTTAAGAGGTTTTGATTCTGAAAACGTTGCTGTAATGATTAATGGTGTTCCTGTAAATGACATGGAAAATGGTAGAGTATATTGGAGTAACTGGGCTGGTTTAGGAGATGTAACGTCAACTATGCAGGTTCAAAGAGGATTAGGAGCTTCTAAAGTGGCAGTGTCTTCAGTAGGTGGTACTATAAATATTATCACAAAAACTACCGATGCTGTAAAAGGTGGGAGTATTATATCTAGCGTAGCTAACAATGGTTATTTAAAATATGGAATGACTTATTCAACAGGTCTTTCAGACAAAGGATTTGCTGCTACAGTTAGTGCCTCAAAAATCGGAGGTGAAGGTTATGTAGACGGTACAGAGTTTTCAGGATATAACTATTTTGTTAGCTTATCTCAACAAATAAATGATGCTCACAGATTATCTTTTACGGCCTTTGGTGCTCAGCAAGAGCATGGTCAGCGTTATAACCGTTCTACAATAGCAGAGCTTCAAAGTACTGACTCAGGTCCAAGAAGAGCAAACAAAGATTGGGGATATAAAAACGGAGAGGTTTACCACCAATCATTCAACTTTTACCACAAGCCTCAAATGTCTATAAATCACTTATGGAATATAAATGATAAATCGGCTTTATCTACTGCATTGTATGCTTCTTTCGGTTCAGGTGGTGGTAGAAGGGATGAAGGTACTAAGATTGGTTCGGATGAATACAGAATAGGATCATCAGGTTTACAACCTATTGATTTCGATAGAATTGTTGAAGAGAACAGAGCTAATGGTGTAAATGGTTCAACAGATATCATATCTTCTTCTAGAAACTCTCACGAATGGTATGGAGTTTTATCTACATATAAGAATAGAGTTAATGATAACTTGACTATTTCTGGTGGTTTTGATGGTCGTTACTATGTTGGATCTCACTGGTACCAAGTTGATGATTTATTAGGAGGTCAATTCTTTTTAGATAATGAAACAGATACTTTTGCTTTCGGAAAACCATTAAAAGTTGGGGATAAGTATAATAAAGACTATGATGGTGTCGTAGTAAGATATGGACTTTTTGGTCAAGCGGAATATCAAGTTACTGATGCCTTCAATATTTTTGTAGCAGCTGATGTTTCTAACAGTAGTTACAAACAAAAAGAATATATGAACAATACTATAACTGGTAGTAGATCATCAGATGCTGTTAATTTTGTAGGATACGGTTTCAAAGGTGGTGGTAACTACAATTTAGATTCTAAAAACAATATATTTGTTAATGTAGGTTACTTCTCAAGACCTCCATTTTTAGATTCTGTATTTTTAGATGAAGATGGTATTGATGCTAACGAAGATGCAGTTAATGAGAAGGTATTTAGTGCTGAGTTAGGATATGGTTTCCGTAGTGAGAAATTAAGTGCTAATGTTAATATTTACTACACAAATTGGTTAGATAAATCTTATTCTGGATCAATAGGAACAGGTGATGATATCTTCTTTTACAATGTTTTAGGTATAGATGCATTACACCAAGGTATTGAATTGGATTTCAGATATAAAGCAACTGATGATTTAACAGTTACAGGTATGGCTTCTTTAGGAGATTGGAAGTGGAAAAGTAATGTTTCTGCAATTGTTAGAGACCAGGCAGGTGAGCAAGTAGGAGATCCTATAGAAGTATATGCAGATGGTATTAAAGTAGGTGATGCTGCACAAACTACATTTGCTTTAGGAGCTGATTACAAATTAGCACCAAAATCTAATATTTATTTAGATTATAATTTTGCAGGTGATAACTATGCTTCTTATGATGTTACTAATAGAAGTAGTAGTAATACAAATGATGTTTGGAAACTTCCTGATTTTGGCTTATTTGATTTAGGTATGAGACATACCTTCCAAATGGGATCATTTGAAGCTACTTTAACAGGTAAAATTAACAACGTGTTTAACACAGAGTATGTTTCAGATGCTAATGATATAGACGGTACAGCTTCAACAGCGCAAGTTTATTTTGGTCCAGGAAGAACTTACAGTGTAGGTCTTAGAGTTAACTTTTAAAAAAAACAATTAAAATGAAAAGAATATTTTATTGCTTAGCAATTTTTGGAACAATCTTCGTAGGTTGTAATCCAATGGAAGACATCTATGATGGCTTAGATACTAGTGCTGATCCAATTGTTGGTACTGATAGTTACACGTTAACTAGTGATGATTATGATGCCTTAGGTTTAGGTTTTGGAAGTTTCGACTCAGAACAACAAGCTAAGGACTCTATACCTCAATTATTAGAGGAAATGTATCCATTTTGGGGAGAAGGTTCTCAAGTATTAGTTGGATACGACTTATATATTGGTAGTGCAGAAGGTGTTAGTGATTACACAAATGCTGACATATACGAGTTTACAAACTCAGATTATGCAACTGCAGGAAGTGATGCTTTTGGATTTTATCCAGATGTAGATGCAACAAATGAAATACCAGCAATTCTTGATGCACAAGTTGCTAGTCCAGTAGAAGGACAAATAGTTTTAGCTAAATATGACCAATATACTGAAGAGCCAGAAGTTGGTTTAGCAGACTTAGTATCTTATAACTTTGCAGGAAGTTTTGAGGGTTGGACAGTTGCTGAAGAATTTGGTGGTGACGAAGTTTGGACTTCTCAATCAGGTTATGTTCAAGGTAACAGTTACTTCGGTGGTCAAGTTGCAAACACAGAGTGGTTAGTATCTCCAACAATTGATTTAACAGGAGAAAGTGATCTTAAGTTTCAAATTACTCAAGAGTTAGATTATGCTGGTGATGCATCTTTATTAAAGATATATGTATCTACAGATTATTCAGGTGATGTATTAGCTGCTACTTGGGACGAAATTACTTTAGCAAATCCTGCAACAGGTGATATGGCATCTTCAGAAGATTATGATTTTTCTGCATATGACGGACAAGTTGTTAATGTTGCTTTTAGATACGAGTCTACGGATTCTGATGCTGCAAGATGGAGAATCGAAAGCTTAAAAATAAAGACATTAGGTGCTACTGGAGATACAAACTCTAAAGGTGAGTACTTTGTGTATACAAGTGGTGCTTGGGAAGCTGTTGAAGGTGTTTATTACTTAAGCTCTAATGATTTTGATTCTATGGGTGAAGGTTCTGGTCAACCAGGTCAGTACGATAATTTCGGAAGTTCTATTCCGCCAGACAATTACTTACCAACATTCTTAGAATTAACATTCCCTTATGCTCAAGAAGAAGATGAGTTATTAGTAATCTATGATTATTACTCAAGTTCAAGTGGAGCTCAAATAAGAGGTAATTCTTACATGTACATGAATGGTGTATGGTCAGGTCACGAGAGTGTAGTTTCTACAACTTTACAATTTGGTTTCGAAGATGGTGTTTGGGTACCAGACAACACAATAAGATACACAATGACTCCTGGAGATTATGCTACTATAGTTGCAGAATTAGGTTCTGTTTATCCAGAAGCTACAACAAGTATGGAAAACTATGGTAATATGGACAGAAGATCAGGAAACCCAGCAGAGTGGACTAATGCTATGGTTTTAGATGCTATAAGTGTTGTTTTAGACGAATTAGACCCATCTGCGGAAGAAGAGCAAAAATATATTGTTACTATTGATATATACAATGGTAGTAACGGTACTGAAGATTTTGCTGTTATAAAAATGGGTGGTGAATGGGTTTATCAAGACTAAGTATTCTCATCATTATACAAATAAAAAAAGCAGCCAATTGGCTGCTTTTTTTATTTGTATATTTTCATTATTAATGCTCTGTCCATTCTATAGATTCCATCAAGCGTTTAATATCTTTTTTAAGATATTCAGACGCAGGATAAATAGAGTCGTAATTAGGTTTAGCATAAAAGTATAAAGAACCACTTAAAAAGTGATTTGTACTATCTGTAACATAAAACTGAGATTGAGAAGCCGCATCTCCACCTACCTCATATAACATACCATAGACTTTTTCTTTAGGGTTTTCAAAAGGCTTGTAAGTTATCTCATCTGCCTTCATTGTGTGTTTTTGTGTAAGGTTTTGGGCATCTCTTAATAAGCTATCTAAATTACGCTTATTAACATTTTTGTAACTGAGATAAATTGTAGCTTTTAAAGAAGGGTATTTTACATTTATACCCTTAACGTTTCCAGAGTTTTTAGCTTTTGAAACCGAAGCAGACAAAGCATTTTTGTCAAAAGTGAAAGGTAATGAAGATTCAACTTTTTTATATTCAGCTTCTGGATACTCTAAGCGCAAATATGCTTTAGGTTTTGGTATTGGATCATTGCCACAACCTAATATAAACAAGCTAATTATTGGTAGTACTATACGTTTCATATAATTTTTTACTGTAGCAGAAGTCTTTATAAATTTAAACTTGAATGTTTATCTTAAAACTGTAAGTTTAATTTGTTTTATGCGTTTGCGTTCAAGGGCTTCAATAGTAAAAACGTAATTTTTAAAATTTATTTTACTTCCAACTCTTGGGAAGCCACCTGATATTTCTAAAACAAAACCAGCTAATGTTTCTGCTTCTCCTTTTCTATTTTCAAAATTCTCTGCTTCGTTATCTTCTAAATCAAGTATTTTATACACATCTTTAAGAGGTGTTTTGCCCTCAAAACTGTAATTGTCATCATCAAGCTTTGTAAAGACTAAGTCTTCATCATCGTATTCATCACTTATATCACCAACGATTTCTTCAATAATATCTTCAAGAGAGACCAAACCAGAGGTACCACCATACTCATCAACAACTACGGCTAAGTGTACTTTTTTAGTTTGAAATTCTACCATTAAATCATCTAACTTTTTATTTTCAGGTACAAAGAATGGTTCTCTTAATAACGTTGTCCAATTAAACTTTTTCTTGTTGAGATGAGGTAAAAGATCTTTAACATATAAAACACCTTTAACATCGTCTATACTTTCTTCGTAAACAGGGATTCTTGAATACCCATTGTCTACTATTTCTTTTATGATAGTTTCAAAAGGAGTGTCAATATTTAAGGCAAACAAGTCCATTCGAGGTCGCATTACTTGCTTAGTATCTGTATTACCAAAAGACACTATACCTTGTAAAAGCTTTTGTTCTTCTTGTGTGGTATCTTCATCGTTAGTGAGTTCTAAAGCTTGTGATAGTTGGTCTACACTAAGATTAGAACGCTGTTTACCAAATCGTTCCTGAATTTTGAGCGTAGTATAACGCATAGGAAGACTTATTGGAGAAAATATAACATCTAATACTCTTAAAGGCCTTGCCATAAATGAAGCGAACTTTACGCTGTTTCTACTTGCGTATATCTTAGGGATAATTTCACCAAATAATAAAATGAGAAAAGTAGCAGAGACCACTTCTAATAGAAATCGCATAATTGTATTGGTAACATCTTTAAAAAGTGTTTCGCCTATAAATGCAAATAGTAATACTATGGCAATATTTATAAAGTTATTGGCAACAAGAATAGTTGCTAATAGTTTTTTTGGGCGTTCTAATAAATTGGCAATAATCTGCATGTTTACAGATTTGTTTTCTAGACCTTCATCAATATTAGATTTGGTTAATGAAAAAAGTGCTACTTCGGCACCAGAAATCAATGCAGAACAAGCTAATAATATAACAAGCAGAATAATACTGGTTATAAAAGATGTATTGGTGACTATTAAATTTGAAATTAAAACCGAGGGTTCTGGATCCAAAATAAAACTAATTTAATTAAAATGGTAAATCGTCATCCTCTTCTGGTGTAACGCTATTTTGCACAGGTTGTTGAGGTTGAGATTGTTGTTGAGCACCAGATGACTGTGTCTGTTGCTGTTCATTTTTATTTGTTAAGAAAGTAAAGTCTGTACACTGTATTTCTGTAGAGTAACGCTCCATACCTTTATCATCAGTCCACTTTCGGGTTTTAATTCGTCCTTCAATGTATACTTTATCTCCTTTAGTAAGATATTTTTCGCAGATTTCTGCCGCCTTATTTCTTACCACTATATTGTGCCACTCAGTGTTAGTAACACGCTCATTAGTGGTTTTGTTTGTATAGGTTTCGTTTGTTGCTAAAGGAAAGCGACCAACGCAGTTTTTGTCATCGAAATAATGCATTTTTACTTCATCTCCTAAATGCCCAATTAGCATTACTTTATTCAATGTTCCTGACATAATTATAAATTGTTTTAGCTTACAAAGTTACTTAATTTGTAATCACACATTTAAAATTAAGAAAAAAATGTGATTCTTATAGATCATTGAAATTAAAAGCTTCAATAAAGCTGCTAATTAATACAGGGACGGGATAATTTTTTATCTCTTTTATGGCAATACTATTATTTGGTAATTCTTTGGTTTCAATAATCCAGAATTTGGTATAGAGATGTTGATGCGATAGTTTATGAACTTTATCTTCTGTATTGTATAAGGAATAGTCAAATTTTAAATTATTTAAAACAGAATCTTCTGTATTAAGCAAATGAAATTCTTCTGAAGACAAACTTTTATGAGATTCTAATAAAGGAAACTGATATAAGTTTTGCCAAATACCTTTTGAGGTTCTTTTTTCAAGAAATGTGTTCTTATTGTTGTCTATGCATACTAAGAAATTAAAAAATCGGGTTTTCACTTTTGTTTTCTTCAGCTTTACAGGTAAAAACTCAATCATATCTTTTTGAAGCGCAATACAACTATCGTTTAGCGGACAAACAGTACAATTAGGATTTTTGGGTTTACATTGCGTAGCGCCAAATTCCATAATAGCTTGATTAAATTTTGCAGGCTGTTCTTTATCAATAAGGTTAGAGGCTAATTTTTTAAACTCTTTTATACCATCGGTTGAATTTATCGGAGTTTTAATACCAAAATAACGAGATAGAACCCTATAGACATTACCATCTACTACAGCAGCCACTTCATTAAATGCAATTGAGGCTATAGCACTTGCAGTGTAATCGCCAACACCTTTAAGCTTTAATAAGTCTTTATAATTATTAGGGAAATGACCATTTAATTCAGAAGCTACATGCTTGGCAGTAGTATGAAGGTTTCTTGCTCTGGAGTAATAACCAAGCCCTTGCCATAATTTCAAAACCTCTTCTTCAGAGGCATTCGCAAGATCAAAAACAGTAGGATATTGCTTAATAAAAGCATCATAATAAGGTAATCCTTGCTTAACTTGTGTTTGTTGCAAAATTATTTCTGAGAGCCAAATATGGTATGGATTTTGAGTGTTCCTCCAAGGTAAATCTCTTTTATTGTTTGAATACCAGTAAGTTAGTTTGTTTTTAAAATCCATTGAATTTTTAAATGCTTCAACAAAATTAAATCTTTATTACGTTAAATTTTAATTAATTACGCTTGAAATATTGAAATTAAATTACCTATATTTGCATCCCTTAAGATTTAATAGTAACCCTAAAACTAATAACAATGACAAAAGCCGATTTAGTAGCTAAGATATCTGATAAATTAGGTATGGAGAAAGGTGACGTACAAGCTACGGTAGAAACTTTTATGGAAGAAGTAAAATCATCACTAGAAAGTGGAGATAATGTTTACCTAAGAGGTTTCGGAAGTTTTATAATTAAAACAAGAGCTGAGAAAACAGGTCGTAACATTTCAAAAAATACTACGATTAAGATTCCTGCTCACAACATACCAGCTTTTAAACCAGCTAAAGTATTTTTAGAAGGTGTAAAATCTAATGTTGAAGTAAACTAAAAACATTAAAAAAAATATTAATTTAAAAAGCATTATTCATTATGCCAAGTGGTAAAAAAAGAAAAAGACACAAGGTAGCGACGCATAAGCGTAAAAAACGTAGACGCGCTAATCGTCACAAAAAGAAATAAGCTGGGAAAAAGTAGTTTTTAGACTACTTTTTTCAGTTTTAAAAAACGTTCTTTGATATAAAATTAAGTGTATTTAATAGAGTACATCTTAATTTGTTTGGATTTTCCGATATATATTATCGGAATCCTGTGTCAAATAATTTAGTAAAATCCATCTACCTCAATTAAGAGATAGATATAAATTAACATCATGAACAAAGAATTAATCGTAAGATCGAGTTCAGATATTGTTGATTTTGCCTTATTAAAAGATGGAAAACTTATTGAATTACATAAAGATGAAGAGGATAATAACTTTGCAGTAGGTGATATTTTTATTGCTAAAATCCGCAAAGTTATTCCAGGACTTAACGCAGCTTTCGTTAACGTAGGCTACGAAAAAGATGGGTTTTTACACTATCATGATCTTGGGCCAAAATTACCTTCGCTTTTAAAATTCATTAAACGTGTAAGCACAGGAAAATTAAGAGATTACAGTCTTAAAGACTTTCCGTTTGAAAAAGATTTAGACAAAAATGGCAGTATTGCCAATGCGCTTAAGTCTAATCAATCAATTTTAGTACAAGTAGTAAAAGAACCAATTTCTACAAAGGGACCTCGCATTAGTTCAGAATTGTCTATTGCAGGTAGATATATTGTTTTGGTACCTTTTTCTAACCGAATTTCGATTTCTCAAAAAATTGAATCTCAAGAAGAAAAAGACAGACTAAAACGATTAGTAAAAAGTATTACTCCCAAAGGATTTGGTGTTATTATTCGTACTGTAGCAGAAGGCAAAAAAGTTGCCGAGCTAGACAGTGATTTACAGAACTTGCTGACGAGATGGACAGCAATGTGTAAAAAGTTGTACAAAGCACATCACCCAACAAAAGTTTTAGGTGAAATGAATAAAGCATCTTCTATTCTTAGAGATATTTTTAATGATTCATTTTCTGGTATTGTTGTAGATGATGAAGAATTGTACATACAAGTAAAAGATTACGTGCAAAAAATTGCACCCAAAAAAGAGTCAATTGTAAAGTACTACAAAAATGGTATTCCGGTTTTTGAAAAATACGGCATAGAACGCCAAATAAAAACTTCTTTTGGAAAAACCGTTTCTATGGCTAAAGGTGCTTATCTTGTTATAGAACATACCGAAGCTATGCATGTTATAGATGTAAATAGTGGTAACCGTTCTAACAAAGAAAAAAGCCAAGAAGACACAGCCTTAGAAGTAAATTTAATTTCTGCAACAGAAATTGCCCGTCAACTACGCCTCCGAGATATGGGAGGAATTATTGTAGTTGATTTTATAGATATGGGCAGAGCAGAAAACCGAAAACAACTTTACAACCATCTCCGTGAAGAGATGAAAGATGACAAAGCAAAGCATAAAATATTGCCGCCGAGTAAGTTTGGTTTAGTGCAAATTACCAGACAACGCGTTAGGCCAGAGCGCAATATTAAAACTAAAGAAGAAAATCCTAATCTCGTAGGTGGAGACGAAATAGAAGCACCAATTAAAGTAGTGCAACGTATTAAGCAAGACCTAGAAAGGATTATTAAAAAAGACTATAAAAAGATAACCTTAAATGCACATCCTTTTATAGCAGCCTTTTTAACCAAAGGGTATCCATCAGTACGTACAAAGTGGTTCTTTGAACACAAAAAATGGGTAAAAATTATACCTAGAGATGCTTACACATATCTTGAATATCATTTTTTTGATAAAGATGGTAACAAAATCAAATAATATCTATTAGAAAAGCCCTTCCAGAACTTGGAAGGGCTTTTTTTATTACTATAATTCTTCTATAAAGAGATATTAAAAGTAAACTTAAAAGCAATATTATCTTCAAAATTAGGAAGATGATATGCACCATATCGATAGGCAAAACTCAATCCAAAACCAAGTAGAAGTCTGTTAATCTCAAAACCAGATTCAGAATAGAGATGATTCAGCCTATTAAAGGTTATTCCTTGGTGTCTATTGATGCTTTTCATGTCTCCTAGCGCATATCTAGAAATAAGTACTAATTGAGGCTTAAAACGCTCTGTAATCTTAAATGGTCTAAAGAAATGTTTTAGCTGAAGGGTAGAGAATTTGTCGCTAAAAAATTCATTAAAATACATGGTCTCAAAGCTATTAAGACCAGCTACAGAAAAACGTTGTAATATGGTTTCTTTGGTAATATTATTTGGATAGGCATGATACAAATGTGTTAGTGGTGTTTCGCCGCCTGCAATACCTGCCACAAGCGTAATATTCGTTTTAGATTCATTACTATGCGTAAATTGTTGAATAGTCCTAAAATCTAGTTTAGAAAAATTAAAGTCACTACCAAAAACAGATTTAAAACCTTGAGTGAATTGTAATGTAAATTTAGGATAACCATCTCTGGTTACTACAATTTGATCTTCTTTTAGTTCAAATTTGCTAAAAGGACTCCATTGCAAACTAAATTTAGCTGTGCTTAAATCAAAAGTGTTAAAAGACTCATTATCTAATACAAAACTGTAGTTGTATGTAGGATTGATTTTGCTTGCTGAAAATTGCGTTTCAGATAATAAGTGGTTAGATATTTTGTGCTGTACACCAATAGATTTTGTGATGTGTCTGTGAAATAAGTCAATGTTTAGAAGTCTGGGCTCAAAAAAGGTAAAGAAGCGTTTGTCTGTTAAAAACGTTGAGCTACCAGTTTCTTTTAGATCATCAGTATACGATAAATTTATCCATGTGTTGGTAGATTCATTAACTCTAAATCCTCCACCAATACTATATTTAAACCTAGTGTCTTTAAATCCATAAACAAGGTATCCGTTTACTCTATAACGATCAGAAAAGCTTTTGTTGGTGGTACCTCCTAGACCAGTTCTAAAACCTTCATATTGATTAAACTTTATGAGATACCTTAAGTCTAAATCAAAAAAATTAGTAGGTAAAAAGCCATTTCCTAAATTCTTAAGAAATTCAGCTTTTTTTATAGAGTCTCTGGCTATTTTAACAGAATCACTTTTTTTAGAAACAGGATTCTGTGCCATGCAAAATGTCGCAAAGCAAAATAAAATAATAGCAAGAGACTGCTTAAGCATGCAAATGGATTAATATTAAAAGCTAAATAAAACACGTTGCTTTTAACCTGAAACAAATTTCAGATTGGTATTACTCTTACCAATTAAAAAAAGAAAAAAATGAGGCTTATTATACCGTCATAATTTCGTTTTCTTTTACATCAAGGATTTTATCTATTTTCTTAACGTAAGAATCAGTAAGTTCTTGTACATCGATTTCTGCATTTTTCTGTAGGTCTTCCGAAACATCAGATTTTTTGATATCATTCATAGCATCCTTACGTGCATTTCTAACACCAACTTTAGCATCCTCAGCTTCGGCTTTAGCTTGTTTTGCTAAATCCTTTCTTCGTTCCTCTGTTAATGGCGGAACATTGATTATGATGGTTTCACCATTATTCATAGGATTAAAACCTAAGTTGGCTAACATAATACCACGCTCAATTTCTTGTAACATGCTTTTTTCCCAAGGCTGTACAGAAATTGTTCTTCCATCTGGTGTATTAACGTTTGCAACTTGGTTTAAAGGAGTTTGAGATCCGTAATAATCTACCATTACACTGCCTAACATAGCAGGACTTGCCTTGCCAGCTCTAATGTTTACCAATTGTTTTTCTAAATGCTTTACAGCATTATCCATTGCTTCTTTTGCAGAATCTAATATAAATTGAATGTCTTCGTCCATAATTTTTAAATTTTAATTGTGAGTTATCAAAAGTTAAGCCAAAACCTAAAGGTTAACTTCTGTACCTATGGTCTCACCAGAAACTACTTTTAGTAAGTTCCCTTTTTTGTTCATATCAAATACTATAATTGGTAATTTATTTTCTTGACTAAGTGTAAACGCGGTAGTGTCCATAACCTTTAATCCTTTTCTAAGAACATCATCAAAAGTAATATGATCAAACTTTACTGCACTACTATCTTTTTCTGGATCTGCAGTATAGATACCATCAACACGTGTGCCTTTTAAAATAACATCTGCTTCAATTTCTATTGCTCTTAGTACAGCTGCAGAATCTGTTGTAAAATATGGATTACCTGTTCCACCACCAAAGATAACCACACGCCCTTTTTCTAAATGACGCATCGCTTTACGTCTTATAAAAGGTTCTGCTACTTCGTTTATTTTTATGGCAGTTTGAAGTCTAGTTGGTATATCAGCGTCTTCTAAAGCACTTTGCAATGCTAATCCGTTGATAACAGTTGCAAGCATTCCCATATGGTCTCCTTGTACACGGTCCATTCCATTACTGGCACCAGCAACTCCTCTAAATATGTTTCCGCCACCAATAACAATGGCAACTTCTACACCCAAGTCGGTAATTGTTTTAATATCTTGAGCATATTCTGCTAAACGTTGTGGATCTATACCGTATTGACGCTCTCCCATCAAGGCTTCGCCAGATAATTTAAGTAAAATTCTTTTGTATTTCATGGTTATTTTGAAAGTTGAACAAAGCTACATAATTATTAGCATCTGTAAAAGTGAAAAAAAAGCCAAAAAAAAGCCTCTCAAAAAATTGAAAGGCTTTTAACTTTATAAATTATTTAGGATAATTAATTATCCTACTGAAGCACGTTTGAAACCAGTTACTTCAACATCTCCAAATGTCTTAACGTATTCAGCAACAGTTTTCTTTTCGTCCTTAATGAATTTTTGATCTAATAGACACTGCTCTTGGTCTAAAGTTGTGTTGTCAGAAATAAAACGCTCCATTTTACCAGGTAAGATTCTATCCCAGATTTGTTCTGGCTTACCTTCAGCTTTTAACTCAGCTTTAGCATCTTCTTCTGCTTGTGCTAAAACTTCTGGAGTTAATTGTGCCATAGAGATATACTTAGGAACATTCTTTAATGTTTTACCTAAACGACCTAATTCTATGTTTTCTTTTTCGATTACAGCAATACGAGCTTCAGTTTCTGAAGCTACATAAGCAGGATCAAAATCTTTGTAAGATAATGTAGTTGCTCCCATAGAAGCTACTTGCATTGCGATATCTTTTACTAAAGTATCAGCGTTATCTACTTTTGCAGATAAACCAACTAAAGCAGCAATTTTGTTAATGTGAACGTACTGTCCTACAAATGGTGCGTCTAATTTTTCAAAAGAAGTGATGTCTAATTTTTCACCGATGACACCAGTTTGCTCAACTAATTTTTCAGCAACTGTCATACCACCAAAATCAGAAGCTAAGAAATCTTCTTTAGAGTCAAAGTTTAATGCAGCTTCAGCAAGATCGTTAGCTAATTTCACGAAGTTTTCATTTTTACCTACGAAATCAGTTTCACAACCTAATACAATAGCAACACCAGAAGTGTTGTCTGCATTTATTTTAGCCACAGCAGCACCTTCAGACGAATCTCTGTCAGCTCTCTTTTCTGCAACTTTTTGTCCTTTTTTACGTAATACTTCAATGGCTTTATCAAAATCACCACCAGCTTCAACTAAAGCTTTTTTACAATCCATCATACCAGCACCAGTTGCCTGTCTTAGCTTGTTTACTTCTGCTGCTGTAATTTTTACAGTATTTTCCATAGTGTTTAATTTAAAAAAGTCGAATAATTAATGTTCTGCGAAGAAACGAATTAAACGACTTTTATATATTTTCTAAATGTTATTTTTATTCTTCTTCTTGATCTGCTACAGTAGCTTTTGCAGCTTTCTTAGCTTTTCCGCTATCTTTTTCTGCACGCTCAGCTTTTCTTTCGTTTAAACCATCTTGAATTGCAGATGAAACGATTGATAAAACTTTGTTGATAGATTTTGAAGCATCATCGTTTGCTGGGATAACGTAATCTAACTGACGTGGGTCAGAGTTAGTATCTACCATTGCAAAGATTGGAATGTTTAGTTTTTGAGCTTCTTTAATTGCGATGTGCTCTCTTAAAGTATCTACAACAAATAAAGCGCCTGGTAAACGTGTCATATCAGAGATAGAACCTAAGTTCTTTTCTAATTTTGCACGTTGACGGTCTATTTGTAATTTTTCTCTTTTTGATAATGACTCAAAAGTACCGTCTTTTTTCATACGATCAATTGAAGACATTTTCTTTACAGCTTTACGGATTGTTACAAAGTTAGTAAGCATTCCACCTGGCCAACGCTCAGTAATGTATGGTTGGTTTACAGCGCCTGCTTTTTCAGCAACGATGTCCTTAGCTTGTTTTTTAGTTGCTACGAATAAGATTTTTTTACCTGATGCAGCAATCTTACTTAACGCTGCACAAGTTTCATCAATCTTAGCAGCTGTTTTGTAAAGGTTAATGATGTGAATACCATTACGCTCCATGTAGATATAAGGAGCCATGTTTGGATTCCACTTACGTGTTAGGTGACCAAAATGTACACCTGCGTCTAGTAGTTCTTTTACTTCTACTTTTTCCATTTTTGTGATAGTTTACGTTCTGTTGAATTAGCAATGACTAAGTGGTTTTTTAGCCTTAATCATTTAGATGCTAAACTAAATCCTGACTGTAAAGTCATGGACAACAATAACTGGTTTATAATTTGCTGCACTATGCAGCGGGTTTCAATAAAATAAAATAATCCAGAACTTGATAAGTCAAGTTCTGAATTAAGTGTTGTTGGATATTAACGTTTAGAGAACTGGAATTTCTTACGCGCTTTCTTCTGACCGAATTTCTTACGCTCTACCATTCTTGGATCTCTTGTTAATAGACCTTCTGGCTTTAATATTGCTCTGTTTTCAGCATCAAGTTCGCACATTGCACGAGATAATGCTAAACGTATAGCTTCCGCCTGGCCGGTGATACCACCTCCATATACGTTAACAGTAATATCAAAGTTGCCATCATTGTTAGTCATAGCAATAGGTTGGTTTACTTTATACTGTAAAGTTCCAGTAGTAAAATAATCCGCCATGTCTTTTTTGTTCACCGTAATGTTACCTTTTCCTGGGGCAACGTATACACGGGCAACAGCCGTCTTTCTACGGCCAATTTTGTGAATTACTTCCATTAGTTAAATTCGTTTAAATTAATTGTCTTTGGTTTTTGAGCTTCGTGAGCGTGCTCAGCACCAGCAACAACAGTTAAGTTTCTAAAAAGAGCTGCACCCAATTTGTTTTTAGGTAACATTCCTTTTACTGACTTTTCTACTAATCTGGTTGGGTCTTTCTCAAACATCTCAGTAGCAGTCAGGCTTCTTTGACCACCTGGATAACCTGTGTGACGGATATAACTTTTTTCCGTCCATTTGTTACCAGTTAAGTTGATTTTTTCAGCGTTTACAACAATTACGTTGTCACCGCAATCAACGTGTGGCGTAAAGTTAGGCTTGTGCTTACCTCTTAAAAGTATTGCTACTTTTGAAGCTAAGCGACCTAAAGTTTGTCCTTCAGCATCAACTAAAACCCACTCCTTATTAACGGTAGCTTTGTTAGCAGAAACTGTCTTGTAGCTTAATGTATCCACACTAATTTGATTTATTATTGCACCCAAGGGTACAAAAGATTAAACATTCCTCTTCCGAAAAAGAGTTTGCAAATTTACGATAAACAATTGGATTGGCAAACTCTAATTAAATGTTTTTTTGTATTGAAAATCAGGTGTTTTAAATTGTTTGAACTTAGGTTTACTTTGTAGCACGTTGCAATCTGTCATTTATCGATTTACCCAAGCCATAATTAGGAAGACGTTCTGCAATGATAAGGTCCAAGTCTTGTTGGTCCAACTGATGTAAAGCATCATACAGTTTTGAGGCGGCTTCTTCTAGATTTTTACCTTCGGATAGTACGATTTTGAAATGAATAGCATCATCGGTCAAAATATCATTATATGTTAGAAGTCCTATTCTTAGATTTTTGTTTGCCTCAATAGCTTCTTTAAGATGACTGGTGAGAATGGTTTTGGTTTTTGGTGCATAATGGCGTTCTAACATTCCTGGCGCATCAGGTGCAACTTCTTTTTTGTTTTTAATTTCGATAGTTCCAACTACAGCTTCAATAGCTTCAATAGAAGTTGAACCGAGTCTATAAATTATAGGTTCGCCATCTTCAAAACCTATAATAGTAGATTCAATGCCACTTTTACAAGCTCCACCATCCAAAACCATTTTTATTTTATCCTTAAAATAGCTTTCTACATGCTCAGCTTTGGTTGGGCTTATTCGGTTAAATGGATTAGCACTTGGTGCTGCAAGCGGAAAATCTAATTGATTTAAAAGTTCTAAAGTAGTTGGATGATTCGGAATTCTAACGGCAACCGTATCTTTTCCGCCAGTAATTAAATCTGGGATTATAGATTTCTTTTTTAAAACCAACGTTATCGGTCCTGGCCAAAAAGCTTCAGCCAATAATTTTGCCTTTTCAGGAATTGCTTCAACAATAGTTTTTAGATAATCTATATTAGGAATATGAACAATCAACGGATTAAAAAACGGACGCTCTTTAGTTTCAAAAATTGCTTTTACCGCTTTTTCTGAAAAGATATTGCCAGCCAAACCATAAACCGTTTCGGTTGGAATGGCAACAAGCTCTTCATTATTAAGAAGTTCTACGGCTTTAGATAGGTCTGTTGAAATGATGCTCATAGCAGGTTTAAAATGCAATATTACTTCAAAAAAATCAAAGATTTATCTTTCGGCTTTTAGTAGTTTTGCGCCTTTAAAATTAAAGCTATGATTTCTGTAGATAATTTAGTTGTAGAATTTAGTGGTCACACCTTGTTCAGTGATGTGTCTTTTACTATAAATGAGAATGATAAAATTGCTCTTATGGGTAAAAATGGTGCCGGAAAATCTACAATGATGAAAATTATTGCTGGTGTTCAAAACCCTACAAAAGGCAATGTTAGGGCACCAAAAGATGCCGTAATAGCATATTTGCCTCAGCATTTGTTGACTGAGGATGATACCTCTGTTTTGGAAGAAGCATCAAAAGCATTTAGTCACGTTTTTGAAATGCGAGATGAAATGGATGCACTAAATAAACAACTTGAAACCCGAACCGATTACGAATCTGAAGACTATATGAAAATTATAGAACGCGTGTCAGATTTGGGTGAAAAATACTATGCTTTAGAAGAGGTAAA
Source organism: Winogradskyella poriferorum (assembly GCF_036553625.1). Taxonomy (NCBI): domain Bacteria; kingdom Pseudomonadati; phylum Bacteroidota; class Flavobacteriia; order Flavobacteriales; family Flavobacteriaceae; genus Winogradskyella; species Winogradskyella poriferorum. The sequence continues at coordinate 1,272,181 of NZ_JAZHOU010000001.1, forward strand.
TTATACTGCTGAAGTAGAAAAAGCACTTAAAGGCTTAGGGTTTAAACCAGAAGATTTTAATAAACCAACAAGCGAGTTTTCTGGTGGATGGCGTATGCGAATTGAATTGGCAAAAATTTTACTTCAAAAACCTGATTTAATTCTGCTTGATGAGCCAACAAATCATATAGATATTGAATCGGTAATTTGGTTAGAAGATTTTTTGGTGAATAAAGCCAAAGCAGTAGTGGTTATCTCTCACGATAGAGCGTTTGTAGATAACATTACAAACCGAACCATAGAAGTGACTATGGGTCGTATTTACGATTATAAAGCCAACTACTCACATTATTTACAGTTGCGTGAAGACAGAAGAGCGCATCAAATAAAAGCTTACCAAGAACAGCAAAAATTTATAGCCGATAACCAAGCGTTTATAGAGCGTTTTAAAGGCACTTATTCTAAAACCAATCAAGTGGCATCGAGAGAACGTATGCTAGAAAAACTTGAAATTATTGAAATTGATGAAATTGACACATCGGCTTTAAAGTTACGTTTTCCAAAAACACAGCGTTCTGGCGACTATCCTGTAACGGTAAAGGATGTGTCTAAATCGTATGACGATCATGTGGTGTTTAAAAATGCAAACATGTCTATTGCTCGTGGCGAAAAAGTATGCTTTGTGGGTAGAAATGGTGAAGGAAAGTCTACCATGATTAAAGCCATTATGGGACAAATTGATGTTGAAGGTACTTGTACACTAGGTCATAATGTTCAAGTGGGTTATTTTGCACAAAACCAAGCAGCACTTTTAGATGAAGAACTTACTATTTTTCAAACCGTTGATGAAGTCGCTAAAGGAGATATTCGTACACAAATAAAGAATATTTTGGGTCGTTTTATGTTTAAAGGCGACGATATTGATAAAAAAGTAGGTGTGCTTTCTGGTGGTGAAAAAACCAGATTAGCCATGGTAAAGTTGCTACTAGAACCTGTAAATCTTTTGATTCTAGATGAGCCTACCAACCATCTCGATTTAAAATCAAAGGATGTTCTTAAAGACGCTTTAAAAGAATTTGATGGCACTTTAATTTTAGTATCTCACGACCGTGATTTTCTTCAAGGGCTGTCTAAAAAAGTCTTTGAGTTTAAAGACAAACGTGTCATAGAACATTTTGAAACTATTGATGATTTCTTAGAACGTAACCGTATAGAAAATATTAAAGCCCTCGATTTATAACTTCTCACTAAAATATACTGCTATTGTGTTGCATTTGTGTGGTTTAACAGATGTGCTTGCAATTAAGTAGTAATTTCTATTTACCTTTATGCCGTTATGCAAGAAGAATTAAGACTTTCTAGTTGGTTGCCTACCACAAATAAAGAGGTGAAAATTCGCGGATGGGAATACCTAGATGTTATCCTGTTTAGCGGAGATGCCTATGTAGATCACCCAACGTTTGGTCCTGCCGTAATCGGACGCTTGTTAGAAAGTATGGGTTTGCGTGTTGCTATCGTACCGCAACCAAATGTTAACGATAATCTTCAGGATTTTGTTAAGTTGGGTAAACCACGTCTGTTCTTCGGTGTTACAGGTGGTTGTATGGATCCTATGATTAGCAACTACAACGCCAATAAAAAACGTCGCGATAAAGATGCCTACACACCAAATGGCGAAATTGGTTTTAGACCAGATTATGCATCAACGGTTTATAGTAAAATTTTAAAAGAAAAATGGCCAGATACACCAGTTTTAATTGGTGGTATTGAAGGTTCATTACGTCGTGTCACACATTACGATTATTGGAGCGACCAATTAATGCCAACTATTTTAGAAACCTCTAAAGCCGATATGTTGGTGTACGGAATGGGCGAACAACCACTTCGTGAAATTGTCCGTTTGCTAGAACGTGGTGTACCTTTTAATAGTATAAATACTGTTAACCAAACAGCGATTCTTATTAATGATGAAAACGATATCCCAAAAAACAAGAATTGGGAAGATGTTGAAATCGCATCGCACGAAACCTGCTTAAAAGATAAAAAGGCTTACGCGTCTAACTTTAAGGTGATAGAGCAAGAGTCTAATAAATTGGCTGCAAGACGTATTTTTCAAAAGGTAGGTAATAAGATGCTGATGATAAATCCACCTTATCCTACAATGACGGAAGCCGAGATTGATGCTTCTTTCGATTTGCCTTACACGCGTTTACCGCATCCAAAATACAATAAGCGTGGGCCAATTCCTGCTTACGAGATGATAAAAACGTCTATAAACATTCACCGTGGATGTTTTGGTGGTTGCAGTTTTTGTACCATTTCGGCACATCAAGGAAAATTTATCGCGAGTCGTAGTAAAGAGTCTATATTAAGAGAAGTTGATAAAGTGGCGAATATGCCTGATTTTAAAGGCTATTTATCTGATATTGGCGGACCAAGTGCTAATATGTACCAAATGAAAGGTAAAGTACAATCTATTTGTGATAAATGTGTCGCGCCGAGTTGTATTTCGCCAGTAATTTGTAGCAATTTAGATACGTCGCACAAACCGTTAACCGAGTTATATCAAGCTGTTGATAGTCATCCGAAGGTAAAAAAATCCTTTATTGGTTCTGGAATTAGACACGATATGTTGGTACCAGAATTCAATAAAAATGCTGATCCAAAAGAGTTAGACGATTATACCGAAGAAGTGATGACCAAGCACGTTTCAGGTCGACTTAAAGTAGCGCCAGAACATACTAGCGATCCTGTTTTGAAATTAATGCGTAAACCGTCTTTTAGTTACTTTCATAAGTTTAAAGAACGTTTTGATAAAATCAATATTAAGAATAAACTGAACTTACAGTTAATTCCGTATTTTATCTCAAATCATCCAGCTTGCGAAGTAGAAGATATGGCAAATCTTGCTGCCGAAACTAAAGATATGGGCTTTCAGCTTGAGCAAGTACAAGGTTTTACGCCAACACCAATGACGGTTGCAACAGTGATTTATTACAGTGGTTACCATCCGTATACACTTAAAAAGGTAAATACGCCAAAAACCAGAAAGGAAAAGGACGAACAACACCGTTTTTTCTTTTGGTATAAAGATGAAAACAAAGCTTGGATTAAAAACACGCTTAATAAATTAGGAAGACAAGATTTACTTGATGTTTTATTACCTAAAAAAGATGAAAAATGGCGTAAAAACAAACCTGGTAAAACTAAAAACACCTTTAACGATGCCGTGCCTTTTAATCAGCGCAAGAATAAGGCTAAATTCCGAAGTAAAAAGAAGAAACGCTAACTCATAAGTATTTAAGATTCCTTAACAATAGCTGTTAAGTCTAGGTTAATCCACTTACATTTTTTGGTTTTGGTTGATATATCTGTTAGTTTGAATGGACAATTATTAACCCAAAAAATCACAAATGATAATGGAAAATTTAGAAAAAAAGACCGTTGCAATTTTAGCAACCGATGGCTTTGAAGAAAGTGAATTAAGAGAACCTAAAAAAGCGTTAGAAGAGGCAGGAGCAGATGTGCACATTGTGTCTTTAAAAACTGGCGAAATTAAAGGTTGGGATAACGGAAATTGGAGTAATGCTTACAAAGTAGACAAAACTTTAGACGAAGTATCGCAGAGTAATTATAATGCTTTAATGCTGCCAGGAGGCGTCATTAATCCTGATATTTTAAGACGAAATGATAAGGCTGTAAATTTTGTAAAGTCGTTTTTTGAAAACAAGAAACCTGTAGCGGCAATTTGCCATGCACCATGGCTATTAGCTGAAGCAGATGTTTTAAAAGGACGAAAAGTAACATCGTATAATTCTATTAAAACCGATATTGAAAATGCAGGATCACATTGGTTAGATGAAGAAGTTGTTGTAGACGAAGGTTTAGTAACAAGTCGTTCACCTGAAGATTTACCAGCGTTTAACGCTAAGTTAGTAGAAGAAGTCTATGAAGGTAAGCACGAAATGCAAACTGCATAATAGATTTAATATATAAAATGAAAAAGCAGGATTTAATCCTGCTTTTTTTATGTCTAATGCGCTTCTAACCAGTTATCACCAAGACCAATTTCAACATCTAATGGTACAGATAATTTAAAGGCATTTTCCATTTCAGTTTTTATCAGTTTTGAAACCTCATCTAATTCAGGTTTGTAAACATCAAACACTAATTCATCATGTACTTGTAGTAGCATTTTGGTTTTGTAATTACCAGCTTCTAATTTCTCGTAAATATTGATCATTGCTAGTTTGATGATATCTGCAGCACTACCTTGAATTGGCGCATTTACAGCATTTCGCTCTGCTGCACCACGAACAACCGCGTTTCTAGAATTGATATCTTTTAAATATCTGCGTCTGCCTAAAACCGTTTGCACATAACCATGATCACGCGCAAAATCGACTTGTTTGCTGATGTAGTTTTTTAGTTTTGGATAGGTTTCATAATATGTATCGATTAGCTCTTTTGCTTCGCTACGTGATAAATCAGTTTGATTACTTAATCCAAATGCCGACACTCCATAAATAATTCCAAAATTCACAGTTTTTGCATTGCTACGTTGTTCTCTAGTAACGTCTTCAATAGCAACATTAAATACTTTGGAAGCGGTTGACGCGTGAATGTCTTCACCATGTTTAAAGGCTTCAATCATCGTTTCTTCTTCACTTAACGCTGCGATGATGCGCAATTCAATTTGAGAATAATCGGCAGCTAATAAGGTGTAGTCTTTATTACGAGGTACGAACGCTTTTCGTACTTGTCTTCCACGTTCAGTACGAATAGGAATGTTCTGTAAATTAGGATTATTACTGCTTAAACGACCAGTTGCTGCAACAGTTTGCATATAATCTGTATGTACGCGACCTGTAGCTTCTTCAACTTGAAGCGGTAAGGCATCTACATAGGTGCTTTTTAGTTTGGATAAACCTCTAAAATCAAGAATATTTTGGATAATTTCATGATCTTTTGCCAAGTAACTCAACACGTCTTCTGCAGTAGAATATTGCCCAGTTTTGGTCTTTTTTGGTTTGTCTACCAATTTCATTTTTTCAAATAAAATGACACCTAATTGCTTTGGTGATGCAATGTTGAATTCTTCGCCAGCAGCTTCATAAATGCTTTTTTCTAGGTTAGCAATGTCACTGTTTAATTGCTCTGATAAGCTATTTAAAAAGTCTTTGTCAAGGTTGATGCCTTCTAATTCCATTGCGGCTAAAACGCGTAGTAGCGGAATTTCAATCTCATCAAACAATTTTTGTGTGTTGGCTTCTCCCAACTCTTTTTCAAAATGTTCTTTAAGTTGAAGTGTAATATCGGCATCTTCTACAGCATATTCGGTTTGTTTGTCTAAAGGTACATCGCGCATAGATAACTGATTTTTACCTTTTTTACCAATCAAGGTTTCAATGGAAATAGGCGAGTAGTTTAGATATGTTTCTGATAGCACATCCATGTTGTGACGCATGTCTGGATTAATCAAATAGTGCGCTAACATGGTGTCGAATAAAGGTCCTTTGACTTCAATATTATATTTGGCTAAAACCTTGATGTCGTATTTTAAATTCTGACCAATTTTCTGAATGTTTTCAGCTTCAAAAAATGGGCGTAATTCTTCTATTAATTCTTGTGCTTCATCTTTATTTTCAGGAAAAGGTAAGTAGAAACCTTTACCAGTTTCCCAAGAAAAAGCGATACCAACCAATTCTGCGGTTAATGGATTTAAACCAGTTGTTTCAGTGTCAAAACACACTGAAGTTTGATTAAGCAGGTTTTTTACAAACAGTTTAGTAGCCATTCCGCTTGCAACACTTTGATAAAAGTGGCTTGTGTTTTCGGCTGTATTTCTTGTGAAAGATGTGTTTGCTTCAGTTTGCGAATCATCATCGCCGCCACCAAATAATGAGAATTGTCCTGCACCAGCATTACTAGAATTTGAGTTAGATGTAGCTTTTGGTTTTTCTTCTGTTTTAGTCGTTGTGGTAGAATTATCGCTTTCTGAAGTAAACGTTTTAATGAAATTATCTGTAAGACGTCTAAACTCTAACTCTTGAAAAATTTCTTTTACCTTTTCAATATCTGGATGATCTAATTCGAAATCTTTCGCGTTGAATTCCACAGGAACATCAAGCATAATTCGCGCTAATTCTTTTGAAAGTCGACCCAATTCGGCATTAGCTTCAACTTTTTCTTTCATCTTACCTTTTAGCTGGTCTGTGTTAGCTAAAAGTCCTTCCATGCTACCAAATTGTTTGATGAACTTTTTAGCAGTTTTGTCGCCAACGCCAGGCAAACCAGGAATGTTATCACTAGCATCACCCATCATGCCAAGATAATCTATAACTTGTTCTGGTCTTTCGACTTCAAATTTTTTCTGTACTTCTGGAATTCCCCAAGTTTCATATCCGCCACCAAACGATTTTGGGCGATACATAAAAATATTTTCGGTCACTAATTGTGCAAAATCTTTATCTGGTGTGACCATATAGGTTTTGTAACCTTCTTTTTCCGCTTGACGGGAAAGTGTCCCAATAACATCATCTGCCTCAAAACCTTCCTTTACCATAATTGGAATATGCATAGCTTCCAGAATGTTGCAAATATGAGGAATTGCAGTGCGAATGCCTTCTGGTGTCTCGTCACGGTTGGCTTTGTAGGCTTCGTACATTTCTACACGATCTACGCTTCCGCCTTTATCAAAACATACCGCTAAATGGTCTGGTCTTTCGCGTTTGATGACATCTAAAAGCGAGTTCATAAAGCCCATAATGGCTGAGGTATCTTCACCTTTAGAGTTAATTCTTGGGTTTTTTATAAAAGCATAATACCCACGAAAAATAAGCGCGTAAGCATCAACTAAAAAGAGGCGTTTTTGTTCTGACATTTTGAAGAATTTTGAAGTCTATAAAACTACAAAACTTACGAGTATTTATAAACAAAAAAGCCAAAACATGTGTTTTGGCTTTTTCAATGGTTAATAGCATATTAATTAGCAAAGCTTTACGGTCTTAACTTTAATTTGAAGACTTTTTCTGTAAGCTTTAATACTTATAATCTCGTTACTTTTCTTATGATTTAATCTTAAAACTTTAGCCTTAGCTTTAGCAGATATAGTGGCTTTTGCAACCTCAGGCTTTTCAGGCTTAATAGTTTCAACCAATTCAGTCTCAACGTTACTTACAACGTCTTGCTGCGCAAATCCTGCTAGAGACATTGTTAAGAAAGCTAATATGACTAAACCTTTTTTCATTGTTATTAAACCGTTTTGTTTTAATTTCGATTCAAAGAAACGTCGGTTTGTTTATATAGGGTGAAATTTTTGGACGAAACAAGGCGATAATTAGATAACTGACATTTGTTAGTCAAAAACATCGATGAAATACACAAAATGAGCTCTCAGCCCTTTAAAAGCGTTGTTTTGTTAAGTTAAAATCATTGATTTTCAGGTTAAAAGAGATGCTTTACACATATTATCGATGAAATGCATAGTTATAATTATATTAATAAGCACATGAAAACGGACAGTATAGATTTTAATGAAAATCCACATTATCAGTTATTTTTAAAACAACAATTTCAACAACTAATAATAGGAACTGTACCTTATAGTGCTCGAATAGAGAAATTAAAAAAACTGAGGACTGCGATTGAAGTAACTTTTAGAGATCAAATTATTGAAGCGTTACACAAAGATTTAAACAAGCCTAGAGTAGAAGCAGAGCTCACTGAGATTTATCCTATTATAAGCGAAATTAAATTTGCAAAGTCTAACCTACGTCAATGGATGCGAAAGCAAAAGGTAGATACACCTATCTCCATGCTAGGCTCAAGCTCTTATTATATTTATGAACCTAAAGGAGTCTGCCTAATTATTTCACCATGGAATTTTCCGTTTAACTTAACCTTTGGGCCTTTGGTCTCTGCAATTGCAGCAGGTAATTCAGTTATTATAAAACCATCAGAAATGACACCTAATTCTTCAGCTTTGATGTCTGAAATTGTTAGAACTGTTTTTGATGATAATGAAGTTGCCTTAGTAGAGGGTGAAGTTGAAACCTCAAAAAAATTATTACAATTACCATTTAATCATATCTTTTTTACAGGCTCACCAAATGTTGGTAAAATCGTGATGTCTGCTGCTGCTAAACATTTAGCTTCAGTGACACTTGAGTTGGGCGGAAAGTCTCCAACGGTAATAGATAGTACTGCAAATATTGATAAAGCTGCCAAGCGTATTGTTTGGGGAAAGTTTATGAATGCAGGGCAGATATGTGTGTCGCCAGATTATGTATTAATAGATGAAAGTATAAAGGAGCAGTTCATTATAGCCTGCAAAAAATGGATAGAACACTACTTTTCTAAGCAGCCAGAAACATCAAATTCTTACGCAAGGATTGTAACCCAAAAACATTTTGAACGTTTACAATCTCATTTAGAAAATGCAAAAAGCTTAAATGCCAATTTAGATATTGGTGGAGATGTAGAAGCTAATTTAAAATATATAGCTCCAACAATAGTTTCAGGTGTAAGTGATGAAGCTTCATTATTAAATGAGGAAATATTTGGACCAATTTTACCAATAGTTACTTATAAAACCTTAGATGAAGCTATTACTTATATCAATTCCAAAGAACGACCATTAGCATTGTATATCTACAGTAACAGTAAAAGAAATACAAAAAAGATAATTAGAAATACCAGAGCAGGAGGTACATGTATAAACACTAATGTGATTCATTATGCGAATCATAATCTACCATTTGGCGGTGTGAATAACAGTGGTATAGGTAAAAGTCACGGTTTTTATGGTTTTAAAGCCTTTAGTAACCAGCGTGCTGTTGTAAAACAATATACTTTTGGTATTAATGAATTGCTATTTCCACCATACACTAATTTTAAAGAGAAATTAGCGAGACTGACAATTAAATGGTTCTAAGGTTTTAAATAAAAATCAGACTGAATCTGCTCATTAACTCCATCCTGAAACTTAGTCATACTAAACCACTGATGTATAGAATAACTTCCGGTTTCCCCTTTTTTATTAACAGCAATATAGCCTACTTGAAAATCTTTATAATTACTATTTGGCTTAGATACAATTCTATTGATGGCTTCCTCACAAGCTTGTTGAGGTGACTTACCGTGTCGCATTAATTCTACCACCAAAAAGCTGCCAACGGTTTTCACTACTTCTTCACCGAGACCTGTAGCTACACAACCTCCAACTTCATTGTCAATAAATAATCCAGAGCCTATTATTGGCGAATCACCAACACGTCCTTGCATTTTGTAAGCCAATCCACTTGTGGTACAAGCACCTGCAATATCTCCATTTTTATCTATGGCTAGCATACCAATGGTATCGTGGTTTTCAATATTGATGATGGGTTTGTACTCGCTTTTTACTTTCCAGTCTTCCCAAGCTTTTTTTGAGGAATCCGTCAATAAGTCTTCTTCTTTAAATCCTTTTGAAATGGCAAATTGTTTAGCACCTTCGCCAGCCAACATAACGTGTGGTGTATCTTCCATCACTTTTCTAGCAATAGATACTGCGTGTGTTATGTTTTGAAGATAAACCACAGACCCACAATTTCCGTGCTTATCCATAATACAGGCATCTAGCGTCACATTTCCATCTCTATCGGGTAAACCGCCTTTGCCTACAGAACTGTTTTTAATGTCAGCCTCTTCAACCATACAACCTTGTTCCACAGCATCTAGAGCATTGCCTCCATTTTGTAAGACTTCCATAGCTTTTGTTGTAGCATTTTTAACGTGCCAAGTTGCGATTACTAATGGCAATTCAGCTTTACTTGTTAATGCTATAGTTTGACTGCTATTGTCTTTAGATTTAGAATCAGCACAACTTGTGATAGAGTTTCCAATAGCTAATCCTGCGCCTGTTAACGCGGCGTTTTTTATAAAGTTTCTTCGTTTCAAAATCTAAGATTTAATATTCAACACCTTGTTTGTCTAAAACGGTCTTTGTTCTAAATGCATAGAATAAAAGGTATGCAAAGCAGATCACAGCTATCCAATACGACGATTGTATATTAAAAACATCAGCTAACTTTCCTTGTACAGGTGGAATGATGGCTCCACCTAAAATCATCATTATTAAAAATGAAGAACCTTGAGAAGTGTACTTGCCTAAACCTGCAATACTCAAGGTGAAAATACAAGGCCACATTATAGAGCAAAATAATCCGCCAGATATAAAAGCAAATAATGCTACATTACCAGAAGCAAATAGACCTATAAGCATTGCAATGATACCTAATAAACTAAATATTTTTAAAGTTTGAACAGGTTTGTCTTTAGCTAAGAAGAAACCACCGATTTGAACCGCAATACAAATGGCGAAAAATAAAATTTCGTCCGTACTAAAGCTATATTTTATAGAGTTTACTAGGATAATAACACCAAAGGCAATGTAAGGAACAATGATAAGTAAGGCTTTTTTAAGACCTTTACTTGGATTAAAAACAGTAATGGCACCAACCCAACGACCAATCATTAATCCGCCCCAATATAACGAGATGTAGGAGCCTAATTGAGAGTCATTTAATACAGGTAAACCTAAGGCGTTAAGCCCTGAATTTTCAAATTCTTGTTTTAAAAGTTCACCAAGATTACTACCAACAGTAACTTCTACACCTACGTAGGTGAATATAGCTAGCATACCCAAAACCAGTTGTGGATATTTCATTGCTCCCCAACCTTCAGGCTTTTTTGTGGCACTAGAATTGGCAACAAAAACTGCTGCGATAACAGCAAAAAGCGCAATGAATAAAACCATTAATCTTGTATGTTCTAGGTCTTCTGTAACTTCAGTATTGCCAGAATAGGTGCTAAAAATATATCCAAAACACCCTACAATTATTAAAGTTAAAACAATGAGTAAATTCCTAGCTTTGTTAGCTGGTTCAAAAGCTGTTTCAGATTTTAAAGCAGGTAGTTTTTTAGAAAAGTAGAACAATGCTGCTGCAGCTAGAAATAAACCTCCAACTCCAAGATACAATTGTTGAACCGTCATTAGCGTAATTTCATTATTAGCAATCATAGATGCTAATTCATCAGTGCTCCAGCTTGCAGAGCCAAAAATGACTAAACTTACCACAACAGGTCCTATGGTTGTTCCGAAGGAATTAATACCACCAGCTAAATTCAAACGATGCGAACCAGTTTTTGGGTCTCCAAGTGCAATAGCAAATGGGTTGGCAGCGGTTTGTTGCAGCGAGAAGCCTAAGGCAACAATAAAATATGCGATGAGCACCAGATAAAATACACCGGTTTGACCTTGTTCGGCACCTGCAGTTACAGGATACATTACAAAAGCACCAACGGCTGAAAGTAACAAGCCGTATATAATTCCATTTTTGTAGCCCCAATTATTCATAATGTCCTTTTTAATAGAACCAGAAAGAATAAATAATAACAAAGCACCAATGTAATACGCACCATAAAAAGCAAAATCTACCAATTGCGATTGAAACTGGTCAATATTAAAATACGTTTTACAAAAAGGAATAAATACACTGTTGGATGCGGCAATAAATCCCCAGAAAAAGAAAACGGTGACTAAGGTTGCTAAAGCCGATTTGTTGTTTTGATTGCTCATATAATTGTTAGTTAGTTTTACTTATTTTATCGAAATTTCATCAGCAAAAATCCAGCTTCTGCCATCCATTGGGTAGCCCAAATGCCATTCTGGTAGTTCGCCTAATTTCTTTGCGATGATTTTAATGTACCTACATTTTTTTGGGACTTGTTTAAAATAAACTTCTTTAATTTCAATGTTATTTGATTTTTTAGCTGCATCAATTTTTCTTGGTTGTTTTTCAATAGGGAAAAATTGTTTTCCATCTACCGAACCAAGACATTTCACTTCCGTTGGATAAAAAATCCAAGCACCTTGGTCTTGCAAGAAGTTTACAGAAATCAGGTTGATAGGTTTAAGTTTTCCTAAATCTACAGTGGCAACCAAATCGGTATCGTGATAACCTTGCCAGCTGCCTGTTCTGTAGTTTTTGGTGCTTCTAATACCATCTATAAGCGCATCATTTCCACCTGCTGAATACTGATTGGCAAATTCACTTTCAAGCGTGATGCTTAAGTCTGGATCAATTTTATAAAATGGTGTGGTTAACACAGGACTTTTCAGGTCGTCTTTTTCAGAATATAACTTCACTTTTGTGTCTTCTGTTATAATGAAAGGCGTTTTGTAAAGTTGAAAATCTTCATCATTAATAGCATAAAATATGTTTGCATCTTTTTCAGAAGTATTTAAAACAACTTCCGTAGAACCTCTGAAAGTGATATCGCCTTTTTCAATAAATGGCGACGGTAAAATAATATGATCTGTTATTTCGGTTTTTGGCTCTTGACCATCTCGACTTCCCCAAACCGCTGGATTATCGGTCATATGAAATTCCAAATTACCACCATTCATAATGTCCTTATGAGTGATGTAGGTGTTGTTCAATTTTTCGCCATTTAAATATACATATTCTACATACTTATTGGTGTCACTAAGATTATGCGCTGTTATGTTGAATTGTTTTTCATTTTCCAGATTAATGGTGGCTTTGTCAAAAAGTGGTGCACCAATGATATATTGATTAGAACCTGGCGTTACAGAATAAAAGCCCATAGAACTCAACACGTACCAAGCACTCATTTGTCCACAATCTTCATTTCCCGAAACACCATCTGGATCGTTTTTATAAAGTTCGGTTAAAATTTGATGAACTTTCTCTTGCGTTTTATGTGGCTTATTTACAAAATTATAAAGGTAAGCCATATGATGACTCGGCTCATTACCGTGCGCATACTGACCAATTAAACCTGTGATATCTGACTGATGACGTCCCGAAGTTTCGCTTTTTGCCGAAAATAATTCATCAAGTTGGGCTTCTAAAGCATCTTTTCCACCCAATAAATCTGTGAAGCCAGAAATGTCCTGCGGCACATAAAAACTGTATTGCCAAGAATTGGCTTCGGTATAGTTGAAGTTAACTTCATAAGGATCGAAAGGCGCAAACCACGTGTTTCTAAAACGTCCACGCATAAACTTACTACTTGGGTCAAACACATTTTTGTAGTACTGCGCACGTTGAATGTAGGTTTTATAATCGTCGTCTTTATTCATCGCTTTTGCCATCTGAGCTATTGTCCAATCATCATAAGCATATTCTAAGGTTTTTGAAACCGATTCGCTTTCTTCATCAACAGGAATAAAACCATAATTTTTATAGGCTTCTAACCCAAATTTATCTCGCGTTGCCGAATGCTTCATAGCTTCAAAAGCTTTTTCGGTATCGTAGCAGCGAATACCTTTTAAATACGCATCGGCAACAACAGGTACAGCGTGGTAGCCGATCATACAGTCAGTATAATTTCCTGATAAATCCCACATTGGCATTATGCCGCCTTCATCATATTTAGCCAAAAATGTATTTATAAAATCATTGGTTTTGTCTTGCTCTATAATCGTATAAAGCGGATGAGCAGTTCTATACGTGTCCCAAAGTGAAAACACAGTGTAATAATCGAAATCTTTAGTTTGATGAATTTCTAAATCCATACCTCTATAGCGACCATCAACATCTTGATAAATATTTGGTGCAATCATTGTATGATATAATGCAGAATAGAAATTGGTTTTTTTGTCTAAATCTTGGTCACTGAGCGGAGTCGAAGTGCTTTCAATAACAATTTTTTCAAGCTGAGACTCCCAGGCTTGTTGTGCTTCTTGCTTTACGGTTTTAAAATCTTTGTTTAAAACTTCGGCTTCCAAATTTTTATAAGCACCAACTTCATCAACAGCTGAAATTCCTGTTTTAATGAAGACTGGTTCGTTGTTTGGGTTTTCAAATTGAATGACGGCCTTTTTACTTTCAAACTTGTAGTTTTTACTCACAGCCACACCTTCATCATCATAGACGATGTTTTTTATTGGGTGCGAAAATTTAATATGATAGAACAAACGCTGGTCTTTTGCCCAAGCAGCAGAATGTCTGTATCCATTGATTTCTGTGTCGTTTAACTTGTCAATTTTATAACCTAACAGTTTATCTCTGTGTGCTAAATCTAAAACCACATACTGATTTTTAGCCGATGGAAATTGATATTTATGAATACCACTTCGTTTGGAAACCGTTAATTCAACATCAATATCAGTTGAGTCTAAATGTACTTTATAATAGCCAGGTTCTGCACTTTCATTCTCGTGTGAAAAATGTGCACGATATCCAGATTTTCCATCTGAACCATTGTTAAAATTCACTTTGTTGGTTGGCATTAAAAGTACATCACCATAATCGCTAATGCCTGTGCCGCTAAGATGTGTGTGTGAAAATCCGTAGATGTATTCGTCTGTGTAATGATAGCCAGAGCAGCCGTCCCAACCCTCTAAACGTGTGTCGGGACTTAATTGCATCATACCAAAAGGCATCGTTGCACCAGGATAGGTGTGGCCGTGACCACCTGTGCCAATGAACGTATTGACGTAGTTGGTTAGTGGTTGGTCTTTTTTTGCAGGTTTGAGATTATTGTTTTTATTGCATCCAAAAAATAAAAGGATAGCAATGAAGCATAAGAACAAAACGTTGCGCACTTGGTAGAGATTTTAGTTGCTGAAAGATAGTAAATCTTAACATAGCGTTAAATATAAAGTAACTGTTAAAGTTTAGGGTTTTATATACTTTATATTTGTCTTATGACAAGATGGATTATTTTTATTATAATATATATTCTGCTTACTGCTTATGGTTTTCAAGCTATAAAGACCATAACAAAGCAAAGCTGGATTCATTATCTTTTTTTGGGTATTGCCGTGATTGTGGTGGGTAATTTTATTATTCAGTTTACGGTAACTGGCGAAGGACGTGTTTTAAGTCCTGCAAAGAGCTATGCTTTTGGTTTTCTTTTAACATTTATGTCTGTTAACTTGGTTTTAGTGCCTATTCTTTTAGGCGAAGATATTATTAGAGGGTTATACAGTCTATATGATAAATTTATAGTTAAGCGAGAGGCCTTACATGTTCCTGGGCGTCGTAAATTTATTAGTCAAATAGCTTTAGGGATAGCAGCTATTCCTTTTGCTTCACTATTATATGGAATGTTTAAAGGGAAATATAATTTTAGAGTACTGAATTATACTTTGCATTTTGAAGATTTACCTGATGCTTTTGACGGTTATCGACTAACTCAAATCAGCGATATACATTCTGGTAGTTTTGATAATAAAGAAAAGATAGAATATGCAGTTGATTTAGTAAATGAGCAAAAATCTGATGTTATACTATTTACTGGTGATATGGTAAATAACAAAGCGACTGAAATGCTTCCTTGGAAGGAAACCTTCAGCAGGTTGAAAGCAAAGGATGGTAAATATTCTGTGCTAGGTAATCATGACTATGGTGATTATGTAGATTGGAATTCGTCAGCAGAGAAAATCAAAAATTTAGAAGATTTAAAGGAAATTCAAAAAGAAATAGGTTTTGATCTTTTGCTGAATGAGCATAGATATTTGGAAAAAAATGGTGAAAAAATAGCCATTGTAGGTGTTGAGAATTGGGGAAAAGGATTTAAACAAAAAGGGGATTTAAAAAAAGCATCTTCACAAATTAGTTCAGATGATTTTAAAATTTTAATGACGCATGATCCTAGTCATTGGGATGCTGAAGTTGTTAATAACGAATATCATTATCACTTAACTCTGAGTGGCCACACACATGGTATGCAATTTGGTATTGAGATTCCTGGTTGGATAAAATGGAGTCCAGCGAAATGGAGATATAATCAATGGGCAGGTATCTATGAGGCTTTAGGGCAATACATAAATGTTAATAGAGGTTTTGGCTTTTTAGCTTATCCAGGTAGAGTTGGCATATGGCCTGAGATTACGGTTATAGAGCTCAAAAAAGGAGTAAAACAAGCATAATTGCTAACAATTGTTTATTTTTATGTGGTTCATTACGAACTTACTATATTTTTTTAGTGAAAATTTTATGTAGGTTTGTAGAACTCGTTTGACTAAAACAACAATATATGTCAAAATTTGGGGAATTAATAGATGTCGATATTCCGGTGCTATTAGACTTCTACACAGAATGGAATGATCAATCTGCAGCAATGCATCCTATCCTTAGAGATGTTGCCGCGGCATTAGGCGATAAAGCTAAGGTCATTAAGATTGATGTAGATAAAAACAGAGAGCTAGCAGAGGCACTTCGTGTTAAAGGTTTACCAACATTGATAATTTATAAAAATGGCGAAATGAAATGGCGTCATAGTGGTGAGCAAGATGCAGATACTTTAATTAGTATTATTCAAGAATACTTTTAGATATTGCTTTAAATTCATATCCTTTGCTGCTGTAAAAATCCAAGACTTTTGGTAGTGTGTACTTTAGATTACGAGAGGCTTTAACGCTATCATGAAACACAATAATGCTTCCTTCTTTTGCCTTAGAAATTACATTGTTTAAGCACCCTTCCTCACTTACAGACTTGTCCCAGTCATAAGAAAGAACATCCCACATAATGATGTCGTAGTTTAGTTGTTGCAACCTAGTACTTTGCTTACTTTTAAATTTACCGTAAGGTGGTCTAAAGAATTTATTAGACTTTAGATTGGTAAGATCTGTTAGTTTAGTGTTTTGAACCTGAAAATTGATGACAGAATCAGTGAATTCAATTTCTTCTATATACGCTTTTGTTTTTGTTTTCCAGCCTTTGGAATGATTATAGGTGTGGTTTCCGATGCTATGATCGTCCTTTAAAATAGCCTCGAAAATACCTAAGTTAGATTCAATATTCTTTCCAATACAGAAGAATGTTGCTTTAGCGTTATATGCTTTTAATGTTTGAAGCACCCAATCTGTTATTTCTGGTGTTGGGCCATCATCAAAAGTAAGATAAAGCTCTTTTTTAGTTGTATTGATATTCCAGACAAACTTTGGAAATAAATGTTTTACAAAGCCAGGTGTCTTAGCAGGAATAATCTTCATATGTCTTATTCTTCAGGTGCTATAGAATCTTTTATAGTATCGTTTAAAATAGATTGGATATCAATGTCATCAATCGGCTCCTCTAATTCTTCTTCCGTTCCGAAGAACTCCTCTAAAAGACCAACGTAATTATTATATGTCTTCATTTCTTCCATAGCAAATTCTTTGTCATTATAGACGAAAAGAAGGTCAATTAAAGATCTGTAGCGTTGAATGTCTAACAAAATTTTATCTTCAAAAAACCTCATTATATCTTCTTCGTCCAAACCACTATAATATACCAGATTTTCCTGATAGACTTTAGTAACCTCTTTAAATAGATTTCTGCCTTTTTCAATATTACCCACTTCGTAATATGCACTAATAAATGGTTCTAAAAGTGAGTGGTAGCCAAACTTGTCTACAGGCATTTTTTCCATTGCTATGTCTGCTATTTCTTCGGCTTCTTTTAATTTGTCTTCATTAATAAGCGCTTCTATTAATCTTGCTAAATTACCTCTATAAGTTATACCGTTTCTTCTACTTTCAATATCATGGTAGATGTCTTCACCGCTTCCGCCCCAATCCCATTTTTTGACCATATTATACATTAGGTCAGGATCAACACGTCCCATATCATAAGGGTTGGCTCTGTCTACAGGTGTTTTTATAGGTACTAGTTTATAACACATACCATCTAATTGTAAGTAGTCTTTTAGCCAAATGTAATCATCAGCACCAAATGCGCCACCAGTAAAATAGATAGGTCTTTCCCAATTGTTATTGGCAATTATATCTAACATTAATAGTCTGTTCTTATAGATGTAGCTTCCTTCTATATCTGCATATATCTTGTCTTCAATTTTATCAGCATCCTTAGCTTTAACGGTGCCATTTTTTAAAACTTCTTCTTTATTAACAGGAATACTTATATGTCTCGTAGGGAAATAGTTAGTGTTTAATATATGCTTAGGGTATTGTCTTGGGTCTTCCCCTTGTGCTTTTACTACATACTCAAACTTAGTTTTTGGGTCATCATTAGATACAAAATCCATAAACTCTTTAATATCTAAAGTGTCGTTTGCAATTTGTCGAGTTATTTCTCTATAGATAATTACATCTCTGTAGCTTCCTCTGTATTGATTATGTGTTAATTGGGAAGGGATAGGGTCACTTTCATAAGCTTTACGTTTCATTTGGTCTATATACCAATCTGTTTGAAATAAACTGGTGTTAACTACACGTACATCTGTTCTTACTCCCTCAATTTCTTGTAAATACCATAACGGGAATGAATCATTGTCGCCTATGGTAAATAAAATTGCATTTGGTGCGCAAGATTCCAAATACTTTCTAGCCATAGCATTTGCTGTGTATTTTCCTGAACGATCATGGTCATCCCAATTGTTTGCTGCTAAAATACCTGGTACAATAATTAAACAAGCTAAGGATACAGCAGGTGCTAATAGCTTAGTTTTTATACTAGATTTTAAAAGATCATAAATAGCATAGACTCCAAATCCAATCCAGATAGCAAATACATAGAAAGAACCAACAACTGAATAATCACGCTCTCGAGGTTCAAAAGGTCTAATGTTGGTATAGAACTGAATGGCTAAACCAGTCATTAAAAAGAAAACCAATAAGACCCAAAAACGCTTTGCATCTGAATAGAGTAAAAAGAAGAACCCTATTAGACCCAGTATTAGTGGTAAAAAGTAATAAGTATTGCGTGCTTTATTTTCTAAAACTTCTGTAGGTAAATTATCTTGCGATATTCCTAAGTGTAATTCATCAATAAACTTAATACCAGAAATCCAATTACCATTAAAATCGTCATACCTACCTTGAATATCATTTTGTCTTCCGGTAAAGTTCCACATAAAATAGCGCCAGTACATATAACCAAATTGATACTGAATCATGTAAGCTATATTATCGGCAAAAGAAGGTTGTTCTACAACAAGATATTGCTGGCCATAGCGTCTTAAAAATTTATCATGGGTTTCATAATCTACCTCCCCTTTTCTAATTCGAATTCTGTGATCATTTACAATTTTGTCAATACGTTGTTTTTCCTGGGAAGCGTATGCGTTAGCTTGCTCTGTGGCATATAAATCAGCTTCAGATTCGCTTAGTCCTTGCTTTAAAGCACCTTCCATAAAAACATTGTAAGCCTCATTAAAAGCATTGTTTTTTAGTTTTGGATTAACTTTAAAATCAGCAAAGCCTGTAAACATCATATAGTTATCGGCATGTTCTGTACTCCACATTCTAGGTAATATAGAGGCATGCTCATGATTGTAGTTTTGCTTTGTACCTTCCCAGTCGTTAATAATTACATACTCTCCCTTTTCATCATCACGTTCGTAATTCTTTTTGTCATTAACAAAAGGCTCATCTTTATCTGCTCCTGAGTAGATTTCAGTAAACTGAGGGCCATAAAACAAATGGGTTTCAGGGTACTGCTCTAAGTTATAGTATGCAAGTAACTCTCTGGCATCAGAAGGGTCGTTTTCGTTGATAATTACGTTGGCATTTGCACGAATAGGTAACATCATCCAAGATGAAAATCCTATAAAAATGAACATTAAACACAAAACCAAAGTATTGATATGAATCATACCCTTTTTGCGTGTATAATTCAATCCAAAATAAAATAGTGCTATAACTAGTAGTCCTGTGATAATAGTTCCAGAGTTAAAAGGTAATCCAATAGAGTTAACAAAAAATACTTCGAGATAACCGAACAGCTTTAAGGTTGAAGGCAATAATAATTTGAAAATAAATAATAGTATTGCTGCTGAAGCAACGTTGGCTATTATGAAGTTTTTCGCGGTTATGGTTTTGTAATTCTTAAAGTAGTAAATAAGACCAATAGCCGGAATGGTCAACAGTCCCATAAAGTGAACACCAAACGAAAGTCCAATAACAAAAGCAATGAGGATTAACCAGCGGTTACCTCTTGGCTTGTGCATATCTTGCTCCCAACGTAAAGCTAAATAGAACATTATAGACATGATGAGTGTAGCCATAGCATACACCTCAGTTTCTACAGCATTAAACCAAAAAGAATCTGTAAAAGTAAACGCCAAACTACCTACAAAAGCACTACCCAAAATAGCCATACCTTTTCCTTGGCTGGAGTCTTTGTTGTACTTAACAAGTTTGACTAATAATAGGCTGATAGTCCAGAACATGAATAAAATGGTGAATGCACTTGATACAGCACTCATTAAATTCATTATCATACCAATTTGTGAAGGTTCTAAGGCAAAAATAGAAAAGAATGCTCCCATCATTTGAAATAATGGTGCTCCTGGTGGATGCCCAACTTGTAGTTTAGACGATGTTAAGATATATTCTCCTGCATCCCAAAAGCTTACTGTTGGTTCTACAGTTAAAGCATAGACTGTACAAGATATTGCGAATACTAGCCACGCTAATATATTATTCCACTTTTTAAAGTTAAATTCTGTCATTGAAAACCTTGGTTAATGATGCTGGCGAATTTACTAATTATTATAGTAATGCCTACATTTTTAAGTTAACGTTAAGTAATTTGAATTATTTTTTTACTTTTTTTTTGTCCAAGACAACTTTTGTATTAAATTTGCACCCTCAATTTAAGAGATTGGCCTATGGTGTAACTGGCAACACGTCTGGTTTTGGTCCAGAAGAGTCTAGGTTCGAGCCCTAGTAGGCCAACAAGTAATTTACAAAATCCTTTTAAACACTATTTGTTTGAAAGGATTTGTTTTTTATGCGTAGTAATAAGCGTAGTAATTTTAGAGTATAAACAAAAAAAGAACCCACTTAGGGTTCTTTTTTTATTTTAGCTCCTTTTACTAAGCTTAATCAGAGATTTTTTAATATTACTTTCAAAGTAACGCTTTCTATTTCCTAATCTAAAGTCGATTTGAATATTGCCATTGCGCTCATATTTGAGAAGTGTGTTCTCGCAGATTTGTAGTTTCTGCATAACATCTCTGGAAGTCATGATTTTATCATTCATGATTCCATTTGGTATTTATGCCAGTTTCTTATGTGCTTTAATGTTATCGAGCCAATATTGGTACTAACTGGTCTGAACTCCCGACTTGATAAACATTTTTAAAACGCATGCCTTCAAAATCAACAAAAAAAGCCATAGTTGATTTAAGGTCTCTATGTCAAACTAACCCAAAAAAAATGACATAAACAAGGTGATTTCAAGGAAAATGAAAAAAAACTTTAAATATTCACTTTACTTATTCCTAAAAATTACGAATACTTACCTAAATAAATTAATTCCCAGGTTTTTAAAGTTTGGAATATTTATTTACAAATAACAAAGCTAAATGGAGGAAATAGAGATATTTCCTAAAGCATTTGGTACGCCTTAAAAAGAAAGAAATGGTAGAAAAAGAGTATTTGAGTGTTTCTGAAATAGCGAAACAAAAAGAGATGACAACGAGAAACGTTAGAAGAATAATTAAAGATTTGTGTAAAACCAAAAGCAAAGACTTGATTAGAAAAAATAAGTTAAATCAATGGGAGGTTCATCATCTATTGAAGCATAATTTTAAGAGAAGGCGAAAACATAGACAACAATATTTTGCCTTAAGTTTCCAAACGTATAGCAGTTATACTTTCAAAGATTTAGATAATATCTTAAAAAATGTATTTGACCGTATAGATGACCCTAAACTTGAAATTAACTACACTAAAGAAAAAAAGAAGTCTAACGGTAAGCCACACATACATAGTTTTATTAAAACTTCAACAAAGAAAAATGAGCTACTTAGAACGCTTAAACTTTTGTGTGCTAATCTAAGTTACCATGAGTCAAAAATCTTTGATTTAAAGTGTTGGAAAAGCTATATAACGAAAGATGGTGGTCAAATAATTACTTTAAAAAAAGAAAGAGATGAAGAAAGATAAATATACCTATAACTTAATGAAGTATTACGATGATTATAAAAAGACTTTTGGTTTTTTGGATGAACGAACTTATTATGTTTTAAGATATAAAGGTAAGATTGGAGCTTTACTAAAAGGCGAAGAAATTAGTTTAAAAGATGATGGAATCTTTATAGAGGAGAACTGGTATAGATATCATTATTATTTGACAAATAAAATACCAATTTACCTGTAGGGAGCTAGCCAAAATAACTCCCTTACTTTAGCGTGAAATTCGATTAAAAGTAGCAGTCGGAGTGATTCGCAAAATTTTTTTACCAAAAATTTGCGTTCTAAAAAGTAATATAACAACACGTAGTTATTATAAATAAGAGAATGCTAATCAATTAAAATAGCATTCAAATAAAGGGTTGTTGTAAAAGCAGTCCGACCAGAAATTAAATTTTAAAAATTATGAAAAAAGATGAAATAGAAGCAAAAATTGTTTACAAACAAGAATTGATTAATCAGGAGGGTGACCAGAATAAAAAAAATAAACTAATACAAGATTTAAGTATTTTGAAGATGCGTTTGGACATGGAGAAAACCCAAATGAAAATTAATCAGTTTACGAATAGAGATTATTAATAAAGTTTTCAGTTGAAAATATCTGAATTAGGAATAAAATCTTTTTCTTTATGTTTAATTACTGAAGGATGCTTACAAATGAAGAAATAGAAGAGTTTAATTCTTATGCGTTAGATAAGGTATATTTTTATATAGAATCTAATTTTTGGTCTAAGCCTAATGTAAAGGAATTACAAAATTGGCTTAATAATTTTATATTACCAGAAGAGAAATATTGTGCTTTAAAATTGTTAGATAGATTTGTTTACTATTCTGAGGAAGATATCATTAGATTAATGAATTTTGGATTAAACGAGAAAATTTTTAAACGTTATGCTTTAAAATTAGAGAAGGAAAGTAGTTTTCTTTTAACAGAGGAAGACATAATAAAAGCTAAAAAAACTTTTCTTGAAAACACATTTTTTGTTCCATTAAATACAGGCAATCTTTCCCAAAGTTCTTTGGTTATGGCGAGATACTTAACAATTGATGTTGGTATTTCTGAAAGTAAGATTTTAGACACCAATAGTTTAAGTTCTGATGAATTAAAGACTTGTAAAAACCTTATTATTTTGGATGATTTTGTGGGAAGTGGAAAACAAATAAGTGATTTTTGGAATCTTACTAAAGTAAAATTAGATGACAATGAAATTTTATTTAATGAATTAAAGGAAAAATTTCCAGATATTAATATTGAATATTTTTGTTTAGTATGTACTAATGAAGGTTATGATAATTTCAAATTTGATTTTGAAATGGGTAAAAGAAGTGATTTAATGGTAACTTACGGTGAACTTCTTGGAAATCGGTTTAAAATATTTGGTGAAGACTCTGTGTATTTTGAAGCAGAAGAAATAGAGTTTTGTAAGGATATACTTAAAAACTTGTGTGATAAAAACGATATAGAGTTTTTAGGTTATCAAGGATTAGATTATGCAATAGCTTTCCATCATGCTATTCCTGATTGCTCCCTACCTCTGTTTTATACTAATAATAAAAATTGGAATAACCTTTATCGAAATAAAAGAACTGAAACTGATGTCTAAATTTAAAAATCCATTCTCAACCGACAGGGCAGAGCAATTAGGTGATAAACTATTTGAGTTTTATGCTTCTCATAAAAGTTTTAATGGGTTGCTGAGAAGCAAATCTTTAATCCTTGAAGGTGGAAGAGGCTCAGGTAAAACAATGTATTTTTTATATCATTCGTATCAGAGTAAAAAACAAGAAGCATTTAGTAAAGACATAAGCTTTTTAGACTTCATAAATAATCAAGAATTAATTGGTATTCACTTTAGGGCTGATTCTAATTTTGTGCCAGCCTTTCAACATAAAGGTATAAATGATGAAGAGTGGGTTCAACTCTTTAGTCACTATCTTAACTTAAATTTGACTAAACGCCTGTTAGAAGTAATCTTAGACATTAATGCTCACACAAATGAAAGTTTGGATTTTGAGCTGAAAGATGAAGTTCAAGAGTTGTTAAATGATAAATCAATTACAGATTATGAATCCTTTCTAAGGAGAATTAAATCGCATGAAATAAAGCTTCTATCATTTATAAATAATCCAGGTGAATTATCAAAACCAAGATTAATAATTAATGGGCTCTTGTTAAATTATTTGGCTCAAAGTGTTTTATCTCAAGACCTTTTAAAAGCAAAAAAAATTCATGTTTTTGTAGATGAATATGAAAACCTTTTGCCGTATCAGCAAAAGATTATAAACACTCTTATTAAACATCCCAACCCTGTCATTTTTAATATTGGAATGCGAAAAGAAGGTCTGAAGACTTATGAAACTTTAAGTGAAAGTGAGATTATTAGCTCACCTCACGACTATAAAAGATTTGATTTAGAAGAATTGTCAGATTCTGAGTATGAAGAGTTGTTAATAGAAATTTGTAATAAAAGATTGTCAAGGATTCCATGTCTGAAAAATGGTAAAGAAGAATTATTAGACATAAGATATTATTTAGGGGGTTATGATTATCAAGAGGAAATAGAAGAAATAGTTAAAGGTAAGGGTAAGGAGACTTTAAAAATTAGATTAAAGAATAGATTAAGTATTGAAGACACGAAATTAGCTATATTGTATAATGTAGAAAACCCACTTATTCTAAGGCTTAATCAAGTTCTTTTGGATAGGGGCAAAAAGCCGACTGAACTTGCCGAGGAATTAGAGAAATTTCAGAATAATAAGCCTTCAAAATATAATGATTGGATTCATAATAATAAACTAGGGATTGTCTTCTTAGTGGCCAAGGAATTTAAAAAAGAGAAAAAGTATTCAGGTTTCAATACTTTTAAATCGGTATCATCAGGTATAAGCAGATACTTTATTGAACTATGTGAAGAAGCGTTTAAAAATGCTTGGAGAAATGGCTTTTCATTTGATGAGCCTAGAAAATTGACCGATTTAGAACAATCGCATGCAGCATATTCTATTACTAAGTACAAAATTAATGAAATCGAAACTTATACACCCCACAGTATTAGGTTGAAACGATTTACTATACTATTGGGGAAAATATTTCAAGCTTTACATCGAGATAGTAAATTAAGTGAGCCAGAAAAAAATCATTTTACCACACAATATGATAAGTTGTCTGAGGACACTAGAGATTTTCTTAAAAATGCAATTCTCTACTCTGTGTTACAAAGGCGTGAGCAGACAAAAGATAAAGACCCTTCCATTGACTCTAATAATTGGGAATATCATCTAAATCATATCTATGCACCGTATTTTAAAATTTCAGCTAGGCGGATAAGGAGTTTGAATATTGATGCAAACAACTTAGAGTCACTAATACATGGTGACGTTGCTAAGGCTAATTTGGTAGCAAATAGTTATGTAAAGAATATAACAAAGGACGATACTAATCAACTAACTTTTGAATTATAATGTTGTACAATAGATATTATGATTTAAATAGTTTAATCCTAGACGAGTCTTTTAGTAGTAGCATCGACATAATTATTTTAGGTAATAGTAAAGAAGTTCGTGCACAGAAGATACCGCTTCTTTTAAAAAGTAGTTTTAAAGGGAAAGCTTACTCTATGAATTACGATGTTGAATATGAGAAGTATTCAATAATTGAATCTTCACTTAATTTACAAATTAGAAATGAAGACCTTCAAAGAACTGGGAAAGATTTATTAAGTACTTTTATTAGTGATTTAAAGGAAATAGGAATTGACGATAAATCAGTTCTTATTGATATTACTTCTTTAAGTCATCCCGTAGTTTTTTATTTGATTAATATTCTAAAAAATAAGTTTACTCCTGAAAAACTATTTGTGTGTTATACAGAACCTCAGAAATATGATAAAATTAAGACAGATGAGGTTGAGGTTAAATTTGATTTGACTGAGAAATTTTGTGAAGTGAACTCTTTACCTGGATTTTTAAGACAATCTGACCATAATAAGGAAAAAATCCTTGTTACAACTCTAGGTTTTGAAGGGGCTAGATTTACAAAGGCTTTTGGAGATGTAAATCCAGCAAGAAGAAAAACATTTGCAATTGTAGGTTTTCCATCTTTCTATCCTAGTTGGCAATATTATGTTTACTCTCAAAATCAAAGTACCTTAGAACAATCCAAAGCAACTGAATTAATATACAGGACTACAGCTAATGAGCCATTTGGGGTTTATAATATTTTGGAGGAAATAAAGAAAAATAATATGTCATATGAAATTACGGTAGCACCTTTAGGCACCAAACCTCATTCACTTGGGGTTAGCATGTTTGCTGTAAAGAACAAGGAAATTTTATTATATTACGATTTTCCATCTCATGGAAAGAAGATAAGGACTGTTGGTGTAGGCAAAAGTTTTATGTATAATTTAACCAGTTTCATAAATGAGGAGTGATTTAGGACAATACTATACACATCAAAACATATCTAAGCTTTTGATGTCAAATATATTAATGAAAAATCCTAAAAAAATTTTAGAATTAGGAATTGGAGACGGTGCTTTGTTACGTGAGGCTAAATTGAAATGGCGAGATTCTAAAATCATTGGGGGTGATATTGACCCAAAAAATATAAAAATACTTAAGAAAGAGTTTCCAAATGTCGATTTGTTTTTAATCAATGGGTTGTCATCTAGGCTAAATCATAGATTAAAGATTAAGCTTGGCTCAATTGATGTTGGTGTTTGTAATCCGCCCTATTTGGTTGTAGAAAAAAGTGATGAAATAAAGAAGATTTTAAACTCATCAAGATTGGGTGATTTGTCAGACTACAGAATTGTGACTTCGGATTTAGTTTTTTTGGCTCAAAACCTGCTTTTAATCAGGGAGAATGGTGAGCTAGGAATTATTCTGCCCGATGGCCTACTTACATCACATCAATTTTCTATGTTTAGAAAAAGAATTATAGAGAACTATTCGATTAAAGGTATAATCGAATTACCAGATAAAATTTTTAAAAAAACCGAAGCTAAAACTCATATTTTGGTTTTAAAAAAATGCAGACCTAAAAATAAAACGGTTACAATTCATAAGGCCAATCATAAGGGAGAAATTGAAGATACAATTAATGTTGACATAGTTGATTTACCTCATAGAATGGATTATAGCTATCATAAATGGCGTTTAAATGATTTTAAAAAGGGTATTAGTTTAGAGAGTGTTAAAGCCGAAATATTTAGGGGAAAGTTCTCGAAAAAGGAACTTTCCAATGGTGATTATAAGTATATTCATACTACAGATTTAAAAAAAGACCTGAAATACCAAGTCTTTAAACCAAATAAGAGGGTGGCTCGAAGGTTTAGATGTGCTAATAAAGGGGATATTATAATTCCTAGGGTTGGAAAAAGATGTTTAGGACGGGTAATGGTAATAGAAGATGGTTCTATCCTAATAAGTGATTGTTTATACGTAATAAGAGTTCCTCAAGAATATAGAGAAGCGTTAGTCAGAACATTAACAAGTGAATATGGCCAAAATTGGATTAAAGCTAATTCACATGGTGTATGTTCTAGAGTTATAAGTAAAATCGATTTACTTAACCTAGAGATTCAACCTCTTACCCTTTAATGTAATCCTATGACATTAGCGCAATACAGAGATAATACGGCGGAAATAATCCAGAATGTTCCAGAGATTAATGGTTTAGTATGTAATTTAGAAAGTGATTTTAATAGAGATGAGTTTCTTGAAGTGTTTAAATTTTACAAAGAAACCTTGGAGCTTAACTCTGATTATGGAATCATACCGAATTATTTATTTTTCGTTGATAGAGATACTATAAATGCAATGGCTGGTTTAAGCCCTAATGGAAATTATTTAATCGGTATAAATAGGGGTACTATAAACTGGTTGATAAATAATTTTAAATTTAATGATAGTCTTATATCTGATTCCAATGTTTTATTATTTGAAAAGCTTGAGCCATTTATGAATACATCAATTAATAATTTGATGTATCAAGCTGGTTGTCATTTTACTTTTTACCATGAAATGGCTCATCTAATTCAGAAGTCGGATTATTTAGGAATGAATATGCAGGAGAATCCATCACCAGTTGAAAATTTTGATATTGGGAGGCATTTGATGGAATTGGATGCAGACACATATAGTGCTTTGTGTTTAGGAACTCATATAATGCAATATGCGGACAGATTGTTTGGTGATAGGGTTACTAAGCCATTACTTGAAGCATTAATTGTTCTTTTTTCTATCCCGATAATATTTTATCTACTCTCATTTGCAGGCAATCGAAGTGCAATATATTTTAAAGAAAGTACTCATCCGCATCCAGCAATACGATTAACTAACTTTTTAATGGTACTGACCCATTATATAAATGGTTCTTTAACTTCTGAAAATAAAGGATTTACTGCCAATCAAGGTGACATGTTTATATATGCTATGGATATAGCTGAGGAACTTCAAGGTGTTTTCTTTAATGATTTAACAGTTACTGAATATAGAAATGTTGTAACTAAGAACAGACTAGAAGTTATAGCATATATGAGTGAATTAATTGAAATGAATGAAGGGAATACAGCCACTGCTACTTATAAATGGAACATAAGGAGTCAGCAAAGCTGAAATTTGTTCATTCGGGAGAATTGTAACCTATTACTTCATTGGCTAATAGATTTTCTAGAGGCTCAGCCAATATCTGACCATCAACATAACAAACGGGACCCACCCAATCATTATGGTCTGAATTATACCCAATACGATTGTTATTTAACAGTTCTCCTATATAAGCTCCATTATGATTGTAAAATACGTTATCAATTAATGTTCCTATCCTATTACCATTTTGCGAATACAAACTTCCATTGTTTGTAACCCATCCGAAAAACATACCGTTTAATTTCCAAATGCCATTCATTTTTATTTTTGTTTAAATATACTAATTAAGTTGGGTATTATATTTTAGACTATGACCTATTTTATAATTATCAACTTGACAGAAATATAGAGTTGGGTTAGTATGTTTTTGGCGTTCTAAATTTAGAACATCCCAACTGTTTACATTATAGTGTATTATGTAAACACGTCACAATATCAAAAGTACTAAAAATCAATGTTTTAGTGATTTTAGTTTAGTAGGTGTTTACATTTTACACAAAATACGTTGTAAATGTAAACACTTTTTGTATATTTGGTATATGAAAACACAGCCAATAGATTACAATAAATTATATTCGGAAGCTCGAAAATTGTTTTTTGAAAACAATCAAATCTATAATCTTGATAGGAAAACTGAAAACTTAGCATATTTGATAGCATTAGAATCAGGTTTGAGAGTTAGTGACCTGTTGACTTTAAAATATGGTGATATTAGTTTCAATAGCGATTTTGGGAAGTACATTTTCTCTACTGAAATAAAAAAGACAAAGAATAGTCATACAGGGATTATATCAAATGAATTGTATAATTACATTCAGGCATTTAGAGAAACTATTAAATTAGAATTTGGAGCAAATAGCGAAAATATCTTCTATAACTATAAAAGCAATAAGTTATATACTAGACAATGGTTGCACAAGCGCATAAAACTTACTGCTGAAAAACTAGGATTTAAGAATTGTGGTGTGCATTCAATTCGTAAAGCTAGTGCAATAAACGTCCTTGACCGAACAGGAAGCCTTTCAATGGCTCAATACCACCTTACTCATAAAAGAGCAACGACAACAGATAATTATTTGTCAGTAACAAAGACATCAGCGTTGGAGCGACTAGCTAAAATTTATTAATATAATACTATGACTATGACACAGGGAGAAAGACAAAGTTTTAACTGGCGACCAAATACAAATGATTCTCAAACGCTTGCTAGGTATGACCAAGAGGCACAACATTGGGTAAGAGCATTCAGAAATGCAGAGTCACAAAATAAAAAAGCGTCTTTAAATGAGGTATTGAGTTTTTTGGGGATAGTTTTGGCTTTAATATCTTCTATTATGACCGTACTGGTTTTGTTGGTTGTTAATCTACTAAAACGGTTAAAAAAGTAATCGAATAATTTTGTTAGATTTTATACAATTTGGAATTAGAGCTTTCAATTGCTTTGATTAGCTTAATAGCTTTATCTTTTAATGTAGATTTATCATATGAATCAAGTACAGATTTGTAGTTCATTTTTGGATGGGTAATAGGTTCTATTGTATCATTTTGAATGCCTAACTGCTTTAGATTTGTTATGTAAGTTCTTCTGCAATCATGTGGTGAAAATACGCTATGTTGCTTTTTCTTTTTATAGATTACTTTGTCAGATAAATAATAATCATAGCTAACTAATACCTCATTTTCAAACTTTAGATGTTTCAATAATTTCGTAACACATTTACGAACATTGGTGTCACTTGTGAGTTTAGGAAATTTGTTCTGATACTTTTTTAATATATCATTTGCAGGTTTTAGTATTGGTATAGTAACTATTAATTCATCTTGATTCTCCTTTGATTTTCTGATTTTTGTTGTAACCGTATTATAATGCTTTCCTTCAAACTCAATTACCTCTACTTTTAGTTCATGAAGATGTTTCATGTCTCCAATCCTCAAACCACCTGTAAAAGACGAAATAATAATATAATCTTTTGCTCTTTGTAGTTCAGCTGAATGGCTAACGTCGGCGTTAATTATTTTTTTCAATTGTTCATTAGTTAAGTAGGTTTCATACATTGGTTTTGAAAGGTGAATTTTTAGCCCTTTTTTTGAAAAATTAAATCCTACTTCTATATCATCTTCAACAGCACAATTAAAAATGACTTTTAAATTCTTGCAGTCTTTGGCAATGGTTGTTCTTATATATGGTGTTCCGTTTTCTTCTTTATGAATATCATTAATAGTTTTGAAGTAATCCCAATATAACTCTTCGGTCATGGTATCTAACGAAATATTTAATTTCTTTCGTTCTTCATATTTCTCAATATGATTTATTAAATTTTCGTAACCGTTTTTAGTTCCTTTACTCCAATATTCATTAGATGATATGGGTAAGTTTGTTCGTTTGTCGATAAGCTTTTTAATGTACTCAACTAATAGTATTTTTTTGCTTTGTTTTGGAATTCTATTGAGCTTCTCAAGAATTCTTTTTTTAAATCTTTAGGATTGGGGTTAGTGCCGTATTCATTTCTATATAACGACAATTGATTATACGCTGTTTCTTCAATCTTATCTAATACATTATTCAAATCTTTACCAAATTTTCTAACGTAAGTTTTGTTCGCTCTGTATATTGGTCTGCCATTCCAATAAACCTCATCTATTGTCCATTGTGATGATATTTTTAATTCTGGATAAACATATTTTTTTGTAGAAGGATTGAATTCTTTATAGCCATAATTGAAATAAAAGTAAATCAATTTTTTCCCAGATGAGTTAGGGCGAAATTCAAGATTGAAATTATGTGTAGGTTGTTTCATATATATAAGCGTAGTAAAAAGCGTAGTAAAAATATGCTATTTTTTGATATTTTACAAAGTAATTTGAGGTGTTTTAAAATTACGAATTTTCAAAAACCCTTTATTTGTAAGGGTTTTTGAAGCTTGTTGAGGTGTGATGAGGTAAAAAGATATTTGCCCTAGTAGGCCAACAAAAAAGAAGTCCTAATTACAATAAGTAGTTGGGACTTTTGCTTTTAATAAAAAACTAAAAGGGTGAGAAGCCTGTGTCGAGCGCAGTCGAGGTAAGCCCTAGTAGGCCAACAAAAAATCCTAATCAAACGATTAGGATTTTTTTATTTTCAGAATATTTATTTTCAATTATATTTTAAAAGTTATAACAGGTCTTTTAGCATGATTAACCAAATCTTCGCTAATACTGCCGTTAAAAAAGTGAGCAATACCTTGTCTACCGTGTGTACTTATACCAATAAGGTCGGCATCAATTTCTTGAGAAAAACCTAAAATACCTTGTTCTACGCTATAGTCGTTATGTACATTTATTGTGTAGTTTTCAAAAGTTTGTCCAGAAATAAAATCGTTTATTCGGGTTCTAGATTCGTAAGTTGTAATAAAATTATTTGCAGTATTAACTAGTAATAGATGAATTTTAGCATCAAACAATTCGGCAAACTTTACAGCTTGTTTGTATGTTTCTCTATTATCGTTTTTAAAATCAGAGGCAAAAACAAAATTCTTAATGTTAAAGCTCTGATGTTTGTTTTTAATAACTAAAACAGGAACATCAGAAGAGCGTACTACTTTTTCTGCATTAGAGCCAATAAACATTTCCTTTAGCCCAGTGGCACCATGAGAACCCATAACTATTAAATCTATATCAAACTCTTTACAGGCATCTTTTATTTCGTTAAAAGTTATATCTGCTTTTACGGTTTCATGCACAGTAATACCTTCTAAAAAATCACTTTCCATAAGATCTTCAAACTTTTTATGAGCTAGTTTCATAAAAAAGAGTGTTTCAGGTATGTCGCTTTTTACTGCACCAGGATCTATGTGTTGCATGGGAATTTCCATCATATGTAATAGGTAAATGTCAGCATCATGTTTTTTAGCTAACATAGCAGCTACTTCTAAAGCGTTAGTTGCTTGCTCCGAAAAATCGGTAGGGACGAGGATTCTGTTCATTATCTTGAATGCTTTATATTAGTTATATAAATTTACGAAAATAAATCCACTTTATATGGCTTTGAAAAGTTCATATAATATTGTATATTTGCACCATTGTTTTACGGAAAGAGAACGAGAGAGGACGAAAAGTCCTCTCTTTTTATATCAAGAGATGTTTAAGGATACAGTAAAAGATTTATTAGACCAAGCACTAAATCAGCGTAAGGATTTATTTCTTATAGATTTTGAAATTTTATCAGATAATACCATTAGAGTTATTTTAGATGGGGATAATGGTGTTTTAGTTGAAGATTGCATCTTTGTAAGTAGAGCTATAGAGCATAATCTTGATAGAGAAGAGCAAGATTTTTCATTAGAAGTGTCATCATGTGGCGCAGCATCACCTTTACAGAAGCCAAGACAATACAACAAACATGTAGGAAGAAATCTTGAGGTGAAAACTGTAGATGGATATAAACTAGAAGGGCAATTAGCAGATGTTAACGATGAAGGAGTTGTGCTTAAGTGGAAGACAAGAGAACCAAAACCAGTAGGTAAAGGCAAGGTAACAGTAACAAAAGAAGTTAATATTGCTTTTGAAAACATTAAAGAAGCAAAAGTTAAAATAAAATTTTAATTCAATTCAATTATGGAAAATGTAGCGTTAATAGAGTCATTTTCAGAATTTAAGGACGATAAGTTAATTGATAGAGTGACGCTGATGGCGATTCTAGAAGATGTGTTACGTAATGCTTTAAAAAAGAAGTACGGAGACGACGATAACTTTGATATTATTATCAATCCAGATAAAGGAGATTTAGAAATTTGGAGAAACCGTATCGTAGTTGCAGATGGTGAGGTAGAAGATCCTAATCAGGAAATTGCATTATCAGAAGCTCAAAAAATAGAGCCAGATTTTGAAGTTGGTGAAGACGTTGCTGAAGAAGTAAAATTAATTGATTTAGGAAGACGTTCAATTTTAGCATTAAGACAAAATCTTATTTCTAAAATCCATGAACACGATAATACTAATATCTATAAGCAATTTAAAGAGTTAGAAGGAGAAATTTATACCGCAGAGGTACATCATATTCGTCATAGAGCAATAATTTTGTTAGACGATGATGGTAACGAAATTATTTTACCAAAAGACAGACAAATACCTTCAGATTTCTTTAGAAAAGGAGAGAATGTAAGAGGTATTATAGAAAGTGTAGAGTTAAAAGGAAGCAAGCCAGCAATAATCATGTCTAGAACATCACCATTGTTCTTAGAAAAATTGTTTGAGCAAGAAATTCCTGAAGTGTTCGACGGTTTAATTACAGTTAAAAAAGTGGTGCGTATTCCTGGTGAAAAAGCTAAAGTAGCAGTAGATTCTTATGATGATAGAATTGATCCAGTAGGTGCGTGTGTTGGTATGAAGGGTTCACGTATTCATGGTATTGTGCGTGAGTTAGGTAATGAAAATATAGATGTAATTAACTACACCAACAATATTCAGCTTTTTGTAACAAGAGCATTAAGTCCAGCAAGAGTAACATCTTTAAAGTTAGACGAAGAAAATAAACGAGCGGAGGTGTTGCTAAAACCAGAAGAGGTGTCAAAAGCTATTGGTAGAGGAGGTCACAACATTCGTTTAGCTGGTCAACTAACAGGTTACGAGATAGACGTATTTAGAGAAGGTGCTGAAGAAGATGTAGAATTAAAAGAATTCTCAGATGAAATCGACGGATGGATTATCGATGAATTTAGCAAAGCTGGTATGGATACAGCAAAAAGCATTCTAGAACAAGACGTAGACGATTTAGTAAAACGTACAGATTTAGAAGAAGAAACAATATTAGAAGTCATTAGAATTCTTAAAGAAGAATTTGAAGACTAATAACAGTTTAACTTTAAAAACAGAAGAAGTTAGATTGATATAAAACAGATTTAAGTATATTACAGCAATTTATGGCTCAAATTAGAATTAATAAAGTATTAAGAGAACTAAATATCTCATTAGATCGTGCGGTAGACTTCTTAGAGTCTAAGGGTATCGAAATTGAGAAAAGTCCTAATACAAAAATTTCGCAAGAGGTTTACGACACGTTGTCTGATGAATTTCAAACAGATGCATCAAAGCGTGAAAAAGCTCAAGAAGTAAGTGAAGCAAAACTCAAGGAGAAAGAGAAGCTTCGTGAGCAGCGCGAACGCGAAATTGAAGAAAAAGAAAAGAAAGAAGCCGCTAAAGAAACTGTAGTAAAAGCAAAAGCTGAACTTAGTGGGCCAAAGCAAATTGGTAAGATCGATTTAGATAAGAAACCAAAAGCTACTGAAGAGAAAAAGGAAGAGCCTAAGAAAGAAGAGCCTAAAAAGGTTGAAAAGCCTGTAGTAGAAGTAGCGAAGCCAAAGAAAGAAGAGCCTAAAAAAGTTGAGCCTAAGAAGGAAGAACCTAAAAAGGTTGAGCCTAAAGTTGAGAAGAAAGAAGAGTCTACAGAGCCTAGAAAAGACGAGAAGTTAAAAACTCAATATCAAAAATTATCAGGACCAACTACTACTGGTAAAAAAATAGATCTTTCACAGTTCAATAAGCCTAAGAAGAAAAAGGAAGATAAAAAATCGGAATCTTCAAACGACAATAATAAACGTAAGAGACGTCGCATTAGTAAAGGTGGAAATGATGGTGGAGGAAGACCAAACTTCGATAACAGAAGAGGTGGTAAAGGAAGAGGTGCTAGAGCAAAAGTAGTTAAGGAAGAGCCAAGTGAAGAAGAAGTACAAAAACAAGTAAGAGAAACTCTAGAGAAGCTTCAAGGAAAATCCAGTAAAGGTAGAGGTGCTAAAAACCGTCGTGAAAAAAGAGATCGTCATAGAGAGCAATCTGAGAAGGAGTTACAAGCAGAAGCAGCTGAAAGTAAAACACTAAAAGTTACTGAGTTTGTTACTGTTAGTGAAGTGGCTACTATGATGGATGTTGGTGTTACTCAAGTTATATCAGCCTGTATGTCTTTAGGGATGATGGTAACTATGAACCAGAGGTTAGATGCAGAGACCTTATCTATTGTTGCTGAAGAATTTGGTTACGACGTAGAATTTGTTACAGCAGATATCGAAGAGTCTATTGAAACCGTTGAAGATGATCCAAAAGACTTAAAACCTCGTGCACCAATCGTAACGGTTATGGGTCACGTTGACCATGGTAAAACATCCTTGTTAGATTACATTCGTGAAGAAAATGTAATTGCAGGTGAATCTGGTGGAATAACACAGCATATTGGAGCTTATGGTGTTCAGTTAGATAACGGACAAAAAATAGCATTTTTAGATACACCTGGTCACGAAGCCTTCACGGCAATGCGTGCTCGTGGTGCTCAAGTAACAGATATTGCTATTATTGTTGTGGCTGCGGATGATGCTATAATGCCACAAACCAAAGAAGCAATTTCTCATGCTCAAGCAGCAGGTGTACCAATTGTATTTGCGATTAACAAAATTGATAAACCGGATGCTAATCCAGATAAAGTAAAAGAAGGATTAGCCAATATGAATTTATTAGTTGAAGATTGGGGAGGAAAAATCCAATCACATGATATTTCGGCTAAATTCGGAACCGGAGTTAAAGAACTTTTAGAAAAAGTACTTTTAGAAGCTGAATTATTAGAACTAAAAGCTAATCCTAATAAACCTGCAAGCGGAACTGTAGTAGAAGCTTACTTGGATAAAGGTAGAGGTTATGTGTCAACAATATTGGTACAAGCAGGTACCCTAAAGGTTGGTGACTATGTATTAGCAGGAAAGAATAGTGGTAAGGTTAAGGCTATGCACGATGAACGAGGTAATGATGTTGCCGAAGCAGGCCCTTCAACACCAGTATCAATATTAGGGCTAGACGGTGCGCCACAAGCAGGTGATAAGTTCAATGTATTTGAGGATGAGCGTGAAGCTAAGCAAATAGCAGCTAAGCGTACTCAATTACAACGTGAACAATCTGTAAGAACACAGCGTCATATTACATTAGACGAAATAGGTAGACGTATTGCATTAGGTGATTTCCAAGAGTTAAATATTATCCTTAAAGGTGATGTGGATGGTTCTGTTGAGGCATTAACAGATTCGTTCCAAAAGTTATCTACTGAAGAAATTCAAGTGAATATAATTCATAAAGGTGTAGGTGCAATTACCGAGAGTGATGTGTTGTTAGCTTCTGCTTCTGATGCTATTATTGTTGGATTTAATGTTCGTCCTGTTGGAAACGCTAGAATGACTGCCGATAAAGAAGAAATCGATATCAGAACATATTCTATTATTTACGATGCTATCAACGACCTTAAAGATGCCATGGAAGGTATGTTATCTCCAGAGCTTAAAGAGGAAGTTACAGGTACAGCAGAAATCAGAGAGACATTTAAGATATCTAAGATTGGTACTATTGCAGGTTGTATGGTAACTAATGGTAAAATTTACAGAAATTCTGGAATTAGACTTATTAGAGATGGTGTTGTAGTTTATACAGGAGAATTAGCTTCGTTAAAACGATTTAAAGACGACGTTAAGGAGGTGTCTAAAGGTTACGACTGTGGTATGCAGATCAAAGGATATAATGATATCAACGAAGGGGATATATTAGAAGCATTCCAAGAAGTTGAAGTTAAAAAGAAGTTGAAGTAACTATTTTAAAATATCCAAAATAAAAAAGCGGCTTATTCAAGCCGCTTTTTTATTTAAGTTAATGTTTATATACTTTCACTCTTTTTCCAATTTTGGCTGAAAAATTAGAGCGTACATATACTCCTTTTTAATCTTTACTAAAGCTCTGTCCGCTTCTAGTCTTGTTGCAAAATTACCAACCCAAACCTTATAATTTGGAGTATTCCAAACAATCTCAACAGGCCATTCATTATAAGTGTTTAAAAAGTTAGACTTTTCACGGTCTGCCTTGTCTGGATCTGTGCTTTGATATACCTGTATTTTATAAACTTTAGAGGTTTTAATATCCTTCTTATACTCTAACAGTTTGTCAATGTCACTGTCTTGGTCTACATTAACCTCTCCTTGTTGCGCACTTATCGAAAAAGACAGTAATAATGTTAAAACTGTTGCGCTGATATATTTTATTTTTTTTCTCATAATTTATTGTTTAAATACAAAGGTATATTATTCAACGATATAGCTGTAAAAATCTTATTTAGAATGTATATAAATTAGTTATTAACACTTCTCTAAGATTTCTAAAATCGACTTTATATCTTACTTTTGCCAGAGTTTCAGAAACATGACTTTTGTCATATTTGACTGAAATAATCGTACCAAAGTTTAGAAGATAATTCAACTAACAATATGAAACAGGTGATTTACCGTAATTTAACCTCTAAGATATTTAGTCTCGGTTTAATTTTATTACTTACGTTTTCAACTTCACTGACTGCCCAAGAAGGCGATCCTGCAAATGGGAAATCTTTGTTTAATACAAATTGTGCTGCTTGTCACAAGTTGGATAAGCCAATGACTGGTCCTGCGTTACGTAACGTAGAGGCTAGATTGGCAGAGGAGCAAGGTTTAGACAGAGAATGGTTGAAAGCATGGATTAGAAACAGTTCAGGTTTAATTAAATCTGGTGATGCTTACGCTAATAAAGTTTATGCAGAATGGGGTAATGTGGCGATGACTGCGTTTCCACAGTTAAGCGATCAGGATATTTCAGATATCTTAGCTTACACTGCCGAGCCAAAACCCGAGCCTGTAGTAATGCCAACACCAGAAGGTCAGACTAAGGTAGAGGGTGGTATTTCCAATGATTTAATTCTTGGTGCGCTAGTAGTGTTGTTTGGTTTATTAGCAATGGCTCTAGTTCTGGTAAAGCGTACTTTAAATCGTTTCGCTGAAGCAAAAGGAATTGAAATTCCTGTTGAGGACCAAAGAAAGCCTCTGTGGAAAGCGTTTATTGAAAACCAATTCTTGGTACTTGTAACAGCTATTTTATTCTTGCTAGCCAGTGGTTATTTTGTGTATGGCTATTTTATGCAGGTTGGTGTTGATCAAGGTTACGAGCCGGTGCAACCTATACATTATTCTCATAGAATACATGCTGGTGATAATGGTATAGATTGTAAGTACTGTCATTCCTCAGCTAGAGTTAGTAAGCATTCAGGTATACCATCATTAAACGTGTGTATGAATTGTCATAAATCTATATCAGAGGTTGCTCCAGAGACTTTAGCGGAAGGTAAGGAGTATGGTGTAGATTACAATGCTGAAATTCAGAAACTGTATGAAGCTGTTGGTTGGGATGGAACCTCATATACAGGAGAGTCTAAACCCGTGAAATGGATTCGTATACATAACTTACCAGACTTTGCATATTTTAATCACTCACAGCACGTGTCTGTGGCAGGTGTAGAGTGTCAAACATGTCATGGTCCGGTTGAGGAAATGGAGATAATGTATCAACACGCACCATTAACTATGGGTTGGTGTATTAACTGTCATAGAGAAACAAACGTAAAGGTTAAAGACAACGATTACTATACTAAAATTCATGAAGAATTATCGAAAAAGTATGGTGTTGATCAGTTAACAGCGGCACAAATGGGTGGATTAGAATGTGGTAAGTGCCATTATTAATATTTAATAAGAAGTAATTCAGAATTATATGTCATCAAACAAGAAATACTGGAAAAGTGTTGAGGAGCTAAACGATAATAGCTCTATTGTTGAGACGCTTAGACAAAACGAATTTGTTGAAGAAATTCCAACAGATGAGTTCTTAGGAGATAAGGAGACATTGGAGTCTTCATCTACATCGCGTCGTGATTTCTTAAAGTATATT
The DNA here is from genome assembly GCF_036553625.1 of Winogradskyella poriferorum. NCBI lineage: Bacteria > Pseudomonadati > Bacteroidota > Flavobacteriia > Flavobacteriales > Flavobacteriaceae > Winogradskyella > Winogradskyella poriferorum. The sequence goes on from NZ_JAZHOU010000001.1 coordinate 1,311,509, forward strand.
GGGTTTAGTACAGCTGCAGCATCATTAGCAGCTTGTGAAGGTCCGGTGATTAAGTCAATTCCTTATGTAAATCAACCAAAGGAAATTATTCCTGGTGTTGCCAACTTCTATGCTACTACTATTGCAGATGGTTATGATTTTGCTAGTGTGTTGGTTAAAACAAGAGAAGGAAGACCAATAAAAATTGAAAATAATACAGATGCAAAAACTAATTGCAGTGCTAATGCAAGAGTTCATGCTTCTATTTTGGGGTTATATGATAACTTAAGGGTTAAGTCTCCAATGAAAGGGAAAGACACTATCTCTTGGGATACATTTATCTCTGAAACAACTTCAAAAATAAATAGCTTAAGTGACGATAAGCAAATCGTTTTCTTAACTGCTACTATACCTAGTCCTTCAACTAAAAAACTAGTTTCCGAATTTGCAGAAAAGTATGGTAATGTTAAACATGTTACATACGATGCGATTTCAGAATCAGTAACTTTAGATGCTTACCAAGCTAAATATGGTAAAAGAGGAATGGCTAATTACGATTTCTCTAAAGCAAAGACTATTGTATCTGTCGGTGCAGATTTTCTTGGTGATTGGCAAGGTGGTGGATTTGAAAGTGAATATGCTAAAAAGCGTATCCCAGAAAATGGAAAAATGTCACGTCACATTCAGTTTGAGTCTAATATGACTCTGTCTGGCGCTAACGCAGATAAACGTATACCATTAACACCTAGTCAACAAAAATTAGCACTAGCAAAACTACATAGTTTAGTAGTTGGTGGTGCTGTATCGGTAGAATTACCAGAAAACATTGCGAAAGCCGTGCAGTCTGCTGCTAATGAGATTTCAAAAGCGGGTAGTAATGCAGTAGTCGTTACTGGTATACAAGACGTAAATGCTCAGACAGTAGCTATAGAGATTAATGAGTATTTAAATAGTAAAGCATTTGATCCTAAAACAACAATAAATACAAGACAAGGAAGTGATAAAGGTGTGATGCAACTTGTGGCTGATATGAAAGCTGGTAAAGTGGGTGCACTTATTATGAGTGGAGTAAATCCTATGTATACACTTCCTAATGCGGCTGATTTTGCTGAAGGTTTAAAGAAAACAGAATTATCGGTTTCGTTCTCTATGAAACAAGATGAAACCTCTGTGCTTTCACAATATATAGCGGCGACACCACATAGTTTAGAGTCTTGGGGCGATTTTGAATTAAAAGCAGGTCATTATTCATTAATGCAGCCAACAATTCGTCCATTGTTTGATACTAAACAATTTCAAGAAGTACTTTTAGCGTGGAATGGAAATAGTACATCATACAGAGATTATTTAAAATCTGTTTGGACTACTGATGTTTTAAATGGTGCTTCCTTTAACAAAGCTGTACAAGATGGTGTGTTTGTATCAAAAACATCATCAAGTATAGAAAGTGCAGAAACAGTAGAAGAGAGTGCTTCGGAGGATAATGTGGAAACACCAAGTAGCAATGCAGCAAGAGAATTAGCAGCATCCGCTAAAGCTGGAAAAATGCAATTGGTTTTATATCCTAAAACAGGAATGGGTGATGGTCAGCAGGCTAATAACCCTTGGTTACAAGAATTTCCAGATCCAATAACAAGAACCACTTGGGATAATTATGTAACAGTATCAAGAGCTGATGCAGAAGCACTAGGTCTTGAAAATTGGAACGTAGCTAATGGAGGTTTAAACGGAAGCAGAGCAAATATTACAGTTAATGGGACGACTTTAGAGAATGTTCCTGTAATTATTCAACCAGGTCAGGCTAAAGGTTCAATAGGTCTATCATTTGGATATGGTAGAACTGCTGAAGGTATGAAAGCTGAAATGAAGACTGGTGTAAATGCTTATCCATTATATCACAATTTTAATACGGTACAAGATGTAACAATTAGTAAAGCTACAGGTGAGCATGAGTTTGCTTGTGTGCAGTTGCATAATACATTAATGGGTCGTGGAGACATCATTAAAGAAACTAGTCTTGAGATTTTTAATACAAAGGATAGAGATGTTTGGAATGCTATCCCTGAAGTATCATTAAATCACAATCCTGTAAAGGTTACAGATTCTAAAGTAGATTTATGGGATGAGTTTGATCGCTCAGTAGGACATCACTTTAACTTATCTATAGATTTAAATGCTTGTACAGGATGTGGTGCATGTGTCATTGCATGTCACGCAGAAAATAATGTACCAGTTGTTGGTAAATCAGAAATGAGACGTAGTAGAGATATGCACTGGTTGCGTATTGATAGATATTACTCTTCTCAAGATACTTTTGAAGGAGATAACCAAAAGAAAGAAAATATTTCAGGTTTAGGAAGCTCTTTAAGTGAGTTTGGAGAAATGGAGAACCCTGCAGATAATCCACAGGTAGCTTTCCAACCTGTAATGTGTCAACACTGTAATCACGCACCTTGTGAAACAGTTTGTCCGGTAGCAGCAACGTCTCACGGTCGTCAAGGTCAAAATCATATGGCTTATAACAGATGTGTTGGTACACGTTACTGTGCTAATAACTGTCCTTATAAAGTTCGTCGTTTCAACTGGTTCTTATATTCTCAAAATGATGAGTTTGATTACTACATGAACGATGACCTTGGAAGAATGGTGTTAAATCCAGACGTAACAGTACGTTCTCGTGGTGTAATGGAAAAATGTTCTTTCTGTATCCAAAAAACACAGAAAACTATTTTAGATGCTAAGCGTGAAGGAAGACCTGTGAAAGATGGAGAATTCCAAACAGCATGTTCTGCAGCTTGTGGTAATGGCGCTATGATTTTTGGTGATGTTAATGATAAGGATAGCAAAATAGCAGAGTTAAAAGACGATAAAAGATCTTATCACCTATTAGAGCATGTTGGTGTAAAACCAAATGTAGTTTATCAAACTAAGGTGAGAAACATAGCAAAAGAAGCATAAATAAAAATTAAAGAAACACGTATATAATTATGGCGTCTCATTACGAAGCACCTATTAGAAGACCTTTAGTTACTGGCGAGAAATCGTATCACGATGTTACTGTAGATGTAGCAAGACCAGTAGAAGGCAAAGCCAACAAAGCATGGTGGATTGTTTTCGGTATATCTTTGGTCGCATTCCTTTGGGGAATAGGTTGTATTATTTATACCGTATCAACAGGTATTGGAGTTTGGGGTCTTAACAAGACTGTAAACTGGGCTTGGGATATTACTAACTTCGTTTGGTGGGTTGGTATTGGTCACGCAGGAACACTGATTTCGGCAGTACTTTTATTATTCCGTCAAAAATGGAGAATGGCAATTAACCGTTCTGCAGAAGCTATGACAATATTCTCTGTTGTTCAGGCAGGTTTATTCCCAATTATTCACATGGGTCGTCCATGGTTAGCTTACTGGGTATTACCAATCCCAAACCAATTTGGTTCGCTATGGGTTAACTTTAACTCACCATTACTTTGGGACGTATTTGCGATTTCAACTTATTTATCTGTATCATTAGTATTCTGGTGGACAGGGTTATTACCAGATTTCGCAATGCTTAGAGATAGAGCCATTAGACCTTTCCAAAAGAAAATATATTCTTTAATAAGTTTTGGTTGGTCTGGAAGAGCAAAAGATTGGCAACGCTTTGAGGAGGTATCATTGGTACTTGCAGGTTTAGCAACGCCTTTAGTACTTTCTGTACATACTATTGTATCTTTTGACTTCGCAACATCAGTAATTCCAGGTTGGCATACTACGATTTTCCCACCTTACTTCGTGGCAGGTGCGATTTTCTCAGGATTTGCCATGGTAAATACGCTTCTTATTATTATGAGAAAAGTATGTAACCTTGAAGATTATATTACAGTACAACACATCGAGTTAATGAACATTGTAATCATGATTACAGGTTCAATTGTTGGTGTGGCTTATATCACTGAGTTATTTATTGCTTGGTACTCTGGTGTAGAGTATGAACAATATGCATTCTTAAACAGAGCAACAGGACCTTACTGGTGGGCATATTGGGCAATGATGACTTGTAACGTATTCTCGCCACAGTTTATGTGGTTCAAGAAACTTAGAACAAGTATTATGTTCTCGTTCTTTATATCTATTGTAGTAAACATAGGTATGTGGTTTGAGCGTTTCGTTATCATCGTTACGTCATTACACAGAGATTACTTACCTTCATCTTGGACAATGTTCTCTCCAACGTTTGTAGATATAGGAATTTTCATCGGAACAATAGGTTTCTTCTTTGTATTATTCTTATTGTATTCTAGAACATTCCCTGTAATTGCGCAGGCAGAGGTAAAAACGATATTAAAGTCATCAGGTGAGCGTTACAAAAATATTAGAGAAAGAGGTGATAGTTTAGTAGGAACTGGCGCAGATGCAAGAACATCAAAGCCTGTTGAGTTCGATGCCTCATCTTCAAAAGAAACGGCTCAAGTGGACAATTCTGAAAAGGTAAATAATCTTTTAGAATCTATCGGTTCTTTTGATGCATCAAAAGAAACAGCTGATGATTTAAAGAAAATCAATGGTGTTGGTCCTAAGATGGAAGAGGTACTGAATAGTATAGGTATCTATACCTTCCTACAGGTGAGTAAGATGACAAAAACAGAGTACGACTTGTTAGATTCAATTACAGGTTCTTTCCCAGGAAGAGCAGAGCGAGATGATTGGGCAGGGCAAGCTAAAAATTTATTAAATAACTAGTTATAGTATATGGAAGCTTCAAAAGTAATTCATGCTATTTATACAGATGATGATGTATTAATGTCTGCCGTTAAAGCGGTAAAGGCTAAAAAACATCATATCGAGGAAATATATACTCCTTTTCCGGTTCACGGACTAGATAAAGCAATGGGTCTAGCACCAACCAGACTTGCAATCACAGCCTTCTTATATGGTTGTGTTGGTCTAACAGTTGCTATTACTATGATGAATTTTATAATGATTGAAGATTGGCCACAGGATATTGGTGGTAAGCCAAGTTTCAGTTATTTGCAAAACATGCCTGCATTCGTTCCTATTATGTTTGAGCTAACAGTATTTTTTGCAGCGCACTTAATGGTAATAACATTTTATTTAAGAAGTAGAATGTGGCCCTTTAAAAAGGCTGAAAATCCAGATCCAAGAACAACAGACGATCATTTCTTAATGGAAATCGTTATCCATAATAATGAAAGTGAATTAACTTCATTATTACAAGAAACAGGAGCTGTTGAAATTAATATTGTAGATAAAGACGAAGATGCACATTAATATGAAGACATCATTGAAATATATCGTAGCGTTAGGTTTATTAGTAAGTTTTGTGTCTTGTAAAAAGGATTCAAGACCTAACTACCAGTACATGCCTAATATGTATCAATCAGTAGGATATGAAACCTATCAGGAATCTGATGCTTTTGCAACAGGTGTTGAAGCTCAGTTACCTGCAGAAGGTACTATACCAAGAGGTGATTTTATGCCTTATGAAATTGAAAATACTAATGAAGGCTATGAGTTAGCTAAAGCGACATTAACAAGTCCATTAGATTCAACACAAGTAGATTACGAAGAAGGAAAAGTACTTTATGATATTTACTGTGGAATTTGTCACGGAACTAAAGGAAATGGAAAAGGCAAACTTGTTGATCGCGAAAAAATATTAGGTGTACCAAGCTATGATGATGCAGGTAGAGCTATTACAACAGGGAGTATTTATCATGTAATTTACTATGGTAAAAACACTATGGGTTCTTATGCTAACCAATTAAACGAGAAAGAGCGTTGGCAAGTAGTTGCTTACGTTGAAAAGCTTAAAGCAGATTTAGAAAAATAAGATTTAGATAAAGATTATATAAATGGAATATAAAATTTCAAATCGATTAAGAATGGGTGCTATTATTATGATGGTACTCGGTTTGATAGGTGTTGGTTATGGATTCATTGATTCTCACGGATATACTGAAGAAAATATCACTGAGAGGCTTGCTGAAGAGCATCATGGTCATGGCGATACACACGCCACTGATGCACATGGTGAAACTCATGGAGAATCAGAACATAATGAAGTTGCAGCGCATGGTGAAGACCATCATGGTGAAGAAGCTCATGGTGGATTAACACATCATGAAGAGCATGCACTACATCAAATCCACAACAGACCTTATGCAGCACTTTATGTTGGAGCATTCTTTTTCTTCATGATTGCTTTAGGTGTGTTAGCATTTTACGCAATTCAATATGCTGCACAGGCAGGATGGTCACCAGTTTTATTTAGAGTTATGGAAGGTATTACATCTTATGTTTTACCTGGTGGTTTAATTGTTTTAGCAATTGCTTTTGTAGCGGATAGTCATTTATTTGTTTGGTTAAAAGATGGTGTTACAGAAGTAGGACATGAAAACTATGATAAGTTAGTGGCAGGTAAGTCAGGTTGGTTAAATAAAACAGGTTTCTTTATTAGAGGTCTTATATTCTTAGGAGGATGGTCTTTATACAGATATTTCTCTAGAAAATTCTCTATTGCTCAAGATAATGCAAATGACAATAAAAACTTTAAAAAGAACTTTAGGATCTCTGCAGCATTCTTAGTGTTTTATATCTACACTGAGTCTATGATGTCTTGGGATTGGATAATGAGTGTAGATCCTCACTGGTTTAGTACTCTATTTGGTTGGTACGTTTTTGCAAGTATGTTTGTTAGTGGTATTACTGTAATTGCAATGATCTCTATCTACTTAAAGTCAAAAGGGTTGTTAGAGTTTGTAAATGACAGTCACATTCATGATTTAGCTAAATTTATGTTTGGTATTAGTATATTCTGGACATACTTATGGTTCTCTCAATTCATGTTAATATGGTACTCTAATATACCAGAAGAGGTGACTTATTTTGTAACTAGAATAGAGCATTACAAACTTCCTTTCTTTGGAATGTTAGCTATGAACTTTATTTTCCCATTACTTTTATTAATGAACAGTGATTACAAACGCATCAACTGGTTTGTAGTTATGGCAGGTATTGTAATTCTTTGTGGACACTACCTAGACGTTTTTAACTGGATTATGCCAGCAACGGTTGTAGATAGATGGTTTATAGGTATGCCAGAGATTGGTGCTATCTTACTATTTGGCGGATTATTTTTATTCATTGTATTTACAGCTTTAGGTAAGGCTCCGTTATTGGCAAAACAAAATCCATTTACAGAGGAAAGTAAACATTTCCATTATTAATATTTAAAAAGAAATCATACAATAATGACTACTACTTTATTAACTATTATAATTGTACTCTTTGTAGCTGTTGCTATTTGGCAATTGATAAAGATTTTTGACTTAGCTCAAGTAGGTGCAAGCAATACTCAGATTGCTGATGATAAGGATAACAAAATGAATGGTTATTTAATGATGGGCTTCTTAGCCTTCATATATATCATTACTATATTATGTTTTTGGTACTTAGGAGATTTACCATTAATGTCTAACTCAGCTTCAGAACATGGTCCAGGTATAGATAGTCTTATGGCTATATCTATGGTTGTTATATTTATTGTTCAAACTGTAACTCAATTTCTGTTACATTACTTTGCTTTTAAGTATAGAGGAGAAAAGGGTAGAAAAGCATTGTTTTATGCTGACAATAATACTTTAGAAGCTATATGGACAGGTATTCCTGTTGTAGTTTTAGCAGGTTTAATTATCTATGGATTATTTACTTGGAATGACATTATGAATGTAGACGATCAAGAAGATCCATTAGTTGTTGAGCTTTATGCACAGCAATTTAACTGGAAAGCAAGATATGGTGGTGAAGACAATGTGTTAGGAAAGGCAAATGTTAGGTTAATAGATTTAGACAGAGCTAATATATTAGGTGTAGACGAAGGAGATCTTAATGCACAAGATGATGTTATTGTTACAGAATTACACCTACCAGTAAATAGACCAGTTTTATTTAAAATGCGTTCTCAAGATGTATTACACTCTGCTTACATGCCTCACTTTAGAGCACAAATGAACTGTGTGCCAGGCATGGTAACACAATTTGGGTTTACACCAACTGTAACAACAGCTGAGATGCGTGAAACAGAGGCTATGAAAGAGAAGGTTTTAAATATTAATAAAATTAGAACTGAGAAGAGTAAGGATTTAACTTTGAATGGTGAAGAACCTTTAGAACCTTATGAGTTTGATTACTTATTAATTTGTAACAAAATCTGTGGTAAATCTCACTACAATATGCAAATGAAGATTATTGTAGAAACTGAAGAAGAATATAATGCTTGGATGGCTGAGCAGACCACTTTTGCAAAATCATTGAATTAAAAAAATTAAGAAACAGAAAAAAGATTATGTCAGCAACAGTAGATACACACAATCACGACGATCACGACGTACATCATCATAAGGAGACTTTCGTGACTAAATATATATTTAGTCAGGATCACAAAATGATTGCAAAGCAGTATTTAATTACTGGTGTAATTGTTATGGGTATCATCGGTATTTTGATGTCTTTAATGATACGTATGCAAATTGCTTGGCCAGAACAACAAAATGCAGTTTTTAAGGCTTTACTTGGTAAGTGGGCTCCAGAAGGTGTTATGGATGCGGATATCTATTTGGCATTGGTAACCATACATGGAACGTTAATGGTTTTCTTTGTGTTAACGGCTGGATTGAGTGGTACCTTCAGTAACTTACTTATTCCACTTCAGATTGGTGCAAGAGATATGGCGTCAGGTTTCCTTAATATGGTGTCTTATTGGTTGTTCTTTGTGTCATGTCTTATAATGATTTTATCATTCTTTGTTGAGATGGGACCTGCAGCTGCTGGTTGGACAATTTACCCACCATTAAGTGCATTGCCTATGGCACAACCAGGTTCTGGTACAGGTATGACGCTGTGGCTAGTGTCTATGGCTATATTTATTGCCTCATCTTTACTTGGTTCATTAAATTATATTGTAACGGTAATTAACCTCAGGACAAAAGGTATGTCAATGACAAGAATGCCGTTAACTATTTGGGCATTTTTTATCACAGCAGTTATTGGTGTAATTTCATTCCCAGTTCTATTGTCGGCAGCGTTACTTTTAATAATGGATAGAAGTTTTGGAACATCATTCTTCTTGTCAGACATATTTATTCAAGGTGAAGTGTTACATTATCAAGGTGGTTCACCAGTTTTATACGAACATTTATTTTGGTTCCTAGGACACCCAGAAGTATATATTGTATTACTTCCTGCATTAGGAATCACTTCCGAAATTATCGCAACAAACTCTAGAAAACCAATTTTTGGGTATAGAGCTATGATTCTTTCTATCCTTGCTATTGCATTTTTGTCAACAATAGTTTGGGGTCACCACATGTTCGTATCTGGTATGAATCCGTTCTTAGGTTCTGTATTTACTTTTACAACATTATTAATTGCAATACCTTCAGCTGTAAAAGCATTTAACTATATAACCACACTATGGAAGGGTAATCTCCAAATGAATCCGGCTATGCTGTTCTCAATTGGATTGGTATCTACATTCATTACTGGTGGTTTAACAGGTATTATTTTAGGTGATAGTGCATTAGATATTAACGTACACGATACATATTTTGTTGTTGCTCACTTCCACTTGGTAATGGGTATTTCAGCATTATATGGTGTATTTGCAGGTGTATATCATTGGTTCCCTAAAATGTTTGGTAGAATGATGAATAAGAAATTAGGTTATTTACATTTTTGGATAACAGCAGTGTGTGCATACGGTGTATTCTTTCCAATGCATTTTATAGGAATGGCAGGTTTACCAAGAAGGTATTACACAAACTCAAATTTCCCATTGTTTGATGATACAGCAGATACACAAATAGTTATTACAGTATTTGCATTAATTGCTGGTGTAGCACAGTTAATATTCTTATACAATTTCTTTAGTAGTATTTTCTACGGTAAGAAAGCACCTCAAAACCCATGGAGATCTACTACATTAGAGTGGACAACTCCTGTAGAACACATACATGGTAACTGGCCTGGTGAAATACCGCACGTATACCGTTGGCCATATGATTACAGTAAGCCTGGTCATGATGAAGATTTTGTGCCACAAACAGTGCCAATGAAGGAAGGTGAAGAGGAATTGCATCACTAACGTCATAGACATAATAATTATAGAAAGCCTTTCAAATTTAGAAAGGCTTTTTCTTTATATTTGTTTTATATGAACGAAAACCTAAATCCATCTAACGATAATTATAGCCCGGAAGAGCTTGATCTCGAAAAGAAGTTAAGACCATTAACTTTTAATGATTTTACAGGTCAAGATCAGGTGTTAGAAAATTTATTGATTTTTGTTCAGGCAGCCAACCTAAGAGGAGAAGCACTAGACCATACACTTTTTCATGGTCCTCCAGGCTTAGGTAAAACAACTTTAGCTCACATATTAGCAAACGAACTAGATGTTAATATAAAAGTAACCTCAGGACCAGTTTTGGACAAGCCAGGTGACTTGGCTGGTTTACTTACAAACCTTGATGACAGAGATGTGTTGTTTATTGATGAAATACATCGATTAAGCCCTATTGTTGAAGAGTATTTATACTCTGCCATGGAGGATTATAAGATAGACATTATGATTGAATCTGGACCAAATGCAAGGACAGTTCAGATTAATTTAAATCCATTTACTTTAGTTGGTGCTACAACGCGCTCAGGACTATTAACAGCACCGATGAGAGCACGTTTTGGTATAAGTAGTCGTTTGCAGTATTACAAAACAGACTTACTAACTTCAATTGTACAACGTAGTTCTTCAATACTCAATGTACCTATATCTATGGAAGCTGCAATAGAAATAGCAGGTCGTAGTCGTGGCACACCTCGTATTGCCAACGCCTTATTGAGGCGTGTTAGAGACTTTGCACAAATAAAGGGTAATGGCAAAATAGACATAGAAATCGCCAAGTTTGCTTTAGAGGCACTAAATGTAGATGCTCATGGTTTGGATGAAATGGATAATAAAATTCTAACCACTATTATCGATAAGTTTAAAGGTGGTCCTGTTGGAATTACAACTTTAGCTACAGCTGTAAGTGAAAGTGCTGAGACAATTGAAGAGGTGTATGAGCCTTTTTTAATTCAGCAAGGTTTTATAATGCGAACACCTCGTGGACGAGAAGTTACAGAGCAAGCGTATAAACATTTAGGTAAAATTAAAGGACCAATACAAGGAGGTTTGTTTTGATTTTAATTGATGCATGAAAACATACACTAACATTCCTAACGTACCTTTATCTCAATTTTTAAGGCACTCGCTTAATATCCTAAAAAACCCATTACCATTTCATCATAAAAATTTCTCTGAAAGAGGAAATACGTTTAGTCTTACAATAGGTTTAAATAAAAAAATCTACTTCTCTCGAGATGCGGAGTTTGCTGAATACGTACTTCAAAAAAATCAAAAGAATTATACAAAAAGTAAAATTCAAACGGAAGACCTTTCAAAATATGTTGGCAAAGGGTTATTAACTTCCGAAGGCGAGCATTGGCGCAAACAGCGAAAACTTATTCAACCTGCTTTTCATAAAAAGCAACTTAATTTGTTACTGGATAATATATACGATACTATAAAAACCGAATATCAAAAAGTTCAACCAAATAAAAAAGTAAACATTTTCCCAATCTTAAATGATTTAGCATTTCAAACTGTTGTAAAATCATTATTTAGTAGTGCCGTAAATCAAAAAGATATACATAGGCTACAATTTATTACGGAAGCCACCCAAAAAATGCTCGTTAAGGAGTTAAGACAACCATATTTATCTTGGTGGTTTTCAGCAAGCGGAATTTTAAAAAAGAAATTAAATCTCACTAAAGAAGCAAGGCAGATTTTAAAACGTATTGTTAACGAGCGAAGAGATTCGGGTTCTAGGCAAAACGATTTATTAGACATGTTGCTCGATGCCAAATATGAAGATGGCACACCGATGAGTGAAGAACAATTGATTGATGAAATATTAATATTATTTGTTGCTGGGCACGAAACAACATCTAATGCTTTAACCTTTACATTTCAGTTATTGGCGCAAAATCCTAGATGGCAAGACAAAATTGTTGCTGAGATTTCAAATATTAAAAAAGAAACTGAAGATATTATGGCTTTAGTGACTTCGGCCAAAGTGTGTCAGCAAGTTGTTGAAGAAGCAATGCGGTTATATCCACCAGCTTACTTTATAGATCGTGTTAATATATCAGATGATACTTTTGGCGGCATGGAATTTAAATCAGGTTCAAATTTGTTATTTTCTATTTTCGAGATTCATCGTCATCCGAAATTGTGGGAACAACCAGAAGTATTTATGCCAGAACGTTTTTCAGAAGGTGGACGAAAGTATTCCTCGCAATACTTTCCATTTGGCGCAGGTCCAAGAAAGTGTATAGGTAATAACTTCGCTATGTTTGAAATGATAATAGCAGTAAGTCAGCTAGTTTCAGAATATAAGATTATACCAGAATTTGAAACTATAGAAATTACACCACTCATTACCTTAAAACCAAAAAATGCTTTCTTAAGATTTGAACCTCGATCTTAATGACTAATATCTCTAAATACACACAACTTATTAAAGCAGAAGCCAAGAGACTCGGCTTTTTGTCTTGTGGAGTGAGTAAAGCCGGATTTTTAGAGGAAGAAGCACCAAGACTAGAATCTTGGTTAAATAAAAATATGAATGGCGAAATGCGTTATATGGAAAACCATTTCGATAAACGTTTAGATCCAACACTACTTGTAGAGGGATCAAAAAGTGTAGTGTCTTTATTGCTTAATTATTTTCCAAGCCAAGAGCAAACAGCTAATAGCTATAAGCTATCAAAATATGCTTATGGTACAGATTATCATTTTGTAATAAAAGATAAACTCAAAATGTTGTTGGCTTTTATTCAAGATGAAATAGGAGAAGTTGATGGACGCGCATTTGTAGATTCTGCACCAGTTTTAGACAAAGCTTGGGCAGCAAAATCTGGTTTAGGATGGATAGGAAAACATTCTAATCTACTAACTCAAAGAGTAGGTTCGTTCTATTTTATTGCAGAACTTATTATAGACTTAGAGTTGGAGTATGATACACCAGTTACAGACCATTGTGGTACGTGTACGGCCTGTATAGATGCCTGCCCAACAGAAGCCATTACAGAACCTTATGTTGTAGATGGAAGTAAATGCATTTCGTACTTTACAATAGAATTAAAAGATAATTTACCCTCTGACATGAAAGGTAAATTTGATGATTGGATGTTTGGTTGCGATGTATGTCAAGACGTTTGTCCATGGAATCGGTTTAGTAAACCGCATAACGAGCCTTTATTTAATCCGCATCCAGAACTGTTATCCATGACCAAAAAAGACTGGGAAGACATTACAGAAGAGACGTTTAAAAAAGTATTTAAAAAATCTGCAGTAAAGCGAACTAAGTTTTCTGGTCTTATGAGGAATATTAATTTTTTACAATAATAGATTTAGTAGAAGATTCTCTTACTACAAGTTCGGTGGTTAACTCTACAGTTTTAAAAGTAACAGGTTCTTTCTTTTTACGTTGTTTTATTTCTTTGTATAATAACTTAAAAGAGGTTTTGCCCATGTCGTATCCAGGTTGGTCAATAGTGCTTAATGTTGGTGAAATTACAGAAGACATAAACCAATTACTAAATCCAACTACAGCAATATCATCTGGCACTTTAATACCTTGCTTATTAAATTCTGTAAGTGCACCTATTGCAACCAAATCTGTATTAATAAAAATACCATCTATATCGTTATGATCTTTCAGTAATTTTCTTGCACTTTCTTTTCCTTCCTCAAAACTTTTATCACTACAATTGCATATATACACTAAAGATGGGTCATATGGTATGTTGTTGTCAGTTAAAGCTTGTTTATAGCCAAGAAATCTATCAATTGAATTTTGTGGTAATAAAGGACCTCTAAAATGAGCAATTTTTTTACAGCCTATGTCAATAAGGTGTTTTGTAGCGGTATAAGCGGCCTTACGATCATCGATTATAACCTTAGAGCATTTTACAACCTTCGCTATTTTATCAAACAGTACTAGAGGAGTATCAGTTTCAATAATTTCATTTAAATGGTTGAAATTAACAGTACCATTAGCTAATGACATTAAAATACCATCTACACGTTTGCTTAGTAAAAGATCGATTTGCTTTTTTTCTAACTCAAAAGATTCATTTGATTGTAGAATAATAACTAAATATCCCTTTTTTTCGGCCTGAGCAATTATTCCCTTAATTACATTAGAAAAAAAGTGATGTACAACTTCAGGAATAATAATGCCAATAGTTTTAGACTCACTGGTTCTTAAGTTTACTGCGAAGGCATTAGGCTTGTAATTTAAAGTTGCTGCAGTTTCCTTTACTAAACGTTTGGTTTTCTTACTTACATCTGGATAATCCTTTAAAGCTTTAGATACTGTTGTAATAGAAATATCTAATATTTCTGCTATTTCTTTCAGTGTTACAGGTTTCATATAACAATAGTAGTTAATTACAATAATCCTAAGAACAAATATATAAATCGAAAACGTTTTCGTAAAATCGAAAACGTTTTCGATATTGAATTACCACTTTTTTATGCTTAGAAATGTAAATTAGTTAGGTAATCATGTGAAAAAATAATAATTAAACAATTGAAAGATGAATTTATTTAAAAACAAATTGGGCACTTTTATTGCTTTTATTATGATAGGATCCTTCTTGTCTGCGCAAAGTAATATTTCTGGTACCGTTAAAGACAACAACGGTATGTCAGTACCAGGTGCAAACATTATTTTAGAGGGTACCTCTAAAGGAGCTGTAACTGATATAGATGGTAAGTATACAGTTTCTAATGTAGAAAATGGAACTTATACAATGATAGTTTCTTATTTAGGTTATTCTGAATCTAGAAAGTCAATTACAGTTGATGGTACAGATTTAACTGTAGACTTTGTTTTAACTGAAGATACAGAGTCTTTAGATCAAGTTATAGTTACTGGTGTTACAAATCCAAAATCAAGAATTAATTCTAGTGTATCTGTAACTACTATGAGACCAAAGGTTATTCAACAATCAGCACCTAGAACAACAGCAGAAATTTTTAGAACTATACCTGGTATTCGTTCAGAGTCTTCGGGTGGTGAAGGTAACTCTAATATTGCAGTAAGAGGTGTGCCGGTTTCTTCAGGTGGTTCAAAATATGTTCAACTTCAAGAAGATGGTTTACCTGTTTTATTATTTGGTGATATGTCTTTTGCAACGGCAGATATTTTTACAAGATTTGATAATAATATAGGAAGAATTGAGGCGATAAGAGGTGGTTCGGCATCTACATTATCTTCAAACTCTCCTGGTGCTATAATTAACTTAATCAGTAAAACAGGAAAAACTCAAGGAGGTTCTATTGGCACATCATTTGGTTTAGATTATGGATCTTTTAGAACAGATTTTGATTATGGTGCACCAATAGGTGAAGGGTTATATTTTCATGCAGGTGGTTTTTACAGAGCTGGTGAAGGTCTTAGAGAGACAGGGTTTACCGCTAATAATGGTGGGCAAATTAAATTAAACCTTACTAAAGAATTTGAAAAAGGCTATGTGAGGTTAAGCACAAAATATTTAAACGATAGAGCGGCAGCATACTTACCAATGCCAATAAAAGTTACAGGAACAAATGATGATCCAGATTGGGGTAATGCACCTAACTTTGACGCAACAAGAGGGTCTTTACATTCATCTTATTTAACTCAAAATGTAAATTTAGGAGCAGATGGTCAGTTAAGAAGATCTAATGTTGCAGATGGTATGAATCCTATTTCAACATCATTAGGTCTTGATGCGTCTTTTGAATTAAGTGATGGATGGAGATTAAGAAACAACGGCAGATTCTCATTTAATAAAGGAAATTTTGTGTCGCCATTCCCGGCAGAAGTAAATACAGCTAGTGCAATAGCAGAGTCGTTTGGTACAGGTTCTACCTTAACTTATGCTAATGACGGGTCAGCGGTAAGTGATGATGCATTGCTGGCTAGGATTCATATGTTTGATGTGGAGTTGAATGACTTTAACAATTTTATGAATGACTTAAGATTAACAAAGTCATTTGATAATGTAGATGTTACTGTAGGTTACTTTAAATCTATTCAAAATGTATCTATGTCTTGGTTGTGGAATTCTTACCTACAAGAAGTAAATGATGATAATGCTAGGTTAATAGATGTTGCAGATGCAACAGGAACTGCTTTGAGTACAAATGGATTATATGCCTATGGAGTACCTTTTTGGGGAAATTGCTGTACACGTAATTACGATACACAGTATAATATTTCTGCACCTTATGCAAACATTGCTATCGAGGCTTCTGAAGATTTAAATTTCGACGCAAGTATTCGTTTTGATAAAGGACAGGTAGATGGCACATTTGCAGGTACGGTACAAACTACGTTTGATATTAATAACGACGGAGTGATTTCTGCACCAGAGCAATCTGTTTCTGCTGTAGATACAGCAAATCCAACTCCGGTAGATTACGATTATGATTATGTGTCTTACTCATTAGGGGTTAACTATAAATTACAAGACGGACAAGCGGTTTTTGCACGTTACAGTAGAGGTGCAGCAGCTAAGGCTGATCGTATTTTATTTGCAGGTTTAGATTATTTAGATGGAGATAAGATTAACGCATTAGACTTTATAAATCAAGCAGAAGTTGGGTATAAGAGAGGATTTGATAATGGTGCTTTATACGCGACATTATTCTACGCTAAGACTACAGAAGAGGGTGGTTTTGAAGCAACTTCAAACTCTATTATAGAAAATGATTATAGCTCACTTGGTGTTGAATTAGAAGGTTTCTATAGAATTAATGACCTTAGCTTACGTGGCGGTGTAACTTATACTAACGCAAAAATAGACTCTGGCGATAACGATGGTAATACACCAAGAAGACAACCAGATTTCATCTATAACTTTATCCCAACGTATAACTTTGGTACAGAAAAGCAAAATTCTTTCGGACTTAGTTTTATAGGTCAATCAAAGGCTTATGCCCAAGATAATAACGATTTAGTAATGCCAGGATTTGTTATCATAAATGGTTTCTTTAACTATGGTATTACAAAAGACTTAAGTGCTAACTTAGGTTTCAATAACATATTTGATACATTAGGTATTACTGAGTCTGAAGAAGGTTCTATCGTAGAAGGACAAACCAACTATGTAAGAGCAAGACCTGTCCCAGGAAGATCTATTTCTTTAGGACTTAACTATACTTTTAGATAAAATTTTATTTGAGTGAGTTTTAAAATATTGACTTTTAAGTTGATTGATTGATTGGTAGAAGAGTCAATGTTAATTATTATCATTGACTCTTTTTAATCCTTAGTAATTCAAGTTGTATTTTTAATCAAAAGTAAACGTTATGCTCAGATCTAAACCCAAATTAAGCTTTTGGCAAATTCTAAACATGAATGTTGGGTTTTTCGGAATTCAATACAGCTTCGGGTTACAACAAAGTGCAGTAACACCTATTTACGATTTTTTAGGAGCAAGTCCAGATCAAATACCAATTTTACATTTAGCAGGCCCTGTAACAGGTTTGTTAGTACAACCAGTAATAGGTGCTTTAAGTGATAAAACATGGCATCCTAAACTAGGGAGAAGAAAACCGTACTTTCTTATCGGAGCTATTTTATGTAGTTTGGCATTAATCGCCTTTCCTTTTAGTAGTTCGTTATGGATGGCTGCAGGTTTACTTTGGATATTAGATGCAGGGAACAACACTGCAATGGAGCCTTACAGAGCACTCATAGCAGATAGCTTAAACGAAGATCAGAGACCTTTAGGTTTTCAGATGCAAAGTTTCTTTACAGGTTTAGGTCAGGTCTTGGCAAATCTATCACTATTTGTGTTTCCTTTAATTATTGTAGGTACAACAGGCTCTTTGCCTAATTGGGTGTATGCTTCGTTTTTCTTAGGAGCATTTTGTTCTATCGCTTCAATATTATGGAGTAATAGCAAAACAAAAGAAATACCACCAACTCAAGAAGAATTAGAAGCCCTAAAATCTGAAAAAAAAGGTGTCTTTGAGCCTTTAGTAGAAATCGTTTCAGCAATAAAAGACATGCCAAAAGTAATGTGGCAATTGGCTTTAGTATACTTGTTTCAGTGGTATGCGCTTTTTTGCTATTGGCAAAATTCTTCAAAAAGTGTTGCGCTTTCTGTATGGAATGCAACACCAGATAATAAAGAATTATATAGTGAAGCTGTAGGTTGGACAGGCTTGGTTAATGGTTGGTACAATGTCGTAACTTTTTTGGTAGCTTTTGCTCTAGTTGGCTTTGCTAAGCGATTTAGTGCTAAACGAGTACATGCTTTTTGCCTCCTCTTAGCAGCTGTAGGATTTTTAGCTTTTCCACATATTGAAAATAAAAATCTACTATTTTTTGCTATCACTGGTTTTGGTATCGGTTGGGCGAGTATGATGGGTATTCCATATTTAATGGTTGTTTCCGATATTCCTAAGGAACGCTATGGAGTTTATATGGGAATAATAAATATGATGATTGTAATACCAATGATATTTCAAACAGTATCATTTGGGTATATATTAAAACATTTTTTAAATAACGATCCTCGCCATGCAATAACTTTTGCAGGTATATTGTTAATCGTAGCCTCTGTTTTAACTCTATTAATGAAAACAAAAAATAAAGAGGTAGAAGAGGTAACGTCTTAATTATAACAAACGTTGAAAAATAATAATCAAAATATAGATATTCTTTGTGTTGGTGAGGCCTTAATTGATTTTATTGGTCACCAAACCAATGTAACAATAAATGATACAAGAGATTATCACAGGTATTTAGGAGGGTCGCCTACTAACGTTGCTATGAATATGGCACGTTTAGGTCTAAAATCTAAAATGATTGCTGCTGTAGGAGATGATGGATTTGGTGATTATATTTTTGAAAGATTCTCTGAAGTAGGAGTAGATGTATCAAATATCAATCGCATAGAGAAAAAGCCAACGAGTGTCATTTTCGTATCACGCACAAAAGGAACACCAGATTTTATACCTTTTAGAGAAGCAGATTCTTGTATTTCCGAAGAACAAATACCTGAAAGTTTATTAAAACAGGCTAAAATATATCATACAACTTGTTTTGCACTTAGTCGCAAACCTGCACAGACAACAATTTTAAACAAAGCAAAAGAAGCTTACGATTCTGGTTGTAAACTTAGTATAGATGTTAATTATGCTGATGAAATCTGGGAAAGCAAAGATGAAGCTCTAGAGATTATCAAAGCTTATTGTAAGTTTAATCCACTGATTAAAATAAGTGAAGACGATATGCTCAGGCTGTTTGGTAAAAAGCTACCACATCAAGAAATCTTCGATTTTTTTCATAATGAAGGAGTAGATATAATATGTCTTACATTAGGTAGTAACGGAGTCATTCTGTCTCAGAAGGATAAAGAACTCATTCAACTACCAGCAATAAAAATAGATATGGTAATGGATGCTACAGGAGCTGGAGATGCTTTTTGGTCAGGCTTTTTATTTGCCTATATAAAAGAAAAACCAGTTAAGGAATGTTTAGAAGTAGCATTGCAACTTGCTGCTTTAAAACTTCAGAATGTAGGTAGGTTGCCAGATAATATAGATATACTTTCCAAACTACTATAAATATAATATGATACAAAAAAATGAGGTTGCCAATGGAGTTATGCTTAATGCCTATCCAGATAGTATAGGCGATAAATTAAGCGATACTATTACCATGTTGCAAAAGCCAGAGTTTAAAGATGCCTTCTCTTTATTCTATGTGTTGCCAACGTTTTTTAATAGCGATTTAGATAGAGGTTTCTCTATTATAGATTACAATATTAATGAGGATTTAGTATCTAAAAAGGATTTAGAGGATCTAAAATCTTTAGGGATAGAACTGAAATTTGATATAGTATTAAACCACCTTTCGGTAGCTTCACCTCAGTTTAAAGATTTATTAAAACATGGTAAAAACTCTATTTACAAAGATTTTTTTATCAATTGGAATGAATTTTGGCAGGGCTTTGGGAAATTAAATAGCGACGGTATTATTATTCCAGATGATGTTTATCTCGATAAACTTTTTATGCGAAAATCTGGCTTACCAATTTTGCAAGTTCCTTTTCCTGATGGTAGTAAACAGCCATACTGGAATACCTTTTATCAAAAAATAACATTCAATAAAATTGAGGTAGAGGATTTAAAAGATGTATTTAACTTGTCTTTGCCCGAAAAAGAGTCTATTTGTGAAATTGTAAATAAATCAATTGAGGATAATAAACCCATAGAACAACTACAACTTAATCTTGATGAAGATGTAAAGCATAAAATTGTAAATATAGTCTACAGGAAGTGTACTTACTTGGGGCAAATGGATGTTAACGCAAAATCGCCATTAGTCTGGAATTTTTACAACGAAACACTCGCAAAATTAAAAGCCTTTGGTTGTTCTGTATTACGATTAGATGCTTTTGCCTATTTACATAAAGAAGTTGGTCAATCTAATTTTTTTAATACACCAGGCACATGGGATTATTTAAGGAAAATAAGAGAGATTGCAGATAAAAACGAACTCAAGTTATTACCCGAAATTCATGCGGAATACGGATCATTTCTTCATAAAGAAGTTGCGGAACAAGATTATCAGATTTACGATTTTTTCTTACCAGGACTTATAATTCATACTTTAGAAAAAGCAGATAATAATGCACTAGTAAAATGGATTAATGAAATTGTTGCCAACAAATA
Organism: Winogradskyella poriferorum; assembly: GCF_036553625.1. Classification (NCBI taxonomy): domain Bacteria; kingdom Pseudomonadati; phylum Bacteroidota; class Flavobacteriia; order Flavobacteriales; family Flavobacteriaceae; genus Winogradskyella; species Winogradskyella poriferorum. The sequence goes on from NZ_JAZHOU010000001.1 coordinate 1,332,329, forward strand.
CAAAACGGTAAACATGCTTGGTTGTCATGACGGTATTCCTGTTTTAGATTTAAAAGGAAAAGAAGTTAACGGAACTTACAATGCGGGTTTGCTAACTGATGATGAAATAGATGACATCATGAATATTGTTCTAGAACGTGGTGGACGAGTAAAAAATCTCTATGATTCTGAGGGGAATAAAATTTCGTATTACCAAGTTAACGCTACCTACTTTAGTGCATTGGGTGAGCAAGAAGATAAGTTTTTGTTGGCGAGGGTAATACAGTTGTTTGTGCCAGGTATTCCACAAGTATGGTACTTAGATATTTTTGCTGGTACTAACGATTATGAAGCAGTGGAACGCGCAGGAGAAGGAGGTCATAAGGAAATTAACAGAACAACACTTTCAAACAGAACAATTGAAGATGGCTTGCAAAAAGATATCGTTATCAATCAACTAGAGTTGATTAAACTAAGAAATACCTCAAAAGCATTTAATGGTAGTATAACTGTAAAGGAGTCATTGAGTAATAAATTAATAATGCATTGGCAAAATGAAGAAGATTTTGCAACGCTAGAAGCAGATTTAAAAACCTTCAAATTTAGTGTTACTTATTCAGAAGGTGAGCAAGTTAAGGCTATGACATTTTAGTTTGTTATTTAAAACTAAACTGCATTCCGTATTTAAAAGCAAAATTATCTTTTGATTTATCAAGGTTGTGAAATCCGTACCTATAAAACGCACCTACACCAAAGCTTAAATAAAACAGCTCATTAACATCAACTTTTAAGAAATTTTGAAGTTCTAAACCTGTCTCACTAAAAAGTTCGTCTTTAGTTTTAAAGCTAATAAACTGATGATTACTTTCATTAGATAATTCACCAATACTAAAGTTATTGTAAAGTACTACTTCTGGTGCTATTTTCCCTTTGTTATTAAAAAGCCTTCCGAAGTTATGTGTTGTAAATAGACTCGCATATCTGTCTGATAAAAACTCATAAGGTCGCATGGTTTGAAAATAATTAGTAACCACAAAAGGAATACTTCTGTCAAAAGAGCCTTCGCCTGTAAATAATAATCCGTAAGGCAGTGTTTTGTCTATGTAACCTAAATCTAGTCTGTATGTTGTTTTACCTAATCCTTTGGTTATAAAGCTATGGTCTAGAGTAAATCTAAATTTGTTGTAGCTAAAATCACCATCAAAAGTATTTTCTAATCCACGAGCATATAAGAAATTTACCACAGGTTTATCACTAGGCTCGTTTATTTTTAAACCAAACATGTTAGTTACCTTTTCATTAGAACGATAGGTAAGTCCAAACTGTATTTCGGTATTGGTGTAATCTGTAATAGGTGAACCATTTTGATTAAAAGCATAATCATATTGCGGACTTATATCAGAGGTGTTAAAACCAAACGACCAATCTACATTTCTAATTAACTTCATATTAGTTTTAATGCTGTAAGACTCAATAGCATCCATTTGGCTGGCAATCCATCCTCGTTGATTTAGAGTGCTTTTTATTCTGTCTCCCGAAAAATTGCCAGTTTCGAGTAAGTCATTTTTATATTCTAAGTCGATAGTAAAGTCTTGTTCTTTTGAAAAATCGAAATACATACCAAAACCATACTTCCATGTGTGGTCTTTAAAACCATACGCACCATAACCACCAACAGACACATTTTTTATAATATCATCGTTAGTGTAGAGGCCCAAGCCAGTTCTAAATCCTTCGTAATTATTGTATCTAAAAAGTTGATTTACATCAATATCTACATATTTTAAAGGAAATCTTCCTTCAACTACCTTTGGTATATAGGTGAGTATTTTGTCAAAATTCTTTTTCTCACCAATACTATCTAAAATAGCATAAGTCTTTAGTTCCATTAAATCTAGGCTATCTCTTCTGTTGAGTCTCCAAAAATCAGAAGACTTTTTAGTGGCATCATCAGAAATAAAGTTAGTGGTTAAGGAAAAGTCTTTAGTTGTTAAGGGTTCGAAAAGTGAAATATCTGAAATATAACTTTTACCATAGTATGCCATATTGTTGAGTTCAGAGCCCAAAGTCATTATAAAGTTTAGTTGCTCAGGAAACCAATATTGCTCATTAACTAGAGCGTATTTTTGCTGAATGGTATAGCCTATTTTACCTGAATTTACCGTTTTTGCATCAACACTTTGAACGGCATATTTGTTAGAGTTAATGGTGAGAACTCCTTTTAGACCTTCAAAATTACGATTAGCTTTAGGTTCAAAAGAAATAACAAATAAGGTGTCGTTATCTTTAACAATTTCCTCTTTTAACCTAAACTTATACTTTCGTGTACTTCCTTTAGAAATTGGGTTTAGGTAATTCGTTTCAACTAAAACCAAATGGTCATCATAAAACGAAAAAGGCTGTAAACTGTTAGCCAATAATGAGAAGTTTGGGTTTTTAAAACCTGAAGATTTTGTTGCTATAATACTATCTTGAGTTAATCTTGGCTTTAAATATTTGTGTTTAGTAATGGTTTCGGTAATAAATAAATGCGAACCTTCGAATAACTCATCTAATTTGGATAGAATAGAATCTTTTGATTTTGTACTGTTTTGAGAGGTTAAATAAATTTTATCATAAGCTTTGTAGGTATACGATTTTAAGTTTTTAGGGTTGTTTAAATCTTTGTTTTTGGTGGCCAATTTTATAATACGATGGGCAGGGTTTTCGCCATCTAAAACTACCTCGTCTAATTCGCTGATTTTAGGGTTTAAAAAAATAGTTTTAGGAGTTGTTGTATTAAATGCTATGACTTTGGTCTCGTAACCTACAGAACTAATAGTTAATTCTGTTACGTTTGACGGAACAAAAAAAGCACCATCAATATCAGAACTTGTGCCTTTTAACGATAAGTTACTGTACACGACATTAGCAAATGGAATAGGTTTTTTAGTTTCATTATCAGCGATATATATTTTTCTATTAGTCTGGCAAAAGGAGGAAAATGTTATGGTAATAAAAAGAAGTAAGAAGTTGTTTTTCATAAATGAGTCATTTGTACTTTACTAATTAACAAAAATTATTCATAACTATTAGTTAGTAATTTACAGTCTATGTTTGATTTTTATACTTAAATGTTTGAAAAGCAAGTGTTAATAGTATGTGTTTGTGTCCTTTTTGGAATAAAAATAGTATTTTGCGATTTAAAAACTAAGTAAATATGATTGCCCCAAATAACCATATTAACGAAGCCGAAAGATTAAGAGAATTAGATAGTTATAATGTTTTAGATTCCCTTCCGGAGTCAGACTACGATGATCTCACAAAATTAGCAGCAGAAATATGTGGAACACCGATTGCTTTAATAAGTCTTGTTGATAAAGATAGGCAATGGTTTAAGTCTAGATATGGACTTGACGCGCCAGAAACTCCAAGAGAACTTGCCTTTTGCGCCCACGCAATTAACGATGCTGAAAACACGTTGTTAGTAAATGACGCTAGAAAAGATGAACGATTTTATGATAACCCACTAGTTACAGGAGATCCTAACGTTATTTTTTATGCAGGCGTACCATTAAAATCTGAAGCAGGACTTCCTTTAGGTACGCTGTGTGTAATTGACAATAAGCCTAATGATTTAAATAAAGGTCAGAAAGAATCGCTTAGAATATTGTCTAAACAGGTTATGAATTTATTGGTTCTTCGTAAAAAGAATTATGAGTTAAATAAGGTTGTAGATGAGTTAGAAAATAAAAATCAAGATTTAGAGCAATTTGCTCATGTTGCTGCTCATGATATAAAATCTCCAATATCTAATATTTCTAATCTGGCAGGAATGTTCCTGGCAAGTTACAAATCTCAACTAAACGACGATGGTTTAGGCCTTATAGAGTTAATTATTAAATCTTCGGATCAATTGTATAAATTTCTTGAAAGGTTAATGGATTACAGTGCAAATATTGATACTGTAGGAGAAGAGAAAAATTATATTTCGTTAAAAAATTTTAGTGAAAAAGTAAGTAACTTCTATTCTAGCGATCAAAATCTCGAATTAAACTTCAACTCAGAAATTAAGAACTTAAATATTAATGTTATTGTAGTAGGTCAAATACTAACCAATCTTATCGGCAATGCCATAAAATATAATGACAAACCGAAAGCAAAAGTAGATGTTAATATAGATGAGAATGAAGAGTACTACATTTTTAGTGTTCAAGATAATGGCCCAGGAATTGAAAAGCAGTACCAAGACAAAATCTTTGATGTCTTTGTAAAGCTAAGTAAAACAGATCGTTTTGGTAAAGAGGGTACAGGCTTAGGTTTAGCAATCGTAAGTAAGATGGTAGCTAAATTAGGAGGATCTATTTCCATTGAGTCAGAATTAGGTAATGGTTCAATATTTTCATTTACAATTTTAAAATAAAAGTTAAGCAGTTAATTACTTTTGCAATCTTACCATTTTCATTGCGTACCTTTGTGGCTTAATTTTATTTGATTATGAGCAAACAAAGCAAGCGAATTGAGGCTTTGGTATATCATGCCAAGCCAACTCCAGGAAAGATAAAAGTTGTGCCTACCAAAAAATACGCTTCTCAACGCGATTTATCCTTAGCATACTCTCCAGGTGTTGCAGAACCTTGCTTAGAAATAGAAAAGGATGTTAACAACGTCTATAAATATACAGCAAAAGGAAATTTAGTAGCAGTAATATCTAATGGAACAGCGGTTTTAGGCCTAGGTAATATTGGTCCTGAAGCTTCAAAGCCTGTAATGGAAGGAAAAGGTTTACTGTTTAAAATCTTTGCAGACATAGATGTTTTTGATATTGAAGTAGATACTGAAAACGTTGATGAGTTTATAGAAACGGTTAAAAACATTGCACCAACTTTTGGAGGGATTAATCTTGAAGATATAAAAGCACCAGAGGCTTTTGAAATTGAACGTCGATTGAAGGAGGAATTAGATATTCCAGTGATGCACGATGATCAACATGGTACAGCTATAATCTCAGCCGCAGCATTATTGAATGCTTTAGAACTTGCCGAAAAAAATATTGAAGACGTAAAAATTGTTGTTAGCGGAGCAGGCGCTGCAGCAATATCTTGTACCAGATTATATCAAGCATTTGGAGCAAAGAGTGAAAATATTGTAATGTTAGACAGTAAGGGTGTCATTAGAAAAGACAGAGACAATCTTACAGCACAAAAGGCGGAGTTTGCTACAGACAGAAAAATAGACACTTTAGATGAAGCCATGAAAGATGCTGATGTTTTCATTGGTTTATCTATGGCAGATGTTGTGTCTCCAGCAATGTTAAAATCTATGTCTGCAAACCCAATTGTGTTTGCAATGGCAAACCCAAATCCCGAAATAAATTACGATTTAGCTATAGATACCAGAGAAGATATTATCATGGCTACAGGTCGTAGTGATCATCCTAATCAGGTAAATAATGTACTAGGATTTCCATTCATTTTTAGAGGAGCATTAGATGTTAGAGCCACCAAGATTAATGAAGAAATGAAGATGGCTGCTGTAAAAGCACTATCTAGATTGGCAAAAGAACCAGTACCAGAACAAGTAAATCTAGCCTACAACGAAACCAGATTAACCTTTGGTAGAGATTATATAATTCCAAAACCTTTTGATCCTCGACTAATTGCAGAAGTACCACCTGCAGTGGCAAAAGCTGCAATAGAAAGTGGTGTCGCCAAAGAGCCAATAGAAGATTGGGATCGTTACAAAAATTCTTTACTAGAGCGCTTAGGCTCAGACAACAAATTGGTTCGTCAGTTATTGGGTAGAGCGCGTACCAATCCTAAGCGTGTTGTGTTTGCTGAGGCGGATCAGTTAGATGTTTTAAAAGCTGCTCAGATAGTTTACGAAGAAGGCGTGGCAGAGCCAGTGCTTTTAGGTAGAAAAGATACGATTATAGAGTTAATGTCTGAAATAGATTTTGATGCAGATATCGAGATTATAGATCCAAAATCTGACGATGAAACCAAACGTAAAAACCAGTATGCAAAAGTCTATTGGGAAAAACGACATAGACAAGGTGTAACCTTATATTCAGCTCAGAAGAAAATGCGTGAACGTAATTTCTACGCTGCAATGATGGTAAATGTTGGTGATGCAGATGCCCTTGTTACAGGTTATTCTCGTAATTATCCTTCAGTTGTAAAACCAATGTTAGAGTTGATTGGTATGGCAGAAGGTGTTAATAGAATTGCAACAACTAACGTTATGATGACACAACGAGGACCTATGTTTTTAAGTGACACTGCTATAAACATAGATCCAGATGCAAAATGTTTGGCCAGAATAGCAAGAATGACATCTAGAGTTGCAAGGATGTTTGGTATAGAGCCAATTACTGCCATGATTTCGTATTCTAATTTTGGGTCATCAGAAAATCCAAGAGCAAGAAAAGTACAAGAAGCTGTATCTATGCTTCATAAAGCTTACCCAGACATGGTTGTAGATGGGGAGTTACAAACGGATTTTGCGCTTAATGAAAAAATGCTTCAAGATATATTTCCATTTTCTAAATTAGCAGGTCGAAAAGTCAATACACTTATTTTTCCAAGCCTTGATGCAGCTAATATTACTTATAAACTGCTTAAAGAGCTTAATAAATCAGAGTCAATAGGTCCTATTATGATGGGTATGGCTAAGCCTGTTCATATTCTTCAATTAGGAGCAAGTGTAGACGAAATCGTTAATATGGCAGCCATAGCTGTTATAGATGCGCAAGAGCGCGAAAAACGTCAGCAAAAGACTAAGTAGTCTTACATAGGTTTCAACCCTAATATTGTAAATAATTTTATTACATTTGGGACTTTAACCTTAAGTAATAAATGATTACACACTTAGAGGGAAAACTAGTAGAAAAAAATCCTACAGACGTTGTAATAGATTGCAACGGAGTAGGATATTTTATTAATATATCTCTACATACATTTTCTCAAATTCCTGATAAAGAAAATTTAAAGCTATATACATATTTGCAAGTAAGAGAAGATTCCCATAGTCTTTATGGTTTTTCTTCTAAAACCGAACGCGAAATTTTTAAACTTCTAATTTCGGTTAGCGGAATAGGAGCAAATACAGCGCGTACAATGTTGTCGTCTTTAACGCCAGAACAGGTTAAAGAAGGTATAGCAGGAGGCGATGTAGCTTTAATACAGAGTGTTAAGGGTATTGGAGCCAAAACTGCTCAGCGTGTTATCATAGATTTAAAGGATAAAGTGTTAAAAGTGTACGGTATAGACGAACTTTCTCTAATACCAAACAATACTAACAAAGATGAAGCGTTATCTGCTTTAGATGTTTTAGGATTTAACAAAAAACAATCCGAAAAAGTAGTTGATAAAATATTGCAAGCCCAACCCGATGCCCTTGTAGAGCAAATCATAAAAGAAGCTCTTAAAAACTTATAATACAATTGAATAGAACTAACTACAATCAATTAAAATCAATCAGTTTTTATGTGTCATTAGTATTTATGATGCTAATGAGTGCATCTGTTTTTGCACAAGAACCAGAAACAGAAGAGCAAGATTCTACAAAAACAACATTTGCATTAGGTAAACTTAAAATGCCAAATCCTAATAGCATTATTTCAAAATACACTTACGATCCTGTTTTAGATAGATATGTATACACCGAGAAAATAGGTGATTTTAATATAAACTATCCTTTAATTCTTACACCAGAAGAATTTAGACGTTTGGTATTAGAAGAAAAACTGAAAGAGTATTACAAGCGTATGGCAGATGCTGCTTCTGGGCAGAAAGAAGGTAGCGAAGAAGATCAAAAGAATTTGTTACCAGAGTTTTATGTCAATTCTGGACTTTTTGAAACCATTTTTGGAGGTAATACAATCAGTGTTATTCCTAGTGGTTATGCAGAAGTAGATTTAGGTGTTTTATTCTCAAAACAGGATAATCCAGCGTTTTCTCCTCGTAACCGAACAAACTTTACGTTTGATTTTGATCAAAGAATTGGATTGAGTTTGTTGGGTAAAGTTGGTACAAGGTTGCAGGTAACAGCCAATTATGATACCGAAGCAACGTTCGATTTTCAACAGCTTGTAAAATTAGAATATACACCAACAGAAGACGATATCATTAGAAAGATAGAGGTTGGAAATGTAAATATGCCTCTTAATAGTTCTTTAATTAGAGGAGCGCAAAGCCTTTTTGGTGTAAAAACAGAATTACAGTTTGGTAAAACAAGGGTTACAGCTGTTTTCTCAGAGCAGCAATCACAGTCTAAATCCGTTGTAGCGCAAGGAGGAGGTACTTTAGAAGAATTCGAATTCTTTGCTAGAGATTATGACGAAAACAGACACTATTTTTTATCACATTATTTTAGGGATAACTACGATAAGGCTTTACAACAATATCCATTTATAGACAATCAAGGTCTTCAAATTACAAGAGTGGAGGTTTGGGTAACTAACAGAAATAATCAAACAGAAAATGTTAGAAATATTGTTGCTTTTCAGGATTTAGGTGAGTCAGATCCAGATAATATTGGGTTAGATCCATTGCCTGCAGGTTTCATAAACAATATTGGAGCATTACCAGATAATGGTAACAATGATTTTGATCCAACTAATATTGGTGGTGCAGGATCACTTTTAACGGAAGCGGTAAGAGATATAACCAATGTAGAGTCTGGTGTTTCTGTGAGTGTTGACGAAGGTTTTGATTATGGTAAGCTTGAAGCTGCGCGAAAGCTACAAGAAGGACAAGATTATGTCTTAAATACAGAACTTGGATATATCTCATTAAATCAACGTTTGCTTAATGACGAAGTCTTAGCGGTAGCTTTTCAATATACAAGAGGTGGTGAAGTGTTTCAAGTAGGTGAATTTGCCAATGACGGTGTAGATGCTACTCAGGTAAGTGAAGGTACTACAGGAAATCAGGTAATTAATAACCAGAGTTTAGTCTTAAAAATGTTAAAGAGTGCTGTAACATCTGTAGAACAGCCAATTTGGGATTTAATGATGAAAAACATCTACGATACAGGTGCTTTTCAATTAAGTCAAGAAGATTTTAGATTAAACATTTTTTATACAGAAGCATCTCCAGTAAATTATATAAAGCCTGTAGAGGGTACAACATTTCCGTTGTATAATAACAACACACCTCTAGATCCTAATGACGATACTGAGATTCAAGAAACACCGTTAATACGATTATTTCATTTAGATCGATTAAATAGTAATAATGACCCACAAGAAGGCGGTGATGGCTTCTTTGATTATGTGTCCAATCCACAAATAACAGTAATTCCTCAAAACGGTAAAATCATCTTTACTAAGGTTGAGCCTTTTGGTCGTTATTTATTTGATGTTTTAGATGATGATAATAATCCAAACAACAATGATGATGATTATGAAGATATTACTGATACCCAAGCCAACTTTAACGAAAACCAAAAAAAGTACGTTTATGACTTGCTTTATAAGTCTACAAAAACAGAAGCCTTAGATGAATCAGAGAAGAATAAGTTTCAGATAAAAGGACGTTTTAAAAGTAGTGGTGGAGATGGAGGTATTCCTATAGGAGCATTTAATGTACCTAGAGGTTCAGTAACTGTAACTGCAGGAGGTAGAGTATTGGTAGAGGGTATAGATTATACCGTAAATTACCAATTGGGTCGTGTAGAAATTTTGGACGAAGCATTGAAAGCTTCTAATACACCAATTAATGTTTCTGTAGAAAATAATGCAGTCTTTGGTCAACAAACAAGACGTTTTACTGGTGTAAATGTAGAACATCAGTTTAACGAAAATTTTGTGCTTGGTGCTACGCTCTTAAATCTTAACGAAAGACCAATAACTCAAAAGGCTAACTATAATTCAGAACCAATTAATAATACCATTTTTGGGTTTAATGGAAACTACTCAACCGAAGTTCCGTTTTTAACAAGATTAGCAAACAAACTTCCAAATGTAGATACAGATGTACCATCTAACCTTTCGGTAAGAGGTGAGTTTGCGTATCTACTTCCAGGTGCGCCAAAAGGAACAGATTTTGATGGAGAAGCCACAGCTTATATTGATGATTTTGAAGGTACGCAAGGCTCTATAGATTTACTAAGTCCATTATCTTGGTTCTTGGCAAGTAGACCAGTAGATTTACCAAATAACATTCCTGGTAGTGATAATAATGGTGTAGAGAATGGTTATGGACGAGCAATGCTTAACTGGTATACGGTAGATCCTATTTTTTATAGCACACAACGTCCTGGAGGAATTAGTGATGATGATGTTTCTAACTTATACACCAGACGAGTGTTTATTGATGAGATTTTTCCAGAGGTTGATGTCGTTCAGGGACAAACAGCAGTAATTAACACCTTAGATTTAGCATACTATCCAGACGAAAGAGGTCCATATAACTTCGATCCGGCCGCTGCAAATAATGCTCCGCTAAACCCAAATAATAGTTGGGCAGGTATTACGAGGCAGATTACCTCAACAGATTTTGAGCAAGCCAATGTAGAATATATTGAATTTTGGGTACAGGATCCATTTTTAGATAATACTTCAAGTCAAGGAGGAAAACTTTTTATAAACCTCGGAAACATTTCAGAGGATGTCTTAAAAGATGGTAAAAAACAATATGAAAACGGACTACCAGAGGATGGAGATGTGTCTTTGTTAGAGCCTACGGATTACAATACGGTTGTACCACAAAATCAATCCTTAATTTACACATTCGCTACAACGGGTCAAGAACGCACCAATCAAGATGTAGGTTTAGACGGTTATGATGATACGGAAGAAATATCTGTTTATGGACCTCAATTTGGTGAAGATCCTGCAAAAGATAATTACACCTACTACCTAAATACCGATGGTAATATTTTTGATCGTTACAAGCAATATAATGGTCAAGAAGGAAATACACCAGATGTGTTTACAGATACGAATAGAGGGTCTACCACGCAGCCAGACGTTGAGGATATTAACCGTGATAATACTATGAATACTATTAATAGTTATTACGAATACGAACTAGATATTAATCCTAACAATTTAAATTTAAATAACCCATTAATATACGACACAAAGGAAAATATACCAGTAACGCTTCCAAATGGAGAAACACGAAATGTAAATTGGTATCAATTTAGAATACCAATAAATGACCCAACAAACGCTGTGGGTGGAATATCTGATATTAGATCTGTTCGTTTTGCACGTATGTATTTAACAGATTTCACAGAAGATGTTGTTTTACGTTTTGCAACGCTAGATTTAGTAAGAAGTGATTGGAGACGTTATACATTGAATTTGGATGATGGGACTCAGATACCTGAAACAGACGACACAGAGTTTAGTGTTGGTATTATAGGAGTTCAAGAAAATGATGGAGATTATGTAATTCCTCCGGGAGTAAGACGCGAAGAGCTTAATAATAATAACAACATTATCAGGCAAAATGAGCAGTCATTGGTGTTGCAAACATGTGGGTTAGATTCAGAAGATTCAAGAGGAGTGTTTAAGAATATTAATGTAGATATGCGTCAGTATAAAAACTTGCGTATGTTTTTACATGCAGAATCTCAAGATAATCAAGCGCTTCAGCCAGGCGAATTAGTGGCTTTTATAAGAATGGGTAATGACTTTACACAAAATTTTTATCAAATTGAAGTACCATTACTGCCAACCGATTTTGCCAATAATGGTTCTATAGAAGAGCGAGTTTGGCCTTCGGTAAATGAAATTAATATGCCCTTAGAGTTTTTACAAAAAATAAAAGCTTTAGGAATCGATGCAGGAACATTGGGTGATGTAACCCCAACATATTATAATGTCATAGATGGAGAACTCAACGAAACACCATTACTTAATGGTAATGTGCCATACGATACGGTTATGGAGGATGGTGTTAAACAACAGCGTATCGCTGTAAAAGGAAATCCAAATTTTGGTGATATTAGAGTATTAATGGTAGGTGTGAAAAATTCTGGGTCTACTGGTATAGAAACCTGTGGAGAGGTTTGGTTTAACGAGTTGCGTATGTCTGAACTCGAAAATGAAGGTGGCTGGGCAACAGTAGTAAGTATGGACTCTAACATAGCCGATTTTATGGATGTTAGTGCCACAGGTAGAGTAAGTACTATTGGTTTTGGCGGAATAGATCAAGGACCAAATGAAAGAAGCTTAGAAGATGTTAAGCAATATGACGTAGTGACTAATGTGCAGTTAGGACAATTGTTGCCAAAAAAATGGGGACTACAAATTCCTTTTAACTATTCTCAGAGTGAAGAATTGGTAACACCTAAGTTTGATCAATTGTATAATGATCTTACTTTAGACTCTAGATTAGATGCTGCCGACAATAGTGAAGATGAAGAACGCATAAGAACACAGTCTGAGGATTACACCAAGCGAAAAAGTATCAATTTTATAGGTGTTAGAAAGCAGCGCACAGGCGAGAAGAAACAAAGATTCTATGATGTAGAGAATTTTACGTTCAACTATTCTTATAACAAGGTTGAACATCGCGATTTTGAAATTGAAAATTCTTTAGACCAAAATGTAAGGGCAGGTGTTAATTATAATTATGCTTTTAATCCAGCAAGAATTGAACCTTTTAAAAAGAACGACTCTCTGTTTACAGGTAAGTATTGGAAGATTCTAAAAGATTTTAACCTCAATTTGTTGCCATCTAATATTTCGGTAAATACAGATATAAACAGACAGTTTAGTAAACAGAAGTTTAGAGAGGTAGAACTTGGAGGCGATAACATTGGTATCGAAGAATTATTTAGAAGAAACTATACATTCGATTTTCAGTATGCTATCAATTACAACCTAACAGATGCATTAAGTCTTAATTTTAGTGCTGCCAATACTAATATTGTTAGAAACTATTTTATAGATGACCAACTTAACGGAAGGCAAGATCCAACATTAGATGTTTGGGATGGTTTCTTTGATTTTGGAGATCCAAATTACCAAACACAACAATTACAGGTCAATTATGAGTTGCCTTTGTATAAAATTCCGGCATTAAGTTTTTTAAGAACTACTTATACCTACAATGGAGCATTTCAATGGCAAAAAGGGTCAGATTTAAATGAAGGTTTAGAAATATCTACGGATCATGATAATGACCCTACAACTCCAGATTTAACTAGGTCATATAACCTTGGTCATTCAATACAAAACTCAAACACTCATAATATTAATTCTACCCTAAACATGGAGACATTTTATAAGTCTATAGGTTTAGTAAGAAAAAATAATAGAAGAGGTAGAAATAGAAATTCAAGAGTAAAATCTAGATCTGCAACACCAAATACTAATAAGTCTTTAGAGAATGGTAATCAGCAGCAAGATCCTAATAAATTAAGTACAGGAAAGAAGGCTTACAATACATTGGTTGATATTGTTACTATGGTAAAGCGTATTCAATTTGGATATAGTGAAAACAATGGTACATACTTACCTGGATATTTGCCGACGCCAGGATTTATTGGTACGTTAAGACCAACTTGGGGCTATACTTTTGGTAGCCAAAATGATATTAGAAGTCTTGTTGCAAATAATGAATGGCTAACTAGATATCCAGATTTTAATGAACAGTTTACATCTGTAAAAAATACTGCTTTAGACTATTCGGTTAATGTAGAACCAATGCGCGATTTAAAAATTGATTTAATTGGAAACAGAACCTACGCAGAAAACTTTACAGAAAACTTTAGAGTAGAAGATTATTTAGATGCAAACGGAAACGAAGTGCCTGTAGGTTCAGGTGATGGAATATTAGATTATAGGTCTTTAACACCAAATACGTTTGGGAATTTTAACATATCCACAGCCTTAATAAAAACAGCGTTTGGTAAAAGCGATGAGAATCAATCTGACGCCTTTGACGATTTTAGAGCCAATAGACTAATTGTAGCCAATAGATTAGCGAGAGAGTTTTATGGTACAAACAACTTTGCCACAGATGCGGAAGGTTATCCATTAGGATTTGGGAAAAATAGTCAACGCGTATTGTTACCTGCTTTTCTTTCTGCTTATCAAGGTAGTGACCCAGAAAAGATAACAACAAGAGCATTTAGAGATGTTCCAATTCCGAACTGGACATTGAAGTACACAGGTTTAATGAAAATTCCATGGTTTAAAAAAACTTTTAGACGTTTTTCTATTCAGCATGGCTACAGATCTAGGTATACAATCAATCAATTTAGAACTAACTTAGATTATGTTGCAGGTGAGCGAGGTGTGGAATACGATGATCAATCAGTTGATGCTTTAAACCAATCAGGTGACTTTAAAAACGGAACGCTTTACAGTAATATCAATTTAGAAGAGCAGTTTAGTCCATTAATCCGTTTGGAGTTTGAAATGAAAAATTCTGTGAAGGTATTGGCAGAAATTCAAAAAGATAGATTATTGTCATTGAGTTTTGATAACAATCTGCTCACGGAAGTTCAAGGTCAAGAATATACCTTAGGCTTGGGTTATCGTATAAAAGATTTAAGAATAAGATCGGCTTTAGCAGGAGCAAAACAAATTGTTAAGAGTGATTTAAATATGCGAGCAGATATCTCAGTAAGAGATAACAAAACAATTATTAGATATTTAGACTTAGATAATAATCAGATAACTGCTGGTCAGACAATATGGAGCGGAAAGTTTACAGCAGACTATGCGTTTAGTAAAAACCTTACAGCTATTTTCTATTTTGATTATACATTCTCAGATTTTGCAATATCTACCTCCTTCCCACAGACCTCATTAAGATCTGGTATTACGCTACGTTATAATTTCGGAAATTAATTTTAGGATTTAGGTTTGAAAACAAGCAATTAAAAAATTACTTTTGCTTCACTAATTATATTATATTATTTAAGATGAATATACCATCAGAATTAAAATACACCAAAGACCACGAGTGGATTAAAATAGAAGGTGATATCGCAACTGTAGGCATTACAGATTTTGCACAAGGAGAATTAGGAGATATCGTGTATGTAGAAGTAGAAACTGTAGACGAAACTCTAGATGCAGAAGAAGTATTTGGAACAGTTGAAGCTGTAAAAACAGTATCCGATTTGTTTTTACCGTTATCTGGTGAAATTATTGAGTTTAATGAAAACTTAGAAGATGAGCCAGAAAAGGTTAATACAGATCCATATGGTGACGGCTGGATGATTAAAATAAAATTTTCAGACGCTTCTCAGATAGATGATTTATTATCTGCAGAAGATTACAAAGCCATAATAAATGCTTAGAAAATTACTATTGTCAGTAGCTGTTATTTATACATTGGCACTGATTGTAGTAACATTTATAAACCTTGATGGAGTGCCAAGTTTGGGGTCTTCATTTGACGATAAAATATATCATTTTTTAGCATACGCTGGTTTAGCAGGTTTATGGATAACGTTTTTTAAACAACGTCACAAAAAGCAAACATTACTACTTGTCTTTGTTATTGTTGTTTTATTTGGTGTTTTGTTAGAGGTTATACAGCATCAGCTTAATCAAAATAGAACTTACGACACATACGATTTGTTAGCAAACTGTTTTGGAGTTGTAATTGGCACGTTAATTGCAACCAGAATAGATATAATAAAGTTAAAATAAAAAGAAGTTTTGCTTTTTTTCTTATTATTTAATTAAATTAGCAATTCTATTAAAGAAATTTCAATATGGAACCTAAAAAGAATCCAAAATCAGATGTAAGTAGAAACAGCTCATTGTATTTTGCTGTTGGATTAGCTTTAATGCTAGGCTTTACATATATGGCTCTAGAGTATAAGAGTTATGAGAAGAGTGATATTGTTGCTGATACGCTTAATGTAGATGATGAGTTTGAAGAAGAAGCACCTATTACTGAACAAATTGTTACTCCACCACCTCCACCACCTCCACCACCAGCTGCGCCAGAGGTAATTGAGGTTGTAGAAGATGAGGTAGAAGTAGAAGAAACTGTTATCGAGTCTACTGAGACTGAAATGGAAACAGAAATTGTTGAAGTGGAAGAAGTAGAGGTAGAAGAGGTAGAAGAAGTTCTAGAGGTACCTTTCCACGTTATTGAAAATGTTGCGGTTTTCCCTGGATGTGAAAACGAAAAAGGAAATGCAGCTAAGAAAGAATGTATGAATGAGAAGGTAAATAAGTTTATCTCAAGAAAATTCAATACAGACTTAGCGCAAGATTTAGGGTTAGCTCCAGGTAAGAAAAGAATATTCTGTAGATTTAAAGTTGATAAAAATGGAAACGTAACAGCTATTCAAACACGTGGTCCACACCCAGCTTTAGAGAAAGAAGCTCAAAAAGTTTTATCTAAATTACCTAAAATGAAGCCTGGTAAGCAAAGAGGAAAGGCGGTAGTTATGCCGTTCTCAATTCCAATTGTTTTCCAAGTAAATGATTAAGTAAGAAGATACTTAGACATAAATATAAAAATCCCGTTCAAAATTAATTGGACGGGATTTTCTTTTTGGTATGCTTATTGTGACTTTATCATAATATTAGCATTTTAAATAATACGTATTATGAAAAACTTAAAAAAAGATCTCAACAACGCTGGTCAGAGCACTGTTGAGGTGAAGAAATCACAAAAGCATGATGCAAATTTACAAAAAAACTCAACCCTGTATTTTCAAATAGGGTTGATTCTTTGTTTGCTGGCTACTTATGGACTTTTTGAAATGCAGTTTCAAGAAAAAAAGATAACAATCGATGTTGTAGAAAGTAACGATTTAGCGACTATAGATGTAGTGCCTGAATATCGCGTAGAACAAGTTGTAGAGAAGAAAAGCGAGCCTAAAGTAGAGCGCAGTAGAGATTTGAGAGATGTGTATAAGGAGGTGGAAGATAACACTCCAGACTTAGAAGAAGAAATTTTTACACCAGATGACCCAAAACCTTCAGATGAGCCTACCGTTAAACCTGAAGACATCGTTGTGGAAAAGGTTGACGTACCTGCTGAGGTTCCTTTCTATAAAATTGAAAAGGCGCCAATATATCCAGGATGCGAAAAAATGAGCACCAATGAGGATAGAAAAAAATGTATGTCTGATAAGATCGCTAAGCTTGTTGGTAAAAAGTTTAATACAGAGATAGCTAGTGATCATGGTATATATGGTTTGCAGAGAATTCAAACACAATTTACAGTAGATAAAAATGGTAATGTTACCGATGTAAGAATTAGAACACCTCATCCAGTATTAGAGAAAGAAGCAAAACGCGTTATTGATAAAATACCAAGTATGAAACCAGGTTATCAGCAAGATAAAGCCGTTGGTGTTATCTATACTTTGCCAATTAAGTTTATGGTAAGAGACTAATTATAATTGCATAGTTATAAAAACCGTTACCTAATCGTAACGGTTTTTTTGTTTTAGGGTTACTAAAAAAAATAATTATCTTTCCGGCACTAATAATTAGGTTTGTTTTATGAAACGTATTTGGCTTGTTGCTGTTTTATTGATTTCTTTTTTGGGTAAAGCTCAAACACTTTCAACCTACGAAAAACCACCTGTATTTAGTGAGTGTGATTCTCTTGCAGCAAATCAATTAAAATCTTGTTTCAATTTTACTCTTAAGAATTTTGTCTATAATAATTTTAAAGTACCTCAGATAGTTGCGGATGAAGATTATATAGGCAATGTACAGGTGTTGTTTGAAGTTAATAAAGAAGGAGAATTCAGTGTTGTATACGTAGATGCCATCTATGACGAATTAAAGGAAGAAACTAAACGTGTTTTTGATTCTTTGCCAAAAATAGAACCTGCAACATATAATGGTAAACCAACTTTTGTTCAGTATAGCTTAAATGTAAATATCCCTTTAGTTAAACCTGTTGGGAAAACAGATGAAAATGATGTGGCTAATACTAATGACCAGAAAACAAAAAAAGACTTAAACGGGACATTATCTAATGAGTTTGATAATGTAAATAAAAGCACAAAACCTTATGAAGGCTTAGAATATAGCAGTCAGTTAAATATTCCTTTCACACATTCTTATTATGCGCGTTTTGATGATGAGATGAATGCTATAGGTACTAATAGTCATACAGCCGCTAAACCATTTATTCAATCAGATGTAGCTAGATATTATGATATTAAAGCCGAAAAAGAAAGCTTAGCAAAGGAAACGGATAGCTGGTTGGGTAGAAAGGTGTATAATGAACACTTAGTACAGATTCAGGGGAAAGATTACTGGTTTACGGTAGATCCAATTGTAGATTTACAACTTGGAGGCGAAACAGAAGGCGATGATGGTACTTGGAATAATACGAGAGGAGTATACATACAGGCAGGATTGGGTAAGCGTTTTAATATTTCAACATCGGTTTACGAAAGTCAAGGAAGGTTTGCAGACTATTTTAATACTTATGCAGAAAGTCTGAGGGCTTTTGGTCCAGATCCGGCTATAATTCCTGGTCGTGGCATTGGTAAAGGGTTTAAAGAAAACTCTTATGATTATCCTGTTGCAGAAGCATATTTATCTTATACACCAGCAGATTTTTTAAATATTCAATTTGGACATGGTAAGAATTTTATTGGTGATGGTTACCGTTCGTTGTTTCAAAGTGATGTTGCAAGTCCTTATCCTTTCTTAAAATTAAACGCGAGTTTTTGGAAGATTAAATATACAAGTACATGGATGTGGCTAAAGGATGTGAGACCAGAAGTAGTTGTAGATGATGCTTTTTTAACTAAGTACATGGCAAATCATTATCTAAGTTGGAATGTGTCTAAAAGGCTTAATATAGGGTTATTTGAGTCTGTAATGTGGGCAGATACCAACGGTAGAGGTTTTGATGTTAATTATCTTAATCCGATAATATTCTTTAGAGCAATTGAGTTTCAAACAGGGCAAGGTGCAGGTAATGCTATTCTTGGGCTTAGTGGAAAATACAAATGGAATAATAAAGTAAATCTCTATGGACAATTTATTTTAGATGAATTTTCTTTAAGCGATGTAACAGGTGGAAACAAAAGCTGGAAAAATAAGTTTGGTTTTCAGTTAGGAGCTAAATATTTTAATGCATTTAATGTAGATAATTTATTACTTCAGGCCGAATACAATCAGGTGCGTCCTTATACTTATTCTCATAATACTCAAATTCTGAATTACGGACATTTTAATCAACCTATGGCACATCTTTGGGGTTCTAATTTTAGAGAGTTGGTGCTAATTGGTCGTTATAATTACAAACGTTGGTTTGCAGATACTAAGTTAATTATTGGTCAAAGAGGTTTTGATTTTAATACAGATGAAGATAGCTTTTCTTATGGAGGAGATATTTATAGAGATTACAATGATCGTGTTTCAGATACTGGTATAACTATTGGTCAAGGAAATAAAACCAATAGTTTTATGTGGGAACATCAAATGGGCTATTTGCTTAATCCTGAAACCAATTTAAAAGTGTTTGCGAATATTATCTACAGAGATTTTAATCCTGAAACAATAACGTCTACTACCGCAGATTCAAACACGCTTTGGTTTAGTTTAGGGATTAGAACAGACCTTTTTAATTGGTATAACGATTTTTAAAATAATAGTATTTATTAAAGTTTTCTATTGCGTTGGTGAAAACCTTTTTTCAAAGTATCTTTGCACTCGCTAAGAATAGGACAATTAAAAAGCATTGAGCACCACAAAAACCTCGTTATCAAAAACTTCTGTCATAACAGACTTTAAAGAAATCACCAAAATGGGATTATCCGTTAGTGTGGTGTTTTCTGCACTGGCTGGATACCTGTTGGGTGCTGAGACTATTAGTTATACTACACTTATTCTATTGGCTCTTGGTGGATATTTTATGGTAGGTGCATCAAATGCTTATAATCAGATTATTGAGCGAGATTTAGATGCTTTAATGGATAGGACAAAGAACAGACCAATACCAGCAGGTCGAATGTCTGTTAATACAGCATTTACAATTGCGACAGTGTTTACCATATTGGGTATTGTAACACTATATAATATTAATCCAAAAACAGCAATGTGGGGAGCAATATCCATTTTTTTATATACAAGTGTATATACACCACTAAAAACTAAGACACCTTTATCTGTATTTGTTGGAGCATTACCAGGAGCAATACCATTTATGTTAGGTTGGGTAGCTGCTAGAGGTGAATTTGGTATAGAGCCAGGAACCTTATTTGCAATTCAATTTTTTTGGCAGTTTCCTCATTTTTGGTCTATAGGCTGGTTTTTGTATGAAGATTACGAAAAAGGTGGCTTTTTTATGCTGCCGACAGGAAAGCGAGATAAAGGTACAGCTGTGCAAATCATCATGTATAGTGTATGGACGGTTTTGGTCTCTGTAATCCCTGTTTTAGGTTTTACCGGAGATTTAAAGTTGTCAATCGTTGGTGCTGTATTGGTATTTTTATTAGGAATGCTTATGTTGGTTTTTGCACTTAGGTTGTTTAAACAAAGAACAGTAAAGGCTGCAAAACAGTTAATGTTGTCAAGCGTTTTTTATATTACAATGTTGCAGATTATTTATGTTGCAGATAAATTTTTAAGATAGATGGATTTAACAGAAGGAACACTACAAGAAAAAAAAGGCAGATCAAAGAAAATGATGCTTTGGTTTGGTATTGGGTCTTTAATAATGACTTTTGCGGCGCTATTAAGTGCTTTTATTGTAAGTTCTAAACAGCGAAGAGATAAAGATTGGTTAAGTAATTACGATTTACCAAGTGCATTTTATATAAGTGTTGTTATTATTCTTTTAAGCAGCATAACCTTCATTTTAGCAAAAAAAGCTTTAAGGCAGAATAATCAGCAAATGTCTAAGGTGTGGCTGATAGCAACATTAGTGTTGGGAATAGGTTTTGTTCTTGCACAATTAGAGGGTTTTAAACAAATTATTGAAGCAGGATATAATTTTACAGGACCAACAAGTAATATCACTATATCTTATATATATATCATAGCAGTTGTGCACATATTGCACGTTATTGCTGGGTTAATTTGTATAGTTGTTGTTATTTATAATCATTTTAAACAAAAGTACAATGCCAACAATATGTTGGGTTTAGAACTTGCTGCTAATTTTTGGCATTTCGTTGACCTGCTTTGGCTTGTGCTGTTTTTGTTTTTATATTTTTTTAGAGACAGAATTTGATTATTTTTGTCCAATCTTAAAATTTAAATAATTTCTATGGATTCTACAGTAGCAAGTACTGGCACAGAAGGAAAAACTTGGGGAGGAGGAAATAAGCCTCTAAAAGCAAGTTATGGTAAGATGATGATGTGGTTTTTTATCGTTTCTGATGCATTAACATTTTCAGGTTTCTTAGCAGCTTATGGCTTTTCTAGATTTAAGTTTATAAAGGAATGGCCAATTGCCGATGAGGTATTTACACACGTACCTTTTTTACATGGACAAGAACTACCAATGATTTACGTTGCTTTTATGACGTTTATCCTTATTATGTCTTCTGTAACAATGGTGTTAGCTGTAGATGCAGGTCACCACATGAATAAAGCAAAGGTAACTTTGTACATGTTTTTAACCATCATTGGTGGTTTAATATTCGTTGGGTCTCAGGCTTGGGAATGGGCAACATTTATACAAGGAGATTATGGTGCTGTACAAACAAATGGTGGTAATATTCTGCAATTTGGAGAATATGTCACTGTAGATGGTAAGGAAAAATTTAAGAGAATTTCGATTGATGAATTTGCTATTGCAAGCGAAGGAGTAAGAGCGCAACACGAACGTAAAAATGGTTTGTGGTTTGTTGCAGAAGAATCATTGCCTCCATACACAGTTAGCGAAATATACAATGGTCTTGCTGCTAATAGTAATATTTTAGTAAGAACACAGTTGATAAATGAAGAAGGTGAAAAAACAGTTCTTTCGAGAGAAGAATCATTAAAGCAAATAAAAGAAAACGGAAAGCTTGTTGTAAAAGGGGCAAACCTCAAGGTTAATGAATATGGTACATCACTTTTTGCGGACTTTTTCTTCTTTATTACAGGATTCCATGGATTTCACGTGTTTTCAGGAGTAGTGTTGAATATTATAATATTTTTCAATGTAGTACTAGGCACATACGAGAGAAGAGGAAGTTATGAAATGGTTGAGAAAGTTGGTCTTTACTGGCACTTTGTCGATTTGGTTTGGGTATTCGTATTCACATTCTTCTACTTAGTTTAAAAAAGTAAATAGGTAATTAATTATGGCACACGAGCATAAATTAGAGATATTTAGAGGACTTTGGAAATTTAAGTCTAACACACAAAAAATTTGGGGTGTATTAGCATTCTTATCTTTTGTGACAGCTATAGAAGTTATACTGGGTATATATAAGCCAGAGATTCTAATGCACACTTGGATAGATCCTTTAGAAGGAGGATTCTTCGCTACAATTGGTAATATTATCTTATCGCCAATTGTATTTATGAAGCCTCTAAACTTAATATTTATTTTACTTACGATTGTAAAGGCATATTATATCACTTGGGATTTTATGCATATGAGGGATGAGGTAAAAGCACTTAGACGCATGGTGGTGTGGACTGCTGTTTTTCTAATATGCTATCTTGTGTTTATATTGTTGCAAGAGGGTGGTTATGTGTTTAGCGTATATAATGCAGATGACGCTTTAATTACAAGAGACTTTTAAACTCAAAATATTGAGTTAAATGATATTAAAAGGTGGTTTTTATAAACCACCTTTTTTATTTTTGCAATATGGAATTAAGTAACAGTAAACGTAACCTAGTATTAGGTATTTTATTCTTTTTACCAGTGGCATTTATACTTGTAATGCTACTCTCTAAGGATAATTACAATCCGTTAGACATTGTTAAGGAAGGTGTAGTAGAACTACCTGCAAATGAGGAGAATATTCAGTTAAAAGACCATATTACTGTACTTTCCTTCTTGGGGAAGAAACCAATGGAAAATTCTACAGCGGCTTTTAACCTTAAAGAATTGGTGTACGACAGAAGTAAGGGTTTTAAAACGTTTCAAGTTGTAATGTTACTAACTCACGAAGCTAAGTCTGAAGCAGAAACGCTACTTAAGGAGATTAAATCTTATGAAGATTTACGCTTTTGGCACTTGGTTTATGTTAATGAGTCAGATATAAAAAGAATATTTAACAGTTTAGAAACAGAAAATGATTTAGATAGTAATCTTTCAACGAGTATGGTTTTTATTGTTGACAGAGATTTAAACCAAAGAGGAAGAATAGACGACAGAACTGAAAATGAGATTGAAGATAACAAGCCAATTTATAGTTTATACAGTTATGACTGCGTAGAAGTAGCAGAGCTTAAAAATAAAATGGCAGCAGAAGATATGCGTGTACTTTTTAAAGAATATAGAGACAAGCGTAAGGGCGATTTTGATGATTCTAACCAAAGAAGAAGTAAAGATTTAAAACAAAAAAATGAGTAAAAAAGCAAACTATTCATATGTAGGGATTGCATTTATCATTTTAGTTTTTGGAATCATTGTTGTTCCAAAAATTATAAATAGAATAAGCAGTAACGATATTACAAGAGATGAAAGTAGAAGTAAAGAGGTTTCTTCAAAAAGTAAAGCTGTTAAGAGTGATTTAGCTTATATTTATAATGCAGATGGAAGTAAGAAGAAGGTCCCTGCGTTTAGTTTTACAAATCAAAATGGTGAGACGATTTCCAATACAGATTATTTAGGGAAAGTCTACGTAGTAGAGTTCTTCTTTACAACATGTCCTACGATATGTCCTAGGATGAATAGAAATTTAGTAGAAATTCAAAACGAGTTTAAGGATTTTAAAGACTTTGGCGTGGCTTCATTTACAATCACACCAGATATCGACACACCAGAAGTTTTAAGAGCCTATGCAGATAAGTACGGGATTGTCAACCCTAATTGGAATTTACTGACAGGCGATGAAGAATCAATATATAAACTAGCTAACGATGGATTTTATCTATATACAGCAAAAAATGATGAAATTATCGATGGATTTGAGCATTCAGGAAATTTTGCTTTAATCGATAAGGAAGGTTATATACGTTCTCGTTTAAAATCACCAGATAATCCATTAATATATTATAACGGAATAATTTCTGAAGAAGAAGGAGTTGATGATGAAGGAATTCCGCAAGAAATAACAATTTTAAAAGAAGATATTGCTAAACTATTGAAAGAATAATATGAGTACTGTTGATTTAGAAAAAGAAAAAAAATATAACAAGTGGATTGTAGCGTTATCTGTAATAATTCCTGTTGCAGTGGCAGCACTTTTTGGAGTTAACTTACGCGAGCTTGGTTTTGACGTTGAGCCTTTAACTATACTGCCTCCAATTTACGCAGGTATCAATGGGTTAACTGCAGTTGTTTTGGTAGTTGCGGTAATTGCTATTAAAAATAAGAACAGAATGCTGCACGAAAATTTAATGAAGTTTGCAATTGTACTATCTGTAATGTTTTTAGTAATGTACGTAGCTTATCATATGACGAGCGATTCAACAAAATATGGAGGAGAAGGAGTAATAAAGTACATCTATTATTTTATTTTAATTACTCATATCATGCTTTCAATTGTTATTATTCCGTTTGTTCTAATTACTTATGTAAGAGCTATAACTAATAATATAGAACGTCATAAGAAAATAGCAAAAATTACATTTCCGCTTTGGCTATATGTTGCTGTTACAGGTGTTATAGTGTACTTTATGATTTCACC
Organism: Winogradskyella poriferorum; assembly: GCF_036553625.1. Taxonomy (NCBI): domain Bacteria; kingdom Pseudomonadati; phylum Bacteroidota; class Flavobacteriia; order Flavobacteriales; family Flavobacteriaceae; genus Winogradskyella; species Winogradskyella poriferorum. The sequence continues at coordinate 1,356,998 of NZ_JAZHOU010000001.1, forward strand.
ATATTACATCTAAAAATGAAACAAAAAGTAGCCTTTTTCATAATAGCACTATTTCTTTTTTTTAAGACAAATGCACAATGTGCAATGTGTAGGGCAGTATTAGAAAGTGGTGATGACCAATCTGCAGCAGAAGGGATTAATGATGGTATTATGTTCTTAATGATTGTTCCTTACATTTTAGTAGCAGTGATTGGTTATATTGTTTACAAGTCTTACAGTAAATCAAAAAAAATCTAAAACTAACTGATTTTTAATTGTAACAAATCCACGTTTTAAGAGTCTTATTTAGAGTTAATCAAGGAATCTATTAACACTTCCTTGGGATAAAAAAGGTTAATATTTTTTTAAAATTGTAACCTCTAACGCTAACTTACTATGATTAAGATTAAGGATTTGCATAAATCTTATCACATGGGTAGTAACTCACTACATGTGCTTAAGGGTATTAATTTCGAAGTGGAAGAAGGTGAGCTTGTGTCTATAATGGGTTCTTCAGGCTCGGGTAAATCTACATTACTTAATATTCTTGGTATGTTAGATGAAGCAGACGAAGGACAGTATATATTAGACAACGTTCCAATAAAAAACCTTAATGAAAAGATAGCAGCCAAATACAGAAATGAATTCTTGGGCTTTATTTTTCAATCCTTCAACCTTATAAATTATAAAAGTGCGTTAGATAACGTTTCAATGCCATTATACTACAAAGGCATAAAAAGAAAAGAACGTACTGAAAGAGCCATGCATTATCTTGAAAAAGTAGGGCTCGCAAACTGGTCACATCACTTGCCAAGTGAATTGTCTGGTGGTCAGAAGCAACGTGTGGCAATTGCCAGAGCTTTAGCCAGCGATCCAAAGGTATTGTTAGCAGATGAGCCAACAGGAGCTTTAGATACCAAAACCTCGTATGAAGTAATGGAGCTTATTCAAGGAATAAATGACGAAGGTAAAACTATTTTGGTAGTAACTCATGAGGACGATATTGCACATATGACTAAGCGTATAGTAAACCTTAAAGACGGTGTTATTATAGATGATAGTAAAGTAGAACAAGTAAGAGCATCTGCACATGTTTGATTTAGAACGTTGGCAAGAAATATTTGAAACGTTGCGTAAAAACAAATTACGTACCTTCTTAACTGGGCTTTCAGTAGCTTCAGGTATCTTTATTTTGGTGATTCTTCTTGGTTTTAGTAAGGGTATTGAAAATGGAGTTAAGTCAGAGTTCGAACAAGATGCCACAAATAAAATTTCAGTCTGGACAGGTGTAACAACCAAAGGTTACAAGGGCTTAAATCCAGGGAGATATGTGCAGATGAAAAATTCAACCTTCAGTAGCATAGAACAGCAATACGATGAATATTTAGAATACCGTTCTAAGGATTTTATGATTTGGGGAGGAACAGTATCTTATAATAATGAAACAGGAAATTACCGTATTAGAGGTACTTTGCCAGATAACCAGTTTATTGAAAATGCAGACATAGGTTCTGGCCGCTTCATTAATGAATCTGATTTAGACGAAAGCAAAAAGGTTGCTGTTATAGGAAATAAGATGAAGATAGATCTCTTCAAAGGCGAAGACCCTATAAACAAGAACATTCAAATCTTTGGAATGAACTTCAAGGTTGTTGGTGTTTTTTATGATCCAGGTGGAGATCGCGAAGAAAGCCAAGTTTACATTCCGGTAAGTACAGCTCAAAAGGTGTTTAATGCAGGTGAGAATATTAGAAATATGTCCTTCACTGTAAAAATGGCTGATAACTTTGATGAAGCTGTTGCTATGTCTAATGCCATTGCACAAGGAATGGAGCAAAAGATTAAGCAAATTCACACTGTTGCACCAGATGATTTGAGTGCAGTTAGAGTAAATAATACCTTAGAGCAAGCTGAAAAAATATATTCTCTAGTAGCTACAATTCAAGCTGTATTTTGGTTTGTGGGTATAGGTACCATTATTGCAGGAATTGTAGGGGTTGGTAACATAATGCTAATCATCGTTAAAGAACGTACTAAAGAAATAGGTATAAGAAAAGCCTTGGGTGCTCTGCCGATTTCTATAGTCGGAATGATTCTTCAAGAGGCAGTTTTTGTAACGATGTTTGCAGGTTTATTCGGATTAATATTTGGTCTCGGTCTATTAGAGCTCGTCGGTCCGCAGATAGAGAGTGACTTTATAAAATATCCTCAAGTAAATTTCAATATAGCATTAACAACGGTTTTTTTACTTGTATTTGCAGGTGCATTGGCAGGATTTATCCCAGCTTACAGAGCTGCTAAGATTAAACCAATTGTAGCTTTAAGAGACGAATAATTATGTTTAGTAGAGATCGTTGGAACGAAATATTAGAAGCTTTAAATGCTAATAAGTTTAGAACACTACTGACAGCGTTCGGTGTGTTTTGGGGAATTGCCATTCTTGTTTTACTATTGGCCTTAACAAATGGTTTAAAGAATGGAGTAACTGCAGACTTTGGGAATTTTGCGACCAATTCTATGTTCATGTGGACACAAGGAACTTCCAAGCCTTATAAAGGGTTGCCAAAAGGACGTTATTTTAATTACAAAATAGATGATGTAGCTGCTATAAAATCCCAAATTCCAAATATTAAATATGTATCACCTAGAAATCAATTAGGTGGTTTTAGAGGAGCTAATAATGTTATCAGAGGTACAAAAACAGGTGCTTTTGAAATTTATGGTGACTATCCAGAGTATATAAAACAACAACCTATGGATATTCTTCAAGGTCGTTTTATAAGCTATTCCGATATTCAAACAAAACGAAAAATTTGTGTTATAGGTACAGGAGTTGTCAAAGGACTTTATGATAAAGATGAAGATATTCTTGGTACTTACATCAAAATAAATGGTGTTAACTTCATGGTAGTTGGTACCTTTAAAATGAGCAATAGCCAAGGTGATGACGAACAAGATGCCAGTACAATTTATATTCCGTTTACAACTTTTGGTCAGGCTTTTAATAGAGGAGATAATGTCGGTTGGATGGCTATAACTGCTGAAGATGATGTTACAATAACATCAATTAAGCAACAGGTCTTTGACCTTATGAAGTTCAGACATAAAGTAGATCCAACAGACGAAAGAGCTATAGGTCATTTTGATTTATCAGAACAATTTGAGCGTATAAATGGCTTGTTCACAATTCTATCTATTGTAGGCTATTTTGTTGGTGCTTTAGTATTGATGTCTGGTATTATCGGTATAAGTAACATTATGCTTATAGTAGTAAAAGAACGTACAAAAGAAATAGGAGTTAGAAGAGCACTTGGTGCAAGTCCTTGGACTATAAAATCTCAAATTTTACAAGAAAGTTTAATCCTTACCATCTTATCAGGAATGGTTGGAATTTCTTTTGCTGCATTGGTCATTTGGGTAATGAACACTATTTTAGATAATGCAGGGGAAGTAGATAATTTTGCAAATCCAAGTGTAAGTATGCAAGTGGTATTTACAGCTTTAATAATATTAGTGGTCTCGGGAGTTTTAGCAGGTCTTATTCCAGCCAATAGCGCAACAAAAATGAAACCCGTAGACGCTTTAAGAATCGAATAAATATTTTATATCAATCATAAATCATGAAAAGAACAAAAACAATAATCATACTCATTTCCATAGTTGTAGTATTTGGAGTGGCTTTATATTATTTGTGGCAAAAAAACCAGGAAGATCCTATAACCTATACTTCTGAGGCGCCAACTGAAGAAACCATTATGGTGAAAACAGTGGCGACAGGTAGTATTGTCCCAAAAGAAGAAATTTTGATAAAGCCGAATATCTCAGGCGTTATTGAAGAAATTTTTATTGAAGCGGGTGAATACGTAAAACAAGGCGATTTAATTGCGCAAATAAGAGTGATACCAAATGTATCTAACCTAACTAGCGCAAAAAATAGTATCGCTTCTAATCAAACGGCATTGCAAACTGCTGAAATTAACTTTAAAACTCAAAAAGCTATTTATGATCGCCAAAAAGCACTGTTTGATAAAGGTGTAATTTCTGCAAATGATTTCGATCAAGTAAATAATACATACTTGCAAGCAAAGCAACAAGTAGAACAAGCTAGGATAAATGTAACCCAGTCACGTCAAAATTATGATATTATAAAAACAGGAACCACTTCAGGTTTGGGCAGTATAGCACAAACGCAAGTAAGAGCAACTGTGTCAGGCATGGTTTTAGATGTTCCTGTAGAGGTAGGAAACCAAGTTATTGAAGCTAATAACTTTAATGAAGGTACATCAATTGCATCACTTGCAGACGTTACTAAAATGATTTTTGAAGGTAAAGTTGATGAAAGTGAAGTAGGAAAAATTAAAGAAGGTTTACCTCTAGAAATTACCGTAGGTGCTATAGAAGACCAGAAATTTGATGCTACATTAGACTATATAGCACCAAAAGGAGTTGCCGAAAACGGAGCTATTCAATTTGAAATTAAGGGCTCGCTTAAGAAAATGGATTCAACTTTTATTAGAGCTGGTTTAAGTGCTAATGCTTCTATCATTTTAGACAAAGCCGAAAATGTATTAGCTATTAAGGAAGCTTTAGTACAATATGATGATAAAACAAAAAAGCCTTTTGTAGAAGTAGAGGTTGGTGATCAAAAGTTTGAGAGAAAGGATATTGAGTTAGGTATAAGTGATGGTATTTTCGTTGAGGTTAAAAGCGGAATAACTAAAGACGATAAAATAAAAGTTTGGAACCAAGTGCAAGGAGTTCCAAAGTACGCGCAACAATAATTTTAACATTTAGTGTAACACTTTATAATTTACATAGACATATAGGCATTGTGAAATGCGTCAAGATAAATTTCAATATATTTAGTAATGACAAATTCCATCTGTCTATTAAAAAATCAACAAACATACAGATGAAAAAATCAATCATAGTATTACTTCTCTTCTTTGTAGCTTTTGGTCAGGCGCAAGATAAAAAGTGGACGCTTAAAGAATGTGTTCAGTATGCCTTAGAAAATAATATTTCTATTAAACAAAGTGAATTAGATGTAGAGCTGTCTGAAGTCGAAAGGCTTACAGCTAAAGGTAATTTTATTCCAAGTTTAAATGCAGGCGTAGGTGTTTCGGAAAATACAGGTTTGAGTTTTAACCCAATTACTAATAATGCTCAAACTACAACATTTTTATCAGCCTCAGGAAATATTAATGTAGGGTATACTCTATTTGATGGATTAAGAAATTTTAGACAACTTCAACGTGCAGATATATCTAGACTTGCTAGTCAGTATAGATTAGACAAGATGAAAGATGATATTTCTCTTTTTGTGGCCAACGGATATTTAACGGTTATCTTAAATAAAGCTAACTTAGAAGTTCTAAAATCTCAAAATGAAGTTACTAAAGAACAAATTAAAAGAACACAAGAGTTAGTAGATGCAGGATCACTTCCTAGAGGTGATTTATTAGAGATTAAGGCAACAGATGCAAGTGAACAACAGCAAATTATCAATGCAGAAAATAATGTACAGATATCATTAATAAGTCTTGCTCAATTGCTCTTAATCAAAGATTATGAGACTTTTGATATTGAAGATGAAGGGTATAACATTGTTGATGGTGGTGTTGCAGGTAAAGATGTTTCAGAAATAATAGCAGCTGCCAAGGAAAACAGGTCTGAAATTAAAATTGCAGAACAAAACGTTGAATTAGCAGAAATAGATTTGAAAATAGCAAAAGGGGTTAACTGGCCAACGTTGTCAGCTTTTTTTGGCTATAACACAAGATATGCTAATACAACATCTTTTATTCAACAAGTAGACCCAAATAATCCTACGGTAACACAGCAAATTGGTACGGTTGAAGCCACTGGGCAAACAGTTGTGGGAACATTTCCAAATACATTTCCTGTAGAAGTAGCTGCAGACCCATTAGTTGATCAGTTATATCAAAATGATGGGATTGGTTATGGATTGCAATTAAATATTCCCATTTTAAATGGTTTTAATACAAAAGGAAATATTCAAAGAAGTAGAGTTAGTTTGGAACGCTCAAAATTTCAATTAGAACAAGCTGAGTTAGATTTAGAGTCTACTGTTTACCAAGCGTACGTTGATGCAAAAGGAGCTTTAAAATCTTATGAAGCAGCTCAGTTAGCTTTAGAATCTCAAGAATTAGCTTACAATTATGCGAAAGAAAGATATGATGTAGGTTTAACTAATGCTTTTGATTTTAGCCAATCTAAATTACGATATGATAATTCAAGAATAGATTTAAATAGAGCTAAGTACGATTATATTTTCAAATTAAAAGTTCTTGAATTATATTTTGGTATTCCAGCAATAGAGTTAAAATTTTAATTATGAGTAAAACTGTAAAAATTATAATTGGTGTTGTTGTCGCATTACTAATCATATTGGTGACAGGAAAATCAATGGGATGGTTTGGTGAAGAGGGTGACTCAAAAGAGGTTATAGTAAAAGAAGTTACTCTAAAAGATATTGTTGAGACCGTTTCAGCGACAGGAAAAATTCAGCCAGAAGTAGAGGTGAAAATTTCATCTGAAGTGTCTGGAGAAATATTAGAATTACCATTTAAGGAAGGTCAAGAGGTTAAAAAAGGAGATTTATTAGTAAGAGTAAATCCAGATTTAATTCAATCTGCTGTTAATAGAAGTCAAGCTACATATCAAAATGTAAGGGCCAATTTAGAACAGGCTGAAGCAACTTTAAAGCAAGCCAAAGCAGATTATGACAGAAATAAATTGTTGTTTGATAAAGGTGTAATTTCAAAAGCAGATTGGGATAGAGCTATCGCAAACTACGAAACTGCAGTTGCCGGAAAAAGCTCAGCATATTACAGTGTGCAGAGTGCAGCAGCAACTGTTAATGAGGCCAAAGACAACCTAAACAGAACTACAATCTACGCACCAATGAGTGGTACAATCTCTATGCTAAATGTAGAAGAGGGCGAACGTGTTGTTGGAACACAACAAATGGCAGGTACTGAGATTTTGCGTGTAGCCAACCTTAATAACATGGAAGTTGAAGTAGATGTTAACGAAAATGACATTGTTAAGGTTAGCATAGGAGATTCTACAATTGTTGAGGTAGATGCTTATTTGAAGAAAGAATTTAAAGGAGTGGTAACGGAAATAGCTAATTCTGCGGCTGGTAATTTAACGGCAGATCAGGTTACTAATTTTAAAGTAAAAGTTAGAATACTTGAAGAATCTTATAAGGATTTAACAGAGGGTAAGCCCGAAACGTATTCTCCATTTAGACCAGGTATGACAGCTACTGTAGATATTATTACCAAAACGAGAAAAGATGTTGTTGCCGTACCAATTAGTGCTATTGTTATTAAGACCGATACATCTTCTACCAAAAAACCATACGGAGTAAAAGAGAATTTCACAGACGATGATACACAGAAAGAAGAAGAAAAGTTTGAATGTGTATTTATTGATGATAATGGTAAAGCCAAACTGAAAGTTGTAAAAACAGGTATCCAAGATGATTCTAATATTGAAATTACGTCAGGATTATCAAAAGACGATAAGATAATAACAGGGCCTTACAATATGGTCTCTAAATCTCTTAATCCAGGTGATTCTATAGAGTATAAAAATAAAAAAGAAGCTTCCTCAAAAGAGAAAGAAAATAAAGCGGAATAAACTTAAATAATACTTAATGGCTATTGTACTTAATATAGAAACAGCCACAACAAATTGTTCAGTCTCTCTGTCTAAAGATGGAGAGACTTTAGTTTTAAAAGAAGATAACAGCGATGGCTATTCCCATGCTGAAACCTTACATGTGTATATTAATAATGTTTTTGAAGAAGCTAAGATTTTAGCTAAAGATATAGATGCTGTTGCAGTTAGTAAAGGTCCTGGTTCATATACAGGTTTGCGTATAGGAGTGTCATCGGCAAAGGGTTTGTGCTATGCTTTAGATAAACCGCTGATTTCCGTTTCTACGTTAGAGAGTCTAGCTCATCAGGTAAAAATTAACGAAGGCATAATTATTTCGATGTTAGATGCTCGTCGTATGGAAGTGTATTCAGCTGTATTTAATCATAAACACGAACAAGTTAGAGATATTAAAGCAGAAATATTAACTGAAGATAGTTATGCAGACTTGCTAAAAGAAAACAAAGTTTATTTTGTAGGGAACGGTGTTGCTAAAACGAAGCAGCTAATCAATCATCCGAATGCTTTTTTTATTGAGGGTAAATTACCATCTGCAAACGAAATGAGTTTGCTGTCTGAGTTGAAGTATAAAAAAAGCGACATCGAAGATGTCGCCTATTTTGAACCCTATTATTTAAAGGATTTTGTTGTTATAAAAAAGAAAGCTTAGCCTTGTTTTTGTATTTCTACAGAGTGTGGGTATGGTATTTCTATGCCTGCCGCATCTAACGCTTCTTTTGTGTTTTCTGTAACTTCAAAATAAACATCCCAATAATGCTCAGCTTTACACCATGGTCTCACAGCAAAATTAACAGAACTATCTGCCAACTCTAATACGGTAACTGCTGGTGCAGGTTCTTGTAATACTTTTGGGTTAGATGTCAATACATTCATTAAAACTTCTTTGGTTTGCTTTATGTCAGCATCATAGCTTACACCAAAAACTAAATCTACACGTCTTGTTCCTTCTGTTGTAAAGTTTATAATATTACCATTAGAAAGTGCTCCGTTAGGGATAATAATTTCTCTATTAGAAAGACCTGTTAATTTGGTTGTGAAGATTTCAATTTCCTTTACAACTCCAATTTGACCTTGGGCTTCAATGAGGTCTCCAATCTTAAACGGCTTAAAAGTCATTATTAATACACCTCCTGCAAAATTCCCAAGAGATCCCTGTAGTGCCATACCTATAGCCAAACCAGCAGCAGCAAGAATTGCGGCAAAAGACGTGGTTTCAACACCCATTGTACCAAGTACAACAAGGATTAATACAATTTTAAAAATCCAGTTGAGAAGGTTTAGCAAAAACTTTTTTAAACTATCATCATAATTAGCTTTGGTCATAGCTTTTTTAATGCCTTTCATTAGCATTTTTATAATCCAGGTTCCAATAATCCATATTAGAATTGCTGCCAAAACTTTAGGTGCAAACTCAACAATTAAGTCATAACCTTTATCTATCCATTTTTGTGTCTCCATGTTGCTTATTAAATTTATTGAATAAAAAACTCGGTAGTGAACCGAGTAAATTTAAAATATTGTTATATAATTATTTAACTTCGAATGTCAACTTTAAGTTAACTCTAAATTCTGTGACATCTCCATCTTTAACAATAGCACTTTGGTCTTGCACATAGACAGAGCGGATGTTTTTTACAGTTTTTGAAGCTTCTTTTACTGCTTTTTTAGTTGCATCTTCCCAACTTTTGTCTGAATTTGATAATACTTCGATTACTTTTAATACTGCCATAATATATTGTCTTTATTTGGTTATACTTTTTAGAAACCATTTAATTTAAAAAGTCACTTAAAGTTATGAATTTTTTAACCATTAATTGCATTCACAGAGATAGAAGCGTCATTCAACATTTCTCTAAGCATGCTTTCAATACCGTTTTTTAAAGTAAAAGTAGATGAAGGGCAGCCACTACATGCACCTTGTAATAAAACTTCAACTTTTTTTGTTTCTTCATCGTAAGATTTAAATTCTATATTACCACCATCACTTGCTACGGCAGGCTTAACGTATTCTTCTAGAATATTTACAATGTTTTTTGAAGTGTCATCTAAAGATTCAAATTTTTGCTCAATAGCTTCATCTGTTTTATTGAGTTTTTTTGGAGCATCATCGTTAAGAATGGTTTTACCTTCTTCAACATAAGATTTTAAGAACTCTCTTAGTTGTAGTGTTATTTCCTCCCATTCAATGATATCAAACTTAGTTATAGAAACAAAGTTTTTTTCCATAAATACATTTTTTACAAATGGAAATTGAAATAGGGCAGTTGCTAACGGAGAAGGCTTTGCTTCTTCAATAGAGGTAAATTCGTAAACATTAGGTACTAAAACTTTATTGCAAACAAATTTTAAAACACTAGGATTAGGTGTGCTCTCTGCATAAACTGTAACTGCAGCTTTAGGTTTTACAGCATCTTCAGTAACAATGATGCCATCACTAGATAAGTAGTCTTCTAATTGTGCAGCAACTTCATCTTGTACATCTGCCCAAGAGACTATGTTATAGCGTTCAATGGCAACAAAGTTAGAGGCAATGTATACTTTTTTTACAAAAGGTAAATAAAATAATTGTTGTGCTAAGGGAGAGTCTTTAGCCTCATCAATGTTATTAAATTCAAAACTATTATGGTTGGTTAAAAATCTATCAGCTTCAAATTTTAAAATGGTCTCATTAGAGGTAGGAACTATTGTTATTTTTGTTTTAGGCATCTTTTTTTATGCAAAAATATGAAATATCAGCAGGAAACGTTAATCCCGTATATAATGTTTTGTAACTAATTTCTTAAGTCAATTCATTTTATTTGATTAAATTTCGTCCTCATTTATAAAAACAAGGAGTAAAATGTTAATTCTATTACATTTTAATGTGTTTTTAAATGAATCCTGGCTAACTATGAAAAAGATATTATTTTTAACAGCATTGATAATTTCAGCTCTTGGATACTCTCAAGACTTATCAATGCAAGATGGAACATTTACACGTTGCGAACCAGATAAGTTTTTTGATTCAGGCGGCGAGTTTGGTAATTATGCAAATGATGAAAGTTTTACAACTACAATTTGTCCTCCAAATGCAGATGAATTTATTATACTAGATTTTGTTGAGTTTAATACGCAACTAAACACGGATATTTTAACCATTTATGATGGAGATGATACTACTGCTGCTATTATTGGTACATATTCTGGAGTGGCTTCTCCAGGCACTATAATAGCTTCAGATACAAATACTTCGGGATGTTTAACCATCACGTTTACATCTAATGATTCGCTAAATACAACAGGTTGGGAAGCAAATATAACTTGTGCAGTTTCTTGTCAAACAATTACTCCAGAAGTTGTAAGTACCACACCTGCAGAAATCTCACCTAACGTTGTAGAGGTTTTACCTAACGAACAAGTTGATTTTGTTGGTGGAGCTTCATTTTCTGTAGATGGTACAAATGCAACATATTCATGGAATTTTGGCGATGGTAGTGTTGCTACAGGAACAAATGTCTCAAATACTTACACCACGCCAGGTACGTATTTAGTAACCTTAACCGTACAAGATGATAACCCTATTGGTTGTGAGGAAAGTATAACAATTTTTGTTAACGTTTTAGAACCAATTGTTACCATAAATAATTCAGCATATCCAGAATCTTCGTTTAACTTAGAACAGCTGATAGAAAATGTATTGGTTTCAGGAGGATGTTCAGGTGTTGATAATTTTGAAGTACAAGTTAGTGGTGCAGCAAACGCTCTTCAAACCAAAAGTTATGGATATTTTACAAGAGGTGGAGCATCTAATTTTCCTTTCGAAGAAGGAATTGTACTCTCTACAGGTAGAGCATATGAAGGTGGTAATCAAGATGATGGTCCAGGAACAACAGCATCAACAAATCTAGGTTTAGGCGGTGATGCAGAATTAGAAGCTTTATTCTTGCCTGCAGATCCAAGTTTTAACTCTAATGATGCAACCTATGTTAAATTTAATTTTGTTCCTACATCAAATACTATAAGTTTCCGTTACATCATGTTCTCTGAAGAATATGATGGTAATACCGAATGTAGTTTTGCTGATGCCTTCGCTTTTCTATTGCGTGAAGTAGGAACAACGGCGTATACAAATTTAGCCGTTTTGCCTGATGGTACACCTGTAAGTGTAACTAATATTAATAATTCTGGTACTTGTACAGATAATCCTGCTTTTTTCGAAGGATATGAGTTGGGTGACACTAACTATGGTGGAAGAACAATTCCTCTAACTGCGACAGCTACTGTTATTCCAAATACAACATATGAAATTAAACTCGTTGTTGCCGATGAAGGTGACTCTATTTGGGATTCAGCTATATTTTTAGAGGCAGGCAGTTTTAATTTAGGAGGCGATTTAGGAGAAGATATAACAATAGATGCTGGAACTGCAGAATGTGGCGGTACTACAATAACCCTAGATACCCAAGCTCCAACAGCAACACATACTTGGTATTACTCTCCTGATTCTGAAGACTTTGATGACGCAACACTTATTAATGGTGAGACAGGTTCTACAATTGATATTACAGATGAAGGCTATTATTTTGTTGATGTAGTGTTTGCGCCAGGATGTGAAAGTTCATCAGATATTTTTGTACAGTTTAAACCAAGCCCTATTGCTAATGTACCACCAAACTTATCTGTTTGTGATGCTGATGGTACAGCTGAATTTGATCTGTCTGAAAATGATGATGATGTATTAGGAGATCAAAACCCAGATGATTTTATAATTTCCTATCATCTTACAGAACAAGATGCTATTGATAATGTTGGAGCTCTACCAACAAATTATACCAATACTTCTAACCCTCAAACTATATGGGTTCGTATATCAGATGCCTCACAAGAATGTTTTGCTACAACTTCTTTTCAGCTTTTGTTTACAAATCTAACAGTAGGAAATATGATAACTCCAATACAGGTGTGTGATGGTGATGTGGTTGATGGAATAGGAACTTTTACCTTAACAGATAGAGATGCAGAAGTTATAGGAACAAATAATCCTGACAATGTAAGTGTAACTTATCACTTAACCGAGACAGATGCTGAAGACGATATAGATCCATTAGCATCTCCTTACAATAATGTAACTCCAAATAACCAAACAGTTTATGCGCGTTTAGAGGACAATAATAATGCTGAATGTTACGCAGTAACACCTCTCGCTTTAGAAGTCTTGGGCAATCCAGTAGCCAATATGCCAATAGCTTTAGAGGAGTGTGATGATGATTTAGATGGTTTTGTAGAGTTTACGTTGAGTGATCGCGATGCCGAGGTGATAGGAGCACAGACGGGAGTAGTTGTGACGTATCAT